>CAVYAX010000001.1:0-102141 GCA_963766525.1 uncultured Actinomycetes bacterium
CGACCTCTTCGGCCACGGCACCGCGTGCGCCGGGATCATCCGGTCGCTGGCACCCGACTGCGAGATCCACAGCGTCCGGACCCTCGGGCGCAGGCTCAGCGGCCGCGGCGTCGTCCTCCTCGCCGGCCTCGAGTGGGCGATCGAGCAGGGCTACGACGTCATCAACCTCAGCCTCTCGATGTCCAAGGCGAGCTTCGTCGAGCAGCTCCGCGAGCTCGCCGACCGCGCGTACTTCAAGAACTCGCTGATCGTGGCCGCCGCGCACAACATGCCGGTCGTCAGCTATCCGTGGCGCTTCCCCGCCGTCGTCTCGGTGGGCAGCCACTCCGGCAGCGACCCGTTCGAGTTCTACGCCAACCCCGCGCCGCCCGTCGAGTTCCTCGCTTGCGGCGTCGAGGTCGAGCTCGCGTGGCTCGAGCACGCGACGATCCGCGCTACCGGCAACAGCTTCGCGACCCCGCACATCGCCGGGCTCGCCACCCTCGTTCTGTCCAAGCACCCCGGCCTGACGCCGTTCGAGGTCAAGAGCCTCCTGCGCGCCACGGCCGGCAACGTCAGGAGCACGCCATGAGCAGTGAGCCCGGAGGTTTCGGCCAGACGGTCGCGGCGGGGATCATCGGGTCCGACGCCGCGTACCGCGCGCTGTCGCAGTCGATCGTCGAGGTGGCGGTGCGGATCTTCGCGGCGCGCGCCGCGTCGATTCTCATCTACGACGTCGACGCGCACGAGCTCGTCTTCGAGGCCGCCGCGGGCGAAGGTCAAGAGGCGCTCGTCGGCCGCCGGCTGGCCGCGGGCAGCGGGATCATGGGCTGGGTGCTCTCGTCGCAGGAGCCGATGATCATCGACGACGTCACGCGCGACCCGCGCTTCGACCGCGAGGCCGCCGAGCGGCTCGGCTACGTCCCCAAGCACATGATGTCCGTGCCGCTGCTGCACGACGAGGAGGCGCTCGGCGTGCTGAACGTCCTCGACCGCCGCGAGCGCTCGTTCTCGAGCGTCGAGGAGATGGACCTGCTCGGCGCCTTCGCGAGCCAGGCGTCGATCGCGATCTCGGTCGTGCGCGCCGGCCGCCGTGCCAAGCGGATGCTCGAGGACGGCGACGGCGACGGCGCCGTCGTGGCCCGCCTCGCGGCCACGATCGACGCGCTCGAGGGACCGCGTCGCGCGGCGGCGACGCAGCTGCTCGAGGCGCTGGACGCCCTGATTTCGGACTGACCGAACGGCCAGTGTTCGGCGCCGAACGCCTGTGGAAGACTCGAGAGCCGCAGGCCTGTGAGCTGTCCCACACAACGAGCGTGCAGGCCGCACCAGGATCGCTGATCCATATCGGAACGCGCGGCACAGGAGGCCCACCCTGCATCTCCTCGACTACCTCGCTCTGCGGGCTCACCCCGCGGCGGGGATCTCATTGGCGCTCACGCGTCGCTGCCCGCTGAGCTGCGCGCACTGCGCGACGAGCTCGACGTTCACGAGCGAGGAAGCGCCCGCCGACATGTTCGTGCGCTTCGTCGACACGTTCACCGTCGACGACCACCCCGAGCTGCTCGCGATCTCGGGGGGCGAGGCGTTCCTGCGCCCCGCCCTGCTGCAGGACCTCGCCGAGCGCGCCGCCCTCGTCGGCACGAAGACCGGGGCCCTGTCGGGGATGTTCTGGGCCAAGGACCGCCGGATCCCGCCGCCGATCAAGCGCGCGATCGACGCGCTGGACCACTTCTCCTGCAGCCTCGACGTCTTCCACGAGCGCGAGGTGCGCCGGGAGGACGTCTACCGCGCGCTCGACACGCTGCTCGACGAGGGCAAGGACGTCAGCCTGCACCTCGTCGGCCTCGATGCCGACGACCCCTACCTCGTCGAGCGCACCGAGGAGGTCCGCGAGCGCTTCGACGATCGCGTGCCGATGCTCGTCAACGACATCAACCCGCGCGGCCGGGCGGCGGAGTGGGCCGAGAAGCACGCGCCCGTTCTGTCGGACGAGGCGAGTCCGTGCGCGCTCGCCGCGTGGCCGCTTATCGCCTACGACGGCACGGTCGTCGCGTGCGCCAACGACGACGTCATCGAAGGCCCCGCGCCCGCACACCTGCGCCTTGGCCACGCGAACGTCGACGACTGGCAGACGATCCGAGCGCGCGCGCAGACGTCGAACATGCTCCGCGCGATCCGCACGTTCGGTCCCGAGCACCTCGTGGCTCGGCACGGCAGCTCGAAGATCGTCTGCAACGGCTACTGCCAGACGTGCCGGCAGTTCTCCGACGACCCCGACTTCGTGGCCCGCGTCGAGGACTACATGGACACGCCCGGAGCCGCGTTCATGCAGGAGCAGGTCTTCGCGATGGAGCGCCACGCCGGCCCGGCCAGCTTCATGCGCCGCTTCGCGGTGCCGCGCTATGCCGATCTCGCCATGCTCGGCGCGCCGGTCGAGGTCTCGTCGTGAGCACGCTGCGCTGGCAGGACATCGAGGACATCCGCAACGAGCGTGGCCGCTCGACGCTCCTGTTCATCACCGACCGCTGCCCGGTCGGCTGCGCGCACTGCTCGGTCGACTCGCGCCGCGACAGCCCGACGATCACGAACTTCGAGCTGTTCGGCGAGATCGTCGAGTGGCTCGCCGCGTCGGACTACGACGTCGTCGGCATCTCCGGCGGCGAGCCGTTCGTCGAGCGTCGCGGCCTGTCGCTCGCCGCGCGCCGGATCACCGAGGAGGGCAAGCGGCTCGTCGTCTACACGAGCGGGGTCTGGGCGAAGAAGCCCGAACCGCCCGCGTGGATCGCCGACGTGCTCGATCGCGCGACGACCGTCTTCCTCAGCACGGACGCGTTCCATCAGGAGGGCGTCGGCGACGGCCACTACGTCAACGCCGCGCGGGCGATCCAGCGCTCCGGGTCGTGGATCGTCGTCCAGGTGCTCGAGGTCGGCGACATGGTGCAGCGCGCCGCCGACCTGCTGCGCGACGCGTTCGGGCCGCGCTGGGAGGACTACGCGGAGCTGCACCCGCTGGCGCCGCTCACGGCGGGCCGTGGCGCCGACGTCTTCATGCGCACGAAGCACCAGCCCGGCAGCACGTTTACGGCGTGTCGCGCGCTCACGTCGCAGGTCATCCGCTACGACGGCCTCGTCACGGCGTGCTGCAACGAGCGGATCATCATGGGCTGGGGCCCGAACAGGCTGCGCCGCACAGGCCACGGACGGCGCATCGCTCGGCGTCGCGGTGCAAGAGCTCGAAGGCGACCCGCTCCTGCGCGCGATCGGCTCGATCGGGCCCGGCGTGCTGACCGCCCACCCGCGCTTCGCCGACCTCGCCGACGCGCCGTTTCAGAGCGTCTGCGACGTCTGCTGGAAGATGGTCGCCCGCACCGCGGACGACGCGGAGCCCGACCCGCTCATCGGCGCGATCTCGTCGACGCTCGTCGCGGGCGCCGCGGTGTCGACATGAGCGCGGCGACTCGCCTGCGGTTCAAGCTCGACCTCGCGTACCCGGCGCTCGCGGCCGCGTCGGCGCGGCTGTGGAGCGAGGAGCACGTGCGCGACGTCTATCCGCTGTACCTCGAGATCTGGCACGGCGTCGTGCGGTCCGCGGTGCCGCTCATCGAGGCCGCCCGCGATCGCGCGCGCGTGCTCGCGCCGGACGACGAGGTCGCGGCGCTGCTCGTCGCGCTACTACGAGCACCACGGCCCCGAGGAGGCCGGCCACGACGTCTGGCTGCTCGAGGATCTCGAGGCGCTCGGCGGCGATCGCCGGGACGCGCTGGCTCGCATCCCGTCGCCGCGCATCGCCACGCTCGTCGGCGCCCAGTACTACTGGCTGCGTCACGCCCATCCCGTCTCGCTGCTCGGCCACATGGCCGTCGTCGAGGGCTACTCGCCGCCGCTCGGGATGGCCGCTCGGCTCGAGGAGCTCACCGGCTACCCGCGCGAGGCGTTTCGCGCGATCCGCCGTCACGAGCGCCTCGACATCAAGCACAAGCGCGAGCTCTACGAGCTCATCGACCGGCTGCCCCTGACGGAGGAGCACGAGCGGCTGATCGGCATGACCGGGCTGCACACGATCCAGGCCGCGGTCGACGTCGCCGAGGAGATCGTCTCGTCTGTGCCGGCCCGCGAGGCCTTGAGCGCGCCGTGAAGCGCGGGGCGGGGATGTCGGCGCCGCTTCGCCTGCGCGAATACCGACTCCTGTTTTCCGGCCAATGCGTCTCGAACCTCGGAGACTGGCTGGACTTCATCGCGCTCACGGTGCTCATCGCCTACGTGTGGGAGATGGGGCCGTCGGCGCTCGCCGCGCTGTCGATCGCGATCGCGGTCCCGTGGATCTTCGTCGCGCCGTTCGCCGGCGTGTGGGTGGACCGCTGGCCGAAGAAGCGCGTCATGGTTGGCACGGACCTCGTGCGCGCGGCGCTCGTGGCCGGGCTCGTCGTCGCTCCGAGCCTGCCGGTGCTGCTGATCCTCGTCTTCCTCAAGACGAGCGTCGCGACGTTCTTCGCGCCCGCCGACGTGGCGGCGATCCGGATCATCGTCCCGGAGTCCCAGCTGCACCAGGCGAACGCGCTGTCGCAGCTCGTGACGCAGTCGACGAAGATCATCGGACCGGCGCTCGGCGGTCTCATCGTGGCCGTCGCGAGCCCCCGCGTGGCCTTCGGCATCGACGCCGTGACGTTCCTCGTGTCCGCCGCGATCCTCAGCCGGTTGCGCCCGATCGACGATCCGTCGGCGCGCCGCGCAGAGGGGGACGAGGCGGACGAGGGCGGCTACTGGACGGAGCTGCGCGAAGGCCTCGCGTACATCGTGGCGCGGCGCGCGCTCGTGCTCTGCATCGTCGGCTTCGGCGCGACGATCTTCCTGCTGTTCTGCTTCGACTCGCTGTCGGTGCTCGCGTTCCAGCAGCTCGGCGTCAGCAAGGCGCTGTTCGGTCTGGCGATTGCGGGAATCGGCGCGGGCGGCGTCCTCGGCACGATCGCGGTCGGCCGCTACGGAGGGGAGGTCAACCCGTTCCTGCTGCTCGGCGGGGGAACGGTGATCGTCGGCGGCTGCGTGGCGCTCCTCGGCCTAGCGCTGCTCGCGGATCTCGATGCGCCGCCGTGGATCTGGACCCCGGTGCTCATGGTCGTCGGGATCGCGTCCGCGGGGATCCTGGTGGCGTCGCCGACGATCATCCAGAAGGAGACGCCGCCCGAGCTCATGGGCCGCGTCAGTACGTCTGCGACCGCGATCCCGACCGGGCTGCAGATGTTCGCGCCGATCGCCGGCGCGGCCGTCGCGGAATGGCAGAGCGTCGGCTTCCTCTTCGCGGTCGCGGGCGGCGCGCTCGGGGCCTTGGGGCTCGCCATCGTGGCGGCGCGGGTGCCCGTCGGGGTCGGCGTCAGCCTGCAGGACGCCGCGGACGTGGCGGTGGCCGCGGCAGAACCCGGGGGCGAGGAGCCCCTGAAAGCTTCGTCAGACAGCGACCAGTTCGCTGCCGCGGGGGTCGCTACGGCCACCGCGACGAAGGTCAATGGCCGGGCGACGATCGTCCGGTCGCAATCCAACAAGGAGGTCTGCATGTCCAACGCGGACAAGCTGCGTGACGCAGGAGTCGCCGTTCCCGACGGCGGCGACGACGCGGTCGAGACCCTCAGCGACGAGGAAGTCGACACGCTGATCGCCATCAAGGGCAAGCTGTCCGGGTCCGACGAGGTGGCCGGGCACGCCCGCAGCCTCGACGACACCGGCTACGTCGTCTGGTAGGACGCAGTCGATAGGTGAGGGAGGCGTCGCGGCAGTGCACGGCCGCGACGCCGGACCTCCCGCCGGTCAGGGCCGTCATCACGGGCGGACGTTGGGCGCGGTGAACAGCATTCTGCACGTTGCTCTTGCCTGCGGCGCTTGACGGGAGTAGCGTCGCTCCGACGGGCGGCTGCTGCGCGTGGCAAGAACGCTGCGATTGCGGTCGCGCACGTCCACTTGTTCGCAGACGACGCCGCCCAAGGAGCAGCCATGCCAGTCAACTCAGTCGGAAAGACCCGCCTCCCCGGATCCGAGGCCGCGCCATTCGCGTCCGCGGCGGCACCGCCGCCCGCGGCGATTCCCGCCAGCGGCGTGGTCGGACACGGCGTGACCCGCCTCATGGCGCGCCAGCCGGCGCACGCCGTGCACGCGCCGTTCATCCCGGGCACTCCGCCGCCTAGGGGGGAGACCGCCGGAGCCCACGGAGCCCACAAGGGAAGGATCTCGATCCGGTAGCACTGCCTAGGAATCTGAGCCACGGTCAAGTGCTTGCTTGACATCGTTCCAGAGGTCCTCGACGTGTTCGCACCCGACGCTGACGCGGAGCAGGTCGGCCGGGATGTGGCGCTCGGCCGGGTACTTGGCGCGTCGCTCGATCGTGGTCTCGACGCCGCCGAGGCTCGTGGCGTGCACGAGTAGGGCGAGGTGGCCGAGGAGGGCGTCGGCGGCATTTGCCCCGCCATGCACTTGGAAGGTGAGCATGAAGCCGGGGCCGGCCATCGCAGACGCGCGGTCGTGCTGGGGGTGAGAGGCGAGACTCGGATGGCGGACGTCGTACACCGCGGGGTGCTCGCTCAGGCGCTGAGCGAGGACCGTGGCGTTGTGCTGTGCGCGGTCCAAACGGAGCGGCAGGGTGCGGAGCCCGCGCAGGCAGAGGAAGACTTCCAACGCACCGGGCGTCCCACCGGTAAGGGTGCGGATCTCATCCAGCTGCGCCCGTCGGTTCGCGTCGGCGACGACCGCTGCCCCGAGAAGCAGGTCCGAGTGGCCGCCGATCGCCTTCGTGGCGCTGTGGACGACGATGTCGGCACCCAGCGAGAGCGGGCGCTGGAGGAGTGGCGTGCACAGCGTGCTGTCGACCACGCAGAGGATGTCGCGCTCGCGCGCGAACGCGCACAGCCTGGGGAGGTCAGCGATTCCCAGCAAGGGATTGGTCGGCGACTCGAGCCAGAGGACGTCGGCGTTCTCGCATGCTGCGATCACCGCCTCCGAGTCGGTCACGTCGACCGATCGGACCTCGCCGCCCAGTCGACTGAGGCCCTCGCGAACGTCCATGTAGGCCACCGTCGGGGCGACGACGACCGGCGCGGGCGGAAAGAGGCCCATGATCGCGGTGCAGGCGGCCATGCCGGACGAGAAGATCGCGGCCTGCCCGCCTTCGAGCGCACCGATTGCATCCTCAAGGGCGCGCCACGGTGGATGACCGTCCCGCGCATAGCCGGACGAGCCGCCCGGGTGCAGCGCCGACGCGGGCGTGATCGGGAGATTCAATGGGCCGTCCGGAACGGCCGGCGGCCTGCCCTCGCTGATCGCGAGAGTCTCGGGATGCAGGTTCCTTGGCCTGGGAGCGTTCATTCGCACGACCGTAGTTGACCTCAGCGGCGGCGGACGATCTCGCAGTCGCTCGCGACGCGGTCGTGGCGATCGACGAGCGCGCGGTCGCGGCGGCCGGCGCCGCAGGCGACCGTGTCAGCTGCCCGGCGGCCGCTGACCGAGCGGTCGCGGGCGTCGATCGTGTCGTTGCCGCGCCCGCCGACGAAGCGGTCGCGCCCGGACGTGTCGGTCAGGCGGTCGTTGCCGTCGCCGCCGAACAGCGCGTCGTTGCCCGCGCCGCCGTCGAGGCTGTCTGCGCCGCGTCGCCGTAGAGGCAGTCGGCGCCGCGCTGACCGCGCAGCACGTCGCGCCCGCCGCGCCCGAAGAGGAAATCCGTGCCCGCGGTGCCGTTGAAGAGGTTGCTGGCCGGCGGTTCCGACGCGGACCTTGCCGGTCCGCGCGCAGCCGGGCTGCGGCGGGGCGCTGCACCGAGCCTTGCCCGGGAGCGGGAGCGGGCGCGGGCGGCGGCGGCGGGATCGCCGCCGGCGGTATGACCGGCGCGACCGGGTCCGCAGTCGCCTCGACATCCCGACCCGCGGTCAACCGGCCGCAGAGCGCACGGGAGAGTGGGTCATTTGTGCATGCCTCCGCCGGCCTGCCTAGCGTCAGCTGCTGCGTTGTCCCTCACGGGCCGGCCGACCTCCCGGCGGGGGCCTCGATGGCACGGCTCGTAGCGCGGTCCACGGGACGGTGCCTTGCGGCGGGGCCTCGTTGGCACGGCCTCGCGGCGCGGTCTACGGGACGGTGCCTTGCGGCGGGGCCTCGTTGGCACGGCCTCGCGGCGCGGTCTACGGGACGGTGCCTTGCGGCGGGGCCTGCCGGCGGGGCCCGATGGAACGGCTCGCGGCGCGATCCACGGGACGCTGCCCCGGCGGCGCCTACCGGCAGGGGCCTCCCGGCGGGGCCTCCCGGCAGGGGCCCGATCGCACCGCTTCCGGGCGAGGTCCACGGGACGGTGCCTCCCCGCGGGTCCGCCGAGCAGGTGGCCCTCGCGGGCGGGGGTGTCGAAACGCGCGGCGGCTTGTCATAAACAGCCTTCTCGCGCATTGCGGGCGCTCCACCGCCCAAGCCTGGGGGAGAGACCCGGCAGATGTCGTAAGCGGATCCTCAGGTGGAACGCGCGCCCGGATCACTCGCTGTAACGGAGCGCTTCGCGTGAGCTTCAGACGTTTCACGGCAGGTGCCCGTCGCGGACGAGCCGTGCGATCTCCGACGCCACGCAGTCCTGGGCGCGCGCCGCGTTCTTCGGTACGACGGAACAGCTGAGTGTCTCGTCTTGCTTCCCGCGCCAGCGAACGATCCGGACGGAGCCCTTCGCTCCGGCGGGATGATCCAGATGAATGTCCGCGTATGTCGAGTGGCGGCCTGGCTTGACGATCTGGATGCACATCGAGGCGCCGGTGGGCCGCTTACGCACGACAGCTTGGCTTTTCGGGTTCCACGGCACGGCCCGCACGCGAAGCGCTCCCGTAGAAGCCGTCGTCGCGGCGGCGACGATCTGCACCACGCTGCTGTCGAGCGTGCTTGCTGGAGGCAGATGTACCCGACGTGGCGTGCCGAAGCCTCGCGCGTGGCGATAGTGGCCCAGCAACTGGTGCCATCGCAGAGCGCGCTCGGGGTCGGCGAATTCGATGCCCTCGAGGTCGTCGACGACTTCCTGCCAGGTCGCGCATCCAAGCCATTGCGCTCGCGCGCGGCTGGCGGGCAACGCGAGCGAACGAGCGGCAAGCACTAGCACCTCGACCTTGGCATCCTCGCGCAGGCCGAGCCGAGAGGGCCGCATTCGCAAGTAATCAGGGATCTGCTTCCAGCTGCAACTCGCTCCGAGCTTCGCCTCGATCAGCAGCCCATACGTCCGGCTCTCGTCTTGAAAGAACAGGTCAGCCAGCCGATTGCGCTGGCTCACAAGACCGCCTGTGAACGGCGCCTCAGGCGTCGACAACAACTCGGACGGCGTCGGCCGACGGGCTGGGTCCAGCGCACTCACGACTACACGTGCGAAGGAGCCGGCGGCCGCCTTGTCGGAGGCCAACGCGTATCCCAGCGCCTTTGTCAGCCACGGCTCGCTGTAGCGGCCACGAGCGACGGCCTGGTCGAACGCGACGCGCTCGCGCGAGCCAGCCGGACGTACCGACGCAGCGCTGTCTGACTCCGACGCCATGGATGTGATCGTAAGCCTCAGTCTCGAAGAGGTGCAGCGCGGAGCGCCCGAGCGGAATGCGCGCTTAGCACTCCCCGCGGCGACCGGGCCGCGCGGCCCGGTCGGTCGGTGCCCGTCGCCTCCGCCTATCCGACCATCCTTCCGCGCGTACCTTGGCAAGTTCGTACGGGAACGCTCTGCCACACGGCGTGAGCCGCCGTCGGCGCTCCCGGGTAGCGCAGACTCTCGCAGAGGATCCGCTAGGGGCCGAGCACTGCAAGCTCGTCGGACGCCGCGGATCCGGCCCGCGTGCCGGGGTTGTCGCAGCAGCGGCCCGCTGAGCGGGATTCCCGCACGAGGGACCGCTTGCGACACGGTTCAAAGGACCGCCGGCGCGGGGGATCCGGGCGAGGCCCTCTCAGCCGGGGGATCGACGATCGTGCTCGCTGCTCCTTGTGGCGTCAGCGGAGCGTCGCTCGGATCAGGCGTCCGGGTCTCGGCGGATCATTGGCGCGTGATCGAACTCGGTCTCGCTATCGCTGGTCTCGTCTTAAGCCTCATTACCTATGTCCTGGGCCTGCGCTCAGGTAAGCGCACCGAACTGGCGATCCGTGAGGAGGTTGCAGCGGTTCCTCAGCTCACGGCAGATGTCGTCACATCGATGCTCGACCGCGTCGCGGAGCCACCGGCGCCAACGGATCCTGATCGAGGCTGGCAGGTGCAGTATCCGGCTACTTACGGGTTCGCCCGGATCCAGCCCGACACCGACGACAACGCCTTGCTGGTGGAGTTCCCCTACGGCGCCCACAGTGCGGTACTGCTCGCACTGGAGGACCATCTCATGGACGAGCACGACGATCGAATGACGCTGCGCGGCGTGGCCGAGAATGGCACAGGGGCACGCTTTCATGTTCGCGAGGCGAGCGACGGCTCTGCACACGAGGTTGTCACGCTGGATTACGTCCGCCCGCTGCGCGACGACCGCTGCTTCGCGGACATGCCCACCCAGGCGGTCTACTACCGCCTCGGCAAGGGGGGCTTCATCGAGGTTGGGCGCGGGGATGTCTACGACGCGGTCGATGCGCCTTGGGACATTCCACGAGCAATCGAGCCGTTCCTGGACCCCCACTGGGTTGCCGAGCAGCGCTCCTGAGCGCCGCTGGGGTGGAAAGGAGTCGAAGTGGCGCAATGGGCGAGATGATGCGCCATGCACGGACTCGCGCGGTTCGTCCGAGGTGTGCCGGTGCGCGATCCTCAGCTGCGACACCGACCGCCGGACGGCAGACCCGGACACCGCCGTCCTCCGAGCGAGGCAGCTGATGCCTCAGCGCGCCACACTTGCGAAACCGATGCGTCGATTCCGCGCAGGCCAGTGTCGACTCCTGGTTGCCGCCGCTCCTGATCCTGGGACTCGAACCCTGCCCATCCGCTCGGTGATCTGATTGGCCGACTCGAACTGTGGTTGGGCCCGAAGCGACGAGTCCCAGGGCGTAAAGTGGTCGCCACGATGAACCGTCGCCAGCACCGACGTCGCCAACTCCGTCGCGCCCAGCACGCGAAGTGCCCGGAAGTGGATCGCCCCCGTCTTGTACTTGACCGCGCGAGCTATCCGGACGTGAAGTCGGCCCACATCGTTCCGCGGATGTACCAGCGAGCATTTGCCGTCGACGACATGGTGGCTGTGCACGTAGACGGCAAGGCGGAGTGCGTCCTGATGCCAACGCGCAACGCGGGAACCCGGTCGAGGTACTACCGGCGACGGCGGCCCGACGGCCAGGCGATCAACGACATCGAGGCCTCACTTGCTTTCGTCGAGGACAAGGCGAGCGCTCCATTGGCGCAGCTGATCGCCGGCGAGTCCATGACCGTGGAGCGGAAGGGCACGGTCGCGCAACTGCTTGGCCTTCAGATGCTGCGCGGCCCAGCGTTCTTCGAGCAGCGCGAGGAACTGCTCCGACCGCTCATCGAAGGCCTCGAGGCGAACGATCTTCGGCCCGAAGGCCTGGCCCTGGTCGGCGGAGATCTCGAACTGGCCCGCAGCAGGATCTTGGCGCTGTATGTCGACCCGACGCAGCGGTTCATGACGATGCTGACCTCAAGCGTGAAACTGGCGACACTGTTTGCGCACATGCGCTGGCAGATCTTGCGCTTCGACGGTTGTCTCCTCGCGTATTCCGACCACCCCGTGGTCGTATGGCCGATGGACGTGACGAGGAGCGCCCCGTTTGCGCGACAGGGCTTAGGACCCTTGACGGCACTTGAGATCCGCGTGCCGATCTCACCGTCCGCGGCCATCCTGATGACCTGGGTCGATCGGTCCGACGACACCCACGTATCCCTCAGCGCCGAAGCAGCGGCGGAGCTGAACGCCTTCACGGTGGCCCAGGCTGACCGTCAGTGGATGCACAGCCCGTCCAGCGAGCCCGAAGCACCGAAAGGTGTCTTCGAACCAATCTCACGGCTCGTCGAGCCGCTCTACGACCGTGCCGCGATGTTGCGATCCGCGCGCCGGGCACGCGGGCTTGAGTTCGTCGAGCGCGTGAAGAACCGGCGCCACGTTCACGATGTCGAGGTCCTCATCGATGTCGAGCCCACAGGCCTCAGGGAGGCCTCGTAGGACATACACCCTGACCGGACCACGCCCGATGCGATTCGGACGCGGTCGAGAGCTTTCATCCCGGTACCGGTGACCGCGAGTCGTGACGTGCTGGAAAGCAGAGCGGCGTGATGACACCGATGCCGCCAGGGAGCGGCAAGCAGGCTCGAATTCCACGAGCTCGCCGAGCAGCTCCAACAGCTGCAGCGCGCGGGTCGGGGCAGAGAACCGTCTCGCTGGGGATCCTGCTGCGGCCCCGAACCGCGAGACGCAAACTTCACGTACGGGCCAAGACGTCAAGTGCGGCTGCGAAGCTGACGGAGTGTCCGACTCGGAGTCCGAGGCGTCCATCACGAGCCTGAGCATCACGTTGCACGCGATCGACCCGGACGGCGTGGACATCGAGGCTCTGTCGCGCGCGGCCGCAGCAGCGGTGACCACGGTCGGTGACGCCGATCTGCGCATCGTCGTCAGCGGCGACTTCGAGACCTACGTGCGCCAGAACGACCAGACGACGGACGGTCTCCCGCCCTACGTGCAGGCGCGGCTGCGCGGCCACGCCGCCGGCAAGATCGTCACCCGCAACGACGGTACGGTCGAGCTGCTCGTCGACGCCTCGGTCGTGGCGCACGACCGTGACGAGCTGGAGGTACCCGAGAGGACGTTCATCCACGAGGCCCTCCACTTGGTCTTGCGCCGCCGCGGCGAGTCCACTTGCGGACGTCGGGCGCGAATGGGCCACGAGCTCGGCAGCGCGGACGGCGCGTTCGCCGGTCTCGCGGGTCAGGCCGGCGAGGAGTTTCGCGTTGAGCGTGCGTTGCGGGAGATGGGTTATCCCCTCCAGTCGATGTACCGCGCGGAGCTGCTGCCGATGGCGACCGACTACGCCCGCTCGCTGGACGACCCCTTCTGGGAATACCAGTCGACGCAGGAGCCCGAGGCGCTCGAACGCCTTCTCGACGCTGCGGTCACCGGTTTCGACCATCTGATCCCGATCATCGCGTACCTCGTCGGCGACGATGTCGGCGCAGGGGTCAACGACCCGCCCCCCTCGGACTCCGACGGCCCGGCGCGCTGGATCCGGGACGGGTACTTAGCCCTCTACGAGCCGCTGAGTCGACTCCCGTCGGCCGGGACACCGTGCATGCTGAGTGACCTCGACACAATGCTTGAGCTGGCCGAGCGGGGGCTCAAGCACTGGTTCGCAAGCATCGGTTTCCGCTGGACGGGCGGGCCGCGCTGCTGCAGCCTTCTCCTCACCGACCCCGAGCGGCTGGCGCAGGAACTGACAGTCGACTTCGGAACCTAGGTCGCGACACTGCACCGCCATCGGGCTCGGCGGCCGCGGCGGTCTCGGGAACGCCGGTCGCCAGCTGCAGGGTGGCGACCGGGGGGCGAGGCATCACCCCCTACTGCGTCCTCAACGTTTCCGATCAGCCCTGCGCCGGTCGCTCGCGCCGGGCCACTGCTTCGGACGATTGACAGCAGTTCACGCGGCGCCGGCGCGAGCGCTCGTATACGCGCGAAGAGCGGCGCTCTCGCATCCGCTGGCCGCTTCGCAAGTGGAACGCTGAGCGGCACCCTGTGGGCGTACCGCAAGGGATCGCCCACAGGTCGATTCCCGCTACCTCGTCGGACCCCCCGCGTGCGCCCCACTTAGCTGGGCTTGTCGCAGCGGCGGCCCCTTAAGCGGGACTCCCGCGCGAGGGACGGCTGCGAGACGGTTCGAGCGGTTCGCCGCGCCGGGGCGTTCCGCTGGGGATCCTGGGCGGCGACGCGCTGCTGGCCGCGAAAGTGTCGAAACGGGCAAAGTGGTGTCGGCCGTGGGCGCACGACGGCCCGTCGGCGGTGTGGTGCGACTGTGACATCGTTGGGCGCGATGAGCTTCAGTCGTGTGGAATCCGTGGCGCTCATTCGCGAGATCGACGCGGCGTCATCGCTGTTTCGCCACGGCTTCGCGATTCTGGCCGACTACCGCTTTGCGTCGCGAGACGCCGAGCCGGTTTTCGTCTGCCTGGCCGGCGGGGCGGAGAAGTTGCTGAAGCTCACGTTTGGGCTCATGACCGTCGATGACGGCGGTGGCTGGCCGGCTCGAGCCGCGATGCGTAATGCCGGGCACAAGATCGTAGACCTCGACACGACGGTTCGCGGCGTTCTGGTTCAGCGCCAAGCCCGCAGCACCGCCCCTGGGCTGATCGCGCAACTGCTCGGGATGGCGGACGGGCGCCCAGGAGTCGAGCAGGTCCTCGCAACGCTCGAGCGCTACGCCGTGGATGGACGGTTCTACAACCTCGACCTGCTCGGCGGTCACACACAGGGCAGCGAGTCCCCGCAAGAGCTGTGGGAAGAGCTCCATATGAGCATCCTGCAGGCCAACCCTGAGACGCTCGAGCAACTTGCCGGGCGAGAGCACGAGCAGGCTCGGCAAGACGTCAACGACATCATCGCCGCAGGTCTCGGCGTGTGGTGCGAGCTGCGTCTGCGCAGCTGGATGACCGGGGTCTGCGGAGACGACGCGGGGCGACTGAGTTCACAGCTCGAGCTCGGGCACCCGTCGCCCACGACGTAGGAGGTATGCGGCACTCCCGGCGTCCGGCGAGATCCAAGCTCAGCCCGGAGACCGCCGGCGACGTAGCTCAAGCAACGGGCGGCGCTCGGGGGAGAGGCCGTGCCATGGGGGATCGTTCGCCGGAACGCTGATCCTGCGCGAACGCCCTGTGCCGGGGGCATGGGACCGATGACATCAACCGTCCTAGTCGCGGGGTAGCGTCTGCGACGTGACATGGGTCGGCGACGCGGGGCAGGTTGGTGGCGCGGTTGGCTCGGCGATCGCGGCTATCGCGGCTTGGCGGGCCGTCGCCGGAACACGTCGCGCGGCGGAGGAGAGCCTGCAGCCCGTTCTAACGGGCGTAGTGATCAACAATGCTCCACGAGACGATGACCCCGCCAACACACCAACCCTGATCGGCGTCGAGCTGCGTAACGTCGGGCCGAACATCGCCAAACGTCCTGGCTGTTGGATTGCCGCGTTCGGGAGCCTCTTGAGGGCGGAGTATTTCGGCGACGGATTCCTTGAGCCGGGGGCAACGGTCGACATCGTGACGCCGATCGTTGGGCCTGCCAAGGACGGGGAAGCAGCGGCAATGTTCTGGTGTCGCGACCATCGAGATACTCTTCACGCGTGGACACATCGCGGTCAACATCGCGTGTATCGCCCACGATGGCGCCAGGAGCCATGGCAGGTCAGCGTCCCGTACGCAGACATGTGGCGCGACTTCTTTCCCGATCAGCCGTCGGAGGACCTCAGGGACTTGGTCGACTCGCCCGGCAGATGGCAGAAGCGCCGCGCGACTTCGCACGCGCCGCAAGATTTCAACGCGCTTCACGCATCGCCGTTCGCGCCCGCACGTGGCCCGGTCCGTCTCGTTCGCAGGCTCCGCAGATCGGCACGTGCGCTTTCGCGCGCCTGGGGATATCCGAATGACAGCCTGCCACCGGCGCCACCACGAGACGGCCGCTAGACGCGCGCGCCAAGCGTCGATCGGCCTGCGATGCAGCTGAGCCACCGCCGGCAAATGGGATCGGGGAGACGCCCTCGCACAGAGAAAGGGTTACCAGCAGCTCGCGCTCACCGGTGGTCGTGACGGGAGGAGGCCGTCGCGCGGGGGATCGAAGGATCCCCGAACGGGACCGCGGCGCGCCGGGGCGCCTGCGCTAGGGTCCGTCCGAGTGCCCCGGCCGGACACCGGCTTCTCCGGATCCCGAGACATGGCTCGATCTCGAGAAGCTTGCCCATCGAATCTACGCCGAGCTCGAGCCGGATTGCCGCGTGAGCCACGACGCTGGCTGATGGGATCGCTGACGAAGACACTCCGTCAGATCGACGTGCTCGTAGAAGGTGCAGATCAAGATCTCCGAGTCGTAGTACCCCATGCCCAGGTCTTGCCGACGCCACCGTTTGAAACGAATGCCAGCGCGTTGATCGGGGCGCGGCCAGCGGCGATCTCGTCACCAATCTCGTGTTGCAATCTGGGCCCATCACCAGCCATGTCCTGGAATAAGGCGACAATGCCTTCCGGCGTGTCAGGCAACGGAAGCGCACGGATGACGGTGGAGTCCGGGAAGCGAGTCGTGAAGCTGGCGAATGTCTCACGGACACGGTCCTGGATTACCGGCTCGAGTGTCAGCTGATCGCGTTCGGCATCGAGCGCGACTGCGATCACGAGCGCTTCGAGCGCTTCTTCCCCGCGGTCATAACGGTCCGACAGCTCGATGAGCAGGGAGAGCGCGACCAATTTGGGTGCCGCCCGCTGCAGGATTTCCGCCAGCAGCGTGGCGCGAGTTGGCGTGTCAGCGTCGGGGCGCTTCTCGTCAAACAGGGCCCAAGCCTCGTCGTGCCGGCTAAGCCTTGCGAGCGCGAAGAGAAGGTTCCAGATCGCGTTCGGACGATCTGGGAGCTCGCGGTACCACTCCTCAGCCACTGCACGGATGGCGTCGTAATCTCGATCGGCGCCGGCCGCCTCCGCGAGCCCGCCGAACGCAGCTTCGCGCAGGTCAGTCGGCGCCGCGGCGTCACGTGCGACCGTCCGGTATTCGCGTTCGGCGTCCGCCCGCGCACCGAGATGACGGTAAGCCTCTGCCAGGGCGAGTCGGTCGCGCTGATCGCTGCCGTGGATAAGTAGCTGGCGCGATCTGTCCTTGACCTTCTCCCATTCGCCCGCCAGCGCCGCGTAGTCCCGCACTCGGCGGAGCGATGCTGGCTGTCCGGAGTGCGGCAGCAGAATCCTTTGAGCCTCCGTAGCGTCGCCGAGAAGCATCGCGCGCTCGGCTCGCATCGCAGCCTCCGCGTCGGGCTTATGTGAACGGACCAGAGCGGCGGCGCGCTCATCCCACTCGACGTCCAGGTATGTCGCCGCGGCCGCAATCAGAGCAAACGCGGCGTGCAGAGCAACCGGCTCGTCGCTGTCATCGGGAAGCGCCTGCAATGCGGCGACGCCCTGTGCCCGGGTCTCGGTGTCGAGCATCTGTACCTGGGCGGCGGCGCGCATCAGTCGTGCTCTCGTCTCATTCGCGCCTGACGGGACTGCGCGCAGGGCGAGATCGGGTCGCTCGACCATCACGGCGGCGGCCGCCACATCGAGTGCCGTGCCCAGGGACAGCCGCTCAAGGTCGGTCAGGCCTTCAAGGAGACGTATCGCGGCCGAGAAGTCGTTGATGAACACGCGGCACTCGGCGGCACGGACCGTAAGCGCTGCAGCTGCGTTGATCCGACCCTGAGCTGACATCTCGAGAGCCAACGACTCAAAGGTGGTCGTTGCCTGTCGCAGCGCATCGCGATCGATCGGGCGCTCTCGCTCGACGGCCCGACTTGCCGACCACCACGACAGCGTTGCCGCGAACTCGCGGACGGAGATGTGGTCGGCATCGGCTGCCATGGCGAGCTCGTGCTCGGCCCGTGCGCCCTCTTCGTCATCGAGCCCAAGCAGTGCCGATGCTCGTGTCTGTCTGATGCAGCAATGCGTTGTCAGCAACGCTCTCCGGCTCGACGTCAGCGACGTGCGCAAGCATGAACCGGGGGTCCGTGCTCCTTCTCGCTTCGGCGATGAGCAACGCCGGGTGGTCGGGCGCGAGAGCTCGTGCGGAGTCCAGGTGGCGCAAGGATCGCTCGTCTGAGTCTTGAGCAGCGGCCATCGACGCCGCACGAACGTACTGCCGCGCCTGATCAGCAGGAGTCAGAGACTGTTGCGCTGCTGCACTGAGGTACGCGGCCTCGGCGTCGGCCGCGAAACCGCACTCGGCGACAACGCGCGCCGCGGCAACGAGCAAGTCCGGCGGACCGCCAGCCAGGTCATCGTTCCGTATCGCAGTCGCCACCGCGAAGACGCCGCCGGCAAGATAAAGGTCCCGAAGCCGCTTGGCGGCTGTTGGATGAGACTCCGCCAACGCGTCGATGTGATTCGAGCCGCTCTTCGGCACATCATCGTTGCGGTCATGGTCCTCGCGTCCAGGAGCGGCGTCGTCGACGAAGGGCGTCGCCTCTGCGGCCTCGGCCGCGACCGTGTCCACCAGGCGTTCCTTATGCCCAAAGATCTTGGCGATGGACGCCTCGTTGATCTGCGCGAACTTCTGTGCCTGCTGATCGAGCAATTCCTGCATCTGCACGCGGTCAATGCGGTCGACAGCAGGCGGACGGTGTTCGCTGCCGCTAGCCGAGACGAGATCCACTATCTCGTCGAGGCGCTCGACTGCCTTAGCGGCGAAGTCGGCATTCGCAGCGGCCTGCTCGTCGAGCCGTCCCTCCACGCGCGCGACTCCGCCTTCGAGCGACTCGAGCATCCCCCGTACCTCGTTGGCGGCGGATCGAATGCGACTTTCGACCAGCCGCCGGTCCGCGAGTCCCGCTGCCCGATCGCTGCCAGCCGCCTCCGATGCGGCCTTGTCGGCGACAACCATGATCCGACGTACCAACTCGACCTTGTCGTATCGGCCGCCCTCGGGCGGTTCGACGAAGGAGGCGAAATGGTCCTCCATCCTGTCACGGGCTGTGGCATCGCCCAGCACCAGCGCGACGCTTAGCCCAAAGAACTCCGGCTGAAGATAGGACTGGCTCCTAATCGATGGCCATGGCATGTCCCGGTCGTTCTTGAGGGCGCCCTCGAAGCTCTTCCAGAATCGACTCGCCTCGGGGAAAGTCTTCCGGAGCCCCGCCATTGCATCCCCACTCGATTTCGCGAGATCAACGACTGCCGAAATGGCACCGAGCGTCGAAAAGGGATCCACGTCGTCGAGCGTAGGTCTTACGGCGGCGGCCCCAGCGAGAGGCCGTCAATGGCGGTTTCCATAAGCCGCGTTACGACGCATTGAAGCGCCGGCGCCGTGGCAGCACGAAACGGCAGCTCTGAGGGGCGCGTTGGGTTGGCGCGTGCCGAATCCCGCGTCAGGCAGCCCGGCGCACGGCGCGCTCGAACGAGCACTGCTCGCCGACGACCATCGCCAGGGGCCTGAGGTCGTGCGCGCGCATGACGAGCCTCGGCGGCCATGCGACGCGGGGCCGTGTGCCCCAGATGCGGCGTAGCGACCGGTGCGCGTCGCCCTTGAGCCGCATCCGCAGGTCGGCAAGGCCATGACAGACTAGGTGGATGACTGCGTAGCCGAATGTGATGGTCGCGCCCCACGCGCCGCGGTGCGCCGGCGCCTGGCGGATGTTGAGCGTGTGCGAGCCGAACCACCCCATTTCCCCGTGGGGTTCGCGCCGAGCCAGATATCCATGACGGGGGTCGGCCGCCTGGTGCGGTAGATCTCCCGCGCGAGCTCGGGGTCCGCGAACTCGCACGCCTCCGGATCGAGGCTCATCGCGATCAGCGACGCGGCCGTCGCCCACAGTGCGAGATCGTTCTGCTGGTCCGCAGTGAGGGTAATCGGCGTGTTCGCCGCGAAGCCGGCCATTAGGGGCCGCACGCGCTCCTCCAGCGTGCTCAGCCACCCGCTGTTGCACGTGCCGCAGACCTTGCGGCTCTTGAGGGCGAACGTCTTGGCGCGCTTGATCACCCGCTGTTCGCCCGTGACCGGGTCGGTGTATCGGTGCACGACCTCGTGCTCGCGCGTGTCGTTCGGCTCGTCGAACAGCGCGGTCCACGACTCGGCGAACACATGCGCCTTCGTCACGCCGGTGGCGTCGCAGAACATGCAGTGACCAGGGGGTCTTTGCGGCACGCCGAGCATTGTGGCGCGCTCGGCGGACCCTACTGCGAAAGGCGCAGGCCGACGGCGTACCCGGCCGCATGGGTTCGAGTCCGGTGGCGAGTCGGGCAGTGAAGCTAGACGGCGTACTCGGGGTCCCCATCGAAGTTGAGGCGCATCGATCGCCCGCGGGACCACGCGACTCGAAGTAAGCCGGTTTGCGCACGAACTCGGTGTATGGACGCCAGGAGGTCGCCGCACAGGCCCAGGCTGACCGGCGAGCAGGCCAAGACCGTCGTCGACGCCGTGTTCGGCACCATCGCCGCCAGATCGCCGCCGACCGCGAGGTCGTGATCGCCGCCAGCCGCGGCGCGAAGTTCACGTGGCCCCAGCGCTCGAGCAGCAGCTGAGCGACCGCCTGGCGACGGGGTCCTCCCGCGCGTCCGGGCCGCCGTCGACGCCCGCGGCGCTGACGCGCGGGCCCGCGCCGTGGCGCCAGCATCAGCCGGCCGGCCGCGGTGATCTTCCACCCTGGGGAGCTCGCGGCGCACCATGCCGTGCCGCGTCCTGCGCCCATGCTCGGCGCGCCACCGGCGCTTCGCCTCAGCGACCGCCCGTCTGGTCGTGCGCTCCGAACCCATGTACCCCATCGCGACGAGCCGCTGATGCGCGACATCGGCACGGATCTTGCTGCGCGACCGATCGACCCACTCCTCGATCTTCTGCGCGAACGCATCAACACGCGGCGCGGCCGCACCGAGACCGGCGGCCCGCCGCCCGCCTCGTCGCGGGCGCGCACCCAATGCGCCACGGTCTTGTGATCAACACCCGACCAGCTGCGCCGCACCGCCCAGCGTGCCCGTCAGGTCAAACGCTTCCAGGATCTCCATCACTTCCTCCGAGCTCTTCAAGGCCCTCCTCCCCGCGCGCGTCGACAACACGACGCAGCGGTGAGTACCGACCAGGCAGGACACGATCGTGGGGAGAACCGATGGCCACGGGCGGGGAGATCCGGCGACCGCCACCGGGGAGATCCGATGGCCGCCGACGGGGAGGTTCCCATGGCCGCCGTCAGCCACGTGACCGATCGTGGCGCGACCGACCTTGACTTCCGGCTTCGAGATGTGGGAGGTTCGGCGAAGGTGCTATGCGTATCAAGCTGATGCTCGCAGTTTGCGTGCTCTTTGTCCTAGCTCTCGGCGCATTGTCGGGTGCCGGGAACTCTGGTAATGCGCACTACCAGTACTCTGCACCGCCGACCGACTCCCTCTCGGAGGCCAATAAGCCTTCGGCATCCGGTTACTTTGCTCCCTACCCCGGAGCGCCCGATGGTGCTTCTCTGCCCGACAACGGGTCTTGAATCGGTGACTGGCGTCCCTGCAAGTATCGCTGAGCCGAAGTCGATCACGTGCAAGGAAGGCAATATGCCCGAAAAGGAGTCCGTGTCATGCGTATCAAGCTGACGCTCGCCCTTTGTCTACTCTTTGTCCTAGCGCCCGGTGCGGTGTCGGTCGCCGGACCTCCTGCGCGCCCGACAGACTCACTCTCGGACCCCAGTAAGTCGGAGCCCCGATTGCCTTCGGCGTCCGGTTTCTTCGCTCCCTACTCTGGAGGCGACGTGACACCGAGGGCAGAGTCTGGCAGCATCACTGCCGGCTCCTGCACGTACAGGCAGGCGATCGACAACCCCCACATATCTAGTACCGCACCCCGTGCTACCTCCGTGCACGGGTATTGGAAGAGGGTCTCCGGCGCATGCCCGAGTAAAGCGAACGTAGACACTGGTTTGCAGGCATACTGGTGTGACCCGTACGGTTGTCGGTGGATCGAAGTCGCCTTTGACTCGGGAGACGTCTTTGCGGGGGGCGGCTCGGGCAAGCGAATCACCGCGAGGGACAGCTGCTCGCGCACCACGGTTGTTGGCTGGCGCGGCCGCGTTGATGTCGACCTCATTGGAGTTGATGACCCCGCAGGGTTCACCTACTCCGGCCCAGTGAATCTCAACTGTGCCCCCTGATTCCCAACAACCATTCACGATGAATGCGGTCAGACGCCGGCTTAGCACATCACGTATTACTCCGCGCGCAGACTCTGACCGTTTGGTTACGGCATGGCGGGTGGCCTGGGCGGGGAGGTTAGCTCAAGGCATGCTTGGAGGGCTAGCGTGAGCGGTGCGGAGGGTGACTGGCAGCCCTACCCCGGCGCCACTAATGTCGGCGGCGCGGGCCGTCACCTTCCAGTCAACCCCGGTCGCGTCGTAGGCCTCGGCGCCATCTGCGATCTCGGGCCGCAGCGCTCCGACGGAAGTAGCGATCAGAGCTTTGCGGTAAGTGAGTTTGTCACGCTGGAAGATGGCCGACGGGTGATCCTGCACGACGATCGTGGCTTTACCCTCGGATGGAGATCATCCACGGAGCCGGGTTCTGGTGATATCTGGGAGCACGAGACTCTGGAGAGCCTGACTCGAGACGTGTTGAACGTGGTCCTTCCCGATGACGATGAGTGCGCGGACGACCACCCATGGTCGTGGCTGGCCGACCTGGCTCGGGCTCGCGGTCTGACTGTGACTCCGGAAGAGCTGCGAGGTCTTCGGTATGAGGTGATCATTACCGACGACGTACGTCGATCGCTTGCCCCCGGCTGAAGCCCCGGTGACATTGCCGCCGCCTAGCGATTCCGCGGACCGCGGGATCGGCTGGTCTAGTGTGTCGTGATGGCTTGATTCGGTTGGGCAGTAGCTGGCGATTGATTCGAGGATGTCCTCAGCGGCCTTGGGTCCGTCGAGTAGGCGTGAGGAAGCGGCCCAACTCGGCAGGGCACGAGATCGGCGAGATCAGGTCAGCCCGAGTCTGCTGCTCCGCTGCTAGATCGACCCCTTGCTGTGACAAGTTGTCGCGTGCGGCGTGGCAACCCCCATAAGCGACTTCCGGTCACCCACCCGGAACCGGCGGGGGCTTGGACGAGCTCCGGCCGCTGGCGCCTCGTCCTCGTGGCCCGTCACCGCGACGACCCGCAGGCCGGCAACGCCCGGCCGGCGCTCCATCTTCGTCACGCCCGCCATGATCCGGTCGATGTCCTCGCGCTCGAGCACCTCGTGCTCCAGCAACGCGAGCGGCGAGCTCTGCGAGCTTGTCGCGCCGGCCTTCGATGAGCTCGTGCGCCGCGCGCTGCGCTTCGTAGGCGAGCTCCTGCTGCTCCTCGTCGCGCACGCGGCGAAACTGCTCGGAGTCCACGTTGCCGTCGGGCACCGCGCGCCACGCGGTCCCGGGCGTGCCCATCGCGTAGTCGTAGACCATCGCGTGCGAGACCTGCGCGACCCGCTTGAGGTCGTCCGACGCGCCCGTCGTGACCTCGCCGAAGACGAAGCTGCTCGGCGACGCGGCCGCCCAGCAGCACGGTCATGTGGTCCAGCAGCTCCTCGCGGGTCTTCAAATACCGGTCCTCGTCGGGCAGGTTCAGCGTGAAGCCGAGCGCCTTGCCGCGCGGGACGATCGAGATCTTGTGAACGCGGTCGACGCCGGGCAGCAGCTCCGCGACCAGCGCGTGGCCGGCCTCGTGGTAGGCGACGACCTCCTTCTCGTGCGCGTTGAGCACGCGCCGCGACTGCACCCCGGCGATCACGCGCTCGAGCGCCTGGTCGAAGTCCTCGTCGGTCAGCGCATTGCCGCCGCGGCGCGCGCAGCGGATCGCCGCCTCGTTGGCGAGGTTGGCGAGGTCCGCGCCGGTGAGCCCGCTCGTCCGCGCGGCGAACTTCGAGAGATCCACGCCGTCGACGGGCTTGTCGCGCGTGTGCACCTCGAGGATCCGCTCGCGGCCCTCGACGTCGGGCGGTGAGACGAAGGTCTGGCGATCGAAGCGCCCCGGGCGCAGCAGCGCGGGATCGAGCTTCTCGAGCAGGTTCGACGCGGCCATGACGACGAGGTCGCCGCTCGTGTTGAAGCCGTCCATCTCGACGAGCAGCTGGTTGAGCGTCTGCTCGCGCTCGCCGTTGTTGTCCGATCCGCGCCGGGCGCCGACCGCGTCGAGCTCGTCGATGAAGATGATCGCCGGCGCGTTCTTGCGCGCCTCGCGAAACAGGCGCCGGATGCGCGCGGCGCCGAGGCCGGCGAACATCTCGACGAACGACGCCGCCGACTGCGAGAAGAACTGCGCGCCGGACTCGTGGGCGACCGCCTTGGCGAGCAGCGTCTTGCCGGTGCCGGGCGGGCCGTGCAGCAGCACGCCCTTGGGCACCCGCGCGCCCAGCGCCGCGAAGCGCTTCGGATCGCGCAGGAACTCGACGACCTCGCGCAGCTCGTCCTTGGCGTCGTCGACGCCGGCGATGTCGTCCCAGCCGATCGAGGACTTCGCTTCCGGCTTGATCTGCACCGGCTTGGTCTTGGGCATGAGCTTCAGCGTCCGCCACAAGAAGAAGCAGATGAGGAACATGAAGAGGATCGTGAGCGCGGGAGACCAGTCCAGCGCCCATTGCTGGAAGCCGTCCATGAAGCTTTGAGCTGAGATCACCTCCACCCCATCGGCAGCGGCGGCGGATCCCTCCAGTCAGCGTGGACGTGTTCAGGTCGCGGGCGCTTCGACGCGCAGGATCTCGGCGAGCGCGGCGCGCCCGACCTCGAGCTGCGCTTCGGTCGGCTCGCGCGTGCCCAGCAGCCGCTGCAGCTCGTGTCCGGGCTTGCGCAGGATGCGCGCGGCCGTGCTGTCGTGGTGCTTCTCGCTCCAGACGAAGACCTCGACGGCGATCCCGAGCGACGCCACGCCGACCGCCATCTGCGCCGCGGCGCCGGGCTTGCGCAGCGTGTGGCGCAGCAGCGCGGCGCCGGCGAGGTTCGAGGCGAGCAGCGGCGCCATGAGGTGCGAGCCGCAGCGGTCGTGCTCCTTGGCGGCGTCGGCGGCGTCGTCCTTGTCGGTCTCGTAAGCGGCGATCGCCTTGTGCTCGACGCCGTGGTACTCGGCGAGCTCCCCGCCGCGCAGCGCGACGAAGCTCGGCAGCAGCGAGACCGCGGCGACGACGGTCTCGGTGCCCATCCCGCCCTTCATCGCGCCGCGCAGGACCCGCCCGCCGACCGCGGCGGCGGCCATCGTGCCGAGCACCTTGACGTCCTGGAACGGCAGCTTGGCCTCGGGCAGCGCGCGCTTGACGAGCGGGACGACGAGCATCGCCTCGCCGAGGCGGACGACACCGCGCACGCCGGCGACCTTGTCGACGCCCTTGACGCGCGGCTTGCGCCCGGAGGCGGCCTCGATCGTCCCGTCGCGCCGGCGCACGGCCGCGGCCCAGTGCGTCGGCCCGTGGACGAGCAGGCCGTTGCGCAGCGCCATGCCGCCGAGCCGGAGCTTGGGGGCGGTCGCGCCTTCGCGCTCAGCGTCCTCGGTCATCCCAGCATCTCCTTCGTGATGTCCCGGAAGAACGTCGCCGCGAAGCCGAGGTCGCGGACGTCGATGCGCTCGTCGGCGGAGTGGATCAGCGGCGACGTCTGAAAGAGCGTCATGTGGCGCTGCGGGAAGAAGCCGTACGCGACGCAGTCCGGAAACGCGTCGCGGAACGTGCGCGAGTCGGTGAAGCCCGGCAGCACGGTCGGCACGACGTGCGCCTCGGGGTCGTGCTCGCCGATCCACGCGACGATCGCGTCCATCAGCGGCGAGGCGACGGGCGACTGGTTGCCGACGACCTGCTCGGTGAAGTCCAGCCGGTAGCCGTCCTCGCCGAGCACCTCGCGGATGCGCGCGAGCGCGTCCTCGATGCCGAGCCCCGGCGGGATGCGGCAGTCGACGCTCAGCACGGCGCTCGCCGGGATGACGTTGATCTTCGGCGAGGCGGAGATGATCGTCGGCGCGAGCGTCACGCCGAGCAGCGGCTCGACGAGCAGCGCGAGGCCGGGGTCGCGGTCGCGCAGGCGCGCCAGCGCGGCGGCTGGATCGCCGTTGGGCTCCAGGCCGAGGCCTTCGAGCAGCGCCCGCGGCCCGTCGGTGAGGTCGTAGCCGGGCTGGCGCGCGCCCATCGCCGCGAGCAGCGGCGCCATCTTCAGCAGCGCGTTGTCGCCGATCTTCGGGATCGAGGCGTGGCCCGCGGTCCCCTCGGTCGTCAGGCGGAAGCGAAAGACGCCCTTCTCGGCGACGCAGACGCCGTAGTAGCGCTCGCCGTCGTAGGGGAAGACGGCGCCGGCGCCCTCGTTGAGCAGGAAGTCGCAGCGCACCTTCTCCGGGTGGTGCTCGCAGATCCACATCGCGCCGAGCTCGCCGCCGACCTCCTCATCCACGACGACGACGACGAGCAGGTCGCCGCGCGCGGGCCGCCAGCCCTCCCGCGCGAGCGACAGCGCCGCGGTGACCTCGGCCGCCGTCTGGGACTTCATGTCGAGCGCGCCGCGACCCCAGACGCAGCCGTCGTCGAGGTCGCCCGACCACGGGTCGTGCGACCAGTCGGCGGGCGTCGCGAGCACGGTGTCGACGTGCGACAGCAGGCAGAGCGCCGGCCCGTCGGTCTGCGCCGCGCAGCCGCGCGACGAGGTTCGGGCGCTCGGGCACCGCACCCAGGAGCTCGACTTCGAAGCCGGCGTCGCGCAGGTCCGCGGCGAGCGTCTCCTGAAGGGCCCGCTCGTTGCCGGGCGGGTTCACGGTGTTGAAGCGGATCAGCCGCTGGAGGAGCTCGGTCGTCTCCTGCTCCAGGTTCGCCACCGCAGGGATGCTAGTGGTCGCGTCCGTGCGGCCCGCGGGGCCGCTCACGCCTGCGGGACCTCCAGGCCGGCACCCTCGAAGCACGACCGGAAGTTGCGCCCCGCGACCTTGCGGCAGGTCGAGCGCAGCTTGTCGCCGGTCTCGATCGCCGACATCACCGAGCCGACGCCGGAGAAGCAGCGCGAGCGGAACTTCGACTTGAGCTGCTCGCAGAAGCGCCCGGCGCGCTCGGGCGCCGCGTCGGAGTTGGTGATCTCCCGGACGACGCCGTAGAGGCAGTCGCTCTCGTTGCGGTCGCTGTCGGCGAGGCGCACAGCTCGCGCGCGCCTTGGCCGCGCTGCGGCCCGCGATCCCGGAGACGTCGCGCCCGAAGGACTCAAAGCACGTGCCGACCCACTCGGGCTCCGAGCGCTTGCAGCCCGCCGCGGTCTTCTTCTGGTCGTAGCCGGTCGTTCTCAGCAAATTCGCGGTGACGAGCCCGTAACACTGGATCTTGTACGGGTCGGAGATCTTGTTGTTACAGGGATAGATCGGGTCGTTCTTGCGCAGGTACTTCGACGACACGCCGTAGGACGAGCTGAAGTTCTCCATGAACACGCCGCCGCTGCACGAGACCTTGTCGAACTCCGCCCCGAGGCTCTTGCACGTCGTCAGCGAGAGCGGCAGGTCATACCCCGTGTAGATCATCAAGCCGTGGCCGAGGCCGTGGATGCACTGGTAGAGCAGGAACGTCTGCTTCGTGATCCGCGAGTCGGTGCACATCTGGCGCGAGACGACGCCGAGCTTGCTCGTCGGCTGGCCGAGGAAGGCGCGCTCGACGATCCCGTGGTAGTAGCCCGACGCGCAGACCGGGGTGCCCTCGATGAACGCGGGCGCGACCTTGTCCTTGAAGCGCGAGAGCGCCGCCGAGCCCATGCGGTGCGCGATCCGATGGCAGTCGCCGGCGACGGCCGCGTCCGTCGTCGACATCGCCTGCAGCTTCGCGAGCGCCGGCTTCGGGCCCTCGTTGAACGTCATGTTGCCGAAGGCCTGCTCGAGGCACTCGAAGTTGCCGTCGCGACAGTCCGCGAGGCGCTTGGAGTCGGGCCTGAAGGGCGCCGCGACGGCCTTGCCGGAGCTGTTGCCGGCGCCGACGAACGCCGCGAGGTTGCGCTTCTCGTCGTCGGAGAGCTTGTCGGCGAAGCTCGGCATGAGCCCGCCGGGCTTTGAGAGCTGCGACATGACCTTCGTCGTGCTGGGGCTGGCTTCGTCGAGGTCCGGGCCGGTCTTGCCGGCCGAGCCGGCGGCCTTGAACGTGTGGCAGCCGCCGCAGCCGTTGGCGGCGAACAGCTCCTTGCCCGCGACGGGATCGCCCTTCGACGCGCCCTGATCTCCGGAGCAGGAGGTCAGCAGCAGGGCGAGGAGGACGATGGCGGCGCCGGCGAGCGGCAAGCGTCGGCGGGTCATGGTCGACCGAAGATAGCGTCGCCCCGAGCGGGCTGCGACGGTCGCCCCGAACGTCCGCCGCGGCGTGCCCGTTCGCTCCCGCGGCAAAGAAACCCGCACAAGAGGCTCGCGAGGGTCACACTGATGTGACGGGGTCATGCCGGTCAGGTCTGAGGAGAACGGAACATGCGCGGCAAGAATGCTGACCGGACGGGGTTGGCGAGACCGATCCGTCCGGCGCGGCCTGTCCGCGTCGCTGGCGGTGTCCGCTGTGCTGGCGATCGCTCCCGCCGGAGCTGCGGCGGGCGTCGGGTTCAGCATCATCCCGTCGGTGCCCTCGAACCTGACCGTCGGCCAGGCGGGCGTGCAGAGCAGCCTCACGATCACGAACGCCTCCTCCAACGGGCCGGGCGAAGCCGGCTTCGACGTCGACAGCATGCGGATCGACACCATCACGATCGTCCCGAGCTGCGGTTCGACGGCCGTCAGCCCCGACTGCTCGCCCGGCTTCCAGGATCCGGGGGTCATCGTTCCCAGCCCCGCGACCGGCGCAGGCAGGGCCGGCACGGCATGCGCGGCCCAGACGTTCACGTTCGCCGTGATCGACCTGGCGCAAGGCAAGTACTCGGTCACGACGAACTCGCCCCCGCTCACGCTGGGTCCGTCGAGCGGATCCACGGCGCTCAAGCAGTGCATCATCGACTACACGGCGAACGTCGCGAGAACGCCCGCCATCGACTCGAACCCCGCAGTGCCGGGCCTTCAGACGAGCCAGAAGGCCGGGGTCACGGGGACGGACACCGGACCGACCGGCCCGGGCTCCACCGGCGGCGGTGTCGGCTCGGCGAGCACGACCGTCAACCGGTCGCTGCCGTTCATCACGACCGCCGCGTCGGGTCCCATCACGGCGGGCGCCGGCTCGCTGACCGACAACGCGACGATCAGCGGGCTGGTGAGCCCGGATGCCGGCGCGACGGTCGAGTTCCGGCTCTACTCGCCGAGCGACTCGACGTGCTCGTCGGTGCCGGTCTTCACGAGCTCCGGCAGGCCGATCACGTTGAACGGAGCGACGGCGACGGCGACCTCGGCGGCGTTCACGCCGACGTCCGCTGGCATGTACCGGTGGCGCGCGTTCTACAGCGGCGACGCGAACAACGCCCCCGTGAGCGGTCAGTGCAACGCCGCCAACGAGAGCGTCAGCGTGACGGCGACCGCGACGGGCGTGGGCAACCTCGCCGGGACGGTCACCGACTCCGGCGGCCCGAGCCGGCCGCGCGGTGAGCGGGCCGCAGCCCGACGCGCCCGTCGAGGCGTGCCCCGTGCCCCTGAACAACCAGGCCTGCCGCGACCACGCAGTCCGACGGCGCCGGGCACTACGAGTTCTCAGTCGATCCCGGTCGGCGCTACCAGCTCACGGCCAATCCGCCGGCCGGCGACACGACCCACACCCCGGGGACGATCGGGTCCCGTGACCGTGGCCGACGGTCAGACCACCGTGCGCGACATCGTGCTGGGCATCGCCCAGGCGGTGCCCGCCGGAAGCTCGGTGGGCAACTCGACGGGCACCGTCAACGGCATGCCGGTCGTGTACTTCAACAGCCCGTTGCTGCTGAGCACGACGGCCTGCGCCGCCGGCAGCGTGACGTACACGCTCACCGTCGAGGGCTCCGTCGTCAGCACCGGCCCCATGACACGCGGC
Source organism: uncultured Actinomycetes bacterium (assembly GCA_963766525.1). Lineage (GTDB taxonomy): Bacteria > Actinomycetota > Thermoleophilia > Solirubrobacterales > Solirubrobacteraceae > CADCVQ01. Next base: position 29,563 of record CAVYAX010000001.1, read on the forward strand.
GCGGTCACCGGCGCGACAGCGACGTACAGCGTGTCCGCGCCGCCCCCGTTCCCGAACCACGGCGTCGGGACGATCACGTTCACGATCAGCGGCTGCCCGGACAACACGCCGATCGAGTTCAACATCTACATCGATCCGTCGGGCAACGTCCTCACCGCCCGCGACCACCTGCCGATCGCGGGCGCGACGGTCCGCCTGCTGCGCTCGGACCTCGCGGGTGGGCCGTTCGCGTACGTGCCCGACGGCAGCGCGATCATGTCGCCGAGCAACCGCGACACCCCGGACACGACCGACGTCAATGGTGCGTTCGGCTGGGACGTCATCGCCGGCTACTACGTCGTCCACGCCTCCAAGGCGGGCTGCGGGCCGACGAGCGGCAACTATCCGGGCGCGTATCCGGGCACGGGCGGCTACCCCGGCAGCTATCCCGGCGAGGACCCGGCGACGACGCCGGTGCTCCAGATCCCGCCGGAGGTGACGGGCCTCGAGATCCTCCTGGACTGCGGCGGCCCGAGGGCGCAGGCGTCCCCCACGGCGCTGGCCTTCCCGCTGACGTCGGTGGGATCCACCTCGGCGGCGCAGACGTTCGCGATCACGAACGTCGGCGCCGAGCGGCTGCACCTGACGCTGCCGCTGGCGACGTCGACGGGCAACGCGGCCGACTTCACGGTGACGAGCACGTGCGCGGCGGCGATCGACCCGGGCGCCGGCTGCACGGCGACTGTCGCGTTCGCGCCGAAGGCGCCGACCGGCGGGACGCGCAGCTCGAAGGTCGTGCTCGACGGCGACGGCGACGGGCCGACGCCGAGCGTCGCCTTGAGCGGCACCACCCCGAACGCGCCGCCGCCGCCTCCGCCGCCGCCGCCGCCACCGCCGCCTCCGCCTCCACCTCCACCGCCGCCACCACCACCGCCGCCACCACCACCGCCTCCGGCGGCGAAGCCGAAGTTCGCCGCAGGCTGCATCAAGGCGGTCACGCGGCTCCCGGCCAACCGGCGCCTGACGTTCAACTGCCGGCTGTCGGTCGTCGACGGCGCGAGGTACGTGCGCATCTCGCGCACCCGGCTGGGCGGCAAGCTGGCGCCCTTCCGGGGAGTGCAGTCACGGACCGTGAGGCTCGTCGCGGGCCGCGCGATCGTGCGGCTCACGCTGTCGCGATCCGAGGCCAGGCGGGTGCGCAGGTCCGGCCGCCGCGGCGTGACGATGGCCGTCAGGGCGCAGGCGCTGAGCAGCGCCCGCGCGCCGCTCGTGCGCCAGACGAAGCGAACGAGGGTGCGCCGGGTCTGAGGCCCGGCGGAGGTGCGCGCCAGGACGTATGAATCGAGCACGGCGGCCGGCCTCCGGGCCGGCCGCCGCCTCGGCGCTCCCGTCGCGCGCGCCGCAGCGGCCGGCATCGCCTGTGTCGTGCGCGCCGCGTGCGCTGCGTTGATCTGCATGTGTGTCTTGGCGGCGAGCGCCGCGGCCGCAGTCGTCACCGGCGTCTCCGACCAGCGCGCGGCGTTCTTCGACTCGCCCTCGTACCGCGCGCTGCAACTCGACGCGGTCCGGCTCATCGTCCCGTGGGACGCGGGCCTGCGGGCCGGTCCGTGGGATGGGTGGATCGCCCGCGCGCAGCGCGACGGGGCGACCGTCATGGTCGCGCTCGAGCACGACGGCGCGAGCCGCTGCCCGAGCGCGCCGTGCGTCCTGCCGCCCGTCGGCGCCTACGGCGACGCCCTCAGCGCGCTGCTCGCGAAGTACCCGTCGATCCGCGAGGTCACGGCGTGGAACGAGCCCAACCACAACTCCCAGCCGACGCTGCGCCACCCCGACGCGGCGGCGCGCTACTACGAGGAGGCGCGCGCCCGCTGCCCCGCGTGCACGATCGTCGCGGGCGACGTCCTCGACGACGTCGCGCTCCCGCAGTGGCTGTCCGCCTACAAGGCCGCGCTGACGAGCACCCCCGCGGTCTGGGGGCTGCACAACTACTACGACTCGACGTACTTCCGCTCGCGCGGGGTGCAGACGATGCTCGATCAGACGAGCGGCCGGCTGTGGCTGACGGAGACCGGCGGGATCGTGTCGTTCGGCAGCCTCGCCTACGACGAGCAGCGCGCGGCCGACGGCGTCGCGTGGATGTACGAGCTCGCCGACCGCTATCCCGCGATCGAGCGGATGTACCTCTACCAGTGGCAGGGAACGCCCGACAACGGCTTCGACTCCGGCCTGCTCGGCTACGACGGCTCGCCGCGGCCGGCGTACGGCGTCGTGGCCGGCCGTGTCGGTCCGCGCGGCGGGGTCGCGCCGCCCGCGCCGCGCGGCCCGGGCGGCACGGCCGCCGCCGCCACAGGCACAGCCGCCCGTCCCGCCGGACCCGCGCTCGCGGCCCCCGGAAGCCACGCCACGCTGCGCCCGGAGCGCGCCCTGCGCCTGCTCGCGGGCGGCCGGCTCGTGGTTCGTGCGCGCTGCGTCGCGCGCGGCGCGGGTGCGCGGCGCTGCCGCCAGCGCCTGGTCGTGCGCGTGGCCGGCGCGGTGGTCGCGCGCTTGGCGGTCGACATCGCGGCGAACCGGGTGTTCGCGCGGGTCGTGCGGCTCCCGCAGGATGCACGGCGTCACCTCATGCGTGCGCGCCGGCCGCGCGTGCAGCTTCAGGCGTGCGCCCCGCGCGGGCTGCCGTGCACCGCGCGCAGCGACGTCGCGGTGTCCCGGGCGAAGGCTCCGACCCGGCCGTGATGTAGCCTTACATCACATGCTCCGCACGCAGATATCTCTGACCGAGGACGAGCGGCGACTCCTGGATGCGGAGGCTGCGCGCACGGGTCGTTCGATCGCGGCGCTGATCCGCGATGCCGTCGATGAGGTCTACGGCCCCGCGCGGCCCGAGGACGACCTCGCGGCGATGCGGCAGGGCTTCGGAGCCTGGAAGGACCGAGAGCTCGACGGCTTGGCCATGGTCGACCAGCTGCGCTCGGGCGGGCGGTTGCGGCACGACGCGTGACCGCGCTTATCGACACGTCGGTCCTGATCGACTACCTCCTCGGCCACCACGGCGCTGCCGACCTGCTGGAGCGCGAGCGCGCGGCAGCTCCGTTGCATGCCAGCGAGATCACGCGCCTGGAGGTACTCGCGGGCATGCGCGTCGACGAGGAACGCGCCACCCGCTCACTGCTATCGAGTCTGACCTGGCATCCGATCGATGCTGACGTCGCCGAGGAAGCCGGAGCGCTTGGCCGGCGGTGGCTCCCAAGTCATCGCGGCATCGACGGCGCCGACCTCGCCATCGCCGCAACCGCCATCCGCACAGGCTCGCGCCTCCTGACCTGCAACATCCGCCATTTCCCGATGTTCGAGAACCTCCAGGCCCCGTACCCCTGAGTCGCCGGCCGACGGAGTGGCGATACTCATCGTCGTGGAAGGACAGCTGTTCGCACCGGAGGACGGGCCGCCGCGCACGCGCACCGGCGTTCCCGCGCGCGAGGCGCCGCTCGCGGTGCGCATGCGCCCGGCGACCGTCGACGAGGTCGTCGGGCAGGAGCACCTGCTCGGCGAGGGGTCGGCGCTGCGCCGCGCGCTGACCGACGGCAGGCCGCATTCGATGATCCTCTACGGGCCGCCGGGGACCGGCAAGACGACGCTCGCGCGGCTCGTCGCGACCACGGCCCGCGCCGCGTTCGAGGAGCTCTCCGCCGTCGAGGCGGGGCGGCCCGAGGTGCGCAAGGTGCTCGAGCGCGCCGCGCACCGGCGCAAGTCCACGGGCGAGCCGACGATCTTCTTCCTCGACGAGATCCACCGCTTCAACAAGGCCCAGCAGGACCTGCTGCTGCCGGCGGTCGAGGAGGGCCTCGTGACGCTGATCGGCGCGACGACGGAGAACCCGTACTTCGAGGTCAACAGCGCGCTGATCTCGCGCAGCCAGGTCTACGAGCTGCACGAGCTGAGCGCCGCCGATGTCGAGGTGCTGCTGCGCCGCGCGCTGGAGCGCGACGAGCTGCATGGGGCTTCGGCCGACGACGAGGCGCTGGCGTTCCTCGCCGATCGCGCCGGCGGCGACGCGCGCACGGCGCTCGCGGCGCTCGAGATCGCGGCTGCGACCGTGGCCGACGGCCGTGTGACGCTCGCGGCGGCGGAGGACGCGCTGCAGCGCCATGCGGTGCGCTACGACAAGGACGGCGACCAGCACTACGACACGATCTCGGCGTGGATCAAGGCCTGCAGGGCCTCGGATCCCGACGCCGGCCTGTACTACCTGGCGATCATGCTCGAGGGCGGCGAGGACCCGCGCTTCATGGCGCGGCGGATGGTCATCTTCGCGTCCGAGGACGTCGGCAACGCCGACCCGCAGGCGCTCGTGATCGCGACCGCGGCCGCGGCGGCGGTCGAGCACGTCGGCCTGCCCGAGTGCGAGTTCGCGCTGGCGCAGGCCACGATCTACCTCGCGCTGGCGCCGAAGTCCAAGGAGGCGGCGAACGCGATCTGGGCGGCGCGCGCGCACGTCCGCGAGAACGGCGCGAAGACGCCGCCGCAGCAGCTTCGCTCGCGCGGCTACGCCGCCGCGGCGAAGGCGCTCGGCCGCGGCCAGGGCTACGACGACCCGCACTCACACCCGGGCCACCTGTCGAGCCAGGACGTCATGCCGCAGGAGGTCGCCGGCACGCGCTTCTGGCGGCCCGACGAGCAGGAGGCCGAGCTGCGCGCGCGCCACGAGGAGATCCGCGCCAAGCGCGGCCTCGACCGCTAGCGCGCCGCGCGGTTTGCGCCCGGCTCGCCCGGGCCGCGAGCTCCGCGATCGCCTTCCACCCGGCGGCGGTCCGGCCGCGAGCTCCGCGCGCGCCTTTGCGCCCGCAGCGCGGCCTCGACCGCTAGCTCCCCTTGCGCGCGGACGGCTGGTAGAGGAACGTCACCGCGCCGCCCGGGGTGTGCCGCGTCAAGAGGACGCGGCGCGTCCCGCCGAAGCCCGTCACCTCGGCGGTGAAGACGCCGATCTTGCGCGGCTCGCCGCGCGACCAGCGGCGCGCGAGCGCGAGCACGGCGGGGCACGACAGCCCGTGCCCGATGGAGCGCACGTCGCGGGCGCCCGGCCCGCTGCGGACGGCGTCGCCGCAGCGCCGGTCGGTCTTCGTCGCTCCGATCGCCTGCCAGTCGGGCGACTCGTCACGGCCGGCGAACGTCGTGAGCCGGCGCAGGTGCCTGCCCGCCGCGGTCATGACGTGGATGTCGCCGTGCTCGTCGTCGGCGCCGCTCGTGTAGGCGAGGAACTTGCCGCCGTTGGGCGACCAGGCGGGCCCCTCGTCGTGCAACGCGTTGGACGTGAGCTGGCGCGCGCCGGAGCCGTCCGCCGCCATCGTCCAGATCTCCATGTCGCGCTCGGGGTTGCCGCCGGCCGACGTCGGCGTTGCTCTCGAACGCGATCGTGCGCCCGTCCGGCGACCACGCGGGGGCCGAATCCCAGGCGCCGGGCATGTCGAAGAGCGCCTTCAGCCCCGTCCCGTCGGCGTTGACGACGAAGACGCCGCGGTCGGTGTCGCCCGCCGGCGACATGATCGCCGCGAACGAGATCCTCGTCATGTCCGGCGAGAACGTCGGGTACAGCGGCGGGTGCGGCGGCTGGAAGCGCAGCAGCGGGTTCATGCCGAGCCGGTTGAGCTGCCAGATGCTCGAGACGCGCCCGGGGCCGCTGCGCCGGAAGAGCGTCCCGCGGCCGTTCGGAAACCACGCCGGCTGGCTCGAAGCCTGCCCGTCCGGGGACGTGGTGAGCCGGCGGTGTCCGCGCCCGGCCGCGGTCATCTTGGCGATCTCGAAGTTCACCCGCGCGCCCGGCTTGCGGATCGCGTAGGCGATCTCCGTGCCGCCGGGCGACCAGTCGGGCTGCTGGTCGAGCGCCGGGCTCGGCGTCAGCCGCCGGACATCCGACCCGTCGGGGTTCATGCTGAAGATGTCGCCGCCCTCCGCGCCGGCGCTCGGGTCCGCGCGGAAGCTCGTGAAGCCGATGCGCCCGTCGAAGACGTCGGCGTGCGCCGGCGCGGCGGCGAAGGCCGCGACCACGAGGGCGCCGATGGCCCGCGAGATGCGCATGCCCCGCACGGCGCAAGCATAAGCTCACCCCATGGCCACCGCCACCGCGCAGATCGAGGCCGTCAGCCCGATCGACGGGTCGCACCTCGGGACGCTCCCGGCCACGGCCCCCGAGGACGTCGGGGCGGCCGTCACCGAGGCCGCCGAGGTCCAGCGGCTGTGGGCGCAGCTGCGCCTGAGCGACCGCGCCCGCTACCTCACGCGCGCCTCGCAGGCGCTCATCGACGAGTGGGACGAGGTCCGCGGCATGATCGTCGCCGAGCAGGGCCGGCCGATCGCCGAGGTGCAGACGATGGAGCTGCTGCCGGCGGTCGAGACGCTGCAGTGGCTCGCCGAAGAGGGGCCGCGCGTGCTGGCGCCCGAGCGCGTCGGCCTCGCCCGCTCGCTCCAGCCCGTCAAGCGCGCGCGCCTGACGTTCGAGCCGCTCGGCGTCGTCGCCGTGCTGACGCCGGGCGCCGAGCCGTTCGCGACGCCGCTCGGCGACGTCGCGGTCGCGCTGATGGGCGGCAACGGCGTCGTGCTGCACCCGTCGCCGCTCGCGGCGCTGGCCGCGGAGCGGATCGCGCGCGTGTTCGTGCGCGCCGGGCTGCCGGAGGGGCTGCTCCAGATCGTCCACGGGGAGGCCGAGGCCGCGCGCGCGCTGGTCTCGGCGCCCGAGATCGCGCACGTGCGCTTCACGGGCTCGTCGCAGGCCGGCCGCGACGTCGGCGAGGCGTGTGCGCGCGAGCTCAAGCGCGCGACGATCGAGGTCGGCGGCAAGGACCCGATGCTCGTCCTCACCGACGCGAACATCCCGCGCGCGGTCGCGGGCGCGCTCTGGGGCGCGTTCGCGAACGCCGGTCAGTCGGGCGGCTCGCTCGCCCGCGCGTACGTCCTGCGCGAGCGCTCCGAGCGCTTCACGGCCGGCGTCGTCGGCGGGCGCGCGCCAGCTCCGCGTCGGCCACCCGCGCGACCCGGGCACGGAGATCGGCCCGCTGCTCGCGGCCGACCGCTCCGCCCGGCTCGCCGAGCTCATCGACGAGGCGGTCGCCGGCGGCGCGACGCTGCACTGCGGCGGCGCCGTGAAGGTGGGCTCGCTGAGCGGCGCGTTCTTCGCGCCGGCGGTGCTCACCGGCGTGCCGCCCGGCGCCCGCCTGCTGCGCGAGGACGCGCCGGGGCCGTGGCTCGCGATCGAGGCCGTCGGCTCCGAGCGGGAGGGGATCGACCGCTGCAACTCAGGGCTGGGCGGCCTGGGCGCGTCGGTCTGGACCGCCGACCCGCACAAGGGCGCGCGCGTCGCGCGCGAGATCCGCGCCGGGATGGTGTGGATGAACGACCACCTCGTCTCGCGCGCCGAGCCGCAGCTGCCGTGGGGCGCGGTGCACGGCGCCGGGGTCGGCCGGGCGCGCGGCGCGGTCGCGCTGCGCTCGTCCGTCGAGCCGAAGCTCGTCACGAGCGACCCGGCCGCGGGCCGGATTCCGTGGTGGCACCCCTACGACGACTCGCTCGTCGACGCATGGCGGGCGCTCGCACGGCTGCGCTCGGCGCGCGACGCCGACCGCGAGCGCGGCTGGCGCGAGGGCGCACGGCCGCTCGCGCGCGTCGCGCGGCGCACCGTGAAGGCGGTGCGGCGGCGATGAGCGGCGTGCCGCCACGCGCCAAGGTGCTCGGCCCGAAGGACGGCAAGTTCGCCGACCTCGTCACGCTCGGCGTGCGGTTCATGGTCGGCGGGGAGGAGTCCGGCGGCGGGTTCGCGCTCGTCGAGCACCCGCTGCCGCCGCGGACGCTGGCGGCGCCGATGCATCGCCACAGCCGCGAGGACGAGTACAGCTTCGTGCTCGAGGGGCGCGTCGGCGCGCAGCTGGGCGAGGAGGTCGTGTTCGGCGAGCCCGGCGACCTCATCTTCAAGCCGCGCGACCAGTGGCACACGTTCTGGAACGACGGCGACGAGCCGGCGCGGATCCTCGAGATCATCTCGCCCGCCGGTTTCGAGCGCTTCTTCGACGAGCTCGCCGAGCCCGAGTCGCCGGACCGCCCGCGCGCGACCCTGCCCGAGCGCTACGGCCTCGAGCTCGACGTCGACAGCATCCCCGGGCTGCTCGAGCGCCACGGCCTGCGGTTCGGCTACGAGTAGCCCGTCAGTCGTCGAAGCGCAGCTCGCGGACCTCGGCGGCGCGCTGCTCGTTGTACTCGCGGCCGCGGCGATGGAACTCGCTCAGCAGCTCGAGCTGCTCCATCGTGAGGCTCGACAGCGTCTCGTGGAAGGTCGCGAGCGGCCCCCAGATGATCCCGGCGCGCTCGCGCGCGAGCGGCGTCAGCTCGACGAGCACGCGGCGACGGTCGTTGGGGTCGTCGAGGCGGCGGACGTAGCCGCGCTTGGCGAGGCGGTCGATGACGGCGGTCACGGCCGCGGTCGTGAGCCCGCTGGCCTCCGCGAGCCGCCCCGCGGGGACCGGCCCCTCGCGGTCGATGACGTCCAGGCAGCGGCCGTCCGTGCGGTTGACGCCCAGCGCGCGGCACGCGGCTTCGTCGAGCTGGTCCGTCGCCGCCTGCGCGGCGCGCACCTCGTCCGCCAGCGTCAGGATGAGCTCGCTCTTCGTTTGTCTTGACAAGTGAGTATCTCGATAACTAAGGTATCTAGAAGTTCTAGACATCTTACACCGGAGGTTCTTCGATGATCGAGGCGGCAGGCCTCACCAAGCAGTACGGCGAAGTGCGGGCTTTGGACGGGCTGACGTTCTCGGTCGAGGCCGGGACGATCTTCGGCCTGCTCGGCCCCAACGGCGCCGGCAAGTCGACGGCGGTCAAGGTGCTGAGCACCCTCGCCCGCGCCGATGGCGGCTCCGCGCGGGTCGCCGGCCACGACGTCACGACAGAGGCGGCGCGCGTGCGCCGCTGCATCGGGGTCGTCGCGCAGCGCTCCGGCGTCGACGTCGAGCTGACCGGGCGCGAGAACGTCATCCTCCAGGGGCGCCTGCAGGGGCTGCGCGGCCGCGAGCTCGCGCAGCGTGCGGACGCGCTGCTGGCGCAGCTCGGCCTCGGCGACGCCGCCCGCCGGATCGCCAAGGGCTACTCCGGCGGCATGCAGCGCCGGCTCGACATCGCGATGGGCCTCGTGCACCGCCCGAAGGTCCTGTTCCTCGACGAGCCGACGACCGGGCTGGATCCCGAGGTCCGCGCGTCGATGTGGACCGAGATCGCGCGGCTGCGCGACGAGGAGGGCCTGACGATCCTGCTCACGACCCACTACCTCGAGGAGGCCGATCAGCTCGCCTCCGCGCTGGCGATCGTCGACCGCGGGCGGGTCGTCGCGCAGGGCGCGCCCGGCGAGCTGAAGGCCGCGCTCGAGGGCGACGCGCTGCACGTCGAGCTCGGCGACGCGTCCGTCAACGGCAACGTCGCGAGCGCGCTTGCGGCCGTCCGTGGCCTGCGCGAGGTGCAGGTCGACGGCCGCAGCCTGCACGCCCGCGCCGACGACGGTGCCCGCGCGGTGCCCGCCGTGCTTGCCGCCCTGGACTCCCACGCCATTGCAGTCGCGTCCGTCACGGTCGCGCGCCCCTCGCTCGACGACGTCTACCTGCGCTTCGCCGGCCGCTCGTTCGCGGCCGCCGAGGCGGATACGAAGAAGGAGCCCGCCCGATGACCGCCGTGTCCGACACGCTTGCCCTGACCGTCCGCGACCTGCTGCGGCTGCTGCGCCAGCCGTGGTTCATCGCCGTCGTGCTCGTGCAGCCGATTATCTGGCTGCTGCTGTTCGGCGCGCTGTTTGAAAGCGTCACGCAGATCCCCGGCTTCGACGGCGGCGACTACAAGCAGTACCTCGTGCCGGGCGTGCTCGTCATGACCGCGTTCTTCTCGAGCGGCTGGAACGGCATGCCGACGATCGACGACCTCAACCGCGGCGTCGTCGACCGCCTGCTCGTGACGCCCGTCAAGCGCATGCCGCTGATCGGCGGGCGCGTGCTGCAGAACCTCGTCCAGCTCGTGATCCAGTCGCTGGTGATCGTCGGGCTGGCGCTGGCGATCGGCGTCTCGTTTCACGGCGGCGTCGCCGGCGTGGCGGTGCTCGTCGTCGCGGCCGGGCTGCTGGGCACGGGCTTCGCGGCGCTCTCGAACGCGCTCGCGCTGCTGACGCGCCAGGAGGAGAGCCTCATCGGCGCGGTGACGTTCCTGCAGCTACCGCTGACGTTCCTCTCGACGGCGTTCATGCAGCCCGCGCTGATGCCGGACTGGATCGGGACGGTGGCGCGGTACAACCCCGTCGACTGGGCGATCCGCGCGGGCCGCGAAGCCCTCGTGGCGAGCCCGGACTGGGCGTCGGTCGCGGCCTACTGCGGCCTGCTGGCGGGCTTCGCGCTGGCGTGCCTGCTGCTGGCCACGCGCGCGTTCCGGTCCTACCAGGCGCAGGTGTAGGGCACGCGGCGTTCTCTGTCGAATAGTGGGCGATATGCGCCCACTATTCGACATCGCCGTGTTCCGGGCGCTGAAGAAGGCGGGCTTCCTGCTGTTCGGGATCGGCGTGTTCGTCGTCGTGCGGCTGGCCGTCGAGGAGCTGCCGCTGGCCGGCCAGGTCGTGATCCTCGCGCTGGTCTACGCGCCGCTCGGCCTGCTCGTCTACAGGCTGTCGAAGATGCCCGAGGAGACGCTCGCGCCGGTCCGCCGCCACGGGCTGGCGCAGCCGTTCATGTTCGTGACGGGCCTCTGGCTCGCGGCGATCGGGTGGGTCTCGGCCTTCTCGTTCGTGCTGGTCGAGCGCGGCGTGGTCGAGTTCACCACCCGCGCCGGCGACGCGATCGCGGGCACCGGCCGGCTCGCGGACTTCTACGTCTGGCAGAGCTTCGAGCAGATCCCCGGCTTGTCGATCAACGACACGCTGCAATGGGACGTGCCGCTTGAGTACGGCGGCGGCGCGGGGTTCGTGCTGATGGCATTCAAGGTCCTGATCCTGATTCCGTTGGTCCCGGTCCTCCTCGCCGCCTGGCGCGTCCGCCGCCCGCCGAAGCCCGCGCCGGCCGAGCAGGCCGCGTCCGCGGCGTCGCGCGCGCCCTGAAAGCGCTCGCCGTGGCCGGCGGGCTCAGGCGGCGCTTACGCCGCTCGCGCGCTTGACACGACGCGCAGCCGCTCGGGCGCCAGCGGCACGAGCACGCGCTTGGCGTACTCCGCGCCGCCGCGCAGCGCGAGCTCGCGCAGCGGGTCCCACGACAGGCCGTACTGCTTGCGCAGCCGCGGCGGCAGCAGGCCGACGGTGATGAAGTTCACGAGCTCGAGGACCGGCTTGCGCGCGAGCGGCACCGGCGGGCGCATGACGATCTCGATCGCGAGCTCGCGCGCCGCCGACGTCACGAAGAGGTCGTCGCCGTGGATCATCCGCGTCATGTACGCGTCGAAGGCGTGGATGTCCGCGGGCATCTCGTCCTCGGCGAGGCCGAACAGGCCACCGACGACGCGGTAGTCCTGCCAGTACGCGTCGCGCTCGGGCCGCGACAGCGACGCGACGTAGCGGTCGTAGACCACCAAGGCCGAGTCGACGAGCGTCGCGAGCACCCACAGCAGCAACTCGGGATCGTCGGCGGCGAACGGCGTGCCGGCGGGGAAGCGGCCGGCCGGAGCGGCGAGCTCGCCCCGCGTGCGCTTGTGCATGGCGCGCACCCGGCGCGTCGCGCGGTCGGCGTCCGCGCGCGACCCGAACGCGATCGTGTCCATGACCTGCGCGGTCCGGCGCAGGCGCTCGTACGGCGCGGCCATCGCGCCGGTGTGCGCGAAGAACCCCTCGAACGCCACGGGGTGCGTGGCCTGCATGAGCAGCGCCCGCGGGCCCGAGAACGCGACCGCGAGCTCGCGGTGCACGCGGCGCAGCATCGAGGAGTCGGTGAAGTAGGAGTCCATCGGCGGCGGTCTAGTTTGCACTACGCGGCCACTACCCTTGCTGGTTCATGCCAGCTCAGGCCTACGCCGGAAAAGACTGCGTCTGCCAGCTCCGCAAGGGGATCTGCGACCAGTCCTGCGTGCAGGGAATGCTCGACACGCCGTTCTACATCGCGTGCCTGAAGCTCACCGGGCGGCGCTGCCTCGTCGTCGGCGGCGGCGAGATCGGCCTCGAGAAGGTCGAGGGCCTGCTGGCCTGCGACGCGACCGTCCACCTCGTCGCGCCCAACGCGGTCGAGGACCTGCGCGTGCTGGCCGCCGAGGGCTCGATCACGTGGGATCAGCGCGAGTACGCCGGTCCCGAGGACCTCGAGCGCACGTTCATGGCGATCGCCTGCACCGACGACACGGAGATCAACATCCGCGTCTACGAGGACGCCGAGCAGCGCGCGATGCTCGTGAACATCGTCGACGTCCCGCCGCTGTGCAACTTCATCCTGCCCGCGATCGTGCGCAGCGGCCCGCTGGCCATCGCGATCTCGACGGCCGGCGCCTCGCCCGCGCTCGCCAAGCGCATGAAGCGCGAGATCGGCGAGCTCTTCGGCGAGGAGTACGCGCGCCTGGCGATCATGCTCAACGACGCCCGCGGCTGGGCGAAGGGCACGCTGCCGACCTACCAGGACCGCAAGGTCTTCTTCGAGTCGATCGTCAACGGCGAGCCCGACCCGATCGACCTCCTGCGCGGCGGCGACGAGCGCGCGGTGCTCGACCTCATCGCCGCCGCGCAGCGCACGCACGCTTAGATTCCGGGCGCGGGGCCGGCACCGTGGCGTTCGCCGGCGGCCGCGGATGTCACAGCGCGGGCAGTTCGTGCAACGTGCTCTCGTAGATGCGCACCGACGAGCAGCTCCTGGCGGCCGCGGCATGCGGGGACGACGCCGCGTTCGCGGACTTCTACCGCCGCCACCTCGACGGCGTCGTGGCGTTCCTGCGCCGGCGCGTCCCGGCGCCCGAGCAGGCGTTCGACCTCGCCGCCGAGACCTTCGCGGTCGTCGCGCTGACGCCGGGCGAGTTTCGCGGCGAGGGCGCGGCGACGGGATGGCTGTACGGCATCGCGCGCAACGTGCTGCGCGGCTCGCTGCGGCGCGGGCGCATCGAGGACGCCGCCCGCCGCCGGCTCGAGGTCGAGCCGGTCGCGCTGGACGACGACGACCTCGCCGCCGTCGAGGAGCGCGCCGCGGCAGGCGCCGAGCCGCTGCGAGCGGCGCTCGACGCGCTCCCCGCGCCGATGCGCGAGGCGCTGCTCGCCCGCGTCGTCGAGGAGCGCCCCTACCCCGAGATCGCCGCGGAGCTCGAGTGCTCCGAGCACGTCGTGCGCCAGCGCGTGCACCGCGGCCTGGCACGGCTTCGAGCCGGACTGGAGGACAGCGATGAGCGCGTTCGATGAGCTCGAGCGACAGCTGCGGGAGGGCGTGCGGCGTGTGCACGGAGGTGCGGCGCACGACGTCGTGGATACGGCGAAGCGACGGCGCTCGTGGCTGCGGCCGCCGGCGCTCGCGCTCGCAGCCGGGCTGGTCGTCGCCGGTGGCGCCCTGGCCGCGACGGGCACGATCGGGATCGGGCCGGTCCACGACGACCACGATCCGCTCTCGCGCCCGAGCCCGGCGAGCGGCCCCGGCGTGCGGGCTTCGGCGGCGAAGACGATCGCGCTGCGCGTGGCCGACCCCGCGGGCGGGCCCCCGTGGACGCTGCGCGTGTTCAGGTCCAGCCGCGGCGCGAACTGCGTGCAGGTCGGGCAGGTCGTGCGCGGCCACTTCGGGGTCTTCGTGCCACCGGCGACGCTCGAGCCGCTGCGCGCGTGGCCCGGCGGCACGTCGAGCCTCTGCAGCGGGCAGGCGCGCGCCGGGTTTCCGGTCGTGCGCGGGCTGCAGAAGATCCGGGTCATCGGCGGAGCGGGCGATCCGAAGCGCTGTCCCGGCCGCCCGTACGGCGACTGCCCGATCGCGAGCGCGACGCTCCTGCGCTACGGCCTGCTCGGGCCGGGCGCGCGGCGCGCGCGCCTTACCGGCATCGCCGGAAGCCACACGCTGCGCACGAGCGCCAAGATCGGCGGCGCCTACCTGTTCGCGGTCGCGCTGCCGGTCGCGCCGTACGTCGCCGCCGACAAGGCGACCCGTGAGATCGACGGCGCATACCGGCGCGCTCGCAAGGCCGCCACGGCGCGCGGGCTCAAGGGCGTCGCAGCGACCCGAGCAGCGGTCCGCGCCGCGAGGCTGATCGCGCGGCCGCAGACGTACGTGCGCCCGCCGGACGTCGCCGTGCTCGCCACGTTCGCCGACGGCCGGACGCTGCGCGTCGCCGGCAAGGGCAGGACCCGGGCGGCGCTTCCGGGCCTCGGCGCACGCGCGGCAGCGCCGCAGCCGCCGGTGCCGCGCGACGTCCCGATCCGCGTGCGCGTGCAGCAGCCGGGCCGCTTCGCGACCGTCCGGCTGAGCTTCAGCGCGCCGCGCGCGATCACCCGCTTCGACGTCCATTACACCTCGACGCTGAGCGGTCCCACCGGGCGCGGGTGCAAGCCCGAATCCGGCGGCTACAACGCCACGACAGGCGACATCGCCGAGGGCCAGACCGTCAGCATCGTCATGCGCCGTCGCGGCGTGCGAACCAATGGCCGCGTCGGCTGGTGCCCCGGACGCTTCACCGGGAAGGTCCGCTACAGCACGCCCACGGGACACACCGTCATCGGAGGCTACGCGTTTCGCATCCCCTGATCGCCGCTGGCTTCGCGCGCGGTCGCCCGGTACATTGCGCGGCGTGCCGCGGGTCCCGTCACGACGCAGGCCGGCCATGCTCGCAGCGATCCTCTGCGCGGGGCTGGCGGGCACGGCGGCGACCGTCGCGGTCGCGCTGCCGAGCAGCGCGCAGCTCACGACCTCCGGCCTCGGCCCGATCAAGATCGGCATGACCGTGGCGCAGGTCGAGCAGGCCGGCAAGCGCGAGCTGACCTTCGAAGGCGGCGACGTGAACGCGCCGTGCGCGACGGCGTCGCTGGGCACGAACCTCTTCGGGCTGTTCAGCAAGGGGCGGATCGCTCGCATCTACGTCCGCAGCCGCACCTACCGCACCCGCACGAACATCCGCGTCGGCGACACCCAGCGCAAGGTGCTCGCGAGCTACGGCCCGAGCCTCAAGCAGTCGCCGCACAAGTACATCCGCGGCGGCTTCTACCTCAAGCTCACGGTCGGCAACCGGCGCCTCGTGTTCGAGACCGACGGCCGCCGCGTCATCGAGATGAGCAGCGGCCGCAAGCCCGAGATCGACTACGTCGAAGGCTGCGCCTGATCGTCGTGCGCGGGCTGGCGGCTTGCGCGCTCGCCCTCGCCATCACGGGCTGCGGTGGCGACGACGAGCCCTCGACGACCGCGACGACGGGGACGACCATGACGGCGACCGCCCTTCCGCCGGGCCCGCCCGTGCGCGACGCCCCGATCGCCGCCGGCCAGCGGGTCTTCGAGCGCAGCGGCTGCCTCGCGTGCCACCAGCTGCTGACGCGCGGCAACAGCGGCCCGGGCGACAGCCTCGCCGGCATCGGCTCGCGCATGACGAAGGCCGAGATCCGCCGCGCGCTCCTCGCCAGCCCCGCGCCGATGCCGTCGTACCGCGACCTGCCGCGCGACGACCTCGACGACCTCGTCGCGTACCTCTCCGCGCTGCGCGGCAACGCGCCGGGCGGCCCGCCCTGCCCGGACGACGTCGACTGCGGCTGACGGTCGCGGCCGCCGCGCGGCTAGCGTTGCGCCAGTGCCGGACTCGCAACCAGCCGTCAGCCTGCGCGGCGCCGGGCGCCGCTACGGCGAGCGGGCGGCGCTGCGCGACGTGTCGCTCGACCTCGCGACGGGCCAGACGCTCGTCGTCTTCGGCCCCAACGGCGCGGGCAAGACGACGCTCCTGCGGATGCTCGCGACGCTCCTGCGCCCGCACGCCGGCGAGGTGCGCGTGTTCGGCCATTCGCTGCCCGACGACGGCTGGGCGGTCCGTGGCAGGATCGGCTTCCTCGGCCACGAGCCGCTGCTGTACCGCGAGCTGAGCGGCCGCGAGAACCTGCGCTTCCACGCGCGCTTGCACGGCGTAGACGCCGACCGCGTGGAGACCGTGCTCGCGGCCGTCGGCATGGAGCGCCGCGCGGTCGACCCCGTCGCCGAGCTCTCGCGCGGGATGGTGCAGCGCCTGGCGGTCGCGCGCGCGGTCCTGCACGGCCCCGAGCTGCTGCTGCTCGACGAGCCGCTGGCGAACCTCGACCCGGCCGCGGTCGCGCAGGTCCAGCCGCTGATCGGCGCCGCGAGCGGGCGCACGCGCGTGCTCACGAGCCACGACCCGGTCGGCGGCCTCGTCGGCGCGGACGTCGCGCTCGGGCTGAAGGCCGCGCGCGTGCAGTGGCTCGCGCCGGCCGCGGAGATCACCCCTGCGCAGATCGCGGCGCTGTACGCATGAGGCGCACGGTCGCCGCGCTGCTGCGCAAGGACCTCGCGCTCGAGCTGCGCACCCGCGAGTCCGTGCCCGCGATGGTGCTGTTCACCGTCACGACGTACGTCGTCTTCCACTTCGGCTTGGACCGCAACTCAGTCGACGGCGACCTCGCCTCCGGCGTGCTGTGGGTGACGCTCCTGTTCGCGGCGATCCTCGGCATCAACCGCCTGTTCGTCTCCGAGCACGAGCAGGGCGGCTTCGACGGGTTCCTGCTCGCGCCGGTCGATCGCACGGCGCTGTTCGTCGCGAAGGCGATCGCGCTGTTCGCCTTCCTCTGCGCCGTCGAGCTCATCGCCGTGCCGGCGTTCGCGGTCCTCCTGCTCGGCCCGTCGCTCGGGCAGGCGCTGCCGGGCCTGATCGTCGTCCTGCTCGCGGCGAACGCCGGGATCGCGGTGGTCGGCACGCTCGTGGCCGCGCTCGCGATCCAGACGCGGGCGCGCGATCTCATGGTCCCGCTGCTTGCGCTGCCGCTGCTCGTGCCCGTCGTGCTCGGTGCCTCGCGCGCGACCGCGCCGCTCTTCGCCGCGGGTGGCGCGGGGGCGCTCCCGGGCGACTGGCTGGCGCTGCTCGGGCTCTATGATCTGCTGTTCGCGCTGATCGCGTACGCAGTCTTCGACTTCCTCTTGGAGGACTGACCCATCGTCTACGGCAAGGGCCTGCGCGCCCTGTCCATCGCCACCGTCGCCGTGCTCACGACCGCGTTCGCGCTCGTGTTCTTCTACGCGCCCACGGATGCCGACCAGGGGATCATCCAGAAGATCTTCTACGTCCACGTGCCGATGGCGATCGTCGCGCTGTGCGGCTTCATCGCCGGCGGGATCTTCGGGCTCATGCACCTGCGCACGCGCGAGCGCAAGTGGGACATGCGCTCCTACGTGACGATCCACCTGTCGATCGTGCTCGCCGTCGGCGTGCTGCTGACGGGCTCGATCTGGGCGCGCGCGTCGTGGGGGCACTGGTTCGTCTGGGACGAGCCGATGCTCGTCGTGTTCCTCATCGTCTTCCTCCTGTACGCGACCTACCAGCCGCTGCGCTTCTCGATCGAGGACCCCGAGAAGCAGTCGCGCTACGCGTCGGTGTTCGCGATCACCGCGGGCGCCTTCGTCCCGCTGTGCTTCGGCGCGGTGCGGATGGCCGAGAACCTGACGCACCCGCAGGCCGGCACGATGACGACGAGCGGGCCGGGCTCGGTGACGCTCACGTTTCTTGTCGCGTTAACCGGCATGTCACTCTTGTTCGTCACGCTGTGCCGCTACGAGATGGCCTCCAAGAACGCGACGTCGAAGCTGCGCTCGCTGCGCCGGCGCCTCGCCGGTGACGACGACTTTGCCCCCGTCGGCGGCCGCAGCGCCGCGCCTCAGCTCTGATGCCCGCGATCGCCGCCAGCGGTAACGACTACGTCGTCGCCGCATACCTCGTCTTCCTCTTCCTCGTGCTGTCCTACCTCGCGATCATGGCCGCGAAGCTCAGCAAGATCGAGCGCGAGGTCGTCGAGATCTCGCAGATCGTCGAGTCCAGCGACCGCAATGCGGCGGAGCGCGCGAAGGAGCCCGTGGCATGAGCGAGCTCATCACCCTCGGCATCTCGCACAAGACCGCGCCGGTGCAGCTCCGCGAGCGCCTCGCGCTGACGCAGAGCGCGGTGCGCGGCTTCCTCCAGGAGGTCGTCGCGGACGCCGAGGTGCACGAGGCCGTCGTCATCTCGACGTGCAACCGCACCGAGCTGACGCTCGTCGTCGGCGACCCGGTGCTGGCCGAGAGCGCCGTGCTCGCGATCCTCGCCAAGCGCGCGCACGTGCGCCCGACCGAGCTCGCGGAGCGCATCTACTCGCCGCGCAACTGCGACGCCGCGCGCCAGCTGTTCCGGGTCTGCAGCGGCCTCGAGTCGATGATCGTCGGCGAGGCGGAGATCCAGGGCCAGGTCAAGCGCGCCTACGAGGAGGCGCTGGCCGCGGGCACGACCGGGCCACTGACCAACCGGCTCTTCACCGCGGCGCTGCAGACCGGCAAGCGCGTGCGCTCGGAGACCTCGATCGGGATCGGCCGCGCGTCGATCTCGTCGGTGGCCGTCGAGCTGGCGATGGACGTCCTCGGCGACAAGCCCGACCCGCACGTCGTCATCATCGGCGCGGGCGAGACGAGCGAGCTGACCGCGCGTGCGCTGGCCGCCTGCGGCGTGCGCACGATGTTCGTCGCCAACCGTCACGCCGACCGCGCGCGGGCGCTGGCCGAGCGGTTCAACGGCGGCGTCGTCGCGCTGGACGAGCTGCCGGCGCAGCTCGAGCGCGCGGACGTCGTCGTGGCGTCGACCGCGTCGCCGCACCCGATCCTCGGCGAGGAGGAGCTCGAGCTCGTCATGCGCGCCCGTCGCGGCCGGCCGCTGTTGCTCGTCGACATCGCGGTGCCGCGCGACATCGACGCGGCCTGCGGCGACTTGCCGGGCGTGACGCTCTACGACATGGACGACCTTCAGGCGCGGGTCGCGCACACGGTCTCGATCCGCGAGGCCGAGGCGCTGCGCGCGGAGTCGATCGTCGAGGAGGAGATCGGGCGCTTCGCGGAGTGGCTCGGGTCGCTCGCGGTGCAGCCCACCATCCGCGCGCTGCGGGAGTACGGCGACGCGATCGTGTCGCAGGTCCTGGGGGAGAACGCCGGTCGCTGGGAGAGCGTGTCCGAGCGCGACCTGGCGCGCGTGGAGGCCGTCGCGCGGTCGGTCATGAGCCGGCTGCTGCACGAGCCGACGCTGCACCTGCGCACGCTCGGAGAGGGCCGCAGCCACGGGCGGCTGCAGATCATGCGCGAGCTGTTCGGCTTGGAGGGCGCGCCGGACTCGCCGATCGTGGAGGACGCGCCGGCCGCCGATCGCGGCAACGTGCGCCCGCTGCCGCGCCGCGCCTCGCAGTGAGGATCGGCACCCGCGCGAGCCCGCTCGCGCTGGCCCAGGCGCGGACGGTCGCGGACCTGTTTCCCGGCGCGTCGCTGGTGCCGATCGCCACGACCGGCGACCGCGCCTCGGCCTCCTCGCCGCCCGCCAGGGGCTCCGCCCCAAGCGCCTCCGCCCCGGGCGCCTCCGTCCCGCGCGCTTCCGCCCCGGGCGCCTCCGCCCCGCGCGCCTCCGCCCCGCGCGCCTCCGCCCCCAGCGCCTACGGCGTGAACGACAAGGAACGCTGGGTGAAGGAGCTCGAGCTGGCGTTGCTCTCCGGCGACATCGATCTCGCCGTGCACAGCGCGAAGGACGTGCCCAGCGAGCTGCCCGCGGGGCTCGCGCTCGTCGGCGCGCCGCCGCGCGGCGACCCGTTCGACGCGTTGGTGGGCGCGACGTCGCTGGCCGCGCTGCCGGCTGGCGCGCGCGTGGGCACCGCCAGCGCGCGCCGGTCGGCGCAGTTGCGGGCGCTCCGCGAGGATCTCGACGTCGTCGAGCTGCGCGGCAACGTCGACACGCGGCTGCGCAAGCTCGCGGACGGCGAGGTCGACGCGCTGGTGCTCGCGGCGGCCGGCCTGCACCGCCTCGGGCGAGGGTCGGAGATCGGCTGCATCCTGAGCGAGCTGGTCCCGTGCGCCGGCCAGGGGACGCTGGTGCTGGAGGGCCGCGTCGACGACGAGGCCGCGCTGTCCGCGGCACGAGGTGTCACCGACTCGGCCACCTGGGACGCGCTGACCGCTGAGCGAACGCTCGTCGCCGGCCTCGACGCGAGCTGCAACACCCCGCTTGGCGCGCACGCCACGATCGGCGACGACGGCATCGTCCTGCGCACCTTCGTCGGCCTGCCCGACGGCTCGGCGTGGCTGCGCGACGAGACGCCCCCGGCGCCGAGCCCGCGCGAAGCAGGCGAGCTGGCCGCCGCCCGCCTGCTCAGCGCCGGCGCCGCCGATCTGCTCCGCCGCGCCGAGGAGCTCGCGACCCGATGACCGCGTACCTCGTCGGCGCGGGACCCGGCGACAGGGGGCTCATGACCGCGCGGTCGCTCGAGCTCATCGCGCGCGCCGACGTGATCCTCTACGACAAGCTCATCCCCGACGGCGCCCTCGACGGCGCCCGCCCCGGCGCCGAGCTCGTCGACGTCGGCAAGATCGGCGGCGCGCGGCAGGTCCCGCAGGAGACGACCAACGAGCTGCTGCTGCGCCACGCGCGCGCCGGCCGCGAGGTCGTCCGGCTCAAGGGCGGCGACCCGTTCGTCTTCGGCCGCGGCGGCGAGGAGGCGCAGCTCCTGCGCGCGAACGGGCTGGACTTCGAGGTCGTCCCCGGCGTCACCGCGGGCGTCGCCGCGCCGGCGTACGCCGGCATCCCCGTGACCCAGCGCGGCGTCGCCGCGGCGGTCGCCTTCGTCACGGGCCACGAGGACCCGGCCAAGCCCGACACCCTCATCGACTGGCCCGCGCTCGCCGCGTTCCCCGGAACGCTCGTCTTCTACATGGGCGTCCGCAGCCTCGAGCGCATCGCCGAGCAGCTCATCGCCGGCGGGCGCCCCGCGGACCAGCCGGTCGCCGTCGTCCAGCGCGGGACGTTCGCCGACCAGCGCACGGTCGGCGGCACGCTCGCCGACATCGCCGCGATCGCGAAGGACGCCGGCATCAAGGCGCCCGCGATCACGGTCGTCGGCGACCTCGCCGCGCTCCACGACGAGCTCGAATGGTTCGGGGCCGGACCGCTGGCCGGCCGCAGCGTCGCCGTGACGCGCGCCCGCGCCCAGGCGAGCCCGCTCGCTGCACGGCTGCGCACGCTCGGGGCAAGCGTCGTCGAAGCGCCCGCGATCCGCATCGAGCCGCTCGACGCCACCCTGCCCGACCTCGCCGGCTTCGACCTGCTGTGCGTCACGAGCCCCAACGGCGCGCGCCGGCTGCTCGAGCTCTGCCGCGACGCGCGCGACCTCCGGGGGCCCGCGATCGCCGCCATCGGGCCCGGCACCGCCGACGCGTTGCGCGCCGGCGGCATCGAGGCGGACATCGTGCCCGCGCGAGCGGTCGCGGAGTCGCTCGTCGAAGCGCTCGCCGGCCGTCCCGTCGAGCGGGCGCTGATCGCGCGAGCAGAGCAGGCGCGCGACGTCCTGCCCGACGCGCTGCGCGAGCGCGGCGCCGAGGTCGAGATCCTCCCGCTGTACCGCACGGTCGCCGAGCCGCTCGCCGACGATGCCCGCGCCGCTGCCCTCGGCGCCGACTACATCACCTTCACCTCCGCCTCCGCGGTGCGCTTCTTCGTCGAGGCGGCCGGCCGTCCGGACGGTCCGCAGATCGTCTCGATCGGCCCGATCACGAGCGACGCGCTGCGCGAGCACGGCCTCGAGCCCGACATCGAAGCCACCGAGCACACGCCCGACGGCCTCGTGGCCGCACTGCTGCGGGCGGCGAGCTAACTGGCCGGCTGCGGGCGCACGACGAGCGTCTGGTGCATCGTCACCGGGTGCAGGTAGCAGAAGAGGTTGTACGTGCCGGGCACCGAGAAGCGCTGCGAGTACACGGAGCCCTTGCTCATGAACGGACCGTCCACCGCGCGCGGTCCGTTGGCGAGGAACACGACGTGGCGCTCGGCGTCGAACGCCCGCCACGTCACGGTTCCGCCGAGCGCGATCGAGAGGTTCGGCGGGCCGAAGAGCGACTTGGAGAGATCGACCGTCGCCGCATCCTGTGCGACCACGCTGCGCCCGGCGGCGCGTGGGATGACCTTGGGGCGCCCGCGCTCGTCCAGGCCCGTCAGCGGGATCTGCGACGGGGGCACCCACTCGCGGCCGAGCCGGCGCGACCAATGGATGTATCCGTCCCGGGGCATCGAATCGCAGCCGACGGGCGCCGCCCCGTCCGGAGCGACGTAGATGTGCGTGATCGCCATCACCGCGGGATGGGCGATCTGCGCGTCGTAGCGGCCTGTCACGCGCAGCGGCTCGCCTTGGCGCACCGGGATCCCGGTTTGCGAGAGGAAGTAGCCCGTCGCGATCGGCCCCGGCTCGTGCAGGCGCGGACGCACGTGATAGACGGGGTCCTCGGGCGAGCCGTAGCGCGGCCGGTGGTCGACGATCGTGCGGTCGCCGCACCGGGGCTGGCTGATGGTCAGGCCCTTCGCGCTGCCGTGCAGGTGCGCTCCCGCGGCGACGATCCGCCCGCTGATCGGCATCGGCCAGTCGGCCGAGCGGACGTCGGTCGAGCCGCGCGCTCCGCCGCCGTCGACGGTGTAGCTCGACAGCGGATTGCAGCCGCTCGCCCGCAGCCACAGCGGCCGCACCGGCGTCAGCTTCTTCGACGTCTCCATCGTCACCGTGTACCGCAGCCAGACCCGCGTCGACTTGAGGCGATGGCTCATGAGCATCGTGATCATCCGCCAGCGGTCGCGCTCCTCGACGCGGTAGCCGTAGCCCGGCGGCAGCAGCAGCCGCTGGTTCTCCTCGCCGGTCCCGTAGAACGGCTCGCCGCTGCGTCCCGGACACGAGCTGGTCTTGCCGGGGCCGCCGCGCGGGCCGTCGTTGATGAACACGACGTGGTGCAGCATGACCTCGTTCAGCGAGATGCGCTTGCCCTTGCGGTCGACGATGCGAGCGGTCATCCGCACGATGTAGCCCGACCGCTTCGGCGTCTGGACATGCGTCTCGGGGTAGCGCGTCTGATAGCCGCCGAGCTCGACCGGCCCGTAGCGCAGGACGAACGTCTCCTCCGCGGCCGGCGCGGCGCCGGGCGCCAGCAGGCAGGCGAGGATCGTCGCGACGCAGGCGGCGACGAGGCGGGGGATCCTGGTTGTCGGCGGCGCGATGATGCGCGAGGGTACCGGCTCCAGGAGCCTAGACTCGCCGCCGTGACGGTCGTGACGTTCCTCTCCGACTACGGCCTCGACGACGACTTCGTCGGCGTCTGCCACGGGGTGATCGCGCGAATCGCGCCCGACGTGCGCGTCATCGACATCACGCACGGCATCGCCCGCCACGACGTGCGCGCCGGTGCGCTCGTCCTGCGGCGGGCGCTGGAGTTCATGCCGGCCGGGGTGCACGTCGCGGTCGTCGATCCGGGCGTGGGCTCGGCGCGGCGGGCGGTCGCGCTGCGCTGCGCGGACGAGGAGCGGTTCCTCGTCGGGCCCGACAACGGGCTGCTCACGCTCGCGGCGCGGCGCTTCGGGGGCGTCGCCGAGGCGGTCGACGTCGGCGCGTCGCCGTTCGCGTTGCAGCCCGTGGCCCCGAGCTTTCACGGCCGCGACCTGTTCGCGCCCGTCGCCGCGCACCTGGCCCTGGGCGCGCCGCTGGCCCGGGCCGGCTCGCCGCTCGACCCGGCGGACCTCGTCGAGCTCGACCTCGCGGGCGCGGAGGTCGCGGACGGCGCGCTCGTCGCGCACGTGCTGCTCGCCGACAGGTTCGGCAACGTCCTGCTCGACGCGCAGCGCGACGATCTCGACGCGCTCGGCCTGCGCGCCGGCGACGCCGTGTCGGTCAACGGCACGGCGGCGGTCTACGCGGCGACGTTCGCCGACGTCGCGCCGGGCGCGCTGCTGCTCTACACCGACAGCTCCGGCGCTCCGTCGCTGGCCGTCAACCGCGGCTCGGCGCTCGCCGCGCTCGGCCTGGCCGCCGGCGCCCGTGTCGAGATCGTGCGCTCGGCGTGACCGAGCGCGGCGAGGCCGCCGGCCGTCCTCCCGCTGGCGGTCGTCCCGCCGGCGGTCCTTCGGCCGGCGGTCCTTCGGCCGGCGGCCCTTCGGCCGGCGGTCCTTCCTCCGGCCGCCCTCACGCGGGGTTTGGCGCGCCGCTCGGCCTCCCGCGGCTGCACTACCGCGTCACGGATTCGACGAGCGATCGCGCGCGGGCGCTCGCGCTCGCCGGCGCGCCGCACGGCACGCTCGTCACGGCGGGCGAGCAGCGCGCGGGGCGCGGGCGCCAGGGACGCACGTGGAGCGCGCCGCCGGGCCGGGCGCTGTTGATGTCGGTCGTGCTGCGCGAGGTGCCGCCGCTGCTGGCGCTCGCCAGCGCGCTTGCGGTGGCGGACGTCGTCGGCGAGGGGTGCGCGATCAAGTGGCCCAACGACGTCCTCGTCGACGGGCGCAAGGTGGCCGGCATCCTCGCGGAGGGCCGCCTGCAGGAGGGCTGGGCGGTGCTCGGGATCGGTGTCAACGTCGCGCTGCGCGCGGAGGACCTCCCGGCCGAGCTCGCCGGTCGAGCGGCGGGGCTCGGCCTCGAGCCGGCGGACGTCGAGCCGCTGCTGGCGTCGCTGTTGGCCGCCCTCGAGCGGCGCCTTCCCGAAGACCCCGCCGCGATCCTCGACGCTTTCCGCGCGCGCGACGCGCTGCTCGGCCGCGACGTGCGCTGGCAGCACGGGACCGGCGTCGGCGCCGGCGTCGACGGTGCGGGGCGCTTGCTCGTCGATCGCCCGGGCGGCGGCGGGCGCATCGCGCTCGACGCGGGCGAGGTTCATCTCGACACCGGCGGCGTGTAGATCTCCTTCCTTCTGGCGTCAGGAGATCGACGGCAGCGTCTCCACATAGCCCCCACACCCGGGGGCTACCCTCGGACGATGTCGCGCCGCCCGCTCACCCTGCTCGGCCTCGCCGCGACGAGTGCCGTGGGCGCGCTCGCCGTCTGGCTGGCGGCGTTCACGCCCGGCGGCCGCGAGCTCGACGGTGGTGCCCTCGAGGCGTTTACCGGCGTCGCTCGCCCGCCGCTGACGCCGCGGATCCTCGGCCTCGCGGCGCTCGCGGACCCGTGGCCGTTCGCGATCGCGGCGGCCGGGCTCATCGCGATCGCGCTGCTGCGCCGGCGCTGGTTGATGGCAGCGGTCGTGCCCGTGATCCTGCTCAGCGCGAACCTCGTGACGCAGCAGCTCAAGCCCGGCCTCGCCGACCTGCGGATCGTCGACGTTCGCGGCATCGCGGCCGTCTACCCGGGCTCGTGGCCGAGCGGCCACTCGACGGCGTCGATGTCGCTCGCGCTGTGTCTCGTGCTGGTCGTCGGCCCGCGGCTGCGACCGCTCGCGGCGCTCGCCGGCGCGGGCTATGCGATCGCGGTCGGCTACTCGCTCGTCGTGCTGGGCTTCCACCTGCCCAGCGACGTGCTGGGCGGCTACCTCGTGGCGGCCACTTTCACGCTGCTCGGCGCGGCCGGGCTCGCGGCGGCTGAGGCGCGCTGGCCTGCGGCCGCCCCGCGCACGACCCGACCGACAGCCCGGGCGCTGTCAGCGCCCGGCCTCGCGGCGCTCGCGGCGATCTGCGTGGTGGTTGCGATCGCCGCGCTGGCCGTCGCCGCGCCCGAGATGACCGCCGACATCCTCGACCACCCCGTAGCCGTGCTCGCGGCCGTCGGGATCGCGGCGCTCGGCCTCGCGCTGACCTCAGGCTTGGCGCGGGTGCTGCGCCGCTAGCCACGAGCCCCGGGTCTCAGGGGTGTGGCGAATAAGCGACGCCCAGTGTCCGTTATTCGCCAGACCCCCCAATCGCAGCCGCAGGCTCCTCGCCCGCGGGAGCGGCCGGCTTTGGCGTGGCACGCCGAGCGCGCGGCTTGGGCTTGGGCGCTTCGCCGGCGGCGCCCCGGGTGGCGGAGCCGGCCTCGACGGCCGCAGCCGGCTTCGCCGTGGCACGTCGAGCGCGAGGCTTGGGCTTGGGCGCTTCGTCGGCGGCACTCTGCGTGGCGGAGGCGACCTCGACGGCCGCAGCGGGCTTCGCCGTGGCACGTCGGGCGCGAGGTTTGGGCTTGGGCGCTTCGTCGGCGGCGCCCCGGGTGGCGGAGCCGGCCTCGACGGCCGCAGCCGGCTTCGCCGTGGCACGTCGAGCGCGAGGTTTGGGCTTGGGCGAATCCTCGGCGCTGTCCGGCGCGACGACCGCTTCGGCCGACGCGCCCTTGGCGGCGGCACGGCGGGAGCGCGGCTTCGGTGACTCCTCGGCCGCGCTCTCCGTAGCGGCCGCGACCGCTACCGCCGGCGAAGGCTTCGCGCTGCGGCGTGACCGCGCCGCGGGCTTGGCCGCGCCGTCGCCTGCTTCCGGCGAGGGCGAAGGGCGATCTTCGACGGGGGAAGGCTTCGCAGCCGACCGCCGCGAACGCGAACGCGACCGCGGATCGTCCGCCCCGCGATCCTTCGGCTCGCGCAGCGCGGCCAGCGCGGCCGCCGCGCCGGCGATGGCCTCGACGGCACGGGCCTCGTCCGCCTCGCTCGCACCGGGAGCGGGCTGGCTCGCAGCCGTCTCCTCCGGGGCCGCACTCGCGACCTCGTCCGGCTTGCCACCGCGGCCGTTACGCGACCGCGACCGGCGCGACCCCGAGGAGGGCTCCTGCTGAGCGTTGCCACCGCCGTTCGCCCCGGCGGCCGCCGCCTGACGCGCCGCACGCCCGTTGCGCGACCGCGACCGGCGCGACGACCGCGCCGGCGTCGCGTCGCGGTCGGCGTCGATCGTGCCTTCGAACGTCGACGCCTCGCCCGAGATCTGCGCGACGACTTGGCCTTCCTCCGCGCCGCCCTTCTTGCGCCGGCGCCGCGACCCGCGCCGCCCGCGCGCCTTCGGGAAGTTGCGCAGCAGCTCGCGCGACAGCGCGCTCGGCTTGCGGGCCAGGCGCGTCCGCGCGCCGCGCAGGATCTCCTCGCCCTCGGGCGTATGCGCGATCGCCGCGGCGAGCAGCGCCGCGGACAGACGCCGGTCCTGCTTGCGCGCCGCGTGCACCAACCGGCGAGCGTTGCGCGCATGCGCCGCGCCGCTCGAGTTCACCAGCAGACCCAGCAAACGCTTCGTCTCCGGCCAGCGCTGCACCGCGTACTCCTCGTGCACGTCGCGCGTGTACGACGCCAGCCGCCAGATCCACGCGTTCGCCTGGTCGCGGCGACCGATCCGCTTCTCCGCCAGCGCCAGCAGCATGACCTTCGTGCCCTCGCGGCGCTCCTCGCGCGTCCACCCGCCGATCTCGTCGATCGCCGAGTCGAACGCCTCGCCGTCGCGCGACGCCGCGATCTCCTGCAGCGCGCGCACACGCAGCTGCGGGTTCTTGTTGCGCTGCACGGCGGTCAGCAGGAACGCCCGCTTGATCGCGCCCTCGCGATCGAAGTGCAGCATCGCCCGCGCGCGCCGCCAGCCCGACGGCGCGACCCGCGCGCCCGCCAGTGCGGCCCACTGGATCTGCTCGCCGTAGGGCAGGTGCTCGACGGCGATCCGCCACAGCTCGCGCTCGAAGACCTCGATCCGGCGGTCCTCGTCGGACGTCACCGGCAGCACGCGCCGCTCGACGCGCAGCCGCCGCCCGCGCCCGCGCCGCACCGGACCGACCACGATCGCGCCGCCGCGGTAGACGTCGCGATCCAAGAGCGAGTGCAGCGTCACGACCGCGTCGTCGTTCTTCGTGTCCGGCGCGACGAAGTCGACGACGATCCCCGCTTCCTTGCCGGGGTTGCGGCGCGTCACGCGGCCGACGCGCTGCTGGTAGATGCGCTTCGAAGCCGTAGGCGCGAGGTGCATGCACACCGTCGCCCGCGGCGAGTTCCAGCCCTCGGCAAGGAGCTGCGCGTTGATCAGCACGTCGATCTCGCCGCGCTCGTAGTTCGCGAGGATCTCGGCGAGCTCGCGCTTGCGCGTCTCACCCGAAACGGCCGTCGCCTTCAGGCCCTGCTCGCGGAACGCCGCGGCGAGGTTGTACGCGTGCTTGACGCCCGCCGCGTAGACGACCCCCGGCACGCCGTTGAAGCGCGTCTTGTAGAGGTCCGCGGCGGCGAAGTTGAACGGCGCCTGGTCGAGCAGCTCGGCCAGCATCTCCTGGTCGAACTCGACGTCGACCTCGCCGCGGCGCAGCGGCACCTTGGCGATCGTCCGCACGCCCGGCCCCGGCGGGATCCGCACGCAGCGCAGCGGCGAGATGACGCCGCGGCGCGCGGCCTGCGCGAGGTCGAAGCGCGACGTCTGCGTCGGGAACAGGTCGGTGACGTGCCGGGCGATCAGCGCGCCGGTCGCCGTCATGCCGATGAAGATCGGGCCGGTCCACTTGCGGATCGCCGCGCTCGTCTTCTCGCCGAGCGCGGTATGGGCCTCGTCGCAGATGACGATCGAGTAGGCCTCGGAGATCTTGCCGGCGTTGCGCACGAACCACTGGTAGGTCTCGACGGTGACCGGGCCGTTGGCGTTGTCCTGGCCCTGCAGCAGCGCGGGCGTGATGCGCTTGGCGTAGCCGCGCTGCTTGAGCTCGCCGTGGAACTGGTCGACGAGGTTGCGGCGGTGCGTGAGGATCAGGATGCCGCCGGTCCGCGACGCGTCGACGAAGCCCATCGCCGCGACGGTCTTGCCGGCGCCCGTCGCGTGCTCGAACCAGAAGCGCTTGTGGGCGTTGGGGTCGTCGGGCGCCTCGTCGAGCTGGTCCTCGTCGAACGGGCCTTCCGACGCGTCCTCGTCGGAGTCGGAGTCGGAGTCCTCCTCGTCCTCATCGTCGTCGTCATCGCCGATGTCGATCTCGATGTCGAGGGGGGTGAGGTCCTCCGGCTCGTCATCGTCGTCGTCGTCGCCGTTGAGGTCGTCCTCATCCTCGGCCGCCTCCGGCATGAGGTTCGCAGGCTCGTCGTCGAAGTCCTCGGGCTCGTCGTCGACGGCGAGCACCGGCGCGGCCGACGGCGCCAGCGCGGTGCCGCCGTTGCGCTGCGCCTCGGCGAGCAGCGCGGTGAGCGTGCCCGACAGCGCGTCGACCTGGTGCGGGTTCAGCGACGTGCCGTCGGCGAGCTTGGGCTCGTCGTCGGACAGCACGCGCTCGAGGCCCAACATGAGCGAGTAGCGCCGGCGCCATTCGGGCGACGGGACCTTCGCCCCCGCGTCGATCTCGAGCAGCGCCGCGTCGAGCGCGCGACGGCGTGCGGTGCCGCGACCGAGCGCGTCCTCGGTCGTCTCGCCCGCGTGCACGAATGCTTCGCGGGTGAACTTCTCGGCCCGCGAGATATCAGCGGGAGTGGGAACGGACGTGGCCACTGAGGCCACTGGCGTGGGATCAGCCAAGATCGGCTTCCTGCTCGAACGTGAGGCGGACCGCGCACAAGATCCGTCGCGATCCGGGGACGCCGGGACGAGCCCGGTCGATGCGGTGAGGCGTCTCAGCAGAGACGGGTCCTTAGCCGCGTCGGTGCAGCATAGCGAACAAGGCGGGCGTTTACCCGGAAAAACATGAGCTTCTGCCACCCTGTCGCGATGCGCAAGGCCGTGATCGCACTCTGCACGGTCGCGGTTGCGGCCGCGGTGGTGGTGGGCGTGCGCCAGGCGCGCGACAGCGCCGATGCGCGACCGGCCGCACCGTTGTCGCTCGCGCAGGTCACGAAGCCGGCTGCCGGCGCGCCGCCGGAGCTCGCCGCCCTGCGCCGCCGCGCGAACGACCTGCTCGGCGGCGACCGCAAGGCCTTCGACGCGCAGCTGCGCGCGCTGCGGGGGCATCCGATCGTCGTGAACATGTGGGGCTCGTGGTGCGACCCCTGCCGCCGCGAGCTGCCGCTGTTTCAGCGCCAGGCGATCAAGCTGGGCGCACGGGTCGCGTTCCTCGGCGTCGACGTGACCGACGACCGCGACGGCGCCGTCAAGCTCCTGACCGAGGTGCCGACGCCCTACCCGTCGTTCGAGGATCCGCGCTCGAACATCGCCACGGGCCGCTTCCGCGCACGCGTCTTCCCGACGACCGCGTTCTTCGACGCGCGCGGCAGGCGCACGCTGCACCAGGGCGAGTTCCCGAACGAGGCGCGGCTCGCAGCCGCGATCGAGCGCTACGCCTTGCGATGACGATGGCGTGCCTCGAGCGCCGAGCGACCTACCGCATGCGTCATGCCTGAGATCCGGGTCGATCCTCTGTCGGGCCAGCGCGTGCTCGTCGCGACGGGGCCGCCGCCGCAGCTCGCCGTCGCGCCGCCCGAGCCGATCGATCCCGCACGAGACCCCTTCACCACCGGGCCCGTGGCGCCGATCGCACCCGCCCCGCTCCTGCGCCCCGACTCGCCCCAGCCCCCACCGAGCGACGAGCCCGACCTGTTCGCGGCGCTCGCCGCGCGCGGCGAGCACGAGCTCATCGCCAACGCGACGAAGGCGGTGCAGTCGCTCGCGGAGCTGTCCGTCGAGCAGGTCGTCGCCGCGGCCGAGGTCTGGCGCGAGCGGATGCGCGCGCACGGCGGGGCGGCGTACGTCCACCTGACCGTCGACGAACGGCCCGAGGCCGGCGCCCGCTTCGCGCACACCCACGCCCAGCTCTACGCGCTGGACTTCGTGCCGGCGGCCGTCGCACGCGAGCGCGAGCGCTTCGGCGCGTACGCCGTGCGCACGGTGGGCGCGAACCTGCTCGAGGACCTCGTCGCGAGCGAGGTCCGCCGCCGCGAGCGGATCGTCGCGATCGACGACGAGGCCGTGCTGCTGTGCCCGTACGCCTCGCAGCACCCCTTCCAGCTCATGCTCGCCCCGCGCCGGCGCCGCGAGCGATTCCAGGACGACGGCCCGACCGGCGCCGCACTGCTGCACAAGGGCCTGACGCTCTTGCGCGACCGCTTCGGCGCGAGCCCGCCGCTGAGCCTGTGGGTGCGCACCGCTCCCCGCGGCGCCGAGCGCTTCTGCTGGCGCATCGACATCGTCCCGCGCGTACAGCCCGCCGGCGGCCTCGAGCTCGGCACGGGCCTCGCGCACAACCCGGTCGCGCCCGAGCAGGCCGCGGCCGAGCTGCGCGAACTGCTTGGCTGACGCTACCTGTGGATCGGACCCAGCCGGCAGGCCTCGGCGTAGACGCAGAGCTTCAGGAACGGGCGTGACCGGCCCACCCGCGTAAAGCTGACGTACGAGTAGAGGTTGTCCGGCGTTCCCTCGGCCCGGGGCGAGAAGCCGCTCGTCGCGATTCTCACGCTGAAGCGCTCGCACGTGCCCATGTTCGGGCACACCCTGAACCTGCCCGCGGTCCGTGCGATGCCCCCGCCCCAGTTGCGCCAGCTCAGGTTCGACGCGAAGTACCTGACGCCCGGCAGCCCCCAGTCCGCACCGCCATAGGAGAGCGTCGACGGCTTCGAGTAGGCGCCGGAAGAGGTGAGGATCAGAGTCCTCGCGTGAGCGTCCGCCGCGCCTGCCGCGAACGCGCAGCCGCACACCAGCAGGGTTGCCAGGAACGTACGCCGCCGCGCCGGGACGCTCAGCCGGGAGCTCATCGGCGCAGCCTAGTGGAGGCTGGCGGGCCCGGGCCGTTGGGCGCACGCCGATCCGCGGCGCCAAGCCATACGATCGCGCCATGGCACGCATCGGAGTTCTTACCGGCGGCGGCGACTGCCCCGGACTCAACCCCGTCATCCGCGGAATCGTTCGCAAGGGGATCGACACCTACGGCCACGAGCTGTACGGCTTCAGGCGCGGCTGGAAGGGCGTGCTCGAGAACGACGCGATCCAGCTGACGCGCGAGAACACGAGCGGCATCCTGCATCGCGGCGGCACGATCCTCGGCACCTCGCGGACGAACGTCTACAAGACCGAGAACGGCGAGGAGCGCGTGCTCGCCACGCTGCGCGAGCGCGAGATCGACGTGCTGATCCCGATCGGCGGCGACGACACGCTCGGCGTCGCGCGCAAGCTCTTCGCGGCGGGCTTCCCCACGGTGGGCGTCCCGAAGACGATCGACAACGACCTCAACGCGACGGACTTCACGTTCGGCTTCCAGACCGCGGTGCAGATCGCGACCGAGGCGATCGACCGCCTGCACTCCACCGCCGAGTCGCACGATCGCGTCATCGTCTGCGAGGTCATGGGCCGCGACGCGGGCTGGATCGCGTGCTACGCCGGCCTCGCGGGCGGCGCCGACGTCATCCTCGTGCCCGAGCGCCCGTTCGACATCGAGGACGTCTGCAACCACCTCACCCACCGCCACGAGACGACCGGCAAGAACTTCTCGATCGTCGTCGTCGCGGAGGGCGCGACGCGCGCCGACGGCGGCGACGCGGCGACCGCCGCCGACACCGTCGACTCGTTCGGCCACGCGCGCCTGGGCGGCATCGCGTTCGAGCTCGAGAAGGAGATCGAGGAGCGCACAGGCTTCGAGAGCCGCGCGACGGTCCTCGGGCACATCCAGCGCGGCGGCGCGCCCGTCGCCTTTGACCGCGTGCTCGGCTCGCGGTTCGGCGTCGCCGCGATCGACGCGGCGTCCAGCGGCCAGTTCGGCATGATGACCGCGCTCAAGGGCACCGCGATCGAGATGGTCCAGCTCGACGACGCGCTGAAGGAGCCCAAGCTGCTCGACCCCGAGCTGTTCGCGACCGCGGAAGTGTTCTTCGGCTGAGGCGAGACGATGCGGGCGCTCGTCCAGCGCGTGACGAGCGCCGCAGTGCGCGTGGACGGCGAGGTCGTCGGGCAGATCGGGCCGGGCCTGCTCGTCCTGCTGGGCATCACGCACGACGACGACGAGGCGACCGCCGACCGCCTCGCCGACAAGGTCCGCGCGCTGCGCGTCTTCGCCGACGCCCAGGGCCGGATGAACGAGCCGCTCGGCGCGCGCGAGGTCCTCGTCGTCAGCCAGTTCACGCTCTACGGCGACGCCCGCAAGGGCAACCGCCCGTCCTACGTCGCGGCCGCGCCGGGCGAGATCGCCGATCCGCTGTACGAGCGGTTCCGCCAGCGACTCGAGGCGCAAGGCGGTGTCTTCGGGGCGCACATGCAGGTCGAGCTCGTCAACGACGGCCCGGTCACCCTGTTGCTCGAGGCGTAGCCCGACCGCCATAGACTCCGGCGCCTATGCCGCCCGAACCTCATCCCGCCTGCCGCTTCGTCGCCGAGCCCCCGCAGGATCCCCTGCCCGACGGCCGCTGGGCCGCGACGCTCACCCGCCACTTCGTCGGCGCCTGCGACGCGCTCCACGAGGAGGAGGACGACCTCGGCGACATCGGCGACGTCGTCTTTCACCCCGACCGCACGTGGCACGGGCGCACCTACGTCCCCGCCACGACGCACACCTCGACCGGCTACGAGCTCTTCGGCTACGTCTCGTTCCGGCCCGGCGGCGGGGACCGCAAGCCCAGCGAGTTCGCGGCCGTTGCGGACTTCACCTCCGAGACCGCCGCCGAGAACCCCGACTGGCAACTCGACCTCTGCGAGGAGGTCGTCGGCGTGTGGCGCGGCGAGGAGGGCGAGACCGCCGACATGACGCTCGTCTGGGGCCGCCCGCTCGTCAGCGGCGGCGAGATCGTCACCGCCGACCTCGGCGAGCTCACCGTCGACCAGTGCGCGCTCGTCGACGAGCGCTTCACGCTGCTGGCTCCCGACGGCTACTTTGGCGCCACGCTCGCCTGCAGGCTCTACGACGACGGCGGCAACGAGATCGCGGTCGAGTCGCTCTACGAGGACGACGAGGACGAGTGGCCCGTCCGGTGAGTCCGCACCCGTTTGGATCGGCCGCCGATCACCGCCTGGCGGCGTCCTCGCTCAGTCATGGGCCTGAAGGCCCACTCCTTCACTGCGTCCTTGCCAGCCGGCGCCGGCGACCGCCCAAACGGGCACGGACCCACCGGACGGGCATAGGTGGAGCTCGAGGAGGCCATCCGCACGCGGCGCACGCACAAGGCGTACGTCGCCGGGCAGCCCGTTGACCGCGAGACGCTCGACGAGCTCTTCGAGCTGGCGCGCTGGGCGCCGAACCACAAGCTCACGAACCCCTGGCGATTCCGCGTCCTCGGGCCGAACGCGCTCAAGCGCCTGAAGGCCGCCGCGGCCGACCCGATCGCGGCCGCCAAGCTCGACCGCGCGCCGACGCTCGTCGTCGTCTCGGCAGCGCAAACCGGCGACCCGATCGCCGACGAGGAGGACGTCTGCGCGACCGCCGCGGCGGTCTACGCCGTGCTGCTCGCGGCGCACGGGCGCGGCCTGGCCGGCTACTGGCGCACGCCCGCGATCCTGATGGAGCCCGCGGGCCGCGCGGCCGTCGGCGTCGGCGAGGGCGAGCGCGTGCTGGGGCTGCTGCACCTCGGCCATCCGCGCCAGGAGCCGCGGGCGCCCGAGCGGGCGCCCGTGCAGGACGTCGTCGACTACCTCGACTGACCGGCTCCCTCCCCGCTCCCCGTCGCTGCCCCGTAAGGTCTGCTGGATGAGCACTGCGGTCCCGATCGTGCACGGGCCCGGCGACCCGCTCGGCGTCGGCGTCCAAGACGGCCCCGCTCCCGGTATCGCGGCGCGCTCGCCGCTACAGCTCTTCTGGCGGCGGTTTCGCCGCGACCGCGCCGCGCTCGCCGCGCTGGCCGTCATCGCGCTGCTCGTCGTCGTCGCGCTCGCCGCGCCCGTCGTGACGTCGCTCGCCGGCGCGCCGGGACCCGACGTGCAGGACTCGGCGGCCGTCGACCAGTTCGTCGGCGGCACCACGGGCCCGTCCAGCGCGCACCCGTTCGGCGTCGACAACCTCGGTCGCGACATCCTCAGCCGCGTCGTCTACGGCGCGCGCGTCTCGCTCGGCGTCGCGATCGCCGCCACGCTGCTGTCGATGCTCATCGGCGTCGCGGTGGGAATGGTCGCGGGCTACTACCGCGGCTGGGTCGACGGGCTGCTGTCGCGGGTCACCGACCTCGTGCTCGCGTTCCCGATCATCCTGCTCGCGCTCGGCATCGCGTCCGCGTGCTCCGTGGGCAACGGCTGCCTGTCGGGCACCGTGCAGCCGGGCCTCGCGGTCGTGATCTTCGTGATCGTCGTCGTCAACTGGACGATCGTCGCGCGCGTCATCCGCGGGCAGGTGCTGTCGCTGCGCGAGCGCGAGTTCGTCGAGGCCGCCCGCTCGCTCGGCGCGTCGGACCGGCGCATCCTCGTCCGCGAGATCCTGCCGAACCTCGTCGCCCCGATCGTCGTCTACGCGACGCTGCTCATCCCCCAGGTCATCCTGCTCGAGGCGTCGCTCTCGTTTCTGGGCATCGGCGTGCAGTCGCCGACGGCGTCGTGGGGCGCGATGATCGGCGAGGCCGTCGAGAGCTTCGACTACGCCTGGTGGTACATGACCTTCCCCGGGGCCGCCCTGCTCGTCACGGTGCTGGCCTTCAACCTGCTCGGCGACGGCTTGCAGGACGCCCTCGACCCGAGGCGAACCACGTGAACGACACGGATCGGAGTGCGCGCCTGCGCATGGAAAGGATCGGCATGTACAGGTTCAGCGGCGCGCTGGCGCTCATCGTGACCGCCGCGCTCGTCGCCGCGGGATGCGGTGGCGGCGACGAGCCCGACCCGCAGCCCGTCGGCAAGCGCGGCGGGGAGCTGACGATCCTCTCCCTCGGCGACGTCGACAAGCTCGATCCGGGCATCTCCTACTACCAGTACGACTACCAGGTCATCGACCACCCGACGCAGCGCCAGCTGTACGGCTGGAAGCCCGACGAGACCAAGCCGTCGCCCGACCTCGCGGCGAGCATGCCGACGACGTCCGCCGACGGCGAGACCGTCACGATCAAGCTCAAGCCGAATATCCGCTACAGCCCGC
Source organism: uncultured Actinomycetes bacterium (assembly GCA_963766525.1). Taxonomy (GTDB): domain Bacteria; phylum Actinomycetota; class Thermoleophilia; order Solirubrobacterales; family Solirubrobacteraceae; genus CADCVQ01. The sequence goes on from CAVYAX010000001.1 coordinate 65,348, forward strand.
CGCTTCAGACGCGGACGGTGAAGAGCGCCGACGTGAAGTACGCGCTCGAGCGCCTGTTCCTGCCGTCCGTGAGCAACCCCTACGCGCCGGCGTACTACAACCGCATCAGGGGCGTGTCGGCGTTCCAGTCCGGCAAGGCGACGGAGATCTCGGGCATCGAGACGCCCGACGACACGACGCTCGTCCTCAAGCTCTCCGAGCCGGTCGGCGTGATCTCCAACGCCCAGTCGCTGGCGCTCCCGGGCACGATCCCGGTGCCCCAGGACTACGCGGAGAAGTTCGATCGCGAGAAGCGGTCGACGTACGGGCGCAACCAGGTCTTCACCGGCCCGTACATGATCGCCAACGACGCCAAGGGCAAGCTCACCGGCTACAAGCCCGGCCGGCGCATCGACCTCGTGCGCAACCCGAGCTGGGACCCGAAGTCCGACCACCGGCCGGCGTACCTCGACAAGATCACGGTGCTGTCGGGCAGCACGATCGACGTCGCCGCGCGCAGGATCCTCAGCGGCAGGAGCATGATCAACGGCGACTTCGCGTCGCCGCCGGTCAACGTCCTGCGCTCGGCGCTGTCCACGCGCAAGGACCAGCTCGCGATCCTGCCGGCCGCGAGCAACTTCTACATCGCGCTGAACACCCAGCTCAAGCCGTTTCACAACGTCAACGTGCGCCGCGCGGCGGCCGCGGTCATGGACCGCAACGCGCTGCGGCTCACGCGCGGCGGCCCGACGCTCGGCACGATCGCGACGCACTTCCTGCCGCCGGGGCTGCTCGGGTTCGAGGAGGCGGGCGGCACGTCGGCGACGTTCGACTTCCTGAAGAACCCCAAGGGCGACCTCGAGCTCGCGAAGGACTACATGCGCAAGGCCGGCTACGCGAGCGGCCTCTACAGCGGCCCGGCGCTGCGGATGGTCGGCGACGACCAGCCGCCCGGCGCGATCACGGGCGAGTCCGTGCGCAACCAGCTCGGCAAGCTCGGCTTCAAGTTCGACTACCGCAAGCTGTCGCGCGAGATCACGTTCGAGAACTCCTGCGGGGTGGCGGCCGCGCGCGTCGCGGTCTGCCCGAACGGGGGCTTCCTCAAGGACTTCTTCGATCCGCAGTCGATGCTCGGCCCGGTCTTCAGCAGCGAGAGCATCGGCGGCGGGCCCAACTGGTCGCTCGTCGACGATCCCGAGCTCGACGCGGCGCTCGAGCTCGCGGCCAGGGAGGTCGACCCCGAGGACCGCGCGAAGGCGTACGGCGAGATCGACGAGATGGTCACCGGGCGGGCGTACGTCATCCCGTGGCTGTGGGACAACCAGATCAACATCCGGTCGGAGAACGTCGTCAGCAAGCCCAACCGGTTCACGGGCTCGTGGGATCTGTCGTACACGTCGGTGAGGTGAGCTCCCACGCCTGAGCAGCCGGCCGGACGATGACGCGCTACATCGCCCGCCGTCTGCTGTGGATGTTGGTGTTGCTGCTCGTCGTCAGCCTGCTGACGTTCGTCCTCTTCTACCTGCTCCCGACCGCGGATCCCGCGCGCTTGCGGGCCGGGCCGAAGGCGCCGCCCGAGGTCGTCGAGGCCGTGCGCAAGTCGCTGGACCTCGACCGGTCGTGGCCGCAGCAGTACCTCACGTTCTCAAAGAACCTCGTGCTGCACTTCGACCTGGGCTACAGCTACCAGAACGACATCTCGGTGCGCGAGGAGATCTTCGCCCGGATCCCGGCGACGTTCTCGCTCGTGCTCGGCGCGTTCGTGCTCTGGATGGCCGCGGGGATCGGCGTCGGCGTCCTCTCGGCGACGCGGCCTCACAGCCTGCTCGACCGCCTTGCGATGGGCGGCGCGCTCGTCGCGATCTCGGCGCCGGTCTTCTGGCTGGGGCTCCTCGCGATGTACCTCTTCGCCGACGACATCGGGACGTTCAAGCTGCTGGGGGGCCAAGGCAGCTACGTCCCGCTCACCGAGGATCCGCTGGGCTGGCTCGGCTCGCTCGTCCTGCCGTGGTGCGTGCTGGCGGCCTCGTTCGCCGCGATCTACGCGCGGCTGCTGCGCGCGACGATGCTCGAGACGCTGTCGCAGGACTACATCCGCACCGCCCGGGCGAAGGGCCTGCGCCGGCGCCGCGTCGTGCTGCGCCACGGGCTGCGCAGCGCCGTCACGCCGGTCGCGTCGGCGGCCGGCGTCGACCTCGGCGTGCTGCTCGGCGGGGCGATCGTCACCGAGCGCGTGTTCAACATCCCCGGCATCGGCGGCCTGGCGTTCGACTCGATCCGCTTCGCCGACATGCCGATGATCCAGGGCACGGTGCTGTTCGGCGCGCTGATGGTCATGGTCGCGAACCTCGTGGTCGACGTCCTGTACGCGTTCCTGGACCCGCGGGTGCGCCTGTCGTGAGCCAGCCGCTGCTCGAGGTCTCGGACCTGCACGTCTCGTTTCGCACGGAGGACGGCATCGTGCGCGCGGTCGACGGCGTGAGCTACGCGGTGGCGGCCGCCCGGACGCTTGCGATCGTCGGCGAGTCGGGGTCGGGCAAGACCGTGTCGAGCTTGGCGGTCATGGGCCTCACGCGCGAGGCCAACGCCCGCCAGGAGGGCGCGATCCTGTTTGCGGGGCGCGATCTCGTGACGGCCTCCGAGGACGAGCTGCGGCGCATCCGCGGCAACGAGGTCGCGATGATCTTCCAGGACCCGCTGTCGTCGCTGCATCCGTACTTCAAGGTCGGCGACCAGCTCGTGGAGGCCGTCCTCGCGCACCGCGACGTGAGCAAGCGCGAGGCGCTCGAGCGCGGGCTCGAGCTGCTCTCGCTGGTCGGGATCCCCGACGCGCGCCGGCGCGCGTCGAGCTACCCGCACGAGCTGTCGGGCGGCATGCGCCAGCGCGTCATGATCGCGATGGCGCTCGTCAACGACCCGAAGCTGCTGATCGCCGACGAGCCGACGACCGCGCTGGACGTCACCGTGCAGGCGCAGATCCTCGAGCTGCTCGCGCGCCTGCAGGCCGAGCGCGGGATGGCGATGGTGCTCGTCACCCACGACCTCGGGATCGTCGCCGAGCTGGCCGACGAGGTCGCCGTGATGTACGCGGGCCGGATCGTCGAGCACGCGCCGTTGCAGGCCATCTTCGACGCGCCCGGCCATCCGTACACGTGGGGCCTGCTGCAGTCGATCCCGCGGCTGGACCATCCGCGCGGCGAGGAGCTCGTCGCGATCCCCGGCCGCCCGCCGAGCCTCATCGACCCGCCCTCCGGCTGTCGCTTCCATCCGCGCTGCCCGTACGTGCGCGAGGCGCACCGGCGCGTCGACCCGCCGCTTGACCCCGACCCCGGCGACCCGGCCCACCTCACCGCGTGCCTGCTCCCGTCCGCCACACGGCGCGCCGTGTGGCGCTCGCTGCGGGCCGGAGCGGCGCCGGCGGACGCACGCGCCGCCGCCGGCATCGAGGACGACGCGTGACCCGCGCCCTGCTCGAGGTCCGCGACCTCGTCAAGCACTTCCCGCTGACGGGCTTCGGCGGGCGCACGACGGGCACCGTCCACGCGGTCGACGGCCTGTCGTTCGACGTGCACGAGGGCGAGACGCTCGGGATCGTCGGCGAGAGCGGCTGCGGCAAGTCGACGACCGCGCGCTTGCTGCTGGCGCTGCTCGCGCCGACGTCGGGGACGGTCGCGCTGGACGGGCGCGACATCACGACGCTGTCGCGCAAGGAGCTGCGCCCGCTGCGGCGCGAGCTGCAGATGATCTTCCAGGACCCGTACTCGGCGCTGAACCCGCGCCGCACGATCGGCTCGATCATCGGCGAGCCGTTCGCGATCCACGGCATCGCGCCCGGGCGCGAGGAGCGCAAGCGCCGCGTGCAGGAGCTCATGGAGAGCGTCGGCCTGAACCCCGAGCACTACAACCGCTGGCCGCACGAGTTCTCCGGCGGCCAGCGCCAGCGCATCGGCGTGGCGCGTGCGCTGGCGCTGGGCCCGCGGATCGTCGTCGCCGACGAGCCGGTGTCGGCGCTCGACGTCTCGATCCAGGCGCAGATCCTCAACCTCCTGCGCGGGCTGCAGCGCGACCTCGGGCTGACGATGATCTTCATCGCCCACGACCTCTCGGTCGTGCGCTACATGTGCGACCGGATCGCCGTCATGTACCTCGGCAAGATCGTCGAGCTCGCGAGCGCCGAGGAGCTCTACGCCCACCCGCGCCATCCGTACACGGAGGCGCTGCTGTCGGCGGTTCCCGTCGCCGACCCGCGGCTCGCGAAGGCGCGCCGCCGCGTCGTCCTCGGCGGCGATCCGCCGTCGCCGTCACACCCGCCCGCGGGCTGCCGCTTCCACACGCGCTGCCCGAAGTTCGTCGCCGCCGTCTGCGACGTGCGCGAGCCGTCGCTTGAGCCCAAGCCGGGCGGCGGTCTGGCGGCCTGCCACTACCCGCTGTCCGACGTATCCTCCACAAGGCCGCACGAGCCCCGATAGCTCAGCTGGACAGAGCGTCCCCCTCCTAAGGGGAAGGCCGCTGGTTCGAATCCAGCTCGGGGCATCGCCACCGCTCTGGAAGAAACGCGCCTTCGGCGGCTAGGGTTGCTCGCATGAGCCGTCATGGAGGACTTGCGTCGAAGAACTCGGCGAGGGCAGTTGGCCTCGCCGTCGTCGCGCTCGCGCTGGCGCCCGCCGCCGCCCTTGCGCAGACCCCCGCACCCGTTACGGGCACCAGCCAGCCCGGCGTCATCCCGGGCCAGTACATCGTCGTCATGAAGAGCACGGCGACCGAGGCCGCGAAGGAGCGCACGAAGACCCGCGCCCGTGCGCGGGGCGGGCGCGTGGACCGCGACTACAGCCGGGCGCTGAAGGGGTACGCGGCTGCGCTCCCCGCGGCCGCGCTGGCGGAGGTCCGCAGCGACCCCGACGTCGCCTACGTCGAGGCGGACGCCGTCGTGAGGGCGACGACGACCCAGGCTTCGCCGCCATGGGGCCTCGATCGCATCGACCAGCGCGACCTGCCGCTCAGCACCTCCTACACCTACACGCCGACCGGCTCGGGCGTGAAGGCGTACATCATCGACACCGGCATCCGCTTCACGCACCAGCAGTTCGGCGGCCGCGCGACGACGGGCTACGACGCCGTCGACGGCGGCTCGGCCGACGACTGCAACGGGCACGGCACGCACGTCGCCGGCACGGTCGGCGGCTCGACGTACGGCGTGGCGAAGCTCGTCTCGCTCGTGGGCGTGCGCGTCCTCGACTGCGGCGGCAGCGGCGCGACGTCCGGCGTCATCGCGGGCATCAACTGGGTCACGACCGACCACGCCGCGGGCCAGCCCGCGGTCGCGAACATGAGCCTCGGCGGCGGCGCGTCCAGCGCGCTCGACACGGCTGTGGCGAACTCGATCGCCGACGGCGTGACCTACGCGGTCGCGGCCGGCAACGAGAACCAGAACGCGTGCAACACCTCGCCGGCGCGCACGCCGAACGCGCTGACCGTTGGCTCGACGACGATCTCCGACGCACGCTCCTCGTTCTCGAACTACGGCACGTGCGTCGACCTCTTCGCGCCGGGCTCGAGCATCCTGTCGTCCTGGTACACGTCGGACACCGCGACGAACACGATCAGCGGCACGTCGATGGCGAGCCCGCACGTCGCGGGCGTCGCGGCGCTGTACCTCCAGGGCGCCACGGGCGCGGCGCCGGCGACGGTCGCGAGCGCGATCAACACGAGCGCGACCACCGGCAAGGTCACGAGCCCCGGCACGGGCTCGCCGAACCGGCTGCTGTACTCGCTGTTCGGCGCCACGCCACCTCCGCCTCCGCCGCCGCCACCACCGCCGCCTCCGCCCCCGCCCGGCTGCGGTCTCGCGGTGGCCTACAGCGGCTCGCTCGGCGGCACGGGCGCCTCGGTCATCCAGCCGACCGCCGGCTCGTACGTCTCGAATGGCTCGGGCACGCACCGCGGCTGCTTGCGCGGGCCGACGAGCGGCGTCGACTTCGATCTGTACCTCCAGAAGCGCTCGCTGACGGGCACGTGGTCGAACGTCGCGCAGTCGATCAGCGCGAGCTCGACGGAGGACATCGTCTACAACGGCACGGCGGGGACCTATCGCTGGCGGATCGTGTCGTACAGCGGCAGCGGCTCGTTCACCGGCGGGTACACGAAGCCGGCCTGAGGTCAAGTTGGCGGCCCGGAGCACACGCTCCGGGCCTACACTCGCTGCTTACATGCCGTCGTCCTCCGACCGCAAGCGGCGGTTGATCACGAAGCTCCAGGTCCGCCTCCTCAACCCGCCGGTCAAGGCGCTGGCGGCGCATGGGCTCGTGCCGTCGGTCGCGCTGCTCGAGACGACGGGGCGCAAGAGCGGCCAGGCGCGGCGCACGCCCGTGAGCAACGGCCTGGACCGCAAGACGGACACGTTCTGGATCGTCAGCGAGCAAGGCCGCAAGTCGGCTTACGTGCGCAACATGGAAGCCGATCCGCGCGTGCGCCTGCGGATCGGGCGGCGCTGGCGCACCGGCGTCGCGACGCTGCTCGAAGGCGAGGACCCGCGCGCCCACCAGCACCACATGTCGAAGGTCAACGCCGCGGCCGTCCGGGCGATGGGCACCGACCTCCTGGCGATCCGCATCGACCTCGACCCGTAGGAGCAAGGTCGATGTCGAATTGTGAGCGTTATCCGCTCACTATTCGACATCCGCGCGGGGCGCCGAGGCTTCGCGCCGCGCCGGTGGCTCAGCGTTCGGGGCGGTCGGGGTAGACGTCGTCGATCGTCACGAGCGCCTTGTACGGCGCGCCCGCCGCCGCCTCGATGCGCTCGGCTCCGCCCATGAGGCGGTCCAGCACGCTCACGACGCCGCAGATCCGCAGGCCGGCCTCCTGCAGCGCCTCGATCGCCTTGATCGTCGAGCCGCCCGTGCTGACGACGTCCTCGACCACCAGGCAGCGATCCTCCGCGCTCAGCAGCGGCCCCTCGATGCGCCGCGCCAACCCGTGCGCCTTGGCCTCCTTGCGCACGAAGAAGACCTTCACGTCCGCGCCCGCGGCGAGCGCTGCGCACGCGACCGGGTCGGCGCCCATCGTCATGCCGCCGACGGCCGTCGCGCCCCATGCGCTCGCCCGCTCGGCGACGAGCTCGCCGAGCGCGGCGAAGCCCGCCGGCAGCAGGATCGCCCGCTTGGCGTCGACGTAGTACGACGCCGTCGCGCCGCTCGTCAGCGTCACCTCGCCGAGGATCAGCGCGTGCTCGCGCAGCTCCTCGGCCAAACGTCCAGTTGCGGTCATCGGGGCCGTACCTTAGTTCGGTGCTCGAACGCTCACTGCGCACCGTCGCGATCGTCCTCAGCGTCGTCATCGCCGCGGGCTTCTGCCTGTTCGCCGTCGACGAGTTCAACCGCGCCTCGAGCGCGCAGCGCGACGAGCTCAAGGGCTACGAGGTCGCGGCCCCGACCGCGGCGGGCGAGCGGCAGCGCGAGCGGCGCAACACCACGGCGCGCGAGTACATCGACGACGCCAACGACTTCCTGCTCAAGCCGTTCGCGAGCATCGCCAACTCGTCCGGCAGCCGGTGGGCGCAGCGCGCCGTGCCGACGCTGCTGGGCCTGCTCCTCTACGGCTTCCTGCTCGCCTATCTCGCCCGCTTCATGCACGGGCGGGGATCGCCCGCCCTGCCCGCCCGCGGCGCGCGAGCCGCTTAGCGGCTCGGGCGACGACTACTTAGGCCGCGGCCCGTAGTACACGTCGACCGGGGTGCCGATCCGCATCCAGTTGAACACCGTGCGGGCGTCCGGGATCGGCAGCCGCAGGCAGCCGTGGCTCGCCGGGTAGATCGGCACCGACGGGTAGCCGTGCGTCGCATAGCCGCGGATGAAGTACGCGGAGTCGACCATGCCCTTGGCGTTCGTGCCCGGCGTCTTCGAGTAGACGCGGAACGAGCCGAGGACGGTCGGCGTGCTGGGCTTGCCCGACGAGATCGGGTACAGCCGGCGGACCTTGCCGCCCTCGATCAGCGCGAGGACCTGGCGCGTGAGGTCGGCCTCGGCGTGGCGGCCGTGGTCGGGACGGCGGATCTTGAAGGAGCCCTTGCCCTGAGCGATGCGCCGCATCACGCCGGTCGAAGCCTCGTGGGTGCGCGCCATGCCGGTCATCTTGCGGAAGGTGAGCACGGCGCGCGCGGTGCGCCCGTCGAAGTGGCCCTTCGCGCCGACCACGTAGCCGAGCCGGCCGAGCCGGCGCTGCAGCGCGACGATCGCCCGCTTGCGCGCCTTCGTGCCGACGCTCCGCGGGATGACGTCGATCTTGCGGCTGATCGCCCTGCACCATGGGGAGCTCCGGGGTCGCGTCGTGGGTGGCGCGCACGACAAGCGAGCCGGAGCGGCCGGGCCGGTAGGAGAGCTCGAAGACGCCGCTGCCATTACGGCCGGGCTGGAGCGTCTTGGTCTTGGCCCCCATCTTCTTGCCGGCGCTGAAGAACCGCACCCGCACCTTCTGTCCGGGGATGAACGCGGTGACGGCGCCGCGGATGCGTACGCGGTCGCCGACGAGCACGGTCGCGAGCTTGCCGCCGACCCGCTCGAGCGTGAGCTTGAGCTGCGGCTCGACGGGCGCAACCGGAGCGGCCGGGACAGGCTGCTGGGCGACCGCGGACGAGGGGACCAACGCCAACCCGGCGAAGGCGCAGAGGACGATGAGTTGGCGCATCGACGGGACTATGCCACGCGATCCGGCCGAAGACGTGAGGTGCGTCACAGGCTGGGCGCGGCGGCGCTCACGGCGCCGGCGCGGGCGACGCGCGCGGCGGGGAGAGCGCGCATGGCCAGCCCGACCGACGCCGCGCACGCTCCCACCATCACGACCGGGATCTCCCAGCCCCACTCCTGGTCGAGGCCGAGCGCGAACGCGTTGTTCAGCGCGTGCAGCGCGATGCACGGATACAGCGACCCTGTCCGCTGGTACAGCAGGCACAGCCCGAAGCCGAAGAACGCAAGCGGCACGGCGTAGCCGATCGGCGACGAGCCGATGTGGACCGCGCCGAAGATCGCCCCCGTGATGATCGCCGCGGGCCAGACGCCCTTCCAGTTGCGCAGCGCCCCGAAGACGTAGCCGCGGAAGAGCAGCTCCTCGCCGAGCGGTGCGAGCACCGCGATGACGATCACGACGAGCACGAGGTTCACCGTCGACCCGCCGATGCCGAGCTCGTCGGGCAGCGTCTGCGGGTCGTCGAGCGAGATCGCGAACTTCCAGGCCACGCTGAAGGCGATGAAGCCGAACCAGACCGCGAACATCGCACCGATCGCCTTGCCGATCGCGGGCCGCAGCAGCCCGAAGTCCGCGCCGCGCGGGCGCCCGAAGAAGCTCGCGAAGATCAGGACCGCCGCGATCATCGCGAAGTCCTGCGCGAACGTCCCGGCGATGTTCACGCCCGCCGGCGGGTCGTCGAGCGAGTAGCCCATCGCGGCCGAGGCGATCGCGATGATCAGCGTCAGGATCATCGTCATGAAGAGCCATCCGAAGAGCGCGAGCGGGGCGGTCCACGGCTTCCAGCGCGCGTTGCCGGTGGGCTCCTGCGCCGGGGGGTCGGCCGGCGGGTCCTCGGGTGCCGGCACGTCGGCGGCCGGCGGTGGCGCGGCCGGGAGGACCGGATCCTCGGGGGGCGGGGGCGGGATGGTCGTCACGAAGCGCCAGATTACGCGGCGAGCCCGGGGAGCTCCGCCAGCGATCGGATGACGGGCACGCCGGCGGGGACCCGCGGCGGCGGGCCGTCGCGCGCGACGAGCACCGCGCGCCAGCCGGCGGCGTGCGCCCCCGCGACGTCGAACTCGATCGTGTCGCCGACGTGCGTGGCGCCGTCGGCGCTGCCGCCGGCCAGCGCCAGCGCGGCCTCGAAGATCCGCGGATCGGGCTTCGCGAAGCCCGCCTCGGCGGAGGCGATCGCGCCGTCGACGAGATCCGCGAGCCCGGTCGCGCGCAGCGTCTCGTGCAGCGAGACGTCCCAGTTGGAGACGACCACCAGGCGGTGGCCGGCCTCGCGCAGCGCGCGCAGCGCGTCGGGCACCTCCGGGTAGGCGCGAAACCGCAGCGCCGCCAGCAGCGCGTCGCGCAGCGCCGGCGTCTCGAGCTCGTCGACCGCGGCGCCCGCGCGCGCGAGCGCCCCGCGCAGCACCTCGGCGCAACGCGCCCGCAGGTCGGCGAGCGCCGCCGCGTCGCTCGCCTCGTCGTGGTGCGCGCGGTAGTACGCGATCTCCTCCGCGAGCGCGGCGGCCGCCGCCGCCGCGTCCACGTCGACGCCGAGCGCGGCGAGCTCCGCCACGAGCGGCGGCCCGGGCGGGGGCTCAGAGGACCCCCAGCGCGTCGAGCGTGATCAGCGCCACGGTGGCCCATCCTGCAGATCCGCGCACGCTTGGATCGGCCGCTGATCACCGGCTGGCGGCGTCCTCGCTCAGTCATGGGCCTGAAGGCCCACTCCTTCACTGCGTCCTTGCCAACCGGCGCCAGCAACCGCCCAAGCGCACCCGGACCTACAGGACGGACCACATACGCCACCCAGTGCCAGGTCGCGAAGATCCCCGTGTAGACGGCGAGCCCGCACGCGAACGCGCCCAGCACGAGCCGCTCGCGCCAGACGCGCCCGGTCATCCACAGCGCAAGCCAGATCGACAGCGGGAACAGCACCGCCACGAAGCGCGGCAGCGACATCAGCGGCTGCGGCCCGACGGGGTAGGAGAGCGGCAGCGCGAGCGCCGCGACGAGGTACGCGCCGTACGCCGCGGGCAGCCGCCGCAGCGCGCCGATCGTCGCGGCGACGGTCAGCACGAGCCACGCGAGCAGCTCGATGTTGTGGCGCGCGGCGACGAACGGGTCGTCGCCGGAGGCCGTGAAGAACACCGGCTCGCGCGCGCCGGACAAGCAGCTGGCGGGCGCCCTGCCACGCGGCGACGGCGCCGTCCCACGCGCCGAGAAACGGCCCCGCGAAGGACCGAAACCAGACCTCCTGCGCGTGAAACGGCGCGAGCGCGTCGTAGCCGGCGAGCCCGAGGTACGCGCAGTACACGGCGAGCCCGGCGGGCACGAGCGCGAGCCACAGCACGTCGAGCCGCGGCACGCGCGGCCGCCGCCGCAGCGAGCCGGTGTCCCACAGGTAGAGGATCAGGAGCGGCACGAGCAGCAGCACGCCCGCGCTGCGCGTCAGCGCGCCCAGCCCGCCGAGCGCGCCGGCCAGCGCCCAGCGCTCGCGCCGCGCCGCGTACACCGCTCCGACCGACAGCGCGAGGAACAGCGACTCGCTGTAGACCGCCGAGAAGAAGAACGACATGGGAAGCAGCGCCGTCACGAGCACGGCGTTGCGTGCGACCGCGCGCGGGTGGTCGAGCGCGACGAGCCGGTGCAGCAGCACGAGCGCCACGCCGAGCAGCGCCGTCGAGGCGAGCGCGCCGCCCACGAGCGCCGAGCCGGCGGGCAGGCCGGCGAGCTGGACGACGAGCGGGTACAGCGGGAAGAACGCCTCGCGCGCGCCGCCGCCATAGCCACTGCCGGCGATCGCGAGGTACCAGACGGAGTCCCAGCGCGCGAACGGCGCGGCGAGCACGTCGCCGGTCGTGCCGAACGGCGACGTCACCCCGGCCGGGTCGAAGTCGCCGGCGCGGCTCGACAGCCCGAACACGAGCACGGCCACGACGCCCGCCGCCCACACGAGCAGGCGCGACATCCAGAGCGCGCGCCAGGCGTCGGCCAGGGCCGCGTCGCGGTCGAGGGCCCGGGCCACGCCGTCGCCCAAGAGCCGGGCGACGCCGGTGGGGTGCACGCGCGACTGCATGCACACCATGTTCGCAACCCGCGCGCTTGCAGGATCGCGTGTACCCGGGCGACCAAGGTCGCGCAGTCCGTAGAATCCCCTGTCGGTCTTCACCCGCTCGTAGCACCACACGATGTCCGCTCGCCTTGAACGCCAGCGTCGACGCCGCCGCCGAGGCGGCGCCGCCCGCGTCATCATCCTGACCTTCGCGGTGCTGATCTCGTGCGCCGTGATCGGCGTGCTGAGCGCGGTCGGCTACGTCGTCGGCATCGCCAACTCGGCGCCCGACCTCGGCACGCTGCAGCCGCAGGACCCCGGCCGCATCTCCACGGTCCTCGCCGCCGACGGCTCGCGCCTCGGGTTCATCCAGAACGACGTCCTGCGCGAGACGATCCCCTCGTCGAAGATCCCGCAGTCGATGAAGGACGCGACCGTCGCGATCGAGGACGAGCGCTTCTACCAGCACAAGGGCGTCGACTTCGAGGGCGTCGTCCGCGCGGCGCTGAAGAACGCGAGCTCCGGCAAGACGCTGCAGGGCGGCTCGACGCTGACGATGCAGCTCATCCGCACGCTCTACACCGGCAGCAGGGAGAAGACCTTCAAGCGCAAGGTGCGCGAGGCGAAGCTCGCCGAGGAGCTCGAGAACATCCACTCGGGCCGCGTCGGCAAGGCGTGGATCCTCACGAAGTACCTCAACTCCGTGCCCTACGGGACCAACGGCGGGCAGACCGCGGTCGGCGTCCAGGCCGCCGCGCGGGCGTACTTCAACAAGCCGGCGTCCGAGCTCACGCTGTCGGAGTCCGCGCTGCTCGCCGGCCTGCCGCAGGCGCCGAGCCAGTACAACCCGTTCCGCCAGCCGGGGCCGGCGACCGCCCGCCGCAACTCGGTGCTGCGCAAGATGGCCGACGTCGGCTTCATCACGCAGTCGGCGGCCCGCGCCGCGATGCGCGCGGACCTCGTGCTGCACCCCAACAGCTACTTCCGCGAGAAGCGCGAGAGCTACTTCTTCGACTACGTCTCGGACGAGCTCATCAAGCGCTACGGCGTCAAGACCGTGCGCGGCGGCGGGCTGACGATCAAGACGACGATCGACCTCGACCTCCAGCGCAAGGCGCGCGCGGCGATCGCGCAGGACCTCGGCTTCGTCGGGGCGCCGTCCTCGGCGATCGTGACGATCGAGCCGTCCAACGGCCACATCCTCACGATGGCGTCGTCCGCGAAGTATCAGGACTCGAAGTTCAACATCGCCGCCGACGCCAAGCGCCAGCCGGGCTCGACGTTCAAGGTCATCGCGCTCGTCGCGGCGCTCGCGAAGGGCATCAGCCCGTCCACGAGCTACGCGTCGGGCGCCGTCCAGCTCGGCCCGCAGTACGGCAACGTGACGATCAACTGCTACGGCGGCAAGTGCTCCGGCGGCGGGTCGAAGAACCTCGTCTCGGCAACGACGTCCTCCGACAACACGGTCTACATCCGCCTCGCGCTCGACCTCGGCCCGAAGTACGTCGCGGCGACGGCGCGCAAGCTGGGCATCACGTCGACGCTCCAGGGCTACCCGTCCGAGACGCTCGGCGGCCTGCGCAGGTGCTGCTCGCCGCTGGAGATGGCCAACGCCTACGCGACGATCGCCAGCGGCGGCTGGCGCAACAAGCCCAAGGCCGTGACCGAGGTGCGCTTCCCGGACGGCAAGGTCGAGAACCTCGGCAAGCCGCAGCGCACGAAGGTCTTCGACTCCGCGCCGATGTACGAGGTCACGAAGATCCTCCAGGCGAACATCAAGGGCGGCACCGGCAAGCGGGCGGAGATCGGCTGCCCCGCCGGCGGCAAGACCGGCACGACCGAGGACAACAAGAACGCGTGGTTCGTCGGCTACACGCCGAAGCTCGCGACGGCGGTCTGGGTCGGCTTCCCGAAGGCGAACATCCCGATGACGAACCTCTTCGGCGGCGGGCCCGTCGACGGCGGCACGTTCCCCGCGCAGATCTGGGGCCGCTACATGAAGATGGCCAAGCGCAGCTTCTGCGGCCAGTTCCCCAAGCCCGGCCACGCCTTCAAGACCAAGGCGTTCAAGGGCAAGCACGCCGGCCGCGTGTCCCGCGACACGACGCCCGTCGAGTCGACGAACGTCGATCCCGCGACGGGCAAGCCGACGAAGCCGAGTGGCTCGAAGCCCAACGGCAACCAGACGGGCGGAGCGACGCCCAACCAGGCGGCGCCGCCGCCACCACCGCCGGCGCGACCGCCGCCACCGCCGCCGGCGACCGGCGGCGGAGGCTTCGACCCCGACGAGTACGACCCCGGCGCGAACGTCGACCCGGACCCCGAGCCCCTCGGCCCGCCCAAGGACACGAGCCCGCCCTGAGGCAGCGTCCGCGGACGCCGTCCCGGTCGTGGCGCGACACGCTGCTACCGTTGCTGCCCAATGGCCAAAGAAGAGAAGGTCGAATTCGAGGGTGAGGTGATCGAGGCCCTCCCCAACGCGATGTTCCGCGTGAAGCTCGACAACGAGCACGTCGTGCTCGGTCACGTCGCGGGCAAGATGCGCCGCTTCCGCATCCGGATCCTTCCGGGAGACCGCGTGCGCTGCGAGCTGTCGCCGTACGACCTCGACCGAGCGCGCATCGTCTACCGACACAGGTAGCTCCTCTGTCCGCCTTCGCGTGGACGAGTTCGATCTCATAGCCGCGTTTCGCGAGCGGTTCGGCCCGCCGCCGGAGCGGGTGATCGTGGGCAGCGGCGACGATGCCGCCGTCGTCCGCGCGCGTGCGCTCAGCGTGACGTCGACCGACGCGATGGTCGACGGCGTGCACTTCCGCCTCGGGCAGACCGCGACCGCGGCCGACGCCGGGCATCGCGCGCTCGCCGGCGCGCTGTCGGATCTCGCGGCCATGGGGGCCGACCCCGGCGAGGCGTACGTCGTGCTCGGCATGCCGGCGGGCTTCGCGGAGGCCGACGCGCTCGCGCTGGCCGACGCGATGGCGACCCTCGCCGAGCGCTGCGGCGTCGCGCTGATCGGCGGCGACGTGACCTCCGCGCCCGCCCTGACGCTCGCCGTCACGGTCGTCGGCTGGGCCGACGACGAGTCGCAGCTCGTGCGCCGCGGCGGCGCGCGACCGGGCGATCTCGTCGGCGTCACCGGCACGCTCGGCGCGTCGGGCGCCGGCCTCGCGATCCTCGACGGCCGGGCCCTCGCCGGCGGGGACGAAGCCCTCGTGCGCCGCCACCTGCGCCCCGAGCCGCGGCTGCCCGAGGGGCGAGCGCTCGCCCGCGCCGGCGCGCACGCGATGATCGACCTGTCCGACGGCCTCGCCTCGGACGCCGGGCACCTCGCTCGGGCCAGCGGCGTACGGATCGAGATCGACCTCGACGCGCTGCCGCTGGGCGGCGGCGTGGCGGACGTCGCGAGCCGGCTCGGCCTGCCCGCGTGGGAGCTCGCCGTGGCGGCCGGCGAGGACTACGAGCTGTGCGTGTGCGTGGGCCCCGAGGATCGCGCCGCGGCGCAGGACGCCGCGCCGTTGACGTGGGTCGGGCGCGTCGTCGCCGGCGCGCCGGAAGTCGTCATGTCCGCGGCGCGGCGTCGCGCAGACGGCGATCGGGTTCCACCATCGCCTCTGACTGACGGCGTGGCGGAGCATCGCCGCCGCGACGAGCGCGGGGTCGATGACGTAGTCGGCGCGCTGAATGCGCAGCCTGAGCTCATGGGTTCGCATCGCACGGCAGCTATCGAGCGCAGCGGGGTCGCGCTTGAGCGGCGCACCCGCGTCGTCCGCAGGTGTCGTGCCGCCGGTCATGAGGTGAGCGCCAGCCCGCGGGGCTCCGCGCGCACGAACCGGGCGAACACGATGATGCGCTTCGCCGCGCTGTAGAGCGGGTGGCAGGCCGACAGGACGAGCCGGTCGTAGCCCACGCGCTTGACGACCTCGACCGCCCCGGGCCCGACGATCTTGCGCTGCTGCACGCGGTAGGTGAAGCGCCCATAGGGCATCTCGACGGACAGCTCGTCGCCCGGCTTGAGCTTGTCGATCCGCCGGAAGGGGGCGAGGTACGTCGTGCGGTGGCCGGCGATCGCGACCGTTCCGGGCGCGCCCGGAAACGGGGCGCCGTCGTAGATCCCCGGGCCCTTGCGCAGCGACCCGTCGTCGGTTCCCTTGACGACGACGAAGCTCGCGCCGATCCGCGGGATCCGGATGCGCCCGACGGCCTCGCCGCGCTTGGCGGTCCGGCGCAGCGCGCGCGCGAGGAACGCCATCTGGCGGCGATCGTTCTCGAGCGAGCGCAGCGCGGCGAGGTCGCGCGCGCTCGGCTTGGCGAGCTCGAGCTTGCGCAGGTCGTCGCCGAGGCGGCCCTGCACGATCTGCGCGTACAGCGCCGACACCGGCTCCTGCCAGGCGACGGTCAGCGCGGCGTCGCTGAGCAAGAGCGCGCCCGAGATGATCAGCACCGTCGACAGCGCCCGCAGCTGGCTCCGCATCGGCGACGCGGTTACTTTCGCAAAGCCGACTCGGTGCCGCCGAGCGAGCCCGGGCCGGCGTACGAGCGCGGGCCGCGCACGGTGATCGGGACGCTGTCGACGTCGTCGTGCACGCGACCGTGCAAGGCGATCATCACCGCGGCGGCCGCGCAGCCCGCGAGCAGGCTCCACAGCAGCAGCCCCTCCAGCGACACGTGCCCGCCGGCGACGACGAGCAAGAGCTCCCACGCGGCGTCGAGCCCGCCGAGCCCGAGCGCGCGCGCGACCACGAACGCGACGATGACGACCGGCAGCACCCCGACCACCACGAGCGCGACGCGCAGGACGCGGCGCATGGGCAGGTCCGCGGCCAGCGCGAGCAGCCACACGTGCAGCGCGGGCGCCAGCAGCGCCGCGGCGAAGGGGTTGCGAATCCAGACGGCGATCGCCGCCAGGACCGCCACGAGCAGCACGACGACGCCCGCGGCGGGCGCCGACGGATCTGCGGTCGCGCCCACCAGCCGCAGCACGATCGGGCGCAGCCAGACCCACGTGAGCACGAGCACGAGCGCGACGGCCAGCAGCGCGGGCGCCTGCGCCGGCAGCGCGGCCGGCGAGACGGGCGCGTCGGGCGTCGCGGTGATGAGGCCGACCGCGCCCAGGGCGAGCGCGAACAGCGCCGTGATGACGACCGGCAGCGCGCACGCGAGCGTCCAGCGCAGCCACGTCAGGATCGGCTCGCGCGCCCGGCGGACCGCGGCCAGCGCGTCGACGGCGACGACGAGCGGCGCCAGCAGCAGCGCGCCCACGAACAGCCGCACGGCCCAGGCGGGCAGCACCTTGCGGCTCGTGACGAGGTCCGCGCTCGACGCCTCGGGGTTGACCGGCCGCCCGCGCGGCGCGGAGTCGAGCGCCGTCACCGTGCGCAGCGCCGCGCGGCCGAGCTGCGTCATGCGCTCCTGCGAGATCGGCGCGCCCGCGGGCGGCTGGCGGTCGCCGCCGATCGACAGCGCGATCGCGGGCAGGCCGCGCGCCAGCAGCACGCCCTGCTCGCCGTAGGTCGCGGGCATCGCGAAGCGCGCGAACTGGCTCAGCGCGCGCGGCGGCTTCGCGGCGCCGCCGGTCTCCAGGCGCAGCGCGTCCTGCAGCGTGCTGCGCAGCTGCAGCGGCGAGCCGCCCAGCCGGTTGGACCACGGCGCGAGCAGCGGCACGCGCAGGTTGCGCGACGCGAGGTCGCCGAGCACGAGCACGCCCGCGACGGGCCCGCGCAGCTCGTCCGCGAAGGCCGAGGCGCCGGCCGCCCCGCCGCTGCCGCCGCTCGTCGAGACGAGCGTCAACGTGCGCTGCGTCTGCAGCGGCGCGCCGAAGACGCGCCCGAGCTCGAGCAGCGCGGCCGTCGCCGACAGCTCCGCCTCGGCGCGCCGGCCGGCGGCGTCGCGGTGGGCGACGACGACGACGCGCTCGTCGACCGTGCCGGGCCGCTCGGCGATGACGGTCTTCAGCGTCCGCTTGCCGTCGATGGTCTCGCCCTCGTGGACGATCGTGCGCACGCGAAAGCCCGCGTCGCGCATCTGCGAGACGACGACGTCGGCGAGCCGCTCGTCGCCGAGCGAGCCGGGGCGGCGATCCGGGAAGCGGTCGGCGAGCCCGCCGGCGGCGTAGGCGCGGTCGAACGCGCGGTCGGCGAACGCGTCGGGGGCGAGCGTCGTCGTCAGCGGGCGCGGCCGGTTCTCGAGCGAGAACGCGAGCAGCACGAGCGCGAAGAAGACAGGCACGAGCGCCGCCCGGTACAGGCGCGGCTCGGTCATCGATGCAGGGTGGCGTGTCTGCCGGACATCGTCGTTGTCACACTATTGGTGATGGTGGATCGCGCCCCCCGCATCCTCCTCGTCGACGACGAGCACGCGATTCAGACGCTGCTCTCGTATCCGCTGCGCAAGGACGGCTACGAGGTCGTGCAGGCGACCGACGGGCGGGCCGCGCTCGACCGCTTCTCGGAGGGCAGCTACGACCTCGTCGTGCTCGACCTCATGCTGCCCAAGCTCGACGGCCTCGAGGTCTGCCGCCGCATCCGCGCGCGCAGCACCGTGCCGATCATCATGCTCACCGCGCGCGCCGAGGAGATCGACAAGGTCGTCGGGCTCGAGATCGGCGCCGACGACTACATCACCAAGCCGTTCTCGATGCGCGAGTTCCGCAGCCGGGTGAAGGCCGCGCTGCGCCGGGCCGAGATGCGCCCCGACGACGGCCTCGCGGTCGCCGACGGGCCGCTGCGCTTCGACGGCCTGACGATCGACTTCGCCAAGCGCACGGTCCAGGTCCGCGGCGAGCCGGTGCAGACGACGTACGTCGAGTTCGAGATCCTCGGCGCGCTGGCGACGCACCCGGGGCGCGTCTTCACACGCGAGAACCTGCTGACGCGCATCTGGGGCGACGCCGCCTACCGCGACCCGCGCACGATCGACGTCCACATCCGCCACCTGCGCGAGAAGCTCGAGCTCGACGCCAAGCAGCCCGAGTTCCTCTTCACCGTGCGCGGCGTCGGCTACCGCTTCCGCGACGAGGACGAGCGATAAGTCGGATGCCGCGCCTTCGCTCGCTGCGCACGCGGCTGACGGTGCTGTTCTTCGCCGTCACGCTGGTCGCCGTGGGCGTCGTGTTCTTCTACGTCACGCCGCAGCTCGAGTCCTCGCTGCGCGAGCAGAAGCTCGACTCGCTCGCGCGGACGGCGCGCGCGCACACGCCGAGGATCAGGCGGCTCGTCGTCTCGGACGGCACGTTTCGCCAGATCAACCAGCTCGTCGCGTCGATCGGCGACAGGACGAGCACGCGCGTGACGCTCATGACCGTCAGCAACGGCACGCTCGGGCCGCAGCTCTCGATCTTCTCGGACTCGACGACCGAGGTGCAGCTCGACGACCTCCCGGTCGCGATCGCCGACGTCGCAGAGCGGACCGGCCGCGAGGCCCGCGGCTCGCAGTACCGCGGCGACGTCCTGCTCGGGCAGGTGGCCGAGCCGGTCCGCGACCGGGACACGGTCCGCAATCGCAACGTCGTGAGCCGCGTCGTGATCTTCTCCTCGCCGCTGACCGACGTGCAGGGCAACGTCGCGCTCATCCGCCGCCAGGTGCTGATCGCGGGCGCGCTCGGCCTGCTGCTCGCGCTCGCCGGCGGCTTCGTCGTCTCGCGCACGATCGCGCGCCGCGTGAAGATCCTCGAGCAGGGCGCCGAGCGCGTCGCGGCGGGCGACTTCACGGCGGTGTTCCCGGCCGACAAGGACGACGAGCTCGGCCAGCTCGCCCGCGCGCTCGACGACATGCAGCGCCAGCTCGGGCAGGTCGAGACCGCGCGGCGGCGCTTCGTCGCGACGGCGTCGCACGAGCTGCGCACGCCGATCTTCTCGCTCGGCGGCTTCCTCGAGCTGCTCGAGGACGAGGACCTCGACGACGAGACGCGGCGCGAGTTCATCGCCGTCGTGCGCCAGCAGGTCGCGCGCCTGGGCAAGCTCGCGACGGATCTGCTGGACCTCTCGACGCTCGAGGCGGGGTCGCTCGAGCTGCGCCCCGAGCCGACGGATCTCGGCGACCTCGCGAGCCGCGTGACCTCCGAGTTTCAGCCCGCGCTCGACAAGCACGGCTCCGCGCTGGAGCTGCGCTTGGGGTCCGAGCCGATCGAGGCCGTCTGCGATCCTGAGCGCGTGGCGCAAATCCTGCGGATCCTCATCGACAACGCGCTCACGCACACCCCGGAGGGGACGGACGTCGTCGTCAGCGCGGTGCGCGACAACGGGGCCGTGCGGCTCGGCGTCTGCGACGACGGCCCCGGCATCGGCGACGACGCGGCGGCGCGCGTCTTCGAGGCCTTCTTCACGTCCGACGACGCGCAGGGCTCGGGCTTGGGGCTTGCGATCGCGCGCGAGCTCGCCGAGCGGATGCGCGGGTCGCTGGACGTCGACTCGGCGCCCGGCCGGACGACGTTCTCGCTGGAGCTGCCCGCGTGAGGGTCGCGCTCGCGGTGCTCGCCGGCGTTTGCGCGCTGGCCGCGGCAGGCTGCGGCGGCAAGGATGCGGCGGACCGGTCGGGCGCGGGCGCGGCGCGGACCATCGAGCGCGTGACGACGGTGGAGGTCGTGCGCAGCTCCGGCGCGTCCGTCGCGGCGCGGGGCTTCGACGCGGCGGCGGTCTACGCGCGCGACTCGCCCGGCGTCGTGACGGTCTTCAGCGTGCTCGAAGGGTCCGACGCGCTCGGCGGCGCGGGCGGCGGGGGCGTCGGCTCGGGGTTCGTGCTCAACGGCGCTGGCGAGGTCGCGACGAACGCCCACGTTGTCACCGAGGGCACCGGCGACTCGATCAAGAAGGCCAAGGAGGTCTACGTCGCGTTCTCCGACGGCAACGAGGTGTCGGCGCGGATCGTCGGCTTCGACGCGAACGCCGACGTCGCGCTGCTGCGCATCGACCCGGCGGGGCTGAAGCTGCGCCCGCTGCGGCTCGGCACCGCGCAGGACCTGCGCGTGGGCTCGCCCGTGGCGGCGATCGGGTCGCCGTTCGGCGAGCCGCAGTCGCTCTCGGTGGGCGTCGTGTCGGCGATCGACCGCACGATCGAGTCGCTGACGGGCTTTCAGATCGCCGGCGCGATCCAGACGGACGCGGCGATCAACCGCGGCAACTCCGGCGGGCCGCTCGTCAACGAGCGCGGCGAGGTGCTCGGCATCAACTCGCAGATCCAGACGTCGACGGGCGGCGGCGAGGGCGTCGGCTACGCGGTGCCCGTCGACACCGTGCGCCGCACGCTCGCCGGGCTGCGGGCGGACGGGCGGGTCGACTACGCGTACCTCGGCGTCGCGACGACGCGGATCTACCCGCAGCTCGCGCGGCGCTTCGGCCTGCCGGTCACGACGGGCGCCTGGGTGCAGGAGGTCGTCGCGGGCGGGCCGGCGGACAAGGCCGGGCTGAGGGCGGGCTCGAAGCCCGTGCGCTTCCAGGCGCGGACGGTCACCGAGGGTGGCGACATCATCACGGCCGTCGACGGCCGCCCGCTCGACGACGAGGCGGCGCTCGGCGTCGCGCTGCTCCGTTATCAGCCCGGCGCGGTGGTCGTGCTGCGGGTGTATCGCGACGGCGAGCCGCGCGACGTCAGCCTCACGCTGGGGACGCGCCCGCGGCAGGCCGACAGCGCTGTGTTGCCGTAGCGAGCCCGGGGGTAGCACTCCCGCCGTGCCGGACTCAGCTCCCCTCGTGCTCGTCTCCAACCGCGGGCCGGTGACGTTCGACACCGACGGCTCGTTCACGCGCGGCGGCGGCGGCCTCGTCACCGCGCTGACCGGCCTGGCCTCGCACCGCCACGCGGTCTGGATCGCGTCGGCGATGACCGACGGCGACACGCAGAAGGCGCAGGAGAGCGACGGCGAGCCGTTTCAGGTGGAGTCCGGCGGCGGCGAGTACCTCGTGCGCCTCGTGACCTCCGATCCGGAGGCCTACGACCGCTTCTACAACGTCGTCGCGAACCCGATGCTGTGGTTCATCCAGCACTACCTGTGGGATCTGTCCAACGCCCCGGACATCCGCCAGCACGAGGTCGACGCGTTCGAGCACGGCTACAAGGTCGTCAACGCGGACCTGGCACGGGCGGTCATCGAGCAGATCGACGGGGTCGACGAGCCGGTCGTGATGGTCCACGACTACCACCTCTACACGCTGCCGGCTTTGATCCGGTCGGCGCGGCCGGATGTGTTCCTGCACCACTTCATCCACATCCCGTGGACGCAGCCCGACGCCTGGCGCGTGCTCCCGACGGCGATCCGCAACGAGATCTACGAGGGCGTGCTGGCGAACGACATCGTCGGCTTCCACACGCGGTCCTATCGCTGGAACTTCCTGCAGTGCTGCCGCGACCTCATGGGGTTGGACGTGGATTTCGAGCGCGGTGTCGTCTGCTGCGCCGATGGTCGCGAGGTGTGGGTGCGGGCGTACCCGCTGCCGATCGACTACGAGGCGACGCGGCGGATCGCTCGCTCGGACCGGACGCTGGAGTTCGAGAAGGAGCTCAAGCGCCGGCGGCGCGACCACATCATCCTGCGCGTCGACCGTGCCGACCTCTCGAAGAACGTGCTGCGCGGCTTCTCGGCGTTCGACCAGTTCCTCGACGAGCACCCGGAGTTCCGCGAGCACGTGACGTTCATCGCGCAGCTCATGCCGTCGCGGATGGACGTGCCGGAGTACGCGGAGTACCTCCAGCGCATCGAGGCGCTGGTCGCGGTCGTCAACCACCGCCACGGGACGCCCGACTGGATGCCGATCCAGCTCAAGCTGCGCGACGACCTCGAGGAGGCGGTGGCGGCGTACAAGAACTACGACGCGATGATCGTCAACGCGATGTTCGACGGCATGAACCTCGTCGCGAAGGAGGGGCCGCTGGTCAACGAGCGCGACGGCGTGTCGATCCTGTCGGAGAACACCGGCGCGCACGAGGAGCTCGGCGAGTTCGCGCTGAGCGTCAACCCGTTCGACATCAAGGCCACGGCGGACTCGATCCATGCCGCGCTGACGATGAGCGCGGAGGAGCGCGCGCGGCGTGCGCGCGGCCTGAAGGAGGTCGTCACGGCGCGCGACCCGGGCGACTGGATCGACGAGCAGGTCGAGGACATCGCCTCAAAGCGCGCGGGCGCCTCCGCGGCGCGCTGAGCGCCGCGCGCGGCACGCCGCGCCCGCGTCCTTTGCTGCGGGCCTCGCCGCGCGCCGCCCCGGCGCGCACCGACCGCTTCCTTCGGCACGGCCTCGCTGCGCGCCGCCCCGGCGGGCACCGACCGTGCCCTTCGCCGCGGGCAATCGCCGCGCCGCCCCGGCGCGCACCGACCGTGCCCTTCGCCGCGAGGCCTCGCCGCGCGCCGCCCTGGCACCGCCTCGCCTCCGCGGCCGGCGCCTACGCGCCGCCGCGCGGGCCTCATCGCGGCTGGAACTCGGGCGCCGCCGTCGCGCGCTCCCCGGGTCCTCCGGGCCCGAACTCGCCCCGCGCCTGCGGCTCGGCGGGCCGCGGACCCGGGGGCCGTGCCGTCGCGGGCGCGGTCCCCGGCCCGGGGGCGCGCCCCCCGCCACCCTCCGCCGGCCGGGGCTTCGCGCTCGCCGCCGGCCGCTTCGCCCGTCCGGCAGCTCGCTGCTTCGCCCGGGTCGCCGCCCGTCGCTTGGCTCGCGCGGCGGCGCGGCGCCGCGCCCGCCGCTTCGCGTTCGCCGCCGCTCGCTTCTCCGCGGCCGCGCGCTCCTCCGCGGCCGCGCCGCGCTCCCGTGGTGGCGAGCCTTCGCCGCCGGGAGCGGGCGGGCTGGCCGGAAGCCCCTGCGGCGGAGCAGCGGGCGCCACCGGCACCGGCTCCACGGGCGGCAGCGCGATCTCGCGCGGGCTCAGCCGGGGCCATGCCACCACGACACCCGCGAGCAGCACGAGCGCGCCCGCACGGCCCACGTTGCCCCAGCGAATGCGGGCGCGCAGCGGCATCTGGCGGTCCGGCTCCATACCTCCTATAGGCCGCGGGACCGTGGTTTTCGCCCCCCGGTCGCTATCATCGGCCGCCGCATGCCTGCAGCCGACCCCCTTTACGACCTCATCCTGATGCTCGACAGCGCCGCTCCGGACGAGCAGCGCCAGAAGGTCATCGCGAACGTCGAGCAGATCATCGGTCCCGTCGGGATCGTCAACACCCAGGACTGGGGCGTTCGCCAGACGGCGTACGAGATCCGGCACAAGACCGACGCCGAGTATCACCTCCTCCAGTTCCATGGAGTCCGCGAGACCCTCGAGTCGCTGCAGCGCACGCTGCGGATCACCGACGGCGTCATCCGCTTCCGCATCATCAAGCTCAAGCCCGGCACGCCGGCGCCGCCGTCGACACGCCCCGAGCCGCGCCCCACGGGTATCGGCGAGGCTGTCGCCCCGGAGCCGGTCGCCGTCGCCGCAGCAGCGCCCGCACCGCCCACCGACGCCTAGCGCCGGCTCGCTTCCGCGCGGAACACTCGCGCTTCGTTCCAACTCTGCAACTTAAGCGCGGAGGTAGCGGCGTGATCGTTCGTGACCGACCGATCCCGTCTCTAGACTCGATCCATCGAGCGGTTGCCGGTCTTGGCGGCCCTCAAGAGATCACCACGAGAGCGTGCCCGCTGCGGTCGTGCGCGCGGATGAGGTACTTCACATGAGCGGATTCGACATCAACACGGTGACCGTCTCGGGCAACCTGACCAGGGACCCGGAGCTGCGCAACCTCCCCGGCAGTGGGACGGCCGTCTGCTCCCTGCGCATCGCGCACAACGAGCGCTACAAGGACGCGTCCGGCGAGTGGGCCGACCGCGCCGCGTACTTCGACGTGACGATCTGGAGCGGCCTCGGCGAGTGGATGGGGCGCAACCTCCGCAAGGGCCAGAAGGTCGTCGTCTCGGGGCGCCTGCGCTGGCGCGAGTGGGGCGAGGAGGGCGCCAAGCGCCAGGCGGTAGACATCACGGCCGACAGCGTCGTGCCGGTCGTCCGCGACGGCGAGAGCCGCGGCGGCGGCCAGTCCAACGGCTACGCTGCGCGGTCCGACGTCCCGGCCGACATGAGCGACTTCCAGCAGCAGCAGCCGGCCACGGTCGGCGGCGGCGGCGGCAGCAGCCGCCCCGCCGACGACGACATCCCGTTCTGATCTGACGCGCAACGCGGACGGCGCCGGGCCGCTGCCGCAGCGCGGCTGAAAGCGGCTATCAGGCCCGGCGGACGTCCCGGTCCGCGCCTTTGCGAGCGACCCTGTCACAATGATGGGCCGCGCATGCGCACGCCTGCGCGCCTTGGCATCGAAACGAAGGACTCTCAGCAGTGGCTAAGCAGCGCAACCGTGGCAAGCCCACGCGCCGACGTGACAAGAAGGGCGGCCCCGGCAGCGGCCGGCGCAAGCCGTGCCCGTACTGCAAGGAGAAGATCGAGCAGGCCGACTACAAGGACACGGCCACGCTGCGCAAGTTCATCTCCGAGAAGGGCAAGATCCGCTCTCGCCGGATCACCGGCGCCTGCCGGCGCCACCAGAGCCAGATCGCTCGTGCGGTCAAGCGCGCCCGTGAGCTGGCGCTGCTGCCGTACGTCAACGAGGGCGGACGCGACGACGCCGAGCGCGAAGGCGGCCGTGGCCGCCGCGGCCGCGACGACCGCTAGCCCGTGGCCCATCCCGTGAATCACAGGACGGACCACTGATGCCCTCCGCAATTCTCTTGCAGGACGTCGAGCACCTCGGCGATCGTGGAGCCGTCGTCGACGTCTCCAAGGGCTACCTGCGCAACTACCTCATCCCGCGCAAGCTCGCGCAGCCGGCGACCAAGGGCGCGCTCGCCGAGGCCCAGCGGCAGGGCGAGGTCGCACAGCGCGCCGCGCAGGTCCTCATCCAGAAGGCCAGCGAGGACGCCGACGTGCTCAACCGCACGGTGCTCACGATCAGCCAGCAGGCCGGCGACGACGGCCGCCTGTTCGGCTCGGTGACCAACCAGGACATCGCCGACGCGATCGAAGAGGCGCGCGGCCTCAAGGTCGACCGCCGCAAGATCCACCTCGACGAGCCGATCAAGAACGTCGGCACATACGTCGTCGTCGTCGAGGTCGCCGAGGGCGTGACCGCCTCGGTCAAGACGATGGTCGTGGAGAAGAAGTAGCGCCGCTCGCCGCTCTCGCGGACACGATCTGGGGGGCCGTCGGCGTGATCGGCGGCCTCGGCTCGATCGCGGTCCTCGCCTGGTTCGCCGGTCGTGGCCACAGCGACCGCGACGACGAGGACGCCGCGCGCGACTTCTACGACGCCCACGGCCACTGGCCCGACGAAGGCTGAGATCGGCCGTTCCGTCCGGTGGTCGGAGCAAACTGTTTCGCTGCCGAACTTTCGTTCCCAACGAGCGGGAACAACACCGCGGGTCGGCCGCCGCCGACCTAGCCTGACGCCGTGAGCACGTACCCCGACTCCCCTCCGCGCCCGTCCGCGCAGATCGCCACCGGCGTCGCGCCGCCGCATTCGATCGAGGCCGAGCAGTCCGTGCTCGGCGGCATCCTGCTCTCCGATCGCGCGATGTACGGCCTCGTCATCGAGGAGGGCCTCAAGCCCGACGACTTCTACCGCGACCGCCACCGGGCGATCTACGAGGCCATGCTCGCGCTGTATCGCGAGAGCGAGCCGATCGACGTCCTGACGGTCTCCGAGCACCTGCGCAGCGCCGGCAAGCTCGAGGAGGCCGGCGGCAAGGCCGCCATCGACGAGCTGACCGGGGGCGTCCCCGGCCTCGGTGGCATCCGCCGCTACGCGCAGATCGTGCGCGAGCACGCGCTGATGCGCCGCCTGCTCAGCACGACGTACGAGATCCAGGCGTCGGTGCTCAACCACGCGGCCGCCCCGCGCGACCTCGTCGAGCAGGCCGAGCGCGCGATGCTCGAGGTCGCCCACGACGACCGCCAGAAGGACTTCCGCTCGATCGACGAGATCCTCGACGACGAGCTGAAGAAGATGGAGAAGCTCTCGCGCGAGGGCACGTCGCTCACCGGCACGCCCTCCGGCTACCGCGACCTCGACGAGATCACGGGCGGCTTTCAGCCCGGTAACTTAATAGTTATTGCTGCGAGGCCATCGATGGGAAAATCAGCTTTAGTCACCAATATTGCCGAGAACGCTGCGATCGATCACGGGCTGCCGGTCGCGCTGTTCTCGCTCGAGATGTCCGAGACCGAGCTCGCGCAGCGCTTCGTGGCGTCGCAGGCGCGCATCAAGGGCGACGAGCTGCGCAAGGGGCGGGTGCCCGATGGCAAGTGGCCGAAGATCCTGAAGGCCGCGGCGGCGCTCGCCAAGGCGCCGCTGTTCATCGACGACTCCTCGGACGTCGGGATCATCGAGATCCGGGCGAAGGCGCGGCGGCTGCACCAGCAGAACCCGCTCGGCCTGATCATCATCGACTACCTGCAGCTCATGCGCCCGGACGGGCGCGTCGAGTCGCGCGTCCAGCAGGTCGGCGAGATGAGCCGTGGGCTGAAGATCCTCGCCCGCGAGCTGAACGTCCCCGTGATCGCGCTGTCGCAGCTCTCACGTGCGGTCGAGACCCGCGGCCAGTCGATCGACAGCAAGCGCCCGCTCCTGTCCGATCTACGTGAGAGTGGATCGATCGAGCAGGATGCAGACCTCGTCGCGTTCATCTTCCGCGAGGAGTACTACGACAAGGAGACCGAGCGCGCCGGCATCGCGGACATCATCATCGCCAAGCACCGCAACGGCGCGATCGGCGACGTCGAGCTGACGTTCGCCAAGGAGTATCCGAAGTTCCTGAACTACACCTCGCCGGATCGTTACGGCGGCGGGTGATGAAGGGCCGCATCGACCCTCCGCTCCCCTACGCGGGAACCACCTTGGTGCCCTTGCACTTGCTGCACGTCGACGACGTCCAGGCTCCGGGACCGCCGACACCGTAGGTGCCGGTGCCCTTGCATGCGGGGCACGGCTTCGTGCTGCCCATGATCTACCTCCAAGCCCTGTGCGGGCGGTCGTCGTCGAACGGGTCGGCCCGGATCGGCGGCCGATCCCTACACGCCCGGGCGCGGTCGCATGTGACACCCCCGCCGGGCACCGCGCGAACGGTTCCGGCACGTCCTCCCCGCAGATTGCGAACACCGGCCACCGCGCCCATCTCCGAACGCCGTTCGGTGTCCTAGGCTCAAAGACTCAGCCGCATGCTCCAGCCCCCCGCCACCACCACATCCGACTTCTGCCCGTTCGACGCCTGCGACGGCAGCGGCTTCGTCATCGACGAGGACACGAACACCGCCGCCGACTGCCGCTGCCGGGCGCAGCGCGTCAGCAACGCGCGGGCGCGCTCGCTCAGCGGCGTCCTGCCGCGCAAGTACCGCGGCGTCTCGTTCGACCGCCCGCCGGTGACCGAGATCGCGCGTCCCGTCACCGCCGCGGTCAAGCGCTACGTCAACCGCATCGACGAGCAGCTCGACGCCGGCCGCGGCCTGTGGTTCTTCGGCTCCGTCGGCACGGGCAAGACCACGCTCGCGATGCTCGTCTCCAAGCACGCCCTCGAGGCCGGCCGCAGCGTCGCGATCTACTCCCTCCCGCGCCTGCTGGCGCAGATCCGCACGACGTTCGACGACGACCGCGGCAACTCCTACGTCGACCTCCTCGACCGCCTGACCGCCGTCGACCTTCTGCACATCGACGATGTCGGCGCCGAGAAGACGAGCCCGTGGGTCCTCGAGCAGCTCTACGCGATCGTCAACGCGCGCTATGAGGACGAGCGCTCGATCGTCATCACGACCAACCTCGAGCGCGACGCGCTGGCCGAGCAGATCAACGAGCGCACGGTCTCGCGGCTCGAAGAGATGTGCGAGGTCCTGCCCCTCTGGGGCGCCGACGCGCGTCAGCAGCGCCCGGCCTGACGCCGGCCACATCCGCAAGCCTCCTACACTCTCGTACGTTATGCCTGGAATCTGCATCGTCGGCGCCCAGTGGGGCGACGAAGGAAAAGGGAAGGTCGTCGACCTGCTCGCCGAGCGCGCCGACGCGATCGTGCGCTTCCAGGGCGGCAACAACGCCGGCCACACGATCATCCGCGACGGCGAGGTCTTCAAGTTCCACCTCATCCCGTCCGGGATCCTCTATCCGGGCAAGCGCTGCATCATCGGCAACGGCGTCGTCGTGGACCCGCGCGTCCTGACCGACGAGCTCGACGCGCTCAAGGCTCGCAAGATCGACACGAGCGGCCTGCGGATCAGCGCCAACGCGCACGTGATCATGCCGTACCACCTGCTGCTCGACACCGCCGGCGAGACGAAGCTCGGCAAGCTCCAGATCGGCACGACGCGGCGCGGCATCGGCCCGTGCTACGCCGACAAGGCGGCGCGCCTGGGCATCCGCATGCAGGACCTGCTCGACGAGAAGATCCTCAAGAAGAAGATCACCGCGGCGATCGACCCCAAGCGCCTCAGCCTGCGGCCGTACGTCAAGGATCCCTCGCTCGACCTGCAGTCGATGACCGAGGCCTACCTCACCTACGGCCACCGCCTCGAGCGCCACATCGCCGACACCGCGCGCATCGTCTGGGACGCGCTGGACGCCGACAAGCTCGTCCTCTACGAGGGCGCCCAGGGCGCGCTGCTGGACATCGACCACGGCACCTATCCCTTCGTGACCTCCTCGAACCCGATCGCGGGAGCGGCCTGCGTCGGCGCCGGCGTCGGGCCGAAGGACATCCACGAGGTCTGGGGCATCGCCAAGGCTTACGCGACCCGCGTCGGCTCCGGCCCGTTCCCGAGCGAGCTCGACGACGAGGTCGGCGAGGAGATCCGCCGCCGTGGCGGCGAGTTCGGCACGACGACCGGTCGCGCGCGCCGCTGCGGCTGGATCGACATCCCCGCACTGCGCTACGCCTCGCGCATCAACGGCCTCACGTCGCTCGCGATCACGAAGCTCGACGTCCTGTCGGGCTTCGAGAAGATCAAGGTCTGCATGAGCTACAGCGGCCAGGACGGCGCGGAGTTCACGGACTTCCCGTACCACCAGACGGTCCTGCACCACGCCCGCGGGCAGTACATCGAGCTCGACGGCTGGACCGAGGACATCACGGAGTGCCGCTCGCCGTCCGATCTGCCGCGTGCGGCGCAGGACTACCTCGCGTTCATCGCCGAGCACGTCAAGGTCCCGATCGTGCTCGTCGGCGTCGGCCCCGGCCGCGACCAGATCATCTGGATGGAAGACGTGCCGCAGCTCGCCGCAGCGGCCTGACTCAGGTCCAGCGCTCGAGCAGATCCTCGTCGGGCACGTCGCGGACCATGCGCGCGGGCACGCCCATGACGACCTTGCGCGCGGGCACGTCGCTCGTGACGACCGCGCCCGCGGCGACGAACGCCTCCTCGCCGATCTCGACGCCCGGCAGCAGCACCGCGCCGCCGCCGACCCGGCACGCGCGCCGCAGCGTCGCGCCGCGCAGCGGGGTGCCGCGCTCGAGGCGGCCCATCGCGTCGTCGTTGGTCGTCATCGCGCACGGGCCGACGAACACGTCGTCCTCGACGACGCTGCACGCCGTGATGTACGCCTGCGACTGGATCCGCACGCGGTCGCCGACGACCACGTCGTTGTCGATGCCGCTCGCGCGCCCGATGACCGTGTCGGACCCGATCGTCGTGCGCTCGCGCACGTAGGCCTGGTCGCCGACGATCGAGCCGGCGCCGATGTGCGACCCGCCGAAGACGATCGCCTGCGCGCAGACGACGACGCCCGCTTCGAGCACGAGCCGCGCGAGCTCGCCGCCCGCGGCGGCCGAGCGCCGCGAGAGGCTCGGAGGCTTGCCGAGGACCGCGCCGTCCTGAATCGTGCAGCCGTCGCCGATCACGACGCCGTCGTGGATGACGACGTGGGCGCCGAAGACGACGTCGCGCCCGACGGACGCGGACGGGCTGAGGACGAGCCCGGGCGCGATCGTCGGGCTGAGCACAACCCCCGGGCTGGGCAGGCCGTTCATCGTGCGCGGAGCCTAGTGCTCGCCGCCGCCGCCCGACCGCGCGGCCTGGTCCTCGCCGCCGCCGCCCGACCGCGCGGCCTGGTCCTCGCGGGCGCCGCCCGACCGCGCGGCCTGGTCCTCGCGGGCGCCGCCCGACCGCGCGGCCTGGTCCTCGCAGCCGCCGCCCGACCGCGCGGCGAGCCGCGCCATCGCCTCGACCACCCGTTGCGCCGCGCGGCCGTCGCCGTAGAGCTCCGGCGGGCCGGCGGAGGCTGCCGGTCCAGGGCGGCGCGTGCGGCATCGGCGTCGAGGTCGACGAGGACGTTCCAGCCCACCTGCACGGTCTCGACCCACTCGGTCGTGTCGCGCAGCGTCACGCACGCGCACGCCCGCGAGGTACGCCTCCTTCTGCACGCCGCCGGAGTCCGTCAGGACCGCTCGCGCCCGCGTCAGCAGCGACGTGAACGCGAGGTAGCCGAGCGGCGGCAGGAGGATCGCGCCAGCGGCGAGGCCGTCGAGCATGCCCGTGGCTTCGAGGCGCGCGCGGGTGCGCGGGTGCAGCGGCAGCACGACCGGCGCGTCGAGCGACAGCAGCAGGTCGACGAGCAGCCTCAGCCGGGCGGGATCGTCGACGTTGCCCGCGCGATGCGCCGTGACGAGCAGGTACTCGCCGGCGACGACGCCCGCCGCCTCCAGCGGCCCGTCGTCGGCGCGCGCCCGCGGCGCGAGCAGCGCCGCCACGTCGACCATCACGTCGCCGACGACCTCGACGTCCCCGGCCACGCCCTCGCGCGCGAGGTTCTCGGCGGCCGTGTCCGACGGGGCGAGCAGCAGCTCGGAGACGTGGTCGGTGAGCACGCGGTTGAGCTCTTCGGGCATCGCGCGGTCGAACGAGCGCATCCCCGCTTCGACGTGGGCGACCGGGATCCGCAGCTGCGCCGCCGCCAGAGCGCCGGCGAGCGTCGAGTTCGTGTCGCCGTAGACGAGCACCGCGTCGGGCGCCTGCTCGCGCAGCAGGCCTCCGAGCGCCGACAGCATGCGCGCGGTCTGCTCGGTGTTCGTCCCGCCGCCGAGGCCGAGCTGCACCTCCGGGCGCGGCACGCCGAGCTCGGTGACGAAGATCGTCGACAGCTCGTCGTCGTAGTGCTGGCCGGTGTGGACGAGGACCTCCTCGTGCGCGTCGCGCAGCGGCCCCGACACCGCCGCCGCCTTGACGAACTGCGGCCGGTTGCCGATGACCGTGACGACCTTCAAGCGGCGAGTGCTGCCTCGATGTGCTCGCGCACGCGGGCGGCGGACTCGACCGCGACCGGCCCGGGCGCCGCCGGGACCGCGCGGCCGTCGATCGCGCTGACCGGGTGCACCTCGCGCAGCGACGAGGCGAGGAACGCCTCGCTGATGCCCGCCAGGTCGTCGAGCGTCGTCACGCGCTCCTGCGCGTCGGTCACCTCGAGCAGCACGCGGCGGCTGATCGAGTCGAGGATGCGGTCGCTCAGCGGCGGCGTGAAGAGCGCGCCGTCGAGGACGTAGAAGAACGAGGTGACAGGCGCCTCGAGGACGCGCCCGTGGGGCGTGACGAACAGCGCCTCGTCGGCGCCCGCCTCCTTCGCCAGCCGCGTCGCGAGCATGTTCGCGGCGTAAGACAGGGACTTGACGCCGTCGAGCAGGCGCGTCGGCGAGTAGGTGATCGTCGCGAGCGAGATCGTCTCCGGGAACGCCGGCAGCGGGTGCAGGATGCCGATGCGCCGCCCGCCGCGCGTCACGACGAGCCGCAGCGCGCCGTCGACCGAGCCGGTCGCCTCGAGCAGCGCGGCGGCATCCGCGCGCACGGCCGCTTCGTCGAACGGCAAGCGGATGCTCGTCGCGCTGCGAACCATCCGCTCGACGTGCTCGTCGAGCGCGAACGGCCGCCCCGCGTAGATCCGCACGACCTCGAACACGCCGTCGCCGCGCAGCAGCCCCTCGTCGAGGATCGAGACGTGGGCGTCAGCGGCGTCCATGACGGCGCCGTCGAGGATCGCGAGCATGCAGCGAGGGTATCGGCCGCGCCGCGCTGCCGCCGGAACGCCCGATCACGAAAGTGGTCCCAACGCGGGCGCCCGCGAATCCATGACGTCATGCCGCTGCTCTCGGCAAATGCCCCCGCCAGGAATCGAACCTGGAACCTTCGGATTAAGAGTCCGCTGCTCTGCCAGTTGAGCTACAGGGGCGTCGTGCTGCCAGGCCGGGGCATCCTAGCCACTCGATGGAGTGGTAGTCGCCTGTGCGGCTTGCGCGGCGGCCTGGGTCTTCAGCGACTTGAGTGCGGCGCGAAGCTGCTTGCGGTCCTCCTCGGGTGCGAGGTCCACCGCGCGCTCGGCCGCGAGGTCGCCCGTGCGGGTCTCGCCCGCGACGTACGCCAGCTGCGCGAGCTGCTGGTAGAGGTTCGTGCTCGGCGGCTTCTCGGCCGCCGTCACGAGCTCCATCGCCCGCACCGCCTTGACGGGCTGGTTGAGCGCCGTCTGGGAGTACGCCTGCACCATGAGCCGCGCGACCCGCACGTTGGGCTGCTTGGGATC
The DNA here is from genome assembly GCA_963766525.1 of uncultured Actinomycetes bacterium. GTDB lineage: Bacteria > Actinomycetota > Thermoleophilia > Solirubrobacterales > Solirubrobacteraceae > CADCVQ01. Next base: position 98,578 of record CAVYAX010000001.1, read on the forward strand.
CAGCGACAGGTGCTGCTCCCACGCGTCCGCGGCCAGGGTCAGCCGCTCCTTGCCCTTGGTCGTGTAGGTGCCGTCCTCCTTGATGCCGTCGATCCCGGCCCGCTGGTAGCGCAGCCGCGCGAGGTCCGCCCACGGAGCCGGCTCGGTCGGCGTCGCCTGCGTCTTCGCGAGCGTGCTCTTGATGCGCTTGTCGAGCGTCTCGGTGGCGGTGCCGCCGCCGCTGCCGTCGCCGACGACGGCGTCGACGATGCCGCCCTGCTGGTCGCTGCCGATACCGAACAGCACGAGACCGCCGCCCATGAGGATGGCGAGCGAGAGGTAGATGGCTTGCACAGTGCGGCGACGGCCGCGCCCGCGCAGGTCGAACAGCATCGGCGATCAGTCCTTCGGGTCGGGGTCTTTCGGGTCTTGCTCGTCCTCCAGCTTAGGGCTATCGGACTGCGAGGCCTCCTGCACCGCGTCGGCCGCCGCGGTGAGGTCCGGACCGTCGTCCACGAGGCGCCGACGACATCGTCGTCGTCCTCGTCGTCGTCCTCGTCGTCGTACTCCGCGAGCGGGTCGTCCTCGGGACCCTGGTCGTCATCATCGTCGTCGTCATCGAAGTCGTCGTCCTCGGGCTCCGGTGGCGGCTTGATCCGGTCGATCCAGCGCGCGAGCAGGATGCTCAGCTCGAACAGCACGATCAGCGGCGCCATCGCGAGCGTCATCGTCACCGGGTCCGGCGTCGGGGTCGCGACCGCCGCGATGACCGCGATGCCGAGGATCACGTAGCCGCGGTTCTTGGCGAGCTGCTTCGGCGTGAAGATGCCCAGCCGCGTCACCGCGAGCACGCCCACCGGGATCTGGAACAGCAACCCGATCCCGCCGAGAAAGAAGACCGCGAACTTGAAGTAGTCCCTGGCCTGCAAGAGGATGTCGAACGAGTCGTCGTTGAAGTTCTGCAAGAACGAGACGGCTCGTTCGAGCACGACGAAGTAGCCGAACAGCACGCCCAGGACGAAGAGCACGGGCACCATGAGCATGAGCGGCAGGGCGACCTTGCGCTCCTTCGGACTGAACGCCGGCAGGATGAACGCGTAGGACTGGTAGAGCAAGAACGGCATCGCCAGCAGCAGCGCCGCGTAGAACGCGATCGTGATCGTGGCCGTGAACGGCTCCGCGATCCCGAGCGTCACGAGCTTGCGCGAGCTGTCGCCGCCCAGCGCCCTGGCCGCCTCGGCGGTCTCTCGCGACGCGGTGGCCAGCGCGCGCGCCGTCGCGTCGAGCTGGAGGCGCTGCGCGGCGGTGAGGTTGTCGGCCTCGCGCAGGGCGCCCAGGGTCCTGCCGGTCGCCGACAGCGCGGGCACGAGCGCGGTCAGCGCCTGCTTCTGCTGCGTCTGCGCGAGCGCGGCGCGCTCGAGCGGGTCCTTCGAGTCCTTCGCCGGGTTCTGGAGGTTCTGGGTCTTCGTGACCGGATCCGTGATGATCTTCAGGATCGCGTCGCTCTGCGCGAAGCAGACCGCGAAGCAGACCAGCAGCGCGAGGATCGACACGACGAGCCGCTTGCGCAGCTCGCTCAGGTGATCGACGAGCGTCAGGCGGTCGTCATGACCGATCGGCCGCAGCGCGCGTGGCATGTCAGCGGGAAGAGCCGCGGATCAGCGCGGGCGAGTGATCGCGTCGTCGTGCTGCTTGGACGACGAGGCCTCGTCATCCTCGTCGCTGGCGGCGAGCGACTTGTCGTCGTCCTTGCCGGTGATCGAGTCCTTGAACTCGCGCATGCTCGTGCCGAGCGACCTGCCAAGGCCGGGCAGCTTCTTCGGCCCGAAGATGACGAGCACGATGACGAGCACGATGATGAGTTCCGTTGGGCCGATGTTCGGCATTGATGCTCCTGAGAAAGGCGGGAACGAACAGGGTACCGCCACGCCGGCGCGCCGACGTCGCGTCGACATCCGCGACGAGGTGTCAAGTTCCTCGCTCGCATGCCGATGAGTGGGTCATGCAGGAGTTCGAAAACAGCCCGCCAGCGGATCACAAGCAATACATCCGCAAGGTGAAGCTCCCGTCCGGCAAGACGATCGAGGTCATCTCGTTCGAGGACGCGGCGCCGACCACCGAGCCCGAGCTGCACGTGTGCCCCGACTGCGCCTCCGACCTCGTCTACCCCGTCGCGTGGGAAGAGGCCGACAACACCCGCTGGGAGGTCAGCCTGCGCTGCCCCAACTGCGAGTGGGGCGTCACGGGCGTCTACGAGGAAGATGCGATCCAGCGCTTCGACGACACGCTCGACCGCGGCACCGAGGCCCTCGTCTCCGACCTGCGCCAGCTCACCCGCGCGAACATGGAAGAGGACGTCGAGCGGTTCATCAACGCGATCACCGCCGGGCACCTCCTCCCCGAGGACTTCTAAACTACGCGTACCGGTCGACCACCGAGTCGGCCACCAAGTCCAGCGCGACCCGCTGACCCTCCTCGAGCGCGAGGCCCGGCAGCCCCGCCTTCGCGTCGGCGACCATCGCCTGCGCCTGCTTCTGCGCGTCGCCGAGCGCGCCCGTCGCCTCGATACGCTCGCAGAGGTCGTTGGCCTGATCCGGGGTCGCGATGTCGCGCAAGTCGATCGCCGCGAGCGCCTCGTCGCGCTGGCGCGCGAGGATGAGCGGCAGCGTCACCGTGCCGTCCAGCAGGTCGGTCCCGCGGTGCTTGCCGGTGTCCTCCGCCGAGCCGGACACGTCCAGCACGTCGTCGAGCAGCTGAAACGCGAGCCCGACCCGCCGCCCGAACGCGCCGAGGCCCGCGACGTTCGCAACGTCCGCGCCGCCTGCCAGCGCGCCAAGCTCGCACGCCGCCTCGAACAGGCGCGCGGTCTTCAGCTCGCAGCGATAGAGGTAGCGATCGACGGCGACGGACGCGTTCCAGGCGTCCTCGCGCTGCAGCAGCTCGCCCTCGGCGAGCGCCGAGCTCGCGCGCGACAGCGCCCGCACCGACGCCAGCCCGCCGGCGGCCGCGAGCTCCGCGAACGCGCGCGAGAACAACAGGTCGCCCGTCGCGACCGCGAGCGCGCGGCCGCCCGCCGCCCAGACAGTCGGCTCTCCCCGCCGCAGCGCCGCGGCGTCCAGCACGTCGTCGTGGACGAGCGTCGCCGAGTGCACGAGCTCGACGGCCGCCGCGCCCGCGAGCAGCTCGCGCGGGTCGTCGGGCTCGCGGCCGGCGGCCAGCAGCACGAGCAGCGGCCGCAAGCGCTTGCCGCCCGCGGCGATCGTGGCGGTCGCGTGCTCGGCGAGCACCGGGCCGTGGCCGACGGCGAGCTCGCCGAGGCGCTCCTCGACGCGGGCGAGCAGCCGAGGCACGTGCGGCCCCGCGGCCTCGACGATCGCCTGGACGCTCTGTGCGGCGCTCGTCATGCTGCTGGATGGCGCGTGCCGACGTGCAGGGCGATGATGCCGCCCGCCGTCAGCACGTAGCGCACGTCCATGCCACAGCCGTCCATCTTCGCGGCGAGCTCCGGCGTGGCCCCGGAAAGCGCTTCACCGAGTTCGGCAGGTACTCGTAGGCCTCCGGGTCCCCGGCGACCCGGCCGATGAC
>CAVYAX010000002.1:0-304372 GCA_963766525.1 uncultured Actinomycetes bacterium
GCAAGCGTGGCCGTTCCACCGGGCGGCCTGGGCGAACCTCCGGCACGGCACGTCCACGATGGACACGCTCGTCTCGGTGGGGACGCTGGCCGCGTTCGGATGGTCGTCGTACGCCCTGTTCTTCGGCACCGCCGGCGAACCGGGCATGAACGCATCCGTTCGAGCTGACCGTCGCGCGGACGGACGGCGCCGGCGAACATCTACCTCGAGGTCGCCGCCGGGCGTCACCACGTTCCTGCTCGCCGGGCGCTACTTCGAGGCGCGCTCCAAGCGCCGGGCCGGTGCGGCGCTGCGCGCCCTGCTCGAGCTGGGCGCCAAGGACGTCGCCGTGCTGCGCGACGGCCCGGGGCAGGTCGAGGACCGCGTCGCCGATCGGCGAGCTGGGGGTCGGTGACCGCTTCGTCGTGCGGCCCGGCGAGAAGGTGGCCACCGACGGCGATCGTCGAGGAAGGCTCCTCCGCGGTGGACGCGTCGATGCTGACCGGCGAGTCCGTCCCCGTCGAGGTCGGTCCGGGCGTCGCCGGTGGTCGGCGCGACGGTCAACGCCGGTGGCCGGCTGGTCGTGCGGGCCACCCGGGTCGGCGCCGAGACCCAGCTGGCGCAGATGGCCCGGCTGGTCGAGGACGCCCAGAACGGCAAGGCCGAGGTGCAGCGGCTCGCCGACCGGATCTCCGGGGTCTTCGTCCCGATCGTGATCGTCCTCGCCGTGGCGACGCTCGGCGTCTGGGTCGCCCGGCGGCGGGCTGGCGGTCGGGTTCACGGCCGCCGTCGCGGTGCTCATCATCGCCTGCCCGTGCGCACTGGGCCTCGCCACTCCGACGGCCTTGCTGGTGGGGACCGGCCGCGGCGCCCAGCTCGGCATCCTGATCAAGGGCCCGGAGGTGCTGGAGTCCACCCGGCGGGTCGACACCGTGGTGCTGGACAAGACCGGCACCGTCACCACCGGGCGGATGACCCTGGTCGACGTCGTCACCGCCGACGGCGACGACGCCGACGAGGCTGCTGCGCACTCGCCGGCGCGGTCGAGGACGCGTCCGAGCACCCGGTCGCCCGGGCGGTCGCCGCCGCGGCGGCGAGCGCACCGGCCCGCTGCCCGCGGTCGACGGAGTTCGCCAGCCTCGAAGGGCCTCGGCGTGCAGCGGCGTCGGTCGACGGCCGATGACGCGTCGTCGTCGGCCGGCCCCGGCTGCTCGCCGAGCTGGCCCGGCACCTGCCGGTCGAGCTGCGACGCCGCCGAGCCGACGCGGAGGCGCCGGGCGCACCGGTCGTCGCCGTCGGCTGGGACGGCGCGGCACGCGGGGTGCTCGTGGTCGCCGACACCGTCAAGCCGACGTCGGCCCAGGCGGTCGCGCGGCTGCGGGCACTCGGGCTGCGCGCCGGTGCTGCTCACCGGCGACAACGCCGCGGTCGCCCGGGCGGTCGCCGACCGAGGTCGGCATCGACCGACGTGGTCGCCGAGGTGCTCCCGGAGGACAAGGTGGCACGAGGTCGCGGCTGCAGGACGACGGCCAGGTCGTCGCGATGGTGGGCGACGGCGTCAACGACGCCGCCGGCCCTCGCCCAGGCCGACCTCGGGCTCGCCATGGGCACCGGCACCGACGTCGCCATCGAGGCCAGCGACCTCACCCTGGTCCGGGGCGACCTGCGCGCCGCCGCCGACGCCATCCGGCTGTCCCGTCGCACCCTGCGACGATCAAGGGCAACCTGTTCTGGGCGTTCGCCTACAACGTGGCTGCGCTGCCGCTGGCCGCCGCCGGTCTGCTCAACCCGATGCTCGCCGGCGCGGCGATGGCGTTCTCGTCGGTCTTCGTCGTCTCGAACAGCCTGCGGCTGCGCGGGTTCCGGTCCCTCACCTCCACCCGCGGTGCGGCCGCCGAGGCCGGTACCGCCGGTCGGGGCTGACGCGGGCTCGGGCCCGGCTGCGACGGGAGACGGGTACCCCTCCGGGGTTTATGTCGGACCTCCCCCGAGGCGTGGTGACCTCGTCGTACGCAGATCTGCGTACAACGAGGTCAACGCGTGGACGGACGTCCCGAGCGGGGACTTCGCGAACCATGGTGGCGGGAGTGGACACGACCATCGAGGGAGCACCCGCATGAACGCGAAGCAGAGTCCGTCCGCCGCTCGGACCGCGACCATCGTCGGACTGATCGTCGGTGCCGTCGGCATCTTGATCCTGAGGCTCGCGGGCGTCGCGATGCCTGTCGTACCCCCGGGCCTCGTCATGCTCGTCGTGGCCGCCGTCTTCGTCGCGGTCGCACCGTGGCGGTGGGCGCCGGTCGTCGCCATCGTCGCCGGCCTCGCTGAGGTGGCCGGGTTCTTCGCGAGCGGTTCGGCCGACGGCCTGTTCGAGATCGGCTCGCTGGGAGTCCTCGCCGGCACCTGGGTTCGGCTGGCCGGAATCCTCACCGCTGTCGTCGCGGGTGTGCTGGCGACCAGGATCGCCCGCCGCACGGCGGCCGGAACGGTTCCGGGTTCGGCCGGCGCCCACTAGGCGACGCGACGCCGCGGGCAAGGGGGCCTTGACAGCAGGTGCCAGGCGTCCATGGGGCGCCCGACGAAGGGGAGGAACCGAGAATGGCACGCACCGCAACGGTCGGCACCGGACAGCGCCGGCTCGGCGCGCGGACGCGAAAGGGCTTCCTGCTGGTCCACATCGCCTCCGCCGGCGCCTGGCTCGGCATCGACGTGGTGATGGCTGTTCTCGTGTTCACCGCCTTCCTGACCGACGACAGGTCCACCGCGGCGCTGTGCTACCAGGCGCTGGAGCTCTTCACGGTGTGGCCGTTGCTCACGACCGGAATGCTCTGCCTGGTAACCGGGATCGTGCTGGGCCTCGGGACGAAGTACGGCCTCGTGACGTACTGGTGGGTGGTGACGAAGCTGGTTCTGAACGTCGTCCTCACCCTGCTGGTCCTGGTCGCCCTGCGCAGTGGGGTGGCCGAGGCCGCGGAGTACGGTCGCCAGCTCGCCGACGGACACGTGGGCGGCCTCGACCCGTCCGACATGCTCTACCCGCCGATCGTCTCCCCGACCGCTCTTCTCGTCGCCCTCGTGCTCTCCGTGTTCAAGCCGTGGGGTCGGATCCGCAAGCGGTCGACGCCGACGCCGCGACGGGCGGCGGCCGAGAGTGCGGTCTGACGGATCCACGAGGCTGGTCCAACGACTGGACTCCTGGTTGTGCAACCAGGAAATGAGGCGAGCGACCAGTACACGCGGTCCTTCATCGAGACCGCCCGCCCGACCTCGTAGGCAACGCCGTCATGACCGCGGCAGCGGTGGTCCTGCTCGCCGCGTCGACGCCGGGCTGCGAGGGGTGCCCTTCGGACCGGGCCGGGTGGCGGGACCCTGGTCGGGCATGAGGACGTCGGTCACGTTGTCCATCAAGGTGGTGACCGTCACGGCGTCGACGGGCTCGAGCGCGATCTGGACCGCGGGCTCGAAGTCGTGCATCACCCGGATGTCGTGGTCGGCCGGCACACCACCCGTACACATGGGTCCATCATCACCGCGGGCAGACGCCGCCGCCAGCACCGCCGCCGACGAGACCGCCAGCGGTGGCCGCCGGCGCCGGGCGGGGCGCTCAGATCGCCGCGAGGGCGTCGATCTCGATCCGGAACGCCGGGTGGACCAGACCGCTGACCTGGACCAGCGAGCTCGCGGGCGGGTGGTGCGGTGAGACGAACTCGTCGCGGACCCGACGCACGGTCTCGAGGTCGCCGAGGTCGGTCAGGTAGTAGGTCAGCTTGACCACGTCGTCCATCCGCGCGCCCGCGGCAGCGAGGGCGGTGGCGAGATTCTGAAAGACCTGCCTGGTCTGGGCGCCCGGGTCCGTCCCGACGAGCTTCCCGTCGCCGTCGACAGGCACCTGCCCGGAGACGGCGACCATCCGGCCGCTGAACACGACTGCGTGGCTGTAGCCGTTGACCGGTGGAAGTCCGTCGGGGCGAAGGAAGTGCTCCTGCATGGGTCTCTCCTGTGGTCGGCGGTGGTCCTCGTCCCGCGCTCAGGTGATCGTGCCAGGTACGGCTCCGCCCCGGGTCGTGGACGAGGGCGTCGAAACGCGGCACGGCCAGAGTATGGACAGTCGAGCTATCGGATAGTTAAGCTATCCGTATGCGCATGGCTGAGTTGAGCAAGGCCACCGGTGTACCGGTGGCGACGATCAAGTACTACCTGCGTGAGGGGCTGCTGCCGCCCGGCGAGCTGTCCCCGCCCAATCAGGCGCGGTACGACGAGTCGCACATCCGGCGGCTCGCCCTGATCCGGTCCCTGCTGGACATCGGAGGGTTGTCCATCGCCGACGCCGGCACCGTGCTCCAGGCGATCGACACACCCGGCATGGCGATCCACGACGTTCTCGGCGCCACCGTCCACTCCCTCACGCCGGCCCGCGCGGGCGACATCGCCGGCGAGGAGTACGACCAGGCAACGGTCGCCGTCGACGCGCTGATCGCCCGGCGCGGCTGGAACCTGGAGGCGTCGAACCCGATCCGTGCGGTCGCGGCGGAGGTGCTCGCGCACCTCGACCGGCTGGGCCAGCACGAGGTCATCGGAGCGCTCGACGCGTACGCACGGGCCGCGGAGCAGATCGCCGAGGCCGACATCGCGGCGGTCGCCGCCGTCGAGGGCCGCGACGCGCGCGCCGAGACCGCCCTCGTGGGCACGGTCCTCGGCGACGTCCTCATCGCCGCCCTGCGTCGGCTCGCACAGGAACACATGTCCGCCAAGCAGTTTCCGCCGCCGACCAGACGCACGCGACGCACCCGCTAGTCCGGTCGACATCCTGAGGGGGAACCTATGACCAGCACATCCTCCACCGCCGGACGCGACACCCCCGGCCTCCGCTCCTACGCCGCGCAGGCGTTCCGATGGCACCGGCCACTGATGACCCTGGCCGTCGCCATGGCAGCCCTCTTCGTCGTCGCGGTCGTCGGCATGGTGGTGGACGGCCGCGTTCTCACCGGGCTTCCCATCTGGGCCAAGCCGACGAAGTTCGCCGTCTCGATCCTCGTCTACGCCGTGACGTGGTCCTGGCTCATCGCACAGCTCACCCGCGTCCGCCGGACCGCCTGGTGGTTGGGCACCGTCTCGGCGGTCTTCCTCGGCGTGGAGATGGTGATCATCGTCGGCCAGGTGCTCCGGGGTACGACGAGTCACTTCAACCAGACCACTCCGTTCAACATGATGATGTGGAACCTGATGGGCGCCTCGATCGCGGTGGTCTGGGTCGCGACCCTGGTCGTGTGCGTGACCCTGTTCCGCAACCCCGGTCCGGACCGCGCCCGCAACCTCGCGGTACGTGCCGGGTCCGTCATCGCCCTCGTCGGCATGGCGCTCGGCTTCCTGATGTCGATCCCCCGGCCCGACCAGATCGCCGCGGGGGAGTCCATCTCCGGCGCCCACACGGTAGGGCTCGACGACGGCGGGGCCGGGCTGCCCCTGGTCGGGTGGAGCACGGTGGGCGGCGACCTGCGGATCCCGCACTTCATCGGGATGCACGGCCTGCAGCTGATCCCGCTCCTCGCCATCGGCGTGGAGATCCTCGCGCGCCTCTGGCCGGTCGTGCGGAGCCAGGCGGTCAGGGTGCGGCTGGTCGCGGTCGGCGCTGGAGCGTACGTCGCCCTGCTCGCGCTCCTCACCTGGCAGGCCCTGCGGGGGCAGTCGATCGTGCACCCCGACGCGCTGACCGGCGCGACGTTCGCCGCCATCGTGGTCGCGACCGGCGTGGGGGTGCTCGCCTCCCTGCGGGCGGGAAGGCGTCACCCGACGACCGCCTCGCCTGACGACGACCGCACCGCCACCCTCGCCTCCTGACCGGCTCCGGTGGGCGGCCGGGCGACGACGATCTCCGGGTGGCGGCCGAAGAGGCTGAGAGGGAGACGTTCGGTGAGGGTCCACGCGCCGCCCGCACCGTCGTCGGGGGCTGGGGGGCTCTCGGGCGCCTGCCTCTTCGGCGGCGTGGCTCAGCCGTGGGTGAGGTCGGACGCCGGCCGGTCCTTCGCAGCGTGGCTGTACGCGCCGGTGTCGGCGTCGGTTCCGGGCCGGTCGGTTCCGGGCCGGTCGGAACCGCCGCGGGCGATCCGGCCCCCACTCGCCAGTGCGGCCAGGCCGGCGAGGACGCCCGCTGCCACCGAGACGAAGAAGCCGGCGCTCGCCTCGAACCGGTCGATGACCTGTCCGGCCAGGGCGGCGCCTAGAGCGATGCCGGACACGACGGCGCTGGTCGTCCAGGCCAGGCCCTCGCTGAGGCGGGAGGACGGAACGATCTCCTGGACGCGTGCCGTACTCGCGATCAGGGTCGGCGAGATCGTGAACCCCACCAGGAAGACGACGGCGGCGAGCACCCCGAGGTCGGTGATGAACGGCAGCGGGAGCATCGCGCACGCGATCGCCACCGCCCCGATCCGGAACCGACCCAGGGCGGATCGGCGCAACCGCAGGCCACCGAGGATCACGGCCGCGAGCATCGAGCCCGACGCGCAGATGCCGAGGAGTACGCCGGACCAGGCCCGTGCGTCCTGTTCGGTGGCGAGCGCGATGACGGAGATGTCGAACGCGCCGAACAACGTGCCGATCCCCACGCTGGCGACCACCACCGGTGCCAGCATCTGCCAACCGAGCGGCTGCAACGTCGCGTGCCCGCCGCCGCGGCCGTGCGCGGGAGGTTCGGTGCCGCGCAGCGAGGCCAGCAGGAGCGTCCCGATCAGGCCGGACGTGCCGGCGACCACGATGCCGGCTACCGGGTTGACCGACGTCGCGAGCAGCGTCACGACGGGCGGCCCGACCATGAAGAGGAGCTCGTCCACGACCGCCTCGAGCGCGAAGGCGGTCTGCAGTTCGGGCTTGCGTCCGAGCAGGTGGCTCCACCGGGCCCGGATGTACGACCCGATCGTCGGCGACGTCGCTCCGGCGAGCGCCGCCAGCACATGGGGTACCGGAATGGGCAGGCCGAGCTCCACCACCACGACGACTCCGCTGAGCGCCGCCGCGTGGGAGAACGCGATCAGGGGAAGTGTCCGGCGCTGGCCGTACCGGTCGACCACCCGCGCCTGGAGGGGTGCCCCGGCCGCCCGGAGGACGACGTACGCCGCCGACACCGAGCCGGCGATGCCGTAGGACCCCGTCTCGGCCGACACCAGGATGACGAGCCCCAGGGCGACCATCGAGATGGGCAGCCGGGCGAGCAGGCCACTGGCGGAGAACTTCAGGGTGCCGGGAAGGCGGAGCAGGGTGAGGTACGGCGAGAGCACACCGGTGACCCTAACCCCGACCTCCCGCACGGGACCGACGACGTGGGCCCGGGCTCGCGCCGGCGCGCACCTCCGCGTCCGGACTCACCTACGCCTGACGTCGACCGTGGTGCCGCGTACGTCCACGCCCTGGCTCAGCGCGCGGGGGATCGTGGCCGTCGCCTCGCAGTCGGCGACGAGGCGGCGCAGCTCCGGCTCGGGCGCGTCGCCGACGAGCACGACGGCGTAGGTGATCCCCGTGGACGCCACCGGGTCGCCGCCGAAGGCGCCGTCGGCCGTGACCTGGAGGTCGGTGACGGCGATCCCGCGGGCGCGGGCCTCTCCCAGGATGTCGTTGAACAGGCAGGCGGCGACCGCGAGGTGGAGGAGGTGGCCTCCGGACATGACGTCCATCCGGATCCGCGCCCGGGCGGCGCGATGGTGCTCGAACGTCACCTCACCGAGCGGCACCGCGGCCGCGGACGGCCCTGTCGTCCGGATCTCGACTCCGTAGTCGGCCACGCCCGTCTCCTCGGCTGTGCTCTCGGCGAACAACTGTCGCCACCTGGCGGCTGGAGTGCCAGTGTGCGGGACGACCGGGTTGTCGGGCACGTGGAGGCGGGGCGGCATGCGGAGGTTCTTCGGACAATGGTCGGTGCTCCGCACGTACCCCGACTTCGCCACGCTGTTCGTCGGAACCACCATCTCCTCGCTCGGGTCGAACGTCAGCGTCGTCGCGCTCCCGCTGACGGCCGTCCTGCTCCTCGACGCCTCGCCGGCGCAGATGGGCGTTCTCGGTGCCGTGGGGTTTCTTCCGCATCTGGTCCTCGGGTTACCCGCCGGGGTCTGGATCGGACGGATCTCGTACCGCCACACCCTGGTGCTCGCCGACCTGGCGCGGGTCCTGCTCCTCGGCACCATCCCCGTGCTGGCCGTCCTCGACGTCCTGCAGCTGTGGCACCTGTACGTCATCGTGCTCGCGACCGGTGTGTGCGCGCTCTTCGAGACGTTGGCCGCCACGTCCATCGTTCCCGGCCTGGTGGGACGCGAGCACCTCCTGCAGGCGAACACCGTGACGGCGCAGAGCAGTGCCGTGGTGAGTACGACGGGTTCGGCGCTGGGCGGTGCGCTCGTCCAACTGCTGTCCGCGCCGGTCGCGATCCTCGCGGACGCGCTCTCGTTCCTCGTGGCGGCCGTCTGCAACGGGCTGGTCCGTCAGCCGGGACGCGCGGTCACGGCGGACGACGGCCGCGTACGTCGTCGGCTGACGAGCGAGATCGCGGGCGGCCTCGGAGCGGTGTTCGGACATCCGATCCTGCGCCCGCTGATCGTCTCGGCCGCGCTCGGTGCGTTGGCCGGCCAGATGCAGAGCGTCCTGCTCGTCCTCTTCCTGGCCCGTGACCTGGGACTCCCACCCGCACTCGTCGGTGCGGCGGTGGCGGTCACGGGAGCCGCGTCGATCATCGGCGCCCTCGCCGCGGCACCGGTCACCGAACGTGTGGGACACGGCCCCGCCTTCATCCTCGGCACGTCGCTCGCCGCTCTCGCCGGTCTCGGACTCGCGGCGGCGGCCGGACCGCTGCCACTCGTCCTCGCCGTCCTGCTCGTCGCGCAGTTCCTTCGCGGTGCGGGTCCACCGCTCTACAGCATCAACCAGACCACGGTCCGGCAGGCGCTCTCGGCACCCGCCATGCTCGCGCGCGTCAACGCCACCTGGCGGTTCCTGGTCTTCGGGACGCAGCCCGTCGGTGCGCTCCTCGGAGGCGCCGCGGGCACCCTGCTCGGGCTGCGGGCGACGTTCGTGGTCAGCAGTCTGGGCATGCTGTGCGCCGTCGCGCTCGCTGTGTGGTCGCCGCTTCGGACCTTCCGCCGGTTGCCGCCGCTCGAGCCGCAGGGGTGAGGTCAGCCGGCACGATCGTGGTCGGCGAGGACCTCGGCGATGACGTGGCGGTTGACCCCGGCCTGCTGCTCGTCGGTGTCGATGTCGACAGCCAGGCCGATCAGTGCCTTCCACAACGCCCAGCCGCGGGCGCGTGCCCAGGTGCCGGCGTCATGGCCGACTGCGCTGCGGAACGCCTCGCGGCTGTCGCCGAAGAACATCGTCCACGCGATCACGAGATCACACGCAGGATCGCCGACGCCGGAGGTGCCGAAGTCGATGACGGCCGCCAGCTTGCCGTCCTTGACCAGCAGGTTGCCGCTGGCGATGTCGCCGTGGAACCACACCGGCGGACCGTGCCACTGCGCCGCGAGGGCGGCGTCCCAGACGGCCGCAGCCTTGTCGGTGTCGATGCGATCCTCGAGGACGCCGAGGGAGCGCCGGGTCTCGTCGTCGTAGGAGGCCGGCGGCGCGCCGCGGTGGAAGCTGTGCGCACCCGCCATCGGTCCGCCGGTCGCGTCGATCCGCTGCAGGGCGAGGAGGAAGTCCGCGACCGCCGTCGCGAAGTCGGACAGGTCGTCGATCCGGTCGAGGCGTGCGGTCTCGCCGTCGAGCCAGCGGCGTATCGACCAGTGGTACGGGTACCCCTCGCCCGGAACCCCCTTCGCCAGCGGAACCGGGACCGGAAGGGGCAGCGACGGCGCGAGAAACGGGAGCCAGCGATCTTCCTTGTCGACGGCCGGGGTGTAGCCCTCGGCGGTCGGGAGCCGCACGGTCATGTCGTCACCGAGGTGGTACGTGCGGTTGTCCCACCCCTCGACCTCGACCGGCGTGACGGGAAGGTCGCTCCATTGCGGGAACTGGGTCGCGACGAGTCGCTTCACCAGTGCCACGTCGATACCGGCGCGTCCGTCCGTTCGTAGGCTCTCGACCACCCCGCGAGTGTGCCGGCGGCCCTCGTGCGGTGCAAGTCGGTTTGGGTTGGCCTCACCCCGGTTTGACCACCCGCGGTGAGGCTGCCCTGATGGAGAAATCTTGTCCGGGCGCGATGATCCAGCCTCCGGACGGGAGTCCAAGCCTCCGACCGAGCATCACACCGCGTACCCGGAGGCTCCGATGAACCACACCTCGACCGTTCACGTCACCGCCCAGACCCTGGAGGTCCCCGGCGCCCGCCTGTACTACGAGGTCCGCGGCCAGGGCCCCGTGGTCGTCCTGGTGGGTGCCCCGATGGACGCCAGGTCGTTCGCGCCCCTGGCCGATCTTCTCGCCGCCGACCACACCGTGCTCACCACCGACCCGCGGGGCATCCACCGCAGCCCGGTGGAGGATCCTGACCAGGACTCCACCCCCGAGATGCGCGCCGACGACATCGCGCGGCTGCTCAGCCATCTCGATGCCGGCCCGGCGGCCGTCCTCGGATCCAGCGGCGGCGCGGTGAGCGTGCTGGCCATGGCCCAGACGCACCCGGAGCAGGTCCACACCGCCATCGCCCACGAGCCTCCGCTGGACGAGCTGCTCGAAGACCGCGAGGAGCTCCGCGCGCAGACCGAGGAGATCATCGCCGCCCACCTGTCCGGCGACGTCGTGGGGGCGTGGAGGAAGTTCCTGGCCACGGCCAACATCACGATGCCAGAGGAGGTCTTCCAGGCGATGTTCGCGGGCGAACGCGCACCGCAGGAGATGGCGGACGAGCACTTCCAGCACGCGCACATGTTGCGTCCGACCACGCGCTGGGAGCCCGACATCGCCGCCCTGCGCGCGGCGACGACCAGGGTCGTGGTCGGCATCGGCGCCGACTCGGCCGGGCAGCTCTGCGACCGCACGTCGCGGGCGCTCGCCACGGCTCTTGGCATCGAGCCGACGATGTTCCCCGGCGACCACATCGGGTTCGCCGAGGACCCCGAGGGCTTCGCCGCCCGGTTGCGCGCCGTCCTGCAGGAGAGCTGACCGCGGCCGGTGGTCGGTGGTCGGTGGTCGGTGGGCAAGACTCCTTTCGTACGCGATGTCGGTGACGCTGTGGAACGAAAGCCCCGGTGACCTCGAAGAAGCACTTCTCACGGCCTCGGTCGCCCTAGGGTGCAAGTGATGCGTACCAAAGGACTGCTCGCCGCCCCTCTCCTGGTGACGGTGATGGCGTGCGGCGGTTGTCAGCGCGGGTTTCCGTTGCCCGTCGACACCTCCGCCCCGAGAGCGGCCGAGTGCGTCGACCCGGTGGGCGACTCAGGTGATGGGCTGGATCTCACGAAGGCCACCGTGACCACGAACGACAGTGCGGTGAGCATCAGGTACGCGTGGAGAGGCTCGCCGCCCGAGTCCGGGGCCGTGCAGTGGGCGACGTCCGTGGCCAGCGCTGAAGGACGCGTGACCCGGCAGCTCGGGTACAGGGTCGTCGACGGCGCCGAGTCGGCGTACTTCGTCTACGACATGGCGACAGCGAAGCGGACGAACGTCAGCAGGGCTGGGAAGAGGGTGAAGCTCGCCGTCGGGAGCCTCAGCCTGCAGTTCCCAACGTCTGCGGTCGCCGGCCTGGGCGCCGGATGGACATGGACGACGACGTTCAACATCGACGGGAGCGACGTGGACACCTGCGCGGTCGCCAACTAGGGCTGGCGCGCTCAGCGTCGCCCCACACCGCGGGCGTCGACGAGCGAGTCCCGGCCTGCGAGGAGGCAGGTGCGCGATGAACCCGCGCGGGGAGGACGAACCCGTCAGGCCAGGCGGGCTTGCCAGGTGCGGTGCAGTCCGGCGAATCGCCCTTGTGCCGCGATGAGTTCGTCCGGCCTGCCGTCTTCGGTGATGCTCCCATCGGCCATGACGAACACGCGGTCGGCAACCTGAACCGTGGACAGGCGGTGCGCGATCACCAGCGCCGTCCGGTCCTGCAGGAGGGTGCGCATGGCGTGGTGGACGGCGCGTTCGCTGGGGATGTCGAGGCAGGAGGTGGCCTCGTCGAGGATGACGACGGAGGGATCGGCGAGCAGGGCGCGGGCCAGGGCAATCAACTGCCGCTGGCCAGCGGAGAATCGGCCGCCACGCTTCTGCACGTCGGTGTCGTAGCCGTCCGGGAGGGCGGTGATGAAGTCGTGGGCGCCGACTGCCTTGGCCGTGCGCTCAGTGTCCTCACGGGTCGCGTCGGGTCGGCCGAGGACGATGTTGTCCGCGGCGGTTCCGGAGAACAGGAATGCTTCCTGCGTCACCATGGCCACACCACGTCGCAGTTCGGCCGTGGCGAGGTCGCGCAGGTCCACCCCGTCGAGCAGGATGCGGCCGTCGGTGGGGTCGTAGAGGCGAGCAAGCAGCTTGGCCAGGGTGGACTTTCCCGCGCCGGTGGCGCCGACGACGGCGACGGTCTGGCCGGCAGGGATGGTCAGGTCGAAGCGGGGCAGCACTTCGTGGCCGGTGCGGTAGGCGAAGCTCACCTGGCGGAAGGTCACGGCCCGACCGTGGCCTTCGCCAGGCAGCGGTGGCAGGGCCTTGGGGACGGGCGGCTCGAGGACCGTGGGTTCTTGGGCGAGCAGGGCCGCGATCTTGTGCAGGGACGCGGAGGCCGACTGGTAGACGTCGAGCACGCCGCCGACCTTGAGCGGCTCGTCGTACGGGCCCCGCAGGTACAGGACGACGGCGGCGAACACGTGCAGAGGAAAGTGGAGGGACACCACGCAGTGGTCGAACCGTTGAGTCGGCCACCGTGACGTGTAGCTGCTTCGCTGGGCAACTCCGGGAAGGACCAGTGCACAACCACAGGGCCGCAACACCGTTGGAGGTGTGCTGTCCACGACGGGTCCACACCTGGTGGGCAATGGCGAGCATGCGTGAGTGCTGGTGAGCCGTCGCATTGCTGTCAGTCGGTGCCATCGCCGCAGGTCAGAGGCCTGTTTGGGCAGGGAGGGAGAGGGCGCCCCCGGTAGGATTCGAACCTACGCACACGGCTCCGGAGGCCGTTGCTCTATCCCCTGAGCTACGGGGGCTCGGGGCGGCAGAAAGGCTATCAGGAGGGACACGCGGCTACGCTGTCGCGGTGTTCCCCGCGCGCCTCGCCGACGAGATCTGTGCGGCACTGGCCGACGTCGTGCCGACCGTACGCGCGGACGTCACCGTGGAGCGGCCGGTACGCAGCGAACGCGGCGACCTCGCCAGCCCGGTCGCCCTCCGGCTGGCGGCCCGGGCGGGCGTTCCCCCTCGGCGGCTGGCGGAGCTGGTCGCGGAGCGGTTGACGAACGTCGACGGGATCGCCTCCTGTCAGGTCGAGGGCGAAGGGTTCGTCAACGTGGTCCTCACGCCCGAGGCCCTGGCCGGGATCGTCCGACACCTCGTAGCGGTCGGGCCCGGGCTCGCGTCCGATGGAGGCGCTTCGGGAGCCGGCCGGCATGTCCTGCCCGAGGTGCTCACGGACGAGTTGTGCCGTGCACACGCCCGGCTGGTGTCGTTGCTGCGCGGTGGCGCCGCGCTCTGCGTCGATCGGGACCCGGCCCGCGTGGACCCGGGTGAGCTCGCCGCCGGCGTGTCCCGGCAGCTGGTCTGCGCGCTCGCGGAGTTCCCCGCGGTCGTGGAGCGCGGCGGGGTGCGGGCGTACGACCGGCATCTCACCGAACTCGTCGGTCTCCTCGGCCGGTTCGAGGCGGCCGGGCGGATCCTGCCGAAGGGGCCGGAGGAGCCGACCTCGACCCACGGAACCCGCCTGGTGCTCGTCGACGCGAGCCGGATCGTCGTCGCCGCCGGGTTGGCCCGCTGCGGGGTCACCGCTCCCGATCGGTTGTGAGTCTGCACCGACGGCGACGACGCGCACACGCTCCGAGGAGATTTCGGCACCACGGCGCGCCTTCACGTGGGCTGGATATTCTTCACGGCGTGGCAGGTCGTCGGCGTCGTGCGTGGGCAGGAGAAGCAGAGTGACCGAAGTCCTGCTCATCAGCGGCCGCCGACCGAGCCTGCCCGGTGTCGCGAGCCTCGCCGAGCATCTCAACTCCTCGGGCTTCACCGTGCGGGTCGCGTTCGCCGCCGATCCCGACGACCCGAAGCCTCGGGACCTCGCCGTTCTCGATGTCGCCGAGACGCGCCGGCTACGGATGAGCCTGACCGGTCGCCGCGAGGGCGCGCCCCTGCGCCGGTTGTCGACCCCCTGGGGACGTGTGGTCGCCCGCAATGCCGCCGTCCGCGCGTGGTCCCGGGTGGCGGGCCCCGCCCGGAAGACCTGGCTGCTGGCGAAGTACGACCCATGGCTGCGGCGGGTCGCGCGCCGGTCCGACATCATCCTCGCCGCCGACAGGGACGCGATGCTCGCGGCCAGGCGTGCCGGCGAGCACAACCCCGCCTCCGTCGTCCTGCCGATCGACGATCCTCGGGTCGAGGAGATGCTGGTGCGGGCGCGCGCCACGATCCCGCTGCAGCGCCTGCTGCGGACCGGGTCGGTGAGCGGCGGCCTCGCCGACGTCGTGACGGCCTGGGCGCAGGTGGAGGCCGCGCCCGACGACCTGTACCTCCGGGGGTTCGTGTCCGGTGCCGTCAAGCTCGTCCAGGCCCTGCGCCGGCACGGTGCGTTCGAGGTCGCCGAGATCATCGCCGACTCCGCGCTCGTGCTCGGTCCGCCCGACCAGGTGGGCGACCGGCTCCGGCTGGAGCGCACCACGCTCAGGATCAGCCAGGGCGAGCATCCTCGCGACCTGCCGGATGCCGTCCGCGGCGTCATGGCGCATGCCGACGAGGCGCTGCGGGCCGGGCGGATGGACGACGTGGCCGAGATGACCCTGGACGTCGTTGACGCGATGTTCAACCGCGAACTGCACGCCGACGTGCTCTACAGCCCGCTGGTCGCCGATCCGGCGGCCTTCCTGGCTCCGCTCTACGACTCGCTCACCCACCGGGTGCTCGGTGCGCCCGCCGGATCGATGGGCGGAGTCCTCTCCACCGGTGGGCACCCGCTGACGGCGCGGTCCCGCGACGCGGTCGTGGCCGGGGGCAGGCTCGCCCGTGACGAACGGTCTGACCGGGTGCCGGCCCAGTCGCCGCGGCGTCCGCACCGGCTCCTCGTCGTACCCGGTGACTATCCGCACTTCACCAAGGGGATCATCGGCGCGCTGCGAGAGGACGCGGACGTCGATCTGCGCGTACTCCACCTGCGCGAGGCCGGTGCCCCGCCCCGCCGGCACCACCGGCCGACGCTCGTCGCCGACCGTCTGAGCGACGCCGTCGGACGACCGGTGCCCCAGCTCGGGGCGCGGGACATCGAGCTGCTCGGCTGGGCCGACACGATCTTCGTCGACTGGTGCGACAACGCCGCCCAGTGGACCGCCCTGCACGCGCCGCCCCATGCCCGGCTCGTGATCCGTTTCCACAGCCTCGAGGCGATCTCGCACCAGCCGCACATGATCGACTGGACGCGGGTGTCCGACGTCATCTTCGTCGGCCACCACGTACGGCAGCTGGTCGAGCGGGCCGTACCACGGCTGGCCACGTCCACCCGCATCCACGTCGTACCGAACGAGATGCGGCTCGAACGGTTCGGGCTGCCCAAGCGCGCGGGCGCCGAGCGCACGATCGCCATGGTCGGGTGGGCGCAGCGGGTCAAGGATCCGCTGTGGGCGCTCGACGTACTCGCCCGGTTGCGCGCGGCCGACCCACGCTGGCGCCTGCTGCTCATGGGCCACGACTTCTCCGCGCACCAGCACCGGGGTGCGTTGCGGTACCGCGACCGGTTCCGCTCCCGGGCGGCCGAGGACGACGTACGCGACGGAGTGACCTACGCCGGCTACACGAGCGACCTGCCCGAGGCACTGCGCGACGCGGGGTTCATCCTCTCCGCGAGCCGGCGCGAGGGTTTCCCGGTCGGGCTGACCGAGGGAGCCGCCTCCGGTGCCGTTCCGGTCATCCGCGACTGGCCGATGTACGCGTCGTACGAAGGGGCCCGCGGCATCTTCCCGCCCGACTGGGTGGTCGACAGCCCCGACGAGGCGGCGGCGCGGATGCTCGCACACGCCGACGCCCGCGAACGGACCGAGGCGGGGGAGGCGGCCAGGTCCTTCGTCGTCGAGCGCTACGACTGGCCGGTAGTCGAGCCGCGGTTCCGCGAGGTGCTGTTCGGCGAGGCGCAGGCGACCGCGGGGCCGGCGACCGCGGGGCCGGCGACCACGCCGCCAGCTCCGCGCCCGCACGGGATGGTGCGCTGAGTCCCGCCGCGGTTCAGCGCGCCGGGCGGGTCTTCTTCCTGGCCGCCTTTCGCGCCTGCCCGGGCGGTGACGGCGCTGCCACCTCGGCTGTCGCGTCGGCCGCCACCTCGGCTGTCGCGTCGGCGGGCCCGCCGACGGTCGTCGGAGCCGCTTTCGCGGCCTCGGCGATCCGCCGGAGCACACCCGCCGCTGCGTCGACGTCGCCCACGGGGGAGCTGAAGTCGAGCGTCTGACCGCTCAGCGGGCTGCCGTCCTCGACGAGTCCCCACACCGGCCGGCCGCTGCCCTGGTAGTCGCTCCACTTCGAGGGCAGGTAGGGGTTGCGGGCGTGGGAGTCCGTCGTCAAGGCGTCATTGACAACGAGACAGTCGAACCGGGTGGCGAGGTTCAGGAACTCCAGGAAGCGGACGTACGGGTTGACGCGCACGTACTCGCCGAGGCCGTGCTCGTCGACGTGCCGCTGGAGGTCCTTTCCGTTGGAGGTGAAGACGTGCAGCCTGACCCGCGCGCGCTCAGCCGGCTCGAGCCCCGCCAGCGCCGTCAGGACGTCGCCGAGTCCGCGGGTGGCGTAGAACGTGCCGAAGTAGCCGATGTTGGCGACGGTCGGGTCGATGGGGTACGGATGCTCGACCATCGAGTAGAACGACGGCGGCAGCGTCGGGTGCGGAGAGATGACCGCCTTCGCCCGCGCCAGCTCGGCGACCTCGGGGATGGCGAAGTATCCGAGCATGTAGTCGCGCTGGTTCTCGTTGGTGAACACGATGTGGTCGGCGCAGACGTACGCGAGGTACTCGCACCAGTCGAGGCAGTTCCGCGACGACAGGACCGGGACCTCCATGCGGGACAGCTCCGAGCGCAGCATGTCGAGGAACGGGCCCGGGGCGATCGGCGAGCTCCGCTCGGCGCCGGCGACGTCGCGGGCGGCCGGGTCGGAGAACTCCGCCGTCCACACGACCGACCGGTTGCGCAGCTTGTACGCGGCGGCGAGGAAGTGCGAGGCGGGCCACATCACCCGGCTGTAGACGCGGTCGTACGGGCCCTTGACGCGTTCCAGGGCAGTGATCTTCTCCAGCCCCTGGACGCAGAACGAGTCGATCGCCGCCCAGTTCGAGAAGTACGTGGGCGTGTCGACGGCGAGCTCGTTCTCGACGTACGGGCCGGAGATCCGGCGCATGCTCTCGTCCCGCTCGCGGTTCTTGTCCATCGCGTTGTAAACGACGTCCACCACGTCGCGCCGGTCGCGTACCCGCTTCGCCATGACCACGGCGCTCGAGTCGTTGTACGGCGCGAAGCAGTACGCGACAGCGAGCGCCCGGGCGAGACCGGCGTTGAGCCGGTCGTACGGGAAGTACTCGAGGTGGTGGCCGTCGATCACGTCCACCACCCGGTCGCGGTCGTCGGGGTTCTCGCGCAGGTAGCCGTTGAGGCCGTCGACCTCGACGTCGATCTGCCGCCGCAGCAGGTCGCGGGTGCGGCCGTCCGCGCCGAGGCGGAGGGCGTCCAGTTGGGCGATCAGGTCCATCGCGATGACGACGCCCTGCTCGAAACCGGGCCGCTGCTCCGCCGCGCCCCGGTCGGGCCGCACGCTGCGGTAGTAGGTGGCGTCGCCGGAGTCAGGAGCCATGCGTACGTCGCACTGCTGCGTGGCGAGCATCGTCATGAAGAACAGGACGTCCTGGCTGGTCCGAGGCGTCGCGTCGCGTTCGACCTGCTTGGCGAGGAGGGTGGGGACGAGCGTGCCGGCGGCCGAGCCGAGGGCGGCGTGGACGCTGACGTCGGCGTCGTCCGCCGGCCCGGTGCCGTTGCGCTCGCTGTCGGCGGTGGGTTCGACGGCGGGTTCGGTATCGGTATCGGTGTCGGCGTCGGCAACGGTGTCGGCGGCCGGCTCAGCGGCGCTCGCCCCGGGCTCGACCTCCACCAGGTGCGCCACCGTCACGGTGGTCTCGTCCGCGTCGCGGAGGAGCGCCTCGAGGTAGTGCGGCGAGAGCCGGTCGTCGGCGTCGACGAAGGCGATGTAGCGCCGGCGGGCCGCCGCGACGCCGATGTCGCGGAGAGAGAAGACGCCGGCCTTCGACAGGTGGACGCTGCGCAGGGTCAGGTCGGGATCGTCCCGCTCGATCCGGTCGATCGCGGCGTCGGCCACGGTCTCGTCGGCGCCGCCGTCGACCACGAGGACGACCTCGAAGCAGTCTCGCGCGAGGGTCTGGTCGACGACCGACCGCAGGCAGCCGTCGAGCGCGTCGCCGCCGCGGTAGGAGACCACGACGCTGATGCCGGGGGAGTCGGGCGCCTCGGCCGGGCGGTCGGTCGCATCACCGGCCGAGGGGCGTACGCGTTCGAGGTCGCCGATCCAGTCGTCGACCAGTGCTTCGTCGACAGGACGGTCGTCGGTCGGGACCTGCCAGGGGCGGACCGCCTCCGCGGTGGGCGAGTCGGCATTCGTCATGGATTGCTTTCCGTTCACTGCGCGTGTTCCCCCGGTTGGTGTCTCGCATCGTTCCCCGTGGTCGGCCCGCTCATGTCCCGCCCGCGTGGTTGATCGTCAGGGCACCCTCTGGGAACTCCCGAAGCGGCTCGTCCACCGGCCGGACCCGATCAGAGACCGACCCCCGGTAACCGAGTGTGTCCGGGGTCGCGGCCGTACGCTACCAATTCGTCGGCGTGTCCGACGCCGGATATCGGTGCGGTGCGAGAGGCTCCCGCACAGGGGCCGCCGGCCAGGGCGCCTGACGCGGTGCAATGCCGTGGGCCGAAACCTCCCGAATGCCGGCGGCTGTTGGTTACTGTTCGTCGTGATCGGACGCGTACCGGCCGCAGGAGGGTTCGAGCGTGCCAAAGACCGCACCTCACGCGGTGGATCTTGCCGACCTGACCGGCGAGGACTGGCGAGGTGACGCCCTGCTCGTCGTCACCGCCGGCCCCGCCGCCGCGTCGGCGGGATTGATGCTGCCGTTCCGGCGGGCGCGGATCTGCTGCGTCGACGACACCTGGGACGTCGAGTCCCTGACCGCCGAACTCAAGGCGCACACCTTCGACACGGTCGTGATCGACGGACCGAGCCTCGGTCCGGCGCGCCGTGACGCCGCCGCCGCGCGGGCGGGCGAGTGCGTCCAGGGCGACGGACGGATCGTCGTCCTGATGGACGGCGGGCCCACCGACCATGCGGCAGGGGACCACGCGTCCGACGGTGCGGCCGCGGTCCGGATCCCCGGCCTGGTCTGGGACGCCGTGGCGATGCTCGACGGCAGGCCGTGCGCGGTACTGCGCCCCCAGGCTCCGGGCACGGCCACGGACCCGGCCGGCGACGACGTGGCCGGCCGGCTGGCGACGATGGCGCAGACGCTCGAGGCCACCCGACGAGGCGACGCCGTGGGACGCCCCGCCCGTGCGGCGGCGGCGAGGGCGGCGCGCGGCCGGTACTCCAGCGAACGGGCCCTGCTCGAGCATCTCCGCGGTCTCGCGGGCGCGCTCGCGGCCGAGCGGGAGGAACGCTCCCGCTCCGAGCGGCAACGGCGTGAGCTCGAGAAGCAGAACAAGGCCCTACAGACCCAACACAGTCGGCTCCTCGGTTCCAAGCTGGGCACGGTCACGGTGCGCTACTGGCAGCTCAGGAAGAGCCTGCGGCGCCGGCTGGAGCGCTGATCGAAGGTGGACGAATGAACCCCCGCACCTCACGCCGCGTCTGGACCAAACGGATCGTGGTCGTCGGTCTGGTCGTCTGGTTCTGCGCCGTGGGCCTGCTCGCCTGGCTCGCGCCCGTCGAACTCGGCAGCGTGCTCGTCCTCCTCGTCCTCGGCCCGGTGATCGCGGGACTCTTCCAGGTCCATCGCCAGCACCGCGCGCTCCTGCGCAAGCTCGACGACCGGTCGGCGCGCCTCGATCGGCTGGCCACGTCGACGTCGACGACCACGGGTGAGCTCGCCGCCGTGATGGACCGGCTGGACTCCCTGGCCGAGAGGTCCGTGAGCGTCCCCCACCTGACGAAGGCGCTCAGTGCCACCGCGGCCGACGTCATCACCCGGACCCGGAAGGGTGTCGCGGTCGACCTGCTGCTGACCTACCGCCAGATCGAGGCGCTCCAGAACCTCTACGCGGTGGCCGGCGTCGACCGGCCGATGCCGCAGACCCGCGGCTGGGCGTCGTCGCCCGATCTCCTGCTCCTGCTCGCCAACCTGGTCGAACGCGAGCAGCCGTCGCTGATCGTCGAGTGCGGTAGCGGGACGTCGACCTTGTGGCTCGCGATGGTCCTGCGCAGGTTCGAGATCAAGGGCCGGGTCGTGGCGCTCGAGCACCAGGAGTCCTACGTCGAGACGGTACGTGGACTCGTCGACCGGCACGGACTCGCCGACGTCGTCGACGTCCGGCACGCCCCCCTCGAACACGTCGAGGTCAACGGCGAGGCGTTCCAGTGGTACGCCCGGGAGTCCTGGACCGACCTCGAGGGGATCGACCTGCTCTTCGTCGACGGGCCGCCCGGCGACCTCGGCGCGCATGCCCGGCTGCCGGCCCTCCCACTCCTCGTCGCCCAGCTGCACCCCGACGCGGTGGTCGTCCTCGACGACATGATCCGCACCGACGAGCAGGAAGTGCTCGCCGAGTGGCTGCGCGACTATCCCGACTACGCCGCCGAGCGGGTCCGGCTCGAGAAGAACGCCGCGCTGCTGCGGCGCCAGTCCGCGTACGACTCGGCCGACCGCTCGACCACCGCGGCCGAACCCTCGTCGACGGCGGACGCGGGCACCGGCGCGGACGCCGCGTCGACGCTCGACCGACCCTCCGACCACGAGCCGGCCGACGAGCCCGGTCGCGGCGACGTACCCGAGGGGCACGCGGTCCAGGAGCCGGCCGTGGCCAACGGCGCCACCGCTCCACCTCGCTGACGGGACCCGGCGTTTCGTCCCCCACCCTTCGGGAACGAGCTACCGCACAGCGCAACCGCTCGGGGGAGTCCATGACAGTGCGGTGGTCGACGGACGCGGCGACGCCCGCACTCCGGGTCGTCGGTCTCCTCGGCCGCCCCGACAGGGACCTCCACCGCCGGTTCGTCGACCTCCTCACCGCCGGCCTGGTCAGGCGGCTCGTCGCGCCCGGACTGACGCTGTGGAGCTCCACCCCGCTCCGGTCCTGGCACGGTCGCCATGGCGAGGGCCTCACCTGGTCGGCGCTGTGCCCGCGGCGGCGGCCGACGAACTGGGTCGAGGCGTCCGACGACTGCGAGGCCCTCGGCGTCGAGGTGACCCGCACCGGTGCCACCCTCCACGCGGCGTCCCTCGGGATGCAGCCGCTGTACGTACGCCGGTTCGGCGACGCGGTCGCGTTCGCTCCCAGCATCGACGACCTCTGCCGGTTGGGCGACGGTCCGCTGCACGCCGACTGGACGGCGTGGGCCTCGATCATCAGCTGTGGCAGCCCGCACGGATGGCGGACGCCGTTCGAGGAGGTGGAGCGGATGCCGGCGGGGGCGGCCTGGCACTTCGACCGGGCCAGCGGCCGGCTGACCCGGGAACGCCGGGTGCCGCCGGCGGTCCGTACGCAGCAGCCGGCCGCGTCGGCGTACGACGTCGTCGAGACGCTGTACGGCGCGGTGCGTGACTCGTTCGACTCCGCGCGGCAGGGCCTCGCGGGAACGCGGGCGCGGCGCCGGTCGACCGGGGCGGCAGGCATCGACTGGACGGTCACCCTGAGCGGCGGATGGGACTCCCGCCTGCTCGCGGGTTGTTCCGCGCCGCTCGTCGGGCCGGAGCGGATGACGGCCTACACCACGAGTCCGGACGACGGCCTCGACCTGGACCTCGCGTTCAGTGCCCCGGTGGCGCGGCGGCTGCGGGTCCGGCACGAGATCCAGCGGCCGAGGGCCGGCGAGTGGCCGGCGTACGCGCAGGACGCGTTCCGTCGCGTGGAGTACCAGACGCCCTACCACGTGTGGCTCGAGCCGTTGGCGAGCCGACTGCGGACGGCCCGGTCCCGCGTCCTCGACGGCATCGGCGGCGACGTCCTGCTCAAGAACCTCCTGGTGGGTGAGCCCGCCCTCTCCGCGGCCGACTCCCGGTCCCTCGGCACCGCGATGTGGTCGAGGATCGCGATGCCGCCCGCCCCCGGCCGGCCCTGGGTCGGGGACGAGGTGGCCGCGGAGGTCGCCGGTCTCGCCCGCCCGGACTTCGAGGCGGAGCGGGCACGCTTCGCCGGGCACCCCGCCGAGGCCACCCTCACGGTGTTGGCCACGAGGACGGCCCGCTGTGTGGCCCTCTCGCCGTTCGCGCTGTTCGCCCCCGAGGCCGAGGTCGGCGCGCCGTTCCTCGCACAGGATGTGCTCGGCGCCGCACTCTCGGTTCCCCTACGCGACAAGGCGAACGGCGACTTCTACCGGGCCTGCCTGCGAGCGGTCGACCCGGTCCTCGCGGGGCTGCCGTCGACGAACGACCCGGGCGCCCGACCGCCGGCGGCGGCCGCGACCCGCTCGTCGAGCGCCGAGGCGATGGCGTGGTCCCGGCAGGTGCTCGCCGATCTCGCCGTACGCCACGGCCACCGGTACCGCCACCACGGCTGGCCGATGCCCGATCCGGTCGCGATGACCCGTACGTGGGGTGGGCGGACCTGGCTGCACACGCTGCTGATGCTGGGCTGCTGGCTGGACAGGTACGAGAGCCGCCTGGCCGGCGTCCGTCCGCCCTGGTGGTGAGGCGGTTTCCACGCCGGCGCGACCCGACCCCGGCCCGGTTTCGCCGTCGTACGGCGGAGAGGCCAGGATGGTGGTGTGAGTAGAGCGCATGAAGCCGGTGCCCTGCACGCCGGCGCCGGCCACCGTGGCCCGTCGTGGCTGCGCCCGCCCGAGGACCCGAACGCCCTGATCGCGCCCTTGTGGGCGCGCAACGTGACAAAGCGGCCGTCGGGTGTGCTCGACGTGGCCGGGGTCGCCGTCACCGATCTCGCCGAGAGGTTCGGCACTCCCGCCTACGTCGTGGACGAGGACGACTTCCGCGCCCGCTGCCGCGAGTTCCGCGACGGGTTCGGCGGCTGGGACGTCTACTACGCGGGCAAGGCGTTCCTGTGCGGCGCGGTCGTCCGCTGGGTCGAGGAAGAAGGACTCCGGCTCGACGTGTGCACGGGCGGCGAGCTGGCGGTGGCGCTGCGCGCCGGGTTCCCCGTCGAGCGGATCAAGCTGCACGGCAACAACAAGTCCGAGTCCGAGCTCGCCCGTGCCCTCGACGCCGGCGTCGGCCGGATCGTCGTCGACTCCTACGACGAGATCGGCCGGCTCGCCAAGCTGGCGGCGGATCGCGGCGTCCGGCCGGCCGTGGTCGTCCGCGTCAAGGTGGGCGTCGAGGCGCACACGCACGAGTACATCGCGACCGCGCACGAGGACCAGAAGTTCGGGTTCTCCCTCGCTGGTGGCGACGCCATCCACGCGGTCGAGCGGCTGCTCGCCGAACCCGACCTCGAGCTGGTCGGACTCCACTCCCACATCGGTTCGCAGATCTTCGACACGTCCGCCTTCGAGGTGGCGGCGCGTCGCGTGGTCGGCCTGCATGCCCAGGTCCGTGCGCAGTTCGGCGTCGAGCTGCCCGAGCTCTGCCTCGGCGGCGGCTTCGGCATCGCGTACACGACGCAGGACGATCCCGAGCCGCCCGTACAGCTGGCGGCCGAGCTGGCCTCGATCGTCGAGCACGAATGCCGGGCGGCGGGGGTGGCGCAGCCGCGGCTGTCGATCGAGCCGGGCCGCGCGATCGCGGGCCCCGCGGTCTTCACGCTGTACGAGGTGGGCACGGTCAAGGTGGTCGATCTCGACGCGGGTGCCGCACGGACGTACATCGCGGTCGACGGCGGCATGAGCGACAACATCCGCACCGCTTTGTACGACGCCGACTACTCCTGCACCCTCGCGTCCCGGACGTCCGCCGCCCCGCCGGTGCTCAGCCGGGTCGTCGGCAAGCACTGCGAGGCCGGCGACATCATCGTCAAGGACGAGTTCCTGGCGGGGGACATCCGCCCGGGCGACCTGCTCGCGGTGCCGGCGACGGGTGCCTACTGCCGTGCGCTCGCGAGTGCCTACAACCACGTGCCGAGAGCACCGGTGGTGGCCGTGCGCGCCGGCGAGGCCCGACTCGTCGTACGCCGGGAGACCGAGGACGATCTCCTCCGCCTCGACGTGTGGTAGGCGGGCGGCCGCCAAGATCTGCCGGCGGAAGGACGTACGGTGAGACATCGTCTCGGAGTCCGGACGTGCCCGCCGAGATCGTGCGGTGTACCCGAGACTTGGCGAGGCTGAACGTGGCGTGCGTACGGCGGCGAAGGGTTACGGATCGATGAGCGGCAAGCCCCTCCAGGTGGCACTCCTGGGGTGCGGAGTGGTCGGCACCGAGGTCGTACGCCTGCTGACCGAGCACGAGGGCGACCTCGCCGCCCGCGTCGGGGCGCCGCTCCAGCTCGCGGGCATCGCGGTCCGGCGTCCGGGCCGCAGCCGCGACGTACCCGTCGATCCGGACCTTTTCACCACCGATGCGGCCGGCCTCGTCCGGCGACCCGACGTCGACATCGTCGTCGAGGTGATCGGCGGGATCGAGCCGGCCCGCTCGCTCCTCCTCGCCGCGATGGAGGGCGGGGCGTCGGTCGTCACGGCCAACAAGGCGCTGCTCGCCGCCGACGGCGGCACGCTGTTCGCCGCCGCCGAGAAGCACGGCACCGACCTCTACTACGAGGCCGCCGTCGGTGGGGCCATCCCGCTGATCCGGCCGCTGCGGGAGTCGCTCGCCGGTGACCGCGTCCGCCGGGTGCTCGGCATCGTCAACGGCACCACCAACTACGTGCTCGACAAGATGGACACCGAGGGCGCGAGCTTCGCCGAGGCACTCGAGGACGCGCAGGCGCTCGGGTACGCCGAGGCCGACCCCACCGCTGACGTCGAGGGTTTCGACGCCGCCGCGAAGGCCGCGATCCTTGCCGGCCTGGCCTTCCACACCCGCGTGGTCGCCTCCGACGTCCACCGCGAGGGCATCGCCGAGGTGAGCGCGACCGATGTCGCGAGCGCCCGCGCGATGGGGTGTGTGGTGAAGCTCCTCGCGATCGCCGAGCTCGCGCCCGACGGCAAGCGGGTCGGCGTCCGCGTCCACCCGGCGATGCTGCCGCGCGAGCACCCGCTCGCCAGCGTGCGGGAGGCGTACAACGCGGTGTTCGTCGAGAGCGTCGCCGCCGGGCAGCTGATGTTCTACGGCGCCGGTGCGGGCGGCGCGCCGACCGCGAGCGCGGTGCTCGGCGACCTCGTGACCGTCGCCCGCAACCGCGTGCAGGGCGTCCGCGGCGCCGGTGAGTCGACGTACGCCCAGCTCGAGATCCATCCGATGGGCGACACGCTGACGCGCTACCACATCTCGCTCGACGTCGACGACCGCGCGGGCGTGCTCGCCGGGGTCGCCGCGGTCTTCTCCCGGCACGACGTGTCGATCCAGACCGTACGCCAGGAAGGGCGCGGCGAGGACGCCCAGCTCGTCGTCGTGACCCACCAGGCCGCCGACCGTGCCCTCGCGGCTACCGTCGACGACCTCGAGGAGCTGGACATCGTGCGCGAGGTGACGAGCGTCATGCGCGTCGAGGGCCTGGGCGAAGGGTCCGGCGACAGGTGAACACGCGGACGCGTCAATGGTGCGGTCGGCTCCGGCGGACCGACGAACGGCTGAGGAGGCAGACCTGATGACAGCAGCGTCCCGGCTGTGGCGAGGTGTCATCGAGGAGTACCGCGAGTGGCTGCCGGTCAGCCCGACGATGCCGGTGGTGACCCTCGGCGAGGGCGGCACGCCGCTGGTCTCGTCGGCCTGGCTGTCCGAGGCCACCGGCTGCGAGGTGTGGGTCAAGGTCGAGGGCAGCAACCCGACCGGGTCCTTCAAGGACCGCGGCATGACGGTCGCCGTCTCGCGGGCGCTCGAGGCCGGTGTCAAGGTGGTGGCGTGCGCCTCGACCGGTAACACGAGCGCCTCCGCGGCGGCCTATGCCGTACGCGCCGGACTGCAGCCCGTGGTGCTCGTGCCGGAGGGCCGGATCGCGCAGGGCAAGCTGGCGCAGGCGATCGTGCACGGTGCCCGGCTCGTGCAGGTGCAGGGCAACTTCGACGACTGCCTGAAGCTCGCACGCGGGCTGTGCGAGCAGTATCCCGTCGTCCTCGTCAACTCCGCCAACGCCGACGGCTACCGCATCGCCGGCCAGAAGACCGCGGCGTACGAGATCGTCGACGTCCTCGGCGACGCGCCCGACATCCACGCGCTGCCGGTCGGCAACGCGGGCAACATCACCGCCTACTGGGCGGGCTACTCCGAGTACGCCGAGGCCGGTCGGGCGACCCGGCGGCCGCGGCTGTGGGGCTTCCAGGCTGAGGGGGCGGCGCCGATCGTGGGCGGTGCGCCCGTCGACCAGCCCGAGACCGTGGCCACAGCGATCAGGGTCGGCAACCCGGCCCGGTGGGCGGAGGCGGTGGCCGCACGCGACGACTCCGGCGGGCGGATCGACGCCGTACCGGACGCCGAGATCCTGCGCGCCCAGGCCCGTCTCGCCGCCAGGGACGGGGTCTTCGTCGAGCCCGCGTCAGCGGTCGGTGTCGCCGGCCTGCTCCGCATGGCGCTCGCCGGCGAGCTCGACCCGGGGCAGCGCGTCGTCATCACCGTGACCGGGCACGGGCTGAAGGACGTGGGCACCGCACTGGACGCGGCCGGCGATCTCGCCAAGGTCGTCGTCCCGCCCGATCCCGACGCCGCCGCACGGGCACTGAATCTGGACTGACCGTGAGTGGGGGAAGGCTTTCGTTCCGTGAGACGCCGGTGCGCGTGCAGGTGCCGGCGACGAGCGCGAACCTCGGCCCGGGGTTCGACTCCTTCGGGCTCGCACTCGCGATGTACGACGAGCTCGAGGTGCGGGTCACTCCGTCCGGACTCACGGTCGACGTCACCGGAGAGGGTGCGCGCCGGGTCCGCAGGGACGAGTCGAACCTCGTCGTCCGCGCCCTTCGCACCACCCTCGACCGGCTCGGCGGCCAGCCGTCCGGACTCGCCCTGCGGTGTACCAACCTCATCCCGCACGGGCGTGGTCTCGGATCGTCCGCGGCCGCGATCGTCGCGGGTGTCTACGCGGCCAGGTCGCTTGTGCACAACGGAAACGAGCTCCTCGACGACCAGGCACTCCTCGAGCTGGCGACGGCGCAGGAGGGTCATCCGGACAACGTGGCGGCCTGCCTCAACGGCGGACTCACCCTTGCCTGGACCGGCGCGGCCGGCACGAGCACCGAGCCTGCCGACAACGGCGTCCGCGCGGTCCGCCTCGAGCCGGCGGGAATGGACGTCGTGGCCTTCGTCCCGAGCAGACGACTCTCCACCGAGGCGGCGCGCGGCCTGCTCCCCGACGTCGTTCCGCACGCCGACGCCGCCGCGAACGCCGCTCGCGCGGGCCTGCTCGTCGCCGCCCTGACCGGTGCGGCCCACACCCCCACACCGCAGACGGGCACGGACGCGACACGCACGCGGTCGACGGCGTCGGCGAGAAGATCGGACGTCGATCTCGCCCTTCTGCTGGCCGCGACACGGGACCTCCTGCACCAGCCCTACCGGGCGTCCGCGATGCCCGCTTCGGCCGTACTTGTCCGGGATCTGCGCGCGGGCGGACACCCGGCGGTCATCTCCGGCGCCGGGCCGACCGTGGTGGCGTTCGCGCAGGTCGGCGGGGGTGAGCGGCTGGTCGAGGAGGCGCCGGACGGCTTTGTGGGATACGTTCTCGCGGTCGACCACGACGGGGCCCGGATGATCCCCGGATGAGCGGGGAATGCGATCTCGCCGGAAGATGTTGGACGGGGTAGAGGGGCCAGGCCGGGGAGATTCTGTTAGGCTCCGTGTCGGGCCGGAGCCCCTAGTTATGGCCTGGTGCCATCTCGCCACGATTCCGGGAAGCGTTTCTTTCGCTGCCATCAGAGTTCTGTGGCGTCCCCTCTGAGGCCTGTGCACTCTTTGTGCGCAACAAGGTCACAGCCGGAGGACCCGGATTCGGCGAGAGCCCGATATTTCGTGCACGTACTGCACGACTCCAACAGGGAGGACCCGGCAATCGCCGGCATTCGACAGGTCGGTACGCCATCGAAACGGCCGACATCACGCGTGGGAAGGACCTCACGTGACCGAAACCACTGATCTCACCGCCTCGCAGGCAACCGATGCCGGCGTCGACGGTGGGCCGCCGTCGGAAGATGGCGCCACCACGGCGCGGCGACGCCGTGCCAGCGGCCTGACGGGCATGGTGCTCGCCGAGCTGCAGCAGGTAGCGCAGGGCCTGGGCATCACCGGGACCGCGCGGATGCGCAAGAGCCAGCTGATCGACGCCATCAAGGCGGCGCAGTCCGGCAGTGCGTCCAGTGCCACCGACGCGGCCGACGGAACCTCCGCCGCGCGTACGTCGAAGCGCGGTACCCGTGCCCGGGCCACCGCGGAGCAGACCGAGATCGCCCTGGCCGGCGACCAGCCGGGTGGTGACAGTGCACCCGTGCGTGACCGCGAGGCCGACGAACGGTCTGACGGCGGGTCGCGCCGGAACAACCGCGGCGGCGACAGCAGCTCGACCTCGGACAACCGCGACAGCCGGAGCGACAACGCGACCGAGTCCGGCCGTGAGTCCAGTCGTGAGTCGAACCGTGACGCGAACCGAGAGTCCAACCGTGACTCGAACCGCGACGGCGGCCGGGAGTCCCGTGACTCCGGACGCGACGACGGCGGTCGTGACGGATCCCGCGACGGATCTCGTGAGGGCGGCCGATCCGGCAACCGCGATGGTGGCAACCGTGACGGCGGCAACCGCGAGGGCCGCGGCAACCGCGACCAGAACGCCAACCAGCGCGACAACAGCCGCGACAAGGGCGACAACGACCGCGACGACGAGGACGGTGGCCGGCGGCGCCGGCGGCGTTCCCGCGACCGGTTCCGTGACCGTGGCGAGCGCAGCGAACGCGGCGACCGTCGCGGCGGCGGTCGCGAGCGGTACGACCAGGAGCCGCAGGTCAACGAGGACGACGTGCTCATCCCCGTCGCCGGAATCCTCGACGTCCTCGACAACTACGCGTTCGTCCGGACGAGCGGCTTCCTGCCCGGTCCCAACGACGTCTACGTCTCCCTCGCGATGGTCAAGAAGTACGGCCTGCGCAAGGGCGACGCGGTGATCGGTGCCATCCGTCAGCCGCGTGACGGCGAACGGCGGGAGAAGTTCAACCCGCTCGTCCGTGTCGACACGGTGAACGGCGCCGACCCGGAGCTGTCCAAGCAGCGGCCCGACTTCAGCAAGCTGACGCCGCTGTACCCACAGGAGCGGCTGCGGCTCGAGACCGAGCCCAACATCCCGACGACCCGGATCATCGACCTGGTGGCGCCGATCGGAAAGGGCCAGCGCGCCCTGATCGTGTCGCCGTCCAAGGCCGGTAAGACGCTCGTCATGCAGTCGATCGCCAACGCGATCACGCAGAACAACCCCGAGGCCCACCTCATGGTCGTGCTCGTCGACGAGCGGCCCGAGGAGGTCACCGACATGCAGCGGGCGGTCAAGGGCGAGGTCATCGCGTCCACGTTCGACCGGCCCGCCGACGACCACACGACGGTTGCCGAGCTCGCGATCGAGCGTGCGAAGCGTCTGGTCGAACTCGGCCACGACGTCGTGGTCCTGCTCGACTCGATCACCCGGCTCGGCCGCGCGTACAACCTCGCGGCACCGGCAAGTGGCCGGATCCTGTCCGGTGGTGTCGACTCGTCCGCGCTGTACCCGCCGAAGCGGTTCTTCGGCGCTGCCCGCAACATCGAGCACGGCGGCTCGCTCACGATCATCGCGACCGCCCTGATCGAGACGGGCTCCAAGATGGACGAGGTCATCTTCGAGGAGTTCAAGGGCACCGGAAACATGGAGCTCCGGCTGCGCCGGGAGTTCGCCGACAAGCGGATCTACCCCGCGATCGACGTCGACGCCTCCGGTACCCGCCGCGAGGAGCTGCTCATGGGCAAGGAGGAGCTCGGCATCGTCTGGAAGCTCCGCCGGGTGCTCTCGGGTCTCGACGGCCAGCAGGCGCTGGAACTCCTGCTCAACCGCCTCAAGGAGAGCCGCAGCAACGTCGAGTTCCTCATGCAGATCAACAAGACGATGCCGGGCGCCGGCGGTCAGTCGCAGTCCCGCGGCGACGACGACTGAGCCTGCTCACCCACCGGACGGGGGTCCGGCCGGCCTCGGCCGGCCCGGTCCCGTCCGGTGCGGAGGGCTCGGGCCCCGACCAGGCCGTCCGGGCACCTGGGAATGTGCGCACCACGGGGGTGGTTGCGCACACAGGTGCCCGCGATGGCACACTGATTCGCTGGCTCCGGTTCACGCTCCGCTTCTAGGCGAGGCGACCCGGGGTCTGACAAAGCGGAGGAGAAGTTGTGAAGGCTGACATTCACCCCGAGTACGTCGAGACGACGGTGACCTGTACGTGTGGCAACACGTTCACCACGCACAGCACCGCGAAGAGCGGCTCGATCCACACCGACGTCTGCTCGAACTGCCACCCCTTCTACACCGGTAAGCAGAAGATTCTCGACACCGGTGGCCGGGTCGCGCGCTTCGAGAAGCGGTACGCCCAGGCCAAGGGCAAGCAGAACAACAAGTAGCGGTCTCACAGCGCCGGCCGGCGGTGTCCTTCTGGTCACCGGATGGCCGGCGCTGTCGCGTCACCAGCTACCACAGGTCACACCCGCACCAAGGAGGTCGCCGGTGTTCGAAGCCGCTGAGGCGTTGATCGCCGAACACGCTGAGCTCGAACGCCAACTCGCCGACCCCGCGATCCACGCCGACCAGGCGAGGGCCCGCCGGGTCGGCCGGCGCTACGCCGAACTGCAGCGGGTGGTCGCCGCGCACGCGGCCTGGCGGGAGGCGACCGACGATCTCACCGCGGCCCGCGAACTGGCCGCGGAGGACCCGAGCTTCGCCGACGAGGTCGACCGGCTCGCCATCGACCAGACGGCGCTCGAGGATCGGCTGCGGCTCCTGCTCCTGCCCAGGGACCCGCTCGAGGACAAGAACGTCATCCTCGAGGTCAAGGCCGGCGAGGGCGGTGAGGAGTCGGCGCTGTTCGCGGGCGACCTCCTGCGGATGTACGAGCGCTATGCCGAGCGTCGCGGCTGGCGAACCGAGATCCTCGAGGTCGCGGAGTCCGGCCTCGGTGGCGTCAAGAGCGTGACGGTGGCCGTGAAGGCCAAGGGGAGTGGCGGTTCCGGCGGCGACGCCGACGACACGCCGTACGCCCGACTGAAGTTCGAAGGTGGCGTGCACCGGGTCCAACGCGTCCCCGTCACCGAGAGCCAGGGTCGCATCCACACGTCCGCGGCCGGCGTGCTCGTGCTCCCCGAGGCCGAGGACGTCGACATCGAGATCGAGGACAAGGACCTCCGCGTGGACGTGTTCCGGTCGTCCGGTCCGGGCGGGCAGAGCGTCAACACCACCGACTCCGCGGTCCGCATCACCCACGTCCCGACCGGCATCGTGGTCTCGTGCCAGAACGAGAAGAGCCAGCTCCAGAACAAGGAACAGGCCCTGCGCATCCTCCGGGCCCGGCTGCTCGCGATCGCACAGGACCAGGCCGACCAGGAAGCCGCGGCCGCCCGGCGCAGCCAGGTGCGCACCGTCGACCGGTCCGAACGTGTCCGCACGTACAACTTCCCGCAGAACCGCATCACCGATCACCGGGTGGGCTTCACGGCCTACAACCTCGACCACGTCCTCGACGGCGATCTCGACGCCGTGATCGCCGCGCTGGTCGAGGCCGACCAGACCGAACGCCTTGCGGCACTGGAGAACCAGCCCGGATGAGCGCGAGCCGGACGCTGGTCGACCGGGCGTGTGCGGACCTCGCGGCCGGCGGAGTGGCCTCGCCGCGGTTCGACGCGGAGGAGCTCCTGTCCCACGTGCTCGGCGTTCCCCGGAACCGGCTCGGCCTCGTCGGCGACGTCCCGGCCGAGGCCGAGGCCCGCTTCTCCCAGCTCGTGGCCCGACGCGCCGCCCGCGAGCCCCTGCAGCACCTCACGGGTCAGGCTCCGTTCCGCCACCTCGAGCTCGACGTCGGCCCGGGCGTCTTCGTTCCGCGGCCGGAGACCGAGGTCGTGGCCGGCTGGGCGATCGACGCCCTTCGTGGAATGGGCCCGGCTCCGGTCGCGGTCGACCTGTGCACCGGCTCGGGCGCGATCGCGGCCTCGCTCGCGACCGAGGTGCCCGACGCCCGGGTACACGCCGTCGAACTGGATGCCGACGCGGTCGCGTGGGCGACGCGAAACCTCGCCGGCCTCGGGATCAGGCTCGTCCACGGTGACGCGGCGGCCGCCTTCCCCGACCTGGACGGCGCCGTCGACCTGGTGATCGCGAACCCGCCCTACATCCCGCTGGACGCGTACGACTCGGTAGAACGCGAGGTGCGCGACCACGACCCCGCGCTCGCACTGTGGTCAGGGCAGGACGGCCTCGACGCCATCAGGATGGTGGAGCGGACCGCCGCGCGCCTGCTGCGTGCGGGTGGCGTCGCCGTGGTGGAGCATGCGGACGTCCAGGGGGACAGCGCTCCCGCGATCTTCGCGGGGACCGGGGCGTGGGCGCAGGTGCGGGACCGCCGCGACCTGTCCGACCGGGCCCGGTTCGTCACCGCCCGGCGTACGCAGAACTGATCTTCGGCCGCCTGAACGGCGGACACGTCCGGCGCGGCTCCCGGGTCACCGGCTGCGGAGAGCGCGGCGCCAGCGTACGGCCAGGTCGCGGAACCACGGCTCCCAGAAGTACAGGTGCCGGACCGTCACCGACCCCATGTGGCAGGTGCCCTTGACAGCGAGGCGCAGGGCCGGCACGCCGGCCGACCCGGGCGTGGTGTCGGTGCGGATGTTCGTGCTCCCGAAGCTGGTCCGCAGGTCGCTCGCGTCGACCTGGGTGTCCGGCGGGACGATGATCGTCACCGACCCCGCGGTCGCGTCGACGTCGATCTCGACGTCGCGGGACAGCAGCCGCGCCTGGGTGAGGTCGAGCTTGGTCGAGCCGGCCTTCCCCTTGACCACGACGCGGCGGGGCACGACCCACTCACCGCGGCGGGAGACCGACGAACCGACCGCGTGCAGGGTGATCTCGGACGGGCCGGTCGCCGGCGCGCTGTCGGGGAGGTCGGCGGTGAGGGGCGCGAGCTCGCCGAAGGTCCGCGCGCGATAGGCGGCGGCCATCCGCTCCTCGAACTCCTCGAGGTCGAGCCGGCCGTCGGAGGCGGCGGCCTGCAGGCGTTCGACGATCGCCTCGCGGTCGGCGTCGGCGGCGCGGAAGGACGACCGGTCGGGCAGCTTGTCGTTCACGCGCGCCAGCCTAACCTCGCCGGAGCGTTTCCGGCCTTCCGCGCGGATCGGTCGCCGGACGATTCGGGCATGTCGACGTATGGCACCCGCATCCGCCGGTCGGGGACTTCGACGCGGGCTCGCCGCCAGCGGGTACGCGCCACGTTCACGGCGGAGCATGGCACGATGAGCCACTGTGAGCGAGCGCTATGCGTGCAAGGACCGCGACGAACGCACGATCGGCCTGGAGATCGCCGCGACCGCGATCAGGCGCGGCGACCTGGTGGTGATGCCGACCGACACGGTCTACGGCATCGCCGCCGACGCGTTCGCCCCCGATGCGGTGGCCGCGCTCCTCGCGGCGAAGGGCCGTGACCGCACGATGCCTCCACCCGTCCTGGTCGGCTCGCTCGGCACCCTCGACGGGATCGCTGCCGACGTCTCCGAAGCACGGGCGCCGGCTGGTCGAGGAGTTCTGGCCGGGTGCGCTCACGATCGTCTGCCACCAGCAGCCGAGCCTCGTCTGGGACATCGGCGAGACCGACGACACGGTCGCCGTCCGGATGCCCGACGACGAGATCGCCCTCGACCTTCTCACCAAGACCGGCCCGCTCGCCGTCAGCAGCGCGAACCTCACCGGGCAGCCCGCCGCGATCACCTGCGCCGACGCGCAGGAGCAGTTGGGTGACGCCGTCGCCGTCTACCTCGACAACGGTCCGGTTCCCGGTGCGGTCCCCTCCACCATCGTCGACCTCACCAGTTCGGTCCCGAGGGTGCTGCGTCCCGGCGCCGTCTCGCTCGATCGGCTGCGGAAGGTCGTTCCCGAGCTGGAGATGCACGTCCGCACATGAACGACACCAGGATCGGGCCCACGCCGACACCGACCGCGACCTCGACGGAGCCGAACGCGCCCATGCACACGGAGCCGAACGCGCCCGCGACCACCTTCTCGATCATGTTCGTCTGCACGGGCAACATGTGTCGTTCGCCGATGGCCGAACGGCTGGCCCGCTCCGCGCTGGCCCGGCGCCTCGGCCCGGACTCCGGCCAGCTTCCAGGTGTCCAGCGCCGGCACCGGCACCTTCGACGGCCGGACGATGACACCGGAGGCCGCGACCGTCGTCACGGCGTACGGCGCGAATCCCGACGGCTTCCTGTCCACCGAGCTCGTGGCCCCGTCGATCGGCGCGGCCGACCTGGTGCTCACCGCGACCCGTTCGCACCGCAGTGACGTCGTGATGCTGGATCCGGGCGCGTTGCGCCGGAGCTTCACGATGACCGAGTTCGCGC
The DNA here is from genome assembly GCA_963766525.1 of uncultured Actinomycetes bacterium. Classification (GTDB taxonomy): domain Bacteria; phylum Actinomycetota; class Thermoleophilia; order Solirubrobacterales; family Solirubrobacteraceae; genus CADCVQ01. The sequence goes on from CAVYAX010000002.1 coordinate 34,901, forward strand.
GGACGTCCTCGGTGGTCCGCGGGCGATCCGAAGGCGGCCGGCGAGCTGCCCGCCGACCTGGTGGAGCGGGCCCGCACGCTGGTGGCCGCAGCGGCCCGGCTGCGCGGGACCGTGCGACCGAGCCGTCCCGACGAGGACGACATCCCCGACCCGATCGGCCAGTCGATGGAGGTCTACCAGGCGACCGGCACCGTGATCGCGCGGGCGGTCGACGCCTCGGTCGCCGCGTTGGTGGGTGCCCGCTGATGCCGACGCCCCGCCGGCCCGAGGCCATGCTCCCGGTCCGACCGCACCTCGTCAGCCCGCACCTCCGCGGTCAGCTCGGACGCTAGCCCGTGCGCGAGTATCTCCTCGTCCTCTTCGTCGCCGCGGCGACGACCTACCTGCTCGGCGGGCTGGCCCGCCGGTTCGCGGCCAGGATCGGCGCGGTCAAGCCGATCAGCGACCGTGACGTGCACTCGGCACCCATCCCGCGTCTCGGCGGGCTGGCGGTCCTCGGCGGTGTCGTCGCCGCCTTCCTCGTCGCGACCCAACTGCCGTTCCTCGGGATGCTGCCCGAGATCAGGGGCGACGCCTGGGGACTCCTGCTCGCCGCCCTCGTGATCGCGGTCGTGGGCGCGGTCGACGACGTGGTCGATCTCGACGCCATCACCAAGCTGGCGGGTCAGGTCGTGGCGGCCGGCATCCTCGTGGTGTCCGGTGTCCAGCTGAACTGGCTCCCGCTTCCCGACGGCACAACCCTGTCCCTGTCGCCGGCCCAGAGCGCGGTGATCTCGGCGGTCGCGATCATCATGATGGCGAACGCGGTGAACTTCGTCGACGGGCTCGACGGCCTCGCCGCCGGGGTCGTCTGCCTCGGCGCGGCCGCGTTCTTCAGCTACTCGTACGGCCTGACGGTGGGACTCTCGCTCAACCGCGCCACCACCGCCACCCTCGTCACCGTCGTCGTGGCCGGCGCGTGCCTCGGGTTCCTGCCGCACAACTTCTTCCCGGCGCGGGTGTTCCTCGGCGACTCGGGCGCCTACCTGCTCGGGCTGCTGCTCGCGGCGTCCACCATCAGCCTGACCGGCTGGCTCGACCCGAGCGTGATGGCCGCCGAAGGCGTCCGCCAGAGCCTGCTGCCCGCGCTGCTGCCGCTGGTCCTGCCGATCGCGGTGATGGCGTTGCCGTTCATCGACCTCCTGCTGGCCGTGGTGCGGCGCACCCGCGCCGGCCGGTCGCCGTTCGACGCCGACCAGAGGCACCTCCATCACCGCCTCCATCTCGAGCTCGGCCACTCGCACAAGGGCGCCGTCCTCGTGATGTACCTCTGGGCCGGTCTCCTCGCGTTCGGCGTGGTCGCGATCGGCCTGTGGACCACGTGGGCGACGGTCACGATCGTCGGCTCCGCCGTCGTCCTCGCGGTCGGCTGCACCGCCCTGCTGCCGCGCCGCAAGCAGCTCCCGCACCCGCTCTGAGCGTTCCCGGCGGGGCCGATTCGGTGATAGCAGCGACCTTGTGCTAAGTTTCACAAACCCCCCTAGCACGAGGGACGGCCGCCGATATGACGACCGACAGAGTCACCCCCCTGCTCCGCGGAGCGCTGCTTCCCACGCTTGCCGTCGCCGTTCTCGCCATCGCCGCGAGCACGGTTCTCGCTGGCGTGCGCGGCCTCACCGGCGCGTTGCTCGGCGCCGTCGTCGTGATCACCTTCTCCGGTGGCGGGCTCCTCGCCCTGCGAGCCGTCCGGCAGATGTATCCCGAGGTGGTCCTGCTCGTCGCGGTCGGCAGCTATTTCCTTCGCGTCGCGATCTTCGGCGTCCTGCTCGCCCTCGTCGGGTCGCTCGACGGCGTTGACGAGATCGTGAACCGGATGGCCACCGCGCTCACCGTCCTCGCGTGCGTCGTCGCCTGGCTGGCCGGCGAGCTGCGGACATTCGTCCGGATGCGCGTCCCGCTCTACGACCTCGACGAGCGCCCCGCCCGTGCGGAGAGCGCCCCCACCACGCCGTCGGACGGTGCCTCATGAGGCCGTCGACCAGCACCTGGACGAGGAGGTCGAACGATGGCCGAACGGCATTACCCTCCCTTTACCCCGGCATCAGCAAGCCTTGGGCGGACTGCTACAGTCCGGTGCGCGATGAGCCAGAACGCGTCGCCACCCGAAACGCCGCCCAGCGGGCAGGGTGCTTGGGGAGTGTTCGGCTACCTGATAGCCGGCGTCGGAGTGTACGGCGGAGGCGGTTGGCTCCTCGACCAATACCTCGGAACCTCGTTCCTGCTACCCGTGGGAATCCTGGTCGGCATGGCGCTCGCGCTGTACCTCGTGTTCAAGCGCTACGGCCACTGGGATTCCAAGGACAGCTCGTGATCCCGTCCAACATGTCTCGTCCAGTACGAGAGGAGAGCGTGTGAGCGCGACGACCCTCGTCGCTCAAGGTGGCGGGTTCACCCCACCGGGTCCCAGCGACTTCCTTCTTCCGCCGATCGTCGCCGGCGTGACCAAGCCGATGGTGCTGCTCGTGTTGGCGGCCGTCATCGTGGGCGGTTTCTTCCTCGTCGCCAGCCGCCGGCCGGCGATGGTGCCGGGCAGGATGCAGTACGCCGGCGAGATGGCGTACGGCTTCGTGCGCAACTCGATCGCCCGTGACGTCATCGGGTCCCACGACTTCATGAGGTTCGTCCCGTACCTCGTGACGCTGTTCTTCTTCCTGCTGGTCAACAACCTGTTCGGGATCGTTCCGTTCATCCAGTTCCCGACCTTCTCGCAGGTGAGCTTCGTCTACCCGCTCGCGATTCTGACCTGGCTCATCTACAACGGGGTCGGTATCCAGCGGAAGGGGTTCTTCGGCTACCTCAAGCACCAGACCGTCACACCGGGAATCGCGCCGGCGATGCTGGTGCTGCTCATTCCGCTCGAGTTCATCTCGAACATTCTCGTCCGACCGTTCACGCTGGCGCTCCGGCTCTTTGCCAACATGTTCGCCGGCCACCTGGTCCTCGCGTTGTTCGCACTCGGCGGCGAATACCTGCTGTTCACCTCGGACGTGCTGTTGTTCAAGCCGGTCGGTGTCATCTCGATGGTGCTTGACATCGCGCTGTACTTCCTGGAACTCCTGGTGATTGTGCTCCAGGCGTACATTTTCACCCTCCTGACCGCCAACTACATCTCCGGCGCACTTGCCGAAGACCACTGAGACAGTTCAGAAGACACAAGAGCCCTGACCAACCAGACAGTTTCATCGAAGATTCACCCAAGGGAAGGAATGGCGCATGAGAGGCTCGCTCGCGATCATCGGCTACGGCCTGTCGGCCATCGGCCCAGGTGTCGGTGTCGGCCTGATCTTCGCGGCCTACATCAACGGTGTGGCCCGCCAGCCTGAAGCACAGGCCCGGCTGCAGACGATCGCGATCCTCGGGTTCGGACTCACGGAGGCGCTCGCGATCATCGGTATCGCGCTCTCCTTCGTTTTCCAGAACTAGCGACAGGTTCACGCCATGACAGTGTTGCTCGGAGCAGACGCAGGGACTCTTGCGGCCCACGCACGAGTCCTCGCCGCGGAAGAGGGGGCGGCACCCAACCCCCTCCTCCCGCACACCAGTGAGCTCGTTCTCAGCCTGGTGGTCTTCCTCATCCTGTTCTACATCGTGCGGAAGTTCATCGCGCCGAAGTTCGAGCAGGCCTTCGCCGACCGCACCAAGGCCATCGAAGGCGGCCTGAAGCAGGCCGAAGAGATGCAGGCCGAGGCGAAGGCTGCCCTCGAGCAGTACCAGCACCAGCTGGCCGAGGCGCGGCACGAGGCGGCCCGGATCCGCGAGCAGGCCAAGGAGCAGGGCGTCACGATCATCCAGGAGATGCGCGAGCAGGCGCAGGCGGAGTCCCACCGGATCGCCGAGCAGGCCCGTGTGCAGATCCAGGCCGAGCGCCAGCAGGTGCTCGCCCAGCTCCGTACCGAGATCGGTGACCTGTCCACCCAGTTGGCCAGCCGGATCGTCGGCGAGTCCCTCGAGGACGAGGCTCGCCAGCGCAGGGTCGTCGAGCGGTTCCTCGCGGACCTGGAGGAGCGGCAACCCGTCGGAGACCGGTCATGACCGACCTTCGAGGCGTTTCGCGCGACTCGCATCGCGTACTCCGACAGCAGATCCACGACCTGTCGGAGACACCGGCCGGGCTCGAGACACTGGGCACCGAGTTGTTCGCCGTGGCCGCGCTGCTCGACGGGCAGCCGACCCTGCGGCGAGCGCTCACCGACCCGGCACGCACACCGGACGAACGTGCCGAACTGGCGACCGGACTCCTCCGGTCCCGGCTCGGCGAGGCCGCGCTCTCGGTGGCCACCGCCGCCGTGCGCGCCTCGTGGGCACGGGTACGCGATCTGGCCGACGGCATCGAGTACGCCGGCGTCCTCGCCCTCGTGCGCGCGGCCGAGGAGGAGCAGCACCTCGACGATCTCGAGGACGAGCTCTTCCGGTTTGCCCGTCTCGTCGAGAGTGACCACGAGCTGCACCTGGCGCTGACCAACCGGGCGGCTCCCGTGAGCCAGCGCGCCGAGCTGGTGCGGAGCCTCCTCGGGGGCAAGGCGACAGGGCCGACCGTACGCTTGGCCGAACAGGCCGTGGTGGCTCCTCGTGGGCTGTCCGTGACCGAGGCGCTCGACACGTTCGCCAAGATCGCGGCGGCATGGCGTGAGCGCCTCGTGGCGACCGTGCGCAGTGCCGTCGCCCTGGGCAGCGGCGATCGCGAGCGGTTGGTTCGCACGTTGAGCCGGCAGTACGGACACGAGATCCATCTCAACGTCCTCGTCGACCCGGGAGTGATCGGCGGCCTCCGGGTCGAACTCGGTGACGAGGTCATCGACGGCACGATCGCCGGACGGCTGGACGACGCACGACGCCGGCTGGCCGGCTGAGGGCACAACGGGCGCGGCCGCGCGGTACGCCCCGCAGAGTGCGAGCCCAGGGGAGCACCCCTGGAACCCGAGAGATTGCTGAGAGAGCAGGGACCAACAGATGTCGGAGCTGACGATTCGCCCGGACGAGATCCGGGAGGCACTGGAGCGCTTCGTCTCGAGCTACCAGCCCGAGGCGGCTGTCACCGAGGAGGTCGGCACGGTCGTCGACGCCGGTGACGGCATCGCCCACATCGAAGGCCTGCCCTCGGCGATGGCCAACGAGCTGCTGGAGTTCGAGGACGGCACCCAGTGCATGGCGCTGAACCTCGACGTCCGCGAGATCGGCGCCGTCATCCTCGGTGAGTTCTCCGGTGTCGAAGAGGGCCAGACGGTCCGTCGTACCGGCCAGGTCCTGTCGGTTCCGGTCGGCGAGGGCTACCTCGGCCGCGTCGTCGACGCGATGGGCAAGCCGATCGACGGCCTGGGCCAGATCGAGGGACTCGACGAGCGCCGCGCGCTCGAGCTCCAGGCACCCGGCGTGATGCTGCGCCAGCCGGTGAAGGAGCCGCTGCAGACCGGCATCAAGGCGATCGACTCGATGATCCCGATCGGCCGGGGCCAGCGTGAGCTGCTCATCGGCGACCGCAAGACCGGCAAGACCACGGTCGCGGTCGACACGATCCTGAACCAGCGGCAGAACTGGGCCAGCGGCGACCCGAAGAAGCAGGTGCGCTGCGTCTACGTCGCGATCGGCCAGAAGGGCAGCACGATCGCGGAGGTGCGCCGGACCCTCGAGGACAACGGCGCGCTGGAGTACACCACCATCGTGGCCGCCCCGGCGTCGGACCCCGCGGGCTTCAAGTACATCGCTCCCTACACCGGTTCGGCCATCGGCCAGCACTGGATGTACGCCGGCAAGCACGTGCTGATCGTCTTCGACGACCTGTCCAAGCAGGCCGAGGCCTACCGCTCGATGTCGCTCCTCCTGCGCCGCCCGCCCGGTCGCGAGGCGTACCCGGGTGACGTGTTCTACCTGCACTCCCGCCTGCTCGAGCGCTGCGCGAAGCTCTCCGACGAGCTCGGCGCCGGTTCGATGACCGGCCTGCCCGTGATCGAGACGAAGGCCAACGACATCTCGGCCTACATCCCGACCAACGTCATCTCCATCACCGACGGGCAGATCTTCCTCCAGTCCGACCTGTTCAACGCCAACCAGCGCCCGGCGGTCGACGTCGGCCAGTCGGTGTCCCGGGTCGGTACGTCGGCGCAGACCAAGGCGATGCGCAAGGTCGCCAGCCAGCTCAAGCTCGACCTCGCGCAGTACCGCGAGATGCAGGCGTTCGCGATGTTCGCCTCCGACCTCGACGCCGCGTCGCGGCGGCAGCTGGAGCGTGGGCAGCGGCTCACCGAGCTCCTGAAGCAGCCGCAGTCGTCTCCGTACCCCGTCGAGGACCAGGTCGTCGCGGTGTGGATCGGCACCACCGGCCGGATCGACGACGTGCCGGTCGACGACGTACGCCGGTTCGAGGCGGAGCTGCTCGACTTCCTCCGGCGTGACCGCAAGGGCATCCTCGACACGATCCGCGAGACGCTCGACCTCTCCGACGACACCGCCAAGGCACTGGAAGAGGCGGTGAACGACTTCAAGCAGACGTTCGAGCTCTCTGACGGCCGTCTCCTCGAGGCGGGTCGCGAAGAGGTCGAGGCGCTCGAGGAGGAAAGCGTCGAGCAGGAGAAGATCGTCCGGCAGAAGCGGGGCTGATCGAGATGGCAGGCAAGATCCGGGTCTACCGCCAGCGCATCCGCTCGGTGACCACGATCAAGAAGAGCACCCGCGCGATGGAGCTGGTCGCGGCGTCGCGCATCCGCAAGGCGCAGGAGCGCTCGCGGGCGGCCACGCCGTACGCGCGGGAGCTCACCCGCGCGGTGTCGGCGTTGGCGACGTACTCCAACGTCGACCACCCGATCACGACCGAACGCGAGAACCCGCGGCGTGCCGCGGTGCTGCTGATCAGCGGCGACCGCGGGCTCGCCGGCGCCTACTCCTCCAACGTCATCCGCGAGGCCGAGCGGCTGGCCGAGAAGCTGCGCAACGAGGGCAAGGAGGTGCTGCCGTACCTCTGTGGGCGCAAGGCGGTGGCCTTCTACTCGTTCCGCCGTCGGGAGATCGCGGAGCAGTGGACCGGCTTCTCCGACAACCCCCGGCCCGAGAACGCCAAGGACGTCGGCGAGAAGCTGATCGAGGCGTTCCTCGCGGGCTCGGACGAGGGCGGAGTCGACGAGATCCACGTCGTCTACACGCAGTTCGTGTCGATGGTGACGCAGCGGCCGGAGGTGATCCGGCTGATGCCGCTCGAGGTGGTCGAGGGTGAGGAGCCTCCGGAGGGCGAGGAGGTGCTGCCGCTCTACGAGTTCGAGCCCTCCGGTGCGGAGGTCCTCGACATCCTGCTGCCGCGGTACGTCGAGAACCGCATCTACCACTGCATGCTGCAGGCGGCAGCCAGCGAGCACGCGTCGCGGCAGCGTGCGATGAAGTCGGCGACGGACAACGCGGACGAGCTCATCAAGTCGCTCACCCGCGAGGCCAACCAGGCCCGTCAGGCCGAGATCACCCAGGAGATCAGCGAGATCGTCGGCGGCGCGAATGCGCTGGCCGAAGCCAGTGCAGGGAGCGAGTGAGGGATATGACTGCCACGGTTACCGACCAGACCGCCGACGAGGCGCAGGCCGGCGTCGGCCGGATCGCGCGGGTCATCGGAACGGTCGTCGACATCGAGTTTCCCGCCTGGGGAAGTACCCGGGATCTACAACGCCCTCAAGACCGAGGTGAAGATCGCCGACCGGGCGCAGACCCTCACGTTGGAGGTCGCGCAGCACCTCGGCGACAGCATCGTGCGTGCCGTCTCGCTGCAGCCCACCGACGGGCTCGTACGCGGCCAGGAGGTGCGTGACACCGGCGAGCCGATCAGCGTCCCGGTCGGCGACGTGGCCAAGGGGCACGTTTGGAACGCCGTCGGCGACTGCCTCAACCTCAAGGACGACGAGAAGCTCGAGATCACCGAGCGCTGGCCGATCCACCGGACCGCTCCGCCCTTCGACCAGCTCGAGGGCAAGACCGAGATGCTGGTCACCGGCATCAAGGTGATCGACCTCCTCACGCCGTACGTGCAGGGCGGAAAGATCGGCCTGTTCGGTGGTGCGGGTGTCGGCAAGACGGTGCTCATCCAGGAGATGATCATCCGGGTCGCCCGGAACTTCGGTGGCACGTCCGTGTTCGCCGGTGTCGGTGAGCGGACCCGTGAGGGCAACGACCTCATCCTCGAGTTCGAGGAGGGTGGCGTCCTCAACGACACCGCGCTGGTGTTCGGCCAGATGGACGAGCCTCCGGGTACCCGTCTTCGGGTGGGTCTCGCCGGTCTCACCATGGCGGAGTACTTCCGCGACGTGCAGCAGCAGGACGTCCTGCTGTTCATCGACAACATCTTCCGGTTCACCCAGGCGGGTGCGGAGGTGTCCACGCTGCTCGGACGGATGCCGTCGGCGGTGGGCTACCAGCCGAACCTCGCCGACGAGATGGGCATCCTGCAGGAGCGGATCACCTCGACCCGAGGTCACTCGATCACGTCGATGCAGGCGGTCTACGTGCCGGCCGACGACTACACCGACCCGGCACCGGCGACAGCGTTCACGCACTTCGACGCGACCACCGAGCTGTCGCGAAACCTCGCCGCCCAGGCGATCTACCCCGCGGTCGACCCGCTGACCTCGACGTCTCGGATCCTCGACCCGCGGTACATCGCGGAGGACCACTACGCGACGGCGATCCGGGTCAAGCAGATCCTGCAACGCAACCAGGAGCTGCAGGACATCATCGCGATCCTCGGTATCGACGAGCTCCCCGAAGAGGACAAGATCACCGTCGCGCGGGCTCGGCGCCTGCAGCGGTTCCTGTCCCAGAACACCTTTGCCGCCACGCAGTTCACCGGCGTCGAGGGCTCGTTCGTCCCGCTCGAGGAGACGATCGAGGCGTTCACGAAGATCTGCGACGGCGACTACGACCACGTGGCCGAGCAGGCGTTCTACTCCGTCGGCGGGCTCGAGGACGTCGAGCGCAGGTGGGCCGAGATCCAGAAGGACCTCTGACCCTCTCCACGCGAGCGAGGGGCTTCCGGGGCCGAGGGTCCCGGGAGCCTTTCGAACGCAGAACCCTCCCCTGAGGTTTGTGGGGGGTGCACCACGGCTGAGTGCCCACGAATGGGTATTCTCCCGAGAACGATTCAGGCCAGGAGGATCTACCGTGGCAGAGCCTTTGCATGTCGAGCTTGTCGCGCCCGACCGCACGGTCTGGTCTGGCGAGGCCGCAACCGTCATAGCCCGGACAATTGACGGCGACATCGGCATTCTGCCCGGGCACGCGCCACTTCTCGGCCTCCTCGCCGACGGCGTGGTCGAGATCCGCAGCCCCGAAGGCGAGATCTGGGTCGCCGCCGTCTACGGCGGGTTCCTCTCGGTGGCCCAGGACCGGGTGTCGATCCTGGCCGAGTACGCCGAACTCGCGCACGAGATCGACCTCGAGCAGGCGCGCCGGGAGCTCGAACGCGCTCATTCCGCAGGCGAGCACGACGAGGAGGCGCTCGAACACGTACGCCGTGCAGAAGCGCGCATCCGCGCCGTCGAGCTGGCCTCGTAACCCCGGGTGTGGTGGGCGTGCGGTGGCTGCGTTCGATAGGGCGGGTTCGCCGCGAGCAGCAGACTGTCGCCGCGCCGTGTCACGAGGCGGGACAGACGGCGACCTGACGCCTGCCCGAGATCCGGATGCCTGTCCGCGAGACGCGGGCACTTCTTTCGTTCAGCATCGTTCCCGAGTCCGGTGCGCCCACATGTGGTGGGGCGTGGTCGGATGATCGAGATCATTCTCGACGCCGCCGGAATCTGCCTCGCCCTGGTCGTGCTGACCCTGGCGGGGTTCGCCATTCGACGACGACTGCTCCAGCGCGACGGCGGGACGTTCGACTGCAGCGTCCGACTGCACGAGCGGGTGCCCGGGAAAGGCTGGGTGCTCGGGATCGCCCGCTACTCCGGCGACTCCGTAGCGTGGTTCCGGGTGTTCTCGTTCAGCCTGCGGCCGCGGCGTACCTTTGCCCGCAACGACCTGGCCGTGCGAACCCGACGCGAACCGCTGGCCACGGAGGCCCTCGGACTCTACGCGGGGCACGTGATCGTCGAGTGTGTCCAGGCCGGCAACGAGGTCGTGGAACTCGCTATGGCGGAGGACGCGCTGACGGGTTTCCTCGCCTGGCTGGAGTCGGCACCGCCCGGTCGCACGCACGCGCCACTCTGACGTCGGGCCGCTCCTCGACCAAGAGCTCAGAACATGCCGCGAGGGCCTGGGTATCTCGGATACCCAGGCCCTCGCGTGTCGTTCAGCGCGGAGCGAACCTCAGAACAACGTGAACAGCGGGAACGAGGACGTCGACGCGGAGGAGTCCGCCGGTGCCAGGAAGGGCAGCGGCAGCGGCAGGGACGTGGGCAGGGGCAGCGGGAGAGGCAGCCGCGGCAGCGGGATCTCCTGACCGTCCGGAGCGCCGGGCGTCGGTGTGGTGGACGGCAGCGGCTTGGGTGCCCGGGACACCGTCGGTTGCGGCTGCGGTGCGTCCGTCTCGCGCGGCACCGGGTCGGGAGCCGGGGGAGCAGGTTCGGACGGCGCCGGCTCGTCGGGACCGTTGGTCTTGTCCGGCAGCGGCGTGGGCCGCCCCGGTGCGCCGTCACCGCGCGGATCGGTCCCGCCCTTGCCCCGCGGCGTCTGCTTGGCAGTCTGCGACGCCGACGGCGTGGCGGTCACGTTTGTGTCGGACGGTGTGGGCTCGGGCTCCCTGGTCGAGGTCTGGTCGGAGCCCAGGGCGACGCGGTAGCCGTCGGGGAACCATCCGCCCTCGGGAGTCTCCGGGTTGCCGAACGCCGCCCAGGAACTCGACGCGAGCGCCAGCGGGAGAAGGACGGCTACCTGGCGCGCCCAGCGACCGCGACGCGACGGCGCGCGCCGACGGGCGCGATGCCGGGCGGAGACGGGCGGGGACGTCGAGTCCGGACGTTGCTCCGCCGGCGCGTCGAACACGCCGGGGGGCAGCCACTGCTCGGAGGTGTCGGAGAGAACCTCGCGGCTCTGTCCCTGGTAACCGTTCCACGTACGTGCGGTGTGGCGTCGGTTCCAGGCGTCGTGGTCAGGCGCGGGGTGCTGGGTTGATCTTGGACGTCTGCCGTCCACGGTCGGCCTCTTTCGCATCCATCGGTCGGTCATCGGGTTTGACCGACACGCCTCATGCCCACGGTGCGTCGAAGGAGCACACACCGCTCGCCCCGGCACGAGTGATCAACCTAGTGGGCACTTACACCCCGTGGCGAGATGCTTTGGCAAAAAAGTTGCTGTCTGTCGCACTTTCCCCGTTATCACCTGGACGAGACCGCTCAAAAGGTACATAAGGGCAGGTCAGTATTCCGCGGAAATCGTCACATTCAGTCATCTTCCGACTTCGTGCCGCCGGGCTTCCAGAGCACGTCGCCCGTCGGACCGTTGGCGACGCGCGCGAGGATGAACAGCAGGTCCGAGAGTCGGTTGAGGTACCTCGCGGCATCGGGGTTCATCTCGTGCCGTGTGCCTCGATCGCCGCCCAGGTGGTGCGTTCGGCCCGTCGGGTGATCGTCCGCGCCTGGTGGAGCAGGGCGGCGCCCGGAGTCCCGCCGGGGAGGACGAAGGACCGCAGCGGCTCCACCCGCTCGTTGAACTCGTCGCACCATGCCTCGAGTCGTTCGACGTACGCCGGCGTGATCCGAAGCGGCGGCACTCGGGTTCGGGAACGACGGGGTTGCCGAGGTCGGCGCCGACGTCGAAGAGGTCGTTCTGGACGCCGAGCAGGACGCCCGCGATCTCGCTCTCGAGCTGGCCGAGTGCGATCGCCATACCCATGGCGGCGTTGGCCTCGTCGACGTCCGCGTAGGCCTGGAGGCGGAGGTCGGTCTTGGCGACCCGGCTGTTGTCGACGAGCCGGGTGGCGCCGTCGTCGCCGGCACGGGTGTAGATCCGGGTGAGCTTGACCATGAGGAAAGCCTAGGCCGTGTCCGGAGGTCGTACGCCGAGACGAACTCGCCCCAGACCCGGACAAGACGGGTACGGCGAGCAGAGCGGTCCCGAGGCTCGTAGCATCTTGGAGTGGAACGGCTACGAATCCAGGGCAGGAGCCGCCTCGCCGGCGAGGTGACCGTCACTGGCGCGAAGAACAGCGTTCTCAAGCTCATGGCTGCGGCCCTGCTGACGCAGGGGCGTACGGTCCTGCACGGCGTTCCGGACATCCTCGACGTCCGCTTCATGGGCGAGCTGCTCGAACGCCTGGGGTGCGCACCGCGAGTCGACGGCGGGACGCTCGGCCATCGACGTACCCGCGACGATCGACCACGAGGCCGACTACGAGCTCGTACGCCGGCTGCGGGCCTCCATCACCGTGCTCGGCCCCCTGCTCGCGCGCTGCGGCCGGGCCAAGGTGGCGCTACCCGGCGGCGACAGCATCGGGTCCCGCGGGCTCGGCATGCACGTCGCCGGCCTCGCGAAGATGGGCGCCGACATCGGGGTCGAGCACGGGTACGTCGTCGCGGAGGCCCCCAACGGCCTGCACGGCGAGCACCATCTTCCTCGACTTCCCGAGCGTCGGCGCGACCGAGAACCTCCTCCTCGCCGCGACCCTCGCGAAGGGCACGACGATGATCGACAACGTCGCGCGCGAGCCCGAGATCGTCGACATCGCCGAGATGCTGACCCGGATGGGCGCGAAGATCGGCGGCATCGGCACGTCCACACTCGAGATCGAGGGCCCGGCGACGCTGCACGCGGTCGAGCACCACGTCGTCCCCGATCGGATGGTGGCGGGCACCTGGGCCATCGGCACGGCGGTAGCCGGGGGCATGGTCACGGTGCGGAACGGACGGGCGGGCCATCTCGAGATCGTGCTCGAGAAGCTGGCCGAGGCGGGCGCGTCGATCGAGGTGGGTCCTGATGCGTTCACGGTGCGGATGGAGCGTCGACCCCGGGCGATCGACGTCGTGACGCTGCCGTACCCCGGGTTCCCGACCGACCTGCAGGCGATGATGGTGACGCTCGCCGCGATCAGCGAGGGCACGTCGATGGTCACCGAGAACCTCTTCGACGGACGGTTCCGGTTCGTCCAGGAGCTGGCCCGGCTGGGTGCGGACGTCCGTACCGACGGCCACCACGCGGTCGTACGCGGGCAAGCGGATGCTGTCGGGTGCCCCGGTCGAGGCGACCGACATCCGGGCCGGCGCCGCGCTGGTCCTCGCCGGGACTGGTCGCCGACGGCGAGACGCTCGTGTCGGGTGTCCACCACCTCGACCGGGGCTACCCCGACCTCGTGGGCGTGCTGACCGGGCTCGGTGCCCACGTCATCAGGGAGCCCGACGGCCTCGCGGAGATCTAGCCCGAGTCCGGGCGTGGTGCTCAGGTGGGGTCGGCGTCGATCTGGGCGCCGAGGTTCTCGAGCTTGTCGAGGAAGTTCTCGTACCCGCGCTGCGATGATGCCGACGCCACGCACCGTGGAACGTCCCTGCGCCGCGAGCGCGGCGATGAGGTACGAGAAGCCGCCCCGCAGGTCGGGCACCATCAGGTCGGCGCCGTGCAGGGACGACGGCCCGGAGATGACCGCCGAGTGGGAGAAGTTGCGGCGCCCGAACCGGCACGGAGTCGCGCCCAGGCACTCGCTGTAGACCTGGATGTGGGCGCCCAGGCGGACCAGGGCGTCGGTGTAGCCGAGCCGGTTCTCGTACACCGTCTCGTGCACGATCGACAGCCCGGTGGCCTGCGTCAGCGCGACCACGAGTGGCTGCTGCCAGTCGGTCATGAAGCCCGGATGGACGTCGGTCTCGAGCGCCAGGGCGTCGAGCTTGCCGCCCGGGTGCCAGAACCGGATGCCGTCGGCCGTCACCTCGAACGCCCCGCCCACCCGGCGGTAGACGTTGAGGAACGTCATCAGGTCGACCTGGCGGGCGTTGCGGACGAAGACCTCGCCGCCGGTCGCGAGCGCGGCGCAGGCCCAGGAGCCGGCCTCGATCCGGTCGGGCAGCGCCTCGTGGACGTAGCCGCCCAGGCGTTCGACGCCGGTGACGCGGATGGTCCGGTCGGTGTCGAGGTTGATGATCGCGCCCATCTTCTGCAGGACGCAGATGAGGTCGATGATCTCGGGCTCGACCGCGGCGTTGCGCAGCTCGGTGACGCCCTCGGCGCGGACCGCGGTGAGGAGCACCTGTTCGGTGGTGCCGACGCTGGGGTACGCCAGCTCGATCTGCGTACCGGTCAGGCCGCTTCGGCGCGCTGATGTGCAGGCCCTCGGGCGTCTTGTCGACCACCGCCCCGAACTGGCGGAGCGCGTCGAGGTGGAAGTTGATCGGCCGGTCGCCGATCTTGCAGCCGCCGAGGTCGGGGATGAACGCGTGGCCGAGACGGTGCAGCAGCGGGCCGCACAGCAGGATCGGGATCCGGCTGGCGCCCGCGTGCGACCTCGATGTCGGGAAGCGCGGCCTGCTCCACCCGGGACGGGTCGAGGACGAGCGAGTCGGTCGCGGCACCGTCGCCGACCGTCACCCCGTGGAGCTCGAGCAGGTTCCGCACGATCTCGACGTCGCGGATCTGCGGGACGTTGGACAGCACGGACGGGTGGTCGCCCAGAACAGCTGCCACCATCGCCTTCGGGACGAGGTTCTTGGCTCCTCGGACGGCGATCTCGCCCACGAGCGGAGTTCCGCCCGAGACGGCCAGGGTGTCCACGGTCATGCGCATCCTTCCAGTGCGGGCCCCCCGTGCTGTCGTCGTCAGCCGCTCCGGCGCGACTGGATCGCATCCGAAGCACGACATACGGTAACGGCTCGCCGAAGTTCTCATAGGCTGCCCCCATGGCGGAACTCTCTCCTCGCACTCTCGCCGTCGTCGGCGCCGGCCTGATGGGCTCGGGAATCGCGCAGGTCGCGGCGAGTGCCGGCTGGCAGGTCACGATGCGCGACGTGACCGACGAAGCGCTCAAACGCGGGCTCGACGGCATCCGGAGATCGCTCGGCAAGTTCGTCGAGAAGGGCCGGCTGAGTCCGGCCGAGGCCGAGGCGGCGATCGGTCGGATCACGACGACCACCGATCTCGACGCGGTCGCCGGCTCCTCGCTCGTGGTCGAAGCGGTGTTCGAACGGCCACCGGCGAGCTCGTGACCACCGTCGGCGGCCTGCGGATCGCCGGCTACGACGACCCGCTCAAGCGCCTCGCTGCCGACGGCTACGAGGATCGCGGCGCCAAGCCGACGCCGGAGCAGCAGCAAGAGTTCGCGACGTGGCTCGAGACCGTTGCGGGCAAGGCGGACATCGTCATGGTCCACGCGCCGGGGCTCGCGAAGCTCGCCGTCGACGCGCTGCGCGCCGGGCCGCGCGCCCCGGCCCGGCCGCTGCTCGTCGTCTGGGGCCACACCCACATGTCCGAGGTCACCCAGGACGGGACGCTCACGACGCTCAACCCCGGCTCGCTCGGCGGCGGCGGGACCGGCAACCTCGCGGAGGGCGGCGGCGACATCGGCCTCGCGCGGCTGATCTACCGTCGCACGCCGCGCTTCGAGCCGCTCGCCGCCGACGTCGTCCAGATCGATCCCGGCACCGGCGCGGCGCAGGCGGAGCGCCAGCGGCTCGACGAACCGGTGCCGGTGGCGCCGTGAGAATCGCGTGAGGAGGCGCATCCTTGCCGCCCGGAGTGGGTTCCCTTACGAGCGAACGATCCTGAAAGGACCACATCGCGTGACCCCGTTGAAGCCCCGAACCTGCATCATCGTCCTGGCACTCGTCGTCATCGGCGCGCTGCTCACAGCCCCCTTCGCGTCGGCGCGCAGCACGATCAGGGTCGGCGTCGCCGACCAGAGCCCGGCGATGTTCTCGCAGCCGCTGTTTCAGGCGCTGAACACCAAGCGCACGCGCTACTTCGTGCCGGCGAACGTCATGTCGAATCCCGTGGAGCTGGCCAAGGCGACGAGCTTCGTCAACGCCGCGCGCGCAGCCGGGGTCTCGACCCTGCTGCACGTCTCGACGAGCGATCTGCGCGCAAAGCGCGGCCCGATCGTCTCGACGGCGAACTACCAGAGCAGGGCCAACAAGCTCGTCGTCTACTTCCGCGGGCTCGGCGTGAAGGACTTCGGCGCGTGGAACGAGGTCAACCACAAGACCCAGGAGACGTGGAACCGGGTCGGCAACGCGGCCTCGTACTTCAAGAGCATGTACCGCGCGGTCAAGGGCCGCTGTCCTTCATGCGCCGTCGTCGGCCTCGACGTGCTCGACCAAACCGGCGTCGAGAAGTACATGGCGAGCTTCTACCGCCGCCTCAGCTCGACTTGGCGCAAGCGCCTGACCGTCGTCGGCATCCACAACTACTCCGACGTCAACCGCAGCCGCACGACCGGCACCGCGAAGATCATCCGCACCGCTCGCAAGTACAACCGCCGGACGAAGTTCTGGTTCACGGAGACCGGCGCGCTCGCGGGGTTCGGCCGGTCGTTCCCGTTTCACCTGACCCGGCAGGCGTCGCGCATCAAGAACATGTTCACCTACGCCTCGCGCTATCGCACGCAGGGCGTAGAGCGCGTGTACTCCTACAACTACTTCGGCGCCGAGGCGGGCGGCTGCGGGACGCGCTGCAAGTTCGATGCCGGGCTCGTCAACACGAACGGCACGGCGCGCCCGGTCTACAGCGTGTTCAAGACGAAGCTGAAGAACTACTCGCGCTGAGCGCGCTCCGGGGGCGGGCCGGCCGGCGTTATTCGGCCGGCGCGTCCTCGAGCGGCAGCAGCGCGCCGAGGCCGGAGATCTCCAGGACCCGCTCGATCTGGCGCGAGCCCCGCCAGATCGCGAGCGTGAAGCCGTCCTGCTCGGCGCGGGCGTTGGTCTGAGCCAGCGTCCGCAGGCCGGTCGAGTCCATGAACGTCAGCTCGCGCAAGTCGAGCACCAGCGTGACGCCCGGCTCCGCCGTCGCATCCGCGATCGCCTGCTCGAGCGCCGGCGTCGTCGCGATGTCCAGCTCGCCGGTCGGCGCGATTCGGGTGGAGGCGCCGTTTTGGACGACCTGGATGCCGAACGAGGGAATCGACATGACGGGCGATTCTAGTGGTACGGGAGGCTGGTCCATCGCCCGGCTACAACCCCGGCGGATGGCGGGCGACGAACCCGCCGCCGGCGCGCATCGACTTCTGCCAGCGCGAGCCGGTGGCGCGCGTGCCCGACGTGTCGAAGCGGACCCCTGCGACCACGAGGAAGACGTGCCCGGGATTGCTGTAGATCGTCACCCACTTGCCCTTGCCCGGCTCGCCCCAGCCCATCAGGCGCCCGCTGTCCAGCGGCGCGTTGAGGAGTCCCGCCGAGGCCAGCGCGTAGGAGACCGAGCCCGAGCAGTCATAGCCCGTGTCGAGCCACTTGCCGTGCCCGCCGCCCCACAGATATGGCGCGCGGGCGATCGAGTTGCCCGCCTCGATGATCTGGCGCACCGGCTCGGGCGCCTCGATCGGCGGCAGCGCGATGCCGTTCTTCAGGACGTCCGCCTGGCTCACGGCGGCATCGCTTGTCGGGCCGTTGTCGCCCTTCCGGCGGGCGGTCGACGAGGCGGCACCCGTCGGCGCGGGCGTCGCGTCGGCGGGCTCCTCGACCGGCAGCGCGGCGGACGCGGCGGACTCGCCCGCGACGGGCTCGACGACCTGCGCGCGGCGGTTGCGCGTCGGCAGCGCGTCGGCCTTCGCGCGCGGCGGCAGCGGGGTCGCCGCTTCGGCCTTCGCGGCCGGAGCCCCGCCGGAGTCTCCGGAGGAGCCGCGTAGCGTCACGAGCGCTACCGCGACCACGACGACCAACACTGACGACACGGCGATCCGTCGACGCACGCCGCGGAGTATGCCGATGCTCCGCTCGCGATGCCGCAGCGCTGGCCGAACGGTCAATCGTCGCGCTGGATGCGAAAGCCGCGCAGGCGCAGCGAGTTCGAGACGACGAAGATGCTCGACAGCGCCATCGCGCCGCCGGCGATCATCGGGTTGAGCAGGCCAGCGGCGGCGAGCGGGATGCCGGCGACGTTGTAGCCGAACGCCCACGCGAGGTTGCCCTTGATCGTGCGCAGCGTGCGGCGCGAGAGGCGCAGCGCGTCGGCCGCGGCGCGCAGGTCGGGCGAGACGATCGTGAGGTCCGAGGCCTCGATCGCGACGTCCGCGCCGGTGCCGATCGCCATGCCGAGGTCGGCCTCGGCGAGCGCGGGGGCGTCGTTGACGCCGTCGCCGACCATCGCGACGACCCGGCCCTCGGCGCGCAGCCGCTGCACGACGCCGGCCTTCTCGGCCGGCAGCACACCCGCGACGACCTCCTCGATGCCCACGCGATCGGCGACCGCGCGCGCGGTCGTCTCGTTGTCGCCCGTCACGAGGATCGGGCGCAGGCCCAGCTCGCGCAGCCGCCGCACGGCCTCCGGCGCGCAGGGCTTCGCCTCGTCGGCGACGACGAAGAGCGCGCGCGCCGCGCCGTCCCAGCCGCCGACGATCGCCGTGAGGCCCTCGGCCTCGGCGGCTGCACGCGCCAGCTCGAGCTCGGTAGGAAGCGGGACCTCCGCGCCGCGCGGGTTCCTCGCGCGCGCCGGCGCGGTCTCCGCCGCGAGCGCCGCCGCCACGAACGCTGCGCGCCCCGCGACCACCTCGTGACCCTCGACCACGCCCTTCACGCCGAGGCCGCCCTCGCTCGCGAAGCCGCTCACGGGCGCGAGCTCGCCGCCGCGCTCGGCCGCGGCCGTCGCGATCGCCCGCGCGATCGGGTGCTCGGACGCGTGCTCGAGCGCGCCGACGAGCGCCACGGCGCGCGCTTCGTCCTCGCCCTCCGCCACGACCACGCGCCGCAGCGACATCCGCCCCTTCGTCAGCGTGCCGGTCTTGTCGAGGACGATCGTGTCCACCAGCCGCGTGGACTCGAGGATCTCCGGGCCCTTGATGAGCAGGCCGAGCTGCGCGCCGCGCCCGGTCCCGACGAGCAGCGCGGTCGGCGTCGCGAGCCCGAGCGCGCAGGGGCAGGCGATGATGAGCACCGACACCGCCGCCGCGAACGCGACGCCGGTCTCGCCCGCGCCGACCCAGAAGCCCAGCGTCGCGACCGCGAGCACGATGACGACCGGCACGAACACCGCTGCGACGCGATCCGCGAGCCGCTGGACGGGCGCCTTGCCGGACTGCGCGCGCGTGACGAGCTGCCCGATCTGAGCGAGCGCGGTGTCGGCGCCGACACGGGTCGCCCGGACGACCATCCGCCCGCCGACGTTGACCGTCGCGCCCGTGACCGCGTCGCCGGGGCCGACCTCGACGGGCACGCTCTCGCCGGTCAGCAGCGAGCTGTCGACGGCCGAGGAGCCTTCCGTCACCTCGCCGTCCGTCGCGATCTTCTCGCCCGGCCGGACGACGAAGCGGTCGCCGGCACGCAGCCGCTCGACGGGCACGCGCCGCTCGATCCCGGCGGCGTCGAGCACGGTCGCCTCCTTGGCGCCGAGCGAGATCAGCGCTCGCAGCGCGGAGCTCGCCCGCCGCTTGGCGCGCGCCTCGAACGTCCGCCCGGCGAGCATGAACGTGATGACGACCCCGACGACCTCGAAGTAGACGTCGCCCGCCGGGCCGCCGCGCTCGGGCACGAAGCTCAGCTCGTGGCGCATGCCGGGGTCGCCGGCGCCGAGGAAGAACAGCGAGACGACCGACCACGTCCAAGCCGCGATGGTCCCGATCGAGATGAGCGTGTCCATCGTCGCGGCGCCGTGGCGCAGGTTCGTCCAGGCGGCGCGGTGAAACGGCCAGCCCGCCCAGAAGAGGACCGGCGTCGCGAGCTGCATGGACAGCCACTGCCAGTTGTCGAACTGCAGCGCCGGAAGCATGCCGAGCAGCAGCAGGGGCAGCGACGCCGCGGCGGCGAATATCAGCCGCACGCGCAGCCGCGTGCCGGGCCGCCGCTGCGCGGGGCCCGCGGCCGCGCCTGGCGCACGTGCCGGCAGCGGCGCCGTGTAGCCGGCCCGCTCGATCGCCGCGACGAGCTCGGCGGGACCGAGCCTCGCGGGCGCGTAGAAGACCGACGCCTGCTCGGTCGCGTAGTTCACCGACGCCTCGACGCCCTCCAGCCGGTTCAGGCGCTTCTCGATCCGCATCGCGCACGACGCGCACGTCATGCCGACGATCGGCAGGTCGAGGTGCTCGCGCGGCTCGGCGGCGGTCATGGCTCGACCGTCCGCGTGAACGCGGCGGTGTGGACGCGGCCCTGGTGGCGGAACTGGAGGAAGAGCCGGTAGCGGCCCGGCTCGCTGTCGCCGGTGTGAAAGGCGATCTCGGGGGGCGCCTTGGCGTCGGGGTGGATGTGCTGGTAGGCGAGGTCGCCTTCGCGCAGCGCGACGAGGTGGCCGCGCGCGCCGAGGTACGGCTGCAGGTCGGTGACGAGCGCGCCCCCGCGGCGCACGAAGAAGCCGAGCTCGCCGGGATGCACGTGGAGTGACACCTCGTAGCCGTCAACGCGCGCGGTGTCCGAGGTGGCAGGGAGGCCCGCCGGCTCGAACGCGCCCGGCACGAAGAGGTCGATCCCGAGCGTGTGCTGCGCGCCGCCGGTCTTGAAGTCCGCGAACGCGCGGTAGACGCCGGCCTCGGGCAGGGTCAGCGGCACCGTCCAGGCGCCGTCGGGGCCCTGCGCCGGGTGCAGGTGCTGGTAGCGGCGCAGGTCGCGGCGCACGACGATGACGTGCATCTTGCGCGCCTGCTCGGTCTCGAAGTCGCGGACGGTGTCGCCGCGCGCGTCGAGGATGCGGAACGTCAGGGGCGCCGGGCGGTCGGCTTCGAAGCGCGTGGCGCCGGCGACGAGCCGGTAGCCGTCCTGCGAGGAGGCGACGCCTGCGGGCACGCCGCCGGCGCCCGCGCTGTCGCGCGCCGTGGCGGCGGGGTGGGCGTCGGCGTGGCCCGCGCTCTCGGCGGCGCCGTTCGCCGCGCCGTGCCCGCCGGCGGCGCCGCCATGGCCGCCCGTGGTGGCCGTGCCCGCCGCGTGCTTGGCGCCGTCACCTTCGGGATCGAGCGCTCCGCCGGCGAGCGCGGCGCCGGCGAAGACCACGACCAGGAGCGCGACAAACGCCGCGACGCGCGCTCCGGCGTTCATGCGACGGCGTAGCCCGCCTCGTCGACCGCCTTGCGGATGGCGTCGTCGGCGGCATCGCCGCGGACGGTCAGCACGCCGCTGTCGAGGTCGACATCCACGGCGCGGACGCCGGGAACCTGCAGCACCTCGTCGGTCACGGCCTTCGTGCAGTGCCCGCAGGTCATGCCGCTGACGGTAAAGGTTCGATCGTCTGACATCAGGTTGAAGCTCCTTGTCGATACGGATGGGGGGTATGCGCCGGTGGCGGAGACTATACCCCCACGGGGTACTGTACGATGCACGCATGGCCACCACCGAGCCCACGCCCTCCCCCCGGCCTACCCGCGGCTACTCCGCGAGCAAGGAGCAGCTGCTCGCGCGCCTGCGCCGCATCGAGGGCCAGGTCCGCGGCATCGAGCGCATGGTCGAGGACGACCGCTACTGCATCGACGTCCTCACGCAGATCTCCGCCGCGCAGGCCGCGCTCGAGAAGGTCGCGCTCGGCCTCCTCGACGGCCACGCGCGCGAGTGCGTGCTGCCCGCCGACGGCCAGCTCCAAGCCGACCGCACGGACGAGCTGATGGCCGCCGTCGGCCGGCTCGTCAAGCGCGGCTGAGCCGCGTGTCGCGACGCGCGCCCGCGAGGGCCGAGCGTCAGCGCGGCAGCAGGCCGGAAAGCACCCGCTCGATCGCGTCGGTGACGACCGCGTCGACATCCGCGTCGCCGAGCATGCCGCCGTTGGTCATCGTGGCCAGCCCGTGCAGGGTGGCGAACGCGAACTGCGTGATCTGCTCGGCGTCGCCGGCGACGAGCTCGCCCGTGGCCTGTGCGCCCACGATGACCTCGAGCGCGATCGCGAGCGAGCGGTCCGCTTCGGCGCGCACGACGTCCGCGCCGTCGCGGTGCTTGGTCGCGAACATGAGCTCGACGAGCGCCGGGTCGCGCGTGGCGAAGCCGACGTAGGCGTGCGCGAGCGCCTGCAGGCGCGCCTCGACGCCCGCGCCGGCAGCGGCGACGGCCGCCTGGAGCTCGCGGGCCAAGCGCTCGAAGCCGCTCGCGGCGACCGCGTCCAGCAGCGCCTCGCGATCGGGGAAGTGACGGCGCGGCGCGCCGTGGCTGACGCCGACGTCGCGAGCGAGCTCGCGCAGCGACAGCGCGTGCACGCCGCGCTCGCGCACCGTCCGCTCGGCGCGCTCGAGCAGGGCGGAGCGGAGGTTGCCGTGGTGGTAGGCGCGGGTCAGCGGGCATGCCGCGCAGCGTACTCGATGATGTAGACGTTGACATCATTGTTGTCAGCGACTACATTGGTTCGCATGACCTCCTCCTCCAAGTGGACAGCGGCAGACCTCCCCGACATGAGCGGCCGCACGGTCGTGGTGACCGGCGCCAACAGCGGCCTCGGCGCGATCACCGCGCGCGAGCTCGCCCGCGCCGGCGCGCGGGTCGTGCTCGCGGTGCGCGACGTCGAGCGCGGCGAGCAGGCCGCCGCGACGATGCCCGGCGATACCGAGGTGCGTGCGCTCGACCTCGCCGACCTCTCGTCCGTGCGGGCGTTCGCGGCAGGCTGGGACGGCCCGCTCGACATCCTCGTCAACAACGCCGGCGTGATGGCGATCCCCGAGCGGCGCACGGCGGACGGCTTCGAGATGCAGTTCGGCACGAACCACCTCGGCCCGTTCGCGCTGACCAACCTGCTGCTGCCGCACGTCACCGACCGCGTCGTGGCCGTCGCGTCGGACGCGCACCGCATCGGCAAGATCGACTTCGACGACCTCAACGCCGAGCGCCGCTACGGCCGCTGGAGCGCGTACGGCCAGTCGAAGCTCGCGAACCTGCTCTTCACGCTCGAGCTACAGCGCCGCTTGGAGGCGGCCGGCTCGAGCGTCAGCGCGCACGCGGCGCACCCGGGCTACGCCAGGACGAGCCTGCAGGGGCATTCCAAGCACCTCGTGGACAGGATCGTCATGGGCATCGGCAACCGCGTCCTGGCCCAGTCCGACGCGATGGGCGCCCTGCCGATCCTCTACGCCGCGACGCGGGAACTGCCCGGCGCGAGCTACACCGGCCCCGGCGGCTTTCAGGGCACGCGCGGGTACCCGGCGGCCGCGGGCCGCACGCCGGCCGCAGCCGACAAGGAGGTCGCGAAGCGGTTGTGGGACGTCTCCGAGGAGCTCACCGGCGTGAGCTTCCCGCTCGTCCCGGCGGCCGCCTGAGCCGCCCGAGCGCAAACCTTGAGCACCCGACCGGAAACCTGAGCGTTACGCGGGCAGAAGCGAACGGCTTCGCACATCCGCCGAGAGTGACGGGAGAGCCTCGGGGTAGGATCCCGTCCATGTCGCCCGGCGTGATCCGTGGACGGATGTTGCGCGGCGTGCCCGCGACGGTGGCGTTGCTCTGCGCCGCGATCCTCGCACCGGCGGTCGCGCACGCGGGTGTCGGGGCGACCACGTTCATGACGTTTCCGCCGCAGGTGACGATCGGCCAGACGGGCATCCCGGGCAAGATCACGCTCCAGAACGCGAACAGTGGCGCACACAGCCTGCTGGCCAACCGCGTCTGCAACGATGTCGACCTCGCCGGCTGCAACGACGTCGCCGAGCGCGGGATCGTATTCACCCCGACGTGCGCGGTGATGGCGGCCGGGGGCACGTGCGTGGCGCCGGAGATCAACACCTTCGCCCTGTCCGCAACGGGCACGGGCGCGGGGACGTGCGCCGGCATCACGTTCAAGATCGAGTCGATCGACGGCCAGTTCGGTCGTCACAGCATCACCCCGCAGCCTGTCGGAGCGCACGTCCTGCTGCCGGTGACCGGGTCGGTCTGCGAGGTGAGGTACACGTTCGACGTGTTGCGCGTCCCGGGCGACGCGGACACGCAAGCACCCGGCATCCAGACCGCGATGCTGACCTCGCACACCCAGTGCGTGGAGCCGTGCCCGGATACGGGGCTACGCGCCACGGTCACAGGCGCCGACCTGATCACGGTGCTGCGGGCGACCCCGGCGATCGCGACGACCGCAGCCAACGGGGCGGTCAATCAGCCGATGACGGCCAGGGCCGACATCACCGGGCTGATCGCCCCCGCGTCCTACGGCAAGGTGACCTTCAACCTGTATCCGCCGTCCAATCCAGGGTGCATCGGGGCGCCCGCGTTCACGAGCGTCCAGAACGTCAACTTCATGTCCGCCTCGTGGGCGCTGGCGACGTCGGCGCCGTTCACGCCGACGCAGGCTGGCGTGTACCGGTGGGTGGCGAGCTTCAGCGGCGACCCCAACAACGGTCCGGTCGCGGGCACCTGCGGGCAGCCGAGCGCGAGCCCGACCGTCACGCTGACCGCCCCGCCCCCGCCCCCGCCTCCGCCGCCTCCTCCTCCTTCGCCTCTACCACCCCCGCCTCCCGGGAGCACGCCCCTGCGTCCGCCGCCACCGCCGGGGTCGACCGCTCCGGGCGGGACGCCCCCGCCGCCGGGCTTCGCACCGGGGCCTGAGTGCGGCGACAAGCCCGCGACCATCGTCGCGGTCGCCGGACGGCCGATCGTCAACGGCACCGCTGGCGCCGACGTGATCCTCGGCGGGCCCGGTCGCGAGCGGATCGACGGCCGCGGCGGCAACGACACGATCTGCGGTGGCGGCGGCAACGACGACGTCCGCGGCGGTGCGGGCAACGACGTGCTGCGCGGCGAAGCCGGCAACGACCTCGTGCTCGGCAATGCCGGCAACGACACCCTCCTCGGCGGGGCCGGCGGCGACCGCCTCGGCGGCGGCGCCGGGACCGACCGCAGCGACGGCGGCGCGGGGGCCGACAACCTCGACGAGCAAGCGCTGGGCGGCGGCGGGCGCGACCGGCTCCTCGGCGGCCTGGGCAACGACCGCGTGCGCAGCGCCGACAGGACCGGCGACACGATCGACTGCGGCGCCGGCCGCGACGTCCTCGTCGCCGACCGCAGCGACCGCCCGACGCGCTGCGAGCGCGTGCGCCGCTCCCGCTAGCGCCGGTGCGCTGCGCGGGCCGCGGTCTAGGATCGAGCGCGCCAGCCGGGGGCTGGCGCTCAGAGCGGGATCGCGGGTCCCTTGTGGTGCTGCGCCGGCCGCCACCCGCCTCGTGGACTCGCCGGCGGGCGGGGGGAGCGCCCGTATCGCCGAGAAGGGGCACTTGAGGCGGTGGCGCGTCGGACCGTGGGTGTGGTTCAAAACGTGAATATGCATCACGTTTTGAACCACACCCCCGCACGACTCGGGCGGCGCCGCCACTCGCGCGTTCCTGGGTCGGAGCGCCGACGCCGTGACTCGGCAAGACGCCGGGACAGGACGGGCTGGCGGCGCTGCTGCTCCTCGTCCGCTGCGGGCGTCTCCTGCGCCGCGGCGGAGACGACTGCAATCACACCTCCTTTGTCACCCCGTACACCCGTGGCCCCGCGCGAGAGCGCTTCGCCGCCGACATCTTCGAGCGCTTGGGCCTGCCCGACCGGCTTGACTGAAATGCCCTCGGGCGTTCAGCGCACCCGGGCGGACGTGAGCAGCGCGTGAAGCTGTGCTTCGCTGACGTGTCGGGTGATCTCGATGCGACCCAGCGGGTTGGTGGCCCCCGGGGACGCGAGGCCGCTGCGGTCCTGGGTGAAGACGACCTCGAAGCTTTGCAGCAGCCGCGCTAGGAGCGCACGCGGGATGCGCCGGTCGTTGGTGGCGGCTTGGCCGTAGTTGCCGTACGGGGGCGCGAAGGCCAGCGGCCGATAGGCCCGCATACGGAAGGCCAGCTGTTTCTCACCCCATGTGACGTCCGAGAACACCCGCTCGCGCCAGCCGCCGAGGATCTCCTCGGACCCCCGATAGGCATAAAACGGGCCCACGTCGCCGGGCGCGGGGCCGTACTGGATCTGATGATGACCGGTACCGGACTGAAGCTGCACGTCCCAGCGGCCGCCGCGCTGCAGCCCGTTGAGCTCGCTCCACGTCAGATGCTCAGGGTCGCCGTCTGCCACGCGTCCCACATCGACGAAGAGCACCGCGTTGAAGCCGAGCTTGCGCAAGATCGCGTCGCTGCCGGTCCAGGAGTCAAGCCGCGCGCCGTCGAAGGTCACCAGCAGCGGCCGTGGCGGAAGGCGCACTGGCTCTCGCTTGATGAAGCGGAGGAAGTCGTCGAGCGTGATCGTGTCGTAGCCCGCCTGGTCCAGCAGGGCCATCTGCCGCGCGAACAGCTCCGGGTCGATCCTCAAGTCGGCGTCCGCGCGCCTGGAGAAGCCGCTGACCGGTGCCACGCCGTGATAGAGCAGCACCGGGACCACCGCGCGATCGGGCGGCGCCGGCGCCCACAGCTTCCGATCATCGTCACTGAGGACCACGCGCGGGGCGGGCGCTGGCATCCGCCTGGTGGGCTTGTCGTTTGCCTTGTCGGTCGACTGCCCGCACGCGCCCAGCGCCGCGCAGCAGCAGGCGGCAGCGACCACACACAAACGGCGGGCTCTCGCGCCCATCCTCGGGAACCTAGCGCCCCCGCACAGCCAGACGGTCAGCCCCTGTCAACCCACCAGCCGCGCCCCCGGCAAGCGTGACCAGCCCGCGTGCTGTATCCCCGAGGAAACGGGCGTCCCGTGTCCCGGGCCGGACACGCCCGCGCCGGACGACCAACACAAGCGCCACGCCGCCCCGACGCGTGGCCCGCGGGTGCATAGGCACGACGTCGCCGTCCGCGAGCTCGCCATCGCTGGGAGCTCAAGCACCGTCACTCTCGCAACGAGGCAGGACGGGCAGTCTGCTGCAGGTCCACCCGTCCCAGCCAAGGATCCCTTGCGGGACGCTGTGGTGTGCGCCGCATCGTGCAGCGCTTCTTGATCCTGCGCCAGCCGACGGCCCGCTGCCGCACGCGTTTCACTGCGCGGTCTGAGCCGCGCCCGCGCGCGGCGCAGACGGCCCGCTGACGCAGGTGCTGGACCTACCCGCCGCGCCCGAGTCACCCCGATCTCACGGTGCGCTCATGTGGCCTGAGGAGTGCGTGAGGCGCCTCTTCGCACGGTCGCCGCGATCGCGGAGAGTCCGTCGTGTCAGCCGCAACCACTCTCACGCGAAGGGACATCGCATGTTCACCATCCGCAGGCAGCTCACCGCCGGGCTCATCGTCGTCGCCAGCGCCGCCGCTCTGGCGCCGGTGAGCGCCCAGGCCGCGTCGCCTCCGCCGCCCACGCAGCTCAAGCCGATGCAGGTCAAGTGGATCCTGCCGCCGGCGGGGTCATCCTTCTACGCCAGCGAGAAGGCGAACGCCGAGGCGATGGGATACGAAACCGTCGAGAACGGCGACCTGTCGTACCCCGCTCGTCCGTGATCCAGCGATCCGCTGCGGTACGCCGAACGCTTGCCGGTCAGCGTTCCCTTGCGGGTGTGGACGCTTGCCGAGGACCACTTTGAAAGCCGTCGTCCAGCCCGAGCGCGCGTGCGCGTGCGCGGGCTGGCGCCGGATCGTAGGGTGCGCGGCGCCAGGTCGCGGTACGGCCCTTGAGGTCGAGCAGCAGCCAACCGGCCCCGTCGGCGGCCTGGACGTCCAGCGCGTCCCACCAGCCCAGCCGCGATGGTGCCGGGGCGCCGACCGCGCCGGGGTTCAACAGCCAGCGGCCGGTGGAGATGTCCAGCGGCTCGCCGGGCCCGATCCTGGCCCGACAGGCGCCGGTCGGCGTCTGCTGCCAGGCGGCGGCCTGATGCGTGTGCGCTACGAGCCCGAGCTGCGCACGCTGGACGGTCAGGCATGCTGCCGCGTTCCCGGCACCGACGTACTCGTGGACGGCGTTGCGCGGGCTGCCATGCCAGCACTGCACGCCGTCGCGGCGGGCCGCGGGCTTGCGCGCTCGCAGCCAGTCGATGTCAGCGCTCGTCAGCCGCTGGCCCGCCAGCTCGATCGACCGAACCGCGGCCGAGCCGGGCTCCCCGAATCGCAACGGGTCCACCGACCCCGTCGCGCCATAGTCGTGATTGCCGACCAGCGCGACGGCGCATCGCTCGCGCGTCCGTTTGACCACATGCTCCGGATCCGGGCCGCGTCCGATCATGTCGCCCAGCGACCACAGCTGCTGAACGCCCGCGGTCTCGGCCGCCACGACGACGGCGTCGAGCGCCTCAGCGTGAGCGTGCGCGTCGCCGAAGACCGCGACCAGCATCCCTCAACCGTAGACACACCAATCGTCACAATCCACCAGAGGTCCGCGCCGACGTGTGAGCGCGGCGAGAGACCGCATGGCGCAGAATCCGAGATGGTCGAGTCCGCGGGCCACAGGTGGCTTGCTCGCGCGTGACGGAAGGGAGATCGAAATGGGCAACTTGATCGCGACGACGCAGGCGACCGTCGATGGAGTCATCGACCCGGTCGGCGAGTGGGTGCAGGCGGACGGCGATCACGGCGACTACTCGTTCGAGCGTCAGGCGAGATCCAGCGGGCTGGTGCTGGGCCGCAAGACCTATGAGGGGCTGGCGGGATATTGGCCGAGCCAGTCGGGCGGATGGGCGGACATGGTCAACGCGCTGCGCAAGTACGTCGGGTCCACCACCCTGTCCGGCGGTCTGGAGTGGAACGCGACCCTGATCGAGGGGAACCTCGAGGACTCGATCCCGGCGCTCAAGGACGACGTCGACGGTGACCTGTTCCTACACGGCAGCGGCGAGTTCGCCTACGCCCTCGCCGAGAAGGGCCTCATCGACGAGTACGAGGTCTACCTGAACCCGCTGGTCTGGGGTGAGGGAAACGTCCACGTGCTCGGCGACAGGGGGACCATCCGGCTGGAGCTTGCCGACGTCAAGCGCTTCGAGTCCGGAGTCGTCCTGCTCACCTACCGGCCGGCGTCCTAAACCGGCCTGGTACGGCGACGCGGTGCGCCGCGCCGGCGAGCTACGCGCCGCGGCGCCGCACCCGCAGCGCGAGCGCCAGCTCGAAGCGGCTGTCGGCGTCGTCGAGCGCGGCGCCGAACGTCTCGCGCAGCTGCGCGAGGCGGTAGCGCACGGTCTGCGGGTGGACGCCGAGCGCGCGCGCGGTGTCGTCGACGCGGCCCTGGTTGTCCAGCCATTCGCGCAGCGTCGCGACGAGGCGCTCGCGCGTCGCGGGGCGCAGCTCGTCCAGCGGCGCCAGGCGCGCCGCCGCCAGCTCCGCCGCGAGCTGCGCGTCGGCGTGCAGCAGCAGCGTCGCGGCCCGCTCGTCCGCGACGACGAGCCCGTCGGCTGCGATCGCCCCCGCATCGACGAGCTCCAAAGCGCGGCGGGCGCGGGTAGCGCTGCGCGCGCTCGCCGCGAGCTCGACCGTCGGGCCGAGCGCCGCGTGCCGCGCCCCGACGGCCTTCGCGAGGAGCGCCCGCCGGCCGGGACCGTCCGGGTCCGGCAGGAACGCCAGCACCTGCCGCGGGCGCGCCGCCCCGTCGGGGCCCTCTGCCGGCTCGAGCGCCGCGGCGACCGCCCCCGGCCCCAGCCGGCCGGCGATCCGATCGGCATCGACGCCCTCGATCACGAGCGCCGCCACGCGCGCGGGCAGCGTCCAGTGGGCGCGCTCCGCCGCGGCGCGCAGCGCGTCCGGCGGCGCCGGCGGATCGCTCGCGAGCAGCCGCACGAGCTGGGCGCGGCGCTGCTGGTCCTCGCCCGCCAGGGCCGACTGCTCCGCCGCGTAGCCCTCGATCGACTCGCCCGAGATCTCGTCGATGTACGCGAAGATCGCCTCGCCGACGCGATAGAGCACCGCGGGCTCCAGCCCCGCGGCCACGCCCGCCTCGACGAAGCGCCGCCACGACACCTGCGCGCCGACGCGGTACGCCGCGAGCAGCGCGTTGAGCGTGCGGCCCTGGCGCATCTCGCCGCGCCCGAGCTCGACGTACGTCGTCCGGTCGCGCGAGCTGACGAGCTCGGGATGCTCGATCGAGTCCACGAACCGCCGCAGCGCGCGCTCGACGCCGTAGCGCAGGGTCACGCCGAACTCGCCCTCCAGCGGGCGCGAGTAGTCCGGGACCTGCGCGCCGATCTCGCGGATCATCTCGGCCGACAGGTCGGGCAAGACCGGGCGCAGGATGCGGGCGACATCGGGGGAGATGCCCTCCATTGCTCACAAACCTACAGAACGACGTGCCAAGACCGACAGAGAACCGACAAGAAACCCCAGACATCAGTCTTTAGGCTCAAAGGCATGTCAACTCTCCAGCGCTACGCCAATCTTGGAGCGGTCGTTGTGCCGTTCCTTGCCTTGCTGCTGGCCATCGTGCTGCTCTGGAACCGCGCCGTCGGGGCCATCGAGCTGGGCGTCATGGCCTTCATGTACATCATCACCGGGCTCGGGATCACGGTGGGCTACCACCGCATGCTGACCCACAAGGCCTTTCAAGCGAGCAAGCCCGTCGAGTACTTCTGGGCCATCATGGGCTCGATGGCCGTCCAGGGGCCTGCGATCGCCTGGGTCGCCGACCACCGCAAGCACCACGCGCACACCGACGCCGAGGGCGATCCGCACAGCCCGCACGTCGGCCAGGGCTCGGGCCTCAAGGGCCTGTGGTTCGCGCACGTCGGCTGGCTCACCAAGACGCAGGGCTCGGCCGAGTTTCGCAAGTACGCCCCGGACCTCTGCGAGGACAAGGGCATGCGCTGGATCAGCCGCAACTTCCTCGCCTTCGTCGGGCTCAGCCTCCTGATCCCGTTCGTGCTCGGGTTCGTCCTGCACGGCTTCTCGCTCAGCGGCGCCCTGTGGACGCTGCTGTGGGCCGGCTTCGTGCGGATGTTCTTCCTGCACCACGCGACGTGGTCGATCAACTCGGTCTGCCACTTCTTCGGCCGCCGGCGCTTCGACGTCGAGGACAAGTCGACGAACGTCGCCTGGCTCGCGATCCCGACGTTCGGCGAGTCGTGGCACCACAACCACCACGCGTTCCCGCGCTCGGCCCGCCAGGGCCTCGGCCGCTGGGAGGTCGACATCTCCGCGATGGTCATCTGGGCGATGGAGCGCGTGGGCCTGATCCACACCGTCGTGCGGATCGCGCCCGAGCGCCAGGCCGCGAAGCTCGTCGGCGCCAAGCAGCCCGAGCCCGCGCAGGCCGCCGCCTGAGCGCAGTCCCCCGCGGGCGGCTCCGGCGGCGCCCGCGTTCGCGCCTCGCTTCTCAGCGCGTCCTGATCCTCACGCTGCGGAGGACCCGGCCGCGCCGGTCGAGCGTCAGGATCGTGAGGGTTCGGTAGGCGGCGCGCAGGCGCAGCGTCGCCACGCCGCGCCGAGCCGGTGCGGACGCGACCGTGCGCCTACCGACGCGGGCCAAGACACGGCTCGTGCTCGTGCCCGCTCGCACCGTGCAGCGCACGAAGACGACGCGCCCGCGACCGCCGCGGCGCGCGCGCCTGACCAGCGTGCACGTGACCCTCGGCAGCGGCGCGGACGCTCCGCGCGGGCCGGTCGCGCCGGCCGGGCCGGCCGGGCCGGTGGCGCCCGTATCGCCCTTGATGGCGGGGCCCTGCGGGCCGGTCGCGCCTGTGGGCCCGGTGAGGCCGATCGGACCGATCGGCCCGTCCCCGCCCGCCGGCCCGGTGGCCCCGGTGGGCCCGGTGGGCCCCGTCTCGAAGTCTGCGACGGCGGCCGTCGGCGCGCTCGTCACGGCCGCTGCCGGAGCGCGCACCGGCCCGGCCACGCGCGTCGCGCTGACGCGACAGGCGATCGTCTGGCCGACGTCGTCGGTCGAGAGCGTCACGTGGCTCGTGTCGGCGCCGGCGATCGGCGTGGCTCCGCGCAGCCATTCATAGGCGACAGTCAGCGTGCCGCTCCCGGTGTAGGTGCCCGGCGAGCACGTCAGCGTGCGACCCGCCCGCGCGGTCCCGCTCACCGACGGCGCCGTGCCGGACGGCCGGGACGTGTAGAAGCGCAGCTGCTCGGTCGGGTTGGCCGACGGCGAGATCGTGAGGTCAGCCGGCTGGTCGAAGCCGAAGTCGTTGTCGTTGACGATCGCGATGCCCGCGCCGCCATCGAGCATGGTCACGCCCTCGGGCTTGCCGAGCTCAAAGCCGACCCCGGTGGGCGCCGAGCCGATGTCGAGGTAGGTCGACTTGGCGGCCGGCACGACCGGCGTGGGCAGCGCCGCGAGCTCCGCGGCCGTCCCGCCGTCGAGGTAGCAGCCGATCGGCTGCGTGCCGGCGTGTCCGCCGAGGCCCGCGACCCGCGTCGCGCGCTCGGCGAACGTGTCGTACGCCGCGTCCGTCGCGAGGTTCGTCGCAGCGTTGAGGTCGACCTCGTGGATCCGGCGGCCGACGGCGGTCCCGGTGACGGCGAGCGCGTCGTCGTCGTGCTCGTCGACGAGCAGCTTGCGCGACCCGGCCCACGCGATGTCGCTCATCCGCTGGCGTCCCTGGACCGTCGAGTCGCCCGCGTTCTGCTGGTCGAGGCGGTACACGAACTCCCCGGTCACGACGGGCGACGCCGGGTTCGAGATGTCGAGCTCGGCGATCCGGACGTTGCGGTAGAAGTTCGTGCTGCCCGCCCCGCCGGTGTTCTCCGGGCCGGTCGTGACGCCGTCGCAGCGCCCGCCCGTCACGCCGTTGGAGTCGCCGTAGCCGAAGGTCTTGTAGAGGTCCTGCGTACCGGCGGTCAGCGGGTCGATGTCCGAGTTGTTCCGCGTGTCCAGCGGGTTCTGCATCATCGCGTAGAGCTTCGTGCCGTCGGCCGACATCGCGAGCCCTTCGAGGCCGCGGTTCTGGCGCCGCGCCTTCCACTCGGCGGGCAGGAGCTCCTGCAGCTTGGGCTCGGCCGGGCCGTCGTAGAAGTCCGACAGCGGGACGGTCGCGGCCGTCGCGTCGGTGTCCTGGGCGCCGCTGCCGGCGGGCACGATCCGCTGCAGCATCACGCCGTGGCGGTCGAGGTGGACGATCGACGGGCGGTACTCGTCGCTGAGCCAGTAGCTGCCGTCGCGCGGGTCGCGCTGCAGGCCCTCGGTGTCCAGGCCGTACGGATCGGTCGGCAGGAACGCCGGGCCGATGGTGTTGTCGCTCGTCTGGAGGTACATGTTGTCGTCGAGCGCCAGCGCCGCGAGGTTGCGAAAGCCCGTGATCGTCGAGCTGTCGCCGGGGAACGTCGCGGGCTGCGCGACGCGCAGGGGATCCGTGCCGGGAACGCGGATCTGCGTGCGCGAGATGACCGCCAAGCGCCCGTCGTCGTCGGCCTGCAGCTCGTAGATCGTCGGCGCGAAGCCCGGCGAGGGGAACGTGCGCCCGCCGCTGGCAGCCGCGGGCTGGCCGTTGGGGCCGCGGTCGGAGACCGACAGGAAGCGGCGGTTGCCGGTCCCGGGGATGACCTGAAGCGACGACAGACCGCCCTCGCGCAGGCCGCCCGCCGCCACGATCGGGCTCGCCGGGCTCAGCGCCGGCGTCGGCAGCACCTGGCTGCGATCGAAGGTGTAGCGCCCGGCCTCGACCGGGTCGGTGAGCGGGGCGGCGTGCGCGGGCGACGCGGCACCCGCGGCGAGCCCGGCGGTGATGGAGAGAGCTGTGAGAAGGCGCATGTGCTCGCCACGCTCTCGCCGGGCGCGCATCCGGCGGTGAAGATCTCGTGAAAAGACGTTTGGCCGGTAGCGTGCGCTCGTGGCCTCTGACCCGAACGATCTCGGCGGCGAGCAGCTCGAGCTGACCCTCGGCCCGCTGTACGTCGTCACGGTCGACGACCGCGTCAGCGGGCCGCTCACGAACCGCCCGCCGCGGCGCTACCGCTCGCCGCCGCAGGCGCTCGAGGAGGCGCGCAGCCTCGCGCTGCTGCTGCTCGACCGCAGCGAGGATCTGACCGGCGACGGCCCCTGGCGGCGCCCGCTGCCCGGCGGCCAGCGCCACGTCGCGATCGAGCGCGCGCCCGGCGGCACATTCGCCTGACGGGGTCACGGATCGTTTACGACGTGCTCGCCGGTCGGGCCTAATCTCGGCGCCGCCGGCGCCGCCCACCCCACGGCGCCGGCATACCTTCCCGAACCGCCGGAGGATCTCGTATGTCCAGGCTCGCGCTCGCTCTCGTCCTCCTGCTCGCGGTCGCGCCGGTGGCCGCCGCCGCCGACGACGAGTTCAGCCCGCCTCGGCTGATCGGCCGCGCGGTCCTGCCGGCCGAGACCTACGCCGACGGTCCACCGTCCGGCGCGGCGCTGGGCACGGCCCCCGTCAACGGGGTCACCCCGCCCTTCGGGGGCCAGCCGGTCCAGGGCTTCTCGGCGGTGCTCGACGCCGGCGGCGGCGAGTACTGGGCGATGCCCGACAACGGCTTCGGAGCGAAGGCGAACTCCGGCGACTTCCTCCTGCGCATGTACCGCATCGTGCCGGACTTCGAGACCGCGCTCGGCGGCAGCGGCACCATCCGCGTCGGCGAGCACATCTCGCTGCGCGATCCCGACAACAAGATCCCGTTTGCGATCGTCCGCGGCGACCTGCCGGGGCGGTTGCTGACGGGCGGAGACTTCGACATCGAGTCCGCGCGCCGCGACCGCCACGGCGAGCTGTGGTTCGGCGACGAGTTCGGGCCGTACCTCCTGCACGCGAGCGCGACCGGCCGCCTGCTCGAGGCGCCGATCCCCGTGCCAGGCGTCAAGTCGCCGGACAACCCGACGCTCGCCGCCGGCGAGGTCCCGAACCTCGGGTCCAGCAAGGGCATCGAGGGGATGGCGCTCACGCACGACGGCGACGAGCTGCTCGTGAGCCTCGAGGGCGCGCTCACGACCGATCCCGACCCGCGCCGCCGGCTCGTCTTCACGTACGACCTCGAGCGTCACCGCTTCGTCAGCCCGACGCGCGCGGTGCAGATGCGCGCGGCCGCCAACTCGATCGGCGACCTCACCGCGCTCGACGACTGCCGCCTGATCGTCATCGAGCGCGACAACCTCCAGGGCCCGGCCGCGGCCGTCAAGCGCCTGGATCGCCTCGACCTCTGCGCGCCGAGCCCGAGCGGCTACCTGCCGCGGACGCCGATCGTCGACCTGCTCGACATTGCCGACCCGAACGGCATCTCGCTGCCCCCGCGCGCCGGCGACTTCGGCCTCGGCACGCAGTTCCGGCTCCCCTTCCAGACGATCGAGGACGTGCTGCCGATCGGCGAGGACCGCCTGCTCGTCCTCAACGACAACAACTTCCCCTTCAGCGCGGGCCGCAACCCGGGCCGACCCGACGACGACGAGGCGATCGTCATCGACGTCCCGGGCCTGCACGACGGCGCGCCGCCGCCGAGCGGCGGGTCGGTCGACGTCCAGATCCTCGGTCTCAACGACCTCCACGGCAACATCGAGCCGCCCGCCGGCCAGATCCTGCTGCCGAGCGGTGCGCGCGTCGACGCCGGTGGCGTCGAGTACCTCGCCACGTGGGTCGAGCGCCTGCGCGCGCAGAACCCGCGCAACACGATCGTCACCTCCGCCGGCGACCTCATCGGGGCGAGCCGCTGATCTCCGCGCTGTTCCACGACGAGCCCACGGTCGAATCGATGAACCGCCTCGGCCTCGACCTCAACTCGGTCGGCAACCACGAGTTCGACGAGGGCGGCGACGAGCTCGAGCGGATGCAGTACGGCGGCTGTCACCCGGTCGACGGCTGCCAGGACGGCGACGGCTTCAACGGAGCGGACTTCGAGTTCCTCGCGGCGAACGTCGTGCGCCGCAGCACGCACACGACGCTCTTCCCGCCCTACGCGATCCGCGAGTTCGACGGCGTCAGGGTCGGTTTCATCGGCGCGACGCTCGAGGGCACGCCGGAGATCGTCACGCCGTCGGGCGTCGCGGGCTTCGACTTCCTTGACGAGGCGGACACCATCAACGCGCTCGTGCCGGTGCTCAAGCGTCAAGGCGTCGAGACGATCGTGATCCTGCTGCACGAAGGCGGCGCGCAGGCCGGCCTCTACGACCAGTGCAACGGCCTCGCGGGTGCGATCGTCGACATCGTCAACCGCACGAGCGACGAGGTCGACGCGTTCATCACGGGCCACACCCACCAGGCCTACGACTGCGTCGTCGACGGGCGCGTCGTGACGAGCGCGGGCTCGTTCGGGCGCTTGCTCACGGACGTCGACATGACGATCGACCGCGCCACCGGGGAGGCGACGTCGATCTCGACGAACAACCTCGTCGTGACCCGCGACGTCGCGAAGGACCCGGCGCAGACGGCGATCGTCGAGCGGTATCGGGCGCTGTCGGCGCCGCTTGCCAACCGCGTCATCGGGTCGACGAGCGCCGCGATCACGCGTGACACGACGCCGGCCGGCGAGTCCGCGCTCGGCGACGTCATCGCGGACTCGCAGCTCGAGCAGACCGCTCCCGCGGGCTTCGGCGCGGCGAAGATCGCGTTCATGAACCCGGGCGGGATTCGCGCGGACATCGATGCCGGCCCGGTCACGTACTCCGAGGCGTTCACCGTGCAGCCGTTCGGCAACACGCTCGTGACGCTGTCGCTCACGGGCGCGCAGATCGAGCGCATGCTCGAACAGCAGTGGCAGAGCCCGACGCTCACCCGGATCCTCCAGCCGTCGCGCGGCTTTGCCTACTCGTGGGACCCGACGCGCGCGATCGGCGACCGCATCAACCCGGCGTCGCTGCGGCTCGACGGCGTCGCGATCATCCCCGCGACGACGTACCGCGTGACCGTGAACAACTTCCTCGCCGACGGCGGGGACGGGTTCACCGTGCTGCGCGAGGGCGCCAACCGCCTCGGCGGCGCGCTCGACCTCGACGCGCTCGCCGCGTACTTCGCCGCGCACTCGCCGGTCGCGCCCGGTGCGAGAGACCGGATCGCGACGGGTGCGTACGGCGCCGCCGCCCCGCCGGAGGACGTCGTCCCCGAGCCCGGTCCGGGCGCGGGCGCGCCACCGCCGCCGCCACCGCCAGCCTCCGCGCCCGGGCCGGCGATCGCCGCGTCGCCGTCGACCGGCGGCGCGCTACCCGGAACGCCGTCGGCCGATCGCACGGCGCCCGTGATCAGCGCGGCGCGCCTGACGCCCGGCCGGCTCGCGCTCCCCGTCCGCCGCGCGAGCCAGGCCACGACGATCCGCTTCCGCTCCTCCGAGCGCGCGGCGGTGACCGTGACGTTCAGGCGGGTCGTCCGCGGGCGCAGCGTGGCCGCGGGCAAGCTCAAGCGCAGCGCGACGGCCGGCGCCAACGCGATCGCCTTCCGCGGACGCGTGGGCGCGCGGCTCCTGCGGGCGGGCACGTACGCGCTGCGCATCGACGCGGTCGACGCAGCGGGCAACCGGGCCGCGCCCAAGAGCCTGCGCCTCGCCGTGACGCGACGCTGACGCCACGCGCGGCCCGACACGTCGCGATCGAGCGCGCGCCGGGCGGGATGCTCGGTTGACCCGCGCTCGCGGGTAGCCTCCCGGACGCGAGCCCTCGTCCCGAGAGCGGGCTCAGGACCCGAGGGGGAGCATTGGCCACGCGTCGCGTCATCGTCGAATACCAAGCCGATCCGGAGCTGGACCGCCAAGCGACCTCCGCGATCCGGGCGCTCGATCCGGCGCCGCTCTCGCACCTGCTGGCCGTCGACAGCGTCCCATTCGACCTCACGTTCGCTCCGGTCCGCCTGCCCGCGGCCGAGCGCGCGACGTACATCCTGCGCGCCGACGTCGACGACGCGCAGCTCGCGGCGCTGCGCTCGCACGACGCCGTCATCGAGGTCTTCAGCGACCCGATCGTCGAGCGCTGCCTGACGTGCATCGACTCGCCGCCGCTCGGCACCGCCGCCGACGTCGAGTCGCTGCTCGGCGTCGCCGATCTGCGCGCGTGCGCGATCGACGGCAGCGGGGTCCTCGTGGCGATCGTCGACACGGGCCTGAACATCGAGTACCTCGAGGGGAAGGGCAAGACGCCGAAGTTCCTGGCCGCGGCGTCGTGGGGCTACGCGGCCCAGCTGCCGCTCGGGGCGATGCCCGTCGACCACGGCACGATGTGCGCGTACGACGCGTGCATCGGGGCGCCGGCGTGCACGCTCGTCGACGTCGCGCTGCTGCGCCCGTTCGGCGGCGGCCTGCAGGCCCTGCTGTCGGACGCCGTCCGCGCGTACAGCCACCTGCGCGACGTGCTCTCCGGCCCGCTGCGGCCCGACGACCTCCGCGGGCTCGTCGTGAGCAACAGCTGGGGCATGTTCCACCCGAGCTGGGACCTCCCGAAGGGCGATCCCGGCAACTACTCCGACAACCTCAATCACCCGTTCAATCGCGCGGTCGGCGCGCTCGAGGCGCTCGGCGCCGACATCCTGTTCGCGGCGGGCAACTGCGGCCCGCAGTGCCCCGACTCGCGCTGCCAGGGCGTCTCGGCCAACGCGATCTACGGCGCCAACGGCCATCCCGCGGTGCTCAGCGTCGCCGGCGTCGACACGCAGCGCGAGCGGGTGGGCTACTCGGCGATCGGGCCGGGCCGCCTGGCGGAGCGCAAGCCCGACATCAGCGGCTACACGCACTTCAAGGGCTCGGAGGTCTTCGAGTCCGACGGCGGGACGAGCGCCGCGTGCCCGCTGGTCGCGGGCATCGTCGCGGCCGTCCGGTCCAAGCGCGCCCTCGACCCGGCGGACGCGGAGACGACGCCGGCCGCGATCCGCGGCCTGATCGCTTCGACCGCCCTCGACCTCGGCAGCGCCGGCTACGACTTCGAGCACGGGCACGGCGCCGTGAACGCGGCGGCGCTCGCGGACCTGCTCTGCGACGGGACCTCGCCGCCGTCGAGCGAGCCGCCGCCGCCGTCGAGCGAGCCGCCGTCGCCGGCGGGCGAGCCGCCGCCGGCGTAGCGGCGCGACGTGCCGGCGCTGCTGCAGTTCCACGATCCCGGCGCGACACCGTCGCTCGCGGAGGTTCTCGCTACCTTCGGCCTCGACCCGACCGATGTCGACGCCGAGTTCGGGGTCGTCGCGACGGATCCGAGCGCCGGCCTGTTCGTCGTCCGGGTCGAGGATCGCGCGCTCGACAAGGTCCGGGCGGCGCTGGCCCTGCGCCCGCGGCACCCCGCCGAGGGCCTGTTCGGCGACCCGCGCGTCGAGCCGCTCGGCCCGCCCGCCTGACCGCGCCGCCCCGCCATCCGGATCCACTAGGTTCCGCCCATGCGGATGCGTGCAGCAGTGCTGGAGGAGTTCGGACAGCCGCTCGTGGTGCAGGAGCTCGAGCTCGCGGAGCCCAAGGCGGGCGAGGTGCTGGTGCGCCTCGTCGCCTGCGGCGTCTGCCACACGGACATGTACACGGCCTCGGGCGTCGACCCGTCCGGCTACGCGCCGGCCGTGCTCGGCCACGAGGGCGCGGGCGTCGTCGAGGCGCTCGGCGAGGGCGTGACGGACCTCGAGGTCGGCGACCACGTCGTGACGCTGTTCTCGCCGCAGTGCCGCGAGTGCGTGCACTGCCTGAGCCCGAAGACGAACATCTGCCTCGCGATCCGCGAGCAGCAGGGCAAGGGCTACCTGCCCGACGGCACGCCGCGCCTGTCGCGGCCGGACGGCGAGCCGATCCGCCACTTCATGGGGACGTCGACGTTCGCCGAGTACACGGTCATGCCGCAGATCGCGTGCGCGAAGGTCTCGCCCGAGGCGCCGCTGGACCGTGCCTGCCTGTTCGCCTGCGGCCTCTCGACGGGCCTCGGCGCCGCGATGTACACGGCCAAGGTCGAGGCAGGCTCGACGGTCGTCGTGTTCGGCGCGGGGATGGTCGGCCTCGGCGCGGTCGCCGGTGCGCGGCTGCAAGGCGCCGAGCGGATCGTCTGCGTCGACCTGTCCGAGGAGCGCCTCGCGATGGCGACCCACCAGGGCGCGACCGACACGCTCGTCGGCGGGCCGGACGTCGTGGACAAGATCCTCGAGATGACGGGCGGCTTCGGCGCGGACTACACGATCGAGGCGACCGGGCTCGTGGCCGTCATGCGCCAGGCCGTCGAGTCGGCGCGCATGGGCTGGGGACTCGCGACGATGTGCGGCGTCGCCGGCAAGGGCGAGACCCTCGACGTCATCCCGCGCCTGCTCATCACGGGCCGCCGCGTCGCGGGCTCGTCGTTCGGCGGGGTCAAGGGCCGCGACCAGGTCCCGCAGCTCGTCCAGCGCTACCTCGACGGCGACATCGACGTCGACGCGTTCCTCTCGCACCGCATCACGCTCGACGAGGTCAACAAGGGCTTCGACCTCATGCACGCGCAGGACGGCATCCGCAGCGTCATCGACTTCGGCTGAAGCGCCGCCGCTCACGCTCGCGCCGCGCACGGTCGATCCAACGTCTGTCCACCGGCGACTCCTCCGAGGCGGCGCCCCGTTGACGTGACCATGCGACCGACTTCGATCCTCACCGCCTGCGCGCTCGCGACCATGGCCGCCGCAGCCCCCGCCGCGCACGCCGCGACGGTCTCGCCCGCAGGCGTGCGCTTCCCGCAGATCGCCGTCAACGCCGGCGGCGCGACCGTCGTCGCATGGGAGCGCGAGACCGCGTCCGCATTCGAGGTCCAGGCGCGCAGCGGCGACACCCCGCTCGAGCTCGGCCGCGCACAGCGACTCGCCGCGCGCGGCTACAGCCCGCGCGTCGCCGTCGGAGCGGACGGCACCCGCGCCGTCATGTGGCTGGAACGCGCGCTGCGCGGAGGCGTGCGCTCGGTGCGCGTGGCCGTGGCGCGGCCCCGTCACCGCTTCGGCCGGGGCCAGCTTCTCGACTCGCGGCGCGCCAACATGGGGGTCGTCGACGTCGCGGTGCAGCCCAACGGGCGCGTCGTGGCCGTGTGGGGGCGCTCGAGCAGCGTCCTCGGCTACGCGATCGCGAAGCGCAACCACGCCTTCGGCAAGGCCCGCAACCTGACGCGGACCGCACAGAGCTTCGCGAGCACGCTCGCGCTCGATCCGCGCGACGGCGCCGTGGTCTTGGCGTACGGCACGCCCCCGAGCACAGCGCCCCCGGCCAACCGGCAGGCCGGCGTGCGCACGCTCGCGACGACAGCCGCCACGTTCTCCGCGCCCACCGTGGTCTCCGATCCGGCGGGCCTCGGCGAGTCAGCCCCGATCGTGGTGGGCGGCTCGGGCGCGACCGGCGTCGCCTACAACCAGAGCACGTCGACGCGCTCGCTGCGCATCGCGCGCCGCAAGGCCGACGGGACCTGGGCCGCCTCGGAGCTCATCGCGAGCCCGACCCTCGCCCCCGACGTCTTCGCCGAGGGCCTGCGGGCGACGCTGCCGGCGGACGGCTCGGCGGTCGCGTCGTGGTCGATCGCCACCGAGTATCCCGGCGGCCTCGGCGGCTTGCTCAGCAGCCAGACGGTGGCGTGCGTTGCGCCGGCCGCCGGTGCGTTCGGCGCGCCGGTCGCGCTCAGCCCGCCGACGGACACGTTCATCGCCACCGCGGTCGCCTCGGCGGGCGCGGAGGCGTTCGTCGCGACGGCGAAGGCCCACGGGCCGGTGCTGCTCGCATCCAAGCCCGCCGGCGCCGCGACCCTCGGCGCGCCCGTGACGCTCGCGCCCGACGGCGACGGCGACATCCTGCTGGCGGCGGGCGGCGCGCACGTCCTCGCGGCGTGGCAGCGCGGCGATCGGCTGCACGTTCACATCGTGCGCTGAACGGCTCCAATACCTTGCGGGCTTCGTGAACGACGAGCCCACCTCGCACCCCCGGGCACAGCGCCCGCACATCCTGCTGATCGGCAACGACGAGCTGACCGGCGTCACGCAGCGTGCGCTGCGCGACGCCGGCGCGACCGTCACGAACCTTCGCGACCCCACGGACGCCGCGATCCGGACCGCGCTGCGCCACGACGTCGACACCGTGGTCGTGATCGCCAAGGACGACCACGTCTCGCTACGCTCGGCGCTCGTCGCCGAGGGCGTGCGGCCCGGCGTGCCGCTCGTCGTGACGGTCTTCGACCGCGACGTCGCGACCCGCCTCGAAAGCTCGGTCCGCAACGTCCGCGTGATCTCGATGGCCGACATCGTCGTGCCGTCGATCGCCGCCGGCTGCCTCGATCACAGCCCGCTGTCGCTGCACCGCACGCCCGCGGGCTACAAGGCGGTCCGCAGCGGGACGGAGGGGCCGGAGATCGTGCCGCTGGACCTGCCTCCCCGGAGCTTCGCGACGCGCGCGCGGGCGCTGATCCGCGCGCTCGTGCTGCCCTACGAGCTCGGCGCGAAGATCCTGCTCACGGGCCTCGTGGGCTTCGTCGCGATCTTCGCCCTCGACGTGGTCATGACGATGGCGTTCCTGCACGAGCCGTTCTTCCGCGCGATCTACACCGCGACAAAGACGATCGTGACCGTCGGCCCGAACCCGCACGTCGACGACGGCCCCGTGTGGTTTCAGGTCTTCTCCTCGGGGATGATGCTCGCCGGCTTGGCGTTCACGGCGCTGTTCACGGCGGGCCTGGTCAACCGCCTCATGGACCGCCGCCTGGTCGGGCTCGTCGGCCGGCGGGTCGCACCGCGCGGCGATCACGTGATCGTCGTCGGGCTCGGGCAGGTCGGCTTGCGCCTGTGCCTGCTGCTGCGCGAGCTCGGGACCCCCGTCCTGGCGATCGAGGTCAACCGCGACGCCGACTACATCGACCGCGCGAAGGAGCAGGGCATCCCGGTCGTCATCGGCCGCGGCGGCAGCATGCACCTGCTCAGGCGCCTGTCGACGAGCCGCGCGCGGGCGCTGGCCGCCGTGACCTCCGACGAGATCGAGAACATCGCGATCGTCGTGTCGGCACTGAGCTGCCGCGAGGACCTGCGCACGCTGCTGCGCGCCGGGCGCGGCGAGATGATGAGCGAGACGCGCTCGCTGCTGAAGCTCGGCGTGGTGCGCGACGTCTACCGCATCGGCGGGACGCTCATCGCCGCGATGGCGCTCGGCTCCCCGGCGCGCGAGGCGTTCCTGCACGAGAAGGTCGTCTACCTCGTCACCGACGACGGGCTGATCGAGCCGTTCGAGCAGCAGCTCGCGGCGTGAGGGCGATCTCCGACGCCGAGCGGCGTGCGCGGCTGGCGCTGCGCCACCACCTGGCCCCTTCGCTTCGAGCGGACGACGTCGCGGCCGTCGCGGGCGAGATCTGCGGGCTGCACGCAAGCGATCCCGCGAGCGTCTTCCTCGCCGCCCGGGCGCGGCTGCGCGATCCCTCCGTCGAGGCGATCGAGCACGCGCTCTACGGCGAGCGCTCGCTCGTGCGGATCCTCGGGATGCGGCGCACGGTGTTCGTCGTGCCGGTGGACTTGGCGGCGGTCGTGCAGGCGTCCTCGACGCGCGCGATCGTGCCGGTCCAGCGCAAGCTGCTGATCAAGCACCTGCACGAGGCAGGGGTCACCGGCGATGGCGAGGCGTGGCTGCGCGCGGCGCAGGACGACACGCTGCGCGCGCTAAAGGAGCGCGGCGAGGCCAAGGCGGCCGAGCTCTCGCAGGACGTGCCGGCGCTGCGCGAGCGGCTCGCGCTCGCGCAGGGCAAGTCCTACGGCGCGACGCCGCAGGTCGGGCCGCGCGTGCTCTTCCTGCTGGCCGCCGAGGGCCGGATCGTGCGCGGCCGCCCGCTCGGGTCGTGGACGAGCACGCTCTACCGCTGGGCGCCGATGTCGTCGTGGCTGCCGGCGGGACTCGACGGCCTGGACACCGAGGCGGCGGCGGCTTCGCTGGTGGAGCGCTGGCTGCGGGCCTACGGGCCGGGCACCTACGCCGACCTGAAGTGGTGGACCGGCTGGCCGGCTGGCCTGCTCAAGCGGGCGCTGGCGCGGGTGGATCCGGTCGAGGTCGCGCTGGAGGGCGGCGCGGTCGGGCTCGTGCTGCGCGGCGACGACGAGCCGGTCGCCGGCGCGACCGAGCCGTTCGCCGCGCTGCTGCCGGCGCTCGACCCGGCGCCCATGGGCTGGCAGGCGCGCGACTGGTACCTCGGCTCGCACCGCGAGCGGCTGTTCGACTACAGCGGCAACATCGGCCCGACCGTGTGGTGGGACGGCCGCATCGTCGGCGGATGGGCGCAGCGCAAGGCCGATGGGGAGGTCGTGCTCGCGCTGCTCGAGGACCCCGGCGCCGACGCGGCGGCCGCGATCGCCGCCGAGGCGCAGCGCGTGCGCGACTGGATCGGTGAAGTTCGCGTAACCCCTCGCTTTCGCACGCCGCTCGAACGCGCGCTCGCGAGCGCTGACGGCCCGTAACGGCGGTCGCACCGCTTTGCGGTTCTGTGAAGCCGATCACAC
The DNA here is from genome assembly GCA_963766525.1 of uncultured Actinomycetes bacterium. GTDB lineage: Bacteria > Actinomycetota > Thermoleophilia > Solirubrobacterales > Solirubrobacteraceae > CADCVQ01. The sequence goes on from CAVYAX010000002.1 coordinate 79,061, forward strand.
GGTGCCTTGCCCGGGCGGTGCGATGCGCCATCATGCGCCGCCATGGCAACCGTCGAGGTACGCAACCTCTCAAAGCGATTCGGCCACGTCCAGGCCGTCAAAGACCTGAGCTTCGATGTCGAAGCGGGCCGGGTCACCGGCTTCCTCGGGCCGAACGGGGCGGGCAAGAGCACGACGCTGCGCGCGCTGCTCGGCCTCATCCACCCGACCGCCGGGACGGCGACGTTCGACGGCAAGCGCTACGACGAGCTCGAGCACCCGAGCGCCAGCGTCGGCGCCGTGCTCGAGGACGCCTCGTTTCACCCGGGCCGAAGCGCGCGCAACCATCTGCGCGTGCTCGCGACGACCGGCCGGCACCCGCCCGAGCGCGTGGACCAAGTGCTGCACGACGTCGGGCTGACAGAGGCCGCCGACCGCCGCGTGAAGGGCTACTCGATGGGCATGAAGCAGCGCCTCGCCATCGCCGCCGCGTTACTCGGCAACCCCGAGGTCCTGCTGCTCGACGAGCCCACGAACGGCCTCGACCCGCCCGGCATCGCCTGGATGCGCGGGATGGTTCGCGAGCAGGCCGCCAACGGGCGAGCCGTGCTGATCTCCAGCCACCTGCTCGCCGAGGTCGCGCAGTCGGTCGACGACGTCATCGTGATCGCCAACGGCGAGCTGCGCGCGCAGGGCACGCTCGAAACGGTGCTCGGCGGCGACGACGGCCCGGCCACCGAGGTCACCGCCGAGGACCCCGACTCGCTCGAGGCGGCGCTCGTCGCGGCCGGCGCGACGGTCCAGCGTGCCGGCGACAAGCTCCTCGTGCTCGGGATGACGCCCAAGCAGGTCGGCCCGATCGCCGCCAAGGCGCAGCTCACCGTGCTCGGCCTCGCGCCGCGAGCGCGGTCGCTCGAGCAGGCGTTCATGGCCCTGACCGCTGAGCGCACGTCATGAGCGCGCTGCTCAAGGCAGAGCTCCTGAAGCTCCGTACGACCCGCACGTTCTTCGCCCTGATCGGGTCGGCCCTTGCGCTGTCGCTCGTGCTGCTCGTGCTCAACACGCTGCTGGCGGGCGACTTCACCGAGGACGAGGTGCGGGCGGCCTTCGCGGGCGACTTCACCGGTCTGTTCATCCTGCTGCTTGGCGCGATGGGCATGGCGGGCGAGTGGCGCCACCGGACGATCACGAGCACGGTCCTGGCCGCGCCCGATCGGCTGAAGCTCATCGCCGCGAAGGCGATCTCCTACGCGGTCGCCGGCGTCGTCGTGTCGTTCGTGATCACCGCGAGCCTCATGCTCGTGGGGTCGATCATCCTGTCGAGCCGCGGCCAGCCGACGCTCGACTTCTCGACGCTCATCGACATCATGTGGCGCAACCTCGTCGTCGCCGCGTACCTGGGGGCGATCGGCGTCGCGGTCGGCGCGATCGTGCGCCAGCAGGTAGCCGCGATCATCGGGCTGCTGCTCTTCCCGTTCATGGTCGAGTTCCCCCTGTTCGGCTTCGTGCCCGAGGTGGCGAACTACTCGCCGATCAACGGCGCGCCGAGCGGCATCATCGACGTGAGCTTCGAGGAGGGCGACGACGAGTTCCTCGATCCGGGCATCGCGGCGCTCGTGATGCTCGGCTGGGTGACGGTGCTGTTCGCGATCGGCTCGCTGCTCTTGCGCCGCCGCGATCTGACCTGACCCCCTTTCGGCCAGGTCGCCCGTTGGGACTTGGCGGTCGTTCGCGGCTGGCGGTAAGGTCGCGCCTGGTATGCCCGTCAAGCTTCCCGGCCGCTACGAGCCCGGCTCAGACAAGGACCGCGCGCATCGGATGCTCAAAGATGCGGAGGTCGAGGTCGACCACGTGTACGGCGTCGACGAGACGCCCGGCGGCCAGACGGAGATCACGTTCACGTTCAACGGCAACGCGCAGACGGCGTTCGCCGAGAACGGCGTGATCGTCCACGTGACCGACGGCTGGGACGTGCTGCCGCCCAAGGCCGGCTCCGGCCCCTGGCGCGGCGGCTACTGACGCCCGCGACGTCCGCCGGCCTGCTGCTGTTCCGCGAGCGCGAAGGCGCGCTCGAGGTCCTGCTCGGCCACATGGGCGGCCCGTTCTGGGCGCGCAAGGACGAGGGCGCCTGGTCGATCCCGAAGGGCGAGCTCTCCGCAGGCGAGGAGCCGCTGGCGGGCGCGCGCCGCGAGTTCCTGGAGGAGCTGGGCCACCCGGCGCCCGAGGGCCGTGTGCTCGAGCTGGGCGAGATCGTTCAGCGCGCGGGCAAGCGCGTGATCGCGTTCGCCGTGGAGGCCGACTTCGACCCCGCGTCGCTTCAGCCGGGCACGTTCGAGCTGGAGTGGCCGCCGCGCTCGGGTCGCACGCAGTCGTTCCCCGAGATCGACCGCGTCGCGTGGTTTCATCTCGAGACGGCGAAGGCCAAGGTCGTCAAGGGCCAGGTCGCGCTGCTCGAGCGTCTGCCGGCCGCACGCCGGCATCCCGGTCCGTAGATCGCAAAGCGGCTCGCGGGGCATCGACAGCGCTGTGTTGTCGCGTTAGTCTTCGGTGTGGGCGTGGTCGACCCCCGAGCGAAGCGCAGGATCTGGGGCTGGTGCCTGCCGCGCAGCTGTTGCCCCGTCTGAGGGCCCTAAGAGTCGCGCCCCATTGGCGGCGGCCGCGCCCATCTTGCCTGGTGGTGGGGTGTGGTTCAAAACGTGAATATACGTCACGTTTTGAACCACACCCCCGTACGACTCGGGTGGCCGCTACTCGCGCGAATCCGCCGCCTTGGCCGCCCACCGCACGCGCCGACCCGCGACGGTGGTCAGGTCACCGAGCCGCGGAACGCGATCGCGGCAGTGGAAATCGCGACGCGCTCTTCGATGGGCACGATCGGCGTCGCCGTGAACCGGCACCATGGCATCCACACGGCGGTCAGCTCCGTCAGCGTCGCAGCGCCGTCGACCTCCATGATCGCGATGCCGCCGGTGTTGTCGGCAAGCCCGTACCAATGGAGGATCTCCACGCCGGCGGGCGGCTGCCACTGGGACAGGATCGCAAGCGAGCGCCGCTCGCCCTCCTCGGTCGGATCGGTGAACTCGAACGCCGCGTGAAACAGCATGGCTCCGGCCCCCTCAGGTCGATGCGCGACGCTACCGCGAGGCTAAGCAACGATGCACGCGATCCGGCGCGGACCGCGCTCGGCGTCGCGCGGGCCGATGGAGATGCGCGCGGGTCGTACTCGATGCCGGCGGCACGGAGGGCCTCCTGCACGCGGCGACACGGATGAATTCGCGGGCCGCCGCAGCCCGTCGCCGCCGTGGCGCGAGCTACGCTGGCGGACGCCATGGCCGACGTCGAGGCGAGCTTCCTGGTCGCTCGCAACCCCGAGCCCGACAGCACGCTGCCGTTCTTGCTCAGCGTGCCGCTCGACGGCGGGATCCTGCTCAAGGCACGCGAGCGCTGGCCCTCGACGTCGCGCGTGTACTGCCACCCGCTCGAGCGCTGGCCCGCGGACGCCGAGATCCTCGAGCGGGTCGCCGTCCGGGAGTGCCGGCGCCGCGGGGTCGCGATCGATCTCGTCTTGGATCGCGCGCGCGAGAACCGCTCGCAGATCGTCTTCACCCAGCCCAACGCCGATCGCAAGGGCGGGCGGCCGATGATCTTCTGGCAGACCGCGCGGACCGCGCGGCGCGCGCGACCCGGCCAGCGCGTCCCGACCCGCCGCGCCTCGGACCTCAAGACGCTGACGATCGCCGTCGACACGAGGGAGCGCTATCCCTACCGCTTCGCCGGACGTCCCGTCGAATGTGAGCGCCATGCGCTGCGCGTGGGGGACTACGCCGTCCGCGCCGGCGACGACATCGTCGCCGCCGTCGAGCGCAAGACGCTCGAGGACTTCACCAAGGCGCTGATCGACGGCGCGCTGAACTACGCGCTTGCCGACCTCGCCACGCTTCCCGCCGCCGGGGTGGTCGTCGAGGAGCGCTACGGCGCGCTGCTCAACAACGATCGCGTCCAGCCCGGCTGGCTGCTCGAGCTCGTCGCGCGGCTGCAGGTGCGCTACCCCGCGGTCCCGATCGTCTTCGCGGACTCGCGCAAGCTCGCCGAGGAATGGACCTACCGCTTCCTGGCCGCCGCGCTCGTGCATCACACCCCGGAGGGGTGACCGGACGGGCCGTGCGCTCGACGTACGACGTCGTCATCGTCGGAGGCGGTCACAACGGCCTCGTCGCGGCCGCATATCTCGCGCGGGCGGGGCTGTCGTGCGTCGTCCTCGAACGTCGCGAACAGGTCGGCGGGGCAGCCGTGTCCGAGCGGATCTTTCCGGGCTTCGACGTGCGCGTCTCGCGCTACGCGTACCTCGTGAGCCTCTTCCCGCGGCGCATCGTCGACGAGCTCGGGCTGCGGGTGCGGCTCGTGCGGCGGACGGTCTCCTCGTACACGCCCGACCCGCGCGTCGCCGGCGCGCGCGGGCTGCTCGTCGACGCCGGCGACCCGTCCGCGACACGCGCGTCCTTCGAAGCGGTCACCGGTGACGGCGCGCAGTTCGACGCCTGGCAGCGCTTCCACGCCACGGTGGCCGCGGTCGCGCAGCGGGTGTTCCCGACGCTGCTCGAGCCGCTGCGCTCGCGCGCCGACCTACGCCGCGCCGTCGCCGACGACGCGGCCTGGGACGCGCTCGTCGAGACCCCGCTCGCCGCATCCGTGGGTGCGGCGTTCCCCGACGATCTCGTGCGCGGCGTCGTGCTCACCGACGCGCTGATCGGCACGTTCGCCGACACGGACGATCCGCAGCTGCGTCAGAACCGCTGCTTCCTCTACCACGTCATCGGCGGCGGGACGGGCGACTGGGACGTGCCGGTCGGAGGGATCGGCGCGCTGACCGCGGCGCTGCGCGACGCCGCGGTCGCTGCGGGCGCAGACATTCGAACCGGTGTCGAGGTGACCGCGGTCGGCGAGGGCGAGGTTCACCTGCAGGCCGACGACGGATCGCAAGCGTCGATCGGCGCGCGCTGGACGCTCGCGAACGTCGCGCCGGCCGAGCTCGACCGCCTGCGCGGCCGCGCTCCGGCACAACCGCCGGAGGGCTCGCAGCTGAAGGTCAACCTCCTGCTCTCGCGCCTGCCGCGCCTGTGCGACGCCGGCACGACCGGCGAGCGCGCGTTCGCGGGCACCTTCCACGTCAACGAGACCGGCGAGCAGCTCCACGCCGCGTACGCCGACGCCCGCGCCGGGCGGATCCCATCGCCGGCGCCCTGCGAGGCCTACTGCCACACGTTGAGCGACCCGAGCATCCTGGGGCCCGAGCTCGCCGCCGCGGGCGCGCACACGATGACCGTCTTCGGGCTGCACATGCCCGCCCGGCTCTTCGAGACCGACCCCGGCGCCGCCCGCCGAGCAGCGCTCGATGCCACGCTGCGATCGCTGGAAACGGTGCTCGCCGAGCCGATCGCGGACTGCGTCATGCATCGCGCCGACGGCAAGCCGTGCATCGACGTCCTCACCCCGCCGGACCTCGAGCACGCGCTGCGCATGCCGCGCGGCCACATCTTCCACGGCGATCTCGCCTGGCCGTTCGCCGACGACCCGGACGACGTCGGCCGCTGGGGCGTCGAGACGGACGACCCCGCGATCCTCGTCTGCGGCGCCGGGGCGCGGCGAGGCGGCGGCGTCAGCGGGATCCCCGGGCGCAACGCGGCGATGGCCGTCCTCGGCGGTCGGCGGTGACCGGCCGCCGATCGCGCTCGTCAGGCGGCCAGCAGGATGACCAGCAGGACGAGCGCGATCAGCACGCCCCCGCCGATCGCCGGCACCTGCCATTGCGATCGCCAGAAGTCCGGCTTCGCGCGGTCGCGCGAGTGATGTCCTTCGGGCGGCGTGCCGACCCAGTCGTCGTCGTCGTGCATGCCGGACGTCATACCCCGACTACAGGCTGCGCAAGTCCAGCGGCGAGGGCGTGTCGGGCGGGAGCGCCGGGGGGGAGGCGCCCGCTTGGGCGACCGTCCGCGCCGCGACGACCGCGGCGAACCGCGCCGCTTCGACGACGAGGCCGTCGCGGACGAGGTCGTCGCGGCCCAAGCCGTGCGAGCTCCACCATGCGAGGAAGCCGCCGCTGAACGCGTCGCCGGCGCCGATCGTGTCGACGACCTCGACCGGCACGGCCGGGACCGCGATGTCGCCGTTCGCGGTGACGATCGTCGCGCCGGCCGGGCCGCGGGTCAGCAGCACGACCTTCGGCCCGTCGGACAGCAGCGCGCGGGCGGCGTCGCCGGGCGGCACCCCGGGGTCGAGCCACGCGAGGTCCTCCTCGCTGACCTTCACGAGGTCGGACATCCGGAAGATGTGCTCCAGGCGCGCGCGGTAGACGTCGGGAGCGCGGATGACGAACGGCCGGCAGTTCGGATCGACGACGATCATCGTGCGCCCCGCCAGGCGGGCGACGACCGCCTCGAGCGCCGCGGCCAGCGGCTCGAGGACGAGCCCGAGCGTCCCGACGTGCAGCGCCGCGACCTCGGGCGGCAGGGCGTCGAGCGCCGCCGCAGGCGTGAGGCCGGGGGCCGCCGTGCCGGCTGCATAGAAGCTGTAGGTCGCCGCGCCGGCGTCGTCGAGGCTTGCCAGCGCGAGCGTCGAGGGCTCGTCCGTGCGCTGCGTGGCGGATAGGTCGACGCCGTCCTCGACGAGCATGCGCTCGTGGGTCGCGCCGAGGCGGTCCGTCGACAGCCTGCCGAGGTACGCCACGGGCTGGCGCAGTCGGCCGATCGTGCGCGCGGTGTTGAACGGGCCGCCGCCGGGATGGCCGTCGACGCTGCCGTCGGCATGGGCCACGAGGTCATACAGCGCCTCGCCCCCGACGAGGATCGGGGGACGCGACACCGCGCGCGCCGCGGGGACCGGCGCGACGGTCACGGCGCGAGGTCCGGCGCCGGCAGCTCGCCCGATCCGCGGGCGACCAAGGTGGGCTTCAAGACGATCTGCTGCGACGGGCCGTCGAAGCCGTCCAGTCGCGAGAACAGCAGCTCCGCCGCGGCGCGGCCGAGGCCGGCGGGGTCCTGGGCGAGCACGGTCAAGCCCGGCTCGACGACATCGCCGAGGACGACGTCGTCGAAGCCCACGAGCGCGATCGAGCGCGCCAGGCCGAGGTCGTGCAGCGCCCGCACCGCGTCGATCGTAATGAGGTTCTGGCTCGTGAACACGGCCGTCGGCGGATTGTCGCCGAGCAGCAGCTCGCGCGTCGTGTCGTACGCGTCGGCGGCGCGCGTCACCGTGTGGCGGATGAGCTCCGGCTCGGCCGGCAGGCCGTGGCGCGCGAGCGCCGACTCGAAGCCGCGCAGGCGCTCGGCCGCCGTGTAGAGGCCCGGCCGGTCGCCGAGGAAGCCGATCCGTCGGTGCCCGGCGGCGACGAGGTGATCGACCGCCAGGGCAGCACCGCCGAAGTTGTCGGTCAGCACGGCGTCGGCGTCGATGAAGCGGCCGGGGCGGTCGACGAAGACGAGCGCCATCCCGGCCTCGCGGTCGCGCAGCAGGAAGCTGTGGTCGCCGCCCGCGGGGGCGAAGATCAGGCCGTCGATGCCGCGCGCTCCGAACGCCTCGGCCAGCATCCGCTCGCGCTCGGCGAGCTCGTCCGAGCTGCCCGCGAACGTCAGCACGCCGCGCTCGCGGGCGACCTCCTCGATCCCGCGCTGCACCGCCGAGAAGAACGGGTTGGCGACATCCTCGACGATGAGCCCGATGCTCGCCGTCAGGCCGTCGTTGCGGCGCAGCGCGCTCGCCGTCGCGTTGTGGCGGTAGCCGAGGACGCCGACGGCGCGGCGCACGCGCTCGGCGAGGTCGGTGCGTACCGCCGGGTCGTCGTTGACGACGCGCGAGACGGTGCTGAGGCTCACGCCGGCGATCGCCGCGACCTCCTTCATCGTCGCGCGGCGGCTGTCGCGCGGGCGCGGAGGGCTCGCTGGCGAAGAAATCGTTTCGGCGATGCCGTTGTCGGTGTGATCGGCCGTAGTCATTGGTGGGAGCAACCCTAGCGCGACTTCCAAGCGCATGTCAAGAAAACGTTTCCTTGACAGATCGCAGGGTGAGGCGTACATTCGCGACATCGCAAGAAAACGTTCTCTCGGAAGCCGGCGACACAACCGGATCGGGAGCAAACCGGGTCTGGGAGGTCGAGCGCAACATGAGCAAGGGTCAAGTCAAGTTCTCGCTGTCGCTGGTGGCCGTGATCGCGTTGATCGCGGTCGTCATCGGCGTCGTGGCCGGGCGGGCATCCGGCGGATCGGACAGCGGCGGAGGCGGCGGCGGCGCGGGCGGCGATGCCGCCGGCAAGAAGGTCGACGTCATCATCAAGGCGTCGGACTCGTCGTTCTGGCAGACGATGCTCGCGGGCTCCGCCCGCGCGGCGAAGGACTACGGGCTGAAGGTCGGGCTCTTCGGCCCGACGTCCGAGACGGACGTCAACCAGCAGGTCCAGCTCATCGAGAACGCGATCTCGCGCGGCGTCGACGCGATCGTCCTCGCGCCGAACTCGAGCGAGGCGCTGAACTCGGCGATCGAGCGCGCCCGCGACGCCGACATCAAGGTCGTCACCGTCGACACCGCGGTCACGACGGAGTCCGACGGCTTCATCGGGACCGACAACATCAAGGCCGGCGAGCAAGCGGGGCAGACGCTCTGCACGCTGATCAAGGGTCAGGGCAAGGAGTCGGGCTCGGTCCTCATCGAGTCCTCCGTCGCCGGGGTCCAGACGATCAAGGACCGCGACACGGGCTTCAAGCGCGGCCTCGCCGCGAGCTGCCCGGGCGTGAAGGTGGCCGCGCAGCGCTTCAACAACAACGACATCAACACCGCGGCGAGCCAGGTCAACGACGTCCTGACCGCCAACCCCGACATCGTCGGGATCTTCGCCGACAACAACACCTCCGGCGTCGGCGCGGCTCGCGCGATCAAGGACAACAAGGTCGCCGACAAGATCCCGGTCGTCGCCTTCGACACCGACCCGCAGGAGAACGCGGCCCTCGCCGACGGCTCGATCGACGCGCTCGTCGTCCAGAACCCGTACTTCTTCGGCTACCAGGGCGTCATCGAAGCGGGCATGGCCGCGGTCGGCTCGATCCCACCGCCGAAGCTCGATCCGGGCGCGGTCGTCGCCACGACGAAGAACGCCAAGGACCCGACGGTCGCCCCGCTCCTGAACCCGCCGACGGCGAAGGCGTCGTAGGGCGCCATGCCGACGATCACGAAGGACCGCCCGGGGCCGGCCCCGCCGCAGGACAAGCCGGTGGTGGTGGCGCTGAAGGGCGCCACCAAGGCCTACGGGCCCAACAAGGCACTGACCGACGTCGACCTCGAGCTGCGTGCCGGCGAGGTCATGTGCCTCGCCGGCGAGAACGGCGCGGGCAAGAGCACGCTCATCAAGATCCTCACGGGCGCGATCGTCCGCGACAGCGGCGACTACCACGTCGACGGTGACGACCTCGGCGACTCCCCGAGCCCGACGCGGGCGCGCGAAGCCGGGATCGGCGTCGTCTACCAGGAGCTCAGCCTCCTCCCCGACCTCTCGGTCGCGGAGAACCTCATGATGAGCCGGCTGCCGGCCACGCGGGGCGTGACGAAGCCGCGCGAGCTGCGCAACGCGGCGCGCGAGATGCTCGAGCGCGTCGACCTCGGCTGGCTGGATCCCGACAAGCTCGTCGAGACGCTGCCGCTCGCGCAGCAGCAGCTCGTCGAGATCGCGAAGGTCCTCGGCGAGCAGCCGCGGGTCCTGATCTTCGACGAGCCGACGACGGCGCTGTCGGAGACGGAGACGGCCGCGCTGCTGGCTCGCATCAAGGGCCTGCGCGAAGAGGGCCACGCGATCATGTACGTCAGCCATCACCTCGAGGAGATGTTCGAGATCGGCGATCGCGTGACGATCCTGCGCGACGGCTGCCTCGTGACGACCGCGCCGATGGCGGAGTTCGACCAGGACAGCCTCATCGCGAAGATGGTCGGGCGCAACATCGAGTCGCTGTATCCGGCATCCGAGCGCACGATCGGCGAGGTCCGGCTGAAGGTCGAGGAACTGCGACCGGACGGCGTGAAGACGCCGATCTCCTTCGAGGTGCGCTCGGGCGAGATCCTCGGGATCGCCGGCCTGCTCGGCTCGGGTCGCAGCGAGCTGCTGCGGGCGATCTTCGGCGCGGACGGCTCGCAGGGCAAGATCTACGTCGACGGCAAGCAGCTACGCAGCGGCGATCCGCGGCGCGCGGTGAACGCCGGGCTCGGCCTGCTGACCGAGGATCGCAAGCGCCTCGGACTGCTGCTCGAGCTGACGATCCGCGAGAACGCCTCGATCGCCGACCTCGACGAGATCTCGAGCTTCACGCTCGTCGATCGCAAGCGCGAGCGCGGGATCGTGGACAAGTACCTCGGGGGGCTGCGCCTGCGCGCGGCGTCCTGGGAGCAGCCGGTGTCGTCGCTGAGCGGCGGCAACCAGCAGAAGGTGCTGCTCGCGCGGTGGCTGGCGACGAAGGCGAAGGTCCTGCTGTTCGACGAGCCGACGAAGGGCGTCGACGTCGGGGCCAAGGCGGAGATCTACAAGGTCATCGGCGACTTGGCGGTCGAGGGGCTCGGCGTGATCGTCGTGTCCTCGTACCTGCCCGAGGTGCTGGGCCTGGCCGACCGCGTGCTCGTCATGCGCGAGGGGTCGGTCGCGGGCGAGCTGTCCGCGGAGGGCGCGACGGAGGAGGACGTCTTGCGGCTCGCCAGCGTCGGCCGCGCGGGCGCACAGGAGACCGCCGCGGAGGCGGCCCGACGGCAGGAACCCATCACACCAGCAGAGGAGACGGAGGCATGAGCCCTGTAAGCAAGAAGCCCGGCGAGCCTGCTGCGGCCGGTGCCGGAGCCGGCGGTGGCCCGGCTGTGCTGGCCGAGGAGCGCGTCCTGACGTTCGGCGACGTGTTCGGCCGCGACGCGGGCGGCTTGATCGTCCTGCTCGTGCTGTTCGGCGCGATGACGCTCCTCTCGCCCGAGTTCCTGACCGGCGACAACATGTCCAACCTCGCCCGGCAGGTGGCGGTCTTCGGGATCATCGCCGTCGGCCAGCTGCTGATCATCCTCACGGCGGGCATCGACCTGTCGGTCGGCTCCGTGCTCGGCTTGACGGGCTGCATCACCGCCGAGCTGCTCGTGCACGGCACGCCCGTCGGCATCGCGATCGTCGGCGGGCTTGCCGCCGGCGCGGCGATCGGCGTCTTCAACGGCGTGCTCGTCGCCTACGGCAAGCTGCCGCCGTTCATCGTCACGCTCGGCATGCTCGGGATCGCGCGCGGCGCGGTGCTCGTGCTGACGGACGCGAGCACGGTCCAGCCGCTACCGGAGTCCTTCGGCAAGATCGCCAACGGCAGCGACCCCATCGTCGGCTTGCCGAACCTCCTGTGGCTGTTCGCGCTGGTCGTCGTCATCACGGCGTTCGTGCTGCGCCGCACGGTGTTCGGGCGCTACATCTACGCGGTCGGATCGAACCCGGAGTCGGCGCGGCTGGCCGGCGTGCCGGTGACGAAGGTGCTCGTAGCCGTGTACATGATCGGCGGCCTGCTGGCCGCGGTCGGCGGCATCCTGTTCACCTCGCGGCTGAACGCCGGCATCCCGACCGCCGGCACCGGCTACGAGCTCAACGCGATCGCGGCCTGCGTGATCGGCGGGGCGTCGCTGTTCGGCGCGAAGGGCGGCGCCTACGGGGCGGCGGCCGGCGCGCTGATCGTGGGGACGCTGAACAACGGCGGCAACCTGCTGAACATCAACTCGTTCTACCTGCAGATCATCATCGGGGCGCTGATCCTCATCGCCGTGGCGTTCGACCAGTTCCAGGGCCGCCGGTCGCGCGGCGGATAGACCCGGCCGGCCCGCGGCGCCTCGCGCGTCGCGGGCCGGCGCGGCGCGCGTAGCCCCTCGCCCGGTGGCGCCTCGTGCGTCGCGGGGCGAGTCACCTTGCTCCGAGCTGGCGCGGCACGAGCGTCACGCGCTTGGTCGCGCGGCGCGCGGGGGCGGGGGCGTTCGACGCGGCCGCCGTCAGCGTCGCGGGCGTTCGCCTCGTGATCGCTCGGCGGGCGGACGTGGTGAGGCGGATCTTCACGCGCCTGGCGGCCGCGCGCCGGAAGCTGAAGGTCGCGCTGCCGACCGTCCGCACGGTCCCGCGGAGCCGTGCGCGCAGCCTGACCGTGCCGCGGCACGTTGCCGGCGCCGTGCCCGTGCCGACCACCTTGCAGCGCATGACGAACGAGACCCGCCCGGTCGGCGAGATGCGCAGGCGTGGCGCGACGCTCCCGACCGCTGGGGCCAGTTGGGCGGCGGCCGGAGGTGGTGGCGGCGGCGGCGGAGGTGGTGGCGGCGGAGGTGGTGGTGGAGGCGGCGGCGGAGGCGGGGGCGGCGGGGTTGCGCCATTGACCTGGACGTCGTCCGCCCCGGCGCCCGTGTAGCGCCCACCGATGACCGCGTCGATGTGGTGCGCGCCAACCGCGAGGTTCGCGGTGCAGGTCGCGCTGCCGCTCGCCGGCGAGCCCGCCGTCACGACCGGGACCGCCGCACAGAGCACCGCCGAGCCCGCCTTGAACGTCACGGTCGCGCCGGCGAGATCGCCCGTCGTCGCGTCGGTCGCGCCCGGCACGGCCGAGCTGTCGCGCACCGCGAACCTCAGCGTCGCAGGCGACGGGGCGGTCACGGCCGTGTCGCCGGTGTACGACGCGACCGCGTCCTCGGGCGTCACGACGAGGTCGAACCAGGTCAAGCCGCGGCGGCCGGTCCCGTCGTCGACCTGGACTTCGACCGGGTAGGTGCCGGGCGCGGCGTCGATCGTCCCGGCCAGCGTCCACGTCCGGCCGCCCGCCGACGTCGTCGCGACGGCGAGCGTGAGCCCCGCGGGCAAGCCGGTCGCCGTGGCCGTCAGCGCCGAGCCAGCGGTGTTCTCGTCGGTCGCGGAGATGGTCACGGAAGGAGCGTCCGAGTACTGCGCCGCCGCGCCCGCGCCGGGCGCGTCGTTCGCCGGCACGGGCGCGCCGGGGATGACCGTGACGTTCGCGCGGTTGACGTCGAAGAAGACGTTGCCGACGGCCTCGACCCGCAGCCGCGCCTGCGCCGTGTTCGCGTTCGGCAGGTAGACGACCTGCGAGCCGTCGTTGGGGGTCGACGGCGTCACGAGCTTGCCGAACGTCTGGCCGCCGTCCGTGGACATCGCGATCCGCACGCTCGCCGCGCTCACCGGCGCGGAGCTCGTGCCCGCCACCGACCAGGTGATCGTGGTCGGCGCGCCTGCGTCGATGCTGGCGGCGGTCGCCTGTGACGTCACGCGGAACGGGCCCGCTCCCGCAGCGACGGTGAGCGTCGTGTCGTCGTGGCCCACGCCGCCGGCGACCGCATGGCCGTCGCGCGCGGTGAGCCGGAAGTGCAGCGGCGACGTGTAGGCGGGGGTCGGCAGGAACTCCGAGTAGCAGTCGATCTTCTCCGGCGTCAGCGGCGGCGCCGGGCAGGAGCCGGTCGCGGCGTTGGTGTTGCCGGCGACGACCTGCGCGAGGTCCGGGAAGACCCGCGTCGGCGAGGTGCCCGCGACGTTCTCGCCGGGCGATGGGGAGAGGAGCGTGTCCGCGGGCGTCACCGCCGCCGCGGTGCCGAAGACCCGAAACAGCGGCCCGGCGGTCTTCGCGTTCGAGCTCAGGGCAGCGCCGCCCCCGGCGTCGTTCTGCTCCCAGAGGTACGTGAGTACGTCGCCGTCGGCGTCCGTGCCCGAGCCCGTCAGCGCGAACGGCGTGCGCGCCGGGATCGTGAAGCTCACCGGGGCGTCGACGACGGGAGCGCGGTTGGAGGTCGCCGTCACCGTGCCGCCGTTGCGCGCCGGGCCGCCTTGCGTCGTCTCGCCGACGAAGCCGGTCATGCCGATCGGCGAGGTCAGCGTCAGCGGCGCGACGTCCGCGCCCGCGAGCGAGCCGCCGAACGTGAGCTTGAAGCCGGTCGGGCCCGGCGTGCCGCCGGCGGCGCCCCACGCGCCGGCGGTGACCGTCGCGGCGGCGGGGAACCCGGGGATCGCCTTGATCGCCGCGACGATGCCGGCGGCGTTGTAGGTCGTGCCGTTCGCGATCGCCGGGGACTGCGCGCCGTTGTAGGTCAGCCGGAAGGAGTCCGTCCCGGCGAAGTCGCGCAGCGAGACCGTCTGCACCTCGTTGATCGTCTCCGACGGCCCGCCGACATAGCTCGTGACCTGGTCGATGCTGCGCTGCGAGAAGTACGGGTCCGAGTGCGGCTGCAGGTTGTCGTCGCCGCAGATCCCGGCGTACGCCATGACCGTCACGCCGCTGCCGGGCTCGACGGACGGCCCGCCCGCGTTGCCGCCGCACGACCCGTTCACGCCGTTGAACGTGTGGTCGCCGTCGAACTGGTGGCCGAGCTCGTGCGCGACGTAGTCGACCGCGAACAGGTCGCCGACGGGCGTGATCACGCCCGTGCAGCCGCCGCCCTTGAGGCTGCGGCCGGCGACGCCGAGGTACGCGATGCCGCCGCCGTTGACGCCCATGCCGATGTGGCCGACGTCGTAGCTCGAGGCCCCGATGAGCTGGCCGAGGACGATCCGCGTCCGGTCGAGGGTCGGGACGTCGCACCCGGCTGCCTGGTCGGGCGTGTAGCAGGCCGCGCCGCCGCAGGGACCGTTCGCGCCCGTCATCAGCGCCGCGGTGTCGAGGTTGAGCGCGTCGTTGTTCGCGACAAGGCTCAGGTGGATCCCGAAGTCGTCCTCGTAGAGCTGGTTGACGCGGCTGATGAGCGTCGCCTTGGCCGCGGTGACGTTCGCGGCGCCGTGGTAGCTCGCGTAGCCCGGATCGCTGACGAGCGCGAGGCGGTAGGTGCGCAGCGAGACGAGCGGGCCGTCGGCGCGCGAGCCGAGCCCGAACGGCGTGCGCGGCGCGACCCGGCTCGGCGGCTCGCGCTCGACGAAGCTGCCATGGGGGTTCTCGACGACGTCGGCGCCGCGGTAGCTGATGTAGAGGCTCTGGTCGCCGCGGTAGTAGGGGTCGACGTACCACGCGCCGCGCGGCCCGCGGACCGAGGCGTGGAAGCCGAGCGGCGTGAGGTCGAGGTGGACGGTCGCGCCGGGCGTGTCGATCCCCGTGCCGGCGTACGTCGCGATCTCCGGATGCTTCGCGGCGAGCTTGGGCTCCATCACCGCGGCCTCGTGGATGGCGAAGCGCTCGAAGCCGCCGGCTGGCGCGGGCAGCGAGATCGTCAGAGGCGCCGTGCGGGCGGCGCGCGTGCGCTCGCGGGGGGCGTCGCCGAGGACGGCCGCGAGCGCGCTGCGGTCGAGCGTCAGGTCGCGGAAGCGCTGCGGGCGGATCTCCGGGCGGGCGCCGTTGCGGGTCGCGGCGGGCTTGCCGGCGGCGTTGCTCCAAGCGTCGGCCGAGCGCGCGGCCGCGGAGGCCGCGCCCGCCGAGGCGGGGAGCAGAGCGGTGGCGAGCACGGTGAGGAGCGCCGCGGCGGGTCTGGGTAGGAAGGCCACAGGGAGACGGGGTGTTATAGACGTCCGCGGGCGAGATCGATCAGGCGTCCAAGCACGCGCTCGCCTTCGATACGCAGCCCGTCGTGGTTGAGCTCGCTGGTCAGCCACGGCCGCAGGCCCCGGATCTGTGCGGCGGTCCGCTCGGAGAACGCGCGCGGGACGTAGAGGTCGTCGGCGTAGATCGCGGCCGCGACCGGCACGTCGTTGCGCGCGAGCTGCTCCTCGTCGTAGAGGCGCGGCCACTCGCGCGCGGCGAGCAGCTCGGCGGCTTCGCGCAGTGGCGCCAGCGCGGCGTACTCCTCGAACATCCAGAGAAAGACGTGCTCGGCGGTGAAGAGCTCGGGCTCGAGCTCGTAGTCGGCGGGCATCATGCGCTGCGCCGACCAGCGCGTCGTGCCGCCGTCGGCCCAGCTCGCCTCGTGGAGGATCGCGTACAGCGGGTTGCGGGCGAACGGCAGCTCGGCGTCGACGTCGTGGCGAAACGCGCGCGAGTCGGCGGGCAGCTCGAGGAGGTAGTGCAGCTTCTCCGCGCTCGCGCTCATGCCGAGGCGGCCGCCGAGCTGGCGCAGCCGGCGCGCCGTCAGGCGATCGCCGGACGGCAGGCGCAGGTCGCCGTGCTCGAGGCACTCGTGCAGCGCGCGCACCCGCTCGCGGTCGCCGGGATAGCGCTCGTAGTAGCGCCGGCCGGCGTCGAGCGTGCGGGCGTAGGTCGCGCGGTAGACGTCGTCGATGTGGTTGTGAAGCGGCGGCAGGCCGCCCGTGATGAAGGCCTCGCGCAGGCCCTCGGGCGCGAGCGAGAGGTAGCTCACGACGCACATCCCGCCGAAGGACTGGCCGAGCACGCTCCAGCGCTCGACGCCGAGCTCGCGGCGGATCCACTCGGCGTCGCGGACGATGGCGTCGGCGCGGAAGTGGGCGAGGTAGCCGGCCTGCTCCTCCGCGGTGAGGCCCGGCAACGTCCCGATCGGGGTCGAGCGGCCGGTGCCGCGCTGGTCGAGCATCAGCACGCGGAAGTCCTTCAGGGCGCGGTCCAGCCAGGCGGGTGCCGAGGGATTGCGGGTCGGGCGAGCGGCCTCGTGGCCCGGCCCGCCTTGGAGGAAGACGAGCAGCGGCCGGTCGAGGCCGTCGAGGTCCGCCACCTCGCGCGCGAAGACCGCGATCCGCTCGCCGCCGGGGTCGGCGTGGTCGAGCGGGACGTCGAACTCGTGCTCGACGAGGCGCAGGCCCGGCGTGGTCAGCTCGACGCGCAAGGGGACATTGTGGCGCGGCGGCGTCGAGGCGCGGCGCGGTTCGTCCTACTCGCCTATAGACCGAGTAGGGCGAACCACGCCTACCGCGAGCGGCGCAGGATCAGCTCGCAGTCGCGGGCGACGCGGTCGCGGCGGTCCACGCGCGCGAGGTCGCGGCCGGCGCCGCAGCGGACGGTGTCGGCGCGGCGGCGGCCGGCGGCTCGCGTGTCGCGGGCGTCGATGCGGTCGTTGCCGCGCCCGCCGGTGAAGACGTCGAGGCCGTCGCCGTCGATGAGGGCGTCGGCGCCCGTGCCGCCCGACAGCAGGTCGTCGCCGGGCCCGCCGGTCAGGCGGTCGGCGCCCGACTCGCCGTAGAGGCAGTCGCGGCCGGCAAGGCCGCGCAGCGTGTCGTCGCCGGCGAGGCCGAGGAGGACGTCGATGCCGGCGGTCCCGGCGAGCACGTCGGCGGCGGGCGTCCCGGCGATGACGTTGCCGCGCACGGCGCACTGCGGCTGCGGCCGGGCGGGCGGGGGCGAAGGTGGCGGCGCGGGCGGGACGGGCGGCGGAGGCGGAGGCGGGCCGGGCGGAGGCGGAACCGGCGGCGGGGGCGGAGGCGGAGGCGGAGGCGGGCCGGGTGGCACCGGCTCGGGGACCTCGACGAGCGAGCGATCGAACGTCGTCACCGCGCCGTCGTTGCCCGACGACCCGGCGCCGGCGGCGCCGTAGACGTTCAGCCCGTCGGGGCTGATCCGCAGCCCGTTCAAGCTGACGAGCCCGATCCCGGCCGCGCACGAGCCCGCCGAGCCATCCGTCGTGATGCAGCCCGCCGTGCCCGCCTTCTGCGCGAGCCCTCCGGTCGCGGGGTCGCGATCGTGCACGCCGATCCCGTCGCTGTTGCCGAGGTTGTCGACGATCGCGGTATAGACGTTCAGGCCGTCGGGGCTGACCGCCGCCTGGACGGCGCCGCGCACGCCGTGCCAGGAGGCGCACTCGCCGTCTGCTCCGTCGCGCGTGAGGCAGCCGGCCGTGCCCGGCTTCTGGGCGAGCGTGCCGGTCGCCGGATCGCGGTCGAGGACGACGAGCGCGCCGCCGGCGGCGATGTATGCGCTCTTGCCGTCGGGGCTGACGTCCAGCTGCTGGGAGAGGACCATCTGCCTGCCGTCCGCGCACGTGCCGGGCACGCTGTAGGACCCGGTCGTGCCGCTGTCGGTGATGCAGCCCGCCGGCCCGGCCCGCTGCGAGAGCGCGCCGGTCGCCGTATCGCGGTCGAAGGTCGCCACGCCGTTGAAGTACGAGACGACGTAGACGCTCTTCGAGTCCGGGCTCGTGGCGACGGAGATGGCGCTCACCAGCGGCGAGCCGGTCGCGCACTCGCCGCCGGAGCCGTCGCTCGACACGCAGCCCGCGGTGCCCGGCTTCTGGGTCAGCGCGCCGGTCGCGGGCTCGCGATCGAATACCGCGAGCGCGCCGGTGACGAGCCCGAACGACGTGACGTACATGCTCGTGCCGTCCGGCGTGATCGCGATCCTGCCGGCAGGCTCGATCGACCGGGCAGTCGCGCACAGCCCACCGGAGCCGTCGCTCGACACGCATGCGGCGGGCCCGGCGGTCGGCGTCAGCGCGCCGCTGTCGAGGTCGCGATCGAGGATCACGATCGCGCTGTTCTCGGAGCTGCCGGTCGTGACGTACAGGTTCCTGCCGTCGGGGCTCATCGTCATCACGCCGACGTAGGAGATGAGCGTTCCCCCGACGCCGCAGCCGCCCGAGCCGTCGTGGGTCACGCACCCCTGCGTCCCCGGCTTCTGGACGAGCTCGCCGGTGTCGGGGTCGCGGTCGAAGATCGCGATGCCGCCCGTCGCCGGCACGCCCGAGTCACCGCGCGCCGCGACGTACGCATGCTCGCCGTCGGGGCTCAGCACGACATCCCCCGCGCCGAGGAGCGTTCGACCCGCGTCGCACTCCTCGACGAACACGCCGCCGGCGCCCAGGCAGCCGCTCTGGGCCAGCGCGCCGATCGTCGCCGACGCCGCGGGCGCGACGAGCAGCAGCGCCGTCGCGACGACGGCCGACAGCCCGCAGACCCACCGCGTCCTGCGCATCCGCGGTGTCTACCAGACGCCACCCGGGCCGCGCCAGCCCGTCGGATCGTTTGCGGTCGCACGCGACGGCTGTCAGATTTCAGGAGTAGTGCGTGAGGAAGAGCGCCACGAGGATCCGCTCGGGTTGGATCGAGAGGCCATGAGGGCCTATGGCTACCGCGCGGTCGACATGCTCGTCGACCGGCTCACGGACGCGTCGATCCCGCCGCTGCGCCGCGCCTCGCCCGCCGAGATGCGCAGCCGTCTTGCCGGGCCGCCGCCCGCCGCGGGGCTGCCGTTCGAGCAGATCCTCGAGCAGCTCGAGCGCGACGTGCTGCCGTTCACGAGCCGCGGCGACCACCCCGGCTTCCTGGCCTTCGTCCCGTTCAGCGGGACGTGGCCCGGCGCGCTCGGCGACTTCATCGCGAGCGCCTGCAACATCTACGCGGGCTCGTGGATGGAAGCCGCCGGGCCGACGCAGCTCGAGCTCGAGGTGCTCGGCTGGTTTCGCGACTGGATCGGGTTTCCGCAGGAGTCCGGCGGCGTGCTCGTCGGCGGCGGCTCGGCCGCCAACCTCACGGCGATGGCCTGCGCGCGCGAGGCGCTCGCCGGCCAGATGTCCGACGACCTCGTCGGCTACGTGTCCGACCAGGCGCACTCGTCGGTCGCGCGCGCCGCCCGGGTGCTCGGCTTCCGGCCCGACCAGCTGCGGGTGCTGCCCAGCGACGCGGACTACCGCCTGGATCCGCGCGTGCTCGCGGGCGCGATGGACGCCGACGTGCGCGCCGGCCGCCGGCCGCTGTTCGTTTCGGCCAGCGCCGGCGCGACGAACACCGGCGCCGTCGACCCGCTCGACGGGCTTGCGGAGCTGTGCCGCGAGCGGCGCGTGTGGCTGCATGTCGACGCGGCCTACGGCGGCTTCTCGGCGCTCACGAGCCGCGGGCGCGAGCTGCTGCGCGGGATCGAGCTGGCCGACTCCGTCACGCTGGACCCGCACAAATGGCTCTACCAGCCGTACGAGTGCGGCGCCCTGCTCGTCCGCGACGACCACATCCTGCGGACGGCGTTTCAGATGACGCCCGACTACCTGCAGGACTCGTTCGTCAGCGACGAGGTCAACCTCTCCGACCGCGGCGTCCAGCTCACTCGCAGCACGCGCGCGCTGAAGGTCTGGATGTCGCTCCAGCATTTCGGGCTCGACGCGTTCGTCGCGGCGATCGACCGCTCGCTGGACCTCGCCGAGCTGCTCGTCGACCTGGTCGTGGCGAGCGACGTGCTCGAGCTCATGGCGCCGCCCTCGCTCGGGGTCGTCTGCTTCCGCCGCGGCTTCCCGGACGCCGGCGACGAGGACATGCAGGACGGGCACAACGCCGGGCTCGTCGTCGCGCTCGAGCAGAGTGGCATCGGCCTCGTCTCCTCGACGCTCCTGCGCGGGCACTACGCGCTGCGCGCGTGCGTGCTCAACCACACGACGACCGCGGCCGACGTGCGCCGGATCGTGGCCTTCCTCGAGCGCGCGGAGCCGGTGACGGTCGGCTCCTCCGCCGCCAGCGAGCGCCGCGCCTTCGAGCGCGACCACCCGGTCCGAGCGCAGCCGCTGCGCCGGCGCGCCAAGGCGGGCGGGGGCCGGTGCGGCGTCGCGGCCGAGGCGATCGCCGGCCTGCCGCTCTTCGACGGTCTCGGCCCCGAGGACCTCGCGCGAATCGCCCGGCTCGGGCGCATCGACGCCCACGCGGAGGGCGACACGATCGTGCAGCAGTGGGACGCCTCGCTCGAGTTCTACGTCATCATCGAGGGCAGGGTGGAGGTGCTCATCGACGGCGCACGGGTCAACGAGCTGGGAAGCGGCGACTTCTTCGGCGAGGTCGCGGCGCTGGACTGGGGCGCGGGCTTCGGCTACCCGCGGATCGCGACCGTCCGCACGCTCGTGCCGACGACGCTGCTGACGTTCCCCGTCGGCTCGATGAACGAGCTCGCGCGCGACCACCCGCCCGTCGCGCGCCGCATCCGCGCCGTGGCGAACGAGCGGCTGCGGCGATGAGCACGATCGCCACGATCGACCGCGCCCGGATCGCCGAGCTGACCGCGCGCGAGGCCGCGCGCCTGGACGAGACGACGGCCGCGTCGGCCGCGCTGTACGAGCGCGCGCGGGGGGTGCTGAGCGGCGGCGTGGCGTCCTCCTACCAGCTGCGCGAGCCGTGGCCGATCTACGTCTCGCACGGCGACGGCCCGCTCGTCTGGGACGCCGACGGCACCGAGCGCGTCGACTTCCACAACGGCTTCGGCTCGATGCTCGTCGGCCACGCGCACCCCGTGATCGGACGCGCGGTCGCCGAGCGCCACGCGCGCGGGACGCACTTCGCGGCGCCGACAGAGGACGCGCTGGTGGTCGGCGAGGAGCTCGCGCGGCGCTTCGGCCTCGAGCGCTGGCGCTACGTCAACACCGGCTCGGAGGCGACGATGGACGCCATCCGCATCGCGCGCGCGTTCACCGGCCGCGACACGGTGCTGAAGATCTTCGGCTCCTACCACGGCCATCACGACGCGGTCATGGTCGGCGTCGAGGGCGGCGAGGACGAGCCCTACGGCGGCGGGATCCCCGCAGCCGTCAGCGCGTTGACGACGTCCGTGCCGTTCAACGACGCCGAAGCGATGGAGCGCCGGCTCGTGGAGTTGCACGCCGAGGGGCGGCCCGCGGCCTGCGTGATCATGGAGGCCGCGATGATGAACCTCGGGGTGATCCTCCCCGAGGACGGCTACCTGGAGGCGGTCCGCGAGATCACGCGCCGCCACGGCGTCGTGCTGATCTTCGACGAGGTCAAGACCGGGCTGTGCATCGCGGCCGGCGGCGCCACGGAGCGCTTCGGCGTGCGCCCGGATCTCGTGACGCTCGCGAAGGCGCTGGGCGCCGGCCTGCCGTGCGGCGCGATCGGCGGCAGCGAGGAGGTCATGCGCGTCGTCGAGGACGGGACCGTCTACCAAGTCGGCACGTTCAACGGCAACCCGCTCGGGATGGCCGCGGCACGCGCGAGCCTGCTCGACGTCCTGACGTCAAACACCTACCAGCGCCTCGAGCGCGTGTCGCGGCGGATCGTCGACGGCTGCCAGGCGGTCATCGACGAACACGGCCTGCCCGGCTACGCGATCGGCGCGGGCGCGAAGGGCTGCGTGACGTTCTCGGCGGCGAAGGTCACGGACTACGCGTCGTTCGCCGCCGGCCAGGACGAGGAGCTCACCGACCTCGCGTGGCTCTACAACTCAAATCGCGGGATCTTCATGACGCCGGGCCGCGAGGAGGAGTGGACGCTGAGCGTCACCCACGCCGACGAGCACGTCGACCGCTACGTCGCGGTCTTCGAGGCGCTCGCGCGCGAGCTGACCGGCTGACCTCGCGCTCGTGCACCCGCGCGCGAGCACCCGGGAGCTGCTCGGGACGGTGTCCGCGAACCGCGAACTCCGGCGAGTCGGGCTCGCGTTCGCCGGCTTCAACGCGCACGAGTGGGCGGTATGGGTCGCGCTGCTCGTCTACGCCTACGAGCGCGGCGGCGCCGCGATGGCGAGCCTCGCCGCCGTCGCGCAGCTCGTGCCGGCCGGGCTCTTCGCGCCGTTCGCGGCGCGCTTCGCGGATCGCGGTGCGCCGGCACGGGTGCTGTTCGCCGGCTATCTCGCTCAGGCCGCGACGCTGGCCGTCACGGCGGTCGCGCTGTTCGCGGGCGTCGCGCCGATCGCGGTCTTCGCGCTCGCGGGCCTCGCGGCGAGCGCGACGACGATCACCCGCCCGGCGCAGGCCGCGCTCGTGCCCGCGCTCGTCCGGGTGCCCGAGGAGCTGACCGCGGCGAACGTCGTCCTGGGCTGGATCGAGAGCGTCAGCGTGTTCGTCGCCCCGGCGGTCGCCGGCGCCTTGCTGGCGGTGAGCGTGCCGGCGACGGTGTTCGCGGCGATGGGCGCCCTCGCGCTCGTGTCCGCGGCGCTCGTCGCGCGGGTCCACGGGCCGGTGGCGGCCGCGTCCGGCGCGCAGGAGCACGCGTTCGCCGAGCTGAACGCGGGCATGCGCGTCGTCGCGGGCGATCCGCAGGCCCGCCTGCTCGTCGGCGCGCTGTCGATGCAGTTCGTTCTCATCGGCGCGCTCGACGTCCTGTTCGTCGTCCTCGCGATCGACGTCCTCGGCCTCGGCGGCTCGGGCGCCGGCTACCTCAACGCGGCGTTCGGTGCCGGCGGCGTGCTCGGGATCGCGCTGACCGTCCGCCTGATCGGGCGCGCGCGCCTCATGCCCGCGCTCGTCGCCGCGTCGCTGGCGTGGTCGGGCGCGCTGCTCGCGCTCGGCCTCTGGCAGGCGGCCGGCGCCGCGTTCGTGCTGCTCGCCGCGGCCGGCGCGGCGCGGCACGTCCTCGACGTCGCCGCCCGCACGCTGCTGCAGCGCAGCGCCCCGCCGGGCGTTCTGGCGCGCGTCTTCGGCGTGCTCGAGATGCTCGACGCGGTCGGGCTCGCGATCGGCGCCCTGCTCGTGCCGGCGCTCGTCGCGACCCTCGGCCCGGCGGCGGCCGTCGCCGGGCTCGCCGTGCTGCCGCCCCTGCTGCTCGCGCTCGCCGGGCGCCGCTTGCGCGACGTCGACCGGCACGCCGACGTGCCGGTCGTCGAGATCGCGCTGCTGCGCTCCATCGACATCTTCGCGCCGCTGGGCGCCGAGCAGGTCGAGGCGCTCGCGCGCGGCCTGACGCCCGTCACGGTGCAAGACGGCGAGTGCGTCCTCCGCGAAGGCCAGCCGGGCGAGCGCTACTACGTCATCGCCTCGGGCGAGCTCGAGATCTCGCGCGCCGGGCGGGCGATCGCGCGCCGCGGCCGGGGCAGCGGCGTGGGCGAGATCTCGCTGCTGGCGCGCGTGCCGTGCGTCGCGACGGTGACCGCGGTGGGGCGCGCGAGGCTCTACGCGATCGAGCCCGACGCGTTCCTGGCGGCCGTCAGCGGCCACGCCGGCAGCGCGGCCGTCGCGCGCCGGCTCGTGCGCGAGCGGCTTCAACCCTCCGCGAGCACGTAGGCGAAGATCAGCGGGGCGACGATCGTCGCGTCGGACTCGATGACGAAGCGCGGCGTGTCGATCGAGAGCTTCTCCCACGTGATCTTCTCGTTGGGCACGGCGCCGGAGTAGGAGCCGTAGCTCGTCGTCGAGTCGGAGATCTGACAGAAGTAGCTCCACAGCGGCGTGTCGGGCAGCGCCATGTCCTGGCGCAGCATCGGCACGACGCAGATCGGGAAGTCGCCCGCGATCCCGCCGCCGATCTGAAAGAAGCCGACGTCGCGTTTCGAGGACTCGGCCGTGTACCAGTCGGTCAGGGCCATCATGTACTCGATCCCCGTGCGCACTGTGTGGACGTTCGAGATCGTCCCGCCGAGGCAGTGCGACGTGTAGATGTTGCCGCTCGTCGAGTCTTCCCAGCCGGGGACGAAGATCGGCAGGTCGCGCTCGCACGCGGCCACGAGCCACGAGTCCCGCGGGTCGATCTGGTGCTGGGAGTCGAGGCGCCCGGAGCGCAGGATCCGGTAGAGGAACTCGTGCGGGAACAGCCGCTCGCCTTCGCGGTCGGCGCGCGTCCACTCGTCGAGGATCGCGTCCTCGATGCGGCGGATCGCCTCCTCCTCGGGGATGCACGTGTCGGTGACGCGGTTGAGGTGGCGCTCGAGCAGCGCCTGCTCGTCCTGCGGCGTGAGCTCGCGGTAGTTCGGCACGCGCACGTAGTGGTCGTGCGCGACGAGGTTGTAGACGTCCTCCTCGAGGTTCGCGCCCGTGCAGCAGATCCCGCCGACCTTGCCCGCGCGGATCATCTCGGCGAGCGAGATCCCGAGCTCGGCCG
This sequence comes from uncultured Actinomycetes bacterium, assembly GCA_963766525.1. Lineage (GTDB taxonomy): Bacteria > Actinomycetota > Thermoleophilia > Solirubrobacterales > Solirubrobacteraceae > CADCVQ01. The sequence continues at coordinate 103,689 of CAVYAX010000002.1, forward strand.
TGCTCATCGCGCCGGCGAGCGTGACGAACATGCTGCCGCCGCCGGCGATGAGCTTGCGCGTAGCCCTCGGCCGCGTCGATCAGCGTCGCCGAGTTGAAGTGGCGGTAGTGGTGGCGGATGAACTCCTTGACGGCGTTCGCATGTTCCACGTCAGCCTCCGTTCAGGGCGTAGGTCATGGTCTTGTAGACGAGCTTGGCGACGGCGAAGTCGGCCGCATGCAGGCCCGGTTGCGGCGCGAGCTCGACGCAGTCGATCCCGGCGATCGCAGCGCTGGCGCGCGCGGCCGTGCGGATGACGTCGAGCGCCTGCGCCCAGCTCAGGCCGCCGGGCTCGGGCGTGCCGGTCGCGGGCACGACCGCGGGGTCGAGGCCGTCGACGTCGATCGTGAGGTGCACGCGGCGCCCGGCCAGGCGCGCCTCGAGCTCCTCGCGCCACGAGCCGTCGTGGACGTCCTCGGCGTACCAGACGCGCACGCGCTCGGGATGCGCGCGGGCGTATGCGACCTCCTCGGCGTCGACCGAGCGCACGCCGAGCTGGAGCACCTGCTCGACGCGCTCGTCGTCGAGCATCCGCCGCGCGACGCAGGCGTGGCTGTACGGGTCGTCTTCGTAGCTGTCGCGGAGGTCGGAGTGCGCGTCGATCTGCACGACGGTCAGTGTGCCGCCGAGCGCGTCGAGCAGGCCGCGGCTGACGCCCGCGGAGATCGTGTGCTCGCCGCCGAGCGCGACGACGAGCTTGCCCGACCGCGCGGCCGTGGCCACGGCAGCCGCGATCCGCTGGACAGCCTCCGAGGCCTCGACGCCCGCGAGGTCGAGCGCGTCGAGGGTGTGGACGCCGTAGTCCAGCGCCGGCTCGCGGTCGTGCTCGCGGTCGTAGAGCTCGACCTGCCGCGACGCCTCGAAGATCGCCGCCGGCCCGCGCGCCGTGCCGCCGCCGTAGCTCACCGTCGCCTCGAGCGGCAGCGGGAGCACGAGCACCCGCGCGCGATCGAAGCCCGAGTGCTCGTCGTCGAGGCCGAGGAAGTCGCCGGCAGCCATGATCGGCCGATCTTCGCGCATAGGTGAAGCGCCGGATGCGCCTCAAGGCGTATAGAGGTATGACCGACACACGTCAGACGATGCGCCGCCGCAAGACCCCACCCCCCGAGCCCGAGCCGCCGGTCGCCGACCGGACGTGGTCGTCGCGCACGAACATGCACGCGCGCGACGCCGCCGGCAAGGACCTCGTGCGCTTCACGCCGCTGCCCGCCGAGACCGGCCCGACGCGCGCGCCGGACACGCTGTCGGTGTGGCCCGTCGAGGGCGGGCGCTTCGGGATCGACGCGCACTACCACGGCGCGACCGGCGTGCAGCGCGCCGAGCACCAGCTCGCACGACTGGACGAGGCAGGGCTCGTCGCGATCGTGCGGCCGGGGCCCGACGAGGGGGCGACGCTGCGCCTTGGGCCGCTCGCCCACGAAGCCGCGTGGCTCGCGATCGAGGCGTTCCTCGGCCGCCCCCTCGACGTCCCTTCCGACTAGTTGCTGCCGGCCAGCGCGAGCAGCTCCGGGTGGCGGCCGAGCCGCTCCAAGCTGCGCGCGCGGATCGGCCCGATGCTGCCGACCGGCATGTCGAGGGCCGCGCCGATCTGCACGTAGTTCGCGTCCGCCGAGGACGCGATCAGCGTCATGAGCCGGCGCTGGCGGTCGGGCAGGCTCGCGAGCGCCCGCGTCAGCGCGACGCTCCGCTCGCTCTCGAGCAGCCCGGCCTCGGGCCCGCGGGCGTCGACGCCCGTGTCGATCTCGAGCGCGTCCGTGAGGTGCTCGCGCACGCCGAGCTGGAGGATCCGCAGCGACTCGCGGCGGACGGTCGTCGCGAGCCAGCCGCTGACCGCGGCGCCGTCGCGGATGCTGTCGATGTGCTCGTAGAGCTTGACCCACGCGGCCTGCACGGCGTCGTCTACGTCCTGGGGCGCGAGCCGGTACGAGCGTGCCACGGAGCGCATCATCCGATCGAACCGGTTGACAAGGCGGTCCCAGGCGAGGCTGTCGCCGGACTGCGCGGCCGCCACGAGGGCGGTGATGTCGGTATCGGCTGGGCGTGTGGCGGGGAGCATGATGTTCCTCTGCTTGTCGGGGTCGCCGTCGTTGGCGTTGCTCTCGAAAGCGAGCATCTGCGGGGCCGCTTGCAGCCGGCTTGCAATTCGGCAACAGCGTTTGTTGCCGTCGCTGCGAGCCTGTAGCGTCCGCGGGGGACGATGGAATTTCTGATCCTCGGCCCGATCGAAGCCCGCACCGCGAAGGGCGCGATCGCACTCGGCGGCATCAAGCCGCGGGCGGTGCTCGCCGTCCTGCTGTTGCACCCGAACGAGCCCGTCAGCGCCGAGCGGCTGGCCCTCGCGCTGTGGGGCGAGGACGCACCCGGCGGCGCGGTGAAGACCGTGCAGGTTCACGTCTCGCGGCTGCGCAAGGCGCTCGGCGACCCCGCTGCCGTGACGACGTCCGCGGCCGGCTACAGCCTGCGCGTGCGGCGCGGCGAGCTCGACGCCGAGCGCTTCGAGGGGCTCGTCGAGGATGCTCGCGAGGCGTTCGGCGCCCAGCCCGAGACCGCGGCGGCGCTGCTGCGCGAGGCGCTCGCGCTGTGGCGCGGGCCGGCCCTCGCCGAGCTGGCGCTCGAGCCGTTCGCCGGCAACGAGATCAGGCGCCTCGAGGAGCAGCGGCTCGCCGCGCTCGGGCTACGGGTCGACGCCGACCTCGCCGCCGGGCGCCACGCCGAGGTCGTCGGCGAGCTGCGCCAGCTCGTCGTCGAGTACCCGACCCGCGAGCGGTTCGTCGGGCAGCTCATGCTCGCGCTGTATCGCTGCGGGCGCCAGACCGAGGCGCTGGACGCGTACGCGACGGCGCGCCGCGAGCTCGTCGACGACGTAGGAGTCGAACCCGGGCCCGAGCTGCGCGAGCTGCACGAGGCGATCCTGCGCCAGGACGTCGCGCTCGCGGCGCAGCCCGTCGGCGAGGAGCCGCCCGCGGCGCTCGACACGACCACGGCCAAGCCGCTCGTCGGGCGCGCGGACGAGGTCGCATGGCTGGTCGAGCGGTGGGAGCGCGCACGCGACGGCGCCGGGATGGTCGTCGCGCTGACCGGCGCCCGCGGGTCGGGCAAGAGCCGCCTGACCGCGGAGCTCGCGCGCGCCGTCCACGGGCCCGGCGTCTCGATCCTGCACGTGACCGGCCTCGGCCCCGCGGACGCGATCCTCGTCGCGCTGCGCCGGCTGCGCGACGCGACGCGGCCCACGCTGCTCGTCGTCGACGACGCCGACAGCGCGGGGACGGGCGTGCAGTCGGAGATCGAGCGGCTGGCGGCGGCGCTGGCGGGAGCTCCCGTGCTGATCGTCGTCGTCGCCACCGAGCGCGACGCGGTCGCGTACGTGCCGGCGGCCGCGACGCTCGAGCTCGCCGCGCTCGACGCCGAGGCCGTCCGCGAGATCGCGTCGACCTACGCGCCGGGCCGGGCCGCGGCCGACGTCCCCGCCGAGTGGCTGCTCGACGCGAGCGGCGGGGTGGCGCGCCGCGTCCACGACGTCGCGAGCCAGTGGGCGCGCCGCGAGGCGGCGCGCCACGTCGGCGCGGTGGTCGACCGCGCCGTCGCGGGCCGGGCCGAGCTGCGCGCGATCGAGGAGGAGCTCGCCGGCGGCGTCTTCGAGCTGCAGGAGTCGGGCGGACCGGGCGGGCCCGGTGGGCCGGCTCGCCCGGGCGACGTCGACGAGCCGCCCGTCGTATGCCCGTACAAGGGCCTGGCCTCCTACGACGTCGGCGACGCGCCGTACTTCTTCGGGCGCGAGCAGCTCGTCGCCGAGCTTGTCGCGCGGCTCGTCGGAACGCCGCTGCTGGGCATCGTCGGCCACTCGGGCAGCGGCAAGTCGTCGGTCCTGCGCGCGGGCCTGCTGCCCGCGCTCGCCTCCGGCGTGCTGCCGGGCAGCGAGCGCTGGTCGCGCGCGCTCATGCGGCCGGGCGAGCATCCGCGCCAGGCGCTGCGCGACGCGCTCGAGGGCACGCCGGGAGACGCCCGGCTCGTGCTCGCGATCGACCAGTTCGAGGAGCTGTTCACCGCCTGCGACGACGAGCGCGAGCGCGCGGAGTTCGTCGACGAGCTCGTCGAGCTCGCGCACGATGCCCACGGGCGCTTCGTCGTCGTGCTCGCGCTGCGCGCGGACTCCTACGGGCGCTGCGCGGCGTACCCGGAGCTGGCGGCGCTGCTCGCGGCGAGCAACGTGCTCGTCGGCGCGATGCAGCGCGACGAGCTCCAGCGCGTCGTCGAGCGGCCGGCGCAGCGCGCGGGCCTGCGGATCGAGCCCGAGCTCGTCGACGCGCTCGTGGCCGACGTCGAGCGCGAGCCGGGCGGGCTGCCGCTGCTGTCGACGGCGCTGCTCGAGCTCTGGCAGCACCGCGACGGGCGCCGGCTGCGTCACGCGGCCTACGAGCGCATGGGCGGCGTCCACGGCGCGGTCGCGCGGCTCGCCGAGGAAGCGTTCGCGCAGCTCGACCCGAGCCAGCAGGCGATCGCGCGCTCGGTGCTCATGCGGCTCGTCGGCGTGGGCGAGGAGGACGCGGTCGAGCGCCGCCGGATCGCGCTCGAGGAGCTCGAGATCGAGCGCGACGAAGACGTCGCGCGCGTCGTCGCGCTGCTCACCGACCGCCGCCTGCTGACCGTCAGCGCCGGCACGGTGGAGCTCGCCCACGAAGCGCTGCTGCGCGAGTGGCCGCGGCTGCGCGGCTGGGTCGATGACGACCGCGAGGGCCTGCGGATCCGGCGCGGCCTGAACGCCGCCGCGCACGAGTGGGACGCGCTGCGCCGCGACGAGGGCGCGCTGTACCGCGGCGCGCGGCTGAGCGAGGCGCGCGAGTGGCGCGACGCGCAGGAGCCGTCGCTCAACGAGCTCGAGCGGAGCTTTCTCGATGCGAGCCAGGCGTCAAGGCAGCGCGAGCGCACGACGCGCCGCAGGCGCATGGCCCTTGTGCTGTCGGCGTTGTCGATCGGCCTGCTGGCAGCCGTCGGCGCGGCAATCTTCGCCAACGGCCAGCGCGCCAATGCCGTGTCGCGTGAGCTGGCGGCGAGGTCGGCGAACGTCATCGGCGCGGACCCGTCCCTGGCGCGCGCGCTCGCGGTCGAGGCTCTGGACCGCGCGGACACGCCGCAGGCGCAGAGCGCGCTGCGCCAAGCGACGCTCGAAGACCGTGCGACGGCTGCCGTCCAGGCGCATAAGACCGAGGCGTTCAGCGTCGACGCGAACCGCGACGGCAGCATAGTGGTCAGCGGCGGTGACGACGGGAAGGTGAGCTTGTGGCACACGCACGGCCTGCGCCCCGCCCGGACGCTGACCACGCATGGGGACGCGGCGAACAGCGCCGTCTTCAGCCCGGACGGCGAGAGCGTCGCGAGCGCGTCGTTCGACGGGTCGATCGCGTTGACGCCGGCAGCCGGCGGCAAGACGCGGACCTTGCGCACATTCCCCAAGCCCGAGGAGGAGCGCGCCTTCAGGCTCGACATGGCTCCCGGCGTTGTCGTCGCGGGCACGACCGCCGGCGGAGTGTGGATGCTCCCGACCGGCGTCGGATCGACGCCATACGAGCTCGGTCGCCACAAGAACCAGGCGGCGAGGGTCGTCGTCGCGATCAGCCCCGACGGCAAGACGGTCTTCAGCGCAGACGACGCAAAGGAGGGCTTGCTCTGGGACGTCGCGAGCCGCTCGTCCACGCCCGTCGCCGTCGAGACCCTCGTGTACGCCGCGAGCTTCAGCAACGATGGCAAGCGCTTCGCGGCCGCGGGTGACGACGGCCGCGTGCGCATCTGGGACGTCGCGACCGGCGAGCTCGTCAGGAACCTCGACCTGGGGTTCAAGCAGCTCTTCTCGGTGCGCTTCAGCGGCGACGACAGCCGCGTCGTGACCGCTGCGTCCGACTACCTCGTGCAGATCAAGGACGTCGCAAGCGGGCAGGAGATCAGCCGCATGGCCGGCGCGAACGCCGTACGCGCGGTCTTCACCGCGGGCGGCGAGGTGGTAAGCGCCGACGCCGACGGCAAGCTGCACGAGTGGCGGCCGCTCGAGGTGAAGGTGCCGCGCAGGCCCGCGGCCTCCGACGCGTTCACGTTCGCGTCGTTCACGCGCGGCGGCGAGCAGGTGGTCAGCGGCGACATCACGGGCGGCGTGCACCTCTGGGATCTCGAGCGCGGCGACGAAGCGCTACCCGGCCATGATCTGTCCGCGGTCGTGGCGGCCTCGGCCGACGGCGCACTTGTGGTCAGCGCCGCCGTTGACGGGACCGCAAAGATGTACGACGCCGAGCATCGCGTGCCGCGCCCGCTCGAGTTCCCCGACTTCGAGAAGTATGCGGTCGCGGTGAGCACGACCGGACGCATCGCGGTCGCCGGCGGCCCAGATGGGAATGGCGCGTTCCCGATCGTCGTCCAGGACGCCGATGGCGGCAACTCGATCCGGCTGACGGGCCACAAGGAGCTCGTCGACGCGCTGGACTTCAGCTCCGACGCCACGCACCTGGCCAGCGGGTCGGGTGACGGCACCGCGCGCGTGTGGGATCTGCGAACGCGCAAGTCGCGCAGCCTGGAGGTCGACGAGGACACCGTTCGCTGGGTGTCCTACAGCGACGACGACAAGCGCTTGGTGACGGCCGGTGCCGACGGGACGGTCCGAGTCTGGCCGCTTGGCGGCGGGGACCCCGTCGTGCTCTTCGGGCACGAGGGGCCTGTGAACACAGCCGAGCTCAACCATCGCGGCGATCGCATCGTGAGCACGGGCGCCGACGGGACCGTTCGCGTGTGGGACGCCGCGGGCGGGGACACGATCGTGGTGCTCGTTCGCCATACGGCGTCGGATGGCAGCGGCGCCGAGTTCAGCCCGAATGGGCGCTACGTCGTCAGCTCCGGCGCCGACGGGATGCGCATCACCCGCTGCGAGGTCTGCGACGGCTTCGACGCGGTCGAGCGCGTCGCCGCGACGCGTGCTTCGCGTCCGCTCACCGCCCGCGAGCGGGAGCGACTCGGGCTCGACTGAGGTCGGCTCAGCCTCGGATCAGCCGCTCGGCTTCCTGGGGTAGGCCGTCGGATCTTCCACTCCCGAGCTCATCGACTGAGCGACGTCCGCCACGTTCGTGCGCCTGCAGTGCTTCACGGTTGCGTCGATGTCGACGAAGATCTCGCTGCGCCCGTCGTACTCCGACAGGCCCGCGCGCCGGCTGCGCACGCTGCCCTCCGGGATCTCGAGCCATTGGTCAAACGACTTGCTTGTGTACAGATGCACTTCCGCGACGGGCGCACCTCTCGCACTGCCGTCGTTCACATCCAGCGTCCCGTCGGCCTTCACGACCGGCTTCCAGCTCGTGTGGAGATGCACGTACCCGCACAAACTGACGACGGCGCCGCCGTGGTCCAGGAGATCGGTGAGCGTGCCTGCAACGTCCTTTGCTACTTGGTCGGACTCAGCGGCCATGGATGATCCCTTCGATCAATAAGTGTGGCGCGACTGTAGGCCGCGCCCGAGTCGAGTGTCAAGCTAACTGGGTCGTGGTTCGCGATGATCCTGTGGATCCTTGGGGTGAGGCTTGTTGGCGGGGTCCAACCCGCGGGTCGGTCTCGGCGTACTGCAGGGTCATCTGCGGGCTCGAGATGACGCCCGCGATCTCGAGGCGTCTGCTGCTGACGAAGCTGTCGACGGTGGCGGATACGCCTTCGCGCGTGCCGATGCGGACGAGCGTTGCGGCTACCGTGCGCTGCTGGGTCGCGACGTCGGCATCCTCGGACATCTCGCCATAGACCGTCGGGAGGTCCAGCACCGGCTTGATGAGCGACTCGGCGCGCGCGATGTCGGATGGGCGCACCCGCACCGCCTCGCCCGGAGCGACGACCTTGAACGGGCGCGCGAGGCTCGTCGCCCGTACGACCCTGGCGATCGACGCCATCTCGTTCGACGGGTAGCGCTCGATGACCTCGTCGAGCGTGTCGTTGGCCCCGTCGAAGGCCGGCGCCAGCGACCCGGACAGTGACATGAGGGCGCCGAGGTCGTCGTTGCCCGCAACGAGCTTGCTGAGCTCGCGATCCTCGCGGGTCACGGGCGGCCGCACCTCGATCGACAGGACGTTGGAGCGCACCGTGGAGCCGTCTGCCGCGACGTGATGGGCGCGGATCGCGTAGCTGCCGGGGCGCTCGAACGCGAAGCCGTCCTTGCCGTAGTGCAGGTACGCGAAGTCGCGCCGCGGTGCTTGGTGCGCGCTCAGCGTCGTGGTGTCCTCACCGTGGCAATGCATCAGGAGCGGCTCGAAGAGCACCTCCTTGCCGTCCGGGCGGCGAATCGTGACGCTGACGTTGCCCGCGCGCGGCCCGACGACCACCGGGACGGTCTGGCTGTGCTCGGTGGTGGAGGCGAGCTCGATGCCGATCGTCACGGGGACCCCCACGCCGAAAACCGGCGGCGCGCTGATCCGCATGCGTAGGTTCCTGCTGATGCGTTCGTCGCTGAACGCGCCCTCTTCGGTGCTCGCGGGGCCGCCCCCGAAGGGACTGCCGCCCATGATCACGTCCTCCTCGAAGCCGTGACGTAGATGCGCGAGCTCGAGGTCGTCGAAGTGGAAGGGGAACTGCGGCCAGAACGCCGCGGGGCCGCCGGGGAACCTCTGCGGGTAGTTCATCCACGTCGCCGCCGCCGGCCGGCCCGGCACCGGCGGCCTGGCGCGCGACCTCTGCCAGCTGTGCATGAGGTTGAAGCCATGGCCGACCTCGTGGACGCACGTGTGCAGCTGCTCGCGGCGGTTCGCCGCGCCCGGGCCGTTGATCGGCGCGTAGAAGACCGCGCAGCCCTGACGCTGGAGGCCGCGGCGGTCGAACATCAGGCCGTAGATCCCCCGGTCGTCGTGCGACCAGGCGTGCAGCAGCCAGATCGCCCACTGCGGCCGGTTGTCCTGCTGGCTGAAGTACTGGTTCATGGCGGCTTGCAGCTCGGCGTCGCTCCAGGTGTCGTCGGCGGGCGTGTCCGGCCGTGCCGCGATCTTGGTCATGTCTCCCGTGCTGACGAGCTCGATGCCGGCCTCCCCGTAGGCGGACTGCAGCGAGAGCTCGCGTCGCGGACCGCGGCATGGCAGGCTCGCGGTGTCATACGACGAGAACGGCGTGACCTTCTCCTCGCGTGCTTGGTAGAGCATGACGCTGCGAAAGCTCGAGGAGTCGAAGTCACAGGTGTAGACGGCTGCAGGGGCGCCGAGCGACGTGAAATGTGAAAATGACGCGGGCGCGGCCGGGGCTTCGGCCGGCACGCGCGGGATGGTGACTCTCACGTTCGGGTGCAGGCACCGCCACGAGAAGCTGCCGCGGCCCACGATCACGATCGTGGCCTGCTCGATCGTGATGCGCGGCGCGTCGACGCGCATCGACCCGAAATGGCGGCCGTCACGGTAATAGTCGGCGCTGATGCGCCGAGTCGGGCGATGCCCGTCGACGTCGATGCGCAGCTCGATCGCGAAGCGGTCCGCCGCTCCGGAATAGCGCCCGCTCACCAGACGCGCGTTGGTCAGGGCCATGAGCGGGCGTCCATGACGCATTAATAGACGGTTCGCGGCCCGCTGTGCTGTTTTTCGGCGTACTGCTCAGGCGTGCACGAGCGTCCGCACGGTGATCGGCGCCGATCGGGCGGCGGCGCGGGTGAGCGGGCGGGCGCCCCAGCGGGCCTGCTCCGCGTAGTCGACGAGCTCGTCGAAGTACTCCGCGAGCGGGGCCGGGGAGATCGCCGGTCCGAGCGCGGCGCGCGCGCGAGCGTTGTCGTACGTCGCGCCGATCGCGAAGTACGGCAGGTAGGTCTCGGTGGCGCGCAAGAAGCGCCGGCGGCGCGGCAGCGCGCGGCACAGCAGCGGGTGCAGCAGGAGGCGGTACAGGCGCGGCGAGATCAGCGGCGGGCGCTTGCAGTCCAGGCGCGCCACGGCCAGCGCGAGCAGCTCGCCGATGCTGCTCGCGTCTTGGGAGGCGGTGAGGTGGAACGTCTGACCCTCGGCGCCGGGCGTGCCCGCGAGCGCGACGATCGCGTCGGCGACGTAGTCGACCGGCACGACGTCGACCGGCGCGCGGCGCTTGGCCGGCAGCACCGGATAGGAGCCCTTGGCGAGCGCCCGCAGCGGCCAGTACAGGACGTTGAACGACGCGGTCCAGCCGGTGTCGCGATCGCCGACGATGATGCTCGGGCGCACGACGGTGATCGGCAGGTGGCCGGCGGCGTCGCGCACGACGTGCTCGGCTTCGAACTTCGACTGCTCGTAGGGGTTGCGGAAGCGCTGGCCGACGTCGAGGTCGTCCTCGCGAAACGCGCCGCGGTGAAGGCCGGCGACGTAGGCCGTCGAGATGTACGTGAAGCGCCGCAGGCCGCCCTCGAGCGCGCACAGCTCGGCGAACGCGAGCATCCGGCGCGTGCCCTCGACGTTGACGATGAGCGACGCCCCGAGGGGGAGATCGAACGACACCGAGGCCGCGCCGTGGACGATCTCCGAGACGGACGCCGCGACCTCGAGCGCGACCTCGGGCTCGAGGCCCAGCCCCTCGTGCGTGATGTCGCCGGCGAGCGCGCGCACGCGGTGCAGGTACGGCTGCGCCGTGCCGAAGGCGCACGCGAGCGTCCGCTCGAGGCGCTCGCGTGCGTGCTCGTCGTCGCGGGCGCGGACGAGCACGACCACGTCGCGGTCGGTGAGCTGCAGGTAGCGCGCGAGCAGCTCGATCCCGACGAACCCCGTCGCGCCGGTGAGCAGGACGGCGTCCGGGCTCACGCCGCCTCCGCCAGCGAGCGCAGCTCGTCGATCGCGTCGCCGATCCCTTGCGCGATGCGGTCCGCGTCCTCCGCCAGCTCGGACTGCGCGTAGACGCCGAAGCACGCGCGCTCGTGGATGGTCGTCATCCCGATCGAGATGCCGTGGCCGGCCGTCAGCGGCACGATCGGGTAGGCGCGCTGGACCTCGCAGCCCATGAGGTACAGCGGCACGTTGGGCCCGGGGATGTTCGAGATCGTGAGGTTCGAGATCAGCGGGCTCGCGAGGACCTTCGAGGCCACCCGCCGCACGGCGCGCGGCGCGTAGGCCAGCGCGTTGAGGACCGCGTCGGCGCCCTCGGGCTCGCCCTCGCGCTTGCGCTCGCGCATCGCGACGTGGATCTCGCGCAGCCGCCAGACCGGGTCGGCCTCGCCGCACGGCAGCTCGAGGAAGAGGAACGCGATGCGGTTGCCCCACTGCTCGTCGGGCGCCTGCACGCTGACCGGCACCATCGCCTTGACGTCGCGCGGCGCCTCGGAGCGCTGCTCGTGCAGGCCGCGCAGCGCGCCGGCGCTCGCGCTCAGCAGGATGTCGTTGACGGTCGTGCCGAAGCGGCGCTTGATGATGCGCAGGTCCTGAAACGGGCGCGAGACGCGGGCGAGGTGGCGCATCTCGGTCATCGCGCCGTTCAGCCGGCTCGAGGGCGCGAGCGGCTGCGCGGTGTGGACGACCGCCTGCGCGACCTTCAGGGCGTGCGCCGGGACCTCGCGCAGCGAGCCCGGGTCGCGCAGCCAGCCGAGCGGCATCCGCGCGAGCGCGAGGCCCTGCTGCACCCGCGCCGTGACCGCGTCGCCGACCATCGTCAGCGCGCTCGGAACCGAGCGCGGCGCCCAGCCGCTCGCGCTTGCCGCGGCTTCGTCGGGCGCCGGCGTGGCGTCGAGCAGGAGCGCCATGAGCTCGACCGCGGCGAGCCCGTCGACGAGGCAGTGGTGCGCCTTGCCGACCACGCCGATGCGGCCGTCGTCGAGCGTCGCGATCCACAGCTCCCACAACGCGCGGTCGTGCACGAGCGGCGTCGACATGACCTCGTCCACGAGCCGGCCGAAGTCGCCGTGGCCGGCGTGGCGGACGTGCAAGGCGATGTCGAACGCCGCGTCGTCGATCCAGATCGGGTCGCCGAGGCCGAGCGGGACCTCGGCGAGCCGCTGGCGGTAGCGCGGCGCGCGGTGCAGGCGCCCCTCGACGTGGTCGCGGATCGCTTCGAACGACGGCGCCGGGCGATCCGGCGGCGGCGCGAAGAGCGCGGCCCAGCCGACGTGCATCGGGGCGTCCGCCGACTCGATCGCGAGGAAGGCGGCGTCGAGCGCCGACAGGCGCGCGGGGCTCATCGGCGGGCGGGTTCGCGACGCGGGCGCACGGTCGTTCTACGACGTCCGGCGGGCAGCGGTTCACACGTGAGCGGCGGTGCGCCGTGATCCGCCCGCCGGCCTGCGGCGCAGGAACACCGGCATACGCTTTGCGCCCGACATGGCCACCTTCCCACCACACATCGCGGTGCGGCGCCGATGAGCGCGAAGGGGCTGCGCGCGCTCGAGGCGGAGCTCGGCGGGCCGCCGCCCGAGGGCTTGAGCGCACTGACCGACGCGCAGCTCGGCGCCTTCACGGCGATGCTCGGCGAGGCCAAGCGCCGCCAGTCCGGCGCGCTCGAGTCCGCCGTCCTACAGTCGCTGGAGATCGTGCCGCGGATGGTGCGCGGGCCGGTCCGCAAGATGCTGTTCGGGTGAGCGGCACGCTCGACACGGAGGTCGAGATCCTCAAGCTCGCCCGGCTCGTGGGGTGCGAGGAGAAGGAGCTTCAGTACCTGCGCCCCGTCGACCCGCAAGACGTGCGCGACCTGCGCGAGCAGGTGACGGTCGTGATGTTCGACGCCGACCGCCAGATGCTCCAGCGCGTGGCCGCGGCGTCGCGGCTCATCCCGTCGAAGCTCGCCGCGGTCGTCGGCGAGCGCGCGTTCGGGTCGCTGCTGTGCGCCCGCCTCACCGGCCTGCTCGAGCCGTCGCGCGCGGTCGACATCGCGGCGAAGCTCCCGACGCCGTTCCTCGCGGACCTCGCGGTCGCGCTCGACCCGCGCCGCGCGAGCCGCGTCATCGCCGAGATCCCGCCCAAGCAGATCGCCGAGATCACGCGCCTGCTGGCCGAGCGCGAGGAGTTCATCGCGATGGGCGGCTTCGTCGGCCATCTCTCCGAGGCTTCGATGCGCGCCGCGATCGCGGTCGTCGACGACGAGACGCTGCTGAAGACCGCCTACGTCGTCGAGTCCAAGGGCAGCCTCGGCGCGCTCGTCGCGACGCTCGAGACGAAGCGGCTGGAGTCGGTCATCGCGACGGCCAGCGCAAAGCGGCTGTGGATCCAGGCGCTCGACGTCCTGCGCTACGTCGACGAGCGCCAGCGCGGCCAGCTCGGCGACATCGCCGCCGGCCAGGCCGACGAGGTGCTCGACGGGATGGTCAAGACGGCGCAGAAGGAGCTGCTATGGGACGACGTCCTCCCCGTGACGCGCGCGATGAGCCCCGAGAGCCGCGCGCGCTTCGCGGCGCTGAAGTCGATCCAGACGCGGCCCGTGCTCGCGTCGATCGTCGACGCGGCATCACGCCACGGCCTGTGGCCCGAGCTGCTGCAGCTGCTGCCGCTGCTGCCCGCCGCGGCGCGGCGCCGGGTTGCTGCGCTCGGCACGGGCTTCGGCCGCAACGTCCTCCAGCAGATCGTTCGCGCCGCCCACGAGCACGGCTTGTGGGGGCCGCTGCTGCAATTCGGCACCGAGCTCGAGCGGCGCACGCAGCTCGATCTCGCCAAGCTCCTCGCCGCGCTGGACGACGAGATCCTCGACGGGATGCTGGACGCCGTCTGGGAGGAGCGCCTTGAGCCGGAGCTCGCGCACCTCGCCTCGCTGCTGCCCGCCAAGGGCATGGGCGCCTTCGGCGACCGGCTCGTCGAGCGGGGCGGCGAGGAGTTCGTCGCGGCCCTGCGCGAGGCCGCCGAGGATCACGACCTCGAGGCGCTGAGCAAGGCGCTGGCGAACGCATAGTCACGTGCCGTCCCCGGCAGCTGTCCGCGGCCGCCTTGTCCGGCGAACGCCACAAGTAACTCGCACGCCGCGGCTCGGCGGAGTTACAGTGGCGCCATGTTGCGTCCTGGAAGCTGGATCAGGCCGGCGGGTGGGAGTCCCGTCCCGGTAGGCGCCGGAGCGCCGGGTAGCAGGCCCCGGTCATGGGGAGAGATCCTCGTGGCTGAGCGGGGTGTCGAGAGCCTCTTTGGAGGGAGCAAGCGCGTGGGCTGGGATTGCAGCCTCGTCAAACTCACGATCGGGGAGCCGAGCCGCTCATGTCACGGCGAAGGCCATGTCCGCCAGTCCCATTCCGGAATTGGGTGCGGCGGGTCCCTGCGGGGTAGGGAGACTTGCACGCGCGCAAGGTCTGATCGCGGAACAGGAGAGGCCCGTCTGCGCAGCCTTGTCAGCGAAGACCGCTTGTATAAGCCGATGGCGAAAGCGAGCGGAGCGCAGCGGGAGTCCGAGGGGGTCGTAGTAGCCGGGATCGGCGTGCAGAACAACGCGCCGGGAGCGAAGGACCCGTGCTTTGATCACGCGTGCGACGGGGGTAAGCGTTAGGGCATGGTCGCGGTGACGCGATCCAACGACCTCGGCGAGCTATCGCTTGCTGACCCGTGTGCCGGTGCCGTTCTGAGCTGCTGGTGGCGGGGACGTGCGAGAACTCCAGCGCACGCTATGCGCATGTGCAAAGCGGTCCCCGGAACGGCGTTTTCACGCGCTGTTTGACCGTGTCTGGAGGAGTGACGTTCTGCGGGAGGCGTGGCGACGGGTGAGGGGGAACCGTGGGGCGGCCGGCGTCGATAGGCAGACGTTGGCTGAGGTCGAGGCGTATGGCGTCGAGCGGATGCTCGGCGAGTTGCAGGGTGCGCTTCGAGATGGTTCGTATCGTCCCGCGCCGGTGCGGCGTGTGATGATCGAAAGGTCAGATGGTGGCCGCAGGCCGTTGGGCATTCCGACGGTGCGTGATCGTGTCGTTCAGCAGGCGACCCGGTTGGTGCTGGAACCGGTCTTCGAGGCCGACTTCTTGTCGGTGTCGTACGGGTTTCGTCCCAAGCGGTCGGCTACGGACGCCGCGGAACGCATCCGGGTCTCATTTCCGCGCGGTAGCGCATGGATCGTGGAGGCCGACATCCGTGACTACTTCGGCTCGATCGATCAGCACAAGTTGCTGGCGCTTGTCGCTGAACGTGTTTCGGATCGGCGGGTGCTCAAGCTGCTGCGACAGTGGCTTGAGGCGGGGGTGATGGAGGACGGGGTGTTCTCAGAGACGGTCTCCGGGACGCCTCAGGGCGGCGTGATCTCGCCGCTGCTGTCCAACGTCTACCTGCACGCGTTCGACCGCGCGATGACCGAGAGCGGCATCGGCGAGCTCGTCCGGTATGCGGACGATTTCGTCGTGCTGTGCCGGTCTGAGCAAGACGCGAACGCGGCCCTTGGGAAGGCCGGGGAGATCCTCGGTGGCCTCGGGCTCAAGTTGCATCCGGACAAGACGAAGGTGGTGGACCTCAGGGAGGGCCGTGAGGGCTTTGACTTTCTTGGTTGGCACTTCCGGGCGCGTGTGTCGGGCCGGTTGCTGGAGCGCGGCGTTCGCCGTTACTACCTGCACCGCTGGCCGTCGCGACGCTCGCTGAAGCGCCTGCGAGCCAAGGTCAAGGCCAAGACCGGCCGCAACCGCGTCGGTGTCGGTGATATCCGCGTGCTGATCGCGGAACTCAACCCGATCCTGCGCGGGTGGGGCACCTACTTTCGTACCGGCAACGCCGCCGATGAGTTCAGGACGATCGACCGCTACGTCGCGTGGCGACTCAAGCGCCTGCTCGTCAAGCGCAAGGGACGCAACCTACGCGCCGGAGAGGCCGCCGCCTGGACTGAGGACTGGCTTATGGGTTTGGGCCTTCACCGGCTCAGGGGCACGATCCGCTACCCCGGGGCCGCGTAGGCCATGCGAAGAAGATCATCGGTAAGCCGTGTGCGGGAAAACCGCACGCACGGAATTGAAAGGGGAACGGGGAACCAGACCCGCCTAGCGCGGGCACTGCGCCCCTGACTACCAATGCCGGGACCCGATGTGAGCGGTCGAGCGCGATATGGCTTGACGGTCAAAGCGTACGACCCGAAGGTTCCTCTCGATCCGCTGGCGTGCCCCACGGATTCAGACCTCTTGGTGGGATACGAGGGGCTTACGGAGGTCGAGTTGTACATCGACCGCGCGATCGAGCTGTGCGAGCCGGCGTTCGTCATGGTCGCCGGGATCAAGGGCACGGGTCGGACGTCGGTGTGCAACCACCTGTTGCGCCACTACCGCGACGAGCGCAAGCGGCGAGCCGACCCCGACGTCCTGCCGCTCGACGAGCCCTTCAAGCTGGTCGTCCCGGAACCCGCGTACCCGGGGGCGGACGGGTTCGGCTACTTCAGCAACTGGCTGCAGATCATGTATTACAACCTCGCGGCGAAGGGCCTCACACCGCTCGGCAACGAAGCCATCGATCTCGACGGCGAGTTGAAGGGCGACCCGCTTCCGGTCGAGAAGCTCTACTTGAGCAAGGCGCAGGTCATCCTCACCCAGACGAGCCGCGTGCTGGCCGGGAAGGGCGCCGGGTTCGCCGTTCGCCTCGAGGATCCCCCGCAGGATCTCATCAAGCCGACGTTCGCGATCTGCGACCAGGCCGAGACGATCACGCTCGTCACGGTGCTCGATGCCATCGAGGCGCCCGGCACCGGCGAGCAGCAATCGGACTTGCTCAAGGACCTGTTCCGATCGCGTCCGCGCTCCCATGAGAGCGCGCGCGAACGCGGCGGCTACCCGATCCTCGAGCTCGGGCCGGTGCGCGGAAAGCAGGCCCGCGACATCATCGAGCGTCGCTGGAAGGCCGGACGCACAGGCGTGCGCCTGCCGTTCGACAACGACGGCCTGGTCGACACGTTTGACCGCCGCCATCGGCCGGCGGCTCGCATCGTGTTGATGACGAGCGAGATGTTCGACATGAAGCTCGCGGAGGCGTGGGATGGGCCCGCCTGGCCGGATGACGAGAAGCTGTTCTTCAGCGCCGAGCAAATCCCCCGCTATGTCGAGGTCATCGATCGCCGGGAGCGCAATGCCGGCGTATGAGCGTCCGATCGTCGCGACGCCGTCGCGCCCGTTTCCGCATCAGGCGGTCCACGCCCTCGATGCCAAGCCCGACCCCGGTGGCACGGAGATTGAGCCGCCCACGCTCATCGTGTCGGCGGTCACCGAGCTGCGCGACCTGACCGCGGTCTACCTCCAGCGTTTTGAGCAGGAGGGCGCGCCGCGCGGCCAGGCGGTCGCGCTGCGCGGCGAGCACGGCTCGGGCAAGACGCACGCGATCGGCCACCTCAGGCGACAGGTCGCCGCGAAGAAGATCGCTCCCGGCTGCGCCGAGGACGTCCTGCAGCTCTACGCCAAGGTCGAATCGCCGGATCTGACCTCCGTCTACCGGACACTGATGGCGCAGATCTCACACGCACGCATGCGAGACGTTGCGGCACGCTTCACCGCGCAACTCGCCGGCGAGAGCATCAAGATGGCCTATCCGGACGACCCGGAGGCCGTCACGGCGATCCGCGCGAGGCTTGTCGCAGAGCCCGGCCTGGCCGACACCCTCGTCAATGAGTACCTGGTCGACGCAGGCGATGTGCTGCGCCGCCGCGACGAGGAGATCGCGCGCGTGACAGAGACGGATGACTTTCGCTCCGTGCTGCCCTACCTCTTCACGGATCTGGCCGACATCGCCTACGACTGGCTCGTCGGCCGCGACCTCGATGCCATGCGCCTTCGCAGCATCGGCGTCAGCCGCTCGATCGACACGCCGGAGCTCGCGCAGCACGGTCTCCACCTGCTCGCCACGATGTGCGGACGAGCGGGAACGGCGCTGGTCGTGTACATCGATCAGTACGAGAAGCTCGTCCTCGATCGCGATCAGCAGCTCGTCGCCGAGACCTCGGGGATGCTGCACTCGCTCGCCGAGTCGATCCCCGGCGAGAACGGGATGATCGTGATCGCGGGCAACCAGGAGGCCTGGGACAAGCTCCCCGTGGATCTGCGTCAACGCTTCGGCTATCGCGTCGTCGAGACGCGTCCGTACGAGCTCGCCGAGACGGCCGCGCTCGTGCATCTCTATCTGCATCCGCGAACGACGGGGCCGGTGCTGCACGATCTTCCGCCCGCCGAGTTCGCGCCGTTCACGATCGCCGCGATCGAGACGCTGCACAGCTACAGCGGCGGGCGTCCGCGCGGGTTGCTGGAGCTGTGCGCGCGGACATGGGGCGCGGGCGATCCCCCGGCCGCGATCGACGCGGACGAGGTTCGGGAGGCCGGGGAGAGCGGCCGGATAGAGCCCGTGGAGCCGCACGGCGTGCTCGACCGCGTGCGCCGGATCGCCTACGCGAGTGGGCTGTTCGTACGCGACGTGACCGAGGGCGGGACCCCGGCGCTCTTCATCAGCGGCGCCGATGGCCTCGACCGCGTGCTCGTCATGGTCGGCAGCTCGCGGCATTACTACGACGAGGTCATCGGGGCGGGTGTCTACGAGGCGGCGCTCGCGCGGCTGCAATCCTCCGCGTCCGAGCCAAAGCCACGGGCTGTCGTCATCGTGCTGGGCTACGAGAGCCCGGAGGTACGCGGCGCGCTGCAACAAGCCGGCGTGACGGTGCTCGCGGTCGCGACTGAGGGCTTCGACGCGGCCGTGACGAAGCTGCTCGACGAGGCAGGCGGGGCGCCTGCCGTTCCCGTGGACGCGCGGCTGGACGAGACGACTCGACAGCTCGCGGAGCTGCGCGAGACGCTTGCGCAGCTCGCAGCGGAGCGCGAGGAGACCATCCGCGGCCTCGAGGTCAACGTCGCGACGCTCGATCGCCATCAAACCGATCAGCGTCTGGTCGAGCGCTGGGAGAAGGCCGACGGCGACTGGGTCAGCGAGCGTCGCGGGCTCGTGGAACGGATCGCGGAGGCGCGCCGCCGCCGCCGTTCCGAGGAGCTCGAGGAGCTGGAGCGGCTGCGCGAACATGCCGAGGGCGAGCGTTCCCGCCGCCTTGTCCGGCAGACGGCGCTGGCCGGCGTCGGCGCGGCCTGCGCGTTCGCGGGCATCGCCCTCCTGGGAAGGTCACAGGCCGGCGACCAAGCTGCGTTCGCCGCTCAGATCGGCGCGCTGCTTGCGCTGGCGGCGATGGTCGCGAGCAACGTCCTCAAAATCGTGCCACGCGGTCGTTCCGGCCTGATCTCGCCGCGCCCAGATTCCCCCATACGGGCGTGGAGGGACGGGTTGTGGGTGTGGCGGGACCTGTACTTCCGCCCCCGCGAGCTCCGCGAACTGGCCGCGCCGGTGATCTCGGCCGCCGATCTTCGCCGCCTTGCACACGCCGCGTGGCGCCGATCTCGGCCGCACGCCATGCTGCGCCACGAGAACCCGCAGTTTCGCGCCGCCGCGGCCGTGCTGCTGGGAGGCGACGACCCGGACCTGCTCGTGGACGCCATGGTCGGCGAGCGCTGCGGCCTCGTGCGCCGGATGCTCGCGCAGAGCATCGCGCAGGAGCGCGGCGGTCCAGTGCTGCTGGGGGATGCGATCGATTTCCTGCTCCGAGTCGAGGTTCCAGAGGTGAGGTACGTGCTGGACGAGCTCTTGTCGCGCGGGCTGCGGACGCCCGAGCTCGACGATGTGCTGTGGTCGCGCGTGCTCGCTGGGCTGTACGACGACGACCTCGACGACTTTGCTCCCGCCGCGCGCGCGCTCACACCGATATTGCGTCGTGACCGCGTAGAGCGCCTTGGTCCGGTGCTCTCCGCGCCGCTGGGGTTCGGTAGCCGCGACGCGCTGCTCGAGCTGCCGATCGACGCGGTGCGTGCGGCTGTCCGGGAGCTCTCGCCGTTCGAGCCTCCCGGGATCGGGACGTTCGATGAGCTACGGGTCATCGACAAGGTCGACGCGGCGGTCATCGTGCTGTCGCAGGTGCTTTTCCTGTCCGAGCTCGGGTTGCTCGTCCAGCCCGGATGAAGCTCCTCGCCGCGCTCGCAGCGATCGCCGTGCTCGCAGGCGCCGGCGCCGCCGCCACTCCCGCGCAGAGCGCGAACGAGGATCTCGAGCGCCGGCGCTTGGAGCTCGACGTCAAGCGCCTCGAGCTCGACGTCGGACGCCTGCAGCGCGAGGGCGGAAGCGGCGCAGCGATCCAGCGCTGGCTGCCGGCGGCGTCCGTGCTCGTGGCCTTGTTCGGCGCTCTGTATGGCGTCTGGCGCTACTTCGACGAGCGTACGCTGGAGCGCCAGAAGCGAACGGCGGAGGGCGTGGCCCACCATCTCGAACGGCTCGTCGACCCGTCGACCGGAGAGGGCAGCGCGAGCGGACGCGCGGTCGCCGCCCTCGGAAGCCTCGATGCGATCGTGCCCCGGGACACGACACGTCCGGGGCGCATCCGCCGGGCGGCTGCGTGGGCCAGGGTGCGAATGCGGTCGAAGGAGGCTCGGCGGGGGATAAGCGATGCCGAGCATCGCGCTCACATCACGAAGTCGATCCGTGCGCTCGTCGTCGACGGCCTCACGTCGTTGCATACCGCGGACGATGCGCGCATGCCCGTGACCTGCCTGGACTGGCCCGAGTTCCATGAGGTGCTGATGGCCTCTCCCGAGCTCGTCGAGGATATCGCCGATCGCTACTTGGTTGCACTTCAGTCGGTCGCGGACCAGGCAGCTACTTGGATCCGTGAGGCGCGACGCGACGGCGCACGATTCACCTCGACAGCCGCCAGCGGCCGGTTATCGGCTGAAAACGCACACCGCTTGGCGGAGGTCGTCTCGGGGGCCGAGCGGTTTATAAGCATGCTGCCCGCCGACGGGTCGCGTGCCGATGCGATCGTCAGGTTCTCCCGGATGGCGCCGAAACTGGGCGCGCAGCTGTTCGCGGCCGAAACGACCGTGTCGGCGCCCCCCGCGGCCATTTGAGCTGCTTGGCGCATGCGCATTCGGGCCACGGGTAAGCTCATCGACGTGGCGACGACCTCTTCGCAGCAGGCTGCGCACGACACCTACGGCCCGGTTGGCCGCTCGGAATGGATGGACATCGACTGGCAGCCGCACCTGCGCTGGGTGCAGGTCGAGGGCCGCTGGATGAACCTCGTCGACATCGGCGAGGGCCCGGTCGTCCTCATGATCCACGGCCTGTCGGGCTGCTGGCAGAACTGGCTCGAGAACATCCCGTTCTTCGCGCGCGACCACCGCGTCATCGCGATCGACCTGCCCGGCTTCGGCGAGTCCGAGTGCCCGGACAAGAAGATCTCGATCTCGCGCTACGCCGACACCGTCGATGCGCTGCTCGACGTCCTCGATATCGACGAGCCGGTCAAGCTCGTCGGCAACTCGATGGGCGGCTTCATCGGCGCGGAGCTCGCGATCCGCTACCCGAAGCGGATCGAGCGGCTCGTGCTCGTCGCCGCCGCCGGCCTCAGCGTCGAGACCATCCGCACGCAGCGCCAGGAGGGCCTGCGCCACCGCGCCGAGAACATCGCGTTCTTCAACATCGGCTGGCTCGCGTCGCGGTCGCCGACGATCACCCGCCGCAAGCGGCTGCGCGAGGCGGTGCTGCTGCTCGTCGCCGCCCACCCGGCCAAGCTCCCGCCCGAGCTGACGTTCGAGCTCG
This sequence comes from uncultured Actinomycetes bacterium, assembly GCA_963766525.1. GTDB lineage: Bacteria > Actinomycetota > Thermoleophilia > Solirubrobacterales > Solirubrobacteraceae > CADCVQ01. Next base: position 125,210 of record CAVYAX010000002.1, read on the forward strand.
TCAAGGGCTCCGGCAAGGAGGGCTTCAACGACGCGCTCGAGGCGCTGTGCAACTACCCGATCCGCGATCGCCTGGCCAAGATCGAGTGCCCGACGTTCATCGTCTGGGGCGACAAGGACCGCCTCGTCCCGCTGAAGGACGCGTCGGTGTTCGAGGAGCTCATCGACGACTCGCGCAAGGTCGTCTACAAGGACACCGGCCACCTCACGATGCTCGAGCGCCCCGCGCGCTTCAACGAGGACGTACTTGCCTTCCTGCGCGAGGATCCCGGCGAGAAGGCGCCCGAATCCGGCGAACGGACCTTCGCCACGTGAGCTCCGGCGGCGGCTACGGCCCCGCCGGTCGTTCGGCGTGGATGGACATCGACTGGCGCGAGCACGTGCGCTGGGTGCAGGCCGACGCGCGGCCGGTGAACGTCGTCGACATCGGCTCCGGCCCGGCCGTCGTCTTCCTGCACGGCCTCGCCGGCTGCTGGCAGAACTGGCTCGAGAACATCCCGCCGTTCGCGAGCGAGCATCGCGTCGTGGCGATCGACCTGCCGGGCTTCGGCGCCTCGCCGATGCCCGCCCAGCCGATCTCGATGCCGGGCTACGCGCGCATGCTCGACGAGCTGTTCGTGACGCTCGGGATCGACTCGGCGACGCTCGTCGGCAGCTCGATGGGGGGCTTCGTCGCCGCCGAGTTCGCGATTCGCTACGGCGCGCAGGTCGAGCGCCTGTGCCTGACCTCGCCGGCCGGGCTGTCGATGGAGCACATGCGCAACGAGCGCAACCGCGGGCTGCGCGCGCGGATCGAGAACTACCTCTTCTTCGGGACGTTCTGGGCGGCGTCGAAGTCCGATCGCGTCGTGCGCCGCGAGCGGCTGCGGCGCGCGCTGCTGCTGCTGCTCGCCGCCCACCCCGAGCGGCTGCCGAGCGCGCTCATCGCCGAGCAGGCCAGCGGCGCCGGCAAGCCCGGCTTCGCCGACGCGCTCGACGCGATGACCGGCTATCCGATCCGCGACCGCCTCGGCGAGATCGCGTGCCCGACGCTCGTCGTGTGGGGCGAGCTCGACCGGCTCGTGCCGCTGCGCGACGCCGCCGAGTTCGAGTGGCTGATCCCGCACGCACGCAAGGTCGTCTACGAGGACACGGGCCACCTCGTGATGCTCGAGCGACCCGACCGCTTCAACGCCGACCTGCGGGCGTTCCTTCACGAGGACGCCGAGCGTCCGCGAGCCGGCCTGCGATCGCTCGCGAAGTGACGTCGCGCGCGCGGGCAGCCGTGTGCGCGGCCGCGCTGCTCGCGGCGCTGCTCTGCGCGGCGCAGCCGGCGGCGGCGCGGGTCATGCTCGTCGCGACTCAGACGCCGGAGCTGCCGTTCGTCGACGTGCGCACGAACGAGGTCGTCTCGCGGCTGGCGCTGCCCGGGCCGGGTCGCGCGGTCGCGGTCTCGCGCGACGGTGAGCGCGGCTTCGTCGCGGCGGGATCGGACGTCCTGGCGGTCGATGTCAACGCGCGCACGGAGCTCGCGCGCGTGGGGCTCGGCCCGCCCGCGATCGGCGACATCGAGCTGGCCCCGGTCGGCACGACGCTGTACGTCGTGCGCGGCCGCGAGATCGTCGCGCTCGACCCGCTGACCCTGGCGACGCGCTACGCGATCGCGCTGAACGGCGACGGGACGCGGATGGCGATCGACCCGGACGGGCAGCTCGCTGCGGTCGTGCTCGCGAGCGGGCGCGTCGCGATGGTCTCGCTGACGCGCAACGCGCTGCTGCGCCACGTCAAGCTGCCCGGCGCGGTCGGCGTCGCGATCGACGCGGCCGGGCGCACGCTCGTGACCGCGCGCGAGCGCCTGCGCACGATCGCCCCGGGGCAGCGCCGCGCCCGCAAGCGCGGCCTGAAGCTGCCGCCCGGCGCGGGCGGCGGGCTCGCGCTGTCCGCCGGTCGCTCGAAGGCGATCGTCGGCGCGGCGCCCGGCGGCGCGTCGGGCGCGCTCGTCGAGCTGCGTCGCGGCCGGGCCCTGCGGCTGCCGGCCGGCCGTGGCCCGGGCTGGCCGGCCTGGAACCCCGACTCGAGCCGGATCTACATCGCCAACGGCGGCGCGGCCAGCGTGTCGCTTGTCAGCCCGTTCTCACGCGGGCGGGTCGGGACCGTCGGGCTGCCCGGCGCGGCGCCAACCGACCTCGTCGTGCAGCCGGGGCTCGCGCCGTTCGTCGGGACCGACGGGCCGGATCGCATCACCGGCACGCGCGGCGCCGACCGCATCGAGGGCCTTGGCGGCGACGACGTCCTCAGCGGCGGGCGCGACCGCGACAGCATCGACGGCGGGCCCGGGTCCGATCGGCTGTCCGGCGGCGGGCTCAGCGACGTGCTCACCGGCGGCGACGGCAACGACTTCCTCGTGGCCGGCACGGGCAACGACCGCATCTTCGGCGGCGCGGGCGACGACGGCGCCGACGGCGGGACCGGCAACGACGAGATCTCCGGCGAGCTCGGCAACGACACGCTCGACGGCGGCGACGGCGACGACACGATCTACGGCGGCGAGGGCAACGACCTCATCGAGGAGAAGGGCTTCGGCGACGACAAGGTGCTCGACGGCGGCCCGGGCGACGACGTCATCCGCGGCGGGCGCGGCTCCGACAGGCGCATCTTCGGCGGCGACGGCAACGACGACATTGCGGGCGGGCCCGGCACGGAGCGTGTGTTCGGCGGCGCCGGCAACGACGTCATCGACGGCGGCCGCGGGCCGGACCGCCTCGGCGGCCAGGACGGCGACGACCGGATCGTCGGCGACGCCGGAGGCGACCGCCTCTACGGCGACGCCGGCGCGGACCGCATCGACGCCGGCGCGAGCGCCGACCGGCTCTACGGACACGCCGGCGACGACGAGCTGATCGGCGGCTCGGCGCCGGACTACTTCAGCGGCGGCGACGGCGACGACTCGATCCGCGCCGCGGATGACAGCGCCGACGACGTCTACTGCGGGCCGGGCAACGACACCGTGTACGTCGAGGCCGAGGCGCCGACCCGCGACAAGCTCTTCGAGTGCGAGGTCGTCGTGCAGACGCCGGCCGAGCCCGACACCGGCGGCGTCAAGCCCCGGATCATCCGCGGCACCGCCGGCAACGACGTGCTGGTAGGCACCGGCTCGATCGACTCGATCTTCGGCCGTGACGGCAACGACCGCCTGTTCGGCCGCGGCGACGACGACTACGTCGACGGGGAGAACGGCTCGGACGAGCTGCACGGAGGCGCGGGCGACGACATCCTGGCCGGCCGCAAGGGCGCGGACGTCGTCTACGGCGACGCCGGCGACGACCGCATCACGGGCGACCGCGGCAGCGACCGGATCTTCGGCGGCTCGGGACGCGACACGATCTTCGGCAACCTCGACCCCGACCGCGTCGACGGCGGCCCGGGGAACGATCGCATCAACGTCGCCCACGGCGGGCACGACGTCGTGGTCTGCGGTGCGGGCACCGACATCGTCTTCGCCGACTCCGGCGACGCCATCTCGAGGAACTGCGAGACGGTACGCAGGTAGGCAGCGCTCAAGGTTTGGCCTGTGCTGCCGATGCTTGGCCATGGCGGTTGAGAGCGTCGCGGCGCACGCGACCTGCGGGCACGGCCACCTCGTCGAGTTCTACGAGACCGAGGCGTTTCTCGTCGAGACCGTCTGCGAGTTCCTCGTCCCCTCCCTGAGCGAGGGCGACAGCGCGATCGTCGTCGCCACCGCGGCCCACCGCCATGAGTTCGAGCGCGCGCTCGAGGGTGCGGGCATCGACGTCGCCGCGGCCGTGCGCGAGGGCCGCTATGTGGCGTTGGAAGCGCGCGACGTGCTGAGCCGCTTCATGGCCGGCGGGTCGCCCGATGCGTCCCTGTTCGCGCAGACGATCGGCGCCGTCATGGACTGCGCGGCGGCCGGTGGCCGGCGGATGCGCGTGTACGGCGAGATGGTCGCGCTGCTGTGGGACGACGGCGACATGGCGTCGGCGATCGCGCTCGAGGACCTGTGGAACGACATCGGCGAGGTGCGGACGTTCGAGCTTCTGTGCGCGTACCCGATGCGGGCGTTCGACGACCCGGCCAGCGCCGCCGCGTTCAAGCAGATCTGCGACCAGCACACGTCGGTGATCCCGAGCGAGGGCTACTCGCTGCTGGCCGGCGAGGAGGAGCGCACGCGCGCCGTCGCGCGCCTGCAGCAGGAGACCGCCGCGCTGCATGCCGAGGTCGCCCGCCTGCGCGCCCAGCACGAGGTGCTGGCCGAGCTCGCCTACGTCGACGCGCTGTCGGGTCTCGGCAACCGCCGATCGTTCGACCTGCACCTCCAGCGCGAGTGGGCGCTGACGTTGCGCGACGGGATCGACTCGTTCGTCGTCGTCGCGGACCTCGACCGCTTCAAGGCGCTCAACGACCGCCGCGGCCATGCCGCCGGCGACGAGGTCCTGCGCCAGTTCGCGGGGGCGTTGCGGGTCGCCGCCCGCAGCACGGACATCCTCGCGCGCATCGGCGGCGACGAGTTCGGCGTGTTGCTCATCCGCTGCGACGAGCGTGCCGCGCACAGCTACGTGGCGCGGCTGCGCGAGGCGATGGCGGAGCCGTGCTGGCCTGCGCTGAGGCAGGTGGGCGTGAGCGTGGGGCACGCGTCGCTGCACGAGTCGACGTCGGCGGCGAAGGCGCTGGAGCGCGCCGACCTCGCGATGTTCGCGCGCAAGCGCGCAAGCGGCGCGGCTTAGCGCCGCCGCGGCGCCTCCGCGCAGCGGCCCCTCCGCGCGGCGCCCCTCAATCCCTTCGCGCCGGCCGGCGGACGAGCTTCACCCGTGCGGTCGCCGTCGTCGCGGCGCCCGTCGTCTCCTGCTGCGACGTGATCGTCGCCGTGGCCGTGATCGCCGAGCGCCGGCGCAGCGCGCGACGCGACTTCGGGCCGAGCCGCAGCGCGACGGCGCGGGTCCCGGGCTCGAGCACGTAGTTCGTCTTCGCGATCGTCTGCATCCTGCTCGGGCCGGGCAGGCGCGCCGCGAGCTTCAGCACGCCGCGACAGCGCGTCCCGGGGGTCGCCGCGCAGCGCACGCGCAGCCGGACGTGGCCGGAAGCGCTCAAGCCGGCGCGCGTGACCGCGATGGCGGCCGTTGCCAGCTCGCCGTCGGTGCCGATCGGGCTGTCATCCTGCGGCGGCTGCGGCGGCGGTGGAGGCGGTGGCGGCTGCGCGCCCGCCGGGCCGGGCGGCGGCGGCGGAGGCTGGGGCGTGCCGATGCCGCAGTACTCGAGCTCCTTGCCGATCGCGCGGTATGGGCAGTCGGCGATCTCGAGCAGCCGCAGGACCGCCTCGCGGTTGCGCGACGTCTGCGCGGGGATGACCTCGTCGGGCGGGTAGAAGCCGCCGTTGCCCGCCTTCGGGTACAGCTCGAAGCCGAAGGCGAAGATCCCTTCCGAGCCCCACAGCCAGTCGCGGCTGTTGCCGTCGGAGATGTAGAGGTCGGATGCCTGCTGCGGGGTGAAGCCGTTGGACTGCGCCAGCGAGCGCCCGATCGTCGAGAACGTCGCGAGCTGGTCGGACCCCAAGCCGGGGGCGGTGTCGTCGTAGGTGTAGGCGAACGGCCACATCACGAGCTCGCCGAAGGTGTGAAAGTCGATCCCGACCTTGAGCTGCTGCACCCCGCCGATCCGGCGCGAGAGCACGAAGTCGCGCATCACCGCGACCTCCGGCGACGAGAACGCCGACAGCCCGCGGAACGTCTCGCCGGCACCCGTGTTGTCGGAGCCTTCGCAGCAGCCCCACTTGTAACCCCAGTTGCGGTTGAGGTCGGTGCCGATGTACGGCGTTTCCGCGGTGGGCTGGCGGTTCTTGCGCCAGCTCGCGTACCGGCCGGTGGCGATGTCGAACTCGCTGCCGTCGGGGTTGACGTTCGGCACGATCCAGATCTCCCGCGAGTCGACGACGGCGCGGATGCGCGCGTCGCTCAAGTACTTGGCGGTCAGCTCGTCGAGCAGGTACAGCGCCATCTCGATCGTCAGGTGCTCGCGCGCGTGCTGGCCTGCGAAGAACAGCGCCTCGGGCTCGGCCTCGTCCGTCGCGACGTTGTCGGAGACCTTCAGCGCCCAGATGTCGCGCCCTTCGTGGCTCTTGCCGATCGAGGTCCGGTGCACGAGCGCCGGGTACCGTGCGGCGATGGCGAGCGTCTCGGCGGACAGCTCGTCGTAGTTGTGGTAGCCGCTGTCGGCCGCGGGGAAGTCCGCGGCGGCGGGCGCGGCGAGCGCGCCCGCGCCGGCCAGTGCGAGCGCGAGGCTCACCAGCCAGCGCCGTCCTGCGTTGCTCATGTGGATCCTTCCGCGTCCGGCCTCAATCCGCGAGGCCCCGCGCGAACGCTACCGCGCCGGGGGCGACACCAACCCCTGTGCGACGAACCGCATGAGCCCGCGCTCGGTGTCGCGGGTGGCCGAGATCAGCACGCTGGCGCGGCGGTCGTCGACGTCGATGCGCAGCGTGTGCGCGCTGATCGCGGGACCGTCGAACCCGAGCACGACGATCGGCTGGCCGCCGTCGGTCCAGTCGCACGGGCCGCTCGTGAGGTTGCGGACCTGGATCTTCAGCGTGTCCTCGAGCGGGGTGATGTCGAGCCGAAAGAGCCCCGGCGCGAGCAGCACGGCGGCGCGCGCCCCCTCCTCGACCGGCTTCGCGCACGACAGCGCGAAGCCGCCGCCGGGCAGCGGCGAGCTGATCTGGCCGGCGAGCTCAGCCACGCCGGGGGACGCTGCGCTCGGCCGTTCAGGGGGCGCTCCGCGCCGCCATGCCGGGGGCGCGCCGCCGCCGCTGCGGGGCCGTCGTCGAGGTCGCGCTCCAGCGCGAGGGCGAGCCAGCCGCCTTCCTCGCGCTCCTCGCGCAGCGCGAAGCCCCTGCGCGCGTACAGCCCGAGCACCTCCTCGCGGGACTCCGGCCGGATCCCCGACGCGATCAGGTGCTCGACGGTGTCCGGCAGCCGGGCCGCCACGCCCGCGTGGACAGCCGCCGGGACGTTCGCGGCGACGGCGTGCGCGGGGGGAGCCGGCTCGGCGAGCAGGTCGAGCGCGTAGGCGTGGACCTCGACGCCGTTGCGGCGCGCGTTCTCGCGCACGGCCGCGACGCTCGGCTCGTCGCGGTCGACGGCGTCGACGGGCTCGAAGCCGAGCAGCGCCGCCGCGATCGCCAGCGCGCCCGCGCCGCACCCGAGGTCGGCGAACGCTCCGGCCGGCTCGAGGCCGGTCATGAGGCTCAGGCACATCCGGGTCGTCGGGTGCGCGCCCGTGCCGAAGGCGCAGCTGCGCTCGATGACGACGTCGAGCAGGCCCTCCGCCGCCGGCGGGTCCAGCGGCGAGCGCAGCCACACGCGGCCGCCGATCGCGACGCCGCCCTCGCCGTCCAGGCGCCGGCGCTCGCGCCAGTCCTCGGGCACGTCGTGCTCGTCGAGCGAGATCAGCGCGCCGCCCGCCAGCGCGACGAGCTCCTCGCGCGGCGGCAGCGCACCCGTCAGCGCGTGCGCGACGAGCTCGACGGCTCCGGCGGGCGCGGGGCGCTCGTGGACGCCGTCGGTCAGGCGCGGCAGCAGCGCGTCGAGCACTTCGTCGAGCGCGTCGTGGCGCACGCGCAGGACGACGCGGCGCACGCCGCGGCTCAGCCCGCCGGCGCGGGCGGGGCGCCCGACAGCGCCTGGCCGACGACCTGAAGCTTGCTCTCGATCTCGTACGCCGTCAGGTTGAGCGTGTGCACGGCGGCGCCGTCGCCCGCGCCGTCGACGATCTGCACGGTCGCCGGCTGCAGCAGGCCGATGAGGATCGCGACGATCCCGTTCGGAGGGATCGTCCCGCCTTGCGGTGCCCCGGCGGCGTCGAACCCCGCTCCCGCGTACTCCTGGGCCCTGCCGCCGAGGTTCTGCAGCTTGACGATCGCCCCGCCCTTGTCGCCGCCGGCCGGCTCGACGGTGACCGCGATGGACTTCCCGATCGTCAGCAGCGGCTCCGCCGAGTCCTCGACGAGCCGGGAGCCGGTGACGACGCTGCCGCCACCCTTGACGAAGCCCGCGGACGCATCGCTGAGGTGCTTGTCGATCAGCGCGCCGGCGTCGGCGAGCTTGAGGAAGCGCCCGTCGGCGTCGGTGAGCTTGAGGTAGCCGTTGTCGGTGAGGTGCTTGTCGATCCGGGTGTCGACGTCCTCGACCTTGACGAAACGCCCGTCCGCGTCGGTGAGCTTGAGGTAGCCGTTGAGCGCGTCGAGCTTCAGGTAGCCGTTGAGCGCGTCGAGCTTCAGGTAGCCGTTCAGGGCGTCGAGCTTGACGTATCCGTCGAGTGTCTCGAACTTCGGGTAGCTGTCCAGCGCGCCCTGCTTGAGGAAGCGCGCGTCGGCGTCCGTGAGCTTGAGGTAGCCGTTGAGCGCGTCGAGCTTGAGGTAGCGCGCGTCGGCCTCGCCGAGCTTGATGTAGCCGCCGAGCGCGTTCGTGATGACCTTGTGCAAGCGCGCGTCGGCGTCGCTGAGCTTCAGAAACAGGCGGTCGGTCTGGGCCTTGAGGTAGATGCCCTTCTGGATGCTCGCCTTGTTGAGGTCCTGGTACTTGACCGAGCCGTCGACGATGTTCGACCCGGTGATCGTGATGGTCTTCTTCGCGGCGAGCTCGGCGTCGACGGTGGGCGGCGGCTCGGTTCCCCGCCCGAGGCCGATGCCCGCCAGCAGGCCGAGCGCGCCCGCGGCAACGCCGAGTTGGATGCTTGCCACGCGGCGCCGGACGTACTGAGCCATCGAACCCTCCTGGTCGGTGACCGGAACCTAGTGAATCTCGGGGCTGTCGGGGCCGGCATGCAGCCTTTTCTCCTCCGCGATCTCCTCGGCGATCTCCTGCGCGTCGGGCCGCATCACGAGCAGCCCGATGAGCCGCGAGACGACCATCGCGATGTAGGCCACGCCGGCGATCTGCTCGATCATCGACAGGCTGCGGGCGAACGGCTTGACCGGCACGACGTCCGACAGGCCGGTGCTCGACAGCGTCGTGAAGCTCAAGAACAGCAGCTCGACCCAGGTGCGGTCGCCGCCGGGGTTCACCGCTGCCGTGAAGCTCCCTGGCTCGATGGCCTGGCAGACGGTGTAGGTGTAGGCGAACGCCCACGCGACGAGCGTGAACGTCGCGCCGACGGCGAACAGCTCGTCGCGGGTGATGTAGTGGTCGTGGAGCATGTATCTGATCAGCGCGTAGGCGGCGTAGAAGTAGAGGATCGCCTCGAGCGCCGACGAGTACGGCAGCAGCGAGTCGTCGCCGGTGACCGCCTGGATCAGCAGCAGGACCGTCGCCGGGACGCCGAGCAGCACCGCGGCCCACGTGAGCGCCGGGGTGCTGCGCACGGCGAGCACGACGAGCCCGAGGACGGCGACCCCGAACAGGCTGAACACCGCTCGCCCGACGTCGCTCGACTCCATGAACGGGTACAGCAGGACACCGAGCAGCTGGGCGCCGAGCAACAGCGCCGACGGCTCGCGCTTGGCGAGGGAAATCACGGCGTGAAGCTACCCTGCCAGAGCGGTTGGCACCACGCCGGTGGCAGGCCGGCGATCAGCCTGCGACGGTCACCACGCCATTACGTGATCGTCGAGGTACGCGTAGCGGACTGGCCGGATCTCCGCTAGCCGGTCCGGCTCCTGGAAGTACATGCGGACCGCCTCGCACAGATCCTCCTCGATGCTCACGCTCCCGTAGCCGGGCATCTTCGCCGGCTCGGAGTAGGCGGCGAGCCCGCCGTACCCGTTGAGCACGTACCGGAACAGCCCGTGTGCGGCCTCATGCATGATCGTTCCGACGAGGTTCTTCCTGCTGAGCTTCTTGCTGTGCCCGTAAAGCGTGATGATCCCCTCGTCGCGGTGGTACTGCGCATACGACTCGTTGGGGCGGCCGACGTCGCTCTTGCCGCTGGCGTCGTTGGCCGTGAACCCGTGCGTCATCCGAGCGAAGGCCGTCACCTCCTGAGGCTTGGCGCTGCGCGACGACCCGGCGCGCTGCTGCCCGAGGATGGGGGCGAACGGCAACAGCCCCTCGTAGATCGCCTCGAGGTCGCGCATGCTCCAAGCCGCCGACGTGACCGCGTCGACCTTGGCCTCGTCGACGAGATCGAACGTATCGCGCATCGCGTAGTAGCCCAGGTTGCTGCAGACGTCGACGCCGTAGTCGTTGCGGATCGCGTCGATGATCTGCGACGCCCGAGCGGCGTCGGAGGACTTGGCGACCAAGACGCGCTCGCCCTGGACGTCGACCTCTTTGAGCTTGCGAGCAAGGATCTGCTCCGGCGCCCGCCGGGCGCGCTCGCGCACGGTACGAGCCAGGGCGTGGTGCAGTGGCGTGTCCGTCGCCAGCCCGGTGCCGGGGTCACGGATCGACGCCGGGATCTGCGGCGGCCGCGGCACGGCGACCAGCGCGGGTCGGCGCTGCTCGGGGGATCGGTGGTCGTGCTGCGGCGCCCACATCTGCGCGCTCCTTGGCCGCTCTCAGAGTGTGCGCAGCCTACACGGCGCTTCGCGCCTCGAGGCGGCCTTCGGCGATCGCGCCGAGGTCGACGTCGTCGAGCGTCGTGACGACCAGGTCGGCGCCCACGGCTCCGAGCGCGTCTTCGTCGTCGGCGCGCGCGACGCCGAGCGCGGCGAACTCGCCGGCCTTCGCCGCCTGGATCCCCGAGACGGCGTCCTCGACGACGAACGCCTCGTGCGGGTCGACGCCCAGCTCCTCGGCGGCCGTGAGGAAGATCGCGGGGTGCGGCTTGCCCTGCTCGAAGTGGCGGCCGGAGATGTCGACGTCAAACGCGGCGAGCAGCGTCAGCCCGTCCTCGATCCAGTCGTACTCCAGGCCTTCGGCCGCAGCGAACTCGTCGAGCCGGATCTGGCGGAGGAAGAGGCCCGCGTTCCTCGAGGAGGACGCGGCCGCGACCTTCAGGCCGGCGTCCTTGACCGCGAGCAGGAAGCGCAGCGCGTCGGGATAGGCCGAGAACTTGCCGGCCTCGATGAGCTCGACGACCATCTCCTGCTTGAGGTCTGCGTACGCGTCGACGCGCTTCTCGGGCTCCGGCACGCCGAAGTGCTTGAGCGCGGCCATCGCCCCCTCCATGCGCGGCTTGCCCGAGAGCACCGACTGGTAGACCCGGGCGTCGAACGCGTCGGGCGTCCACGTCGTCTGGTCGCGGATGTCCGACCACTCGTTCTGCATCAGCTCGTTGAACGTGTCGCGCCACGCCGCCTCGTGCGGCGAGTCGACGAGCACGCCGTCGACGTCGAAGATCGCGCCTGCAAAGCCCTTGCTCATCAATTCTCCGTTCCGACGGTCTCGCGCTCGGCGAGCGTGAATGTGCAGCGCTCGCCGGCGCCCAGCTCGCGCACGTCGTCGCCGATGCCAACCTTGATCGCGCGGCTGAAGCCGCCCGTGATGACCACCGTGAGCTCGTCTTTGCGGACCGTCACGCGGATCGGCGTTCCCCGAACCTGCATCGGGAACACCAGGCCGTCGATCTGCTCGGTGAGCGTGGGCGCGAACGTCAGGACGCCGTCGCGGATCTCGGCGCCGGCGTAGAAGCGCTGGATGAGGTCGAGCGTTCCGGCCATGACGCCGAGGTGGATGCCCTCCTTCGTCGTCCCGCCCTGGACGTCGCCGACGTCGGACTCCAGCGCGACGAGGAAGCGCTCCCACGAGTGCTCGGGGTCGATCGGCGCCAGCACGCCGGCGTGGGCGATGAAGCTCAGCGTCGAGCCGTGCGAGGTGCGCTGGTCGTAGTACTCGATGTTGCGCGCCATGCTGTCGGCGTCCCAGTCGTAGCCCAGATGCTCGAACATCGCGGCGATCTCGTCGGGTGAGAACAGGAAGAACAGCTGCACGGTGTCGGCCTGCTTGGCGAGCTTGTAGCGGTCGGGGTCGTCGCCCTCCGCGCGCAGGATCCGGTCGAGGCGCTGGATGTTGCCGTGCGTCCGGCGGTACTCCTCCCAGTCGAGCTCCTCGAGGTCGTCGTAGCCCTCGAACTGGCTGATGATGCCGTCGCCGTGAAACGGCACGAACATCTTCCGGCTCATGGCCTGCCAGCGCTCGATCTCCTCGTCGGTGAGGCCGATCTTTGCGCGCAGCGTGTCGCGGCGGCGCTCCGTCAGCAGGCCCAGAACCGTCCCCGCCTGGTCGAAGATCCAGGCGACCATGAAGTTCGTGTAGGCGTTGTTGCGCAGGCCGTGCTCCTTGGCGCCCGGGTACTTCTCGTGGAACTCGTCGGGCCCCATGACGCCGTGGATCTCGTAGCGGTCGCGCTCGGGGTTGTGGTGCGCGATCGACGCCCAGAAGCGCGCGATCTCGAGCATCATCTCCGCGCCGTAGTCGCGCAGGAAGTCGAGGTCGTCCGTCGCCTGGTGGTAGTGCCAGACGTTGTAGAAGATCGCGGCGTTGACGTGGCGCTGGCGGTGGCTGAGGTCGGGATCCCACTGCCCCGACAGCGGGTTGAGGTGGACGACCTGCGTCTCCTCCTTGCCGTCCGAGCCGCTCTGCCACGGGAACATCGCGCCCTTGTAGCCGGCATCGCGGGCGGCCGCGCGTGCCTCGCCGAGGCGCCGGTAGCGGTACATGAGCAGCTCGCGCGTGATGTCCGGCAGGCGCGAGGTGAGGTAGCGGAAGACGTACAGCTCGTCCCAGAAGACGTGGCCGCGGTAGGCCTCGCCGTTGAGGCCGCGTGCCGGGACCCCGGCGTCGTGGTTGGTCGTGTGCGTCGAGCAGACCTGGAGGATGTGCGAGATGTGCAGGCGCAGCAGCTGCTGCACGCGCTCGTTGCCGGGGAGGTAGACGTCGCTCGAGCGCCACAGCTCGTCCCACGCGCGGACGTGGCGCTGGAACGCCTCGTCGAAGTCCGGGTAGCGCTCGCAGGACTTGCCGGCGTTCGTCAGCGGCTCGTTGATCGCGCGGTCGCGCGAGGTGTAGAACGAGACGACCTTCTCGACGCGGACCGGCTGTCCCTCCCGGACGGCGAAGCCGACGACCTGCTGGATGTAGTCCTCCATCTGGTAGAGCGTCCGCTTGACGTCTTGCGGATGGCCGTCCTTGAAGACACGCGTGCGTGCGGCTTCGGCGACGTAGATGTTCGACTGGCGCGTCTCGACGTGCAGGGCGATGATCTCGGGGCCGAAGGTCCTGGGCGAGACGGGGTCGAGGTGGCGGCCCTCGAGCTGGCGGTAGCGCGCGACGCCGCCGTTGGTGACGCGGCCGTCCAGCGCCGAGACCACCTCGACGTTGCCGGACCAGTTCAGCGGGGTGAGCGTCCACTCGATCGCGGCCTGGTGGGAGTGGGCCATGCTCGCGAAGCGCCGGCTCTTGAGGTTCGTCTCGCGCCCCGAGCGGTCGCGGAACGTCAGCTCCCGGCTGACCATCGCCGTCCCGATGTCGTACTCGTGGCGGTAGTCGAGGAGGTCGATGTTGCCGAGCCTGATCGCGTCCTCGTCCTCGATCTTGAGCTTGAGGACGAGCCAGTTCGGGAGGTTGACGAGGTCCTCGTTGAGAACCGGCCGGCCGCCCATGATCGTGGTCTCGCGGTTGTAGAGGCCGTGGGCGTAGGTGCCGGGGTAGTGGACGTCGTCGGCGTCCTCCCACTCGGCCGTGCCGCGCGTGCAGAAGTACCCGTTGCCGGTCGAGGTCAGCGCCTCGCGCAGCCCCTCCTCGGAGGGATCGAACGTGTCGTACTCAAGCGGCTTCTCGTCCACGGCGCATGACGCTAGCGCACGCCGGTTGCGGGGACGTTGCGGGATGGTGCAAGGGGGCGAAAACGGGCGCTCCGGGCCTATGTCTCCTTGAGAAGACCATATCGATCAGGAGGAGGGCCGGTGTACGATGACCGCGATGCCCGTAGCGCAGCGGATGACCGCAGACGAGTTCCTGCTGCTGCCCGAGAATCCGTACGGGTTCAGCAGCCAGCTCATCGACGGTGAGGTCGTGATGAACGACCCCCTTCCGATGCATCAGTATGTGGTCGGCGACCTCCACGTAGCTCTCTGCGTCTGGGCGCGCGCCGAGCCCGGACGTGGCCGCGTCACGATTCCGCTCGACGTTCGCCTCGATGACCACAACGTCTTCGGGCCGGACCTCATGTGGTACGCCGAGGGCCGCGCGCCCAGCCGCGACGGTGGTCGCCCGTCGCCGATTCCGGACATCGCCGTCGAGGTTCGCTCGCCTTCGACCTGGCGCCGCGACCTGGGTGTCAAGAAGCCGGTCTTCGAGCAGCAGGGACTGCCCGAGCTATGGCTCGTCGACACGGTGTCGGAGGCCGTGCTCGTCTTCCGCCGCTCGAGCCCGGAGGTCGCGGGGTTCGACATCGCGCTGACGATCGCGCGCGGCGAGACGCTGACGTCGCCGTTGCTGCCGGGGTTCGCGCTCGCGCTCGACGAGCTCTTCAGCGACTGAGACGGCCGGCCTGCGATAGGCCGGCCGCTCGTGTCCGTGGTGTGGCTACGCGGTCTTCTTCGCCGGGCGGTTGGCCTCGAAGGCGGCCTTCACGGCGTCGGTGCTCACGCCGAGCTTGCCGGCCACCGCTGCGTACATCGCCGTCTCGCGGGCGGCATGGTCGGCCTCGTGGTCGGCGTCGAGCTTGTCGAAGGCGGCCTTGACGGTCGCCTCGTCGATGCCGAGACCGGTCGCGAGCGCCGCGATGAGCTTCGACTGATCGGGCTTCGCGGGCCTGGTGCCGGGCGCCGGGCCGGGTGCCGGCAGCGGGCTTCGCCGGGCGGTTGGCGTCGAGGATCGCCTTGACCTTCGCGACGTCGGCGCCGAGCGCGGTCGCGAGCGCGGTGGCCATCCCGTCGCCCCTGGCGGGCTTGGCGCCCGTCGGCTTCGCGGGCCGTGCCGCGTCGAGCGCCGCCTTGAGCTGCGCGCTCGTCACGCCGAGCGCCTTGGCGATCGCGGCGAGCCGGGCGGTGGACATCGGGCCCCCGCCGCGCTTGCCGCCGGGTCCGGCGGTGCGCGAGCTCGATTTCGCCGAGGACGACGTCGTCGCGGCCTGGGCGGCGCTGAAGCCGCCGGCGCCGAGGAGCGCAACGGCGGAGACGGTGGCGGTGATCTTCTGGAATCGGGACATTTTGGGGCTTCCTCCGGGGTGTTCGCGGGCTACCTGCCCGCCGGTGAGAGCACCATCGGCGATGACCCCGGGCGTTTCCCGGGCGGCCGCTGGGACTTCCCGGGTGGTCCGTGCGCCGAATCACACCCGCGTCGCGCGGTTTGGTGCACAGTGAGATCCATGAGCCCGTCCAGCACCGTTTACGCCCCGGAGATCGCCGAGCGCCTGCGGCTGCTCTACGCCGAGCGTGCCGTTGCCGAGCGCGAGGGCCTCACGCAGAACCGCCGCTACATGGACGACCTCGAGCAGGAGATCAGCGGCTGCCGCGACGCGTACGTCGGGGCCGCCGTGACCGAGATCGCCGTCCTGCGCGGCGAGCTCGGCGGCCGGCTCGCCGGCTGACCTCGGGCTGCCCGCTCTAGCGGGTAAGCATCCGCTCGAGCAGCACGTCGGGGTGCAGGCCCTCGAAGCGGTTGAGCATGAAGTCGCTCGTGAACAGCGCCATGAACGTGCCGTCCGAGCGATAGAGGATGTCGGCATGGCGGCTTTGCCTGAGCACCTCGGCGCCCACCTTGTCGGTTCTTCGGGCGAGCTTCCAGTTCGTCGGGTCGAGGCCGACCTCGACGCCGAATTCGTGCTGCAGCCGCGCGACGGCGACCTCGAACTGCAGCGGGCCCACGGCGGCGAGGACGGGCGCGGGGTCAGCGCCGGGGTCGCGGCGGAGGAGATGCACGACGCCCTCCTCGGCGAGCTGCTCGAGGCCGCGGTGAAACTGCTTGTGACGGGTGGCGTCGCGGTTTCGCACGGTCACGAAGTGCTCGGGCGCGAGCGTCGGGATCGGCGGGAACTCGACGGGCTCGTCGAGGTAGAGCGTGTCGCCGACGCGCAGGTCTTGCGCGTTGATGACGCCGACGACGTCGCCGGGGAACGCCTCGTCGAGGACGACGCGGTCGTCGCCGAAGACCTCGTGCGCGTGGGCGAGCGTGAACGGCTTGCCGCTGCGGGCGTTGACGACCTTCATCCCGCGCTCGAAGCGTCCCGACGCGATGCGCAAAAACGCGACGCGGTCGCGGTGGCGCGGGTCCATGTTCGCCTGGACCTTGAAGACGAGCCCCGCGAACGGGGCGTCGATCGCGCGCGGCTTTTGGTCGATGTCGTCGCGCGCTTGCGGCGAGGGCGCGAGCGTCTGGAGGGCGTCGAGCAGCAGGCCGACGCCGAAGTTCGAGACGGCCGAGCCGAAGAAGACGGGCGTGGCCTTCCCGGTGGCGAAGTCGTCGGGATCCAGCGTGCCGCCGGCGCCGTCGAGCAGCTCGAGCTCGTCGGCGGCGGTCGTCCAGGCGTCGCCTTCGCGGGTCGCTGCTTGGGCGGCGGTCATGCGCTCCTCGGGCGCGCGCTTCGCGCCGCCGGCGGTGCGGGTGAAGCGATGGAACGTGCCGGTGCTGCGATCCACGACGCCGCGGAAGTCGCCGGGGATCCCGACGGGCCACGTCGCGGCGACCGGGTGCATGCCGAGCACGGACTCGATGTGGTCGATCATCTCGAGCGGGTCGAGGCCGGGGCGGTCGTACTTGTTGACGAACGTGATCAGCGGGATGTTGCGCGCCCGCGCGACCTCGAACAGGCGCAGCGTCTGCGGCTCGACGCCCTTCGCCGCGTCGAGCAGCATCACCGCGCAGTCGGCGGCCGCGAGCACGCGCAGCGTGTCTTCGGAGAAGTCCTTGTGGCCGGGGGTGTCGAGGAGGTTGAAGACCGTGCCCTCGTGTTCGAAGCGCAGCACGGTGCTCGTGACGGAGATCCCGCGGCGGCGCTCGATGTCCATCCAGTCGGAGGTCGTGGCGCGGCGCGTGCGGCGCCCCTGGACCGCGCCGGCCTCCTCGATCGCGTCGCTGTAGAGCAGCAGCTTCTCGGTGAGGGTCGTCTTGCCGGCGTCCGGGTGCGAGATGATCGCGAACGTGCGCCGGCGCGCGGCCTCGGCCGCCACGGTGGTCATGGCGACGGTCATGGCTCGCATCGAGGGTAGCGGCGCCGTGTGGGAAGGGCACGCATGGGTAGGGGCCGCGGCAATGGGCGGTGCGCTGCATCCGGGGATCGCTCGTGCCGGGGCGAGCTTCGAGCTCGAACGGCTCGAGCTCGACGAGGGCCGCTTGGTCGTGCGCGGCTGCTGGTCCGGCGTGCGCGGCGTGCGGTTCGTACGCCCCGGCCTCGTCGTCGATGGCCGGCGCGTGCTGGCGACGCTCGAGCACAAGCCGTGGGCGGCGGGAACCGACGGCGGCTGGATCGCAGCGTTCCCCTGGAAGCGCGGGCTGGACATGGCCGGCGTCTCGCTGGTCGTCGCGCCGAGCGTGGAGGTGCCGCTCGACCGCGAGGCCGCCGTCCCCTCGTCGGAGACTGCGGACGGGCTCGTTTCGGCGCCTCTCGCCGTCGTCGAGGAGCCGTTACGCGACGAGCTCGCCGGGATCGAGCACCAGCTCGACGCGATGCACGCGGAGCTGCGCGAGGCGCGCGCCCATGCCGCCGAGCGCGAGGAGCGCTGCCGTGAGCTCGAGCAGGCGGTTGCGCACGAGCGCCAGGCGGCCGACGCCGCGCAGGACGCCGACGACGAGTTCGTCCGGTCGCACGCGATGGCGGTCCTCGACCGCGATCGCGCGATGGCGCAGCATGCCGCGGCGGTTGGCGACCGCGAGGCGGCGGTGCGCGCGCGCAAGCGGATGGAGCGCCAGCGCGATGACGCGGTCGCCGCTGCGGAGGCTGCCGAGGCCCGTCGCTCGGAGGCGCTCGCGGAGCGCGACGAGGCGCGCAAGCAGCGCGACGAGCTGCTGCTCGCACATCAGGCGCTGCAGGCGCAGGTCAAGCGGGAGTGGGTGCAGGAAGCGGCGCCCGCCGCCGTGCCGGAACGCTCCGCCGACCCGGGGCGCGAGCAGCCGATCGGGGTTCGCACGATCCCGGCCGCGCGGAAGGTCGCGGGGAGCCTGCACCGGTCGCAGCGCGAGCGCGAGCACGTCGTCACGCGCTGGGACATGTGGGCGGTGCGGATCCTCGGCTCGATCGCTGCGCTTGCCTTCATCTCGCTGCTGCTGATGATCCTGAAGGCGTTCTTCGTCTTCTAAGCCGTTGCGACTGCCAGCAGCGTGAGGCAGACGGCGACCTCGGCGAGGGCGACGGTCGCGCCCAGCGTGTCGCCGGTGCGCCCGCCGATCGAGGCGCGCGACCAGGCGCTGGTGGCGAGGGCGACGAGGGTCGCGGCGGCTGTGGCGGCGAGCCCCTTGACCGGTCCGAGCAGGAGGGTGGCCGCCGCGATCGTCGCGACGGCGGCGAGGGTCAGCGCGGCTGTGCCGGGGGCGAACGTCGCGCCGAGGCCGTCGCTGCGGGCGGGCGGCGTGGCGGCGGCGTGCAGGAGCGCGGCGGTGCGCGCGGCGACGGCTGCGACGATCAGCGCCCGCGCGGCGTCGTCGTCGCCAAGCTGCGCGAGCGCGGCGGTGAGCAGCAGCGCCCAGCCCAGGAGGGCGAGCGTCCCGAAGACGCCGGTCGCCGGGTCGCGCATGACGGCGAGACGGCGCTCGCGGTCGGCGCGGACGCCGAGGCCGTCGGCGCAGTCGGCGAGGCCGTCCTGGTGCAGCGCGCCGGTGAGGCCGACGAGCACCACGAGCGCGAGCACCGACGCGACCGCGGGCCCGAAGAGCGCCTCGCCGTAGTACCGGGTGGCGCCCGCGAGCGTCCCGACAACCGCGCCGACGAGGGGAAACCACGCGGCGGCGGCGCCGAGGTTCGCGACGGGCCAGCGCGGCCGGATGGGGAGGACCGTGAGGAAGGCGAACGCGAGGGCGGCGCCGTCGAGCGCGCGCCCCAGCGGAGGCTTCGCGGGCTGGCCGCCTTCGGCCTTCGCGCGGCCCGGTGGAGCCTTCGCGGGCGGGCCGCCTTCGGCATTCGCGCGGCCCGCCGGAGCCTTCACGGGCTGGCCGCCTTCGGCCTTCGCGCGGCCCGCCGGAGCCTTCACGGGCTCGGCGGGCGCTCGACCGCTCGCGCTACGCCTGCCTCGGCGAAGGTCGCCATCTCGCGGTGCAGCGCGCCCGCCGCCTCGACGAGCGGCAGCGCGAGCAGGCCGCCCGACGCCTCGCCGAGCCGCAGCCGGAGGTCGAGCAGCGGCTCGAGCCCGAGCTCGGCGAGCACGAGCGCGTGGCCTGGCTCGCTCGAGCGGTGCGCGGCGACGAGCAGCTCGCCCGCTGCCGGCTGCAGCCCGACGGCCGCGAGCGCCGCGGCGCCGACCGCGTAGCCGTCGACGATCACCGGCAGCCTTCGCGCGACGGCTTCGAGGATCGCTCCGGTGAGCGCCGCGAGCTCGAGGCCGCCGACGGCGAGCAGCGCCTCCCGCGGCCGCAGCGGCGCGCCGTGGCGCTCGATGGCACGTGCGACGACCCCGCGCTTGCGCTCCACGCCGGCCGCGTCGAGGCCGGTGCCGCGGCCGACGGTGACCTCCGGCGACGCGCCGGTCAGCGCGCAGACGAGCGCTGCCGTCGTCGCGGTGTTGCCGATCCCGATCTCGCCGAGCACGAGGCAGTCGACGCCGCTGCGCGCGAGCTGCGCCGCGAGCTCGGCGCCCGCTGCCAGCGCACGGTCGAGCTGATCGACGGTGAGCGCGGGTCCGGCGAGCATGTCGGCGCTGCCGGCGGCGACCTTGGCGTCGTGCACGCCGGGCGGCGTCGGGCCGTACAGCCCGACGTCGGCCACGAGCAGGTCGTGGCCCCCGCGGCGCGCGAGCACGCCGATCGCGGTCTCGCCGCGGGCCGCGGCGGCGGTGACCTGCGCCGACACGTCCGCGTCGAAGAGGCTCGTGCCGTGGACGACGTGGCCGTGATCGGCGGCGCAGACCAGCACGCCGGCGCGGATCTTGGACGGCGGCGGGTCGCCGGTGATCGCCGCCCAGCGCTCGATGAGCGTTTCGAGCGCACCGAGGCTGCCGGCGGGCTTGACGAGCGCGTCGAGGCGGTCGCGCGCGGCGATCGCGGCGGAGCGATCGGGCCCGGCCGCGCGAGCCGCGCCCTCGCGTGCGGCCGCGCCTTCGCGTGCGGCCGCGCCTCCGCGTCCGGCCGCACCGCCGCCTTCGGCCGCGCGAGCCGTGGGGCCATCCGGCGGCTCCCCCTCGCCGTCCTCCGGGCGCGCGGCCTCCCGCCAGCGGCCCTCCATCACGACCTCGTCGAGCCCCATCCGCGACGACCACCCGGCCGCCTCCAGCCCCGGTCGCTGCGGGCGCTCGTCGGGCCATCCGAGGCAGAGGTAGGCGATCGGGTCGGCGCGTGGCGGGATGCCGAGCAGCGCGCGCAGATCCTCCGGCCGGTAGTAGCTCACCCAGCCGACCCCGAGCCCCTCGGCGCGGGCCGCCAGCCAGAGGTTCTCGATCGCGCAGGCCGTGCTGTAGACGTCGGTCTCCGGGATCGTGCCGCGGCCGAGCACCTCGGTCTGCGGGTCGCCGTGGTCGCAGCAGACGCAGATCCCGAGCGGCGCCTCGACGACCCCTTCGATCTTCTGGTCGAGGAACTGGCGGGCGCGGGCGTCGAAGCGGTCGGCTTGGCGCAGGCGCTCGCGCTGCGCGAGGCGGCGGATCGCGATCCGCGTCTCCAGCTCGGACACCACGATCAGCCGCCAGGGCTGCATGAGCCCGACGGACGGCGCGCGGTGGGCGGCTTCGAGCACCCGGCGCAGGACGTCGGGCGGGACCTCGTCGGGCCTGAAGCGCCGGATGTCGCGGCGGTCGGCGATGACGCGGTGCACCGCGGCCCGCCCCTCCGCGCCGTAGCGCCAGCCCCGGGGATCCGCCGCCCGCTCGGCCGCGCGCGACGCGTCGAAGCCCGGCGGGGTCGGCGGTCGGACGAGGTGATCCGGGACGGGCATCCGCCGCAAGACTAGAGGCGGGCGGTAGCATCACGGCCGTCAAGCGTGGCGGTGCGAGGAACCCGGTGAGAGTCCGGGACGGTCGCGCCACTGTGACCGGGACGTCGAAGCCCCGGGAGTCAGGAACTCGTCCGCCGCGAGCCCTTCCAGTCCGGGACGCAAGATCCCGTGGAGGTATCGAGATGGTCGCGGAGGTCGCAGCAGCCCGGATCCCCCATCGGGATCGCACGTCCCCGTGAGGCGCCTGATCCTCGTACGCCACGCCGCGACGAGCGCCACGCGTGCCGCCGCGTTTCCGATCGACGAGCCGCTCGACGAGCGCGCCCGTGCCGACGCGGCGTCGCTCGCGGCGCGGCTTCCGTCGCACGAGGAGCTGCTCTGCAGCCCGGCGCTGCGCTGCGTGCAGACCGCGGAGGCGGCCGGCCTCCCCGACCCCCGACTCGACCCATCGCTGGCCGAGTGCGACTTCGGCGACTGGGCCGGCCGGACCCTCGCCGACCTCCACGAGGCCGATCCCGAAGCCGCGGCCGCGTGGATGACCGACCCGGCCGCCTGCCCCCACGGCGGCGAGTCGCTCGCGCGGTTCGCGAAGCGCGTCGCTGTTTGGCTCGACGACCAAGCCCGCCGCGACGGCCGCGTGGTCGCGATCACGCACGGCGGTGTCGTGAAGGCGGCCGTGGTGCACGCGCTCGAAGCCCCGCCCCAAGCGTTCTGGCGCATCGACTGCGCGCCGCTGTCGATCACCGAGCTGCACGCGCACGACGGACGCTGGACCCTCTCACGGACGAACTCGATGTCGAAAAGTGACCGATATCCGGTCACTTCTCGACATGCAGAGGTCGGTTTGTGAGCGCGCTCGTCGCGGGCTACGCGGCCGATCTGCTGCTCGGCGATCCGCGTCGCTGGCACCCGGTGGCGGGTTTCGGGAACGTCGCGCTGGCCGTCGAGCGGGCGACCTACAAGCCGACCCGGCTGCGCGGGACGCTGCACGCGGCCGGCCTCGTCGTCGCGGCGGCGACGGCGGCGGAGCTGCTCGCTCGAGCCGCGGGCCGGGGCCTGGCGCTCGCCGCGATCACCTGGGCCGCGCTCGGCGGCCGCTCGCTCGCGGGCGAGGCGCGGTGCCTCGCGGCGTCCGTCGAGCGCGGCGACCTCGACGGCGCACGCGCGGTGCTGCCGTCGCTGTGCGGCCGCGATCCCGCGGGCCTCGACGCGGCGCAGCTGTGCCGAGCGGCGGTCGAGTCGGTCGCCGAGAACACGAGCGACGCCGTCGTCGGCGCGCTCGTCTGGGGAGCGCTGGCGGGCCCGGCGGGCGTCGCCGCATACCGCGCCGCGAACACGCTCGACGCGATGGTCGGGCACCGCAGCGAGCGCTACGAGTCCTTCGGCTGGGCGGCGGCGCGCCTCGACGACGTGCTCGGCTGGCCCGCCGCCCGCGCCACCGCGGCGCTGGCCGCGCTGTGCGCGCCCGTGGTGGGTGGCTCGCCCAGCGCGACCCTCCGCACCGTCCTGCGCGACGGCGCCGCGCACCCGAGCCCGAACGCCGGCCGCGCCGAGGCGGCGTTCGCCGGCGCGCTCGGCCTAGCGCTCGGCGGTCCACTCACGTACGGCGGCGTCGCCGAGCTGCGCCCGAGCCTCGGCACCGGCGGCGTGCCGAGCAGCCTCGACATCCGCCGCGCGGTCCGCCTCTCCCGGGCCGTGGGCATGACCGCGGCGCTCCTGTGCGCCGCGGCGAGTGCCGCGCGCACCGGCGGCACCGCGCGGCGCGCGACGGCGAGCCGCGCCGAGGTCTCGGGCGGCGATGGCGCCGGCGCGGTCCCGAGCGCGCTGCGGCGGGGCGCGCGGCGGGCCGGCCGCGCACGCCGGAGAGCCGCTTCATGAGGGGCGCGATCCTCGTCTGCGGGACGCACTCCGACGCCGGCAAGTCCGTCGTCACCGCCGGCATCTGCCGCTGGCTGCACCGCGAGGGCGTCAGCGTCGCGCCCTTCAAGGCGCAGAACATGGCGCTGAACTCCGTCGTGGCGCGCGACGGCAGCGAGATCGGGCGCGCGCAGGCGGTGCAGGCCGCGGCCGCCGGGATCGAGCCCGAGGCCGCGATGAACCCGATCCTCATCAAGCCGTCGGGCGAGCGCCACAGCCAGGTCATCGTCATGGGCAAGCCGTACGCCGACGCCGACGCCCGCTCCTACCAGTCCCTCAAGCACGAGCTCAAGCCGATCGTGGCCCGCGCCCTGCACAGCCTGCGCGACCGCTTCGACGTCGTCGTCTGCGAGGGTGCCGGCAGCCCGGCCGAGATCAACCTGCGCCACGCCGACCTCACGAACATGGGGCTCGCTCGTGAAGCCGGCCTGCCGGTGCTCGTCGTCGGCGACATCGACCGTGGCGGCGTCTTCGCCTCGCTCTTCGGCACGCTGGCCCTCCTCGAACCCGAGGACCAAGCGCACGTCGCGGGCTTCGTCATCAACAAGTTCCGTGGCGACGCGTCGATCCTCGCACCGGGTCTCACGCAGATCGAAGGCCTCACCGGCCGGCCCGTGATCGGCGTGCTGCCGCACGTCGAGGACCTGTGGATGGACGTCGAGGACTCGCTCGCGCTCGAGGCGCCGCGGCCGGAGTCCGCGGCTGCCGGCGCGGATACGCTCGACGTCGTCGTCCTGCGGCTGCGCTGGATGAGCAACTTCACCGACCTCGACGCGCTCGCCGCCGAGCCCGGCGTGCGGGTGCGGTTCACGCGCTCGGTGGCCGACGTCGAGCGCGCCGACCTGCTCGTCGTGCCTGGCACGAAGGCGACGGTCGAGGACCTCGAGCGGCTGCGCGCCGCCGGCCTGGACCGCGCGATCGCCGCCCGCGCCGCCGCCGGAGCCCCGATCCTCGGCATCTGCGGCGGCTACCAGCTACTCGGCGAGCGGATCGTCGACGAGGTCGAGTCGGGACGCGGCGCGGTCGCGGGGCTCGGCCTCCTGCCGGTCGTGACGACGTTCGGAGCCGACAAGGTCCTGCGCCGCCGCGCCGGCCGCTGCGCGTGGCTCGGCACCGAGGTCTCGGGCTACGAGATCCGCCACGGCCGGGTCGCGCGGGTGGCGGCCGCGGGGCGCGCGGGCGGCAACGGCTCCCTCCGCGGCGAAGGCTCCCTCCGCGGCGAAGGCTCCCTCCGCGGCGGCGGCGAGGAGCTCCTCACCGGCGACGACGGCGAGCCCGACGGCTGCCGTGCCGGCAACGTCCTCGGGACGTCGTGGCACGGCGCGCTCGAGCACGACGCCTTCCGGCGCGCGCTGCTGCGGCATGTCGCCGCGGCGCGCGGCCGCCGCTTCGAGCCCGGGACCGGGTCGTTCGCGGCCGCCCGCGAGCGCCGCCTGGACATCCTCGGCGACCTCGTGTCAGACCACCTCGACACCGCGCGCCTCACCGCCTTGATCGAGGGCGGCGTCCCCGCCGGCCTGCCCACCATCCAGACGGAGGTGCGCCCGTGCTGCGCTTCGTGACGACCGCCGACACCGAGATCCTCGCGACCGCCGCCGCGGTCTCGCGCCTGCCCGCCGGCTTCCCCGAGGTGCGCTGCGCGAACCCGGCCTTAAGCGGGGACGAGCTCGTCGACGAGGTGCTCGAGGGGGCGCGCGTCGTGCTGTGCCGGGTCCTCGGCGGGCGGCGCGGCTGGCCGGGCTTCGACCTGCTGCGCGAGCGCTGCCGCTCGCACGGGATCGCGCTGCTCGCACTCGGCGGCGAGGCCGCGCCCGACGCCGAGATGACCGGCCTGTCGCTTGCGCCGGCGGGCGCGGTCGCCCAGGCCGGCGAGTACCTTCGCCACGGCGACGTCGACAACGTCGAGGAGCTCCTCCGCTTCCTCGCCGACACGTTCCTGCTCGAGGGCTTCGGCTTCGAAGCGCCCCGCGAGGTGGCGGACCTCGGCGTCTACCTCCCCGAGATCGGCGACGTTCCGCTCGCCCGCGCGATCGAGCGCCACGACCCGGCGAGGCCGACCGTCGCCATCTGCTTCTACCGCTCGCACCGGCTGACCGGCAACACCGCGTTCGTCGACGCCCTCTGCGGCGCGTTGCAGGACGCCGGCGCGAACGCGCTCGCGGTCTGGAGCTACACGCTGCGCCGCGACGCCGACGGGCGCGTGCCCGCGCTGCAGCTGCTCGACGGCATCGTCGACGCGGTCATCGTGACGATGCTCGCGACGGGCGGCAGCGGCGCGGCCGACAACGCCGCGGGGTGCGCCGAGGGCGTCGGCGAGCAGTGGCAGGAGTGGGACGCGACGGCCCTCGCCGCCCTCGGCGTGCCCGTCTTCCAAGCCGTCTGCGCGACTGGCTCGCGCGCCGCCTGGCTCGCGTCGGACTCCGGCCTCACGCCTTTGGATGCCGCCACGCAGGTCGCGATCCCGGAGTTCGACGGGCGCATCCTCGGCGGCGTCATCTCGTTCAAGGAGCGCGACGCCGATGCCTCCCCGGTCGGCGTCGCGGTCGCCCGCTACGTCCCGGACGCCGAGCGCTGCGCGCGGGTCGCGCGGCTTGCGGTGCGCAGCGCGCGGCTGCGCCACCTGCCGGCCGAGCGCCGCCGGGTCGCGCTGCTGCTGACGAGCTTCCCGACGAAGCACGCGAGGGTCGGCATGGCCGTCGGGCTCGACACGCCCGCGAGCGCGCTGCGGCTGCTCGACGCGCTGCATGCCGACGGGATGCGGGTCGACCGCCCGTTCGCGCACGGCGACGAGCTCATGCACGCGCTGATCGCGTCGGGCGGCCACGACCCGGAGTTCCTCACCGACGACCAGCTGGCCTCTTCGGAGCTGCGCCTCCCGGTGCGCGAGTACCTCGACTGGTACGCGACGCTGCCCGCATCGATGCGCGACGCCATCGAGGAGCGCTGGGGCGCGCCGCCCGGCGAGAGGTACCTCGACGGCGAAGATTTCGTCATCGCGGGGTTGGAGCTCGGCAACGTCCTGGTCGCGATCCAGCCGCCGCGCGGCTACGGCGAGGATCCGGTCGGCATCTACCACGACCCCGAGCTGCCGCCGACCCACCACTACCTCGCCTGCTATCGCTGGATCGACGCGTCGTGGGGCGCCGACGCCATCGTCCACCTCGGCAAGCACGGCACCCTGGAATGGCTGCCGGGCAAGATGCTCGCGCTGAGCGCCGAATGCGCGCCCGACGCCGCGCTCGGCGACATGCCGCTCGTCTACCCCTTCGTCGTCAACGACCCCGGCGAGGGCGTGCAGGCCAAGCGCCGCGCGCACGCGGTGATCGTCGACCACCTCGTCCCGCCGATGATGCGCGCGGACACCTACGACGAGATCGCCGAGCTCGAGGCGATGCTCGACGAGTACGCGCGCCTCGAGGTCCTCGACCCGCCGAAGCTGCCGGCGCTGGCCGCGCGGATCTGGGCGGGAATCGAGCAGGCCAACCTCCAGTCCGACCTCGGCGTCAGCGAGCGCCCCGACGACCTCGGCGCGCTCGTCGAGCACATCGACGGCTACCTCTGCGAGGTCAAGGACATCCAGATCAAGGATGGGCTACACGTGCTGGGCGTGGCGCCGTCGGGCGATCAGCTTCGCGGCCTCACCGCGGCGATGCTGCGGCTCGGCTCGGGCGACGTGCCGGGCCTGCGCCGCGCGGTCGGCGCGGCGTTCGGCCTCGACGAGCCGGCCTTGGTGGCCGCCCCCGCGCCGGCGGCCGCCGCGGCAGCCTCCTCTCCCGAGGGGTGTGGCGAGAAAGCGACGCCAGGCGTCGTTAAATCGCCAGACCCCCTCGCGGCGGAGGGCGTGCGCGCGCTCGTCGAGCGGTTTCGCGGGCCGGGCGCGACCGCGGGCGACCTCGTCGACCGCCTCGAAGCCGCGCAGATGGCGCTGCTCGACGCCCTCGCAGCGCGCGGCTGGGACCCCGCGGCGGCGACCGAGGTGTGCGCGGCGGTCCTGGGGCGCGCGGACGCCGGCGTCGAGCGCGTGCTGCGCTTCGCGGCGAGCGAGGTCGTGCCGCGGATCCGCCGCACGCCGGACGAGCTGACGCACATCGTCGACGCGCTGAACGGGCGCCACGTGCCGGCCGGCCCGTCGGGGGCGCCCACGCGCGGTCGGCTCGACGTCCTGCCGACCGGGCGCAACTTCTACTCCGTCGACCCGCGCGCGCTGCCGTCGGAGCTGTCCTACGAGGTCGGGTGCAAGCTCGCCGGCGCGCTCCTCGACCGCCACATCGACGACACCGGCGAGCTGCCGCGGATGGTCGGCCTCGTCGCGTGGGGAACCGCGGCGATGCGCACCCAGGGCGACGACGTCGCCGAGATCCTCGCGCTGCTCGGCGTCCGGCCGACGTGGCACCCCGAGTCGCGACGGGTCACCGGGATCGAGGTCGTCCCGCTGGACGAGCTCGGCCGCCCGCGGATCGACGTCACGGTCCGCATCTCGGGCTTCTTCCGCGACGCGTTCCCGCACCTCGTCGCGCTGCTCGACGACGCGGTCGCGCGGGTGGCCGCACTCGATGAGCCGGAGGACCGGAACTTCGTCGCGGCGCACGCGCGCGCCGACGCCGAGCGCCTCGCGGCCGAGCTCGGCGCGCAGCCCGCGTGGCGCCGCGCGACGACCCGCGTCTTCGGCTCCAAGCCCGGCACGTACGGCGCGGGCCTGCTGCAACTGCTCGACGCCCGCGACTGGCGCGACGACGCCGACCTCGCCGCCGTCTACGAGGCGTGGGGCGGCTACGCGTACGGCCGCGGCCTCGACGGCGCGGCCGCGGCCGAGCCGATGCGCGACTGCTACGCGCGGATCGACGTCGCGGTGAAGAACGTCGACTCGCGCGAGCACGACATCCTCGACTCCGACGACTACTACCAGTACCACGGCGGCATGATCGCGACGGTCCGTGCCCTGACCGGCAAGGACCCCGCGGCGTACCTCGGCGACAGCAGCGATCCCTCGCGCGTGGTCAACAGGACGCTGGCCGAGGAGACGCGCCGGGTCTTCCGCGCGCGCGTCGCCAACCCGCGCTGGATCGCGTCGATGATCCGCCACGGCTACAAGGGCGCCGCCGAGCTGTCGGCGACCGTCGACTACCTCTTCGGCTACGACGCGACGACCGGCGTCGCCGAGGACTGGATGTACGAGCAGGTCGCGGCGAAGTACCTGCTCGACGAGGATGTCGCCGCGTTCATGGCGCAGTCCAACCCGTGGGCGGCGCGCGGCATCGCCGAGCGGCTGCTCGAAGCGGCGGAGCGCGGGCTGTGGGCCGCGCCGGCCGACGCGACCATCACGGCGATCCGCGAGCAGTACCTCGAGCTGGAAGGCGAGCTCGAGGAGGCGCAGGCATGACTGCCGCCGCCGCGGAGGCACGCGCGTGATCGCCTTCCCGTTGAGCGCGATCGTCGGGCAGGAGGCGCTCGTCGAGGCGCTGCTCGTCAACGCCGTCGCGCCGTCCGTGGGCGGTGTCCTCGTGCGCGGCGAGCGCGGGACGGCGAAGTCGACCGCGGTGCGCGCGCTTGCCCCATTGCTGCCACCCGTCGAGGCGGCGACCGGCGAGACCTACGCGTTCGCGCCGGGCGAGGCCGCGCCCGGCGGGATCGTCCCGATGGCGGCGCCGACCGCTCCGCGGGCCGCGCCGCTGGTCGAGCTGCCGCTCGGCACGACGCTCGACCGGCTCGTGGGCTCGCTGGACCTCGGCCGCGCGCTCGCCGGCGAGCGTGCGTTCGAGGCGGGGCTGCTGGCTCGCGCGCACCGCGGGATCCTCTACGTCGACGAGGTCAACCTGCTGCCCGACCACCTCGTCGACGCGCTGCTCGACGCCGCCGCGACCGGCGTCGCGCGGGTCGAGCGCGAGGCCGTTTCGGCCGTCCACGCGGCGCGCTTCCTGCTCGTCGGGACGATGAACGTCGAGGAGGGCGAGCTGCGCCCGCAGCTGCTCGACCGCTTCGGCCTCGGCGTCGAGGTGCGCGCGCCGGCAGATCCCGGGGAGCGCGCGGAGATCGTGCGCCGCCGCCTGACGTTCGAGCGCGACCCGGCGGCGTTCGCTCGCGCCTGGGAGGACGCCGAGTCGGCGCTCGCGCGGCGGATCGCCGCGGCGCGCGCGCGGCTGGACGCCGTGCGGCTCCCCGAGCGCGAGCTGTTGCGAATCACCGGCGCGTGCGCGGCGCTCGGGATCGAGGGTGTGCGCGGCGACATCGTCACGGCGCAGGCGGCGCGCGCGCTGGCGGCGCTCGACGGCGCGGACGAGGTCGGCGAGGACCACGTCCGGCGTGCAGCGGCGCTCGCGCTCGCGCACCGCCGCCGGCGCGACCCGCTCGACGGCCGGATGCCGGACCCCGGAGACCTCGATCGCGCGCTCGACGAAGCGGCCCCCGACGACGACGACCCGCCGCCCGCCCCCAACGGCGACGGCCCCGTGGCGCCCGAGGGCTCCACGAACGGCGCCGGCCCCACGCCGGCCACGGCGGGGCGCGACGGCGCCGAGGGTTCCGCCGGCGGGCGGCGAGCGTCCGCGCGACGCGGCGGCGAGGGTGCGGCGCCCGCGCGCGATCGCGCCGTCGGCGTCGCCGCGGCGCAGCTGCCGCTCCACGCGCTCTCGCTCGCTGGCACCGGCGAGGGGCCTGCGGGCCGGCGCGCACGCGCGCGCGGACCCGGCGCCGGTGCGATCGACAGCCGCCCCGCGTCCGCGGTCTCGGAGGATGTCGCGCTCGTGGCGAGCCTGCGGGCAAGGCTCCTCGAGGGCGCAGCCGGATCCGCGACCGTGGGCCTGCAGGCGCGGCTCTTCCTCGAGGGCGCAGCCGGATCCGCGAGTGCGGGCCTGCGCGAGCACGTTCGCGCCGGGCGCGAGGCGACGCTCGTCTGCCTCGTCGTCGACGCCAGCGGGTCGATGGGCGCGCAGCGGCGGCTCGCACGCGTCAAGGGCGCGCTGATCGCTCTGCTCCGCGACGCCTACGCCCGGCGCGACCGTGTCGCCGTCATCGCCTTCCGCGACAGCGCCGCGCGGGTGCTCGTCGCGCCCGGCGCGCCGCTGGCCGTCGCCGCCGCCGCGTTGCGCGAGCTCCCCGCCGGCGGGCGCACGCCGCTCGCCGCGGGCCTCGACGCGGCCGAGCGCCTCATCCGCCGCGAGGCGCTCCGCGAGCCCGGCCGCCGCGCGATCGCGGTCGTGCTGACCGACGGGCGCGTCGCCGACCCGCGACGCGAGATCCCGCCCGCAGCCGCGCGGCTGGGTCGCGCCGCGGCCGCGGTCCACGTCGTCGACACCGAGGACGGGCCGGTGCGGCTCGGGCTCGCCACCCTGCTCGCGCGCGCCGCGGGCGGGCAGGTCCACCAGCTTGCCGAGCCCGGGAGGAGCGCCGCATGACCCCGCAGCAGAGCCCCCTCGAGCGCCACGGCGCAGACGGCGTCGACGTCCCGCACCGGCCCGGCGACATCGGCAGCGCCGAGCCCAAGCGCCGCAAGCGCCGCGACCGCCCGCTCGTCATCGTCATCACCGGCCACGGCAAGGGCAAGAGCACGTCGGCGTTCGGGATGCTCCTGCGCTCGTGGGCGCGCGGCTATCGCTGCGGCGTCTTTCAGTTCGTGAAGTCCGGCAAGTGGAAGGTCGGCGAGGCGAAGGCCGCCGCGGCCCTCGGCGGCATCGACTGGGAGAAGATGGGCGACGGCTGGTCGTGGCTGTCGAAGGACCTCGCCGAGTCCGCCGACCTGGCCCGCGAGGGCTGGGCCGAGGTCAAGCGGGCCGTCGCGCAGGAGCGCTACGAGTTCCTGCTGCTCGACGAGATCACGTACCCGATCACGTGGGGCTGGATCGATGTCGTCGACGTGGTCCAGACCCTTCGCGACCGGCCCGGCTTTCAGCACGTCGTCATCACCGGCCGCGACGCCGCGCCGGAGTTGCTCGAGCTCGCCGACCTCGTCTCGGAGGTCACGAAGGTCAAGCACCCGATGGACGAGGGCATCCGCGCGCAGCAGGGGATCGAGTGGTAGACGTCCTCGTCATCCTCGACGGCGGGAGCGAGCCGCCGCGCGGCGGCGAGCCGACGAGCCTCGAGCGCGCCCGCACGCCGGCGCTCGACCGCCTCGCCCGGCAAGGCGAGCTCACGCGGCTGCGGACGATCGCGCCGGGCCTGCCGGCCGGCTCGGAGTCGGCGATCCCGGCGCTGCTGGGCTGGACGCCGCACGCGCCGGTCGATCGCGGCGCGCTGGAAGCCGCCGCGTACGGGATCGAGGTCGGCGACGGCGAGCGGGCGTGGCGCGTCGACCTGCGCAACCCGGCCGACGCCGCGACCTTCGCCACGCCGGGCCACGAGCTCCACCATCTCCGCGGCCATCGCATGCTCGTCGTCGGCAGCGCGCCCCTCGTCATCGAGGCGGGGGCGGGGGTGCGGGTGTGGCCCGAAGGCATCGCTCCCCCGTGCATCCTCGGCGCCGGCACGGTGCTCGTCGGCGCGCGCGGCGCCGCGATCGGGGTCGCGCGGCTGATGGGGGCGGCGACGGTCGTCCCGTCGGGAGCGACCGGGCTGGCGTCGAGCGACCTCGAAGCGAAGGCGACGGCGGCGATCGCGGCGATCGAGGAAGGCGCGGCGCGGGTCGTCGTGCACGTGGGCGGGCCGGACGAGGCCGCGCACAGGCGCGACGGGGCGGCGAAGGTCGCGAGCATCGAGCGCGCGGATCGCGACCTCGTCGGCCCGCTGACGGAGGCTGTGCTGGTGGCCGGCGGGAGGCTCACCGTGTGCCCGGATCACGGCTGCGATCCGGCGAGCGGCGAGCACGACGCGGCGCCCGTCCCGAGCGTGACGTGGTCGCCGATCGCCCTGCGCACCGAGCTTGCGCGCGCGCTGGCGCGGCGCGCGCCGCGGCGCCTCACCGAGCGGGCCGTCGCGGACCTGCCCGCGCTCCCGGTGCGTGGAGCGCCGGCCGGAGTGCGCGCGTGATAGCGCTCCCCGCGCGTCGAGCGCCCGCCGGAGCGCCCGCGTGATCCCGCGCGTGGTCGTCGCCGGGACGAGCTCCGGCGCCGGCAAGACCACCGTCGCCTGCGGGCTGATCGGCGCGCTGCGCGCGCGCGGGCTGCGGGTGCAGGGCTTCAAGGTCGGCCCGGACTACATCGACCCGAGCTACCACGCGCTGGCCTCGGGCCGGCCGGGGCGCAACCTCGACGCGTTCCTCAGCGGGCCGGAGCTTGTCGCCCCGCTCGTGCGCCACGGCGGCGCGGGCGCGGACATCGCGGTCGTCGAGGGCGTGATGGGCCTCTTCGACGGCGCGTCGGGCCGCGGCGAGCTGGCCTCGACCGCGCACGTCGCGAAGCTGCTCGGCGCGCCGGTCCTGCTCGTCGTCGACGCGTCGGCGATGGCCCGCTCGGCGGCCGCGATCGTGCACGGCTTCATGACCTTCGACCCCGAGCTCGACGTCGCCGGGGTCGTCTTCAACCGCGTCGGCTCCGACCATCACGAGGAGCTGCTGCGCGACGCCGTGCGCCCGCTCGGCGTGGCGGTGCTCGGCGCGCTGCGCCGCGACGAGCGGGTCGTCGCGCCCGAGCGCCACCTGGGCCTCGTGCCCGCGGGGGAGCGCGAGCCGCGCACGCGCGCAGCGCTGGACGCGCTGGCGGGCGCGGTCGAGCGCTACGCCGACGTCGCGGGCATCGAGGCGCTCGCACGCACGGCGACCGCGCCCCCGCCGCACCCGGCATGGAGCCCGCAAGCGCGCGCGGCGGCGGCGCAGCCTCCGGGTCCGGCGTCGAGCCCGCAACCGCGAGCCGAGCCGGCGGCGGGGGCGCGCATCGCGATCGCGCGCGGGCCGGCGTTCTCGTTTCACTACGAGGAGAACCTCGAGCTGCTCGCGGCGGCGGGCGCGGAGCTCGCGCCGTTCGATCCGCTCAGCGACGAGGCGCTGCCCGAGGACTGCGGCGCGCTGATCCTCGCCGGCGGGTTCCCGGAGGTCTTCGGCGCGGAGCTCGCGGCCAACGCGCCGCTGCGTTCGGAGGTCGCGGCGTTCGTCGCTGCGGGCAAGCCGGTGCTCGCGGAATGCGGCGGGCTCTTGTACCTCTGCGAGCGGCTCGACGGCCACGAGATGTGCGGCTCGATCGCGGCCCGCGCGAGCATGACCGGGCGCCTGAAGCTCGGCTATCGCGAGGCGGTCGCGGCGACGGCGACGCCGTGGCTCGCGGCGGGCGAGCGCGTCCGCGGCCACGAGTTTCACTACTCGCAGGTGCAGTCGCTGCAAGGGAGCCCGGCCTGGGAGCTCTCGGCGCGCGGCACGACCCGGCCGGACGGTCTCGTGGCAGGCGCGCTGCAGGCGAGCTGGCTGCACGTCCACTGGGCCGCCCACCCGCACCTCGCTTTGCAGTTCGCGACCGCTGCGCTCGCGGCACAGCAGGCGCCAGGGCGCGCCGCACGCTCCTCTTCTCGGATGAGCAGCAGGCGCTACTCACAGGTGCTAGCCCCTGCTGCTCATGCGAAAGAGCCATGACCTTGACGGTCCTCATCGGCGGCACGCGCTCCGGCAAGAGCGCGCATGCCGAGCGGCTGGCGCTCGCGAGCGGGCTGGCGGTGCGCTACGTCGCCACTGCCGACGCCGGCGATCCCGCGATGGCGCAGAGGATCGAGGCGCACGTCGGCCGCCGGCCGCCGTCGTGGACGACGGTGGTCGCCGGCGCGGCGCTCGCCGAATCCTTCGCGGGCAGCGAGACCGAGTGCGTCCTGCTCGACGGCCTGGGCCCGTGGATCGCGTCGGCGCTGCACGGCGCGGGAGCGTTCGAGGGCCCGGACGGCAGGCTCCTCGCGCGCGTGAGCGAGGAGGTGCTCCGCGAGGTCGATCGGGCGGTGCGGGCGGCGATGCGGTCGGGCGCGACGATCGTCGTCGCCGAGCAGGCGGGGGAGGGGCTGCTCCCGCCGGACGCAGCGTCGCGCGCCTGGCTGGACCTCCTCGGCGAGGCCACGCAGCGCTTCGCCGCGCAGGCAACGCGAGTGGACCTCGTCGCCGCGGGACGCGCGCTGACGATCGGCGGCTCTCCGGGGAGGGGGCGCGCGCTGACGATCGGCGGCTCTCCGGAGAGCGATGACCTGCACGCACCCCTTCGCCACCACGGCGACCGCGACGTGCGACCCGGCGACGCCGATCACGCCGTCAACGTCGTCGCAGGCGGGCCGCCCCCGTGGCTGCGCGAAGCGCTCCACGACGCGCTCGAGCACGGCGTCGACAGGTACCCCGACGACACCGGCGCGACTACCGCCGTCGCCGCGCTGCACGGCCGCGACCCCGGCGAGATCGTCACCACCAACGGCGCCGCCGAAGCGCTTTGGCTGCTGCCCGCCGCGCTCAGGCCACGCCTCGCCGCCTGCGTCCACCCCGGCTTCACCGAGGCCGAAGCCGCCCTGCGCGCGCACGGCGTGCGGGTCGTCCGCGTCCTGCGCGACCCGGACCGGGACTTCGCGCTGGACCCGCGCGACGTCCCTGACGAGGCCGACCTCGTCGTCGTCGGCAACCCCGCCTCGCCGAGCGGCACCCTCGATCCCGCGCACGCTCTCCGAGCGCTGCGCCGGCCCGGCCGCACCATCGCCGTCGACGAGGCGTTCATGGATCTCGTCCCCGGCGAGCCCGGCTCGCTCGCGCGCGACCGCCTCCACGACGTCATCGTCGTCCGCAGCCTCACGAAGGCGCTCGCGATCCCGGGGCTGCGCGCCGGCTACGCGATCGCGCGCGAGCCGCTCGCGGCAAGGCTGCGCGCCGTCCGGCCGCCGTGGTCCGCGAACGCGCTTGCCCTCGCCGCCCTCGCCGCCGCCGCCGGACACCCCGGCGAGCTCGCCGCCATCGCGGAGCGCGTCGCCGGGGAGCGCGACGACCTCGCACGCCGGCTCGCAGACCTCCCCGGCGTCCGCACCTGGCCGAGCGCGGCGAACTTCTGCCTCGTCGAAGTGCAGGACGGCCCCGCGCTCGTCGCGGCGCTGCGCGCACAACACATCGCGGTCAGATCCGCCGCCTCGTTCCCCGGCCTCGGCCCGCAGCACATCCGGCTCACCGCCCGCCAACCGCGCGAGAACGCACGCCTCGTCGCGGCCATCGAGGAAGCGATCGCAGTGCGCTGCGCGTGAGCCCCCGCGGAAGCGATCGTGGCGCGCCGACCCCAAGTGGGTCAGGATGGCACCGTGAGCACCCCGAGGATCGCCGTCGTCGGGATCGGCGCCGATGGCTGGGCCGGCCTCGGCGACGCTGCGCGCGAAGCCATCCGCACGGCCGACGAGATCGTCGGCTCCGAGCGCCAGCTCGCGCTGCTGCCGGCCACGGCGACCGCGCCCCGCACCCAGTGGCCGTCGCCGATGCAGCCCCTGCTCGACGATCTCGCCACCCGCACGGACCAAGCCATCTGCGTCCTCGCGAGCGGTGACCCGATGCTGCACGGCATCGGCGCGACCCTCGCAAGCGAGCTCGGAGAAGCACGGCTCGACGTGCACCCACACCCGTCGGCGTTCGCCATCGCCTGCGCGCGGCTCGGCTGGCCGTCCGCCGACGTCGAGCTCGTCAGCACGGTCGCGCGACCGGTTCAGACCATCGCGCGCGTGCTCGCGCCCGGCAGGCGCGTCATCGTGTACGCCACGGGGGTCGACGCCCCGGCCGGCGTCGCGAGCGTCCTGCGCGATCGCGGCTACGGGCCCAGCCGCTTCGTCGTGCTCGAGCAGCTCGGCGGCCCGCGCGAGAAGCTCGTCGAGTCGACGGCCGGCGCGTGGCGGGCGCGCTGGGCGGACCCGCTGCACGCCATCGCGATCGAGTGCCGCATCACGCCGGGCAGGCCGCTGCTGCCGCGCACGCCCGGCCTGCCCGACGACGCCTACGGGGGCGACGGCCAGCTCACCAAGCGCCACGTCCGCGCGATGACGCTCGCCGCGCTCCAGCCGACGCCCGGCCAGCTGCTGTGGGACGTCGGCGCCGCGAGCGGCTCGATCGCGATCGAGTGGCTGCGCGCCGAGCCGTCGGCCCGCGCGATCGCGATCGAAGCGCGCCCGGACCGCGCGCGACAGGCCAAGGCGAACGCGCTCAAGCTCGGCGTCCCCGAGCTCGACGTCCGCACCGGCGAGGCGCCGCAAGCGCTCGAAGGCCTCCCGCGCCCGGACGCGATCTTCGTCGGCGGCGGCCTCACGACCGGCGGCCTCCTCGCGCTCTGCCACGAGCGGCTCAACGCCGGCGGCCGGCTCGTCGCCAACGCCGTCACGCTCGAAGGCGAGCAGATTCTCACGACGGCTCGCGCCGAGCACGGCGGCGATCTCGCGCGCATCGAGATCGCGCAGGCCGCGCCGCTCGGCGAGTTCACCGCGTGGCGCACGCAGATGCCCGTCGTCCAGTGGACGCTCGTCAAGTGACCGTGCACTTCATCGGCGCGGGCCCCGGCGCGCCGGACCTGCTCACCCTGCGCGCCCAGCGCCTCATCTCCGAGTGCCGCGTCTGCCTGTATGCGGGCGCGCTCGTGCCGCCCGAGATCCTCGCCCACGCACCGGCGCACGCGCGCATCGTCGACACGCAGCACCTCACGCTCGACGAGATCCAAGGCGAGCTCGAGCGAGCGCACGCGGAAGGCCACGACGTGGCGCGCCTGCACTCGGGCGACATGTCGATCTTCAGCGCCGCCGCCGAGCAGATGCGCCGCCTCGACGAGCTGGGCATCCCGTGGGACGTCACGCCCGGCGTCCCCGCCTTCGCCGCCGCCGCGGCCGCGCTGAAGCAGGAGCTCACGATCCCCGGCGTCGCGCAGACGGTCATCCTCACGCGCTACGGGCGCCGCGCGTCGGCGATGCCCGCGGGCGAGGATCTCGGCGCGCTCGCCGAGCACCGCACGACGCTCGTCATCCACCTCGGCGCGCAGGCGATCGAGGAGATCGTCGCGACCCTCTCCGAGCACTACGGCGAGGACTGCCCGGCCGCCGTCGTCGCACGCGCGAGCTGGCCCGACGAGGTCGTGCTCACGGGCACCCTGCAGACGATCGCCGGCCAGGCGGCCGCGGCGAACATCGCGCGCACGGCGACGATCATCGTCGGCCCCGCACTCGCACCGCAGGGCTTCCGCGAGAGCCACCTCTACTCCCGCGAGCGCGAGCGCCAAAGCCCTACCAGTGCTTGAAGTAGCCGCCCTCGTCGTCCTCGGGCTGGCGCCCGCGACCGCGTTTCTGCCGGCATAGCGCGCAGACCGCGTCCGCGCCGTCCTCGATCGTCACGACCCCGCTCGCGTCGACGTAGTCGTGGCGCCGCTCACCCTCGAACCACACGTGCCCGCAGTCGCTGCACGGAAGCGTGTTCGGGTGCGGCCGGCCGATCTCGCCGTTGTCGGGCGCGGTCATCGGCTCGACGCGGCGCGCGCGGCGCCCTGGCGAGCCGACAGGTGCCCCATCGAGACCTTGTACGCGATGGTGTCGATGTAGCTGTCCCCGGCGCCGTCGCGCGTGCGCTTCGAAGCCTGACCCGGCGTCACGCCGAGATCCGCGAGCTCGCGCGCCGACTCGGGATCGAAGCAGCGGGCGTCGAGCCACTTTGCGGTCTGCTCGTCGTCGAACTCGGCGTCGGTCCAGGCCTTCGCCGCAGCGGCCGGATCGGCGCCGCGATCGGCAAGCTCGCCGTAGCGCTTGATCGTGTCGACGCTCGTCCTGGTTGCTCCCCAGTGCATGTCGACGCTGTTTTACCCGATCGGACTACCGCGCGCCCGGTACTCGACCCTGAGAGCTCTCCGGTTCACACGGGCGCCGGGGTCTCCCAGACTGCCTGGCACGGAGCACCGCAGAGGTGCTCGAGCGGGACGCGGGTGACGGCCTCGGCCGACGCGGGCACCGCCGCGCTGCGCTACATCGACCACCTCTTCTGGAAGTCCGACTGCCAGGCGACGGGTTCCAACGGCATCCGCAGCGGCAGCTGGACCTACTGGGAGTGCGTCAATGCGCGCGGTTCTCAGCCCTTGCAGCGCCCGACGGCCGGCGTGGCCCCCGGCCATGTGCGCACGCCGGGCAGCCACGCGGTCTGCGTCCCGATGCGCACGCGGTACCAGCGGGTGCTCGTCCGCTGGTCCTCTGCCATGACGGGCGTCCCGTCGCCGATCCAGCACTCGGCGGCGAGCCGGTCGCCGTGGCGCACGTGGCCGACGACGTTGGCCGGCGCGTACTTCGCTCGCGGGTCGCCCGCAAGGCCGAGCCGGCATGCGGCGCGCAGCGAGTGCCGGCAGGGGGCTTTCGCGTTGTAGACCTCGACCGAGGCCCCGGCCCGGGTGGTGCGGTCGCCGGTCGTGGATGCGATCGCTCCGGCGCTCGCCGCCGCGAGCAGGACCGCTCCCGCCACCGCCGCGGCCGTCGCGACCCGCGTCGCGCGTCCGGCCTGCGTTCGGCCGTGCCCTGCGCCGCGGCGATCCTCGCTCGCAACGAAGCGGCGCTGTGCTCGAGCCGTGAGGCATGGTCCGGGGCGAGGCAGTCGGCGACGATCGGATGCCACGGCGCCGGCAGCTCGTCGGCCAGCCGCAGCTCGGCTTGGCCCGCCGCGTACGCCTGGGCGGCCGCACCGCGCGCCCGTGCGGTCGCGCCCACGAACGGGAAGGCCGCCCGTGAGCACCTGGTGGGCGGTCACGCCGAGCGCCCAGATGTCGGCCGTCGGCCGGACGGCGACGCCCTGCTCGGAGACGCGCTCGCTCCACCACTCCGGCGGGAGGTAGTCGGAGGAGCCCAGCCGCGGAGCGTAGGCGTGCGTGCCGTCGAGCTCGCGCGCGAGGCCGAAGTCGGCGAGGCGCACGGAGCGGTCGGCCATGAGCAGGACGTTGCCCGGCTTGAGGTCGCCGTGGACCCAGCCGGCAGCGTGCATATGGACGAGCGCTTCGCAGATCTCGCCGACGATGCGCTTGGCAGGAACTTCAGCGCGGCGACGGTGTCGCGCGGCGGATCGCGCTCCGTGCGGGGCCGCTCGACACGGCGTGCCCCGTAGACGCTCGCCCACGACCCCGACGCGATCCGCTCGAAGACCTTCCAGCCACCCGCGCGGTAGCCCGTCGGCACCTCCACGGGCACGGGTCAGGTCCGCGGCGGCAGCAGCCGCCGGTGCTCGTCGCGCACGAGCCCGAAGCGCAGCGCCACCGACACGAGCGCCTCGCGCTTGGTGTCCAGGCGCTCGTCGGCGCCGGGCCGCGGCTCCTTGACGCGCAGCTTCTCGATCGCGAGGTAGTCGATGTGGGGGTTGACCGCGGCGCGGGTCAGGTCGCGGCAGCGCTCGTGCCCGTGCAGGCGCCGCACGATCTCGCCGTCGCAGTCCTCCGCGCCGCGCCCGAAGCGCAGCGTCTCGCCCGGCTGGACGTGCACCACCTGCGTGGGTGGCCCGCCGTCGGGCGCCGGAACCTGCACGAGCACGGTCTCCATCGATCGTGATCCCCTTCCTCCGCGTTGCGGTCTGTTGCTTCGCGCGCTTGGATCCCCGGCGAGCGTTGGACGGCCCGGGGAACTGCGGCCTGCGGTGTCAATTCACTCAAGCAGACGATCCGCGCGAGCACTGTGCGCGCGCGCACACTGCGCGCTATGGCGCGGCATCCGGGGTAGCTTCGTCTGCATGACCCCCTCTCAGCACAAGACGATGAGCCTCGACGACGCCGAGGACATGGCTCCCAAGTACGGCATGGGAGACAAGTTGCAGTCGCGCTTCCTGCGCAAGGACCTCGGCGCCGAGGGCATCGGTCTCGCCAACTACAAGATGAACCCCGGCCGCCGCATAGGCTTCGGGCACAAGCACACGGCGTGCGAGGAGATGTACGTCGTCCTCGCCGGCTCGGGCCGCTTCAAGCTCGAAGACGAGATCATCGACGTCGGCGCCCGCGACGTCGTCTACTGCCCGCCGGCGACGATGCGCGAATGGGAGGCGGGCCCGGACGGCCTCGAGCTGCTCGCCTTCGGCCACCACGCCGAGAACGACGGCGACATCCAGCAGGGCTGGTGGACCGACTGACGCGGGGTTAGGAACTGCGCGCGTCGAGGCGCTGCAGGAGGTCATGCGCCGCGAGCTCGATGCTCTTGTGGCGCCACTCCGACGCCCGGTAGACGCACGCGATCAGGCCGCTGCGGTGCACGCGGCGAAAGTCGCCGTAGACGAACGCGTAGCGGGCCTTCGTGTGGTCCGTGGCTCCCTCGCGGAGCCCGAGGTGCCATTCGGCGTACTCGTCCCACGAGTGCTTGGCGAGGTACGCGTTCTCGGCATCCGCGCTCGGCTGCGCGTCGCCCCAGTCGCTGTCGAGCACGTACTGGCGCGCGTCGATGAGCCGCTGCGCACGCGTCACTGCACGTTCGTTCACCGAATATGACGCCACTGCCCGTAGGGTGCCTCGTGCGTTGAGGGCGTCAAACCTGTGAAGCGCGGTCAAGCCTGAGGGGAGGGGCGGCGCCGCGCCGCGGCCGCTCCGCCCGGCCTCGAACGCCGCTGTCATCTGGCAGTCTGCGCGCCGATGATCCTGCTTCTCGGTGGCACGGCCG
This sequence comes from uncultured Actinomycetes bacterium, assembly GCA_963766525.1. Classification (GTDB taxonomy): domain Bacteria; phylum Actinomycetota; class Thermoleophilia; order Solirubrobacterales; family Solirubrobacteraceae; genus CADCVQ01. The sequence goes on from CAVYAX010000002.1 coordinate 165,565, forward strand.
AAGCGCGTGAGCTCGCCGCGGGGCTCGACGCCGCCGGCGCGCGCGTGGTCACCTCGCTGGCCGGCCGCGTGCGACGCCCGCGGCTGCCGGACGGCGAGACCCGGATCGGCGGCTTCGGCGGTCCCGATGCGCTCGCGCGCTGGATCTCCGAGCACGGCGTGCTCGCGGTCGTCGATGCCACGCACCCGTTCGCCGAGCGCATCTCGGCCTCCGCGGCGCAGGCCTGCCCGGCGGCCGGCGTGCCGCTGCTGCGCCTGGAGCGACCCGGCTGGAGCGAGCGGCCCGGCGATCGCTGGGAGTGGGTCGACGACCTCGACGCGGCGGCCACCGCGATCGCGGCCCGGGCGGCGGCCTTGACACCGCCACCCGCCGAGCGTCGCGACCCCCTCCGGGCCGACCGCCGCGACCCCCTCCGGGTCCTCCTCACCACCGGCCGCCGCGACCACCTCCGGGTCCTCCTGACCACCGGCCGCCAGGGACTCGCCGCGTTCGCCGCGTGCGACGACGCGTGGTTCCTCGTGCGGTGCGTCGACCCGCCCGAGCCGCCGCTGCCGCGCGCGCACGAGCTGCTGCTCGACCGCGGGCCCTACACGCTCGATCGCGAGCTCGCGCTCGTCGACGCGCACCGCATCGAGCTCCTCGTCACGAAGGACAGCGGCGGGCCGCACACCGTCGCGAAGCTCGACGCCGCGCGCGAGCGGGGGCTGCCCGTGATCGTCGTGCGCCGCCCGCCGCGGCTCGACGTTCCCACCGTCAGGACGGTGGCGGCGGCTCTCGAGTGGGCGCTCGCAGCAGGTACGTGTCCATGATCCAGCCCTTGCGCTCGCGCGCCTCGACGCGGGCGCGCACGATCTCGCCGGCGACGTCGGCGAGCCGGCCCGCGATGAGGATCTCGTCGGCGGTGCCGAGGTATGCGCCCCAGAAGATCTCGGCCTCGGGATCGACGCGGCGAAACGCGCAGTCGGCGTCGAGCATCACCACGACGTCGTCGGCTTCGGCGGGGAAGCCCTCCGCGAGACGCCGGCCGGTCGTGATCTGGACGGGCAGGCCGACGCGGTTCAGCGCGATGCGATGCCGGGCGGTGAGCGACGCGATGCAGCTGATGCCGGGGATGACGTCCAGCTCGAACGCCACCGTCCCGCGCGCCGCTACCTCGTCGAGCACCGCGATCGTGCTGTCGTAGAGCGCCGGGTCGCCCCAGACGAGGAAGGCACCGCGCTGGCGGTCGGTCAGCTCGTCGCGAAGGAGCGCCTCCCAGACGTCCGCCCGGCGCCGGCGCCAGTGCTCGACAGCCTCGGCGTAGCGCGCAGCCGCGCGGTCGCGCCGCGGGTCCTCGACGGAGACCGTCCGATGCGCCACCCCGGTGACGTGGCGCGCGATGACGTCCCGGCGCGCGTCCGCGAGCGCCCCGCGCTCGCCCGGCTTCTCGATGACGAAGAAGACATCGGACGCGTTCATCGCCTTGATCGCCGCGATCGTGATGTCGTCGGGGTCCCCCGCGCCGATCCCGATCACCGACACGCGCCTCGCGTGCGCGCCTCCCGCCCGCGCCGCCCCCTCCGCGCGCGCCGTCCCCTCTGCGCGCGGCGCCGCCGCGCGCGCCACCCCCTCCGCGCGCGCCGTCACGGCGTGGCGCCGGGGTACCTGCGCGGGGTGTACACGGCCCCTCCGGCCGTGACGCGCGTGGTCGACGAGCCGACGATGAGCAAGGTGCGCATGTCGACGAGGGCGGCGTCGACCTCGCCGAGCGTCGTGACCGTCACCGCCTCCTCCGGCGCGCCGACCGCCCGCGCCACGACGACCGGCGTCGCGCCGTCGCGGTGCGCGCGCAGCACCTCGAGCGCCCGCTCGAGCTGCTCGCGGCGCGTCTTCGAGGCGGGGTTGTAGAGCGCGAGCACGAGGTCGGCTGCGCCCGCCGCCTCGAGCCGGCGCTCGACGACGCTCCACGGCTTGAGCTGGTCCGACAGCGAGATCACGCAGAAGTCGTGGCCCAGCGGCGCGCCGACCCGCGCGGCGGCCGCCTGCATCGCCGACAGCCCCGGAACGACGCGCACGTCGACGTCGGGCAGGCCGTTCGCCTCGACCTCCTCATACACCGCGGACGCCATCGCGAAGATGCCCGGATCGCCCGAGGAGACGACCGCGACGCGCGCTCCACCCGCCGCAAGCTCCAGCGCGTGGCGGGCGCGCTGCGCCTCGACGCGGTTGTCGCTTGCGTGGCGGCGCTGGCCGCGACGGTGCGGCACCCGAGCGAGATAGGTCTCATAGCCGACGACGTCGTCGGCGGCGGCGAGCTCGGCCTGCGCCTCGGGGGTCAGCCACTCCGCGCCGGCAGGCCCCAACCCGACGACGGCGACCGAGCCGCGATGGCCGTTGCGCCCCGCGCGAACCTCCGCCGCCGGCACGAGCACGAGCGACATGTACGGCACCTTCCCCTCGACGTCGCGCAAGGCCGCGACCCGCTCCTCATCCGAGCTCGCGCGCTCGACGTACACCGCCCGCCCCGCGACACCCGCTTGTTCCGCCGCAGCGCGCACGCCCGGGAACGTGCGCCCGAGCTTGATGACGACCGCGGCGTCGGTCGTTCGAAGCCTCGCCGCGAGGACGTCCGAGGGGAGGGTGCCGGGCAGGATCGTGAGGACGTCGTCGCGCTTGGCGAGCGGCGTGCCGGCGGCGGCCGCCGCGGCGCTGAACGACGTCACGCCCGGGATGACCTCGGTCTCGTAGCGCGTCGCGAGCCGCTCGTGGAGGTACATGTAGGAGCCGTAGAAGAACGGATCGCCCTCGCAGAGGACGGCGACGTCGCGGCCGGCATCGAGGTGCTCGGTGAGCTGCGCGGCGGCGGCGTCGTAGAACTCGACGAGCGCGGCCTCGTAGCCGCCTGGGTGGTCTGAGACCTCGGTCGTGACGGGGTACGTCAGCGCGACTTCGAGCACGCCGTCCCGGAGGTACGGCGCCGCGATCCGCCGCGCGACGCTGCGCCCGTGCCGCGCGTTCGGGTAGGCGACGACGTCCGCCGCCTCGATCACGCGCCGCGCCTTGATCGTGAGCAGCTCCGGGTCGCCGGGCCCGACCCCGACGCCGAAGAGGCGACCCGGCTCGGCCTCCGGCGCGGAGGCTTCGCGGGGCGCGGCCTCCGGCGCGGAGGCTTGCCGGCCGCTCATTCCGCTTCGCTCGCGAGCGCGTTGACGGCCGCGGCTGCGATCGCGCTGCCGCCGCGCCGGCCGTGCACGACGAGGAACTCGGCGACCGCCGGGTGCTCCGCCAGCGCGACCTTCGACTCGGCCGCGCCGATGAACCCGACGGGCACGCCGACGATCGCCGCCGGCCCCGAGACGCCGTCCTCCGCGAGGACCTCGAGCAGCCGGAACAGCGCCGTCGGCGCGTTGCCGACGACGACGAGCGAACCAGGCAGCCGGTCGCGCCACAGCTCGATCGCGGCGGCGGTGCGGGTCGTGCCGGCCGCCGCCGCGAGCGCCGCGACGCTGGGATCTGTCAGCGTGCAGACGACCTCGTTGCCGGCGGGCAGCCGGGCCCGGGTGATGCCGGCGGCGACCATCGACGTGTCGCAGAGGATCGGCGCGCCGGCTCTCAGCGCGGCCGCCGCGGCAGGCCCGAAGCCGGGGGAGGCAAGAACGTTGGCGGCGAGGTCGACCATCCCGCTCGCATGGATCATCCGCACGACCACCCGCTCGAGCACGGGCTCGAGGCCGTCGAGCTCAGCCTCGGCGCGGATCGTCGCGAACGACTGCCGGTAGATCTCCGCGCCGTCGCGGATGTACGTGCTCACGACCTCGCTCCGAGCAGGGCCAGCGCGCCTTCGACGCCGTCGACGGCGCGCGAAGCGGCGACGCTCCCCGCGCCGCCGGCCGCGCGCGCGCCCGCGTCGACCGCGCGGCGAGCGCCCACGCTCCCCGCGCCGCCGGCCGCGAGCGCTCCGGCGGTCTCGACGCGCAGGCCGTCCGCTGCCGCGACCACCGACACCCCCACGCCCGCCGGCCGCCCGCAACCGCGCTCGCACGCCGACCAGTGCTCCGAAGCGGCGCCGGCGCCGCGCACGCCGGCACGCAGCGTGGCTGCCGCGCGCACGTCCACCCGTGCACGCGCGCAGGCGCCGAGGCCCGCGCACGCCGACAGGCCGCGCCAGCCCGACGCCTCCGCGCCGGCGAGCCCGAGGGCCGTCAGCGCGTCGATCAGGGCGGCCGCGTCCTCGCCGCGCACGTCGACGACCGTCAGCGTTCGCGCGGTCGAGAGCCTGACCTCTGCGACGAGCGACGCCAGCCCGGCCACGGCGACGCGATCGAGGCGCCCGAGGGGCGGGAGCAACTTGACCGCGGTCCCGCCACCGCGCTGGCTCTGTCGAATAGTGAGCGCATACCGCTCACTATTCGACATGGACGGAGGCGCCCCGGCGGCGGCGAGCGCCCCGCCGAGGCGCCGGGCGACTCGGCCGGGGCCGTCGTCGAGGTCCGAGATCCGCCAGACGGCGTCGTGCTGCCCGGCGCGAAGGTCGAGGAACGCGCGCGCGGCGTCGAGCGCGCGGCGCGGGGCGTCGTGCGGCGCCACACACAGCGTCGTCGGCGACCCGCCGAGCCACAGCCGGAAGCTCGCCGCCGTCTCCGCGACGAGCGCGACGTCGGCGCTCGCCGCCGCGTCCGCCACGAGCGCGACGCCGGCGCTCGCCGCCGCCTCAGCCACGAGCGCGACGTCGGCGCGTCGCGGCTCGGCCAGGCCGCTCCCGTCGTCGACCGCGAACAAGAACCTGCCCGGGAGCGCGGCGAGACGAAGGTCCGCGCACAGGCCGCGGTCCAACGCGTCCACCACCTCGTCGGTGGCCGTCAGCGACCGCGCGTGTCGCCCGGCCAGCGGGCTCGCGAGGATGTTGCGGACGCGATCGTGGGCGGGCGACGGCAGCAGCCCGCCCGCCGCGAGCAGATCCGCGCAGCGCGCACCGGAGCCCGAGGGCAGGCCACGCACCTGCAGGCTCGCTCGCGACGTCAGCTCCACGAGCCCGTTGCCCAGCGCAGCGACCTCCGCGACGGCCAGCAAGCCACGAGCAGAGATCCGGCCGCCGGGCAAGCGCACCCGCAAAAGCCAGCCGTCCGCCGCCTCGTGCAAGAGCAGCACGCCGGGGCAGCGGTCCGTCGCATCGCGGACGGGGGCACTGCATGTGTCCATCGAGCTACCTCCCGGGAATAGCGCGTTCCCTGCAAGCGGTATTCGCGATGGCTCGAGTTCCTGACTCCCGGGTCCCACAGGGCCCGATCACAGTGGCGCGACCGTCCCGGCTTCTCACCGGGTTCCTCGGCACCATCGCGCTGACGCCGCGCAGCATAACTCGCCCGGCTCGTTGCGGCGCGGCGCGCACACGGATAAGGTCCCGCCCTCGTGTGACGGTGCGGGAAGCCGGTGAGATACCGGCGCGGTCGCGCCACTGTGAACGGGAGCACCCCGTAAGCCAGACACCGAGCCGTCACGCGCTCTCAACCCACGACGGGACGCGTGATCCCGAGGAGGAGCTGCAGGATGTCCGACGTACTCGCCGAGCGGGAGATCATCACGGCACCCGCCCCCATCGCCTCCGCCGGAGAGCTCTTGCCCTGGGCGATCTTCGCCGGGTTCGTGCTCTTCGTCCTGATCTACTTCGTCGGCGCCGAAGAGGGCGTCGCCTCGCTCGTCTCGGGCAGCAGCGTCCATGAGTTCGTGCACGACGGGCGCCACCTGCTCGGCTTCCCCTGCCACTGAGGGCAAGCCACATGATCCGCTCCCTGTTGGTCAGGGGCATGCTCGTCGGCCTCGCCGCCGGCCTGCTCGCGTTCCCTGTCGCCTACGCGCTCGGTGAGCCGCCCGTCCAAGCCGCGATCGCCTTCGAGGAGGCGCACGCCGCCCCCCAGACAGACGAGCCCGAGGTCGTCAGCCGCGGCACGCAGCGCTCGATCGGCCTGCTGACCGGCCTCGCCGTCATGGGGGTCGCGCTCGGCGGCCTGTTCGCACTCGTCTTTGCCTGGGCCTACGGGCGCATCGGCCCCTACGGCGCCCGCCTGACCGCGGCGCTGCTGGCGCTCGGCGCGTATCTCACGATCGTCGTCGTCCCGTTCACGAAGTACCCCGCCAACCCGCCCGCGACGGGCGTGCCCGAGACGATCGGCAGCCGCACCGCACTGTTCGTCGCGATGATCTCGATCGCCGTCGTCGCGGTCGTCGCGGCGAGCCGGATCCGCCGCGAGCTCCAGCCGCGCCTCGGCGCGTGGAACGCCGCGATCGCCGCCGCAGCGAGCTTCGTCGCGCTGATCGCCGTCGCCCAGGTCGTGCTGCCGGCGGTCGACGAGCTGCCCGCCGGCTTCCCGCCCGCCGTCCTCTGGGACTTCCGCCTCGCCTCGCTCGCGATCAGCGCGACGCTCTGGGCCGCGATCGGCCTCGGCTTCGGCGCAGCCGCCGAACGGCTGCTCGCGGCGCACCCGCAACGCCGCGCCGCCACCGTCCCCGCCGGGGCGTAGGCGCTCCCGCGCCAAGGCCGTCAGCCCGACGCCACCATCTCCCGGAGGTTCGCGCTGAACTCCGCCATCTGCTTCTGCGATGCCTCGCGGATCGTCTTCTCCGCGAGCATCCCCTCGAGGACGGTCACGCGCGAGTAGATCCAGACGTTCGTATGCGCTCCGAGCTCGGCGAGCCCGATCTCGATCCGCGCATCGCCGACGTGCTTGCCGCGCGGATCGCAGGCGCGGTTGTTCATGACGACGCGGTGGGCGGACTCGCTGCGCTCGAGCACGGTGAGGCGGCCCGTGTAGCGGCGCCACAGCGGCCCGAACTGCGCCTTCAGCGCGACGTCCCAGACGTCGTCGCCGCGGTGCCCCACGACCCGCGCGCCCGGCACGCACGGCACGACGCGCTCGACGTCCGCGATCGCGGCGTAGACGACGTCAAGCGGCGCCTGCACGGAGAAGGAGTTGTCGAACTGCATCGCGGCGGCCGACCCTACCGCCGGGCCCGGGCGCGCGGATCTAGATCCGTGCGAGCGTGACCGGCACGTCGAAGCGCTCCTGCGCCTGCGCGCGGAGCTCGTCGCCGTCATAGCCCCGGTCGCTGTCGTCGTCGCTGGGGAAGATCACGATCCGGTCTGCGGGGAACGTCGCGAGCGCGTCCTGCAGCGCGAGCAGCGGCTCGCTCTCGCCGATCTCGCCGGTCGCCTCGATCCCTTCGTCCCAGAGCTCCGACACGTTCTCGGCGCCGGTCTCGCGCGCGTCTTCGATCGCCTCGTCGGAATCGGACATCCAGAAGGCGACCCGAGACTCGTTCAGCGCGGGGGAGACGACGAGCACGTGAGCGTCGTCGATGTCGTCGCCGACGGCGTCGCGCAGGGCGCCGGGGTCGACGGGATCGGGTGCGAGGACGAGTAGGTGCATGCCTCTCGCGTACCCCGCCGCGCGCCGCGGTGAACGGGCGAGCGGGTACCCTGGGCGGAGCCGCAAGCCGACTTACTCTGGTCGGAATGCCCGCAACCGCACAGCAGAACGCGTGTTGTGAGGGAGGCGCCGGTCATCGCACCCCGAACGGAGATGACGCCGCCCCCCGTCCGCCGTACCCGCGCTTGGCGCGCATCTGCGCCGCCTCACGCACCAACCAACGCTTAGGAGCCCTGCGCATGAAGCCAACCCCACGCGACACGGCGACGCACCCCACCGCCGACCGCGAGCCGAGCGCCCGCGAACGCGACGAAGCCGCCGAGCCCGCGGACCGCGACCCGCGCGAGCGCAAGTGGCGCATCGGCGCGACGCAGCTCGCGGCACCGCCGACCCGGCGCTGGCGCCGCGCCGGCAGGTTCGACCAGGCGAGCTGACCCGCGGCGCGGCCGGCCTTCCCGGCCGGCGCGCGGACCCGCCGCGGCCGGTCCGTCCGGCCTGGCGAGGTTGGATCGAAAGCCCGCGAACCGGGGCGCATTCGACGCTACGCCCCCCGGCGTGGAATTCGAGTAGGCAAAACGCGCCGCGCGGCACTACTCTCCGGGCCGTGGCGCGGCCGATCATTCTGGGGATCGTCGGTGATTCCGCTTCCGGCAAGACGACCTTGAGCAAGGGTCTCGTCCGCCTGCTCGGGGAGGACGTCGTCACGCACATCTGCACCGACGACTACCACAAGTACGACCGCAAGCAGCGGGCCGAGCGTGCGATCACGCCGCTGAACCCGGACTGCAACTACCTCGACATCATGGCCGCGCACCTCAACGACCTGCGCGCCGGCGCCCCGATCCTGAAGCCGGTCTACCAGCACAAGGACGGGACGTTCGGGCCGCTCGTCTACGTCGAGCCGGACTCGTTCGCGGTCGTCGAGGGCCTGCTGGGCTATTACACGGCGGAGATGCGCGAGGCCTACGACGTCCGCGTCTACCTCGACCCGCCGGAGTCGCTAAGGCGCAAGTGGAAGGTCGACCGCGACTGCGCGAAGCGCGGCTACACGACCGACCAGGTCCTCGACGACCTCGATCGCCGCGAGCCCGACTCGGCCGCGTACATCCGCCCGCAGCGCGTGCACGCCGACATGGTCGTCTGCCGGACGCCGAACGCCGACGACCCGTTCGTCCTCGACGCGATCCTGACCCTGCGCGGCTCGCTCCCGCACCCCGACCTGTCGCCGTTCGTCGACGGCAACGGCGGCGACTTCACGATGGAAGAGGGCACGAACGGCGACCGCATCCTGAACATCCCCGGCGCGCTCGACCGCGACCGCGCGGAGGAGATCGAGGAGTGGATCTGGGATCGCATGCACTTCGCGAGCCACCTGCGCTCGGACACGCTCGGCGAGTTCACGGTCGGCAACGACACCCACCGCTCGGAGTCGCTCGCGCTCGTCCAGCTACTGATCCTCTACCACCTCACGATGGCCCGCGCGACCGTCTCGCTCGGCGGCGAGCCGGGGAACGGCAACTAGCGCTTCGTCTTGACCTTCGCCGTGAGGGTCGCGGTCTTGAAGCCGGATGCGCTGCCGACGACCTTGATCGTGAGCTGACCGGGCCGGGCGCGCAGGCGTGAGCGCCCGGTGCGCCCGAGGCGGATCTTCAAGCGGATGCTGCCCTTGCTGACGTTGCGCGTCTGCGACGCGACCCTCTTGCCGCGCAGCGTCACCGTCGTCACGAGCTTCGTCTTCGTCTTGGCCGCCTTGACCGTGGCCTTGACGCCGAATTGCGTGATCGTCGACACCTTGACGCTCTTCTTCGTCGCGATCAGCGCGGAGATCGCGGCGGCGAGGCCGCCGGACCCGCCGGTGGCGGCGGCGACGCTGTAGGCGAGCGTCGCGGTCGCGGTCAGCCCGGCGCCGTTGGTCGCCGTGGCGGTGAGCGTGTGCGGGCCAAGGGCGGCGCTGAAACCGCTCACCGTGCACGCCGCCACACCCGAGGTCGGCTCGCTCGACGTGCACCCGACCGCGGCGGCGGCGGGCAGCTGCGCCGGCGTGAAGCTCCGCGCGGCGATCCCCGTGAAGGCAGGCGCCGCCGGCGGCGAGCTGTCGTGGTTGATCGTGACGGACTGCGTCGTCGTGCCGCCGATGCTCGTCGCGCTGCAGCCATGCGCGACGCTCGCGTCCGCGGAGGCCGTCGCCGGGACGCAGCCCGACGTCGACGTGATCGGCGACTGAGGATCGGACGCCGTCCAGCTCACGCCGACTGCCGGGACGGTGTACCAGCCGTTCGCCCCGTTGGGCGCCGGCGGGCTGAGCGCCGGCGTGACCACCGGCGGCGAGCTGTCGAGCGCCGCCGTGACCTCGCCGTCGGCGCGCAGGAAGCCGAACCCGCAGTCGGCGTCGGGCAGCCCGATGGTTGCCGTGCAGTCCGTCGTGAAGCGCGGGTCCTTGAGGATCGCGGCGACCTGGTCAACCGTCAGCGCCGGCCGGCCCGAGAGCATCAGCGCGGCCACGCCGGCCGCGCTCGGCGCCGCGGCGCTCGTCCCGAAGAACGGGTTGAAGCCTGCGACGCTTGTCGACACGCCGTCGGCGGCCGACAGGTCGGGCTTGTTGCGGTCCTCCCGCGCCGCGAGCCGGTTGCCGGCGACGTCGAAGAGCTTGAACGCCGGGCCGCGCGAGCTGAAGCCCTCGGGCGTGGCGGGCGTGGCGTGGTGCGATGCGGCGACCGTCAGCGCGCCGCGTGCCGACGAGGCGTCGGGATCGATCGCGCCGGAGTTCGTGTTGTGCTCGGCGATGGTGAACGTCCCGGCGTTGCCCACGATGTACTTCATGAAGGGGTTGCGCGCGCCCGTCTTGCGGCGGATCGAGATGCCGACCGTCGCGGTCCCGGTGACCAGGATCGAGACGAACTCCGAGGGGATCCCAGTGGCGATGTTGTCGGCGTCGACCGTGAACGCGTAGGTCGGCACGCCGGCGTTGATGCCGAAGACGTCGACGGCGAGATCCGTCGTCGCCTGGCCGAACGGCTCGTCCCATTGCAGCGAGACGAACATGCTGCGGTCCGTGAACGTCCCGATCGTCTGGATGGCGTCGGCGGCGGCGCCGGTGTCGAAGTCGTTCGCGCTCGGCGACACGGCCCGCGGATCGGCCATCGCCGCGTACGTGCCTTCCCAGCTCTGGCGCGCGCGGTTGCCGGCCGAGACGAGGTACGTCACCCCGGCCGCCTTCGCGCGGTCGACGGCCTGAGCGATGATGCCGTCCTGGAAGAACGGCTCGGTGATCTGGAAGACGTCGTCGGCGATGATCCTCGCGCCGTTGGCCACGAGGTTGTCGATCCCGGACGCACGCGTCGCGGCGCCGCCGGACCCGGTCGTGAACAGCATGTGCCGGATCCCGGGCGCCGTGTCGTAGACGATCTCCGCCATCGCGCGGCCCTCGTCGTTGCTGCCCGCGGTGCCGTCGAGCAGGACCTGCACCTGGCCGGCCGGCGAGCTCGCGGGCCCCGGAAGGTTCCCGCTCGCCTGCGATCCCGCGACGCCGCCGCCGGCGCGGTTGATCGAGTTCGAGATGAGGCCGACCTTCACGCCTGCCCCGGTCGGCCCGAGCGCGCGCGCCTGCGGGCCGCGGTGCGCGGCGTCGCCCTGCGAGAGCACGGTGCCTTCGTTGGTGTAAGAGCCCTGCACCGCGAGCACGGCGCGCGTGCTCGCGAGCCCCGCGACCTCGGTGAGCGCGCTCACCGGCAGCGTGCCCTCGACCATCCGCTGCGGCAGGCGGTCGGAGACCGCGCGGACCTCCATGCCCCGCGCGCGCAGCGCGGCCTTCGCCGCGTCCATGTCGCCCGTCACGTGGACGTCGACGAGGACGTCACGCGTGCCGTCGGCGAGCGTCACCGCTTCACGCCGCGCGGTCGCCGCGAGGTCGCCGCCGTCCAGTCGCTCGGCCTCGAGGTTCTGCAGGTGGCTGTCGAGCTTGCGCAGGTACGCGAAGCGGCGGTCCGCCGCATCTGTTGCATTCGAGCCCAGCGCCCGGACGAGGCCGCTCAGCGCCGGCGACGTCGGGCCCGGGGCGTAGCGCGCGGGCGCATGCTGCGCCGCCGACGCGCCCGGCGCGAGCGCGAGCAGCGCGCCAAGAATCACCGAACCGAACAACCCCGCCTTGCGCATCCTTGCCCCTTCGCGTCGAACCCGGGGCCAAGCTTCGCACCGAGCCGCCGTCGCGGCGCGAAGTCCGTCCGTTTTTCGAACCTCAGCCGACGGGCTGGGGTTGCAGCTCGAACAAGCGCGCGACGTGCTCCAGGCCGCGGGCGCGGACGGTCGCGTCGGCGACGTGCGAGGTGAGCATCAGCTCGTCGGTGTGCGTGCGCTCGGCGAGGTCCAGCAGCCGGCTGTACACGGTCTGCGGGCCGCCGACGATCGCGCGGGCGATCGCGTCGTCCACGACGGCGCGCTCGGCGCCGCCGAGCTTCGCGACGATCGCCTCCGCCTCCTCGACGCTCGGCAACGGCCCCGGGCGGCCCTGGCGCAGCCACAGCATCGACACGCCGCCGGGGAGCGCGAGGCGCGCCGCGTCCTCGTCGTCCTCGCCGACGACGATCCCGGCGGCGACGATCGTGCGCGGAACGTCCGTCAGCTCGGAGGGCTCGAACAGCTCGCGGTAGAGCTCGAGCGCGGGCTCGGTGAAGTGCGGGTGGAAGTGGTGGGCGAAGACGAACGGGATCCCGAGCGGCCCGGCGATCCGTGCGCCGCCGTCGGTCGAGCCGAGCATCCACAGCTCGGGCACCGTGTGCGGGCCGCTGACCGCGCGGATGCCGCCGTAGCCCTCCCCGAGGAAGCCGCGTAGCTGCGCGAACTGCTCGGGGAACTCGTTCGGGTTGCCGCTGCGCAGGACCATCGCCGTGCGCTGGTCGGTGCCGGGCGCGCGGCCGAGGCCGAGGTCGATGCGGTCGGGGTGCAGCGCCTCGAGCATCCCGAAGCGCTCGGCGACCGCGAGCGGCGAGTGGTTGGGGAGCATCACGCCGCCCGAGCCGACGCGGATGCGGTCGGTGCTCGCGGCGAGGTGCGCGATGAGCGTCTCGGGCGCGGTCGACGCGACCGCGGGGATGTTGTGGTGCTCGGCGACCCAGAAGCGCTTGTAGCCGAGCTCGTCGGCGCGGCGGGCCACGGCCGTGGTGCCGGCGAGCGCGTCGGCGGCCGACTGCCCCGCCGCGACCGGCGCGAGGTCGAGAACTGAGAGAGGAGGGCTCACCCTTCCCAGGCTAGGACACGGCAAGGAGCCTTCAAATGAGCTCCGGGTCGGTCACCACCTCGACGAGCGCCGGGCCGTCGTGCGCGAGCGCCCGCGCGATCGCGTCGTCGAGCTGATCGGCGGAGGTCACGCGGATCCCGAGCGCGCCGCAGATCCGCGCGTACTCGCTGAAGTCGGGGTTGTGCAGCGACGTCTCCCAGACGTCCCAGCGGCCGGCCTGCTGCTCCTTGGAGATCTTGCCGAGCTGGCCGTTGTTCAGGAGCACGTGGGTGATGTTCATGCCGTGCTTCACCGCGGTCAGCAGCTCGCCCATGTACTGGCCGAAGCCGCCGTCTCCGGTGACGCAGAGCACGGGCTCGCCCGTCGCCGCCCACGCGCCGATCGCGGCCGGATAGCCGAAGCCGATCGACCCGAGGTAGCCGGACATCAGCACGCGCTGGCCGGGCTTGCACTCGAAGTAGCGCCCGAACGAGTACGTGTTGTTGCCCACGTCCACCGCGATGACCATCCCCTCCGGGGTCAGGCGCGACAGGCTGTGAAAGACGTTGGCGCTTGCGACGCCGTGGCCGCGGTCGTCCATCCGCCGCGACGCCTTCTCCAAGCGCCAGATCGCCTGGCGCTCGGCGAGCTGCGGGCGCTGGTCGGCGCGGTGCTCCGGCACGTGCGGCGGGAGCGCGGCCGCGATCGCGCGGCAGGTGACGCCGACCTCGCCCCACACCGGCACGTCGACCTTGTGGAACTTGCCGAGCTGTAGCGGGTCGAGGTCGACCTGCACGATCGGGTGGCCGCGGTAGATCCCGGTGTGGTTGGAGAACGACGCGCCGAGCACGACGAGCAGGTCGGCCTCGTTCATGACCCAGCTCGCGACGGGCGTCCCGGAGCGGCCGAGCACGCCGCACGCGAGCGGGTGGTCGTCGGCGATCTGCCCCTTCGCCTTGAACGTCGTGATGACCGGCGCGTCCACCCGCTCGGCCAGCGCGACGACGTCGTCCATCGCGAAGCGCGCGCCCGCTCCGACGATGAACACCGGCCGGTGCGCCGCCTCGATCCGTGCGACCGCTTCGCTCAACGCGTCCGCCGGCGGGCTGATCTCAAGCGGGGTGAGGCGTCCCGCCGGCCCGCCGGCGGGCACGTCGCCGGCTCCGATCGTCTGCACCTCGTCGGGGAACACGAGGTGCGCGACGCCCTGGCGCAGGATCGCCTGCTTGCACGCCAGCGACACGAGCTCGGCGTGCGGCGAGCCGGGCAGGACGGTCTGCGACCAGTCCGCGACGGCGTCGAACGCCGCGCTCAGGTCGACCTCCTGGAAGTTGTGCACGCCGAGCACCGATGTCTGGACCTGCCCGGTCAGGGCGATCACCGGCGCGCGGTCGACCTTCGCGTCCCACATGCCGGTCAGCAGGTTCGTCGCGCCAGGGCCCGCGATCGTGAGGCACGCGGCCGGCTTGCCGGTGAGCTTGCCGTACGCCGACGCGGCGAACGCCGCCGCGCCCTCGTGGCGGATGCCGACGTACTCCATCGCGCCTGCCTCGACCTGGCGCCGGATGGCATCGGCGAGGCCGAGGTTCGAGTGACCGACCATGCCGAAGACCCGCGTCACGCCCCACGCGACGAGCGTCTCGACCATGACGTCGGACACTGTCCGCTCGTGCGCGTCCTCGACGGGCACGCCGACGTAGATGCCGTCGTCGCGCACCTCGACCGCGTGGGTGAGGACCTCGTCCCCGAAGGCGCCGGGCGACTGGCCCGTCAGCGGGCAGTAGTCGTAGCCGTGCCACGGGCAGCGCAACATGCCGTTCTCGATCGACCCCTCTCCGAGCGGGCCGCCCTGGTGCGGGCAGTGGTTGTCGAGCGCGGCGTACTCGCCGTCGACGTGCGTGAGCGCGATGCTCAGGTGGCCGGCGGTGACCGTGGTCACGCGGCCTTCCGGCAGCTCGTCCGCGCCGAGCACCCGGTGCCAGGTCAGCGATGTGGTGGTGGCCATGCCTCTCTTGTCCTTTGTTCGCGATCCGCGTTACACCGCCGCCGCCGCGCCGGCAAGCACCGGCTCGGCGTCGCGCACGTGCGCCTCGACGGCGGCCCGGACGCGCGCTCGCCCGCGGTGCAGCAGCACCCGCTGGTTGCCGGCGCTGCACCCCAGCGCCTCGCACACCTCGGCCCCGTCCCAGCCCTCGACGTCGCGCAGTCGCACGACCTCGCGCTGCGCCGCCGGCAGCTCCTCGATCGCCGCCGTGACGGCCGCAAGCGTCTCGCGCGACTGCACCTGCTCCTCGGGCCGCGGCTCGGGCGCGATCGCCCAGCGACCCGGCCGGCGCTCGTGGTCGAAGAACGGCTCGGCGTGGAAGTCCCGCGCCGGCTCGCCCGCGGCGAGCGCCGAGAACGGCACGCTGCGGCCGTCGCGCATGGCGCGCGTGCGAGCCCGGTTGGCGACGATCGCGTACAGCCACGTACGCAGCAGCGCCGCCCCTTCGAAGCGCTCGACGCCGGTCACGACCGCCAGCCACGCCTCCTGCACGACGTCCTCGGCGGCCGCCGGGCTCTGCACGAACGTGCCGGCGTGGCGCAGCAGCGCACCGCCGTGGCGCGCGACGAGCTCGGCGAACGCGCGCTCGTCGCCCGCGCGCAGCCCGGCGAGCAGCGCGGCGTCGGGATCGGGTGCGGCGAGCAGCATCGTCTTGGCGACCCTAACCGCGCCCTCGCGGGTCAGGCGTTACGAATCGCTTACCGCCTCCGTAACGCGAGCGCCGCGCGCGAGACGAAGGGCCTATGGAGACGGGGTTCGTCAACCTCCTGATCGTCGCGGCGATCGCGTTCTGCGCGCCGCTCGCGCTCGGGCTCGTGCCAGGCCTGCGGATCCCGGCGGTCGTCGCGGAGATCGCGCTCGGCATCGCGGTCGGGCCCAGCGGGCTGGGCTGGGTGGAGATCGACGAGCCGGTCGAGATCTTGTCGCTGCTCGGGCTCGCGTTCCTGCTGTTCCTCGCGGGGCTCGAGCTCGACGTCCGCACGCTGCGCGGCGAGCGCCTGCGCCTGGCGGCGGCGGGCTTCGCGGCGAGCGTCGTGCTCGGGCTCGTCGTCGGCTTCGGGATGAAGCTCGGCGGGCTCGCCGACGCGCCGCTGCTCATCGCGGTCGCGCTGGTCGCGACGTCGCTGGGCGTCGTCGTGCCCGTGCTGAAGGACGCCGGCGAGGCGGGCTCGAAGCTCGGCCAGCTCGTGATCGCGGCGGCCTCGATCGCGGACTTCGGCGCGATCATCCTGCTGTCGGTGCTGTTCACCGGCGAGGAGGGCAGCGCGACGTCGCAGCTCGTCCTCATCGGCCTGTTCGCGGCGCTGGTCGTGCTCGTGGCGCTGAGCCTGTCGACCGCGGAGCGCTCGTCGCGCCTGCACGGCGCCCTGCTCGCGCTCATGGACACGACCGCGCAGATTCGCGTGCGCGGCGCGTGGCTGCTGCTCGTCGCGATGGCCGCGCTGGCGGGCGAGCTCGGGCTCGAGCTCATCCTCGGCGCGTTCGCGGCGGGCGCGATGCTGGCGATCGTCGACCGCGACGACGCGATGACCCACCCGCTGCTGCACACGAAGCTCGAGGCGGCGGGCTACGGGATCTTCATCCCGGCGTTCTTCGTTGTGAGCGGGATGCGATTCGACCTGGGCGCGCTGACGTCGAGCGCGTCGGCGCTGGCGCAGGTCCCGGTGTTCCTCGTCGCGCTGCTGCTCGTGCGCGGCCTGCCGGCGCTGTCCTACCGGCGGCTCGTGGGCGACGCGCGGGCGCGCGCGGCGGGTCTCTTGCAGGCGACGTCGCTGCCGTTCATCGTGACCGCGACGATGATCGGGCTGGACCTCGGGCTCGTCGAAGCGGACACCGCGGCGGCTTTGGTCAGCGCGGGGATGCTGTCGGTGCTGCTGTTCCCGTCGGCCGCGCTCGGCCTGCTGCGCGGCGCGCGCTCGGCGCCGGAGGCGGCTTCGTGAACCCTCGCGCGGAGGCACAGGCCCGGGCGGGCGAGGCGTACGACGCGCGGGTGCTGGCGCCGTCGCCGCCGGCGGTGGACGACCCGGCGTGGTTCGCCGACGATCCGGTCGCGCGCGGCGGCGCGACGCGGCCGGTGCTCTCGCCGGTGTCGTCGGGCGACGTGCTGTGGTCGCAGGTCGCGGCGGAGGACCCGTCGCTGGCGGCGTGGTGTCGCGAGCGCTGGCTCGGGCCGTACCCGTCGCTTGTCCCGATACCCGGCGGCTACGAGGCGACGCGGGTCGGGCTGCACGCCGTCGCCGAGCATGTCCTCAAGCCCGCGCGCGAGAAGGCCAACGGCAAGATCGGCCTGCGCTTCGTGCGCGGCGGCTTCGGCACGCCGTTCTTCGGCGACGACGCGCAGGTGTCCGTGCGCGGCACGGCGTTGCAGGTCGTGCGTGGGGGCGAGGTGTCGACGGCGCCGCTGACGTCGCTGGCCGCCGCGGCGGAGGCGCTCGGCGACCTCGCCGGCGAGGGCGATCCTTCCGCCGACCCCCTCGCGATCGACGAGGCCGCCGCCCGCGTCGTCGCCGACTGGTTCGGCTTCGCCTTCTCCGTCCTCGAGGAGCTGCGCGCCCGCGCGACGGACGAGCTCGCGCCATCGCGCGTGCAGATCTGGCCCGAGCACTTCGACGCCGCGCTCGAGCTCGGCGCCGAGGCCACCGGCGCCCGCGCCGCCTACGGCTGCTCCCCCGGCGACGAGCAGCACCCCGAGCCGTACATCTACGTCGCGCCCTGGACGGCCCGCCCGACCGGCGACCTGTGGAACGCGCAAGGCTTCCCCGGCGCCGAGCTCCCCTACGCCGACCTGCTCGCCGCGGACGACCCGCGCGCGCTCGCGCTCGAGTTCTTCGAGGCACGCCTGCGCGATCTCGCCTGACCCCGCCCAGCCGCGTGCCGCCGTAGGCTGCCGGGGTGGATAACCCGCGGTTTGACCTCGGCATGATCAAGAAGTTCATGCTCGGCGCCCTGCTCGTCGTGATGTTCTCCGCCACGGCGGTGGCGACCGGTCTGCTGCTCGAGGTCGACGACAACATCAACGCCTTCCAGGAGGGATCGACCCGGATCCCGGACGTCGAGGAGTTCCTCGAGGACGTGCCCGCCGGCGAGCCGCAGACGATCCTCCTGCTCGGCTCCGACCGCCGCTTCGCCGACATCGGCAAGGTCCGGCCGCGCTCGGACACGATCATCGTCGTCCGCCTGGACGCCGACGAGAACGCGATGGCGATCATGTCGATCCCGCGCGACCTCGAGGTCGAGGTCCCCGGCCACGGGAAGCGCAAGATCAACGAGGCCTACCACCTCGGCGGCCCGAAGCTCACGATCCGCACGGTCCGCAACCTGCTGAACATCGACATCAACCACGTCATCAACGTGCACTTCGGCGGCTTCCGCCGGGCCATCGACAGGCTCCAGTGCGTCTACATCGACGTCGACCGGCGCTACTTCAACGACAACACCGGCCCCGGCCCGAACTACGCGACGATCGACCTCAAGCCCGGCTACCAGAAGCTCTGCGGCGCGAAGGCGCTGGACTTCGTGCGCTTTCGCCACGAGGACTCGGACTTCGTCCGCGCCGCGCGCCAGCAGGCGTTCCTGAGCCAGGCGAAGGAGCAGATCGGCCTCGGCAAGCTCTTCGGCGATCGCAAGGAGCTGCTGCGGATCTTCGGGCACTACACCGAGACCGACATCGCCGACGACAACACGGCCGAGATCCTCGGGCTGCTGAAGCTCGGCTACGCGTCCTCGAAGTCGCCCGTCACCGAGATCGAGTTCCCGGCGACGGACTGCGAGGACCGCACCTGCGTGGAGATCTCCGACGAGGAGCTCACGAAGACCATCGTGCGCTTCATCGACGTCCGCGGCGACCCGGCCGCGCCGTCCACGCCGGTCAAGCCCAAGCGGCTCGAGCGCACGAAGCGCCTCGCGCCGGGGCTCGCCTTCGCCCAGGAGCAGGGCGAGAACCACGTGCTGGCGATGTCGCTGCGCCTCGAGCCGCTCGGCCTGCCGGTCTACTTCCCGAAGGCGATCTATCGTCGGCGGTCGCGGCGCCGGCTATGCGTCGAGCGGCACCCCGCGGTCCTACGAGATCTTCGACCGCAACAAGAACCGCTACCGCGCGTACCGGCTCGTGCTCTACGCGGGCGAGCTCGGCCAGTACTACGGCGTCCAGGGCACGACGTGGAAGGCCGCGCCGATCCTCGACAACCCGACGGACGAGCGGATCATCGGCGGGCGCAGGTTCCGGCGCTACTTCACCGGCAAGAAGATCCGCCTCATGGCGTGGGAGACGCCGAAGGCCGTGTACTGGGTGTCGAACACGCTCTCGCTGAAGCTCACGAACCGCCAGATGATGGAGATCGCCCGCTCGCTGCAGCGCATCTAACGCCCCGGCCGGAGCGGCGCGGGACCGCTCGCGCGAGCGGTCGCAGCCTGGCCGTGGCGCTCCGGATAGGGTCCGCTCCATGGGGAACATCTCAGGCACCGCGAACACCGAGATCGACGCGCCGCTGGACGCGGTGTGGGCCGTCGTCGAGGACGTCGAGCACTGGGCCGCGTGGCAGGGCACGCTCGGCGAGGTCACCGTGACCGCGCACGACGGCGCCGACCGCGCGTCGCAGTGCAAGGTCAAGATCGACGCCAAGATCACCCAGATCTCGATGACGCTCGAATGCTCCTACGCGCCGCCGACGCGTATGACGTTCGAGCGCACCTCCGGCGACCTCAGCTCGCTTGAGGGCTCGTGGCAGCTCGACGACCTCGGCGACGGCCGCACCCGCGCGACCTACACCCTCGACGTCGACCCCGGCGGCGTCATCGGCTTCCTGCTCAACGCCGAGCGCAAGGAGAAGCTCCGCGCGCTGCTGGTCGACGCGCGGCCGAACGAGCTGAAGGCGCGCGTCGAAGGCGCGTAGGCCTCCGGCCCACGGCGGCTCTCGGGGGCGGCCTGCGGCACATCTCGGGGGGTCTGGTTCAAAACGGGCCTATACGGGCCGTTTTGAACCAGACCCCGTCCGCGTTAGGGCACCGGCACTCCGGACCCGCCTGACCCGCCCGGCCGGCGGAAGCGCGGCGGGCGCGGTGGTGGCGGCGGAGGCGGGGGTGCGACGAAGCTCCCGCTTCCCCCGGCGGGCGGCGGCGGCGGAGGCGGCGGCGGGGGCGGAGGTGGTGGGGGTGGCGGCGGAGGTGGCGGCGGCGGTGTCACCACGGGCGGCGGCGGCGGTGGTGGAGGCGGGGGCGGCGGCGACGTGCCGGGATCCCTCGTCACCTTCGGACCCGACGGGGGTGGCGGTGGTGGTGGCGACGTGCGGCTCCCCGACGCGCGGCCGGAGGTGGAAGGCCGACGTGCGGGGCGGCTCGTGCCACGCGCCGTGGCGACCGGTTCGCTGGCGGGGCGCGTGCTCAAGGTCGGGCTGCCGGCGGCGGCCCGAGCGACCGGCTGGCGCGTGCTGCGACGCCTCGCGGCCCGCTTGCGCGGCGCTGCGGCCTTGGCCGGCGCAGATGACGTCGCCGGCGTCGTGACGACGGCCGCGACGGGCTGATCGTCGACGGGCAGGGCTGGATCGGAGTCGGCGGTGCTCGCGGCCAGCACGGCGAGCAGCAGCAGCGCTCCCAGCGCGAGCGACGCGAGGCTGTCGCGCAGCTTGCGCGAACGCGATCCGGAGGCCGTCCCGGGAGAGGTCGCGCCGCCGGCACCGCGGCGCCCGCGCCAACGGCGTGCCGGATCGGGCGCCCCCGGCGCTGCGCATCGCGCGCGCCGTTGCCTGGCCGAAGCGCCCTCGCAGGCGGCGCCCTCGCACCGCCGGAGCCCGCGAGCCAGCAGCGACCTCGCTCCAGTCGTGGCCGAGGCGCGCGCCCGCCTCGGCGATCGTCTCGCGCCGCAGGACCTCGAAGGCCGCGACCGGCGCCCAGATCCGGTACGAGGCGCCCGCTTCGGCCATCGCCTCGGCGCCGAGCACGCAGCGCTTGCAGGTCGCGAGGTGGGCGTCGAGCCAGCCGGCGTCGTCGGAGACCTTGAGCTGGCCGTCGTCGCGCATCGCGATCAGCGGCAGCGCGCGCTCGCACGCCTTCGACGCCGGCGGGATCGTGCGCAGCGCCGTGTGGCGCAGCGCGTCGCGCAACGCGATCCGCGCGCGCGAGATGAGCTGCGCGACCGAGTTGCGGTTCATCGCCATGAGCACGGCGATCTCGTCGTACGAGAGGCCCTCGAGCTCGCACAGCGCCAGAGCCTCGCGCTGGCGCGGCGCCAGCGACGCGTTCGCGGCGCGGATCTCCTCCTGCGAGGCGGCCAGGAGCACAGCGCGATCGGGCTCGTCCTCGGGCGGGGGCGCCGCCGCGGCGCCGACGGGACGCGCCGACTCCGGCAGCTCCTCGGTCGGCTCGGCGCGGCGACCGCGCGCCATGACGTCGTAGCTCGCGTGACGAACGGCGGTCAGCAGGTAGGAGCCGAAGTCCAGCTCGCGGTCGCCGAGGCGCGGCAGGCGCGCGAGCATCTTCAGGAACGCCTCTTGCGTGGCGTCGGCGGCATCCTCGCGCGAGCCGGTGATGCGGTAGGCGAGGTTGAACGCGCGCCGCTCGTGGCGGTCGTAGAGCTCGGCGAACGCCGCGCCGTCGCCGGCGATCGCCGACCTGGCGAGATCGCTTTCCGAGACCGGTGCGAGGCCTATCGCAGCCATGCTTCCGAAGGTTGCCGGGGACCGGCGCGAAGCGGTGTGTGATCCGTCACGCGCTGCGCCCGCGCGCGCCGGAGGGCGCTCGCTCGCCCGCGCGGCGACCTCAGCGCTCGTCCGCGCGCCGCCCGCGCGCGCCGCCGGGCGGCACGCGACGGGCGAAAGCGCGAGGCTCGGCACGTGCATCAGGGCCGCGTGCCGCAGGACGGGTAGCTCGGCGACGTGTCGAGCTTGCACGGGGTCGCGGTGAACGACGTGCCGTGGACGAGGGCCACGGCGGACGGCGTCGTACCGCACGACGGGAACTGCGGCGACGTGTCGAGCTTGCACGGCGTCGCCGTGTAGCTGTCGACGGGCGAATGCAGGGTCGCCGAGGCCGGCGAGGCGGCGACGGCGAAGGCTGCCGCGGCGACAGCCGCGGTGGTGACGGTGCGGGCGGTGCGGAGGATGGACATCTGGCTGCTCCTTTGTCTCTGGTTCCCGGCGCCCCGGCGGGGCGCCTTCTGGTCCTCCAACCGGCGCACCCGGTCGCGAATTACGGCGTGCGCGAAGAACTTCTCGTCGGCGGCTAAGGTGCGCGCATGGCCACCTGGGACGACGTGCGCCGGATCGCGCTCGCGCTGCCGGAGACGACCGAGAAGGCGATGTGGGGCACACCCTCGTGGCGGGTGAAGGACAAGCTCTTCGTCTGGGAGCGCCCGCTGCGCAACTCGGACCTCAAGGCGCTCGGCGACGACGCGCCCAGCGGCCCGATCCTCGGCGTGCGCGTCGAGCACCTCGGCGCGAAGGAGGCGCTGCTCGCCGACGACCCGGCCGTCTTCTTCACGACCCCGCACTTCGACGGCTACCCGGCGGTCTTGGTCTTGCTGAACGAGATCGCGCTCGACGAGCTCGAAGAGCTGATCGTCGAGGCCTGGCTGGACCGGGCGCCAAAGCGCCTCGCGAAGGCGTTCCTCGACGCATCGCCGTGAGCGACCGGACCACGATCCCGGTCGAGTTCCCCGGGGGCGACCGCGGGCCGCTGCGCCACATCCTCGAGCGGGTCGCGCTCGCGGTCGGCCTCGTCGTGTTCGTCGCGGTGCTGACGTACCTCGGGCGCGAGGGCTACACCGACCCCGAGGACGACTCGGTCGGCTTGCTGGACGCCTTCTACTACTCGACCGTCACGATCACGACGACCGGCTACGGCGACGTTCGCCCGGTGAGCGACGAGGCGCGCCTGCTCACCACGCTGCTCGTCACGCCGGCGCGGATCCTCTTCCTCATCCTGCTCGTCGGGACGACAGTTGAGATCCTTGCTCAGCGCAGCGCTGACGCCTACCGTCGCGCGCGCTGGAAGCGCACATTGAACAACCACATCATCATCTGCGGATACGGCGTCAAGGGACGCAGCGCGGTCAAGACCCTGCGCGCCAACGGCGTCAAGCCGACGGAGATCGTGGTCATCGAATCCGACCCCGACTCGCGCGCCCGTGCCACGGCGGAGGGGCTGACCGCGATCGCGGGCAACGCCGCCTCGACGGAGGCGCTCACCGAGGCCGGCGTGCACGACGCGCGCTCGATCGTCATCGCCGTCAACCGCGACGACACGGCGGTCCTCGCGACGCTCACGGCGCGTGAGCTGAACCCGAGCGCGTCGATCGTGGGCGCGGTGCGCGAGGAGGAGAACGTGCACCTGCTGCGCCAGAGCGGAGCGACGTCGGTCATCACCTCGTCGGAGGCCGCCGGCCGCCTGCTCGGCTTCGCGGTCGAGAAGCCCGTCGTGGCCGAGGTCCTCGAGGACCTGATCTCGGTCGGCGAGGGGCTCGACATCGCCGAGCGGCCCGTCACCGACGACGAGTGCGGCCCGCTCGAGGAGCTCGCGCTGCCAGGCCCGATCGTCGGCGTCATCCGCGGGTCGCGGTTCCTGCGCTTCAACGACTCGCGCGCCGCGAAGCTCGAGCCGGGAGACCGAGTGATCTACCTCCGCGGCCATCGGGACTGACGCGGTGAGCGCCGCCGATGAGCCGCTCATCGCGCAGCAGCTGATGCTGCTGAGCATCAGCCAGGAGCCGGCGGGCGAGCCCACGGCGTGGGCGAACCTGCAGTGCGTCGCGATCGGATCGCTGGTCGCCGAGCTCGTCGACCGCGAGCGCGTCGCCGTCGACCGCAGCACCGCCCTCGACGACCACACGATCGACATCGTCGACGGAGAGCCGACGGGCGACGAGGTGCTCGACCAGGCGCTGCGGGCGCTCGGGGGCGGGCGCGTCGGCGCCGACGCCAAGCCGGTGTCGGCGGGCCTGCGGCTGTACGGCAGCCGGGCGCGGCGGCGGCTGCGCTCCACCCGGCAGGGTGCAGCGCAAGGACGTCATGCGCTGGTGGGAAGGCTGCTGGCGCTGCTACGAGTTCCCCGAGCTCGCGCCCACGCTCCTGCGCCAGCTGCTCACGCTCTACGAGGAGCTGTGGGGGGCGCACCTCATCCTGCACGTGCGGATGGGTGTCGACGGCAACGCCGACGACTTCGGCGTGGGTCCCGGGCCGGGTCGCGCGGTGCGCGAGCGCCTCAGGCCCTACACGCTCGGCGAGCTCGACCCGCCGGACGCTCGCATGCGGTACGTCGTGGCGCTCTGCGGCGGGTCCTGCCAGGGATGGCTGCGCGAGGCCCTGAGCGACGACCCGGCGGAGCGCAAGTCGCTCTGGGCTCGCGGCCAGCTGGGATCGCGAGCGAGCCGCTCGCGCGGACGGTCGAGCTCGTCGTGGATCGCTATGAGGCGCAATTCGATGCGATGCCCTGACGTCATCCCGCCGGGCGGTGGCGAGGTCGTCGGCGACGCGCCGGACCGGCGCGTCGAGATCCTCTGCGACGACGACGCGCTGCACGTGACGTGGTCGCGCTTCGCGGCGGGGCGCCAAGGCGCCGACCTCCACGTGCACCGCCACCACACGGATCTCTTCTACGTCCTCGATGGCGAGCTGACGATCCGGCTCGGCCTCGCGGGCGACGAGGTCGCCGTGCCCGCGGGAACGCTCGCGCGCGTGCCGCCGCTGGTCGTGCACGGCTTTCGCAACGCCAGCGACGCCGACGTTCGCTACCTCAACCTCCACGCGCCGGGCCAGGGCTTCGCGGCGTACATGCGCGCGCTACGCGACGGGCGCGACCTGCGGTACGACCAGCACGAGCCGCCGCCCGACGGCGGGCGCTCCACGGCGGACGCGGTCTTCGCGGACGACGGGCCCGAGGTCGACGAGCCGGGCATGCGCGCGGTGCTGCTCGCGAACGTGGACGACATCACGGTCGCGCACGTCGAGATCGACGGCTCGGCCTCGCCGCCGCACACCCCTTCTCGGATGACGTGCTTCTACGTCCTCGAGGGCGAGCTGACGATCGCGGCCGGCGGCCGCGAGCTGCGGGCGGCGCGTGGAGCATGGGCGCAGCTCCCGCCAGGCACGGAGCACCGCCTGTCCGCGGCCGGGCCCGCGCGCTTCCTCGCGGTGCACGCGGGCGGCGCTCGAAGCTAGTGCTTCGCTGAGACTCCCGGCCCCCCGGACGGCTCTGCGTCGCCGACGACGTCGACCGCGATGGCGTCCGCGGCCCGCCGCGCGCGCTCGAGCGCGCCGGCGCCGCTCGAGGCGACGGTGAGCACGTGGCCGACGCGATCCCACGAGCTGCGCAGCTCGAACGTCCGGTCGCCCGGCTCGACGCTGACGTCGGCGCTCGTCACGCCCTCCATCGCACGCGCCTCGTCGACGCCGCGGACGCTGACGACCTCGCCCGGCTCCGCGTGCAGGAACCACGCCGCCGCGCCGCCCGGCGCGCGCTGCGGGAGCGGCTCGCTCAGCGGCTGGCCGCGCATGACGCGCAAGAACCCGTCGACGAGGTCGGCCCGCCACGCCTGCATGATCAGCGGCACGATGCTGTCGCCGGGCATCCGCCCCGCGCACTCGACGAGGTACGGGACGCCGTCCATCACGATCCACTCGCAGTGCACGAAGCCGCTGGCGTAGCCGACCGCGTCGAGCACGCGCAGGGTCGACGCCCGAAGCAGCGCGGTCAGCGCGGGCGAGATGCTCGCGGGCACGACGTGCCCTTGCTCGACGGGCCGCGACCCGCCGAAGAGGATCTTCCCGGTGACGTTGCAGAACAGCGCCTCGCCGTCGCGCACGATGAGCTCGACGCTGTACTCCGAGCCCTCGACGAACTGCTCGACGAGCATCCGCAACGGGCGCGGGCGGTCAGGGACGAAGATGCCCTCGTCCTGGGCGACGCACTCGCGCCACGCCGCGCCGACCTCGTCGAGCGAGCGCAGCACGCGCGTGCCGACGGACGCCTGGCGGTTGGCCGGCTTCAGCACGACCGGCGCGCCGTACGTCCGCATGAACTCGAGCACCTCGTCCGGCCGGTTGACCGCATGCGAGCGCGGGTTGGGAACGCCCGCCTCGCCGGCGACTTGGCGCAGCAGGTGCTTGTCGCAAAGCAGCTCGGCCGCGCAGGCACCGGCGCCCGGCAGGCCGTAGCGCTCGGCCAGGCGCGCCGCGAACGGCACGGCGTACTCGAGGACGGGCACGACCGCGACCGGGCGCAGGTCGCGGTGGGCGAGGTAGAAGCGGTCGGCGGCGCCGGCGCGCTGGTACTCCCACTCGACGAGGTCGCAGGCGGGCTCGGCGGTGGCGAGTGAGGCGCGGACGTCGCGCTTGCGCACGACGTCGGGCTCCTCGACGAACGTCACGCCGTCGGTGCCGCGGTAGTCGCCGATGACCTGCTGCCACGCCATCGAATAGCCAACGAGGAGGATCGTCATTTCACAGTTCCCGTGATCGGTGTGGTCGAGAGCGAAGCCGCCGTGCGCTTGGCGCGGGCGGGCTCGTGGATGGCGGTGAAGGTCGCGGCCGCGGCCAGCGCTCCGAGGACGCCGCACAGCGCCCAGACGCCGTCGCCGAGCGCCTCGTAGGCGAGCACGCCGAGCACCGGCCCCAGCGCGGTGCCGAGGCCGAACATCGCGTGGGCCGCGCCGGTGTAGCGCCCGCGCGCCGCCGCCGCGGCGACGCGCTGCGGGTGCGCGAACATCGTCGGGCCGCTGACGATCTGGCCCAGCACGCCGACGAGCGTGGCCGCGAACAGCAGCGTGAGCCCGCCGCCGAGGCCGTAGCCCGCGAGCCCGGCGCCGAGCAGGAGCACGCCGCCGGTCGCGACGAGCGCCGGCCTCAAGCCCTGCACGTGCTTCGTGACGAGCAACTCGCAGGAGATGACGAGGCCGGCCGACAGCGCGAGCACCGCGCTGTAGACGAGCTCGGGGTGGCCGTCGGCGGTGATCTTCAGCGGCAGGACGGCGAAGTACTGCATGTAGATGACCGCGCTGGCGAGCATCGCGAAGAGGTAGAGCAGGAAGCGGCCGTCGCGCAGCAGAGCGCCGTAGCCGCTCGCGGCCGGTGGGGCGGAGGATTCTCCGGCGGGCGGCGGCGCGAAGGGCTCGGCGGCGTCCGGCCCGGGGGCGGCCGGAGGCGCGGCGGCCTCGGCGGCGCTCGGCCGGTCGCGCGGCAGCGCGCGCCACGCCAGCAGCGCGCAGAGGGTCGCCGTCAGCGCATCGGCCCAGAACAACAGGTCCCACGAGACGGTCATGAGCGCTGCCGCGAGCAGCGGCCCGATCACGGCCCCGCAGTTGAGCGCCAGGCGCGACATCGAGACCGTCATGACGAGCCGGTCGGCGGGCACGAGGTCGCCGAGCATCGCGGCGGCGGCGGGGCGCGACGCCGCGGTGGCGGTGCCAGCCGCCAGGACCACGACGAGCAGAAGGAGGTAGGTCTGCGGCGCCGCGAGCACGCTCAGCGCGAGCGTCGCCGCGGCGGCGCACAGCATCGCGCCGACCATCGCCGCCAGGCGGCCGATGCGGTCGGCGAGCGCCCCGCCGAGCAGCGCGCCGAGCACGCCACCGGCGCCGTAGGCGGCCAGCGCGAATCCCGCTTGGCCCGCGTCGAAGCCCTCGTGCACGAGGTAGAGCACGAGGAACACCTGCACGAACGCGCCGAGCTGGTTGACGAACATGCAGCCCAGCAGCCAGCGAACGTCGCGCGGCGTCGCGCGCAGGGTCGCCAGCACGCCGGGCGCGGCCTCACCGCGAAGCCCGGCCTTGCGGCGCGGCCTGCTCCTGCTGGATTTGCGGTAATCGGTGAACGGCACGGAGCAGAGTTATCGCCCACCGACCTCTCACACCGTAGTGAGGGTCGTCACAGATCCGGCACGGCGGCGCTCGATCGTGAGGCATGTCACACGCTGCGCCGCGCGCCTCCCGCATGTTTTCCAAACCACACCGACTTCACCACAACGACAGCGAGGGACGATGCGGGCTTTTGACAACACGACAGCTGACACATACGCGGTGGGAGACGTCGAGGTCGCCCGCTGGGAGCAGTTCGGTGTCGGCGACCTGATGCCGTTCGGAGCCATGTGGTACGTCGTGCCGCCCGGCTCGAGCAGCCCGGTCGACTGCCACCCGGAGGGCGAGCTGTCGCTCGTCGTCGGCGGCACGGCGCTCGTCCACGCGGGCGGCGAGGCCGTCGAGGTGCGCCAAGGCAGCGCGTTCATGCTCGATCCCGACGAGGACCACATGGTCCGCAACCTCTCGGCCGACGAGCCGCTCGTCGTCTTCAGCGCCTACTGGATGCCCGCCGCGGTCGCAGGAGAGGTGGCCCGTGTCTGACCGCGGCCTCACCGTCATCACGATCCCGCCGGCGACCGCCAACGGCCCGCTGCACGTCGGCCATCTCTCCGGGCCGTACCTCGCCTCCGACATCGCAGCCCGCGCGGCGAAGGCCCGCGGCGAGCGCGTCCTCGCCGTCGCCGGCGTCGACGTCGGCCAGAACTTCATCCCGACGATGGCCGAGAACTCCGGCGAGGACGTCGAGGAGCTCATCGCGCGCTGCCGCGCCGAGATCCTCGAGGCGTTCGACCTCGGCCACATCCACTACGACACGTTCGTCGACCCGCAGACGCCGAGCTACCGCGCCGCGATCGCGGAGATGGTGTCGGCGATGGTCGCAAACGGCACGGCGCCGCTGCGCGAGCTGACGCTGCACGCCTGCGAGGACTGCGAGCGCACGCTGCATCACTCCTACGTCGCGGGCACGTGCTCGACCTGCGGCAGCGCTTCCAGCGGCGGCTCGTGCGAGGGCTGCGGCGGCTTCACCTCCGCGCAGACGCTCGTCGACCCGTTCTGCGATCGCTGCGGCGGGCGCCCGATCGAGTTCACCGCGACCGTCCCGGTGCTGCGCATGGAGGACTTCCGCGAGGAGCTCACGGCGATGTGGCTGCGCGCGGAGCTGCCGCGCCGCGTGCGCGACCTCGTCGAGCACTACCTGCGAGATCGGCCTGCCCGAGGTCCCGCTCGCCTACCCCACGAACTGGGGCGTCGAGGGCACCGGCCCGCTCGAGGGCCAGCGCATCGACGTCTACGCCGAGGTCGGCCTGGCCTGGGTCTACGGCGTCGCCCAAGCGCTCGACCCGAGCGCCACGACGCTCGACGAGTGCGCGGCCGCCTGGCGCGACGAGGTCGCCGACCTGTGGCAGTTCCACGGCATCGACAACACGTTCTACTTCGCGATCTTCTGGCCGGCGCTGTTCGCGGCCGCGGGCATCGAGCGGCTGCCGCTGCGCGGGCTCGTCGTCAACGAGTTCTTCACGCTCGACGGCGCGAAGTTCTCGACGAGCCGCAACCACGCGATCTGGGCGCACGAGTTCCTCCGCGACGAGGACCCGGCGATCGTCCGGCTGTACCTGAGCTGGGACCGCCCCGACCGCCGCGCGACGGACTTCACGCGCGCGTCGTACGAGGCGTTCGCAGCGCTCGTTCGCCCGCTCCTGTACGGCCGGCCGCAGCGCGCCCCGGCGCTCCCGGCGCAGCTCACCGACGCCGAGCGCGGCCGCGGCGAGCAGGCGCTCGAGCTCGCGGAGTTCGATCCCGCGCTCGCGGCGCGCAGCATGCTGGCGCTGCTGCAGTCCGGCGTCGCCGATGTCGGCCCCGTCCTGCGGGCGCTGACCGGCGTGGACACTCGCGCCGCCGCGACGACGCCAAGGCTGAAGGCGGCCTAGCGCCATGCGCGTCTGCGTCGCAGGGGGCGGGATCGCCGGCACGCTGCTCGCGTGGCGGCTCGCGCACCGGCCCGAGGTCGAGCATGTCGAGCTGCTGCTCGGCGAGGACCGCTCCACGGACGCCACCGAGCAGTCGGGCGGGGTCGTGCGGGCGTACGAGCGCCATCACGAAGCGCGCCGCCTGGCAGCCGACAGCCTCGCCGAGCTCGAGTCCAGCCCCGTCTTGCGGACGTGGTCGGACTACCGCAGGACCGGGTCCGTGTACCTGCGCCGCGGCGGCGACGGCCTGGATCGCGAGCTTCACGACATCGACGAGCGCGTCCCCGCCTCCGTGCGGCTCGCCGGCGCGGAGGACCTCGCCAGCATGGGCTGGGCGGGCCTGCCCGAGGGCACGGTCGGCGTCGTCGAGCGGCGCGCGGGCTACATCAGCCCCGCGCGGCTGCGCTTCGCGCTGCTCGCCGACCTCGCGGCACGCCGCGACGTGCGCGTCGTGCGCGCCGCCGCGGGCGCCGTCGTCGTGCGCGCCGACGGGACCGTGACGGCGTCCGCCGGCGGCGGTCGCCGCACCCACGACGTCGCCGTGCTCGCGGCCGGCGCCTGGACGCCCGCGCTGCTGCACGCCAGCGGGCTGTCGCCGGAGGGGCTGCGCACGAAGGCCATCCGCTGCGCGGCCTTCGCCGTTCGCGGCGCGGCCCGGCCCGTGCCGTTCGCCGACGAGACATCCGGCCTCTATGGCAGGCCCGGATCCGACGGGCGCCTGCTGCTGGGGATCGCCACCGACGAGTGGGACGTCGCGCCCGGCCGCCCCGCGCGCCCGGCCCGGCACCTCGCGATCGCCCGCCTCGCCCAGGCGCGGATGCCCTGGCTGCGTCTCGGCGGCGCGCAGCGCTCCGTCGACGCGACCGACTGCTACTGCGACCCGCCGATCCTCGCGCTGCGCCCCGTCGCCGGCGAGGACGGGCCCATCCACACGTTCACCGGCGGCTCGGGCGGGTCGATCAAGACCGCCCTCGCCGCGAGCCGCGAAGCCGCCGAGCAGCTGCTCGGCGCGCGTCGCCTTCAACCCAGCACATACGGAGAGTGAAACCACCCATGGCGACGACGATCATCCCCGCTGAGAGCGCTCCAGGAGCGCAGCGGGAGCTGCCGTACTTTCACACCATCGGGGTGGGTGCGGGTCCCGCGAACCTCAGCCTCGCGGCCCTGCACCGCACCGTCACCGACGAGCGCATCGCGCTGTTCGACAAGGCGCCCGGCCCCAACTGGCACGACTCGCTCCTGCACACGGGCGCGCGCATGCAGACGTCGTGGCTGAAGGACCTCGTGTCGATCGTCGACCCGACGCACGAGCTGAGCTTCATGAACTACCTCGTCAGCACCGGCCGCCTGTTTGCATTGCTCAACGCGCAGTTCGACTTCATCCCGCGACGCGAGTACATGCAGTACCTCACCTGGGCGGCGAAGCAGATCGACGACATCCACTACGGCGTGACGATCGACGCGATCTCGCTCGCCGACGACGGCTTCGTCGTCTCCTCGCGCGGTCAGGCGATCGCGCGCTCCGAGCACGTCGTCGTCGGCGTCGGGACGCGGGCGGCGATGCCCGCCGGCCTCGCCGACCTGCCGCGCGAGCGCGCGTTCCTCGCGGACAACCTGCGCCTGCGCGTGGGCGACCTCGCGCGCGACCCCTCCGCGCCCGTCGCGGTCGTCGGCGGTGGCCAGACGGGCCTCGAGTGCGTG
The DNA here is from genome assembly GCA_963766525.1 of uncultured Actinomycetes bacterium. Lineage (GTDB taxonomy): Bacteria > Actinomycetota > Thermoleophilia > Solirubrobacterales > Solirubrobacteraceae > CADCVQ01. Next base: position 196,676 of record CAVYAX010000002.1, read on the forward strand.
CTGAGCCTCATGCAGGCCGGGATGACCGACATCCGCTGGCTCGGCCGGCGGCAGTGGTTTCAGACGATCGACGACTCGCCGGTCGCCAACGAGTTCTACCGCCCGGCGCATCAGCGCTTCCTCCAGGAGCTGCCGCGCGAGACGCGCCGGCGCCTCGTCACCGAGCAGAACCCGACGGGCGACGCGCTCACGCCGGGCGCGCTGCGCGGCCTCTACCAAGCCAACTACGACCGCATGCTCGAGCTCGGCCGCTTCCCGGCGACGCTGCTGCCCGGCCGCGACGTCATGCACGGCGACGTCGACGGCGACGAGCTCGTGCTGCAGTGCTCGACGGACAACGGCGTCGAGCTGCATCGCGTCGCGCACGCGGTGATCGCGGTCGGCCGCGAGAACGTGCCGGTGCCCTTCGACGACGACCTGCGCGCGCGGATCGAGACCGACGAGGACGGCGAGCTGATCGTCGACCGCGACTACTCGGTGCGGTGCGAGGGCCGCGACGGGCACCGCATCTACGCGATGAACCGCGGCCGCATGAGCCACGGCATCCCCGACGCGAACCTCACGCTGCTGCCGGTGCGCTCGGCGGCGGTCCTGAACTCGATGTTCGGCCGCACGCTGTTCGAAGTCCGCGACGACGTCTGCCCGATCCAATGGAGCTGATCGCCTACGACGGGCGGGTCTTCGCCCCGGTCGCCTTCGCGGGCGACGGGCCGCCGCCCACGGGTCGCTACAGCCAGCGCGAGGACGTCGTCACGGCCGAGTTCTCGGGCGCGCACCTGCGCGCGGGCCGGCTCGTTGGCCGCGCGCGTGAGGACGGGACGCTCGACCTCGCGTACTGCCAGGTCATGGCCGACGGCCGCGTCGTGTCGGGGCGCTGCGTCAGCTCCCCGACCGTGCTCGCGGACGGGCGGCTGCGGCTGACCGAGCGCTGGCGCCGCGACGACGGCTCCAGCGGCGTCTCGGAGATCGAGGAGGTGCGGGCATGACCGCTTTCGCCGACGACCGCCCGGCGCTGCTCGTCATCGCGACGGGCGCGCGCCTGTACCGCGAGTACCTGCTGCGCTCGATCGCGACGCGCTACCGCGTGCACCTGTTCGGATCGGCGCCGGCGACCTGGGAGCGCGACTACGTCACGGGCTGGACGGTCCTCGAGAGCACGCTCGACGTGGCAGCGCTGCGCAGCGCGGCTCGCGACTTGCATGCTCGCTGGCCGGTGGACGGCGTCTTGTGCTGGGACGAGGCGCGGATCCTGCAGGCGGCCGGGGTCGCCGAGGAGCTCGGGCTGCCCGGCGGCGACCCGGCGGCGATCGGCCGCTGCCGCGACAAGCACCTGACGCGCGACGCGCTCGCCGCTGGCGGCGTGCCGCAGCCGCAGTCCGCGCTCGTCGAGGATGTCGAGGAGGCGCTTGCGACCGCCGAGCGCTTCGGCTACCCGGTCGTGCTCAAGCCGCGGGCGCTGGCGGCGAGCCTCGGCGTCGTCCTCGCGCGGACGCCCGCCGAGCTCGAGGCGCAGTTCGCCTTCGCCCACGACACGACCTTGCCCGAGGCGCCGGTCTACGACCGGTCGGTGCTCGTCGAGGAGTACGCCGACGGCCCCGAGATCAGCGTCGACTGCGCCGTCAGCGCAGGGGAGACCTTCGCGCTCTACGTGGCCCGCAAGGAGGTCGGCTATGCGCCGTACTTCGAGGAGATCGGCCACCGCGTGAACGGCGCCGACCCGCTGATGCGCGACGAGCGGCTGCTTCAGATCGTGCGCGCGACGCACCGCGCGCTGGGCGTGCGCGACGGGATGACGCACGTCGAGCTCAAGCTCACGAGCCGCGGCCCGAAGGTCATCGAGGTCAACGCGCGCCTCGGCGGCGACCTCATCCCGTACCTCGGCCTGCGCGCGACGGGCATCGACCCGGGGCTTGCCGCGGCCGCGGTCGCCTGTGGCCGTGAGCCCGACGTCCGCGCCGATCGCTCGCTCGTCGGCGGCGTGCGCTTCTTCTACGTCGAGCACGACGACACCGTCATCGACGAGGTCCGCTTCGAGGAGCTGGGGCTGCCGGGCGCGATCGATCTCGCGATCGCCACGGCGCAGCCCGGCGCGGTCGTCTCGCCGCCGCCGCGGGGGACGCTGTTCGGGCGGATCGCCTACGCGACCGTGCTCGCGGAGACGATGGCCGAGGCGGACGAGGCGCTCGACGTCGCCGAGCGTGCGCTGCACGTCCGGGCGCGCGTGCCGGAGACCATGGGAGCGGTGGCATGACGCGCTACGCGGTGATCGTCGACCCGCTCTCGACGGGTCAGGCGTACCCGGACGCGTTTCGCGAGGCCGGCTGCAGCCCGGTCGCGGTGCTGAGCGCGGCCGAGCCGTTCGCTCCGACGACGTGGCACCCCGAGCGCTTCGACCACGTCCACGTCTTCGACGGCGACCTCGAGGGCCTGGCCGCGCAGCTGCGCGACTACGCGCCGGGCTATGTGGTGGCGGGCGCCGAGAGCGGGGTCGAGCTGGCGGACGCGCTGACCGACCTCGTCGCGCCCGGCACGGGCAACCGCGGCGACCTCGGCTCCGCGCGCCGCGACAAGTGGGCGATGGCGCGGGCGCTGGAGCGCGCCGGCGTGCCGCACCTGCGCCAGCTCTGCACGGACGACCCCGCGGAGGTCGCGGCGTGGCTGCGGCGCACCGGCCTCTCGGAGGCGCCGCTCGTGCTCAAGCCCCCGCGCAGCGGCGGCGCCGACAACGTCCACCTCGTGCCGGCCGGCGCGGATTGGCGCCCGACGTTCGACGCGATCCTCGGCGCCGAGAACCTGCTCGCGGAGATCAACGAGGCGGTGCTCGTATCGGAGTACGCGCAGGGCACCGAGCTGCTCGTCGACACGTACTCGGTGGACGGCAGGCACGGCCTCGTCGACGTCTGCCGCTACACCAAGCGCCAGTTCGAGGACCGGATCGGGATCTATGACTGCGTCGAGTTCCTGGCGCCCGACGATCCCGACGTGCAGGCCGTGTGGCCGTACACGCGCGACGTGCTGGACGCCGTGGGGATCCGCAACGGGTGCGGTCACACGGAGGTCATGCTCACGCCGGCCGGGCCGCGCCTGATCGAGACGGGCTCGCGGCCGGCGGGCGGCGGCCACCAGATGATCAGCGAGATCGCGACGGGCGACAACCACATCAAGCGCACGGTCGCGCACCGCGAGCGCGGCGAGTTCAAGGCCGGCTACGAGCTCGTGACGCACCTGCGCGGCGTCTTCATCTCCTCGCCGCGGGCGGGCGTGTGGCACAACGCGGAGGTCTTCGACGGCGTCGAGTCGCTGCGCTCGTTCTACGCGAAGAACTTCCCGTTCGGCAACGGCGACGAGGTCCCCGCGACGCGCGACATCCTGAGCTTCCTCGCCTGGGTGATCCTCGCCTCACCCGACCGCGACGTCGTCGAGGCCGACTACCGCGAGATCAAGGCGCGGGAGGCCCTGCTCGACATCCGATGAGGCACCATTCTCGCCGGCTGACGCCGGGAGGCTTTCACCGGCAGCCTCGTACGCTGGCACGATGAGCGCGCTGGAGGACTGGCCTGAGGCGCCGATGCTCCAGACAGCGCGGTTGTCGCTTGAGCCGCTGAGCGTCGATCACGCCCGGGAGATGGTGTCCGTGCTCGACGACCCGCGTCTGTTCGCCTTCACCGGTGGATCGCCGTCCACGCTCGACGAGCTACGCCAGCGCTATCGGCGCCAGGTGACCGGTTGGTCGCCCGACCGGCGTGAGCGCTGGCTGAACTGGATCGTGCGCGAGCGCGGCACGGGGCAAGCGATCGGCACGACGCAGGCCACGATCACCATCGACGGCGACGCGGTCATCGGCGAGGTCGCGTGGATCGTCGGCTCGCGACACCAGCGTCGGGGCTATGCCCGCGAAGCAGCCGCGGCGATGGCAGCGTGGCTGCGCGAGCAGGGCGCGCGGAGCCTCTTCGCTGAGATTCACCCGGAGCACGAGGCCTCGATGAGCGTCGCCCGCCACCTGGGACTCAAGCCCGGCGAGGAGATCCTCGAGAGCGGCGAGACTCGCTGGAGCGAGTAGCCGCCCGTTGCCCAGCTCAGCGCGCGCTCGCGAAGGCCGGCCTGCCGCGGCGCAGCCGCCTGGCGTCAGAACACGGCGCCGAGCGCGAGCAGCACGCCCAGCACCACGAGCCCGACGCCGGCCAGCCGCTTGCCCCACCCGATCCGGGGCTCGTCGCCGTCGCGGGCGAACAGCGCCACGAGCGACAGCGCGAAGCCGGGCAGCGCGAGCAGGACGAACGTCGTCGCGAGGAAGTCGGGGGCCTTCTCGTTCATGCTGCTCAGCAGCAGCGCTCCGACCGCGGCCCCGACGAGCAGCATGAGCACGAGCTCGACAAGTCCCTTGGGCAGCACGCGATACAGCGACGGCGAGTTGGGCAGGCGGTCCTCGTAGATCGACAGGATCTGCGGGATCACGAACAGCGCCGTGCCGACCCACAGCTGCCAGCTCGTCCCGACCACGACGTATGCGAGGAACAGGAACACCGACGTTCGCCATGCGGTCGCGAGGAGTCGCTGTAGCGCGGGTGGATCGGCGAGCTCCTCCGGATGGGCCACGGTCACGCGCAGCGGGTAGAGGTGGGCCGCGACGGTCTCCAGGCCCAGCCGCAGCAGGAGCGCGGCCAACACCCAGTAGGCCGCCGTGTTTGCGTCGTCCGCGATCGCCAGCTCCTTGCCGGCGAGGCCCGGCAGCGCCCCCACGATCAGCTGAACCGTCCACGCGCCGACCAGCGCTGCGATGACGAAGTCCGCGGCTCGGTCCCAGGTCTGCTCGGGACCGCGCGCGGCGTCGCGCCGCAACGGACGCGCGGCGTGGGCGACCACGGGGACGACGCACCACAGCGCGGTGAGTCCGAGCAGCAGGCGCAGCTCGTTGTCGGTGTTCGGGCCACCGTGTGCGATCACGCCGACGAGGAAGGTCGCCGCCGCGACCATGCCGGCGCCGCCATCGATCACCGAGATCACGATGATCGCGATCGTCAGGGCCGCGCCGGGCGGCACGGCCTCGCCGCCCGTGTCGCGGACCGCGAGGATGCCCAGCACAAGCCCTGCGACCGGCACGAGCTGCCAGGGCGCCCCGAAGATCGCCCGCATCCCGGTGCCGTCGGTGACCAGGCGCGCGATGAGCGGCGAGCGCGGCGCGAGTCGATCTCCGAGGTAGATCGCGAGCGCATCGACCGCTCGCGTTCCCGGCCAGCGCCAGGTTCCGGATCGGTCCCCGGCTGCCACTGCCGCCACGCCTCCGATGTACTGGACGTCGAGACCCCCGTAGTCGACGCTCTCGCTCTTCGGCGATGACTGCTGCCCCCCGCCCGAGCCGGGATGCCCGCGTTTCCTGCGGCTCGCGCCACGACCCTCGCGCTTGCGGCCGGCCAGCGCGAGCCCGCCACCGCCGGCGCCGAGTTGCAAGAGCGCGAAGCCGGCGACGAACGTCGCGACGACCTTCGCCGGCTCCGATCGCGGGTCATAGGGCTTGTACTCCGCCTGCGGGGTGCGGGTGTCGGTGGCCGTGTCATTCGACGTGCGTGGCGAATCGCCGGGGCGAGACTCCGCGCGGGGAGCTGGAGCGGGCGAGCTCGAGTCCGCGTCGGCGGGCCCGGGCGCGGAGCCGGGCCCGCCGGCGGGCGCAGGCTGCGCGGCGGCGGGCGAGCCTGGCGCCGATGGCGCCGGGCGGGCGGGCGGCGGGGGCGAGTCGCTGCCGCCGCTGCCTGCCGCGGGCGGGGGCGGGGGGTTGGCGGCACCGGCCTCGCCGCCGACTTGGAACGTGACGCTCTTCGTCGCCGCGTTGCCCAGCGCGTCGGCGCTCGAGACCTCGAACGAGAACGCGCCGGCCTCCGACGTGTCGATCGCCGCGCCCGACGCGACCGGGCCCGCGCACGTCGTGACCGGGGAGCGGTCGCCGGGGTCCTTGCAGGCATAGATCGCGAGGAGCGCCTCGCCGACCTCGTAGCGCAGCCCGTCGCCGGGTGACGTGATGTCGATCGAGGGCGCGGCGGTGTCCTTGGGTCGCGCCGTGATCGTGAGCCCGCTTGGTGTCGGGATCGTGACCGTGACGCCGTCGCTGGCCTCGTAGTTGCTGTCACCCGAGTAGCTGATGGTCACCTTCTGCCCGAGCACCGCGAACGTGCCGGCGGTAAGCGGCGTGACCGCAGTCAGCGGCCCGGTTCCGGGTACGAGCGGGATGGTCGCGACGACGCGGTCGTTGACCGACACGATGACGCTCCCGGTCGGACGCGGAGCCCCGGCGTCCTTCGGCGGCACCACCGTGAGGGAGAGCTGCGCGGGCGGATCCTGTGCGGGCGCGGGTTGTGCCACGCACACGAGCACGAGCAGCGCGCCCGACAGCGCTGCCGTCAGGATCGCAGCAGGCGCGGCTCGACAGGCGCGCAACCGCGAGCCCGGGCGCAGCACAGCGTCACACCGCGACCGCATGCCATGCCCGTCAACTGTCATCCCGCTCACCCCCACCGTCACAGCGTGTCCGCGATCATAACCCCGCGTCCGGCGTCATGTACAGGCTGTTTTCACGCCACGGCCACCGTCACCGGCGTCGAACCCCGCTGCCGTGTCGGATCGGCGCGTGTACTTCAATAGCTTTGTCATTTGAGGGTCTTCGTTCGCCGTGTGTGAGACGGGGTGGGCCGCGCCCCGCGGCCGGACAGACCCCTTCGCAGGCGTCCGCGCGCCCGCACCCGGCGCGACCGCCTCGCGCTTGCTCGTGCAGTACTGCGCGATGGCCGTGGTAGGGCAGGTTGTCGGCGCTCGTGTGACCGCTGTCACAGATAATCCGTGCTGCCGGGCCCGTCCCTCACGGCTCTCTCATAGCGCGTGAGACTTCCGTGAAGCTCGCAACACGCGTGCTCTGGACTTCACGACAGTAGTCCAGACGAGAGCGCGCAGGGCGCTCTCACCATAAAAGGGGTGAAGGATATGACCAGCATGGCACGCAGGACGATGATCGGCGCGCTCGCGACGCTCGCCATGACAGCCGGCGGATCGGTGGCGGGCGCGGGCGCGGCCCAGGCCGCGATCGTCGACTACGACAACGTGGAGCTCGAGACCGTCAACTTCGACTTCGGCAGCTCGGGCTGGGTCCTGAGCGAGCCGAGCGGTCCCGGCGACCTCCATTGGCATCACACCGGCGGGCAGCTCAGGCCGCACCTGACCGGCACGCTGCACATCAACAACGCGGTCGGCGACTGCGCCCGGATGCGCCTGGACTACCTCGACGCCGACGGCGACACGCTGGAGACGGAGTGGGGCGGCACCGTCTGCGCAGCGACCGACCAGCATCACGAGTGGAGCGTCGACCTCGATCCCTACGCCAGCGCGTACATCGACGAGGTCAAGGTCTCCGTCGAGGCGCAGACCACGTTGAACGGCGCCTTCTCGATCGTCGACCACGGCTTCTACACCGTCGGCATCACGGCCGACGACGTGAAGATCACGACGCCGAACTTCGACCTCGGTGGCGACGCGTGGGCCTTCGGCGCACCGACCGGCGACGCGACCATGCTCTGGTCGATCGAGGAGGGGCGGATCACCCCGCAGCTCGTCGGGACGCTTCACCTCAACAACGTCGAGGACGGATGCGCGCGCGTGAACCTGCGCTACCTCACCGAGTCGGGCACCTTCATCACCTCGCGACCGGGCGGAACCGTCTGCGCGAACGACAACGGCCACTGGGAGTTCGCGGTCGACCTCGATCCGTACGAGTCCAACCACATCGGCCAGGTCAAGGTGCAGCTGCAGACCCAGAACGCGGACGGCACGTACAACGTCATCGGCCACCAGACCGTCTCGGCCGCGGCCTGAGCGATCGCGCGGGGGCCGTCGCCCGCCTGCCGCGCGCGTGCGCGGCGGGCGGGCGCGGCACCGCCCACGATCTCCTGCCCTCACGTGACGGCATGCAGCAGGTCGTGCAGTTCGGCGACCAGCGGCATGCGCGGGTTCGTGCGCAGGCTGGGATCGCGGAACGCGGCCATCGCGAGCTCGTCGCGCGCCTGCGCGTAGTCACCGGCTGGCAGGCCAGGGTCGGCGATGGTGGATGGCATGCCGAGGCTGGCGAGCAGCTGCTCGATGCGTGTGAACAGATGGTCGCGGGCCTGACGCTCCGCCTCGCCGCCAAGCCCGAGCGACCACGCGATCCGCGCGTACTTTCTCCGGTGCGACATATGCGGTGTAGCCGGGCTCGGGCGTGAACTTCGCCGGGATCTCGGCGTTGTAGCGCAGGACGTGTGGCAGAAACAGCGCGTTCGCGCGGCCGTGCGCCACTCCGAAGCGCGCCCCGAGCGCATGCGCGAGACCGTGGTTCACGCCGGCGAACGCGTTGGAGAACGCCAGCCCCGCCATCGTGGCCGCGGTGGCCATCGTGGTGCGTGCCTCGAGATCGGCGCCGTCGGCGAACGCCCGCGGCAGCGCTTCGAAGATGAGCTGGATCGCCTGCAGGCAGAACGCGTCGGTGTAGGGGGAGGCGAAGACCGAGACGTACGCCTCGAGCGCGTGCGTCAGCGCGTCGATCCCCGTCTCGGCGGTCAGTGCCGGCGACATCGACAGCATCAGGCGCGGCTCCACGAGCGCCATGTCGGGCACGAGCGAGTCGTCGATGAGCGTGGCCTGCTCGCCGTCGACGGTCAGGACGGCCAAGCGCGAGACCTCCGACCCGCTACCCGACGTCGTCGGCACCGCAACCAGCCGGACGCGATGGCCGGGCGACGGGTAGCGCGCGACGCGCTTTCGCGCGTCCAGGAACGGGAGCGTGAGCTCGTCCAGGTCCAAGTCGGGGTACTCGCCGAACAGGCGCATCGCCTTCGCCGCGTCGATCACCGAGCCGCCGCCGACAGCGACGACGAGATCCGCCCCGCTCGCGACAAGCGCCCGCGTGCCGGCTCGGACCTGAGCAACCGTCGGCTCGGAGTGAAGTCCGCAGAACACCTGCGCTCCCGCCGGGAGATAGCTGCGCACGTCATCGACCGCGCCGCGCGCCCGGGTCTCCAGGTCCGTCACGATCAGCACCTGCGTCGCCGCGAGCGTGCGCAGCGACTCGAGCGCGCCGCTGTTGAAGATCGTCGTGCCCGGCATGCGCAGGCGCTGTGGCGGCGCCTGGCGCCGCGCGACGGTCTTGACGTTCAGCAGCTCGCGGTAGTTGACGTTCGCCGTCGTGTTCGAGCCGCCCCACGACCCGCAGCCCAGCGAGAGCGTCGGGGCAAGCGCCGTGTAGACGCCGCCCAGCGCGCCGACCGCGCTCGGGGCGTTGACGACGATGCGGCTTGTCCGCATAGCCGCGGCAAAGGAGGCGATGACGTCCTCGTCTCGCGCGTGGATGGCCGCGCTGTGGCCCAGCCCACCCTGCTCGGTGACCAGCTCACAGACGGCGATCGCGTGCTTGACGCTCGGCGACCGCACGATCCCGAGCACCGGTACCGGCTTCTCGCACACCAGCGGATGCTCCGCGAGCGCTGCGAGCTCGGCCGGCAGCGGAGCGAGCAGGACCTTCGTGTGGTCGTCGCCGTCTGAGTCCAGCCCCGCCATCGCGAGGAGGTTCGTGCACGACTGGCCCAGCGCCGCGGCCCGCCCGTGCCCATCGCCCGCCAGTACCCGCATGGCGAGCGCGTCGCTCTCGTGCGCACCGAGCATCCGCGCGCCCATCCGCTCCCGCTCGGCGACGGCCTCGTCGTAGATCAGCTCGTCGACGACGAGCGTCTGCTCAGCCGCGCAGATGACGGACGCGTCGAACGTCTTCGACAGCAGGATGTCCATGACGGCCATCCGCAGATCGGCGCCGCGATGCAGGTAGACGGGCGCGTTGCCCGCTCCCACTCCGATGCACGGCTTCCCGGCCTTGCTCGCTGCCTGCACAGCCCTCTGGCCGCCCGTCGTCCAGATCAGGTCGACGCCGCTGTGATGAAAGAGATACTGAGAGGCCTCGCGCGTCGGATCGTCGGTGACCTGAAACGCGTCGGCGGGCAGCCCGGCGGCCTCCCCGGCCGCTTGGAGGATCTCGATCGTCCGCTTGGCGCAACGGACCGCGCGCGCCGCCGGCCGGAAGATCACCGCGTTGCGCGTCTTGGCGGCGATGATCGCCTTCGACAGCGCCGTCGATGTCGGGTTGGTGATCGGCAGCAGCGCGAGGACGACCCCGATCGGGTCTGCGATCTGCACGATCGCGTTGTCGGGGTCCTCGAAGATCACGCCCACCGTGCGCTTGCCTTCGAGGTAGTCGTACAGCGTCTCGGTGGCCATCAGGTTCTTGATGACCTTGTGCTCGAACACACCGAAACCGGTCTCGTCGATCGCGAGCTGCGCAAGCTCGATCGCATGGCGCACGCCCGCGACGACCATCGCTCGCACGATGCGGTCCACCGCCTCCTGACTCAGCTGCCGGAACGCAAAGGCCGCAGCCTCGGCTCGCTCGACAAGCTATCGAGTCGTGCCGCGTCCAGGGTGGCCGCAGGGCGTTCCGTCGTGAGCGTCGTCATCGGCCGCGCATGCTGTCGGTGCAATTTCTCCTGCGTGTCAGAATCATCGTGTTGGCGTTCTCGGCGCCGGCACGGCGAGCTTGAGTTAACTCCGGCGCGACGTTTGTCTGCACGACCGCTTACCGGGATGGACGAACGTTGGCGTGCGGACCTGATTTCCTGTTAATGGGTAACGCGCCCGCCGCGCGGTCGGCCGCCGGGCAGCGGCCCCGAGCCGGGTTGTCGGGCACGGATGATCGCGCTAGCTTCGGGGGATGCCAGCGTTGGCGTTGTCGCGTCCGGTCCCGGCGTTTCGTCAGGGTCGTGCGCCCATGCCCGCGCCGCCGCGGCCCGCGGCGGAGCCTGCGAATCCGCGCGCGATCGCCCCGCCCGAGCGCCGCGACGACGCACTCGGCGTGCTGCTCCGGCGCAGCGTGCTGCAGCGCAGGACCGAGGCCGAGCGCGGCCGCGCGCAGAGCGACAAGGCGCACGCGACGCGGACGATCGCGTTGCTGCGCAACAACCTCAAGAAGGCCTGCGACGACCACCTCTTCCTGGGAGTCCCGCTGGATCCCGTCGGGCCGATCGACCGCGCCGATCCCGTCGGGGTCCACGCCTACACGGCCGCCGGGGCGCTACCGGCCGGCGTCACGCAGATCGACCGGCGCGGCGCGAAGGGCAAGGTCCACCAGATCGACTGGCACTGGAACGGCCAGGCCGTGGCGACGGCGAAGCCAAGCACGATGTTTCCCTGCTGGATGCCCCCCGACCACGTCCGAACGCTCATCCAGCTGACGTATCCCAACTCGTGCACGACGCCCCTCGCGACGCTGGCCGGGCTCCCGGCGAACGCGTCGCAGGCCGCGATCAACGCCGCGCTGCACTCCGACGCGACGAAGCGCTACATCACGCGCAACACGGTCATCCAGCTACAGCAGCTCGGCTCCGGCAACCTCAAGTCGTACTACCCCGTCGATCCATAGGAGGGCTTGCGCCCATGGAGATCTCCGAGTTCCTCGACCGCCGGCTGACCAAGCGCTTTCGGACCTATGACGACGACGGCGATGGGTTCATCGAGCGAGAGGACTTCGCGGCCGCCTCGCGACGGCTGGGCGACGAGTTCGGCCACGGGCCCGACTCCGAGGCCTGGCAGCGCTTCGACGCGTTGTGCGTCGGGCTGTGGGAGCACCTCGTGGAGGTCGCCGACGCGGACGGCGACGGCCGTATCGGCGAGGAGGAGTACAAGGACGCCTTTGCCCGCGGAATGCTCGAGACCGAGGACTCCTTCGACGCCGCGTACGTGCCGTTCCTCGAGGCGCTGCTGGAGCTTGTCGACGGGGACGGCGACGGCCGCATCGACGTCGACGAGCACATCCGCTGGACGGGAGCGCTCATGCGGCTGTCCGAAGCCGAAGCCCGGCGCGCGTTCGCCGGCGTCGACGAGGACGGCGACGGCTACGTCACGACCGAGGAGCTGCTGGACGCGATCCGCGGCTACTACTTCGACGAGGACCCGAACGGTCCCGGAGGCTGGCTGCTCGGCGATCTGGACCGTTGAGCCTGCGCGCCGCCAGCGAACGCGTGCGTACGGTCGCCGTCACCGGCCTGAAGGGCGTGATCGGCACCGTGATCTCGGGCGGGCTGGCAGGTTGGGAGATCCGCGGTCTGGACCTGCCCGAGTGCGACCTTCGCGACTACGACCAGGTGCTGGCGGCACTCCGCGGAGCGCACGCGGTCGTTCATCTCGCGTGGAACACGACGGAGAGCTTCCTCTCAGGCGCCCTGGAGCCCGACAACCACCTGATGACGCACAACGTCTTCGCCGCGGCGCGCGCCGCAGGCGTCGGCCGTGTGGTCGCGGCCAGCTCGGTCCATGCCGACCGGTACTGGCCGCAGCGGGGAGGTCTGCGCTGGATCGACGATCTGCCGGTTCCCGACAGCCCATACGGTGCGAGCAAGGTGTTCGTCGAGGCGCTCGGCCGCTACGCGGCGCAGCTCGGAACCGAGGTGGTGTGCATCCGCTTCGGCGGCGTCAACAGCGCCGACTCGATGCCTGAGACGGAGCCTGAACGCGCCGTCTGGCTGACCCATCGCGACTGCCGCACGCTGATCGCTCGCGCGCTGGTCGCGCCGCTGCCGCCCGGCGGATACGTAGCGCTATACGGCATCTCCGCCAATGCCGGGTGCCTGCACGACCTCACCAACGCGCTCGGCTGGTGTCCGCAGGAAGGCGCCTCCGCGAAACACCCTCCAGGCGCCTGAGCAACCTGCTCGGTCGAGCACCTTGTCGTGAAACGGACCGTCGGATATTCTCGCGCGCCATTCGGCAAGGAGGCGACTGTGGGCGCGATCGGGCGCGTGACATCGGCATGCTGGGCGATCCTCGTCGCCGCGACCTGGTTCGCGGCCGTGCCCGCCGCGGCTGCGCCCGGCGACATCGTCAGCGCCGGCCCGGGGAGCTTCTCGATGGATCCCGTCCTGCGCCTGCCGATGCCGGGTGTGCGAGCGACGCACGTCGTGTACCGCTCGACGAACGTGCACGGCGCCCCGAACGTCGTGTCGGGCACGATCCTCGTTCCCACCACCCCGTACCTCGGCAAGCGGCCGATCGTCGGCTATGCGGTCGGCACGCACGGCCTCGGCGACGGGTGCGCGCCGTCGCGGCAGATGGCCGACGGCGTCGAGACGGAGTCCGCGCAGGTGATGCTCGCGATCGCCAAGGGCTGGGCGGTCGCACTGACCGACTACGAGGGCCTCGGCACGCCCGGCCAGCACACGTACGTCGTCGGGCCGAGCCTCGGTCACGCCGTGCTCGACGCCATCCGCGCGGCGAGTCGCGTGCCAGGGCTCGGGCTCGCCGCCGACGCGCCGACCCTGATCTGGGGGTACTCCGAAGGCGGCGCGGCAGCGACGTGGGCCGCGCAGCTACAGCCCACCTACGCGCCGGAGCTGCGGCTGCTCGGGACCGCCGCGGGCGGCGTGCCCGCCGACGTCGAGGCCGTCGCACGGCATCTGAATGGCAGCGCGTTCTTCGGCTTCGGCGTCTCCGCGTTGATGGGACTGGATGCCGCGTTCCCGCAGCTTGACCTCGAGCAGTACCTCAACGCCGCCGGCCGCGATCTGTTCACGACGCACGCCAACGACTGCCTCGTGTCGCTGCTGCTGCCGCCGTTCACGCTCAGCCGCTACCCGAGCATCACGACGCAAGACGTGCTCGCGCGCGCCGATGTCCAGAGCGCGTTCGCCGTCAGCAAGCTGGGCGCGAGTGCGCCGCGCGCGCCGATGTTGCTGTACCACGGCCTGCTCGACGAGGTCATCCCCTACGGCGTCGGCAAGGCGCTGCGCGACCGCTACTGCGCGCTTGGCGCGAAGATCGAGTGGCACCAATATGCGTTCGCGGAGCACGTCATCGGCTCGGTCGTCACCGCCCCCGACGCGCTCACATGGTTGTCGGAGCGCATTGCCGGGTGGCCCGCGCCGGACAGCTGCGGCGTGGCCGCCAAGGCCGGGTGGAAGAAGCTGCGCGGATCGCCCCTGGCGCGGCGTTCTCACACAAAGCTCAAGCGACTGCCCACCCGCCGCACACGCTGACCCGCGCGCCGGTCGTCTTGGCGCGACCGCCGTGCATGACGTGACGTGTTCGTCGCGGCGCTGACCGTCGTGGCGAGCTCGGTGGCGCTCGTGGCGCTGACGCGCGGCGCGCTGCTGTGCGCGCTCGCCGGCCGCCACGCCCGCGCGCCGCGCCCGAAGCGCCTGCTCACACCGCCGCCGGTCAGCGTCGTCGTTCCGGCCTTCAACGAGGCTGCTGTCATCGAGCGGACGGTGCTCGCGCTGGCCGCCAGCTCATACCCGTCGCTCGAGATCGTGATGGTCGACGACGGCTCGACCGACCAGACGGCCGCGATCGTCGAGCGTCTCGGACTGCCATGCGTTCGCGTCGTGCGCCAGGCCAACACGGGCAAGGCAGGTGCGCTGAACACCGCGATCGCCCGAGCGCGCCACGACATCATCGTCAGCGTCGACGCCGACACCGTCTTCGAGCCCGAGACCATCGCGATCCTCGTCGACGCGCTCGCAGCACCCGGCGTCGGCGCGGTCGCCGGCAACACGAAGGTCGCCAACCGCGATCGCCGCTTGGGACGCTGGCAGCACATCGAGTACGTCATCGGCTTCAACCTCGACCGCCGCCTGTACGACGTGCTCAGCTGCATGCCGACCGTGCCCGGCGCCGTCGGCGCCTTTCGCCGCCGCGCCCTCGAGGACGCCGGCATGTTCTCGAGCGACACGCTCGCCGAGGACACCGACGTCACGATCGCGCTGGGCCGCGCCGGCTGGCACGTCGCCTACGAAGCGCACGCCGTCGCGCACACCGAGGCCCCGGCGACGCTCCGCGCGCTGTGGCGCCAGCGCGTGCGCTGGACCTACGGAACGATGCAATCGGTCTACAAGCACCGCGCGGCGCTGCGACGCGAAGGCCGCGGGCACATCGGCCGCCGCGGCTTGCCCTACCTCGTCATCTCCCAGGTCCTCGCCGCGCTGCTGGCGCCCAGCATCGATGGGCTTGCGGTCTACGGGCTTCTGACACGCGACGTCGTCCCGGTCGCGGGCTGGCTGATCGCCAACGCCCTCACGCTCGCGCTCGCCGCCTACGCCTTTCGCCTGGACGGCGAGTCGCTGCGACCGCTGTGGGGCCTACCCGCACAGCAATTCGCGCACCGGCAGCTCGTCTGTCTCGTCGTGGCTCGCTCGGCCCTCGGCGCGCTCCTCGGGACCCGGATGGTGTGGCACCGCAGCGCCCGAGCGGCCGAAACCGCTTCGTGCCATCGCCCGCTCCCTTAGTGGTTGAGCGGTAGTCCACGGCCGCGGCGTCGCGTTACCTCGACGTCGGCTCGCCCCATCCGAGTGCGAGCGCCGCGCGGACTGCGCCGCTCAGCGCGCGGACGCAGCGCGGCTCAGCACCATGCGCGCCGTGCGCGTGCGGGCTGCCCCGCGCGCGGGCGTGACCGTCACGCGCAGCGTCGCCACGATGCGACGCGCGCGGCGTAGCCGAGCGCGGCCCTTCGCCGTCGGGCGCAGGCGCACGGTGACGTTGCCCGTCGTGCTCGCGCGCACGGTGCCGGTTGCCAGCACGGGCCCCGCCGCCCCGGAGCGCGGCGAGCGCGGCGCGGTGAGGCTCACGCGCACCACGCCTGCCGGGGCCGCGAAGGTGACGCGCACCCGCCCCGCACGCAGGCCCTGGATGCCCGCGCGTCGCAGCGCGGCCCGCGCCACTCGCAGGCCCGCGGCGGCGCTGTCGGCAGCCGACAGCGCCACGGTCGCCGGGGCGGCGGGCGGCGGAGGCGGCGCCGGCCGGGTGGCGGGCGCGACGGTCGCCGGGCGCGGCAGCCCGAAGCCGTACAGGCCGAATGCGAGCTGCGCTTCGGCGTCGTCGGAGCGCAAGACGACGCGCCCCGCGTCTTCGTCGTCGGAGCCGGTCCCGGTGTAGCCGAGTGCCAGGGCGCACGTCTCGCCGAACTCCAGGCGCTTGGAGCTACAGCCGTCGGAGTCCAGCGAGAAGCCCGGCCCATCGGCCGTGGCCGAGGCCACGTTCAGCGCCGCGACCCCGCTGTTGCCGATCGTCAGCGGCCGCGCGACGTGCGCGCCGGCCCCAACCGCTCCGAACTCCAGGTCGACCTCCGAGACCGTCAGGTACGGCGCGTTTCGCAGCAGCGACATGACGCCGGTGTACGAGTACGCGTCGCCGGCGATGATGTCGTCGACGCCGTCTCCGGTCATGTCTGCCGCGGCGAGCGCGGACAGGCGGAAGGTCCCGCCGATCCCCGCGATCGGGACGTTCTCGGGCGCGTCGAACGTGCCGTTGCCGGCGCCGAACGCCACCGCGATGCCCGTGTAGGTCTCCGCGCCGAGGATGTCGAGGTTGCCGTCGTCGTCGAGGTCGCCCACCGTGAGGTCGTGCATCACGTTCGTGAACACCTGCACGGGCGCCTCGAACGTGCCGTCGCTGCGCCCACGTCGCACGAAGGTGCCCAGCGGGGCGGTGCAGCAGCGCGCGGTGATGAGATCGTCGCGATGATCGCGATCGACGTCGGCGACCGTCAGCTCACCGTTGGCGTACGTCGCCGCGTCGATCGCGGGCTTCAGCGTCAGCACGCCCGCGGGCACGCCACCCGCCGCGGTGCCGAGCGCGAGGCGGGTGCCGCTGCGCGTCAGCAGCACGGCGTCGTCCAGCCCGTCGCCGTTGAAGTCGCCGGTCTCCACGCTGAAGACGTCGGTGTCGGGGAACGTCACCGTCTGACCGATCGTGAACGTTCCGTTGGCCTGGCCGTGGAGCACCGCGAAGCCGCCGGAGGGATCGTGGTGGTCGGGGCTGCCGGCGTACTGGCCCGCGATGGCGGCAATCGCGTCCGCGCGCGCGTCGCCGTCGAAGTCCCCGGTCGCGACGTCCGCCGCTCTCGGGATGACCGTCGTCACCGGCGCGGCAAGCCCCGTGGGCAGGCCGGCCTGCACGACGATGCCGCGGGGCGGGAACGTGTCGGAGTTCTGCTCGCCGCGCGCATAGACGACGTCCGGGCGCCCGTCGCCGGTGACGTCAGCCGGATGCGCCAGGCCAAGCGCGCCGGGGCCCGGCAGCGCCACTTCGGTGAGCGTTCCCGCCGGCTGCGCGCGCCAGAGCTTGATCTGGTCGGTGTTCTTCGCCGCGGCGAGGACGTCGAGGTCGCCGTCGCCGTCGAGGTCGAACGTCTCGATGGTACTGGGCTCGGCGCCCGTCGTCGTGCCGAAGGTCTTCTCGTCGAACACGACCGCCGCTGACGCCGAGGCGACGCCGAGGCCCCACAGTGCAGCCGTGACCACGACCAGTGACTTCGCCTTCGCGCCGGCCGATGCCAGAGGGCGAATGAGCTGTAGGGACGTGATGTGCGCGGGCATGTGTGGTGGATCTCCTGGGCTTTAGGTGGGAAGCACGCCGATCCTCTGGTAACGAGCACCCGGCCGATAGCACCCCCGGGTGTCAGATCGCACACCTCACGTTGGACGGCACGGGCGGGGCGGTTGACGCTTGACACGCGCGCCAGAGGTCGTAATCTGCGCGGCGATAGGGGTCGGGCAGCGTGAGTCGTCGCGCGCCCGGTAAGGCGTCGCATCGCAACGGGGAGGCGAGCGATGAGGGCCATGCAACCGGTCGAGCTGCCGGATTGCGACTGGCGTACCAGTCGTCGTCGTTGGTCGTTGCGCGTGGACGCGGTCGCGTTCACGGCGGTGCTCGTGGCGCTCGCGCTGACGGGGGCCGCGGGCGCTGAGGAGCGCGACTCGCCGACACGGGTGGCCGCAGCGTCCGTCTCGGTGCCGGCCGCGACGGCGCCGGCGAGCGTCAACGCACCACCGCCGTCGCTGCCACCGCCCAGCGAGGACCCGGCGCTGGCGCCAACCCCACCGCCCAGCGGTGAACCGCCGAGCGCCCTGCCTCCGCCGAGCGAGGTCGCACCGGCGCCGCCGCCACCGCCGCCGGCGGCGCAGCCGGTGGATCCGCCGGCCGCGGCGCCGGCGCCCGCCGCGACGCCACAGGCGACCCCACCGCCGCCGCAAGCCGCGCCCGCGCGCACACCCGGCGCCCGCCCCACAACCCCCGCTCCTTCGCGCAGCGACAACGCCGCGCCCCGCGCGCCGAGGCCCGCGGCAACCCCGGCAGCCGCCGCCACGACTGCGGTCAACGCCTTGGCCGCGGCCCGCCGGCCGGCTGTGGCATCACGCGCCGCCCCGCTCGCGTCCGGTCCTCGCCGGTCCTCGAGCCCGGCGGGTAGGGGCGCCACCGACAACGCGTCGTGCCGTGGCGGTCGCGTCGTGCGAGGCCGCTGCGACCAGGTCGCGCCGCCGAAGCCAGCCTTGAGCGAGCTGCTGCCCTACGACCTGCGGGCGCACCCGCAGACGGCGATCACGCTGCTCGGCGCGACGTTCACGCTGTTGTTGCTCGCCGGCTCGGGCCGTCAGCTCGCGGTAGGGAGCGGTGGAGCTCGCAGCGTTGGAGAGCGGCTCGCAGTGGGGGGCCTACGTCGGACTACATCCACGAGGGCGTCGAGGTCGAGCACATCGGCGGCGTGGCCGCCGCCGTCGCACTGGGCGATCGGTCGCGTACATGGGGATGGCCGGGCACGCGCGCCACGGATCGGCTCAGCAGCGCCCTGCCCGTGCGGCTGGCCGCGCGATCGCCGCTGATCGCGCGCGTCCTGGCAGACGGCACGTACCTGCGCGCGATGCTCGGCTCGGCGTCGCTGCTCGTCCTCGTCGCGGGCGCGATCCTGGGTTTCGCGGCGATCCACGACACCGGCGGCGACGCGCTGCCGCCCGCGGCGACGCTGGCGATCGCGATCGCCGTGCTCGGGGTGCTCGACGCGGCGGCAGGGCTGTTCGCCGTGACGATCTTCTTCGGCGGCGTGGTGCTGCTCGGCGGGCTGGACTCCGACGCCGACGTCCGCACCCTGATTGGCCTGAGCGCGATGTGGTTCGTCGTTCCGGTGCTGGCGGGCGCGGCGCGCCCGCTGCGGCGCCCGCCGACCAGAGGCCTCGCCGAGTCCTGGGACCGGGCCGCGGACTTCGTGATCGCGTCGCTGATCGGCGCTTGGGCGGTGAAGAACATCATCGAGGCGATGCCCGGCCTCGCCGGCCTGCAGCTGCCGATTGCCGGCTACGCCGACACCGCGGCGGTCGCCGTGCTGGTCGCACTCGTGCTGCGGATGACGTTCGAGACGATCACGTCGCATCTGTACCCCAAGCGCCTCACGGAAGCCGAGGCGTGCGATCTCCCCGATCCGAGCGCGCTGCAGCGCCTCGGCGCGTGCCTGGTGCGCGCGACGATCTTCGTCTACTTCGCGATCGTCGTCGTCGGCACGAGCTGGCAGCTGTGGGTCGGGGCCGCGCTGTTTGCGATCCCGCAGGTGCTGTCGATCTTCGAAGACCGCCTGCCGCGCTGGCCGGCGCTGTCACGCGCGCTGCCGAAGGGTCTGGTGGAGACCGTGGTGATGCTGCTCGTGGTGACGGTCCTCGGTGCGCTGCTCATCGACGCCAACAGCGATTCCCCGGACTTCCTCGCCAACAGCTTCGTGATCCTCTCGATCCCGGGCTTCGTGCTGTCGCTCGCCGCGCTCGTCGGCCGCGATCCGCACGAGCCCGAGCTGGACTGGCCACGGCGCTTGGCCGGCGTCGTCGTCCTTGCCTTCGGCATCGTGCTCTCGCTCGGGATGGTGCCATGAACGACGCAGCGGGTACGCCGCGGTCCAACACGTGGAGGTCGCAGTGCAGATGACACGCCGGATCGGACTGCTGCGGTGCCTCACGACCGCCGGGATCGCCTCGCTGCTCTTCGCGGCGGCCGCGTCGGCGCACATCCCCGGTGTCGGCAACGGGCTTGCCCCGTCGACCAGCGGGCCTGATCTGCGGACCGTGGAGGCCCTCGCGAGCGATCTCGACGACGGTCTGCCCGAGCAGGCGCGGTTTTGCTTCGATGCGCCCCTCGCCAAGGTCGTCGACGTCGCCGACGGCGTGTTCTTCGTGCTGCACGCCTACGACGCGAGACGCGCGATGAACCCGGCGAGCGCCAGCCGCGACAGCGCCGATGCGACCTGCGCGATCGCGAGCTTCCCGCCGGGTACCGACGTCACGCAAGCGACCGTCGGGGTGGTCGCGCCGGGGGCGGTGAGCGACATTCAGCATCGCGCCAACACGCTCGCCAGCGAGCCTGTCGCCGGCAGCGCTCACACGAGGTTTCCCGGTTCCACGACCGGCCCGGACCTCGTCGGCGTGGTCGTCAACACCGATGACCCGGGGCACAAGCGCGCCTCGTACATGTTCGACGAGTCGCTGGATCGCACTCCGGCGGCGCCCTACGAGGCCTCGAAGTTCGGGTTCTACAACGCCACGGACACGCCGATCTCCGCTCCCGCGGGATCCGTGAGCATCAGTGGCAAGTCCGCGACGGTCGACTTTCTCACGACACCCCAGCTCGAGAGCGCGACCCGCTTCTTCATCGACCCCGGGGCGGTGCACGATCGTCCGCAGACGGGGGCTTTCGGTGAGCTGCCGGTCATCACCGCGTCGTCTCCCGACGTCCTGAGTCGCGGCGCCGTGTCCGTCGCACGGGTGCAGATGACCTCCGCGACGCCGATCGGCGCGCAGGACGTCAAGGTCGCGTTCAACGTCCCGATCCAGTTCACACCCGCGTCGGCCGCGGGGTTCTTCGCCATCAGCGACGCCGGCGTCAGCCCGATGGCCGCGAGCGCCGTCGGCTCCGGCGGCGCGCCGAACGAGCTCGTCGTGACGTTCCCCGCGGCGATGAAGGACGATCCCGGCGCGATCGTCCGTATCTACCTCGCTCCCGCGACGGTCACGGCCGTCGGCGGCGCCGCGACGAACCTGGCCGGGCAGGCCGCGACAGCCACGCCCAACTCGCTGCCGGGATACACGAACGGACCCGACCTGCTGTCGGTGAGCGTCAACCGCCTGACCAGCCGCGTCACGTACATCTACGACGAGGCCGTCCAAGACACGGCACCGCCGGCAGCGGGCGCATTGACCGCCGCTGCGGTGGATGGCTCGCCGATCGCGGCGCTGGGCGGCGTCGTCGTCAGCGGCGCGACCGTCACCGCGCTGTTCAGCCCGGCGGTCGGCGCGGCGGTGATGTTCGCCAACCCATACGCCACGATCTTCGACAAGACGGGCGTTCCGAATCCCGCGCAGAGCGTGAGCACCGAGGTCGAGCAGGCCCCTGCGGTCCCGCCGCCGGTGGCGGGAGCGTCACCGCCGCCGTCCGCGGTCGCGGTCGCGCCGAGCAAGTACCGGACGAAGGTGACGATCCACAGCCGTGGGCGGCTGTACTTCGGCACCGTGAGCTCCAAGCGCGACGGCTGCCGCAGAGGCCGCCGGGTGCTGCTCAAGCGCAACGGGCTGAAGTACTCCACGGCGGTCAGCGCTCGCAAGGGCACGTACAGGATCAAGCGCAAGCGGCGGCTGCGTGGCCACGTGTACGTCACCGTCACCGCCCGCGGTGTCTGCAGGAGCGCGAAGTCCAGGAAGATCCGCGGCTGATCGCGCTGCGCCCGCGAGCCGACCCGGGGGCGACCGCTCAGCCTGCCACGAGCTGCGGCGAAGGCTCGCACGCCGCATCGATTCCCGGGGCGTCATCCTGGCCCGCGAGCACGCGTAGCTGGTCGAGTGCTTGGCGAAGGAGCCGTGAGACCTGCATCTGGCTGATGGCCAGGCGTTCACCGATTTGCGCCTGCGTCATGTCCTCGTCGAAGCGCAACCGCAAGATCTCGCGCGAGCGCGCACTGAGACCCGTCGTCAGCCCGTCGACCACCACACGCGTCTCGACACGCTCGTAGTCGTCGTCGGCGCTGGCCAGCGTGTCCTGCAGTGTGTGCCGCTCGTCGTCCTGATCGCGCGCGGGCGCCTCGAACGACAACGCGCCTCGGGCTGAACGCGCTTGCAGCGCCTCGAGGATGCGTTCGTCGTCGACGTCCAGCCACTCTGCGAGCTCGCGCACCGTCGGCGATCGATCGAGTTGAAGCCCGAGCTCAGTCGTCGCGGTTTCGACGCGAAGCGTCAGCTCTTGCAGCTCGCGCGGGGGACGCACCGTCCACGTGCGATCGCGGAAGTAGCGCTTCAGCTCGCCGGCGATCGTTGGCACGGCATAGCTTGAGAACGCCGCGCCGTTGGTGGCATCGAAGCGGTCGACGGCCTTCACCAGCGCCAGCGAGGCGACCTGCATCAGATCGTCAAGCGGCTCCGCCGAGCGCTGATAGCGCATCGCGATCGAGCGCGCGAGCGGCAGAAACCGCTCGATCAGCTCGTCGCGAGCGCCACGGTCGCCGGCGTCGCGACGCGCGAACAGCGCCTTGTCGACATCGGGCCGCGGGGAACGCACCGGGGCTTGGTGCGACGGACGTATCGCTGCGCTCTGAGCGGACACGCGTTGCTCCCTTATCGGGCGCCGTTTCCGAGACGGCGCGTCGCCAGCGACATACCCGAACGACAACAAGGTAATGCGCGACGAACACCGCGCACCCATTGAACTTCGTGCATGGATAGCCCGGCCGTGACCGTCGCCTCGCGCCGCGGACGCATGTTCACGTTCTCCTCATAGAGCACGATTTCACGCTGCTGGCCGCGCCCGTCGACGCCGCTGTCGCAGCAATGCGAACGTCGCGTTGCCGATCGACACGGCCGTCAGCGCGAACGTCCTGTCGCCCGACGGCACGTCGGTCGCCAGCGCCAGCCAGGACAGCGCGATCCTCCAGGACCTCGACGGGACCGCGATCGCCACCGGCGATCAGGACTCCGTCATCGAGCAGGGCGAGACCGCCGCGACGACATCCCGGGAGCCGACGACTTGACCGAGCACGAGTAGTCCAATGGCCTGAGCGCCGAGGAGCTCGAAGCACAGAGTGCCGACGCGCTGCCCGACCGCGAGGCGATGAGCACGCTCGACCCGACCGCGGGCCTCGACCCGAGCGGGACGATCGGCACCGTCGGCGAGACGGTCGACTCGACGACCGCGACGGTCGGGCCCGCGACCGGCACGATCGGCGACCCCACCGGCGGGATGACCAACACGATCGGCGACACGACCGACGGGCTGCTCGCGGACATGCCCGGCCTGCTCGACCTCGACGTCAACGTCGACCTCGATGCCGACGCGGCCGCGCCCATCAGCGCCGCCGTCGCGTGCGAACGCGATCGTCGCGGCGCCGATCGACGCCGCCGTCAGCGCGAACGTCCTGTCGCCGGGCGGCAAGTCGATGGCCGTCGCCGACCAGGACTCGGTCATCGTCCAGGAGCTCGACGGCACCGCCGAGGCGTCCGTCGACCAGGACTCGACGATCGACCAGGGCGAGGCCACGCCATGACCCGTCGCGCTCGATGGCCATCGCGGCGCTCGCGGTGCTCGCGTGCGCCGTGCCGGCAGTGGCCCTCGGGAGGACGGCGAGCGCAAGCAGGACAACTTCGCGCTCGCGGTCACCGAGGCCGACGGCGGCCGCGCGTTCGACTTCTCGTGGGAGGTCATCCGCCAGAAGCGCGGGCCCGTCGACTCGAAGAACCTCGCGCGGGCGGCGGCGCAGTGTGGACTGCCGGGCGGCTGCGATCGCCTTCCAGGTCGTGCTGGTGTGAAGGCTCCGGGCAGAACTCCGCCGTCAACCACGCCGACGCGCTGAACGCCTTCTGCACGCGCCACGTCTACGCCGGCGCGAAGCAGATCACCGCGACGATGAGCGGGCCGACGCGCTTCACGGGCGACGGCCGCGCGACGCTGGCGGGCGTTCGTATGAGCCGGCGCCGCTGCTCGGCCTGTTCGCGGCGACGATCCTCGCCACGGCGTTTCACGAGGTCGGCCACGCGAGCGCCTGCCGCTACGGCGGCGCGCGGCCGGGCGCCATGGGGGCCGCGATCTACCTCGTCGAGCCGCTGCGCCCGGGGGAGAAGGGCACGGTCCACGACGCCGTGCGCGCGGCGAAGTCGATCCCGACCGGCCGGCCGGCGTTCACGCCGCAGCGCGCCAGGCAATATCGCGAGGTCCCGACCGTGCGCGAGCGCGAGGCGTCCGAGCGCGCCAGCGAGACGAAGCAGCCCGGCGGCGAGACCGAGCCGACCGGCACGACGACGACGCCCGTCGAGGAGCAGACGCCGGCGGCGGCCGTTCCGGTCGAGCCGGCGACAACCACCCCCGCCGACCCGGCGACGACCATGCCCGTCGACGCGTCGACGACCACCGAGGCGCCCGTCGATCCGCTCCCGGAGGAGGAGGCCGTGCCGCCTGCGGACGAGACGCAGACGGTTCCCCCCGGCTGACGGCAGCGGGATCCTGCATACGGCGCACGCCGCCGCGGGCTCGGCCTGCCCGGCGGCGGGCGCCGGTGCCACGTGCGACCTGTGTCACGGATAGGCCGCACAGCGCTCAGGCGGGTATACGTTCGTGTCCGGCCGCCATCGGGGCGGTGTGCTCGTACCGCATCTCGGAGGTTGCTCGATGTCCCAGCGATCAGCACGTGTCCGCCGGTCATCCGTCACGCTGGCCGCGACCGTCGTCGCGGCGCTGGCGCTCGCGATCGTGAGCGCGCCCGCGGCGCACGCGGCGCCGGCGCAGGTGGCGTACGCGCTGTCCGGGACCAACCTCGTGTCGTTCGATCCCGCCACGCCGGCGACGACCCAGACCACGCCGATCACGGGCGTCGCCGCCGGGGACACGCTCGTCGGCATCGACGTACGCCCGCAGAACGGGATGCTCTACACGCTCGGCGTCAACGCGACGACGAACACGGCGACGCTGTACGCCCTGGGGCGCACGACCGGCTTCGCCAGCGTGGTCGGACCGGGCGCGGGCGCGATCGCGTTCGTAAGCTTCGGCAATCCCGTCGACTTCCCCGACCCGGCCACGGCCGGATACGGCATTGACTTCAACCCGGCGGTGGACCGCGTCCGGGTCGTAGCTGGCGCCCTGAACTTCCGCGCCGACCCGAACAGCGGGCTCCCCGTCGACAGCGACGGCAACGGCGCCAATGGGAACACGCCGGACGGCGTGACCAACGGTTCCACGGCGAGCGTGGACGCGGCCGCCTACACGAACAACCGGCCGAACAACGGGGCCGTCACGACGCTGTACACGCTCGACGCGGTATCGGACTCGCTCTTCATCCAGTCCCCGCCGAACGCCGCCACCCAACTCCTCGTACAGGCGATCACGCTCGACGGATCGCCGCTGCAGTTCGCCGCCGTCACGGGCTTCGACATCGATCCCGCCGTCAACGCCCCCGCGTCGAACGCCCCGGTCGCGGCCGGGTCGGCCTACGCCGTGCTGTCCGTCGGCGGGACGACGGGGCTGTACTCGATCAACCTCGTCAACGGCGTCGCGACGTTCCTGGGCAACGTCGGCAACGGCGTGACCGCCATACAGGGGCTTGCGCTGCAGCGCGACTTCGACGATGCGGGCTTCCCCGTGGTCAGCCTGGACGCCGGCGGCTCGAACATCGTCCGCTTCGCGAGCGCGACGCCAGGGACGACGACGACCCAGGCGCTCGACCTCGGGCCCGTCAGCGCCGGGGAGATGCTCGTCGCCATCGCCTTGCGGCCGCAGACGGGCCAGTACGTCGCGCTCGGCGTGAGCGCCAACGCGAACACCGCGTCGCTGTACCGGCTCGATCCCCAGACCGGCACGCTGACCGCCGTCACCAGCCTGCTTGGCGCCATCGCCTGGGTGCTCGGGGACGGCGCCACGCCGGTCGACCTGCCCGACCCGGTGACCGCCGCCTACGGCCTGGACTTCAACCCGGCGGCCGATCGCCTGCGGGTCGTGACCTCGACCGGGATCAACGCGCGGATCAACCCGAACAACGGCACCGCGGTCGACGGCAACCTCAACTCGGGAACGCCTCCGGGAACCAACACGGACGCGCCGATCAACGGCGCCGGCGTGACCGGCGCCGGCGCGACGAGCTACACCAACGCGTTCACGCAGCCGCTGGCCGGTGGCGTCACGACGCAGTACACGATCGACCCGGTCACGGACTCCCTGTACGTCCAGAACCTACCGAACGCGGGCACGCAGACGCTCGGGCTCCCGCTCACCCTCGGTGGCGTGCCGGTCAACGTCGACACGTACTCCGACTTCGACATCCCCGGCGACGTCGCGGTGACCACCTCCAACACGCCCGCGAAGGGCGAGGCTGTGGCCGCGCTCCGCGTGGCCGGCGCGACCGGGTTGTACCGGCTGAACCTCGCATCCGGCGCGCTCGCCTCGCTTGGCACGACGATCACGAACCTCCGGTCGATCGCCGTCGGCGACGCCCGGCGCGACCTACCCGTGCTCACGCGCGCCCCGGCCTCGCTGCCGTTCGGCGAGCGCGAGACCGACGACGGAGCGAGCGCGACGCTGGCGTCGACGGTCACCAACCCGGGCTCGACGGCGGTCACGCTGACGAGCGTCGCGGTCGGCGGCGCCGACGCGGGCGAGTTCGCGCTGCTCTCGGGCAACCCGGCGGACTGCGCGATCGGGACCGAGCTGGCGACGACGCAGACGTGCCAGCTGCGGGCGCGCTTCGATCCGGCCAGCACCGGTGCGAAGACCGCCTCGGTGACGGTGGCGAGCAACGCGCCGAGCATCGCGATCGCGCTGTCTGGCACGGGCACGAACCCCACCGTCACGCCGCCGCCGCCCCCGCCCCCTGCCGTGGTGCCGCCACCGCCGCCGATCGTCGTGCCGCCCCCGCCGCCGCTGACGACCGAGCCGACGATCACGCGGGTGCGCGCCCCGCGGCTGCTCGGCAAGCCACTGAGCACCGGCCTGGTCCTGGGCTGCCCGGCCGCGAGCAAGGCGTCCTGCGCGGGCAGCGTTCGCGTGACGCGCCGCAGCCTTCGCCCCGGCAGCACGGCGACCGTGCGGGTGGCGAGCGCCACCTTCAGCGTCGCACCGGGAACGGCGCGGATGCTGCGAGCCCGGCCCCCGCTCGCCGTCCGCCGCCTGTTGCGCCACACCGAGCGCATCAGCCTCACGATCACCGTGGTCACGACCAACTCGCTCGGTCAGCAGCGCACGCGGCGATTCAGCGCCGTGATCGCGCGCCAGCCCGGGTGAGTCGGCGCGGGTGAGGGATCCGCGCCGCTGGACGAGAGGTCGGTGCTGGCCTTCCGTCCGCGTGAGAACGGGCGAGGTAAGGCACTTGACAGCGCAAGATCAGGCATGTGCCCGATGTGCGGATCGGGGCCTTACCGCCAGAGTGCTTCCTGAGCCGACGCCCCAAGAGCCCGGCAAGCCCCCAAGGAGATCACCATGACCATCCGCACCCTCATCGCCCGCACCGCCGCCGCCTCCGCCGTGATCGTGAGCCTCGGTGCACTCGGCGCCGGCCCCGCCGCCGCTGACAGCACACTGACCCCGGTCGCCGCGTACGAGAGCCCCGACATGCGCGGCGTCGACCCCGACTCCGTCGAGGACCCGTCGAAGTACACCCCCGCGTCGACGCTCACCGAGACCGGCCCGGACGCGGACATGAACAAGATCCCGGGCAACCTCGAGGATGCGGACATGAACAAGATCCCGGGCAACCTCGAGATGGATCCCGCGGCGGACGAGATCGACGGTCGCGAAGGCACCGGCTGAGGTCCACGCTGAGTTCCCTCGCGCATCTATGACCCCGCGGCGGTGTCTCGCAAGCGCAACGCTCGGAGCGGTGCGTCCCGGCGGCGGTCCCGTCGTCGGAGCAGCCCGCCATGTGTGGCGCACTCGCCGATCCGCGCAGATCACCCGAGGAGCGCGTCCAGGAACGAGCTGCTGAAGACGTCGCGCGGGTCCAGGGCGTGGTAGGCGCTTTCGCGGCATCCCATCCGTCGCCCGGGAGCTGCCCCACGCGGTACGCGTCCGGGATGGTGGTCGCGAGCATCGCGGCGTTCGTGCAGGCGCCACGGTCCGCCGTGTAACCCCAGCCCTTGGACCACTCGGGCCGAGCGGCGGCGTAGACGCCCGCGTAGTTGGCGTGGATCCACGCTTCCGTCTGGCGGTAGAACTCGTTGGCGGCGGGCGTTCCGGGCATGGTTGCCACGTCCAGCCAGACGGCTACATCCCAATCCGGGCGGTCGCATCGCGGGCGGATCGGCGACAGCTGAGGCGCCATGACGGCCGGGCTCGTGCCGTCGAGGCCGGTCACGCGGACTTCCAGTGGGCCGTTCATCGGATACTGGCCGCGTGCCTGATAGTCGGCGACGGCCGCGCTCAGGTACGCGTAGAACTCACTGATGACGCGCTGGATGGCAGCCCGCCGGGTGACGATGGCGTAGCTGAGCGTGGTGACCCTGAGCTTCGTCGGCCTGGCGTGCAACAGCACGTCGCTCGATCTTCCCCAGATGTCCGAGTTGCCGCTGGCGGCCAGGCCGGCGATGGTGGCGGCCATCAGCGCGTTGCAGAACGCGGGCGTGGACGAGCCGTTGGTGGTGATGACCTGACGCAGGAGGTCCGAGGCCTCCTTGCTGACCTGGTCGGCGAAGGGATAGTTGTACGGTCCAGTCACCGCCTTCGCTCGGGCGGGCCGTGTAGGCGCGAGCGACCAGCATTTCATCCATGGAGCGGTGGTGAAGGGAAGCCACGTCGCCTCCACCCGGCCGCAGCGCTCGACGGTCGCCGCGAACGACCCGGGCCCGGCGCGGGCAGGCGCCGCGAAGACCTCGTCGGCCGGGATGTCGCAGCGGCTCTCGCAGCGCAGGTAGGCGTCGCCGCCGATGCGCAGCGTGGCCTCGGCGACGAGCGCGCGCCCGAGATGCACCAACAGCGCGCGGCATCTCCCATCGGACCGGTCGAACGTCTGGAGCGTGTAGGCGCGACGGGCGGGGTCCCACACAACGGCGGTCAGAGACTCGACGAGGTCGCTCATCGAGCCAAAGCGGTGCACGGGGCCCAGAAGCTCGTGCGCGGCCGGGACGCCCGTGCCATGCGCGCCGACCGCGAGCACGCCACCGAGGCTCAGGTCGCCGAGGCCTGGATGGGCAGCGAACCCGTAGCCACGGTCGCGCATCGCCGTCAAGACGCAGTCCATCGTGGCCCCCGTCTGCGCGGTGACGCTGGCCGGAGGGCCCGGGTTCACGCTCACCGCCGTCAGGTGGGGGGTGGTCTCGACGAGTAGCACGCGGCCGCTCGGCGCTGGCGCGACGACGAGCGGCGAGAAGCCGTGGGCGCGCCCGCACGGACGCAACCGCCAGCCTCGCGCCGCGGCCCAGTTGGCGAGCGCGACGAGCTCCGCCGTGCTCGATGGAGCGCAAGCCCAGATCTCGTCGACCTGGATCTCTCCGGACCAGTTCTGAAACGGTCGCTTGTAGGCGCGGATCGACGCCGGCAGATCCGGCGGCGCGACCGGTGGCTCGCCGCGCCGACCAGCGGGGCGGCTCACGACCCGCCGCTGCGCGAGCCTCGCGGCGGCGGTGCCCAACCCCGGCGCGCGGGGGTTCGCGGGAATGCTCGTGTCATAGCGGCTCGTGAGGTGCGACCAACGCCAAGCGCCGGGAGACCACGTCGTTGCGCAGCTGACCCGCATCGGCGAAGGCGCCCATCACCGCCAGGCGCGCATTCCAGTCCCATGACGCCCGATCGAAGTCCAATCGCAGCGCGTGCTGCACGAGGTCGGCCGCGAAGCCTGAGCGGCCGGTCGTACGACACATCGCGACGTAGTCCAGCGGTTCGGGCACGCGCTGGCGCACGAGACACTCGAGCTCCCACAGCCAGCCGCGGGCGAACTCGAGCACGTGCCCCGCGAGTTGCGCGCGGACGACCGTCGCCATCTCGCGCGTGCTGCGTGACCACAGGTCGGCCAGCGCGCGCTCGACGGGATTCAGCGCCACAGGCGGCTCGGCCGGCTCGCCCACATCCGCCAGAAATGCCCCCAGGCGCGCGACGAGCGCCTTCGCGCCGAGCAGGTCGCGCGTGAGCTTGAACCTCATCGCAAAGACGTCGTCGAAGTAGAACGCCCACACGTGCCAGTCGCAGATGAGCTCGAGCTCGCGGGAACCCGATTCGGGGTGCGTCAGCGCGCCGAACAGCGCGAGGTCCATCGCATCGAAACGTCCTCGATCCCAGACGCGCCAGCCCTCCGCGTCAAGCAGGCCCATCTCGTGCGCCCACCCTCGCGCGTGGCTGCGCACGGCATCCACGTTGGGGTTGCAGCGCGATCGCGGCGGCCCTCCAGCGACGGGCGGCTCGAAGTGCGACGCGTACGAGCGCGACAAGGGCGTGTGACTGCCAATCCTCAGCCGCAGCATCCGACGGTCCGCGCCTATCCGCGCCGCCAGCGTCGTGGCCGCCGATGGACCGGTCGGTACCCAACCGGCGACGGGGCTGCCTGCAGGCAGCCATTGCACCGGACGTCCGCGGCGGTAGCGGCCCGTGCCGGTTTCCCACTGAAAGTCGCCAGCCATCGCGTCCCGGAGCCCCTGCGCGTATGCGAGCACGTCGCGCCGCTGGTGGTCCGGGTACTCGCCCAGCAGCGCACCGAGCTCCAGCGTCATCGTGTTCTCGGCCTGGTGCAGTCTTGCCGTCACGACGTCGTTGACGACGTGAAACGCGCGCTGCAGGTCACAGCCCAGGAACGCCTGCGCAACGAGGACGCCGTTGTTGGTCTCGCCCTCTTGCATCTCCTTCTCGTACGACAGGATGTCGTTGCGAAGGAGCACCGAGTCGCACATCGTGTCGTTGAGCACCCCGATCGCACGCGACGCGTAGATCTCGAGTGGGACCTCGATCCCGAGCGCGTGCTCGACGAGATCGGCGGCCCAGTAGACCCCGCCCGTACGACGACGCATCTCGACGTACTCGATCGGATCGGGAATCCGATTCGCGGCGGCGTTGGCGAGCTCCCACACCCAGCTCTCGTTCATCTCCTGAACGTGACGCCCGAAACGGCGGCGCCATGCCCGCGACATCGACGGCGCGATCCGCGACCACGTGTCAGCGAATCCGCGCTCCACGAGGTTGATCGGCTCGACTCGGTCCTCAGCATCCAGATCCACCGGCATGAAGGACGCCAGCCGCCCGACGAACGCCCGTGCCGCCGCGACATCGGCGCTCGCCGTGAACGCCTTCAGAACGTAGTCGTCGAAGAAGAACGTCAGCACGTTGAAGTCGCTGATCGCATCGAGCCTCGGACCGGGAGCGTCCGGAAAGAACAGCGCGACGAACAGCGGGAAATCGGCCTGCCGATAGCGCTCCTCGGTCCACTCGGCCGCGTTGCCCGGCGCGAAGAACCCCATCTCGCGCGCCCACCTCACGGTGTGCTCGCTCGTCGCCGCAAGACTCGGGTTCTGCCGCGCCGGCCACGGCATGTAGAACTCGGGCAAGTCAGCCGAGCCCGACGAAGCAGCCACTCAACCCCTCCCCGCGAATTCGTCGATCTCGCACTCGCGGTTCTCGCGGGCGCCGGCGCGATCGCTCAGGCCGCGGCGGGTGTGACGTCGCCCGCGCCCAGCGGGCTGGCCGGCGACACCGTGGCGGCGGCCATCTCGTCCTTCGACACGTTCAGCGGGTGGTGGCACGCCGCGATATGGCCGTTGGCGTACTCCATCAGCGCCGGCTCGACGGTCTTGCAGACGTCCGTCGCGCGCGGGCAGCGGGGGTGGAAGACGCAGCCCGACGGCGGGTTGATCGGGTTCGGTGGCTCGCCCGTGACGACGCGGCGCCGGCGCGTGCGGTTCTCGCGCGGGTCGGGGATCGGGATCGCCTCGAGCAGCGCCGCCGTGTACGGGTGGATCGGCTTGGAGTAGAGCTCCTCGGCGGGGGAGACCTCCATGAGCTTGCCGAGGTACATCACGGCGATCCGGTCGCTGACGTGCCGCACGACCGACAGGTCGTGCGCGACGAAGAGGTACGTCAGCGCGAGCTCGTCCTGAAGATCCTCGAGCAGGTTGATGATCTGCGCCTGGATCGAGACGTCCAGTGCCGAGACGGGCTCGTCGAGCACGATCAGCCGCGGCTCCACCGCCAGCGCGCGCGCCACGCCGATCCGCTGGCGCTGGCCGCCGGAGAACTCGTGCGGGAAGCGGTTGATGTGCTCGGGCGCGAGGCCGACGCGCTTCAACAGCTCCTGCACGCGCTGCTCGATGTCCTTCTCGTTCACGCCCGCTCGCTCCAGCGCCATGCCCACGATCTGGCCGACGCGCTTGCGCGGGTTCAGCGACGCGTAGGGGTCCTGGAAGACCATCTGCATCTCACGGCGCAGCGGCATGAGCTTGCGGCGCGAGGCGTGCGTCACATCCGTGCCGCGGAAGCGCACCGCGCCGTCCGTCGGCTCGAGCAGGCGCATGACCGTGCGCGACAGCGTCGTCTTGCCGCAGCCCGACTCGCCGACGAGCCCCAGCGTCTCGCCCTCGCGCAGCGTGAAGGAGATGTCGTCGACCGCGTGCACCGCGCCGACCTGACGGTCGATGAGCAGCCCCTGCTTGATCGGGAAGTGCAGCTTGACGTGCTCGACCTCGAGCAGCGGCGCGTCGACGCGGTCGGTGCCCGGGGCAGCCGGGGTCTTGCCGTTTACGCGGGGAGGCGTGCTCACGCCGCGTCCCGGCTGGGCTTCGACGGCGACGGCGGCGGCGCCTTCGGCAGCAGCCCGATCTCGCCCGGCGCGATCTCGCGCACGTCGCGCTTGCGCTCGGCCGTCAGCCAGCAGCGATCGCGGTGCTCGGGCGACGACCCGCCGGCACGCGCGGCCAGCGGCGGCACCTTCACGCACTCCCCGAACTCGTGCGGGCAGCGCGGGCGCAGGTGGCAGCCCTCGGGGCGGCCCGCGAGCGACGGCGGCATCCCCGGGATCGTCGGCAGGCGCGCGCGCCGCGGCCGGTCGATCCGCGTGATGGCCCCGAGCAGCCCCCACGTGTACGGGTGCTGCGGGTCGTAGAAGATGTCGTCGAGCGTCCCCTGCTCGACGATCCGCCCCGCGTACATCACCGCGACGTTGTCGGCCACGTCCGCGACGACGCCGAGGTCGTGCGTCACGAGGATCAGCCCCGCGTTCGTCTCGTCGCGCAGCTCGCGGAAGCGCTGGAGGATCTGCGCCTGCACGGTGACGTCCAGCGCGGTCGTCGGCTCGTCGGCGATGAGCACGCTCGGGTCGCACGACAGCGCCAGCGCGATCATCACGCGCTGGCGCATGCCGCCAGAGAACTCGTGCGGGTAGGCCTCGACCCGCTCGGACGCGCGCGGGATCCCGACGCGCTCGAGCAGCTCGACCGCACGCGCTCGCGCTTCCTCGCGCGTCGGGTCCTCGTGGGCGAGGATCTGCTCGGCGATCTGGTCGCCGATCCGGATGACGGGGTTCAGCGACGCCATCGGGTCCTGGAAGATCATCGCGATCTCCGCGCCGCGGATCTCCTGCAGCTCGGCGTCCGACGCGCCGATGAGCTCGGTGCCCTTGTACGTCGCGGTCCCCTCGAAGCGGGCGTTCGGGGAGCGGGTCAGCCCCAGCAGGGTCATCGCCGTGACGGACTTGCCGCAGCCCGACTCGCCGACGACCGCCAGGACCTCGCCGGCCCGCAGGTCGAACGACACGCCGTCGACGGCCTGCACGGTGCCCTCGTCGGTCGCGAACGACACGGCGAGGTCGCGCACGCTGAGGATCGGAGGCTCGGGAGCAACCGTCATGACGTCAGCCTGATCCGCGGATCGAGGGCCGCGTAGACGACGTCGACGACCGTGTTCAGCACGACGATGAAGAACGCGCCGAACATCGTGATCGCGAGCACGGGCGGCACGTCGAGCAGGCCGATCGACTCCGCCGCGTACTGCCCGACGCCTTGGAGGCCGAAGACCGTCTCGGTGAGGATCGCGCCGCCGCCGAGCACCGCGCCGAAGTCCAGGCCCCACAGCGTCACGACCGGGATCATCGAGTTGCGCAGCACGTGGCGCAGCAGGATCTGGCGCTCGGAGATGCCCTTCGCGCGCGCCGTCCGGACGTAGTCCTCGCTCATCGTGTCGAGCAGGTTCGAGCGCAGGATCCGCGAGTAGACGCCGATGAACAGGATCGACAGCGCGGTCCACGGCAAGAGCAGGTGGGTGAACCAGCCGACCGGGCTCTCGGTGAACTCGACGTAGCCGCCGTTGGGGAAGATCCCCCACTTGAAGCCGAGGTAGTAGTTCATCAGCGCCCCGACCCAGAACACGGGCATGGATATCCCGATGAGCGCGATCACCGTCAAGAAGCGGTCGGCGAATCGCCCCGCCTTCACCGCCGTGTACAGCCCGAGCATCACCGCGAAGAACATCCACATGAGCGCCGCGCCGACCGCGAGCGACAGCGTGCGCGGGAAGCCCTGGACGATCTCGTCGATGACGTTCGTCTGGTTGGAGTAGGAGACGAGCTCGCCGGTGAAGACGAGCTCCATCGTCTTGGCGTACTGCACCGGGACGGGCTTGTCGAAGCCCCACTGGCGGCGGATCGTCTCGAGCTGCTGGGGGGTCGCGTTGCGGCCCGCCATCCTGATGGCGGGGTCGCCGTTCGGGATGACGTTGAAGATCGCGAACGTGATCACCGAGATCAGAAACAGCACCGCGACCATCGCGAGGACGCGCCTGACGACGAAGCGCCCCATGGCTACACACGCACCTTCGCGCGCGGGTCGAAGGCGTCGCGGACGCCGTCGCCGAAGACGTTGAGCGCCAGCACGGTCAGCACGAGCATCAGGCCGGGCACGATCGTCTGGTGCGGCGCGGAGATGATCTTCTCCACGCCGGCGCCGATCATCGTCCCCCAGGACGGCGCCGGGGGCCGCACCCCGGCGCCGAGGAACGACAGCGCCGCCTCGAGCAGGATCGCGTTGGCGACGATCAGCGGGAAGAAGACGATGATCGTCGACGACAGGTTGGGCAGGATCTCGGAGAACATGATCCGGATCGGCCCGAGGCCCTGCGCCCGCGCCGCCTCGATGAACTCCTTCTCGCGCAGCGCGAGCACCTGCCCGCGCAAGGGTCTGGCCATGTACGGCACGTACACGAAGCCGATGATCAGCAGCGGGATGAGCAGCGAGTCGCCGCTGATCTCGATCGGGCCGATCTGCAGGCCGCCGAGCGCGAGCGCCGTGCCGAGCGCCACCCCCAGCAGCACGACCGGAAACGACCAGATGATGTCGAGGCTGCGCGTGATCAACGTGTCGACCCAGCCGCCGAGGAAACCGGACAGCGTTCCCGCGAGGATCGACAGCAGGATCGTCAGCAGCGCCGCGCCAACGCCGATCTGAAGCGACGCGCGCCCGCCATACAGCAGCCGGACCGCGACGTCGCGGCCGCCCTCGTCGGCGCCGAGGAAGAAGCGCCCCGTCCAGGTCGGCCCGACCGGCACGCCGTCCGGCGACACGACGTCGACCTGCTTGCCGTCGACGGTGATCTTGTCGGTGATGTGGCCCTTGTACGGGTCGGTGTGCGCGACATGCTCGGCGTACAGCGGAGCCGACAGGCACAGGGCCACGAGCACGACGAACAGCGCCGCGAAGGCGAGCGCGACGCGGTTGCGCCGCAGCCGGCGCAGCGCCAGCCGCGCCGGGGCGACTCCGGTGACCGGCGCGTCGTCCTCGACGCGCGCCACCGCGACGAGCTCTTCGACGCTGCCGATCTCTGCGGGCTCGACGGCCATCGCCGTGCCTCAGCGAGCACCGCGGGAGAGCGCTCGTGCGCTCTCCCGCGGACCCGGGGATGGGACTACTTCAGGCAGAACTGCGCCCAGTCGTTCTTGTAGACGGGGTGCACGCCGTTGCACTTCTCGAAGTCCATCCGCTCCGAGAAGAACGACGTCGACAGCTCGTTGCCGTAGATCGCTCCGTGGGCGTTGTCGATGACGAGCTTGTCGACCGCGGCCCACCCGTCGGCGACCTTCGTCGGGTCGGGCTCCGGGCCCAGCTCCGCGAGCGCCTTGTCCAGCTCAGGATCGCTCTTGAACTGGAAGTTGAACGTCGGGTTGGAGGCCAGCGCCTTCTTGGAGAGGTTCGGCTCGAAGAAGTCCGCCGGGTGCGGGAAGTCCTGGTACCAGTCCGTGAATCCCGCCTGCGCCTTCGTCTTGCGGTCGCCGACCTGCCCGAAGTAGACCTGCTGGTCGAGGATCCGGGTCTTGGCCTTGTAGCCGATCTCGACCAGCACGTCGCGCAGGTAGTCGATGATCTGCGGCCGCGGGTCCTTGTTGTTGGCCCACACCGTGACGGTCTGACCCTTCGTGCCGGACTGCTCGACGAGATCCCTGGCCTTCTGGATGTCCTCCGGTGTCGGTGACTTCGCCGGATCGCCGTACGGGCACGGGTCGAGTTTCTTGTAGCCCGTCGACGCGTACGCCGGCGGCAGGAAGTTGCACGTCGGCTCCAGGCGCCCGCCGAAGATGCGCTGCAGCGCCGTGCTGTCGATCGCGTAGTTGACGGCCTGGCGCGCCTCGAGCGAGTTGAACGGCGGGAGGGTCTCGTTGAGGAAGAACCAGTAGGTGTTAGGCGGGTTGGGATCCAGCCGGAAGCGGTTGGCGTACTTCGCCTTGACCTGCGGTAGGAGGTCGCCGGTCGGGTCCTCGGTCATGAAGTCGAGCTTGTTGTCGATGACGTCCTGGGTCATCTTCGTGACCGTCGACTTCGTGACGGTGAACTTGTCGATGTTGCCCTTCGCGATGCCGGGGATGTTGAAGCCGGGCGTCTTCGTGAGGGTGTACTGCCGCGTCGGGTTCTGGACGGTGATCGTGTACGGCCCGATGCCCGGGATGCCGCGCGTCGCCTTGAACGGCGACTTCGCCGCCGGGGTCGGCGCCGAGTTGGCGAGGGCGATCGCGAAGAGGAACTTGCCGTCTGCCTCGGAGAGCTTGACGACGATCTCACCCGTCGCGTCGTCGGCCGTGATGCCGCTGATGTCGGCGTCCTCCTTCTTGGCCTCGATGTACTCGGGCACGCCCGCGATGGTCGAGGTGAACGAGGAGAACGGGCCGCCGAGGAAGTTCAGGCGCTTGATCGTGTTCTCGAAGTCCGAGGCCTTGACGGCCGTGCCGTCGGAGTACTTCAGGCCCGAGCGCAGCTTGAAGGTGTAGGTCTTCTTGTCGGCGGAGACCGTCGGCATCGCCTCGGCGAGGCCGGGGATGAGGTCGGCGCCCGCGGCGCCCGGCTCGTGCTTGTAGGTGACGAGGCCCGTGTAGACGAGCTGCAACGGCTCGTTGGCCTGCACCGTCTGGTACATCACCGGGTCGTAGTTGTCCGGCAGGACGCTGCCGATCGTGGCTTCGCCGCCGGTCTTAGCGGCGCCGTCGTCGCCGCTGCCCGAGTCGTCCGATCCGCAGGCGGAGATTCCCATGCCTCCGACTGCCAGGACGACGACGACCAGCGCACTACGTAGCTTCCCCATGCCGGGCTCCTCTGCTCGGACGAACGATCACGTTTCGCCGGCCAAAGCTACCCCTCTTGGGCGGGTTTTGCACGTTCCTGGCGATCAAGCGCGCGCTCGCGGCCTTCGATGTCGAGCACGACGTCCACGTCGCCGTCGATGCGGGCGTCCGTCAGCGCGACCGTGGCGCCCACGCGCTCGAACGTGAGGCCGACCGTCGCGTCACCGATGCGCAGCGCGTCGACGTCGATGCGCCGCACCCAGCGCGGCAGCGTCGGGCGCCGGATCCGCAGCCGATGGTGCAGGGCGTCAGGCGCGAGGCCGAGCCCGGCCTGCACGAGATATGGCAGCGAGCCGGCGGCCCACGCTTGCGGCCGGCAGGCGACCGGATAGGGGACCGGGTCCTCGTCCTCCTCACGGCCGAAGCCCGCGAAGAGCTCGGGCAGCCGGTAGCCGGGGAAGTGCGAGGCCGCGTCGAGCAGCCCCTCGAACACGCGCTGAAACTCGGCGTCGAAGCCGTACTCGCGCAGCCCGGCGGCGATCAGCGCGTTGTCGTGCGGCCAGACGGAGCCGAGGTGGTAGCCGACGGGGTTGTAGGACGGCTCGCTGGTGGCGAGCGTGCGGATGCCCCAGCCCGAGTACATCGGCGCGGCGAGGAGGCTGCCGGCGATCGCGCGCGCTCGCTCGGGGCCGACGGCCGCCGCCCACAGCAGGTGTCCCTGGTTGGACGCCAGCGCCGGGCTGAGCTCGCCGTGGCCGTCGATCGCGAGCCCGTAGTGGCCGCGGTCGTCTGACCACAGCCGCTCCAAGCGGTCGCTCAGCGCCGCCGCCTCGCCGCGCAGCCCGGCCGCGCGCTCCGGCTCGCCCGCGTGCTCGAGCAGGCGGGCGATCTCGCGCTTGGCCCGCACGACGTAGCCCTGCACCTCGACGAGCGCGATCGGCGCCTCGAGCGGGGTCCCGTCGGCGCCGGGCACGCCGTCCCGGGAGTCCTTCCAGCCCTGGTTGACGAGGTCCTCTCGGCGAGCGGGCGCGGTAGTCGACGAGCCCGTCGCCGTCGAGGTCGGCGAAGTCGTCGATCCAGCTCAGGGCGGCATCGATCGGGCCGCGCAGCTCCTGAAAGAGCGCGAGGCTGCCGCTCCAGTCGACGTGCGCGGCGACGAGGCAGAGCAACAGCGGGGTCGCGTCGACCGTGCCGTAGTAGCGCGTGAGCGGCGATGCGTGCGCGCGCGCGGCGGGCCCGGTCCGCAGCTCGTGCAGGACCTTGCCCGGCTCCATGTCGTGCTCGTCGTCGATGCGGTCGCCGAGTCGGCCGGCGAGCAGCCGCAGCGTGTCGGCGCCGAGGTCGGGCTCGAACGCGAGCATCTGCAGCGCCGCGATGATGCTGTCGCGCCCGAACAGCGTCGCGTACCAGGGCACCCCCGCGGCGTAGTAGCGCCGGTCGTCGAGCGACGAGCGCAGCATGCGCAGGTCCAGCATGCAGCGGCGCAGCAGCCGGTTGAAGAGCTCGTCGTCGGAGTGGATGGTCGTGTGCCGCTCGCTCGCGCGCCTCGGGGCGGTTGCGGGGCTTGCCTCGTCGCGCAGCGTGAGCGACAGCGAGATGCTCGTGCCGGCGCCGGGCGGCAGGTCGAGCGTGAAGCGCAGGACGGCGAGGCCCCCGCCGGCGATCTCGATGTCGTCCGGCTCGACGTCGCTGCGCACCTCTGTCGCGAGCAGTCGTGCCGTCGTGCGCGCGCGCCCGCAGGCCGACGCCGCCGCGCGCGCGGCGCGCGCGGACGCGCCCGGGCGAGCCCGTGGTCGTCAGGCCGCGCAGCTCGAGCACCGAGCGGAAGTCCGCCCCGAGGCGCAGCTCGAGCGGCAAGCGCCAGGCGCGCCGGGCGTGCGAGCGCACGACGATCCGCTCCACGAGCTCGCGCTCGTCGACGAGCTCGCGCTCGACGCGCACGCGCACGGACTGCGGCGCGAGGGTCTCGCCGCCGGGCAGCTCGAGGTCGGGGTTCGTGAGCTCGTGCAGCAGCTTCGTGCCGGCGTTGTCCGAGCCCGCGAGGAGGCGCGGCGCGGCGCCGGCGATCGCCAGCTCGTGCACGGCGAGGTGCCGGCAGTCGTTGAGATACAGCCCGAGCGGATGCTCCTCGCCGGCGGGCAGGCGGCCGTCGCGCTCGCAGACGAGGAACGCGTTGCCGAGCTTCGCGACGAGCGTCGCGGCGAGGTTGAAGGATGAGGACATGTCGAGTGGCGAGCGCTTCAGCTGGGCCCAGGCTACGGGCGCCGCGGCGAGCAGGCGTACCGCGATGTCGCGGGGCGTGCAGTACGGTCGACGGTGGATACACCCGCGTCTCGACGCGACGACCAGTCGCAGCAGGGAGCAGCTCATGGCCGACCGGCCAACCCCGAAGTCCCCGACTCAGCCCGACCAGTCGCACAAGAAGGAGACCGCCGATCAGCGCCGTGAGCGCCAGAAGGCGGCGGTCGTCGCGACCCAGATCGACCTCAAGCGCGAAGCCGCCGAGCGGCGCGCCGCCAAGCTCGAGAAGTAGGCGATCGGCGCGCCGGAAACCGGCGCGATGGACAGGCCGTCCATTGCGCCGTAGTCTGGCGCGATGGCGTGGAAGCTGCCGGTCGCGTGTGTCGGGCTCGTGTTGCTGTGGGCGCTGCTGGCGCCGGCCGCCGGCACGGGGACGGCGACCGTGCCGCAGACGTGCAGCGTGCTGACGGGCGACGAGCTCGAGAAGCGCCTGCCGATCGGGCCGTTCGAGGAGCGCATCGGCCAGACGCTGTGCTTCGACTTCACCGGCGACGGCCTCAAGGACATCGTCTTCAGCGGCTGGATCTTCGCCAACGACGGCGCCCACTACTGGGCGGCGTTCCGCGCGGGCGCCGAAGGCTGGACGCGCGTGATCTTCAAGCGCGACTGCTGCCGCGTCCGGCGGGCCACGAAGATCCGCATCGCGCGCTCCGGCGCGACGGTCGTCGTGCGCCAGCCGATCTTCCGCGAGAAGGATCGCGGCTGCTGCCCGACCGGCGGCACGCGGACTGGCCGCTGGCGCTGGAACGGCGTCACGCTGAAGCTCGCCGGCACGACCGACGCTCCGCGTAAGCGGCGGCCGCCGCCCACGACCGCTGCCCACCGCCGCCGCCCGCCGCGCTAAGCCGCGACCGCCGCCCGCCGCCCCGCGAGCGCTGACGCGGTCAGCGCCGCGAGCGTCGCCGCGAGCGCGATGAACGCCCAGCCGGCATGGAACGTGCCGACCGCGCCGGCGCCGGTCGCGTCGCCGAGGATCGCGATGAGCACCGCGACGCCGAGCACGCCGCCGAGCTGGCGCGCCGTCGCGTTTGCTCCGCCGGCGGCGCCGTAGCGCGACTCGGGGAGGCTCGTGATCGCGGCGGCCGTGAGCGTCGGCAGCGCCGCGGCGATGCCCACGCCGCTGAGGATCGTCACGGGCAAGAAGTGGCTGACGAACGCCGGGTCGGCCGGGAGGGTCAGCGCGTAGCACGCGCTGCCCGTCGCGTAGATCAGCCCCCCGGCGACCGCCACCGCGCGCTGGCCGAAGCGCTCGGCGAGTCGTCCCGCGAGGCCGGCGGTCAGCGCGGTGACGAGCGGGCTCGGGCTCATCGCGAGCCCCGCCTCGAAGACCGAGTAGCCCCAGACGTTCGTGAGGAACAGGACGTCGCAGAGGAGCTTGGCGAAGAACGCCATCGCGAAGATCACGGTGGCGGCGTTCGCGGCGGCGACCTCGCGCACGCGCAGCAGCGCGAGCTCGAGCGCCGGCGCGGGATGGTGCTGCGAGCGCCGCACGCAGACGGGCAGCAGCAGGCATCCGAGCGCGAGGCTCGCGAGCACGCGGGCGTCCAGCCACCCCCACTCGGGGCCCTGCACGAGCCCGAGGCCGATGAGCCCGACGCCGGTGGCGAGCACGACCGTGCCCCACGCGTCCGGGACGCGCTCGGCGGTGCGCTCCGGCGCCGGCAGGACCTTGCGGCCCACGCCCAGCAGCGCGAGCCCGAGCGGCACGTTGACGAGGAAGATCAGCTGCCAGTCGCCGCGCTCGACGAGCACGCCGCCGAGCGTCGGGCCCAGCGCCGCCGCGACGCCCGCCGCGGCGCCGGCGGCGGCGACTGCCTGCGCCCGCCGCGGCGGCGGGTACGCCGCGAGCAGCAGCGCGAGCGCGGTCGGCATGAGGATCGCGGCGCCGACCGCCTGCACGACGCGCGTCGCGATCAAGAGCTCGGCGCTCGGCGCCGCCGCGCACAGCGCCGACGCCGCGGTGAACGTCAGGAGGCCGCCGCAGAACAGGCGGCGGTGGCCGAGCACGTCGCCAAGGCGCCCCGCCGGCAACAGCAGCGCCGCGAAGACGACGTTGTAGGCGTTGAGCACCCACGACAGCGTCGGGCGGTCGACATCGGCGAAGTCCGCCTCGATCGCCGGGAACGCGATGTTGACGATCGTCGTGTCGAGGAACGCGAGGAACGTCGCGCCGACCGTCACGAGGACGACGGCGCGCGGTCCCATCACGCTACGAGCGACGAGGCCTTCGCGCGGCGCTTGGCCGAAGGCGTGATGAAGATCCCGCTGCTCACAGGCGGCGTCGGGGCGCCGGATGCAGCGCCGGGTACAGCGCTCGGAAGCGCTCGCGGGCCTGCCGGTAAGGCTCGACCCAGGCGGCGACCGGCTCGACGATCTCGCCCGGTTTGACGCAGGCGGCGACCGCTTCCTGGACGTCTGCGAAGACGCCCGCGGCGACGCCGCCGAGCAGCGCCGCGCCGAAGGGCGCGCCCTCGTCGACCGCGACGCGCTGCAGCGGCAGCTCGAGGGTTGACGCGAGGATCTGCAGCCAGAGGTCGCTGCGCGCGCCGCCGCCCGACACGCGGCCGAGCGCGGGGCGCCCGGAGAGCTCGGAGACGAGGTCGAGGCCGTCGCTCAGGCCGAAGGCGACACCTTCGAGCACCGCGCGCACGAGCGCGCCGCGGTCGTGGCGCAGCGACAGGCCGGTGAATGCGCCGCGCGCGTCGGGGTTCGCGTGCGGCGTGCGCTCGCCGGCGAGGTAGGGGAGGAACGTCAGGCCCTCGGCGCCGGGCTCCCAGCCGGCTGCCTCGGCGACGAGCGCGGCGAAGCGCTCTCCGGGCGCGGCGACATCGCGCAGCCAGCGCAGCGAGCCGGCGGCGGAGAGCATGACGCCCATGCTGTGCCACGCGCCCGGGACGGCGTGGCAGAAGGCGTGCACGCGCGCCTGCGCGTCGGCGGCGAAGGCATCCGACGCGGCGAAGATCACGCCGGAGGTTCCGAGCACGACGGACGCCGGTCCCGGGCGGTCGACGCCGACGCCGAGCGCTCCCGCGGCCTGGTCGCCCGCGCCCGCCGCGACCGGCACGCCCTCGGAGGTGACGCCGCTGACCTCCGGCGACTCGAGCGCTCGGGGGAGCCACGCCGGGTCGATGTCGAGGGCCGCGAGGACCTCCTCGCTCCAGCGCCGCCGCGCGACGTCGAAGAGGAGGGTCCCCGACGCGTCGGCGACGTCCGTCGCGTACTCGCCGCACAAGCGCAGGCGGACGTAGTCCTTCGGCAGCAGCACGTGCGCGATCCGCGCGTACACGTCCGGCTCGTGGCGCGCGAGCCACAACAGCTTCGGCGCCGTGAACCCCGGCAGCGCGCGGTTGCCTGTCCGGGCGATCAGCTCGTCCAGGCCGATGCGGCGCTCGATCTCCGCGCACTCCGCGCCTGTGCGGCCGTCGTTCCAGAGGATCGCCGGGCGCAGCACCCGGCCGCCGGCGTCGAGCGCGACCAGCCCGTGCATCTGGCCGGTCAGCCCGATCCCGTCGATCGGCCCGGACCGGGCCAGCTCCGAGAGCACCGCCTGCGCGCCGACCCACCAGTCCTCCGGGTCCTGCTCCGCCCAGCCGGCCCGCGGCGTCGACAGCGGATGCTCGACCTCCGCCCGCGCGACGACCTCGCCGTCCTCCGCGATCAGCAGCCCCTTGACCGCGGAGGTCCCGACATCGACCCCGGCGAGCAGCGCCATCTACGGGGCGCCGAGCGCCGCGTACACGAGCTCGTACGCGCGGATCGCGTCCTTGTCGCGCTGCGCCGCGCGCAGCGCCGCGTCGTCGATGCGGCCCGCCGCGCCGTCGATGAAGCGCCACTGCAGCACGCTGCGCTTGACGACCTCGACGGCGTCCTCCGTGTACGGGTACAGGTCGAACCCGAGCCGCTCCCCGCGCGTGCCGTAGCCCGCCCGCCGCAGCTCGACGGCGAGCTCGAGCGTCTCCATGAACGCCGTCGCGCCGACCATGTTGTCGTCGTCGAACGTCCCCCAGCCGGAGTTCGCGTGCTGGTGGCCGAGCAGCCCCTCGGCGTGCAGCAGCGCCGCGTACTCGGCGAGGTTCTCGCCGTTCATGATCAGGTGCTGCCAGTCCATGTTGACCTGCACGTTGTCGATCCCGCGCGCGCGCAGCGTGTGGATGACGTGCAGCGTCATGCCGACGTTGCCCATGTGGATCTTCATTGCCGGCTCGGAGTTCTTGTGCTCGAGGAACAGGACCTGGCCGTGCTCCGCGAGCCGCGCCGCCGCCTGGCCGATGCCGTCGATCAGCCGCGCCCAGCTGTCCGCGTACGGCGTCTGGAACGGGTAGTTGTAGCCCTCGATTCCCGGCCACAGGATCATCCGCGCGCCAAGCGACGCCGCGAAGTCCGCGCACCCGAGCGTGAGCTTCAGCGCCTCGTCGCGGATCGCGTCGTCGGGCGAGCACAGCCCGCCGCGCGCGAAGCGCTTGTCGAGGTGCAGGCCGGACGC
Organism: uncultured Actinomycetes bacterium; assembly: GCA_963766525.1. GTDB lineage: Bacteria > Actinomycetota > Thermoleophilia > Solirubrobacterales > Solirubrobacteraceae > CADCVQ01. The sequence goes on from CAVYAX010000002.1 coordinate 240,799, forward strand.
CATCGCGTAGATGCCATGGCCGTCGAGGGCGCCGCGCACCTCGTCGAGGTTGTCGGGCGACAGCTCCTGCGGATAGTGGAACTCGTAGTCGTCGATGAGCCCTTCGAGCCCCGCGACGGCCACGCGCACGTGGTCGGCGGTGCTGCGCTCGGCGAGCTCGGGCTTGTAGCCACCCGGATTGAACCGCGTGACCATCGGCCCCATCGCCCAGATCCCAAGACTGGTCTTCATGTCGCAACCTCCGTGTTCATGGCCCGCCTTGCACGGGGGGTGGATCCATTCGCTCCCCACTGCGGGGACCGATCGACTCCACCCCCTCGGATGTGTCGATGACCGTGCCGTCGCGCGCGCTGCGGCGCGCCGCGTCGAGGACGCGCAGCGCCGCGACGCTGTCGCGCGGGTCGACGGGCATCTCCGCGTCGCCGCGGAGCGCGTCGCGGACGCCGGCGTAGAAGCGCTCGTAGGCGCCGGGGTCGGTCGCGATCTCGCGCTCGTCGTCGCTGCCGGCGAGCAGTGCGGCCTCGCTCTCGCCCCAGCCCGGATCGCCCGGCCGCAGCCCGGCTGCGAGCTGGTCCTCCTGCGGGTCGAGGCCGGGCGTATGGACGCCGGCGCGCGTCCCGCTGGCGGTCATCGAGCGCTCGCCGAGCGGCGCGACCGCGCTCATCCACAGATGCGACCGTGCGCCGCCCTCGTGCTCGAGCGCGACGAAGACGTCGTCGTCGACCTGCGCGCCCGGGCGCCGGACGTCGACCTCCGCGTACACCCGCCGCGGGAAGCCGAACAGCACGAGCGCCTGGTCGACGAGGTGCGCGCCGAGGTCGAGCAGCAGCCCGCCGCCGTCCTCGGGGTCGGCCGACTCGCGCCAGCGCTCGGCGACCTCCGGCCGGAAGCGCTCGAAGCGCGACTCGAAGCGGGTGATCTCGCCGAGCTCGCCGGATTCGACGAGGCGCCGCACCGTGAGGAAGTCCCCGTCCCAGCGGCGGTTCTGAAAGGCGGTGAACGGCACGCCCGCCGCCGCGAAGTCCTCGACCAACGACGCCGCGGTCGCGGCGTCGGCGGCGATCGGCTTGTCCACGACGACCGCGATCCGCCGCGAGAGCGCCGCGCGCGCCACGGCGACGTGGAAGCGGTTCGGCGTCGCGACGACGAGCAGGTCGAGGTCCGGCACGTCGCGCAGCAGCGCGTCGGCGTTCGCCGCCACCTCGACGCCGGGGTATGCGGCCCGCGCCCGCTCGGCGCGCTCCGCGTTCGAGGTCGTGACCGCGACGAGCTCAAGCCCGTCGGTCGCGGCGACCAGCGGCGCATGAAACACCTCGCCCGCGAGCCCGAAGCCCGCGATGGCAACCCGCAAAGGCCTCATCGCGCCGCACCGTAGGCCGCGCTTTGCCGCAGGGAGGCGCGCGAATGTCGAATAGTGAGCGGATATAGCTCACGTTTCGACATTCGCGGTGGAGCTGCGGGCAGGGGCGCGGTCATGCGACCTCCACTGCGCGGGCTTCGGACGCCGCGCGGTAGAGCGCTTCGATCGTGCGCGCCTGGCCCAGCGCGTCGGCGCGGCCGAGCAACGGCTCGCGGCCCTCGCGGATCGCGTGCGATACGTCGTCGAGTTGCAACCGGTAGCTGTTCACCGGCTTGAGCTTGATGACTTCGCGCTCGACGCCGCGCTCGAGCACGATCCGCGGCCTCAGGCCATGCCACGGATCGGGGAGCACGATCCGGCCCTCGGAGCCCACGATCTCGAGCTCGCTGCGCGCCACGACGTCGAAGCCGCAGTCGATCGTCGCGAGCACGTCGCCGCCGAAGCGCAGCACCGCGGCCATGCGCGTGTCGACGCCCGAAGGTCCGCTGACGCTCTCGGCGGACACGCGCAACGGCTCGCCCGCGACGAGCCGCACGCCGCTGACGCAGTAGCACCCGACATCCATCAGCGCGCCCCCGTCGAGCGCCGGATCCAGGCGCACGTCGGTGTCGCCCTCCAGCGCGAACGAGAAGCACGCGCGCACGAGCCGGACCTCGCCGATTGCGCCCCCGCCGAGCAGCTCGAGCAGGCCCGCGGCCTGCGGGTTGTGGCGCCACATGAACGCCTCGCTCAACACGAGCCCGGCGGCCGAAGCGACGTCGAACGCCTCCGCGACGCGCTCCGGCCGGCGGTCCATCGGCTTCTCGCAGAGCACGTGCTTGCCGGCCCGCAGCGCGCGCACGGTCCAGTCGACATGCATGCCGTTGGGCAGCGGGATGTAGATCGCGTCGACGCCGGGATCGGCGAGCAGCTCCTCGTAGGAGCCATGCGCACGCGCGATGCCATGCAGCTGCGCGAACGCCGCCGCCGCGGCCGCGTTGCGGCTCGCCACGGCGACGACGTCCCCGACAGCGCTCTGACGCGCGCCCTCGACGATCGCCGCAGCGATCCGCGCCGTCGAGAGCACCCCCCAGCGGACCGGCTCTATCCCCACGAGCTCATCAGCCGTCGAGGCCATCCGTGGCCCCGGTCACGCTCGCCCGCTCTGCGCGCGGCCCCGCCGCGAGATCGAGTCGACGGCGACGGCCAGCAGCAGCACGAGCCCGGTGACGACGAACTTCGTCCCCGAGCTCAGGCCGAGCAGGCCCAAGCCGTTGGCGATGCCGGCGATCACCAGTGCGCCGAGCAGCGCGGACTTGATGTGCCCGCGCCCGCCGAACAGCGACGTCCCGCCGATGACCGCGGCCGCGATCGAGTACAGGAGGATCTCGCCGCCGCCCGCGTTCGTGTCCACGGAGCGCAGCCGCGAGGCGAGCACGATCCCGCCTACCGCGGCCATCAGCGAGCAGATCGCGAAGCAGATGATCTTGATCCGGTCGACGTTGATGCCCGCCCGTCGTGCGGCTTCGGCGTTCCCGCCGACGGCGTAGACGTGGCGCCCGAAGCGCGTGCGCCGCAAGACGTAGGTCCAGAAGACGAGCAGCACCCCCACGAGCACGGCGACGTACGGCAGGCCACGATCCTGGTTGACGACGTAGATGACCGCCGCGAGCGCGAGGAACAGGCCGGCGATGCGCAGCGCGACGATCAGCAGCGGGTCGTTTGACAGCCCCGCGTCGGCGCGCTTGCGCAGGCCCCAGAGCTGCACCGCGGCATACGCGCCGACGGCCGCCAGCATCAGCAGCCACGCCGTGCCCTCGGCGACGAAGTCGTTCGCGAAGCCGATGACGAAGTCGTCCTGCAGCACGACCGTGCCGCGCGAGCCGATGAGCAGGAGCACGACGCCGTTCCACGCCAGCAGGCCGGCGAGCGTTACGACGAACGACGGAATCCCGAGCTTCGTGATGATCACGCCGTGCAGGGTCCCGATGAGCACGCCCGAGCCGAGCGCCGCGACGATCGCCACACCCGTCGGGACCGTCGAGCCGTCCGGCAGGAGCAGCAGCGCCGTGAGGACGCCCGCGACGCCCGAGACGTAGCCGACCGACAGGTCGATCTCGCCGAGCAGCAGGACGAACACGATGCCCATCGCGACGAGCGCGAACGCTGCGCCCTGGACCATGAGGTTGACGAAGTTGCCGGCGGTCAGGAAGCGGTCGTTCTGGACCTGGAACACGACCGCGATGATCAGCAGGCCGAGGATGATCGGCAGGCTGCCGAGCTCGCCGCCGCGGACGTTCTCGACCCAGCGCTTGGCGTACGCGCCGAGCGTGGCCGTCGGGGCGGCGGCTGCCGGGGTTGGCGGCGGTGCGGCGATCGTGCTCATGCCGTCACCTCCGCTTCCTGGCCGGGGACGACGCTCAGCGTGCCCGCGGTGATCGCCTCGACGACCTCGCGCTGGGTCGTGTCGCGCGTCTGAAAGCGCGCGACGTCCTGGCCGAGGCGCAGGACCGTGATGCGGTCGGCCACCTCGAAGATGTCGTGCAGGTTGTGCGAGACGAGCATGACCGCGAGGCCCGTGTCGGCGAGCCGCCGCACGAGGTCGAGCACCTGCCGCGTCTGCGCGACGCCCAGCGCCGCGGTCGGCTCGTCGAGGATCACGACGCGCGAGTTCCACATCACGGCCTTGGCGACCGCGATCGACTGGCGCTGGCCGCCGGACAGGCCGGCGACCGTCTGGCGCACCGAGCGGATCGTCGTCACCGACAGCGAGCTGAGCGTCTCCGAGCAGCGCTGCTCCATCGCCGTCTCGTCGAGCGCGCGCAGCGGCGTGACCTCCTCGCGGCCGAGGTACATGTTCTGGACGACGTCGAGGTTGTCGGCCAGGGCGAGATCCTGGTAGACGATCTCGATGCCGAGCGCGGCGGCGTCCTTGGGCCCTGAGATCGTCACGGGCTTGCCCTCGAAGAGGATCTGCCCGTCGTCGATCGGATAGATCCCGGCGATGCACTTGATCGTCACGGACTTGCCGGCGCCGTTGTCGCCGACGAGCGCCGTGACCTCGCCCTCGCGAAGGTCGAAGTCGACGTCGTGCAGTGCTGAAACGGCGCCGAAGCGCTTGGAGACTCCCTTGAGCTCCAGGATCGGCACCGCGCCGGAGGGCTGCTCGCGCGGCCCCCCGGCATCGGTGGACGCGGTCATGACAGGCCGACCGCCTTGCACTTCTCGGCGAGCTTGCCCGCGCAGATCTCCGCCTGCTTGGGGAAGTCCGGCTCGCCGATGTACTCCTTGATGTTGTCCTTGTTCACGGCGACGGGCTCGAGCAGGATCGCCGGCACGTCGGCCTTCTCGTTGTTGACCGTGGCCGTGGCGTTGGTCGGGGTCTCGCCCTTGGCGAGCGCGATCGCCAGCGCGGCGGCCGCGTCGGCCTCCTTCTTGATCGCCTTGTAGACCGTCATGCACTGGTCGCCCGCGACGATGTTCTGGATGCCCTGCAGCGTCGCGTCCTGGCCGGTGACCGGGATCTGCTTGAGCTTGCGCGCCTTGATCGCCGAGATCGCGGCGTTGCCGAGCCCGTCGTTGGCCGCGACGACGCCGTCGACCTTGTTGTTCGCCTTCTGCAGCATCTGCTCGAAGATCTGCAGCCCCTTCTGGTTGTCCCAGTCGGGCACGGACTGGTCGGCGACCTCGGTCCACTCGCCGGACTTGAACTTCGGGTTGATGACCGAGTCGTAGCCCTTCTTGAACAGCGTTGCGTTGTTGTCCGTCGGCGAGCCGTTGAGCACGGCCACGGCGGGCTTGGTCGCGCCCTCGAGGCAGCCGACGATGCCCTCGCCCTGGAGCTTGCCGACCTGCTCGTTGTCGAACGAGACGTAGTAGTCGGAGTCGCCGTTGAGCGTGAGGCGGTCGTAGTCGATGACCTTGACGCCCTGGGCCTTGGCGTTCGCCGCGATCGCCGCGCCGCTACCGGAGTCGAGGTTGACGAGCAGCAGGACCTTCGCGCCGTTCGTGATCGCCTGCTCGGCCTGCTGCTGCTGGGCGGACTTGTCGCCCTCGGCGTTCTGGATCTCAGCCTCGACGCCGGCCTTGTCGAACGCGGCCTTCAGCAGCGGCCGGTCGAGGGTCTCCCAGCGCACCGACGACTTCGAGTCGGGCAGCAGCACCGCGACCTTGCCGGCCTTCGCATCGCCGCTCGAGCCGCTGTCGCCCGAGCTCGCGCTGTCGTCGTCACCGCATCCGGCCGCTGCCAGCGCCAGCACTGCTACCGCTCCGACGAGCGCTGACGGCATGCCCCGCCGGCGCGTTGAACCCGTGAACCTCATGTATGTGCCTTTCGTCCTCGTGGCCTTATGACCGGGTGGGTGCCGCCGGGATGGCGACGTCTGATTGGCGCGCCGCCAGCTCGAGCGCGCCGAGCACCTCGGCACGGTCGCCCAGCACGCCGCGTGCGATGCGCACGTCCGCCGCCGCCGATGGAATGGCGTAGCGGTCGACGGCTTCGCGCATCGGGTGAAGCAAGACGTCGCCGGCCGCACTGACGCGGCCGCCGACGATGACGAGCTCGGGGTTGAAGGCGTTGACGATCGCGGCGATGGAGCGCCCGAGTATGCGGCCCGCGTCGGCGATCGCGCGGCGCGCGCCGGAGTCGCCCTGGGCGACGAGCTCCATGACCTTGCCGATCGTCATGTCGTCGCCGTGGCTGGGCCGCAGGAGGCCGAGGATCGCGTTGCCGCCGGCCATCATCTCCAGGCAGCCGCGGTTGCCGCAGCGGCAGATCGGGCCGGACTCGTCGACGAGGACGTGGCCGAGCTCGCCCGCCGTGCCGCCGCTGCCCCGGTACAGCTCGCCGCCGAGGATGAGCCCGGCGCCGACGCCGCCGGAGACCATGATGTAGATCGCGTCGCGCGCGCCGATGCCCGCGCCGAGCGTGACCTCCGCGAGCGCGCCGAGGTTGGCGTCGTTGTCGAGGTGCACGCGCAGGCCGAGGCGCGCGGCGAGCTCGTCGACGGGCTTGACGTCCGCCCAGCTCGGGAGGATCTTGCCGGCGTGCACGGTGCCGTTGTCGGGGTCGATCGGCCCGGACAGCGCGACGCCGACGCCGAGGATGCGGTCGCCGTCGACGTCGGCGGCCGAGACGACCTCGTCGGCGAGCTCCACGGCGACGTCGAGCGCGCGCTGCGCGGAGCGGTCGACATCGAGCGCGCGGACGCGCTCGGCGAGGATCGTGCGCGACAGGTCGGCGATCGCGACGTGGACGTGCTCGTGGCCGAAGTCGATGCCGAGCACGAGCCCGGCGGAGCGGTCGAGTGTCAGCAGCGTCGGGGGGCGGCCTTGCTGTGGCGTGTCGGCTCTTGCCGCCCGGGCGCGAGGATCGTGCTCGACGACCAGGCCGCCGGCCTGCAGGTCGGCGACGAGTGTCGAGACCGTCGAGCGCGACAGGCCGGTGAGGCGGGCGAGGTCGGCGCGGCTGGCGCTCCCATGCCGGCGAAGGGTGTCGATGAGCTCGCGGCGATTGCGCTCACGCAGCGATTCCAGCGAGCCCGACCCGGCAGGTTGCATGGGCGCAACTGTGCCGAATCGGGCGATGTTTTGTCAAGAGCTTGGCAGAACTATGCGCAACAACCGCGATATTTAGTTCGAATCTAGGCCGTTTGTGCCTCCGCGGGGAGGCCGTGCGTCGCGATCGCGCGGTCGTAGTTCAGGCGCAGCAGCGCGATGACGTCGCGAACGTCGTGCTGGTCGCGCATCTCGCGCGCGGCGTAGCCGGGCTTGCCGGGGAATACCGGGTGGTAGTCGATCCGGCCCGCGTCGTAGAGCTCGTGCCAGACGGCCTTCGGGAAGCCGCAGTGCATGACGCGATCGCCGTGCAGGTGGCCGAGCTCGCGCCGTCCGATCGTGAAGGCGAACTCGCCGCGGCGGCCGGGCCCGGCCTGAACGCCGGGCCACGACGTGACCTCGTCGGTGATCTGCTGGCTTGCGGTCTGCGTCTGGGGCATGGGGCGCTCCTCTTGCGCTGGGGGTCGCCGGCCACACTAGAAGTTCAAGTTAGCTTGAAGTCAAGGCCCGGATGTGCTGGTGTGGTGCGCGTGAACGAGCTCATGACGATCGGCGAGGTCGCGCGGCGCAGCGGCGTCGCTTCGTCGGCACTGCGCTTCTACGAGGAGCGTGGGCTGATCGGCTCCGAGCGCGCGGGCTCGGGGCACCGCCGCTACCCGCGCTCCGTGCTGCGGCGGATCGCGTTCGTCGTGTTCGCCCAGCGCGTCGGGCTGTCGCTCGAGGAGATCGGCGGCGAGCTCGCGAAGCTGCCGCCCGACCGCGCGCCGACCAAGCGCGACTGGTCGCGGTTGTCGCGCGGCTGGACGGCGCGCATCGACGAGCGGATCGCCGAGCTCGAGCGCCTGAAGCTCGGGCTGACGGAGTGCATCGGCTGCGGCTGCCTGTCGCTCGAGCGCTGCCGGCTGGCGAACCCCGGCGACCGCGCCGCGCGCCTCGGCCCCGGCCCGCGCTACTGGGTCGGCGACCGTCCCGTGCGATGAGCCCGCGACCCCGCGGCCGCGAGCGTGGCTGGAAGCGGCTGCGCCTGCTACTGCTGCGGGGCGGTGGGCGCACCGCGATGATCGCGGTAGACCCGCAGCGCGTGCCGGCCGGCGGGCGTCGCGCGCCACGCGTCGACCTGCGGGGCGAGCTCGCCGGGGACCGGTGGCAGCGTCAGGCGGTCGCCGCCGTACTCGGGCGTGCTCAGGACCGGTCCGGCAAGCGCCGCGAACGTCAGGTCGGCGGCGGTGAAGCGGTCGGCGCAGAGGTAGCGGCGACCGTCGGCGAGCCGCGAGGCGACGAGCTGAAACTGCTCGTCGACCAGCTCGCGTAGCCGTTCCGGGCTGCCGCCGCCGAGGGTCATGCGCTTGGCGATGATGCCCGCGATCCGCGGCGCCAGCAGACGCAGCGACAGCCGGTGCCCCGGGCTGAGCCCGCAGGATGCCCACTCGTACAGCCGCGCGGGGTCCGCGAGCAGCCACGCGTACAACCAGGCGCGAACCGGAGGCCCGAGCTCCGCGTCGAAGTGCGCCATGAGCTCGCCGGCCTCGCGGCGCGCGCCGTCGTCGGCCCCGAGCAGGGAGCGGTCGGGCGGACACGCCGCGTCGGCGAAGCGCAGGATCTCGCTCGACCCGCGCAGCGTCCGCCGCCCGACGAGCACCGGGGCGGTGGGCGAGCCGTGGCGGTGCACCGCGAGCTTGTGCACCGCCGGCGGATAGCCGCGCTCGCGATAGGTCATGCCGGAGTGATCCAGCGCCCACCGCGCCTTCTCGCAGTAGTGGCTCATCGGGAACGTGACCAGCACACCGGCGCGCGTTCCGGGCTCGAGCTCGCCCGTGCGGCCCGGGGCGATCGCGGGGCGCGCCGCGGTTGGCATGCGGCCATTCTCTACCTCTGGCGACACGAAAGCGACTGGCACGCTCTCCGCTGGCGGATGCTCGCAGCGTGCAGTACCGAAGCGAGCGTTGCCGCCCGCCCGATTCCGACCGGCTGTCTCCCGGCGCGGACCTACGTAGGTGCGGGCGACGGTTCAACGCAGGGTCCGGGCATGGACGTATTGTCGCTGCACTGATGAGTGTTCTGAGCAACGACGTTACTGGCCGGGTTCTCGCCAGCGGAGAGTTGCCTGACTACGCACCGCATCACGCTGCCAAGCACGGCCTGCTGCGTGAGTACGCAAACGCTTGGTTACCGAAGCTGGGCTTCGCCTATCCGCAGACGGCGATCGTCGATGGCTTCGCAAGCGCTGGCCGCTATGAGGATGGCGGCATGGGTTCTCCGCTGATTCTTCTGCATGCCTATCTCGGTCGCTCGGATCATCATCTGTTCAAGGCACCACCCCATTTCGTCTTCATCGAGTCGAGCCGCCGTTTTGCTCGACATCTCCGCGCCGAAATCGACGCGATTGCCGACCTCAAAGGAGCCGAGGTCGACGTCATCCACGGACGGTACGACGCCCACTTTCCCAGGGTTGTCGAGCATCTCGCAACGAGGTATCGATCACCGCTGCCTGTCTTCGCGTTCGTCGATCCGCGCGGCTACAAGGACACGCCCTTCGATCTGATCCGTGCCTACCGTCGGAGGCTGGGCGACAAGGCCGAGGCAATGATCTACTTGCCCGTGTCATTCATGGCGCGGTTCGTGATGACCGACCTCACCGAGGGCGCTCTACGCCGTGCGTTCGGGGGGAGCGAGTCCATTCAGCGCGTCCGGGACAATCCGGATGCGGTTGACGCCGAAGCGGGGCCCCGGATGGCGCGCGAGTATGCCGATCTGATGCGGCAGGAGTACGCGTTCGTGACCGACTTCACCGTGGACCCGGTCCGGCACAACGAGTACTACCTGTTCTTCGGCACCGACTCGCTGCATGGCGTTCGCGAAATGAAGAGGGCCTATTGGAAGGTCGATCCTGTCGGAGGCAGCGGTTACCAGCAGGACGCCAAGGTCGCCGCAGGCCAAAGCCAGATGTTCGGCGCCCAGGAGATCACACAGTTGTCACACGAGGAGACTCTGGCGGTTCTCCTCCGGAAGCATTTCGGCACGCAGCCGTTCAGCGTCGAGGACGCGGAGAACTGGACGCTGCTGAACACGCGCTTCCTTGACCGGCCGCACCTCAGACGAGACGCATTGATCCCGATGCAGCGCGCCGGACGGCTCAAGGTGGTAGAGACGACACGCCGGCGCGAGCGCGATTTCCCTGCTGAAACGACGATGCGGTTCGTCGACTAGCGGGTTACGAGCGATGGAGCACGGCTCTGCGGAGTGGGCATCTCATCCCATCTCCTCCCGTCGAGGATTCGTCCGCCGATCTTGCTCGTCCGTCCACCCCACTGCTTGAAGAAGTATGCGACGTTTGCCTCGACGCAGCGGTCGCGCAGATCGCGCAACCACTCGACCTTGACGTCCCGATGCCGCGGGCCGCTTTCTCCGCCGGAGATCAGCCAGTCGATGCCGTCAAGGTTCAAGCGCTCAAGGGATCCAAGCAGAGGCTCAGCGGAGATAAATCGAACCGCGGCCGGCACCTCTCTCAACGCATCTGCTCGGTGCACGAATCGACGATTCTCGATGGTGACGCCCATCCAGACGTTTCCAGGCCACTCCAGCATTGGGGCGAGATCCCGAAGTCGGTCTTCGCGCTTGGTCAGGATCTGAAACACGTGCCAATCGGCGCGTCGCATGACATCGAAGACTTGAGCGATGTAGTCGTCCGGAATCTCTTCATGGAACAGGTCGCTCATCGAGTTGACGAACACAACTCGAGGCCGCTTCCAGCGCAGCGGCACATCGAGCCGAGAAGGCCACAAGCGTAGATCGAATCCCTGCTCGTATGGGTGACCAGGAATGCCGCGCCAGCGCTCAGCGAAGGTCTCCGCGTAGCAGTGCGCGCATCCCGGCGAGACCTTGGAACAGCCCGTGACGGGGTTCCAGGTGGCTTCCGTCCATTCGATGCGGCTGTTATCGGCCATTTCGTCGTCTCTCGGTGTTAGGCGAACGGACGTTCGCAGATGCGGCGGACGCTCCGGACATGCGATGTTGGCAGCGATGTGCGGTTAGGGCTCGCCGGGGCTGACGAGGCCGGACTCGTAGGCCAGCACGACGGCCTGGACGCGATCGCGCAGGCCGAGCTTCGCGAGCAGGCGCGCGACGTGGGTCTTGACCGTCGTGTCGCCGACGACGAGCTGCGCCGCGATCTCCGCGTTCGACAGCCCGCGCGCGACGAGCTTGAAGACCTCGAGCTCGCGCACGGTCAGCTCGTCGAGGCCCCGCGGCGCCGCGTTCGCGCCCGGCCTTCCGCGCGCGAACTGCTCGATGAGCCGGCTCGTGACCGACGGCGCGAGCAGCGCCTCGCCGCCCGCGACGACGCGGATCGCGTTGACGAGCTGCTCGGGCGGGCTGTCCTTGAGCAAAAAGCCGCTCGCGCCGGCGCCGAGCGCGTCGTAGACGTACTCGTCGAGGTCGAACGTCGTGAGGATGAGGACGCGTGCGGGCCCGGGCGCGAGGTTCGCGCGAGCGATCCGGCGCGTCGCGGCGATGCCGTCGAGCTCGGGCATGCGGATGTCCATGAGCACCACGTCGGGCCGCAGCCGCTGCGCGCTGTGGACGGCCTGCTCGCCGTTGGCGGCCTCGCCGACGACGACGATGTCGTCCTCGGCCTCGAGCACCATCCGAAAGCCCGCGCGCACGAGCGCCTGGTCGTCGGCGATGAGGACCCCGATGCTCATGACAGCGGCAGCGTCGCGCGCACGACGAAGCCGCCCTCCGGCCGCGGCCCGGCGTGCAGGTCGCCGCCGTAGAGCGCCACGCGCTCGCGCATGCCGACGAGCCCCTGGCCACCGTCGCCCGCGCCGCCGTTCGCCGCGAAGGCAGGCCCTTGGGCGCCGCCGGCGGCGCCGGGCGATCCCTTCCCGCGCGGCGCGGAGGGGCCGCGCGGCGCGGAGGGAGCGCTCGCCGCGGAGGGAGCGCTCGGCGCGAGGGGAGCGCTCGGTGCGGCGCGGTCGCTGCGCGGGCCGTCGTTCGCGATCTCGAGCTCGAGCGCGTCGGCGCCGTAGCGCACCGCCACGTGGGCGCGGACGGGCCCCGCGTGCTTGCGCGCGTTCGTCAGCGCCTCCTGCACGATCCGGTACGCCGACAGGTCGACGCCCGCCGGCAGCGGCACGGGCTCGCCCGTGGTTTCGAGCTCGACGCGAAGGCCGCTCGCCCGCGCCTCCTCGAGCAGGTTGGCCAGGCCGTCCATTCCCGGCTGCGGCGCCAGCGGGACGTCGGCGTCCGACCGGCGCAGGACCCCCAGCGAGCGGCGCATCTCGTCCAGCGCGTTGCGGCCCGTCCGCTCGATCGCCTCGAGCGCCTCGCGCGCCCGCTCGGGATCGCGGTCGAGCATCCGCCGCGCGCCCTGCGCCTGCGCGACCATCCCGCCGACCGAGTGCGCCACCACGTCGTGCAGCTCGCGCGCGATCCGCGCCCGCTCCTCGCCGACCGCGACCCGCTCGCGCTGCAGCGCCTCCTGCTCGAGCAGCGCGATGCGCTGCGCGCGCGCCCGCGTGCTCCGGCCGATGAGCCACGGCGTCGCCGCGATCAGGCCGCCGGAGAACAGGAAGCTCGCCAGGTCGGGATGGTCGCTGCCGATCACGCTGATCCACAGCCCCGCGATGCCGATCGCGAGGCCGGCCTGGCCGGGCCGGTCGTCGGCGTGCGCGCCGAGCGAGTAGAACGTGAGCGCACCCGCGAGGAGGCAGCCGAACGGCGGCGGGTCGCCGGAGAACAGCCCGCCCCCGAGGATCGAGGTCAGCGCGGCCGTCGCGACGTAGATCCCGACGACCGCGAGCGGATGGCGCCGGCGCACGGCGAGCGGGAGCGTGAGCAGCAGCGCGCCCACGACGTTCAGCACGGCGTTGCCCTCGTGGTGGCCCAGCGCGAGCTGCAGCTGCAGGCCCGCGGCGAGCGCAATAGCGATCAGCGCATCGATCGAGCGGGGGTCGCGCAGCCGTGCCATCGTCGATCGACCGTAGCGGCCCGCGCGCCGGCCGGCGTCGTCCGCGTGGAGGACACGGGTCGTCCTTGCGGATGACGCCGGCCGCCCGCAGATCGTCCGCGAGGCCACCCCGGACCGCCCCTCAGGCCGACGACCCCGGGGCCGGCGCAGGCGATGGTGTCGGGGCGCTCGCAGATCGAGCGCCGACCACCACCCGAAGGAGACCGACCATGACAACAGCGACCCTCGCAGAGGCGGGCCAGCCGGCAGGCACGCCGGCCATGGACCGCCCGCCCGCGATGAGCCTGAGCGGCCTGACGAAGCGCTACGGCGAGCGCACGGCCGTCGACAACCTGACGATCGACGTGCCGGCCGGCGTCGTCGCCGGGTTCGTCGGGCCCAATGGCGCCGGCAAGACGACGACGATGGCGATGCTGCTCGGCCTCGTCGCGCCCACCGAGGGCCAGGGCAGCGTGCTCGGCGAGCCGCTCTCGGATCCCGGCTCGTACCTCGGGCGCGTCGGCGCGCTGATCGAAGGCCCGGCGTTCTACCCCGGCCTCAGCGGCGAGCGCAACCTCGCCGTGCTCGCGACCGCCGGCGGCCACGATCCGGCCCAGATCCCGGGGCTGCTCGACCTCGTCGGGCTGAGCGCACGCGGCGGCGACGCCGTGCGCCGCTACTCGTTTGGGATGAAGCAGCGACTGGGGATCGCCTCCGCGCTGCTCGGCGATCCCGACCTGCTGATCCTCGACGAGCCGATCAACGGCCTGGACCCCGCCGGCGTGCACGAGATGCGCGGCCTCATCGGCCGGCTCGCGAGCGGCGAGCGCACCGTGCTCGTGTCCTCGCACGTGCTCGCCGAGCTCGAGCAGGTCTGCGACTGGCTGATCGTCATCGACGGCGGCCGGCTCGTCTTCCAGGGCCCGGCCGACGAGCTGCTCGACCGGACCGGGACGACGCTCGTCGTCGCGCCCGAGCACCCGGCGGACGTCGAGCGCCTCCGCGGCCTGCTCGCCGCGGCGGGCCACGCGGTGGAGGAAGGGCCCTCCGCCGCGGGCGCCGCCGGCGCCGCCACCGCCGCGGGCGCCGCCACCGCCGCGGCCCGCACCGGCGACCACCTGCTCGTCGCCGCCGCCGGCGCAGACCTGCGCGCGCTCGCCGCCGCGATCAACCGCGCCGCGGCCGCCGAGGGCATCGTCCTCGCCGAGCTGCGCGTCGCGCGCACGAGCCTCGAAGACCGCTACCTGACGATGGTGCAAGGAGGAGACCGATGACCGCCATGTTCAAAGCCGAGCTGCTGAAGCTGCGCCGCCGCCGTGTCGCGGTGGCCGTCGCGCTGACCGCGATCGTGTTCGCCGCCGTCGCCGCCGTCGGGGTGTTCCTGTCGGCGACCGAGGCCGGCGACCCCGGCGCCGCGCAGCGCGGGGTCACCGTCGACGAGCTCGCCCAAGCGGGCGGCGCCACCGAGGCCTTCGCGATCGGCGCCTCGTTCGCCGGGATCCTCGTGCTCGTCCTGTTCATCGCGAACGTCGCGGGCGAGTTCTCGCAAGGGACGTTCCGCACGCTGCTCATGCGCCAGCCGCGGCGGATCGCGCTGCTCGCCGGCAAGATGACCGCGCTGCTGGCGTTCGTCGCGGTCGTGCTGCTGGTCGCCGAGGTCCTGACCGTCGCGGCCTCGGCGGCGATCGCTCCGTCGCAGGGCGTCGAGATGGAGGCGTGGTTCAGCGTCGACGGCCTCGGCCAGGCGGCCGGCGACTACGCGACCGCGCTGGCCGGCCTCTCGGCCTGGGCCTGCCTCGGCATGGCGCTCGCGGTCTTCGTCCGCTCGATCCCCGTGGCGCTGGCCATCGGGATCGTCTGGTCCGGGCCGTTCGAGCACCTGCTCCAGGACGCCTGGGCGACCGCGACCCAGTGGTTCCCGGGCTTGCTGCTCGAGTCGCTCGCCTCCGGCGGCACGGACGAGGTCTCGCTGACGCGGGCGCTCGTGCTCGTCGGCCTGTACGTCGCCGCGGCGGTGACCGCCGCCGGGCTCGTGTTCGCGCGCCGCGACGTCACCGCTTGACCGCACCGCCGCTGGGACCGATGATCGCGCGGGCATGGCCCGCGCGTTCATCGTCCGCCCGTTCGGCACGAAAGAGGGGCTCGACTTCGACGCCGTCGAGCGCGACCTGATCGCCCCGGTGCTCGACGCGCTCGCCATCGAGGGGCGCACGACCGCGGAGATCTTCCGCGCCGGGAACATCCGCACGGACATGTTCGAGCGGCTGCTGCTCGCCGACATCGTCATCGCCGACATCTCGATCCACAACGCCAACGTCTACTACGAGCTCGGCATCCGCCACGCGCTGCGCCCGCGCACGACGATCCTCATCCGGGCGGCCGCGCACGACGTCCCGTTCGACCTCAGCACGGACCGCTACCTCGCCTACGACACCGCCGACCTCGCCGCGTCGCGCGAGGCGCTCACCTTGGCGGTGCAGCAGTCCAACGTCTCCGGCGAGGCCGACAGCCCGGTGTTCCGCCTTCTGCCAGGTCTGAAGGCCGTCGACCACGACTCCTTCCGCCCGGTTCCCGAGGGCTTCGGCGAGGCCGGTGCGCGAGGCGGTCGGCGAGAAGGACCTGCCGATGCTCGCGGTGCTCGCCGAGGAGGCGCAGGCCTTCGACTGGGGCGCCGCCGGGAGCAAGCTGGTCGGTCGCGCCCAGTACCGCCTCAGCGCGTGGGCGGACGCGCTGGCGACGTGGGAGATGGTCCGCCACCTGCGCGACGACGACGACGACACCGAGGCCAACCTCATGCTCGGCACGGTCCACCAGCGGATCGGCGATCCGGCGGCCTCGACGGCGGCGATCGAGCGCGTCCTGAGCTCCACCGAGACGCTCGACGACACGAAGCTCGCCGAGGCCAAGGCGCTGCTGGGCCGCAACGCCAAGGACCGCTGGATCGAGGACTGGCGCGAGCGGGCGGACCCGGCCGCGGCCGCGCTGCGGTCGCCGTACCTCGAGGAGGCGCGCACGGCCTACGACGAGGGCTACGCGATCGACCAGAACAGCGTCTACCCGGGCATCAACGCGCTCGCGCTGGTCGTCGTGACGCTGCGGCTGGCCGAGCAGCGGCCGGACGTCTGGGGCGAGCGCTTCGAGGAGGACGAGGACGCGCAGCGCGAGCTCGACAAGCTCAAGCGGTCGGCGCGCGAGCTCGAGGCTGCGGTGCGCCGGTCGCTGCGCGCGGACGCCATGCGCGACAGCCGCGACGGCTCGCTGTGGACGGATCTGAGCCTCGCGGACCTGCGGCTGCTGACGTCCGACAAGCCGGGCTTCGTCGCCGCGGGCTACGAGAAGGCGCGCGCGAAGGCCGCGATGGACTCGTCGGGCGCGACGTTCCCGACCGAGTCCGCGGCGCGCCAGCTCCGGCTGTACCTCGAGCTCGGGCTGTTCACCGACTGCGCCAAGGCGGGGCTCGAGGCGCTCGGCGCGGCGGAGCAGCCGCCGGAGCCTCCCGAGCGGCCGCGGGTGATCGTGTTCGCGGGACACCGCATCGACGTGCCCAAGCGCACCCGGCCGCGCTTCCCGCCCGAGAGCGAGGCCAAAGCCGCCGAGATGATCCGCGAGGCGATCGCGAAGGAGAAGGAGCTCGCCGGGTCACAGCAGCTCGAGGGCATCGCCGGCGGGGCGAGCGGCGGCGACATCCTCTTTCACGAGCTGTGCGCCGATCAGGGGATCCCGACGCGGCTCATGCTCGCGCTGCCGACGGAGCGCTTCGCGGCGGCGTCGGTCCTCGACGCCGGGCCGGACTGGATGGAGCGCTTCCGCACGCTGTGCAAGCGCCAGGAGATCAAGGTCCTCGCCGACAGCGAGAAGCTCCCGGCGTGGCTCGCCGCCGACGAGGACTACAGCATCTGGGAGCGCAACAACCGCTGGATCCTGCACACGGCGCTCTCGCGCTCGGACATCGACATCACGCTGATCGTGCTGTGGGACGGCGCCGGCGCGGACGGCCCCGGCGGCACGCGCGACATGGTCAAGCTGGCGGCCTCGCGCGGGGTGCGCGTCATCCACCTGGACGCCGGCAAGCTCCTCTGACCAAGGGGCCTGCCGGCCCTCCGAGCCGATCTGCAAGAGAAGGGCCTGACTCCCGGGCCTCCCCGGCGTTGTTGTGTGCGATGACCTCGACGACGCCACCGACCCGCGTCACCGTGCCGATGCTGTCCGCGCTCGCCGGCCACGGTCTGCGGATCGCGGCCCTGGCCGGCCGGGCCGCGACGATCTGCCTGCTCACGCCGATCGTGGTGCTGCTCAGCGTGGCGGCGTTCGTCGCGCTCGCCGTCGTGGGCACGGCGCGGCTCGCGCGCCCGAGCCCGGTCGCCCCCGTCGCGGAGACGCGCGCGCTCCCCGCCGACGTCCAGTTCATCGCGAGCATGAGGGCCGACCGCGCCGAAGGCGTGGCGGTCCGCCAGGCGGCATGACACCGGGCCGCGCGCTCGCAGCCTTCGTCTGCACGGCGTCGCTGGCCACTGCGCTCGGTGCCGGCGCCGCGGACGCGGACGTCGCCGGGCCCGACGACAGCATCCAGCAGGCGTTCGGGCCGCTGGCGCCGGCGACGTGGTACGCGGGGCAGTTCAAGGGCGACGGCGACGTGGACTACCTCGCGGTCCGCGTGCAGGAGCCGAGCCTCACGCTCCACGTGGACGTCGAGAACACCGTGAGCCCGTGCATGTCCGTGTGGCTCAACGGCTGCCCGATCTGGGCGACGTTCATCGACGGCCAGTCCCTCCAGGTCGGGGGCGAAGGCAGCAGCGCGGGAACCGGTCAGGTCGACGCCGGCGCAAGCGACGTCATCGACTGGACGTTCGCCGCGCCGGGCACCTACTTCCTGGCGATGGACAGCGCCGGCGACCTGCCGACGTATCGCGTCCGCTATCTCGCGACCGCGCCCCCGGCCTACGGGCCCGGTGGCGCCGGCGGCCCGGGAGCCGGCGGCGAGCCGCCGGGGGCGGGCGCCGGTGGCGGCGCCGGCTCGGCGACGACACCCGCCGCGTCGCTCACCGTCACCCGCCGCCAGCGCGGGAACGTCGTCCGCGCCCGGATCGTCGTGCGCCGTCCGCTGCGCAGCCTCACGGTGAGCGTCGGGCGAACCGGTGCCAAGGCCTACGCGACCCGGCGGCTGACCGCCGTGCGCGCCGGCCGCCGCACGGTCGTGCTGCGGCTCGGCCCCGCGGGCCGGCGCGCCCTCGCGCGGGCGGGTCGCCTGCGGCTGGCCGTGCGCCTGGTCGCGGTCCCGGTCGCGGGGAGCCGGTTGATCCTCAGGCGAGCGGTGATCCTCGATCGCCCGCGCCCGCGCTGAGATCGGCAGCCGCCCGGCTCGGGCGGCGCGCACCGCCCGCCCGACGACGGGCGCGCCGGAAGGTGGTCTGCGCCGCGTCGAGGCGGCGGAGCCGCCCGGCGCCGCCCGCGTCGGCGTCCGCGGGCGGTTCCTGCACGCCGGCGACGAGAAGCTCCTGCTGCGCGGCGTCACCTACGGGCCGTTTCGCCCCGGCCCCGACGGCGAGCCCTATACGCGCGCCGCCGTCGCCGCCGACTTCCCGCAGATGCGCGCCGCCGGGTTCGACACGCTGCGCCTCTACACGCCCCCGCCGCGCTGGCTGCTCGACGCGGCGGCGCACTGCGGCCTGCGCGTCCTCGGCGGGCTGGCATGGCAGCAGCACATCGCGTTCCTCGACGATCGCGCCGCGGTGCGCGACGTCGAGCGGCGCGCCGCGGCCGAGACGCAGGCCGTCGCGGGCCACCCGGCGCTGCTGGGCTGGACGATCGGCAACGAGATCCCGGCCCCGATCGTCCGCTGGCAAGGGCGCAGGCGCACCGAGCAGTTCCTGCGCCGCCTGCACGCCGCGGTCAAGGAGGCCGACGAAGCCGCGCTCGTCACGTACGTGAACTATCCGACGACGGAGTACCTCGACCTCGGGTTCCTCGACCTCCTCTGCTTCAACGTCTTCCTCGAGCGCCCGGAGACCTTTCGCGTCTACCTCGACCGGCTGCAGAACCTCGCCGGCGACCGGCCGCTGATCCTGAGCGAGCTCGGGCTCGACAGCCGCGCGAACGGCCTCGACGAGCAGGCGCGCTCGCTGCGCTGGCAGGTCGGCGACGCGCTCGCGGCCGGCTGCGCCGGGGCGTTCGTCTTCGCCTGGACCGACGACTGGCACCGCGGCGGCGAGGACGTCGTCGGCTGGGACTTCGGCCTCACCGACCGCGAGCGCCGGCCCAAGCCGGCGCTGGCGGCGGTCGCCGCGGCGTTCGGGCACGCGCCGCGGCCGCTCGGCGACGCGCCGCCGCGCGTCAGCGTCGTCATCTGCACGTTCAACGGGGAGCGGACGCTCGGGGAGACCTGCGCCGCGGTGGCGCGCCTGGAGTACCCGGACCTCGAGGTGATCGTCGTCGACGACGGGTCCACGGACGCGAGCGCCGCGATCGCCGCGGAGCACGGCTTTACGGTCATCAGCACGGAGAACCAGGGCTTGTCGGCCGCCCGCAACACCGGCGCCCGTGCGGCCACGGGCGAGATCGTGGCCTACCTCGACGACGACGCCGCGCCCGACCCGCACTGGCTGCACTACGCCGTCGACGCGTTCGCGCGGGAGGGCGTCGTCGCGGTCGGCGGGCCGAACGTCGCCGTGCCCGGCGACGGCCTCGTCGCCGACGCGGTCGCGATGGCTCCCGGCAACCCGAGCCACGTGCTGCTGAGCGACCGCGTCGCCGAGCACATCCCGGGCTGCAACTCGCTGTTTCGCCGCGACGCGCTGCGGGCGATCGGCGGCTTCGACCCGCGCTTTCGCACCGCCGGCGACGACGTCGACGTCTGCTGGCGCCTGCAGGACGCCGGCGGCACGATCGCCTTCGCGCCCGGAGCCGTCGTGCTGCACCACCGCCGCGGCTCGCTCCCCGGCTATCTGCGCCAGCAGCGCGGCTACGGCCAGGCGGAGGCGAGCCTCGAGCGCAAGTGGCCCGCGCGGTACAGCGCGACGGGCCACATCACGTGGGGCGGGCGGATCTACGCGCCCGCATCGGCGGCGGGCGCCGGTCCGCGCCGTCGCTGGCGCGTCTACCACGGCCTGTGGAACAGCGCCCCGTTTCAGCGCCTGTACGAGCCGTCGGCCCAACGGATCGACAGCGTCCTGCTCATGCCGGAGGCGTACCTGGCGATCGGGTGCCTGACGCTGCTCGTCGCGCTGGGGGCGACCTGGGCGCCGCTGCTGGCCTTCGCGCCGCTGCTCCTGCTGGCCGCCGCGCTGATCGCGATCCGGGCGGTCACGCTCGCCGGCCGCGCCCCCTGCCGACGCCGGGGCTGGCCGCGCCCGAGCGCGCCGCCCGCCGCGCGCTCGCCGCGCTGCTGCACCTGCTCCAGCCCATGTTCCGCCTCGACGGGCGCCTGCGCCACGGCCTCACGCCCTGGCGCCGGCGCCCGCACCCGTCGCGCTCGCTGCCGGTCGCGCGCGAGGTCGAGCAGTGGCGCGAGGAGTGGTCGGACCCCTACGACGACCTGCGCGCGCTCCGCGAGCGGCTGCTCGGGCTCGGCGCCGTCGTGCGCCTCGGCGGCGACTTCGACGACTGGGACCTCGAGGTCTCCGGCGGCCCGCTCGGCGGAGCACGGGTCGCGACGCTCGTCGAGGAGCACGACGGCGGGCGGCGCATGATCCGCACGCGCTGCGCCCCGGTCTGGAGCTGGCCGGCGCTCGCCGTGGCCCTGCTCGTCGCGGGGCTGGGGCTCGCGGCCGCGGCGAGCGGAGCCTTGCCGGCCGCGGTGATCCTGCTCGTCGTCGCGGGCAGCCTCGGGGTGCGCATGCTGGCGGAGGCCGGATCTTCGATCGCGAACGTCGTTCGGGCGGTCACGACCGCCGGCACGCCCGAGCCGTGAGCGCAGCAGCCATCGAGCCCGCGCCGGGGATCGCCTCGTGGCGGCGCCAGCTGCGCCTGCTGCGCTACGCCAAGCCGCACTGGAAGGGCTTGGCGGTGCTGATCGCGACGATGCTCGTGAACATCGGCCTCGACCTGCTGCGCCCGTGGCCGCTGAAGCTCGTCATCGACAACGTGCTCGGCGACGAGCCGATCCCCGGCGTCCTGAAGGCGCTGCCCGGCGTCGACGGCCCGCACGGCCTGCTGCTCTGGGTCGCGATCGCGACGATCCTGATCTTCCTGCTCGGCACCGCCACGCAGATGGCCTACACGTACTGCTCGCTGCTCGTGGGCCAGCGCATGACGTTCAGCCTGGCCACCGACCTCTTCGCGCACCTCCAGCGCCTGTCGGTGCTGTTTCACACGCGCCGGCAGGTCGGCGACCTCATCGCGCGCGTGACCGGCGACTCGTGGTGCGTCAACACGATGGTCACGGACGCGATCGTCCCGGCGGTGCAGGCGCTCGTCACGCTCATCGCGATGTTCGCGGTCATGTGGCAGCTCCAGCCGACGCTCACGCTGCTCGCGCTCGGCGTCGCGCCGTTCTTCATCATCGTGATCAAGGTCCTCGGCGGCCCGATCAAGGACCGCAGCCGCGAGCAGCGCGACCTCGAGGGCAGCATGATGAGCGTCGTCGAGCAGTCGCTGAGCTCCGTGCCGGCGATCCAGGCGTTCACCCGCGAGGCGCACGAGGTCCGCCGCTTTCGCAGCTACGCGGACCGCACCGTCGTCGCCTACGTGCGCGCGACGGTCGCCGGCCTGTGGTTCGAGCTGTTCGCCGGCCTCATCACGACGATCGGCACCGCGGGCGTGATCTACGTCGGCGCCGACCTGGCGCTGCGCGGCGAGCTGACCCCCGGCACGATCATCGTCTTCCTCTCCTACCTGTCGTCGCTCTACGAGCCGCTGGACTCGATCACCCAGACCGCGCCGACGATCCAGGCCGCGGCCGCCGAGGCCGACCGCGTCTCCGAGATCCTCGAGACCGAGCCCGCCATCACCGACCGCCGCGGGGCCAAGGACGCGAAGGTGACCGGCCCGATCCGCTTCGACTCGGTGACCTTCGGCTACGAGCCCGGCCGGCCGGTGCTGCACGACATCAGCTTCGAGGCGCGGCCGGGCGACACCGTGGCGATTGTCGGGCCGACGGGCGCGGGCAAGACGACGATGATGAACCTGCTCATCCGCTTCTTCGACCCGTGGGAGGGCGCGGTCACGATCGACGGCGTCGACGTGCGCGACGTGCGTCACGAGTCGCTGCGCCGCCAGATCGGCATGGTCCTGCAGGACCCGTTCATCTTCCCGGTGACCGTCGCCGAGAACATCGCCTACGGGCGGCCGGACGCCTCCGGGGCGGACATCGAAGCGGCGGCGAAGGCCGCCAACGCGGACGTGTTCATCGGGCGCCTCCCCGCGGGCTACGACACGGTCGTCGGCGAGCGCGGGGCGACGCTGTCGGGCGGCGAGAAGCAGCGCCTGTCGATCGCGCGGGCGTTCCTCAAGGACGCGCCGGTGCTCGTCCTCGACGAGCCGACGTCCGCGCTCGACGCCCGCACGGAGGGCGCGCTGCTCGAGGCGCTCGAGCGCCTGATGCGCGACCGGATCTCGTTCGTCGTCGCGCACCGCCTGTCGACGATCCGCGCGGCGACGCGGATCCTCGTGCTCGACGAGGGCCGCATCGTCGAGTCGGGCTCCCACGAGGAGCTGCTCGAGACGGGCGGGCTCTACTCGGCGCTCTATCGCCGCCAGATGGACCTCGCCGACCACGACGGCTCGCCGGCGCCGGACGCGCCATGACCGGCGAGCCGCTGCGCATCGGGCAGATCGCGCCCGTCGCGATGCCGGTGCGCCCGGGGTCCGGGGACTCCATCGAGCAGCTCGTCGGGCTGCTGTGCGACGAGCTCGTGCGGCGCGGGCACGACGTGACGCTCTACGCCGCCGCGGACTCGACGACGACGGCGCGGCTGCGCGCGCACGGGCTGCCCGGCTATGACGGCGACGGCGAGCTCTGGGACTGGCAGTACAGCGAGATGCTGCACGCCGCCGCGGCGTTCGAGCACGCCGGCGACCACGACATCGTCCACGCGCACGACCTGCACTTCGCCCTGCCGTTCGCCGGCCTCGTCGACGTGCCGATCGTCCAGACGCAGCACATCGACGTGTCGCCGGAGGTCCGGTTCGCGCTTCGCCGCGCGAAGAACGTCTACGTGGTCGCCGCCTCGCACGAGCAGCGGCGGGCGCTCGGCCCGGCGCTGGACGTCACGGTCATCCCGCACGGCATCGACGTGGCGTCCTTCCCGTTCGCCGCGGCCGGTGGCGAGCACCTGCTGTTCCTCGGGCGCATGATCGCCGACAAGGGCCCGCTCGAGGCCATCCGCATCGCCCGCGCCGCCGGTCGGCGGATCGTCCTCGCCGGGCCGCTCGTCGAAGGCGAGGACATCGGCCTGGAAGACGAGGTCGACGGCGACCGCGTGCAGTACGTCGGCCGCGTCGACCACGCCACCCGCAACCGCCTGCTCGGCGAGGCCGGCGCGCTGCTGTTCCCCGTGCGCTACCCCGAGCCGTTCGGGCTCGTCCTCGTCGAGGCGATGGCGTGCGGGACGCCGGTCCTCGGCGTCGCGCTCGGGGCCGTGGGAGAGATCGTCGACGACGGCGTCACCGGCTTCACGGCGCCGGCGTGGGACGGGCTCTGCGAGCTCGTCGAGCCCGTGCTCGCGCTCGACCGGGCGGCGATCCGCGCCCGCGCCATGGAGCGCTTCGACATCCGCCGGATGGCCGACGACTACGAGGCGCTGTACCGCCGGATCCTGGCGGGCCGGACGTGACCGCCGCGGGATCGTTCGTTGCCGTCGTCGCGCATCCCGACGACGAGGCGCTGATCGCCGGGGGCACGCTCGCGCTCGCGGCGGCGGCGGGCGCGGCGACGGGCGTCGTGTCGCTGACGCGCGGCGAGCTCGGCCCGACCGCCGAGGGAAGCCTTGGCGAGGGCGAGTCGCTGGCCGAGGCGCGCGCACGCGAGCTCGCCGACTCGGCGGCCGAGCTCGGCCTGCAGTGGGCGCGCTGCCTGCGCTTCCCCGACGGCGAGCTGGCCTGGGCCGACGTGCTCGCCGCCGGGCACGAGCTCGCCGACATCCTTTTCGCGCACCGGCCGGCCGTGCTGCTGACGTTCGGCGACGACGGCCTGTACGGCCACCCCGATCACGTCGCCACGCGCCTCATCGCCCGCGCGGCAGCCCGGCTGCTGACCCCGAGCCCGCTCGTGCTCGAAGCGTCGTGGCACCCGGAGCTCGTCCCGCGACTCGTCGCGGCGGCGGCCGCGCGGGGCCTGCCGGTGGGCCTCTGGGGCCTCGAGCCGGAGGCGTTCGGGTCGCTGCGCCAAGCGCCGCTCGCGACGATCGACGTGCGGCCGGTCCTCGCGCGCAAGCTGCGCGCGTTGCGCGCACATCGCAGCCAGCTCGCCGCCGACCACCTGCTCGCCGCGCTCCCCGAGGATCTCGCGGCGCAGTTCCTCGGCGCGGAGACCTGGCACGGCGGCGGGCCGGGCGCCGCGGACGTCCTGCGCGCGCTCACGGGCGCCGCCGTCGTCACGGGCGGAGGGGCGGTGCGCGATGGCTGATCGCCGGCGGATCGTCGTGCTCGGAGCGCTCGCCGACATGCCGTTCGCCGGGGTCGCCTGGCAGGTGCTGCACTACCTCGAGGGCTTGCGCCGCCTCGGGCACGACGTCGCGTACCTCGAGGACACGGGCAAGTGGCCGTACGACCCGTACCTGCAGACCGTCACGGACGACGCCGGCGGCGCCGTGCGCAAGCTCGGCGAGCTGCTCGACCGTCACGGCTTCGACGGGCAATGGGCGTTTCGCAACGCCGCCGGCGGCGAGCTGCACGGCATGAGCGAACCGGAGCTCGCCGCGACGCTCGCGGCGGCCGACGTGCTCGTGAACCTCAGCGGCGTCACGGTCCTCAGCGGGCGCTACCTCGAGGTCCCGATCCGGATCTATCTCGAGACCGATCCGGTGGGCCCCCAGATCGAGGTCGCGCAGGGGCGGCGGTTCACGATCGACCTGCTCGCGGCGCACACGCACCACTTCACGTTCGGCGAGCGGATCGGCACGCCCGGCTGCGTCGTGCCGACGGGCCGGTTTCGCTACCGGCCGACCCGCCAGCCCGTCGTGCTCGACTGGTGGGACGACGGGCCGGTCGCGGGTGCGGGCTGGCCGCTGCGCTGCACGACGATCGCAAGCTGGGAGCAGTCCTTCAAGGACATCGAATGGGACGGCGAGACGTACACCTGGAGCAAGAGCGTGGAGTTCGCGAAGCTGCTCGGCGTGCCGGCGCGCGTACGTGCGACGCTCGAGCTCGCACTCGCGATCGACGACGACGTGGCGATCGCGCGGCTGCGCCGCGCCGGCTTCGTCGTGCGCAGCGCGCAGGCGCTGTCCGACGACCCCGACGCCTACCGCGACTACATCCGGGCGTCCGGCGCCGAGTTCACCGCCGCGAAGGACCAGCACGTGCGCCTGCGCAGCGGCTGGTTCAGCGATCGCACCGCGACGTACCTCGCAGCCGGGCGCCCGGCGATCGTCCAGGACACCGGCTTCGACGCGGTGCTGCCCACGGGGGAGGGGCTGCTCTCGTTCCGCACGCCGGACGAGGCGGTCGCGGCGCTGGAGGACGTCGCCGGCGCGCCGGAGCGCCACGCCGCGGCCGCGCGCGAGGTGGCGCGGGCGTTCGACGCCGAGGTCGTGCTCGCGCGGCTGCTGACCGAGGCCGGCGCGTGAGGGCGTTGCGGAGCGGTGCGCGATGGCGCGACTGATCGCCGTCGAGGACCTCGTGGGGCCGTCGGTGCTCGGCCGCGGCGGGCACGCGATGCACGTCTTGCAGATCCTCGAGTCGCTGCGGCGCCTCGGTCACGACGTCCTGTTCCTCGAGTACCTCGACGAGCAGCCGTCCGCCGCCGCGATCGCGATGTTCGATCGCCTGATGGCGCGCTGGTGGGATCCGGCGCGGGGCGCGCTGCTGGACGCGAGCTCCGGGCGCGCCTTCGCGGGGCTGCCGGCGGACGCGGTCCAGGCGTTCGCGGCGCGCGCGGACGGGCTGGTGTCGCTCGCCGCGCACTACCGCAGCGAGCCGTGGCCGCTGCTTGCCGGCGTGCGGCCTCGGATCCTCGTCGAGCAGGACCCCGGCTACACCCACCTGTGGGCCGCCGACGGCGATCCCGCGTCGATCTTCGGCGTGCACGACGTCTACTTCACCGTCGGCGCGAACGTCGGGACGCCGCGCAGCCAGGTGCCGACCTGCGGCCTGGACTGGCATGCCCTCTGGCCGCCGGTCGTGCTCGACTGGTGGCCGTCCGCGACCCCCCGGCACGATCGCTTCACGACCGTGGGCGCATGGCGCGACTACGGCTACCTCGAGTTTCAGGGCCGCGTCCTCGGCCCGAAGGTCGACGAGTTCGAGCGCTTCCTGACCTTGCCGGCGCTGGCCGGCGAGCAGCTCGAGCTGGCGCTGGCGATCGATCCCGACGATCCCGACCGCGCGCGGCTGATCGAGCACGGGTGGCGGCTGGAGGATCCTGTGCTCGTGTCCACGCCCGACCGCTACCGCCGCTACGTCTGCTCGTCGGCCGGCGAGTTCTCGGTCGCCAAGGGCGGCTACGCGGGCACGCGCGGCGGCTGGTTCAGCGATCGCTCCGCGTGCTATCTCGCAGCGGGCCGGCCGGTCGTCCTGCAGGCCACGGGCTTCGAGGACGTCTTGCCGACCGGGCTCGGGATCTTCGCGGTGCGGACCGTCGAGGAGGCCGCCGGCGCGCTGCGCGAGATCCGCGGCGACTACGCCCGCCACAGCGCCGCCGCTCGCGATCTGGCGCGCGAGCACTTCGACGGCGAGCGGCTGCTCGGCGCCGCGCTCGAGCTGGCGGGCGTCCCGCGCCGCGGAGCCGCATGAGCCGCCACGTCATCTTCAACGCCGACGACTTCGGCGCCTCGGCGGGCGTCAACCGCGGGATCGTCGACTGCCACGCGGGCGGGGTGGTGACGAGCACGAGCCTGATGGTCTACGGCGCCGCCGCCGGCGACGCCGGGCGGCTCGCGGCCGCGCATCCCGGGCTCGCGGTCGGGCTGCACTGGGACCTCGACGGCGTGCGCTGCGCACCCGTGGCACGAGCGGAGCCGGCGGCGGTGCGTGCCGAGCTCGAGCGTCAGCTCGCGCTCGCCGTCTCCCTCCTGGGCCGCGAGCCGACGCACCTGGACTCACACCACCACGTGCACCGGGCGCCCGACGTCGAGGCCGCCGCGCGCGAGATCGCGGCCCGCGCCGGCCTGCCGCTGCGCGGCTGCGGCGACGTGCGCTACATCGGCGGCTTCTACGCGCAGTGGAGGCCGGGGGTCGACGAGCTCGAGCACGTCGGCGTCGAGGCCCTGATCGGGATCCTCCGCGACGAGCTCGCCGACGGCTGGACGGAGATCGGCTGTCACCCCGGCTGGATCGAGGACGACTTTCGCTCGAGCTACCGCGCGGGCCGCGAGGCCGAGCTCGCGACGCTCACCGATCCGCGCGTGCCCTTCGAGCTCGACGCGCTCGGCGTGCGGCTCGCGAGCTTCGCCGATGTGCCCGCGCAGCGCTGACGGCTCGCGGGTATCACCGAAGCGGCCTTGTTCGTCGCTAGGCTGCTCCAGGCGGGCCGACCGCTTGCGGAGCCGCAAAACATCCTGACTTTGGAAGTCGTGGCGCGTTGTCGATGAAGAGTGCATGGAATCTCACATGGCTTCGCTGAGCACGCCGCATGCGAGGCCCGGCGTCCGTCCGCCCGCGGTCGCGTTCCGCGTCGCCTCGGATGCGCGCCTGACGAAGCTCGCGGCCGCGGGCAGCGAAGGCGCGATGGCCGCGATCTTCGAGCGCCATCACCAGGCGCTGTACCGCTACTGCGCCTCGATCGTCGGCAACGAGCACGACGCCGCGGATGCGCTGCAGAACACGATGGTCAAGGCGCTGCGCGCGCTGCCGGGCGAGACGCGCCCGATCGCGCTGCGGCCGTGGCTGTACCGGATCGCGCACAACGAGTCCATCTCGCTGCTGCGCGCCCGCCGTCCCGACTCCGACCTCGACACGGCCGCGCAGCTCAGCGACGGCGCGGCGGCGGGCGCGATCGAGTCGCGCGCGCGGCTGCGGTCGCTCGCCGAGGACCTGCGCGAGCTGACCGAGCGCCAGCGCGGCGCGCTGCTCATGCGCGAGCTCGGCGGCTTGGAGTTCACGGAGGTGGCCGAGGCGCTTCAGACGAGCCCGGCGGCCGTCAAGCAGAGCGTGTACGAGGCGCGCTGTGCGCTGCAGGCGATGCAGGAGGGCCGTGCGATGGACTGTGACGCGGTCCAGCGCACCCTGTCCGATGGCGACCGGCGGATGCTGCGTGGCATGCGCATGCGCGGCCACCTGCGCGACTGCGCGCGCTGTAGCGCCTTCGAGATCTCCCTGCGCGAGCGCCCCGCCCAGCTTCAAGCGCTGCTTCCGCCGCTGCCCGTCGCGGTGGCGGCCGGCATGCTGCACAGCCTCATCGGCGGCGGCGGCGCCGGCGCCGGCGGGGGTGGCGGGCTGGCCACGGGCTTCGCCGCGACCGCCAAGGTCACGACCGGGGTGTCGCTTGCGACCAAGGTCGCGACGGTCGTGGCGGTCAGCGCGACCGTCGCCGGCGGCGCCGCCATTACCGTGCCCGAGCTGCGCTCCGACGCGCCGAGGCACGCGGCCCCGGCCGCGGGAGCGCCGGCCGCCACCGGCGCGCGGACCGCAGCCGGGTCGGCCGCCGGCTCGACCAAGGACGCCTCGTTCGTCGCGGGGTCGGGCCACGCGGGCGTGAGCGCCGGCAAGACATCGGGCGCGGCCGGGGCAGCGACCGCGGGCGCCGGCCACGGGTCCGCTGGGGGCGTAGGCGCAGGCGCCGGCAAGCCTGCCGGCACGCCCGGCGGCAGGCCGGCCGGAGCCGGCAAGCCTTCCGGGACGCCGGCCGGCCGTCCGGCGGGCGCCGGCAAGCCGGGCACCCGGCCAGCCACCGGCAAGCCCGCAGGGACGCCGGCCGGGGGCCGGCCGGCAGGCGCCGGCAAGCCCGCCGGCACGCCGGGCACGCGCCCGGCCGCCGCCGGCAGGCCCGCGGGCACGTCCGCCGCCAACCCGTCCGGCACCGGCAGGCCCGCGGGCACGTCCGCCGCCAACCCGTCCGGCGCCGGCAAGCCCGCCGGCACCTCGGCCGGCGCGGGCACGAACGCCTCGGCGACCGGCGCCACGGCCTCGGCCGGCGGCGGGCTGGCAGCCGGATCGCCTGCCACCGGCAGGCCCGCCGGCACCCCGACCGTCCCGGACGTCCCGTAGCCGCGCCCGACCGCCCGCCGGGCTGAGCGAAGGGTCTACGCGCCGAGCGCGCCGAGGTCGGTGAGGATCGCCCGCCCGATCGCGACGCGCGCCGCGGCGTGCTCGGGCTGCGTGATGTCGATGTTCAGCGCGAACGTCCACGTGCGCTTGCCGCGCTGCACCCAGCCGACCCACCACCCGATCCGCGGGGTCGTGCTGAAGACGTAGCCGGTCTTCGCGCGGATGACGGTGTCGCCGGTGCGCTCGATCACCATCATCTCGCGCACCTCGCTCAGCGCCCGGCGCGAGACCGGCAGCGCGCCGCGGCGCAGCCGCTCGAGGAAGCGCACCTGCTCGCGTGCGGAGATCGCGAACGGTCCCTCGAGCCAGAAGCTGTCGAGCGGGGCGCCGTCGACGCGGCGGTTGCCGTAGTCCATCGCGCGCACCCCGTGCCGGTACGTCGGGCGGCCGAGCTGGCGGGCGATGCGCTGGTAGATGGGGATGCACGACGACGCGAAGGCGGTGGCGAGCGTGAGGTCGCCCTCGCAGGCAACCGGCAGGAACGGCTTGCCGTCGACGAGGAAGTTCGGGTTGGGGCCGGGGTAGCGCTGATCGGCGCCCGAGGCCACGCCGCGATCGATCGCGAGCAACGAGTTGGGGATCTTGAACGTGGAGGACGGGAGGAAGCGCTCGCGGCTGCGGCGGGCGCCGACGGCGACCGTCTCCGGTCGCCGCCCCGCGCGGTGGACGAGCATCGTGCCGGTCGTGCCCGCGTCCGTGAAGTGGTGCAGCAGGTCGGGCCGCTCGACGGTCTTGCCCGAGGCGACCGCGGGAGCGATGGCGACCACGATGGCCGTGAAGATGATGAGAAGACGAGATCGCATTTCGGTGCCTTGCCCGGTCCCGACCCATCCAAACGCCGCGTGACTACGACGGCCCGGCACAGGCGTGCCGGGCCGGGTGGGGACGGCTCAGTCGACGTCGGTGCGCATGAAGCGCGTCGCGCTCACGCCGACCAGCGTGATGATCCAGCCCGCCGTGACGGCGAGCGCTCGCAGGATGTTCGGGTCGCTCTCGGAGATGCCGTCGAGCTTCAGGCCCGAGATCTCCGTCATGAGCTCGACGACTCCCGCTCCCAGCGCGTAGTCGCCGACGGCCGGGATCGCGGTCAGCGCGCTATCGATGACGAAGGCGAAGACGAGCGCGAGCGCCATGCCACCGGCCATGCTGCGCGTCAGGAGCGCGAGCGAGAAGGCGATCGTCGCGTAGACGAGGTTGTTGAACAGCGCGGCGAGCCCGTACTGGAGCGAGTCGGCGATCGGCATCGACTCGCCGTGCGCGGACGCGATCGCCGAGAACACCGGCGCGGAGACGAGCGAGACGAGGACCGTGACGACCGTCACGGCACCGAGCACGACACCGAGCTTGGCGAGCAGCAGCCGCGCGCGGCCGGGGTCCGCGCTGAGCGCGCGGCGGACGGTCGTCTGGCCGTACTCGACGCCCATCATCCACGCGCCGAGCACGATCGCGCCGACGGTCGTCGTCAACCCCACGCCGAGCTGGACGATCATCAGGTCCTCGCCGCTGCCGGGCCCCGCGAGCGCTCCGACCAGGGCGGCGATCGCGACGCCGGCGATGACGCCGACGAGCGTCCAGCGGGGTGTCGGAAGAGCGAGCAGCTTGCGCAGTTCGGCGGTCATGAGATCGTCTCCAGTTGCGGCAGCGCCGCGTCGTCGTGGTCGGCGGTGAGCGAGAGGAAGACCTGCTCGAGGTGGGCGGCGTCGGTGCGCAGCTCGGAGACGTAGATGCCGGCCTCCGCGAGCGGGCGGCTGATCTGCTCACCGTCGCTGACCGCTCCGGTCACCGAGATGCGCCCCTCGCCGAGCGCCGCGGCCTCGAAGCCGTCGTGCACGAGCAGCCCGATCGCGCGCTCCGTGTCGGCGGCGGCGACCCGCGTGACGAAGCCCGACGTGCCGTAGCTGTCGAGCAGCTCGCCGATCGTGCCCTCGGCGATGAGGCGCCCGCGGCGGATGATCGTCGCGCGGTCGCACATGAGCTCCACCTCCGCGAGGAGGTGCGAGCAGACGAGCACGGTCGTGCCGCGGCTCGGCAGCTCCTTGATGAGCTCGCGGATCTCGACGATGCCGGCCGGGTCGAGTCCGTTGGTCGGCTCGTCGAGCACGACGAGGCGCGGTCCGCCGAGCAGGCTGATCGCGAGCCCGAGGCGCTGCTTCATGCCGAGCGAGAACGCGCCCGAGCGGGTGTCGGCGCGGGCGGAGAGGCCGACCAGCGCGAGCAGCTCGTCGATCTGGCGGCCGGCGTTGCGCAGCTTGCTGGCGGACGCCTCGATCTCCATGTTCTGGCGCGGCGTGGCGCGGGCGTAGATCGCGGGGCCCTCGATCAGGGTGCCGACCTGCCGGACCGCGGCGGCGAAGCCCGGGCTGCCGGGGTGCTCGCCGAGCAGCGTCGTGGATCCCTCGGTCGGCGTGGCCAGCCCGAGCAGGCAGCGGATCGCGGTGGTCTTGCCGGCGCCGTTGGGGCCGAGCAGGCCGCAGACCATCCCCTCGGGGACGGAGAGCGAGAGTCCTTCGACGGCGGTCGTGTCGCCGTAGCGCTTGACGAGGCCGTCGAATGTGGCGAGGTGGGCTGAGGGCATGCGCTCACTCTCACGCCGCGCCGTCGTGCGCACATCGGCACGGCTGCCAGTTCGCACCCCTCGTCGGTCTATGGCGAAATGGCCGAAGGTCGCTGTTTGGCTCCGGGCGGCTCGCGTAGCCTCATCATCATGGGCGCGATCGCCACGACGAGCCGCGGCGCCAAGCTCCAGTCGCTGCTGACGGCGACGGAGGGCGAGCGGCACGAGCGCGCGCAGCGCCCGGCCGCGCGCAGCCGCCGTGACTGGATCGTCGACACAGCGTGCTTCTTGATCGCGGTCGCCGGCGGCGTCTACGGCCCGGGCGCGCTGCTCGAGAACGGCGCCGAGCCGTCGCCCGCGGCGGCCGCGCTGATCGTGAGCGCCGGCGTGGTGGCGTGCCTGGCGATCTGGCTGCGCCGCCGCTTCCCGATCGGCGTCGGGCTGCTGACCGTCCTGCTCGGCATCGTCTCGCCGGCCGCCGGCGGCGCGTCGCTCATCGCGCTGTTCACCGTCGCCGTGCATCGCCGCTCGGTGGAAGCGATCGGGCTTGCCGCGCTCGCCATCTCGCTGCTGCCCGTGTACTTCTCGCTCTATCCGGACGACGTCCCGTTCTGGGTGAACGTCGGCTTCGCCACCGGCATCCAGGCCGCGGTCGTCGCGTGGGGGATGTGGATCCGCTCCCAGCGCGAGCTCATGCTCTCGCTGCGCGGGCGCACCCGCCAGGCCGAGGCCGAGCGCGACCTCCGCGTCAGCCAGGCGCGGTCGGACGAGCGCACGCGGATCGCCCGCGAGATGCACGACGTGCTCGCGCACCGCATCTCGCTGCTGAGCCTGCACGCCGGCGCGCTCGAGGTCCGCCCCGACGCGCCGCCCGCCGAGATCGCGCGCGCCGCCGGCGTCGTCCGGGCATGCGCGCACGAGGCGCTCGAGGACCTGCGCGAGGTCATCGGCGTCCTGCGGACCGAGCCGCTGGCCGGCGAAGCCGAGCGCCCGCAGCCGACGATCGCCGACGTCGCCGAGCTCGTCGAGGAGTCGCGCGCCGCGGGCGTCGCCGTCTCGCTGGTTGACGGCGTCGACGGCGACCGCCTGCCCGCGGCGACCGGCCGGACGGTCTACCGGATCGTCCAGGAGGGGCTCACGAACGCGCGCAAGCACGCACCGGGCGCCGCGGTGGCCGTGACGATCGCGGGTGCCGCGGGGGAAGGGCTGACGCTCGAGATCGTCAGCCGCCGGCCGCTGTCGGAGCTCGGCCGCCCGGAGATCCCGGGTGCGGGTGCCGGGCTCGTCGGCCTCGCGGAGCGCGCGAGCCTCGCCGGCGGGCGCCTCGAGCACGGCCGCACGGAGGCCGGCGACTACCGCCTGTGGGCGTCGCTGCCGTGGCCGGCATGACCGCGCCGACCCGCGTGCTGATCGTCGACGACGACGCGCTCGTGCGCGCCGGGCTGTCGATGATGCTCGGCGGCGCGGCGGACCTTCAGATCGTCGGCGAGGCCGAGGACGGCACGCAGGTCTTGGCCGCGATCGACGCCCATCGCCCCGACGTCGTCCTCATGGACATCCGGATGCCGCGGATGGACGGGCTCGCCGCGCTGCGGCTCGTCCGCGCGCGGCCCGGTGCGCCGGAGGTCATCGTGCTGACGACGTTCGACGTCGACGAGCACGTCCTCACCGCGCTGCGCGACGGTGCCGCGGGCTTCCTCGTCAAGGACACGCCGCCGATGGAGATCCTGCACGCGATCCGCCTCGTGGCCGCCGGCGACGCGATGCTGTCGCCGTCGGTCACGCGCAAGCTGCTGGACTTCATGGCCGCGGACGGCGCGCCGGCGGTGTCCGCCTCCGCGCTCGAGCGCCTCGCCGACCTGACCGACCGCGAGCGCGAGGTGGCTGTCGCCGTCGGGCAGGGAAGCTCGAACGCGGAGGTCGCCGCGGAGCTCTACATGAGCATCGCCACGGTCAAGGCGCACGTCTCGCGGCTGCTGATGAAGCTCGACCTCGACAACCGCGTGCAGATCGCGCTGCTCGTCCACGACGCGGGCCTGTCGGCCGGGGCGCGCTGAGATTGCGATGCGCCATCGGCCGTCTGTTCGGGGGCACGGCTAGCCCCACTGGCGCGACCGGGGCGGTTTGGGAGGGTCGGCCTATGAGCTCAACCTGCGTCGTCGATCGGCTCCTCGACGGCCGGCTGGCGCTTGAGGGGTCGCGATGGGACGAGG
Organism: uncultured Actinomycetes bacterium; assembly: GCA_963766525.1. GTDB lineage: Bacteria > Actinomycetota > Thermoleophilia > Solirubrobacterales > Solirubrobacteraceae > CADCVQ01. The sequence continues at coordinate 274,767 of CAVYAX010000002.1, forward strand.
CGCGCGCCGCGTTCGAGGACGCGCTCGCCGAGCAGGAGACGCCCGAGGCGCTCGACGGGCTCGGCCAGGCCCTCTGGTTCCTCGGCCAGGTCGCGGAGGGCGTCGCCGCACGCGAGCGCGCCTTCGACGGCTTCGCGCGCGACGACGCTGCGACGAGGCCGCGCGCGTCGCCGTCTGGGTCTCGCACCAGCACTTCATCTCCGGCCGTGCCTCCGCCGCGCGCGGGTGGCTGACGCGCGCCGAGCGCGCCGTCGAGCGAGCGGGCGCCTGCGCCGGCCACGGCTGGGTCGCCGCCGAGCGGGCGCGCCACGCGGACAGCGTGGAGGAGCGCGTGGAGCATGCGCGGCGCGCGATGCAGATCGCGCGCGAGCACGGAGCCGAGGATCTCGAGGTGTTCGCGCTGAGCCTGCTCGGCCGCGCGGAGGTCAGCGCCGGGCGCCGCGACGCCGGGCTGGCGCTGCTCGAGGAGGCGATGGCCGCGGCCTCCGCCGGGCGCGTGCGCAACGTCCACACGCTCGGCGAGGCCTACTGCAACCTCATCACGGCCACGACGAACGCCGGCGACTGGGCGCGCGCCGCCGAGTGGTGCGAGCACGTCGACGGCTTCGCCCGGGAGCACGACGTGTTCCCGTTGCTCGGCGCCTGCGGCACGGCGCACGCGGATGTGCTGGTAGCGACCGGCAACTGGCCCGAGGCCGAGCACGCGCTGAAGAGCGCGCTCGCGGCGCACGCGCGGCACACGCCATCCAACGGCGCGCCCACGATCGCCGCCCTCGCGGAGCTGCGCGTCCGCCAGGGCCGCTTGCCGGAGGCCGAGCAGCTGCTGGCCGGTCGCGAGGTGCATCCGTCGTCGCTGCGCGCGCTGGCGCAGCTTCGCATCGCGGAGGGCCGGCCGCAGGTGGCCGCGGCGCTGCTTGAGCGTGGCCTGGCGTCGACGGGCGACGAGGCGATGCGCGTCACCTCGCTGCTCGCGCCGCTGGTCGACGCGCACTTGGCGTGCGGCGACATCGCCCGTGCGGAGGCCGCGGCGACCACGCTGCCGGCGAGCCGCGCGCTCGCGGCGTTCGGCCGGCTCGCGATGCCGCTCGATTGCCTACGGCGAGCTCACCGCGCGCGAGCAGGAGGTGCTCGGGCTGATCGCGCTCGGGATGTCGAACGCCCGCATCGCGCGGACGCTCGTCATCAGCGAGAAGACCGCGGGCCACCACGTCAGCCGCATCCTCTCCAAGCTCGGCGTGCGCAACCGCACGCAAGCCGCCGCACACGCGGCGCGCACCGCCTCGGGATAGGCACCGAATAGGGCGTTCCCCCGATGTGCGCGCGACGCGGCGGCCGCAAGCTCCTTGCATGCACATCACGAATCGAAGGACACATCGATGACCGCTGTCGCGGACCTCAAGCGCACGCATCGCGCCGTCAGGGCCTCCGGCGACTACTCCGCCGTCGCCGAGGCCATCGACGAGGTGCCACCGCGCGACCTGCTCGCCCGCGTCGCGATCGCGCCGGGCCAGGACGTGCTCGACGTCGCAACCGGCACGGGCAACGTCGCGCTGCGGGCCGCTGTCGCGGGCGCGCAGGTCATCGGCCTCGACCTCACGCCCGAGCTGTTCGCGACCGCCCGCCGGCGCGCCGAGCGGCACGAGGTCGCCGTCGAATGGGTCGAAGGCGACGCCGAGGACCTGCCGTTCGAAGACGAGCGCTTCGACGCCGTGCTGTCGGCGTTCGGCGTCCAGTTCGCGCCGCGCCACGCGGTCGTCGCCGCGGAGCTCGCGCGCGTCTGCCGGCCGGGCGGGATGATCGGGCTCGTCAACTGGACGCCCGCGGGCCAGGTCGGCGAGCTGCTGCGAACGATCGGCCGCTACCTGCCGGCGCCGCCGGACTTCGCGTCGCCGCCGCCGCTGTGGGGCGACGAGCGCCACGTGCGCGACCTGTTCGCGGGCATGCCCGTGCAGTTCGAGTTCGCGCGCGGCCTGAACCCGTGGCGCTTCGACTCGACCGAGCACTACGTCGTGTTCATGGAGACCTGGTACGGCCCGATGGTGAAGGCGCGCGAGCGGCTCACCGGCGAGGGCCGGTGGGAGGAGTGCCGCGACGAGATCGTCGCGCTCGTGCGGCGCCGCAACGAGGCGACCGACGGCAGCCTCCTGATGCATTCCGAGTACCTCGTCACCATCGGCCGGAAGGACTTCTCATGATCGCCCGCACCCTGACCGCCGCGATCGCCGCTGTCGCGGTGGCGCTCCCACTGACGCAGGTGGCCGAGGCCAAGAAGCCCGGCCCGCCGGACGTGCCGGCAAGGATCCAGGTCGGCGCCGGCCACAAGGTGTTTCTCGTCGGCCACGCCGTCGGCGTCCAGATCTACTCGTGCAACGCCACGGGCGGCGGCTTCGCGTGGACCTTCGTCGCGCCGCGGGCGAGCCTCTACGGCGACAACGGCAAGCTCGTCACGACGCACTTCGCCGGGCCGACGTGGCAGGCCAAGGACGGAAGCAAGGTCATCGCGGCGCGCGTGGACGGCGTCACCGTCGACCCGACCGCGATCCCGTGGCTGCTGCTGTCGGCGACCTCGACGTCGGTGGGCGCGGACGGCGACCGGCTCGCGCACACGACGTTCATCCAGCGGATCGCGACGACGGGCGGGCTGGCTCCCGCGGCCTCGACGTGCAACGCCGGGACGGCAGGCGCCGTGCAGGAGGTCCCGTACACCGCGGACTACGTCTTCTGGAAGGCGACGGGGGCCTGAGCCTCAGTCCACGACGAGGATCGGCTCGGAGGCGCAGCGCAAATCGGAGATGCGCTGCGCCTCCTCCTCGAGGTCCTTGCGAGCCAGCCGGCCGAGGCGCTCGACGGTGATCTCCGCCTTGCGGCCCTTCGCCTTGACCCGCCAGAGGCCGGCGAGCCGGCCGTCCTTCAGCACCGCGCCGGGGCTCGCGACCGGGCGAAACACCCGCTTGCGCAGCTCGGTCTCGGGCGTGAGGAGCGAGCGATTGGGCTTCTGCAAGAACGGGTCGCCCGGCGGGATCAGGCGGATGCCCTCCGCCGCCGGCGGCGAGGCGAGCGCGGCAGCGTCGATGCTCAACGCCCACGCCGGATGCTCGTTCACTTGGAATTCGTCGACCTCGCCCTCGACCTGCGCCCACAGCCGGTGGGCATGGGACTTGGCGAGACCCGCCCAGTCGGCGAAGTCGCCGCTCGTGGCCGGGCCGTAGAAGTGCAGGAAGCGTCGCACCGCCTCGGCGGCCGCCGGCGCGCGACCGGGCTTGCCCTGCACGTAGCGGCGCTCGGAGTCCAGGCGCGCCCCGGCCTTCACGCTTCCGAATCGCCACAGCATCGGCGCGACGTGGTGGCTCTCACAGCCGTCACACCACGGCATGAGGTTCTCGCCGACGCGGTCGCGCAGCGCGTCGTGCAGCTCGTTCTTGTTCAGCGCGAGGCCGCCGGCCAGCGCGTCCTTCGTCGCCTCGGCGACCTCCTCCAGCGCTTCGGTCGGGACGAACGCCTTGTCGGCCACCAGCCGCCGCACCTGCTCGCCGAGTTGCCGCACCAGCTCGTCGTCGTCGCGCGCGATCAGCGCCCGGCCGTAGAGCGCGAGGTCGTCGGGGGCGAGCGCGTGGATCGCGCCGCGCACGACATGCGCGACGACGAGCTCGCCGCTGTCGACGGCCTCGTCGTAGCGCTCCCGGGTCAGCCCGTCGATCCTGGCCGCGAGCGCGAGCAGCGCCGCGTCGCGCGAGAAGTCCGAGGCGGGGCACGTCGCCGCCTCGGCGAGGCTCGTCGCGTCGCGCGCGGCGAGCCTCGAGCGCGCCAGCCGGAAGGCGAGGATCTGGTCGGGCTCGGCTTGCATACGACGAAGCAGCGCTCGAGGCGCGCGGGCGGACCTCAGGGGGTGAGCGCCACAGCCGCCTCCGGCGTGGCGACACGGAAGGTGAAGCTCTCCTCCAGGTAGAGGTCGACCGTCTCGGCGTCGTGGGTGTCGTAGCCGATCGACAGATCCTCGCCGGCGTCGAAGAGGAAGTCGCCGCCGCGCTGGCTCAGCACGACCGCGCCCTGCACGCCGGGCGCCCACACGAGCGGGCCGCCGACGATCTGGCGCAGGTGGTTGAAGAGCGGATAGCCGCCGAGCTCGGTCGTCTCGAGGACGCGGGTGTACGCCTCGCGCCCCAGCGCCAAGCCGTACGGGCCGCCGATGCCGGCGTGCAGCAGCGCCTCGACCGCTTTGGCCACGTGGGCGGGGTAGAGCTCGCAGTCCTCGCCGAGCGCGATCGAGTTGTGCGACGAGGCCTCGGCGATGCCGGTGATGCCGGCCGCCGCCCAGCCATGGAAGACGGCGCGGTTCTCTGCCGTCGCCATGAGATGAGCAGCCTCGTCGAGCGGCGCCAAGTCGACGTCCGGCGCACCGCGGTCGCCGTCGCGCAGCTCGCTGCGCGCGAGCGAGAACGGCGCGCGGAGCTCGACAACGGCGAGCACCCGGCGCTGGGCTGCCTCGAGGCCCTCGGACGGCTCGCCGGCGAGCGCGGTCGTGCGGCCGAGGTTCGTCGCCGAGTGCTCCCAGCCATGGGGCCCGGCGAAGTCGACAAGCTGGCGGGCCGCGAGGGCGGGCGTCATCCGCTCGCGCGCCTCGTCGTCGATCAGGCTCCAGCTCGCTTCGGTGATGGGCGCGTGCTCGCGCAGCAGATGGCTCATGGCGCTGCTCCTCTCGGCTTGCCGATTCCGAGCGACGTGCCGCCGCCGCCGTCTTCCGCCGGCCCCTCGAACGCCTCTTCTTCGGCTTCCTCGCCGTGCTCGACGATGTCGCCCTGCTGGAACAGGATGCCCTCGGCGATCTCGCGCCAGAGTGGGGTGCGGCGCAGCAGGAACTCGAGGTCCATGCAGAAGTGCTTGAACTCCTCGCCTTGCGCGTTGGCCATGATCGCGAGGGCCTCGCGGTCGGACTCGACGGCGATGCGCTGCTCGTACCAGCCGATGGCCTCGGCTTCCTCGGTGAGCGACGCGCACATCCGCGCGAAGGTTCGCGTCTCGGCTGGCAGCTCGCCGGGTGGCTCGTGGTACTGATCGAAGCCCATGCTTACGTCACGTAGCCGCGAGCGCCAACCGATGACTTCGCGCCGGCGTCGGGGTCTGTAGGGCACACATCGACGCGGAGGTTGAGAAATGGGAGCGATTCACGTACACGAGTTCATTACCCTCGACGGCGTAATCGACGCGCCGACGTGGACATTCGAATACGGCTTCGCCCCGGAGATGGGCGAGGTCCTCGGCGCCGTCTGCGGAGCGTGCACCGGCATCCTGCTCGGGCGCACCACCTACGAGGGCTTCGAGCCGGCGTGGTCGAACCGGACCGCCGAGGACGACCCCGGCGCGCCGTTCTTCAACGACACGACGAAGTACGTCGTCTCGGGGACGCTCACGGATCCGACGTGGCGCAACTCGGAGGTCGTCGGGCCATATGACCCCGACACGATCCGCAGCCTCAAGGAGAAGGAGGAGGGCGATCTCTACGTCAGCGGCAGCATCACGCTCGTCCGGGCGATGCTCGCGGACGGCCTGATCGACGAGCTTCACCTGTTCATGTACCCGCTCACGCTTGGCGAGGGGCCGCGGCTGTTCGTCGAAGGCGACGCGGCGAGCAAGCTGTCCCTCAAGGCCAGCGACGCCTATGACAACGGCGTGGTCTACCTGAACTACCACCCGCAGGCCTGACGCATGGCTGCGGCAAGCGCCGGGTTGGCGTAGGGCCCGGGAGCATCCAGCGCGGCGATCACGCGCGCACGCTCGTCGTCGGGCTTGTCCTGCGAGAGCTTGCCTTCCGCATGCCACGAGTCCGCGCGCAACCGAAACGCGACGACCTTGCCGGCCATCTCACGCGCTTCGTCGCCCATGCGATCCAGCGACCACGGGCGCTCGACGAGGGACTCGAAGTGGTCGACGGTGCGCTGCAGCACGGGCATCGCGTCGTCGAACAGCTCGGGCGTCCCGCGCACGTGCAGCGTGACGTGGTTCCACGTCGGGATCCGGTCCTCGGCGTACCAGCTCGCCGAGACGTAGCCATGCGGCCCCTGGAAGATCAGCAGCACGGGCTCGTCGAGCGCCGCGGCCACGGGATCTGCGTACGCCACGTGACCGACGAACGCGAGCTCGCCGGTCTCGTCGTCGACGAGGCACGGCATGTGCGTCGCGCGCAGGTCCGAGGTCAGGATCGTGGCGAACGGATGCGCGCGGGCGATCGCGCGCGCGGCCTCCAGCTCACCAAGCTCGAACGCGTCGACGATGTGCACGCAAGCGTGGCTACCCGCCGGATCGAGCCGGGAGTCTCAGATCTCCGGCCCGCCCGCGCCGTCTATGCGACGGCGCTACCGGGATCGCGTTTGTCTTGCTGGCGTGTCGGGGTGATCCGGACGACGTCCCACGCCAGATGACAGCGCTCCAGGCCGCCGATGAGCCCGGCGCTGGGATCGAGCTGCCAGCGACCAAGCCCATGACGCGCGGAGGTGGGGAAGGCGTGGTGGTTGTTGTGCCAGGCCTCGCCGAACGCGATCGGCGCGAGCCACGCGAGGTTGCGGGACTCGTCGCCCGTCGCGAACGGCCGGCGGCCGAAGACGTGACACCGCGAGTTGATGCTGAAGGTCGCGTGATGCAGGAGCAGCACGCGTGCCGCTCCGCCCCACAGCAGTCCGCCGAGCCCTCCCGCGATCGTGCCGGTCAGTGCGACCCCCAGACCGAAGGGCAGCGCGAGCCCGGCCAGCACCCAGAGCGGAAAGGTGCGGCTGATGAAGCGCAGATCGCGGTCGGCGAGCAGATCCTTCGCGTACCGGGCGGGGTTGGCCCGGTCCTTGCCGCGAAAGACCCAGCCGATGTGCGCGTGGCCCAGCCCGCGCAGCGTGCCGCGCCAGCCCGGCGCCGGGTCGAGGGGCCCCTCGACCGCCATCGAGCCGAGCACGGCCAGCAGCGCACGGACAGCGCGCCCTGCCTTGAAGCTGCGGTGCGTGAACAGCCGGTGGTAGCCGACGGTGATGCCCAGCCCGGTGATCGTGTAGGTGATCGCGAGCACCACGAGGTCATGCCAGCGCAGCATCGCGCGCCATGTCGCCCATCCCGCGATTGCGAGCGCGGCCGGTGGCGCTCCGAAGACGATGATCCGGATCACGCGCTCGTAGGTGTCGTGCTCGATCGGGATCGACTCCGGCGCTCGCACGCCGGCGGCGCTCATGACGCCGAGCTGTCCATGACCGAGCCTCTGACCACGAACGCTCGAGGCGCACCCCGCGTGCGACGACGACGAGTGGCCCCACGGTCACCCGGGCCCGCGGAGGGGCAGGCCCGGGTGGACCGTGAAGCGGTCTTCGCCGCGCTCGTCGGGGGCAGGCTAAGCGGGCCCGTTTGGGCCGCTACGGCGAAGGGGGTGGAGGTCATCCCCCGCGCTGACGTGCTTTGCGCGGCGAATCGAGATCGGGCAGACGTCGAGCTCGTAGGCGAGTTGTCTGACCAGCCGGTGCTGCGAGGCCACAGCGAGCAGCATCGCCAGGCTTGCGTGGTACTCCCGCAAACGCATCTGCTGGTAGCGCTCGCGGGAGCCGCGTGTACGGTCGGGGGCCGCATAGGCACCGATGCGAGCCCGGTCACGCTTGACCTCGTCGGCCAGCTCGCGGACTTCGGCGACCTCGCTGGCGGCGAACACCAGCGCGGCGTCGAGGTCCGCATTGCGTGCCTGCTCGCGAAGTGCATGCATGCGCTGCGGGTAGCTGCCGACGCTGTCGTCGGTGGTCGTCTGGACAAGCTCCGAGACGGTTGCGCCGAAGCGTGCTCGCAGCTCCGCCGCGCTGACGTCCGTGTCCTGTAGCACGCTGTGCAGCAGGCCGGCGGCGACGAGGGCATCCGCGCACCCGGCATCACGGAGCAATCGCGCGACTTCCGACAGATGCTCGATGTACGGCGTGCCATCGCTCTCGCGCCGCTGATCGGCGTGACAGCGGGCCGCGTAGGCGAGCGCCGAGAGCGGTCGACACGAGACCTGATCGGTCGGTGCTGCGGTCGGTACGGCCGACCGGGAGGACATCTATCGCTCCGTCCTACGCTCACCGTCGGTCCCGGATCGGTCCCGGCCGCGATCGTGATGTGGTCACTCCTCACAAGGCCTCGCCGCGACGGCTCCTTCGTCGATCCCGCCCGCGCGGTTCAGCGCCTATGCCGTCGGAGTTCGCTGCAACACCATGATGGCGATGTCGTCGCGCAGTGGGCGATCGACGTCTTCGAGCGCGCCGATCAGTCGGTTCACGAGATCCTGAGCGCTGGCGTGCGAACTGCCTGACACCAGCCCGGCGACACGGCGCTCGTCGACGCGGATGCCGCCGAGGCGGGTGTCGAAGACCCCGTCGCTGCAGATGACGATCGCGTCACCCAGCTCGAGACTGACCTCGCATGTCTCAAATGTCGGATCGTCGACTGCGCCGAGCATCGTGCCGTGCGGCGTCGTCGTGTGGACGCTGCCGTCCTGGCGGACGATCAGCGGGGGCGGGTGCCCCGCGACCGCGAGCATGATGGCGGCAGCACCCATGCTCATGTCGATCTGACCGTAGACCGCCGTGCACGTCTGCATCGGTCCATCGGTGTGCATGATCAGCGCGGCGTTGAGGTCCATGAGGATCGCGGCGGGCTCTTCGTGCAGCATGGCGGCGGTACGCATCGTGTAGCGGGCGAGCGACGTGATCGCGGCCGCTTCGGGGCCCTTGCCGCAGACGTCGCCCAAGAAGAAGCCCGACCGGCTGGCCGCGAGCGGGAAGAGGTCATAGAAGTCGCCGCCGACGTCTTCGGGTGCGGACGGCTCGTAATGCACCGCGACATCGAGTCCCGCGATGATCGGGAGGCTTGGGGGAGACAGGCTGCGTTGCAGCGTGCGCGCCAGATGCTCGGCGCGGTGCTGGTGTCTCAGCGCCTCGCCGCGGAGCGCGTGCTCACGCTGAAGCTCGCGCGCGAGCATCTCGCGGTCGACCAGCGAGCGCCGCCGCTCCGCCGCCCCCTGCTCGCGGTCGCGTTCTGCCAGCAGGCGGTCTTCCGCGGCCAGCACACGATGCTCGGCGGCTTTCGCGCGCTGCTGTGCCGCTCGTCGACGCTGGCCCGCGACCCGTACGACGAGGTCGGCGCCGGTGAGCTCCCGCGCAGTGTCGGCCTGCTCGTCGGCCAGGCCGGCCTGGGCGATCGCGAGGTCGCGGGCGGCGGCTGCTTGGTCGCGCGCGAGCGCCGCAACATCGCGGGCGTCCGCGATCGCGTCACGCTGCTCGGCGGCACGTAGCCGCGCTTGAGCGGTCTGATCGCGCCGGCCGGCAGCGCGCTCGCGCTCATTCGAGGAGCGCGCGCGGATGCCCTGGCTGACGTCGTGCTCTGCTCGGTCACCGCCGGCCGCCAAGTCCTGATCGCTCGCGGCCTGATCGCGGTCGGCAGCCACCTGATCGCAGTCGGCGCTCGCTTGGTCGCTGTCGGCACTCGTCTGGTCGCTGTCAGAGCTCGTCTGATCGACGTCTGACAGCGTTTGATCGCTATCGGACAAGGTCTGATCGACTCCCGCGAGATCCTGCTCGTCCTCAAGGACCTCCGACGTCGGAGCGCTGCTGGATCGCCCGTTCATGCTGCTCACGGGACGATCGCCTGACGCTGACTGGCCACAACGGGCCTCCGGGTGGCTAGGCGGCGAGTCTCGGTGAGCCCCGCGCCCATCCAATTGACCTCCGAAGCGTAGCGCCGCATCGCGACAAGCGGCCTCGCAGTGGTGGCAAGCTCGCTGCGCCGTGCGTCACATCCGGCGGTACCGCGACTGCAGAATCGCGAACACCCCGAAGGCCACGAATCCGAACGCGGCGGCCGTCAGCAGGAACCTGCCGAACGGCTGCGCCAGGATCGTCTGCATCGCGCCGTCCAGTCCTTGCTTCTGGCGCTCGAACGTCAACGTCGCATAGCTGAGCAAGCAACCAACCAGGCCCAGAGCCACCCCCTTGGCGACATATCCGACCTGTCCCAGGCGCGCCACGGCCTTGCGGGCGAAGGGGGACATCGACGAGGTGTCGATCTCCTCGGCGAACGATTTCTTCACACCCTTGACCACATGGGCCACGCCGACCCCGATGAGGATCAGCCCCGCGACCACCACGATCACCCGTCCGGCCGGCCACCCCAGCACACCTGAGGTGGCTTGCTGCTGGGACCGCGAGCTCGACGCTCCCGAGCCGAGTGCGACCGACGCCGCGCTGACGCCCAGCGCGGCGTAGATCGCGGCCATCGCCCCGTTGGCGACCCGCTTGCGGATCCGTTCCGCACGCGCACGGTTGCGATAGCCCCAGATGACCTCGCCGGCTTGCCAGAGCGCAAGCGCCACCAGGCCGACCGCGACCAGCCACAGCAGGAACTTGCCGAACGGCTGATCGGCCACGGTCTTCAGCGCTCCGGAGGTGTCGGCGCTCTTGCCCGACATGCTCCACGCGATCTGCATGGCCAACCAGCCGATCAGGAGGTGGACGACGCCGTACGCGACGAGGCCCGCACGGGCGGCCAGCTCCAGCGACGTGCTGTCGCCGGCCTCCTCGACCTTGTCACCAACACTGATGGGCATCGCTGCAACTCTCCGCCATTCCCGCGATCATCGTCGAGAGGTGGAACGGATGGCGGTCATCGATACGGATACCTCGCGATCGCCAACTCCCTCTCGCTCACCGACGGCCTCGGGTTGAGATCGTCGGCCCGGACCGCTGAAGGCACGCCGGCTTCATCGCCGGCATCGGGCACTCGCCGTGAGGCAAGACGGCGTACCGTGACGGTGTGGGCACGCCGCCGGCGGGCGTAGCGCTCCTGCGCTCGACCATCCCTCCGACAGCGACTTCACGGTGACCGGCATCTCGCTGGCCGTCGGCGTGGGCCTGCTCTGCGCGCTGCTCTCGGCGCTCGGCACGAACCTCGCCTTCCTGCTCAAGTACAAGGGCGCTGTCGCCGCTCCCGATGTCGACATGCGCCACCCGCTGCGCAGCGCGGCCGACCTCTTTCGCTCACGGTGGTGGACGATCGGCTGGTGCGTGGCGGTGGTGGCGTTCCTCCTGCACGTGGCGGCGCTCACGCTCGCGCCGCTGTCGGTCGGCCAGGCTGTGCTTGCCGGAGGGCTCGTCTTCCTCGCCGTGCTGGCTGAGCGCTTCTTCGGCTTCGCGCTGGGCCGGCGCCAGTGGATCGGGATCGGCCTCGTGGCGGTGTCGCTGAGTCTGCTGACGCTGACCGGTGGAACGGGCGGCGGGGGAGCGCGCTCCGGTTACTCCCCGGTGGGGCTGATCGTCTTCGAGGCGATCGCCATCGGCCTGGGGATCGCGCTCGTCGTCTCGCACCAGATCGACCGCATACCGGCCCAGCGCGGCGTGCTCCTCGGAGTCGCGGCAGGGCTCGGGTTCGGGATCTCGGACGTCGCGATCAAGGCGCTCTCGGGCGACCTCGACGACGGTGTCGCCGGCCTGATCAGCCCGTGGAGCGTGATCATCGTCAGCGCGGCCGTCTTCTCGTTCTACGCCTCCGCGCGCAGCCTGCAGATCGGCGAGGGCGTCACCGTGATCGCCGTGACGTCGGTCGCGGCGAACCTGTCGACGATCGTCGCCGGCCTGGCGGTCTTCGGTGACCGGCTGCCCCAGGATCTCGTGGATCCCCGCGGTGAAGTCGTCCTCCATGGCGTCCTGAAACGCCTTGCGCATGCTCAGCACGAGCTCGCGATCGCCATGGCCGACGAGGGTGCGCTCGCCCTTGGTGAGCGAGTCCTGCAGGACGACGGTGACGAGATCGTCGTTGATGTAGGTGCGGGCCTTGGTCGGTCCGCGGCCGGTGTACTGGCTCGTCAGGCGAACCACCATGTTGGAGATAGCCGCTGCCTTCGAGCCGGCGGGCGTCGTGTCGATGCTGGCCATGCCAGCCTCCTGTCGCGTCCTCCTCCTGGGAACGGGCTCGCGCGAAACGAAGAAGGAAGACGGAGCATCCGATCGCGCGGCCCGCGTTCCCCTGTCGTTCCCGTCCTGCAGGCCCGACTGAAACACGCGTGCCCATCACGGTAGCGCAGGTTCAGGGCACCTCGCGCGGTCGGTCCCTCGGCGGCGCCGGCGTCGACGTCCCGGTCGCATCCGCGACCACGCCGTGCGGCCGCTCGCGAAGCTGGCCCTGAGCGGTCGCCACGATCTCCTCCGCACCGCTGCCCGGCGCCTTGTCGAAGACGAACAGCTCGGCCACGATGTCCGGGTCGAACAGGATCTGACTCTGATAGGTCAAGACCTTGCGTCCTGTCAGCTCTTCGATCTTCCCGGTCAGGTTCTGGGTCATCTCGTTCTCGAAGGTCTGCCGAAAGTTGCGAACCAGATCGTGCTCCCGCCGCTGCGTCGGGCGTCGGAGATCAGTCTGCGCCGACGAAGACGCGGGCCATCTCCACGAGCTCGGTTGTCGCCTCCAGAGCATCGGCGACGCTGGCTTGGGCGATGAAACCGGCGGCGTACGAGGCCTCGTTGCGGCGCTCGCGCGAGGCGTCGAGGCGGTCGAAGAGATCCTCGGTGTCGGCGTCGAGCTCCTGCAGCGCGGACTCCAGCCGTAGCGCATGCGAGCGGTCGCCATGTGTGACTCGAAGGCCGACCGCCTGCAGAATGGCATCGCAGGCCGACAGCGCGGCGTTGTGTAGGAGCACGACCTGAGATGGAGCCCGGAGACCGCTCGTGTCCGCGTCCTCGAGGAACCGCGCAGCCTGCTCGACAAACTCGCGGGCGGAGACCCTGTCGGCATGAACCTTTTCGACGCGTGCGTCAGTCACCGGCGGCGATGCTAACCAGGTCCCCCACCAACGGGATCGTTGGCGCCTCAAGGATGCGCCGTGCGAAGCTCGAACGGTCCTGGACCAGGCGCCGGAACTCATCCGGGGCGAGCACGGTTAGGTCGAGCGTTCTTCCCACGCTCTTACCGATCGGGCGAAGTTGTCTGCGCAGGTCGCGAAGGTCGGCATCGCCCACGACCAGGACATCAACATCGCTGTCAGGGCGTCGCGAATCGCTGGACCAGGAGCCGTAGATGACGGCAGCCAGCACGTCGGGGCGATCCGCGAGCACGACGTGCAGCGCCTCCTCCACTCCTACGGATCGGCGCAGCAGGAGGACGAGCGGCTCGTAGAACGAGTCCTCGGTCGCAGCCCTGAACCGGTGCGGACGCAGACTCGCGTCGCGGAGCACGATTCCGCTGTCCTCGGCGCGTCCGAGTTCGCGGTGGACTGACGAAGGCGGCGCACCAAGGCTGGTGGCGAGCTCTTGCAGAGTCCAGCGGCGCTCAGGTTGGAGCAGGAGCAGCGCCAGCAGGCGCAACTGCATCTCCGAGCGGAACAGGGGGACGATGGACGGTGCGGCTGTTCGCATTAGTGAGAAGAAGATCCCATAAAAGCGAGGCAGCTGCAACGTCCAACATTGCACTCGCCGAGTTAGCCGCTCCAAGCCGACTTCCCAGACGCCGCATAGCTTCTCGCGTAGCGCAAGACCAGCGCAGAGCCACTATCTACGGGCTCGCGCCTCGCGGACTTCGCGCATGAGGGGGGAAGATCGTGTCCGCGCGTCGGGTCGCGCCGGTGCCGGGGTAGACACTCGGATCGGTGCGAGTTAACGTCGGAGCCCGTTGCTAGGGGCGACCAGAAGGGGGGACGGATGGCCGACCGGCACAAGCCGCTCGTGATCACGCGTCGCAGGTTCATCCAGGGGAGCGTTGCGACGATCGTTCTTGTCGGTTGTGGGGGATCGGAGGGTGGCGACGAACCGACCGCCGGCGATGCCGGCGCGCCCGCGGAGTCGTTCACCGAACCATCCTCCAAGCTCTCCGGCGAGCTGAAGATCCTGCTGTGGAGCCACTTCGTGCCGCGCCACGACAAGTGGTTCGATCGCTTCGCGGAGGACTGGGGACGCAAGGTCGGGGTGAAGGTCACCGTCGACCACATCGAGGTCACGACGATCCCGGCACGGTTCAGCGCCGAGATCGCCGCCAAGTCCGGGCACGACGTCGTTCAGTTCATCGGCCCGCTGCCGCAGCTCGAGCCGAGCGTGATCGACCTGGCCGACGTGACCAAGGAAGCCGTGCAGCGCTTCGGCAGGCAGATCGAGCTCTGCGAGCGCAGCAGCCTGAACCCGACGACGAAGAAGTACTACGCCTACGCCCCCGGCTGGGTGCCGGATCCGGGGAACTACCGCAAGAGCATGTGGGCCGAGGCCGGCCTGCCGAACGGGCCGTCGACGTGGGACGAGCTGCGCGAGGGCGGCGCCGAGATCAAGTCCAAGCGCAAGGTCCAGGTCGGGATCGGGATGTCGCAGGAGATCGACTCGAACATGGCCGGCCGCTCGCTGCTGTGGTCCTACGGCGGCGCTATCCAGGACGAGAAGGAGCAGGTGATCCTCAACTCGCCCGAGACGGTCGCGGCCGTGACGTACATGAAGGGGCTGTTCGAGGACGCGATGACGAACGAGGTCTTCGCGTGGACTCCGGCGTCCAACAACCAGGCGCTCGTCGGCGGGAAGCTGTCGTACATCGTCAACTCGATCTCCGCCTACCGGACGATGCAGCAGGTCAATCCCCGCGTCGCCGAGGACGTGTTCTTCCTGCCCGCGCTGAAGGGCCCCAAGGAGGGCCTCGCCGCGCAGCACGTCATGTACAACTGGCTCGTCCCGAAGCACGCGAAGAACGCGGATGCGGCGCAGGAGTTCCTGCTGCATTACACGGAGAACTTCGCGCGGGCGACGTGGGAGAGCGAGCTGTATGACTTCCCCGCGTTCGAGAAGCTGTCGCCCAAGCTCGGCGAGTGGCTGGACAACGACCCGTTCGGCTCGAAGCCCGCGAACAAGCTCGCGGTGCTGAAGGACGCGCTGGACTGGTCGACGAACGTCGGCCATCGCGGCTACGCGAACACGGCGATCGGCGAGGTGTTCGGGACGTTCATCATCCCGAGCATGTACGCGCGCGCCGCCCGCGGGCGCGCATCGCCCGAGGATGCCGTCGCGCGGGCCGAGGCGCAGATCGAGCCGATCTTCGCGAAGTGGCGCAAGGCGGGTCTGATCGGCGGCGCGTAGGTGGCGCTCGCGGTCGAGGTCCGGGGGCTGAGCAAGCACTTCCGCGGCGGCGACGTCCGCGCGATCGACGGCGTCGACCTGGCGACCGGGGAAGGGGAGTACCTCGTCCTGCTCGGGCCCTCGGGGTGCGGGAAGACGACGTTGCTGCGGACGATCGCTGGTCTCGAGGAGCCCACCGAGGGCGAGATCCTCATCGGCGGCAACGTCGTCAACGGGCTGGCGCCGCGGGCGCGGAAGATCGCGATGGTCTTTCAGAGCTACGCGCTGTATCCGCACAAGACCGTCGCGCAGAACATCACGTTTCCGCTGAAGGCGGCCGGGATGGGCTCGGAGGAGCGCGACCGCCGCTCGGCGTGGGCGGCCGAGCTGCTCGAGATCACGGACTTGCTCGACCGCAAGCCGCGCCAGCTGTCGGGCGGGGAGCGCCAGCGGGTCGCTCTGGCGCGCGCGCTGGTCCGCGAGCCCGACGTGTTCCTGCTCGACGAGGGTGAATCGACGCGAAGCTGCGCGCGACGGCGCGTGACGAGGGGAGCCGCTGTCGAACCTCGACGCGAAGCTGCGCGCGACGGCGCGTGACGAGCTCAAGGGCTTTCAGCAGCGGATCGGGACGACGACGATCTACGTCACCCACGACCAGACCGAGGCGATGGGCCTCGGCGACCGGATCGCCGTGATGTATCGCGGACGGGTGCGGCAGGTCGGCGTGCCGCGGGAGGTCTACCTGCGCCCCGCGGACACGTTCGTCGCGACGTTCCTGGGGTCGCCGCCGATGAACCTCGTGGCGCGCGGCGACGAGCTGCTCGGCTTCCGGCCGGAGAGCTTCCTCCCGACCGCGCTCGTCGACGGCGGCGATCGCCGTCTGACGGCGAAGTTCGAGGTCGATCGCGTCGAGTACCTGTCGGGCGATCGCCACATCTACGGCACGGTGCGCGGGCTGGGCGAGGACACGCGCGTCATCTCGAAGCTCGGCGCGACGGTGAGCGTGCCGATCGAGGCCGGCCGCGTCCACGAGTTCGCGTTCCACGAGCGCGACCTGTGCCGCTTCGACGCCGCCAGCGGCGAGCGGGTCACGGAGGACTGACGTGGCGGGCGGCCGCCCTTCGAAGCCTCCGCTCGCCGACCGCGACAGGGCGCTCGCGCGGCTGTTCCTGCTGCCGGCGATCGTCTACGTCCTGGCGCTCGTCGCGCTGCCGTTCCTGCTGGCGATCGCGTTCGCCTTCAGCGACGTGACCACGGGCGACCCGAGCTTCGACTGGGTCGGCTTCGCGAACTTCTCGGCGATCTTCGACGACCCGGTCTTCTGGCGAGCGCTGCGCAACACGCTCGTGTTCACGGCGATCTCGATGGTCGTCATCGTCGTGCTCGGCAAGGCGCTCGCCCTGCTGCTCGTTGCGGACTTCCGCTTCAAGCGCACCGTGCGCTTCTTCGTCCTGCTGCCGTGGACGACGCCGGTCGCGCTGTCGGCCATCGCGTGGCTGTGGATGCTCGACTCCGTCTACAGCCCGCTGGACTGGGTGCTGCGGTCGCTGAACCTGCTCGAGGGCAACATGTACTGGCTCGGTCGCGACAACCTCGCGGCGGCGTCGGTGGTTGCGGTGCACGCCTGGCGGATCGTGCCGCTCGCGGCGGTGATCATGCTGGCCGGGCTCGTCTCGATCCCGAAGGACATCCACGACGCGGCGGCGGTCGACGGCGCCGGATTCTGGCGGCGCCTGTGGGAGATCACGCTGCCGATGACCATGCCGGTCGTCGCGGTCGCGGCGCTGTTCGGCGCGATCCTGACGTTCACGGACATGACGGTCGTCTACGTCCTGACGCGCGGCGGGCCGGAGAACGCCACGCAGGTCCTGCCGAGCTACGCGTACCTCAAGGGCATCGAGGGTGG
This sequence comes from uncultured Actinomycetes bacterium, assembly GCA_963766525.1. Taxonomy (GTDB): domain Bacteria; phylum Actinomycetota; class Thermoleophilia; order Solirubrobacterales; family Solirubrobacteraceae; genus CADCVQ01. The sequence goes on from CAVYAX010000002.1 coordinate 291,741, forward strand.
CGACCTCGCGCAGGGCGCGGCGATCGCGCTGTTCTTGTTCCCACTCCTGCTCGCCGCGGCCGTCGCGATCTTGCGCGCGGTCCGCCGGATGGAGACGTTCTGAGCGACGCGGCCCTCATCGCGCTGGAGCGCCGCCGGGCAGCGCGGCGCCATGCCCGCCACCGGGTCGGGCTGTACGCGGCCGCGATCGCGGCGGCGCTGGTTGCCGCGCTGCCGTTCGTGTGGGGGACGATCACGGCTTTGAAGCAGGACGCGGACCTCTACAACGCCGACAACGCGCCGTTCGTCTTCAACCTCTCGCCGACGTTCGACCACGTCTCGTACCTGTTCGAGGACACCCAGTTCCTGACGTTCGCGCTGAACACGCTGTGGGTCGGGCTGTTCGTCGTCGCGATCACGCTGGCGGTGAGCCTGCCGGCCGCCTACAGCCTGGCGCGGCTGAACATGCCGTGGGCGGGCCCGCTGAGCATCGCAATCTTCTTCGTCTACCTCGTGCCGCCGACGCTGCTGTTCATCGCGCTGACGCGCGTGGTGAGCGTCCTCGGCCTGCAGGACTCGACGTGGTCGCTCGTGCTCATCTACCCGACGATCACGATTCCCGTGTCGGTGTGGCTGCTGACGGGCTTCTTGAAGGCGATCCCGCGTGACGTCGAGGAGCAGGCGATGGTCGACGGCCACAGCCGCGTCGGCGCGTTCGCGCGCATCGTCATCCCGTTGTCGCTGCCGGGCATCGTCGCCGTCATCGTCTTCGCGTTCACGCTGACCGCGCACGAGTTCATCTACGCCCTCGCGTTCATCTCGCCGTCGGCGAACAAGACCGTCAGCATCGGCGTGCCGACCCAGCTCGTCCGTGGCGACGTCTTCTTCTGGCAGTCGCTCCAGGCGGCGGCGATCCTCGTCGCCGTCCCGATCGCATTCGCCTTCAACCTCATGCTCGAGCGCTTCATCACCGGCTTCACGATGGGAGCCGTCAAGGGCTGACTACCAGGCCGGCGGCAACTCGGGCTCGTCTTCGGAGCGCCTCAGCCGCTGTGCCCGGGCCCGGGCCGCGGGGTGTCGCTCGTCGTCGACGGGGAGGAGCCCGAGCAGCAACTCGGCTGCGGGCTGGTCGTCGCGCCCGGCCGCACCGGCACACCACGCGGCGAGCAGGTCGGGGTTCGCCGATGCGAGGACGGCGTTGCGGATGGAGCCGTCAAGGCGTTGGCGGGCTTCGACGATGAGCGGGACCTCGGAGTGGGGCAGGAGCTGATCGGGGTAGCGCTTGAGCGCCCGCGCCAGCTGGCCGTCCTCGACCATGCGCTCGACGTCCTGGAAATCGCTCCGGAACGGGGCGGCGAGCCGGTAGGGCCGTGACAGGAGCGCTTGGCCGAGGACATGGCGCAGGCGGCTGACCTCGGCGCGGACGGTGACGGGCTTGCCTCGGTCGCCGTACAGGGCGAGGGCGAGCTGCTCGGACGTGAGCCCTTCGGGACACAGCGCGAGGAGGGCGAGCAGCTCGGCCTGGCGCAGACCCGGGGTGACCAGTCCGGCTGCGGTGCGGACCCGGGGGCGTCCGCCCAGGAACTCGAGTTGCAGCGCCGCGCTCTGCGGGCCGGCCGCGGTCCGCGACGGGCGCGGCTGGCGCCACAGCACGTGTCCTGCGCCGAGCGCCTCGGCGGTCGCGCTCGTGCCGTCGGCGAGCGTGACGTCGGCGCCGCCGGGAGCGACCTGCAGCGTGCCGTCCACCCAGCCGTGCGGCACGCTCATGATCACGCGGCCGTGTGCGTTGAGCAGCGCCGTGGGGTGCGCCGTGCCCGCGATGCGGGCGCAGTAGAGCTCGCGCAGGCGCTCGGTGCGGCGCTGCTGCTCGGAACGAAGATAGGCCTCGGCCATCCCCGCCGCGGCGGAGACGAGCGACAGCGTGTGCGGATGGGCCGTCTTCAGGTGGCCGGTGAGGTCGACGACGCCGATGATCTCGCCGGTCTCCGGGTCGTGGATCGGCGCGCCCGAGCACTGCCACGGGTGGACGAGGCGGCTGAAGTGCTCGGCGGAGAAGATCTGGACCGGATGGTCGACGGCGATCGCGGTGCCGAGCGCGTTGGTTCCGGCGCCTTGCTCGCTCCAGTCGGCGCCGCAGACGAAATGCATGTTCTCGGTCGCCTCGATCACGTGCCGATGACCCTCGATCCACAGCAGCACGCCGCGCGCGTCGGAGATCACGAGCATGTGGCCGGCCCGCGTCGTCGCGTCCGACAGCAGGTCGCGCAGCACGGGCAACACCGCGTAGAGCGGATGGTGCTCCCAGCGGTCGGCGATCGCGTCCTCGTCCACGACGACCGGCGGGCGGCCCTCGCTGGGATCGATACCGGCTTCGCCTGACCGGGCCCAGGACTGCGCTACCACGGCACGCACCGGGCCCGCGACCTCGTCGTGGCCGGAGTGGAAGGCGTCGTGCATGCGGCGCAGCGACCGCGCGTACGCGGGCCGATCGGTGACCGCGTCGACGGCGAGCCACGGGCTTCGGACGGGGGCGGCCATCCATTGACTGTGGCCCTCTGTGTCCCAACTATCAACTCGCCCGACTCCCGCCCGCAACGTTCATGCAACGTGAGCGCGCCGCAGCCTGGATGCAACGGGGCCGCTCGTAGGTTGCAGAGGTCGTGCTGATCGGCACGTAACGAGAAGCACCCGGTGGCATGTGCCGCCGCGATCTGAGGAGTCCTTGCCATGCCTGTGACGTTCCCGTCGGAGACCACCCGCCGCTTGCCGACCGCCACCCGCGAGTTGCTGATCGGCGGCGAATGGGTCGCCGCTGCGAGCGGGCAGACGTTCGAGACGCACGACCCCGGAACCGGCGAGCTGCTCGCGACCGTGGCCGAGGGCGGGGCGCACGACATCGACCTGGCCGTCCAGGCTGCACGCCACGCGCTCGAGGACGGTCCGTGGTCGCGCATGTCGCCTTCGGAGCGCGGCCGGATCATCCACCGCATCGGCGACGTGATCATGGAGCACGCCGACGAGCTGGCCGAGCTCGACAGCCTGGACAACGGCAAGCCCAAGTCCGTCGCGCTCGCCGCCGACGTCCCGCTGGCGGCCGACATCTTCTGGTACATGTCGGGCTGGGCCTCGAAGATCCGGGGCGGCACGATCACGCCGTCGGTCCCGTACATGCCGGGCGCCGAGTTTCACTGCTACACGACGCGCGAGCCGGTTGGCGTCGTCGGCCAGATCATCCCGTGGAACTTCCCGTTGCTCATGGCCGCGTGGAAGCTCGGTCCTGCGCTCGCGACCGGTTGCACCGTGGTCCTCAAGCCGGCCGAGCAGACGCCTTTGTCGGCGCTGCGGCTCGGCGAGCTCATGCTCGAGGCCGGCCTTCCGGCGGGCGTGGTCAACGTCGTCCCCGGCTTCGGCGAGACCGCCGGCGCGGCGCTCGCCGCCCACGACGGTGTGGACAAGATCGCGTTCACCGGCTCGACCGACGTCGGCAAGCACATCGTGCGCGCCGCCACGGGCAACCTCAAGCGCGTCTCGCTCGAGCTCGGCGGCAAGTCGCCGAACATCATCCTGTCCGATGCCGACGTGGACGCCGCGATCGCCGGCGCCGCGCAGGGGATCTTCTTCAACCAGGGCGAGGTGTGCAGCGCGGGCAGCCGCCTCTACGTGCAGCGCGACCAGTTCGACCGCGTGGTCGAGGGCGTCTCGCGGGCCGCACAGGCGATCAAGGTCGGCCACGGTCTGGATCCCGACACCGAGATGGGCCCGCTGTCTCGGAGGAGCAGTTCGCCCGAGTGACGGGCTACCTCGCGCAAGGCGATCAGGAGGGCAGCCGCGTCGATGACAGGTGGCAGCGCGATCGACGGGCCCGGCTACTTCGTCGAGCCGACGGTGCTGATCGGCGCGGGTCCCGACCACCCGCTCGTTCGCGAGGAGGTCTTCGGGCCCGTCATCGCGGCGCTTCCGTTCGACGACGTCGACGATCTCGCGCGGCAAGCCAACGACTCGCACTACGGCCTGGCGGCGGGCGTGTGGACAGTGAAGTGTCCAAGGCCACCAGCTCGCAAGCGCATCAAGGCGGGCACCGTGCACGTAACTCTACACGTGTTAGCGCGGAGCTGCGTTGGCGGCTACAAGCAGTGGGGTTGGGGCGCGAGATGGGCGACTACGGGCGACGAGCTTCGACTGGGTGGCTTCGCGAACTTCTGGATTTGATGATGGTTTTGGTGAGCGCTGCGACACGGTGTTCACGGCTATTCGATGGTGTATGTGTGCTGGTAAGGCGCTGCTGCTGCTGTTGCGGATTTCGCTTCAAGCGCATGTGCGTTCGGCTGTTGCGTGGATGACGCGGTGCGCTGTGGTTATGCGTGGCTGTGGATGCTGACTCGTTACAGCGCTGGACTGGGTGCTTGGTTGCTGAATTGCTGAGGGTAACATGTACTGGTGGTGCGACACTCGCGGCGGGTGGTGGTTGCGTGCACGCTGGCGGATGTGCGCTGCGGCGGTGATATGCTGGCGGGCTCGCTCGATGCGAAGGACATCTACGACGCGGCGGCGGGACGGTGCCGGTCGGTGGCGCTGTGGGAGATCACGCTGCGATGACTATGCCGGTGTCGCGGTGCGGCGCTGTTCGGCGCGATCTGACGTTCACGGACATGACGGTCGTCTACGTCCTGACGCGCGGCGGGCCGGAGAACGCCACGCAGGTCCTGCCGAGCTACGCGTACCTCAAGGGCATCGAGGGTGGCGACCTCGCGCAGGGCGCGGCGATCGCGCTGTTCTGTTCCCACTCCTGCTCGCCGCGGCCGTCGCGATCTTGCGCGCGGTCCGCCGGATGGAGACGTTCTGAGCGACGCGGCCCTCATCGCGCTGGAGCGCCGCCGGGTAGCGCGGCGCCATGCCCGCCACCGGGTCGGGCTGTACGCGGCCGCGATCGCGGCGGCGCTGGTTGCCGCGCTGCCGTTCGTGTGGGGGACGATCACGGCTTTGAAGCAGGACGCGGACCTCTACAACGCCGACAACGCGCCGTTCGTCTTCACCTCTCCCCGACGTTCGAGCACGTCTCGTACCTGTTCGAGGACACGCAGTTCCTGACGTTCGCGCTGAACACGCTGTGGGTGGGGTTGTTCGTCGTCGCGATCACGCTGGCGGTGAGCCTGCCGGCCGCCTACAGCCTGGCGCGGCTGAACATGCCGTGGGCGGGCCCGCTGAGCATCGCAATCTTCTTCGTCTACCTGGTGCCGCCGACGCTGCTGTTCATCGCGCTGACGCGCGTGGTGAGCGTCCTCGGCCTGCAGGACTCGACGTGGTCGCTCGTGCTCATCTACCCGACGATCACGATTCCCGTGTCGGTGTGGCTGCTGACGGGCTTCTTGAAGGCGATCCCGCGTGACGTCGAGGAGCAGGCGATGGTCGACGGCCACAGCCGCGTCGGCGCGTTCGCGCGCATCGTCATCCCGTTGTCGCTGCCGGGCATCGTCGCCGTCATCGTCTTCGCGTTCACGCTGACCGCGCACGAGTTCATCTACGCCCTCGCGTTCATCTCGCCGTCGGCGAACAAGACCGTCAGCATCGGCGTGCCGACCCAGCTCGTCCGTGGCGACGTCTTCTTCTGGCAGTCGCTCCAGGCGGCGGCGATCCTCGTCGCCGTCCCGATCGCATTCGCCTTCAACCTCATGCTCGAGCGCTTCATCACCGGCTTCACGATGGGAGCCGTCAAGGGCTGACTACCAGGCCGGCGGCAACTCGGGCTCGTCTTCGGAGCGCCTCAGCCGCTGTGCCCGGGCCCGGGCCGCGGGGTGTCGCTCGTCGTCGACGGGGAGGAGCCCGAGCAGCAACTCGGCTGCGGGCTGGTCGTCGCGCCCGGCCGCACCGGCACACCACGCGGCGAGCAGGTCGGGGTTCGCCGATGCGAGGACGGCGTTGCGGATGGAGCCGTCAAGGCGTTGGCGGGCTTCGACGATGAGCGGGACCTCGGAGTGGGGCAGGAGCTGATCGGGGTAGCGCTTGAGCGCCCGCGCCAGCTGGCCGTCCTCGACCATGCGCTCGACGTCCTGGAAATCGCTCCGGAACGGGGCGGCGAGCCGGTAGGGCCGTGACAGGAGCGCTTGGCCGAGGACATGGCGCAGGCGGCTGACCTCGGCGCGGACGGTGACGGGCTTGCCTCGGTCGCCGTACAGGGCGAGGGCGAGCTGCTCGGACGTGAGCCCTTCGGGACACAGCGCGAGGAGGGCGAGCAGCTCGGCCTGGCGCAGACCCGGGGTGACCAGTCCGGCTGCGGTGCGGACCCGGGGGAGTCCGCCCAGGAACTCGAGTTGCAGCGCCGCGCTCTGCGGGCCGGCCGCGGTCCGCGACGGGCGCGGCTGGCGCCACAGCACGTGTCCTGCGCCGAGCGCCTCGGCGGTCGCGCTCGTGCCGTCGGCGAGCGTGACGTCGGCGCCGCCGGGAGCGACCTGCAGCGTGCCGTCCACCCAGCCGTGCGGCACGCTCATGATCACGCGGCCGTGTGCGTTGAGCAGCGCCGTGGGGTGCGCCGTGCCCGCGATGCGGGCGCAGTAGAGCTCGCGCAGGCGCTCGGTGCGGCGCTGCTGCTCGGAACGAAGATAGGCCTCGGCCATCCCCGCGGCGGCGGAGACGAGCGACAGCGTGTGCGGATGGGCCGTCTTCAGGTGGCCGGTGAGGTCGACGACGCCGATGATCTCGCCGGTCTCCGGGTCGTGGATCGGCGCGCCCGAGCACTGCCACGGGTGGACGAGGCGGCTGAAGTGCTCGGCGGAGAAGATCTGGACCGGATGGTCGACGGCGATCGCGGTGCCGAGCGCGTTGGTTCCGGCGCCTTGCTCGCTCCAGTCGGCGCCGCAGACGAAATGCATGTTCTCGGTCGCCTCGATCACGTGCCGATGACCCTCGATCCACAGCAGCACGCCGCGCGCGTCGGAGATCACGAGCATGTGGCCGGCCCGCGTCGTCGCGTCCGACAGCAGGTCGCGCAGCACGGGCAGCACCGCGTAGAGCGGATGGTGCTCCCAGCGGTCGGCGATCGCGTCCTCGTCCACGACGACCGGCGGGCGGCCCTCGCTGGGATCGATACCGGCTTCGCCTGACCGGGCCCAGGACTGCGCTACGACGGCACGCACCGGGCCCGCGACCTCGTCGTGGCCGGAGTGGAAGGCGTCGTGCATGCGGCGCAGCGACCGCGCGTATGCGGGCCGATCGGTGACCGCGTCGACGGCGAGCCACGGGCTTCGGACGGGGGCGGCCATCCATTGACTGTGGCCCTCTGTGTCCCAACTATCAACTCGCCCGACTCCCGCCCGCAACGTTCATGCAACGTGAGCGCGCCGCAGCCTGGATGCAACGGGGCCGCTCGTAGGTTGCAGAGGTCGTGCTGATCGGCACGTAACGAGAAGCACCCGGTGGCATGTGCCGCCGCGATCTGAGGAGTCCTTGCCATGCCTGTGACGTTCCCGTCGGAGACCACCCGCCGCTTGCCGACCGCCACCCGCGAGTTGCTGATCGGCGGCGAATGGGTCGCCGCTGCGAGCGGGCAGACGTTCGAGACGCACGACCCCGGAACCGGCGAGCTGCTCGCGACCGTGGCCGAGGGCGGGGCGCACGACATCGACCTGGCCGTCCAGGCTGCACGCCACGCGCTCGAGGACGGTCCGTGGTCGCGCATGTCGCCTTCGGAGCGCGGCCGGATCATCCACCGCATCGGCGACGTGATCATGGAGCACGCCGACGAGCTGGCCGAGCTCGACAGCCTGGACAACGGCAAGCCCAAGTCCGTCGCGCTCGCCGCCGACGTCCCGCTGGCGGCCGACATCTTCTGGTACATGTCGGGCTGGGCCTCGAAGATCCGGGGCGGCACGATCACGCCGTCGGTCCCGTACATGCCGGGCGCCGAGTTTCACTGCTACACGACGCGCGAGCCGGTTGGCGTCGTCGGCCAGATCATCCCGTGGAACTTCCCGTTGCTCATGGCCGCGTGGAAGCTCGGTCCTGCGCTCGCGACCGGTTGCACCGTGGTCCTCAAGCCGGCCGAGCAGACGCCTTTGTCGGCGCTGCGGCTCGGCGAGCTCATGCTCGAGGCCGGCCTGCCGGCGGGCGTCGTCAACGTCGTCCCCGGCTTCGGCGAGACCGCCGGCGCGGCGCTCGCCGCGCACGACGGTGTGGACAAGATCGCGTTCACGGGCTCGACCGACGTCGGCAAGCACATCGTGCGCGCCGCGACGGGCAACCTCAAGCGCGTCTCGCTCGAGCTCGGCGGCAAGTCGCCGAACATCATCCTGTCCGATGCCGACGTCGACGCCGCGATCGCCGGCGCCGCGCAGGGGATCTTCTTCAACCAGGGCGAGGTGTGCAGCGCGGGCAGCCGCCTCTACGTCCAGCGCGACCAGTTCGACCGCGTGGTCGAGGGCGTCTCGCGGGCCGCACAGGCGATCAAGGTCGGCCACGGTCTGGATCCCGACACCGAGATGGGCCCGCTCGTCTCCGAGGAGCAGTTCGCCCGGGTGACGGGCTACCTCGCGCAGGGCGATCAGGAGGGCAGCCGCGTCATGACAGGTGGCCGCGCGATCGACGGGCCCGGCTACTTCGTCGAGCCGACGGTGCTGGTCGGCGCCGGTCCCGACCACCCGCTCGTTCGCGAGGAGGTCTTCGGGCCCGTCATCGCGGCGCTCCCGTTCGACGACGTCGACGATCTCGCGCGGCAGGCCAACGACTCGCACTACGGCCTGGCGGCGGGCGTGTGGACACGTGACGTGTCCAAGGCCCACCAGCTCGCCAAGCGCATCAAGGCGGGCACCGTGCACGTCAACTCCTACCACGTGTTCAGCGCGGAGCTGCCGTTCGGCGGCTACAAGCAGTCGGGCTGGGGCCGCGAGATGGGCGAAGAGGTTCTCAACGCCTATCTTGAGACCAAGGCCGTGATCGTCGCGCTCTAGGGCGCTCCAGGTCGAACACCTCGCGGGTGCCGTCGTCGCCGGCGGCACCCGGAACCTCGTTTCGCCATCGCAAGGAGACCCGCATGTCGATCATCGACGTCCGACCCACCGCCCCCGAACTGCACGACCACGCGACCGAGCCGACCCCCGACACCTACCGGGCGGCCGTCGTGCACGAGTTCATGACGCCCATGACCATCGAGCTGGTCCCGAGGCGCACGCTCGAGCCCGGACAGGTGCTCGTGAAGGTGGAGGCCACGGGCCTCTGCCACACCGACATCCACGCCGCGCACGGCGACTGGCCGGTCAAGCCGGCCCCGCCGTTCATCCCCGGCCACGAGGGCGTCGGCATCGTCATCGAGACGGGCGTCGCCGTCACCGAGGTCGCCGTCGGCGACCGGGTCGCGATGCCGTGGCTCGGCTACGCCTGCGGGGCGTGCGACTACTGCGTCTCGGGCTGGGAGACGCTGTGCCTCGAGCAGAAGAACATGGGCTACTCGATCGACGGGACGTTCGGCGAGTACGCGGTCGCGTACGGTCGCATGGTCGTCAAGGTGCCGCAGGGCGTCGACCCGTTCGACGCGGCGCCGCTGACGTGCGCGGGCGTCACGACCTACAAGGCGGTCAAGGTCGCGGGCACGCGGTCGTCGAACCTCGTCGCGGTGTTCGGCGTCGGCGGCCTGGGCCACCTCGCGATCCAGTACGCCGCGATCGCCGGCGGGCGCGTCGTCGCCGTCGACATTCACGAGGAGAAGCTCGAGCTCGCCCGCGAGCTCGGCGCGGAGTTCACCGTCAACGCCGCCACGGAGGACCCGGTCGAAGCGATCCAGAAGCTCGGCGGAGCGCACCAGGCGATCGCACTGGCGGTGGCCCCGCGTGCGTTCGAGCAGGCGTACGCCTCGCTGCGCCGCGGCGGCACGCTCGTCTTCGTGGCGCTGCCCGCCGACAACGAGGTGAAGCTGCCGATCTTCGAGACGGTCCTCAACGGCATCACGGTGGTCGGCTCGATCGTCGGCACCCGCGCTGACCTGCGCGAGGTCTTCGCACTGCACGCGGCGGGCCGCACGACGGTCATCCGTGAGGTGCGGCCGCTGGCCGACGTCAACCGTGCGATCGAGGACGTCGAGGCTGGGCGCGTGGCCGCCCGGATCGTGCTCGAGCCATAGACGAAACGTAGGCCAGCGCAGGGGCGCTGGCCTACAGGACCCGCCCCTCCTCCAGCCCACCGACGTTCATCCGTCAACCTGCGCCGACACCCCGGTCGATGATCAGGTCGAGCGCTGCGCCGACGATCGTCTCCGAGTCGAGTCCGTGGTGGGCGTAGACATCCTCGAGTGAGCCGGCTTGGCCGAAGCGTTCGACGCCGATGTTCGTGATCGGGATGCGGCCGGTGACGCCGAGGAAGCTGAGCGTGTGCGGATGCCCGTCCATGACCGTGACGATCGGCGTCAACCGGTCTGCGGGGAACAGCCGGGCGAGGATGTCCGCGCTGCCCTCGGTGAGGCCGCGCCTGGCCTGCGTGGCCCGGAAGACGAGATCCGGGCTCGTCAGGCAGACGACGTGCGGCGCGCGGCCGGTGTCCTGCTCGAGCGTCCGTGCGGCCGCCATGACCTCGGGCATGACGGCGCCGACCCCGACCAGCGTCACCTGTGCGTCCGGTCCCCCCTCCTGCAGGCGGTAGCCGCCGGCGAGCACGTCGGCACGACGCTGCGCTGGGTCGGCGGGCGGCGGGGCGAGCGCCTGGTCGATCGGCCGTGTGGTCAGACGGAAGTAGCCCGAGGTCCCGCCCGGCTGCCCAAGCCGGGAGAGCGCGTAGAGGAACGTCCATTCGAGGTCCTGGCCGAACGCGGGCTCCCAGGCGATGCACTCGGGCTGCTCGATCCCGATGCTCGGGGTGTTGATGGACTGGTGCGCCCCGCCCTCCGGGGCGAGGGTGACGCCCGAGGGCGTGCCGACGAGGATCGACTGCCCGCCGGCGTAGATGCCGAACGACCACGGCTCCAGCGCGCGGGCGACGAACGGGTCGTAGATCGTGCCGATCGGGAGCAGCGCCTGGCCGTCGCGCGACCACGTCGCGCCGAGCTCACCGAGCAGGCCGACGAGGTTCACCTCGGCGATGCCGAGCTCGATGTGCTGACCGTGCTCGTGCTCGCGCCACTTCACGAGCGTCTGGCTGTCGTCGGCGAACCAGTCGATGCGCTCCCCGACCGACCAGATCCCGACGCGGTTGATCCAGCCGCCGAGGTTCGTCGAGGACGCCACGTCGGGCGAGACCGTGACGATCCGCTTCGCCGTCTCCGGCGCGTCGTGGGAGAGATCGATGAGCAGCCGGCCCAGCGCCTGCTGCGTCGAGACCTCCCCGCGGTGGTCGCGGTCCAGCGCGACGGGAACCGCGACGCCCGTGGCCGCCGCGCGCGGGGCGCGGTGAAGCGTGCGGGCCGTCCGCGCGCACAGTTCCCCCTCCGGCGTTGCCGGGGCGAACGCGGACCAGGGGTCCCGCGCGTCGGCGCCGAGCGCCGGCGCGAGCGCCGCGTACTGCTCGGCGGTGAGCAGGGCCGAGTGGTTGGACGGGTGGCCTTCGGTGGGCAGTGACCAGCCCTTCACGGTGTAGGCGAAGACGACGCTCGGTCGATCGACCGCGGCGTCAGCCGAGCGATAGGCCTCCAGCAGCGCCGCGTGGTCGTGGCCGCCGAGGTTGCGGACCGTCCGGTGCAGTCGCTCGTCGTCGTAGTCGGCGATCGCCCGGTCGATGTCGCGTTTGGCCGGCGCATCGGCGAGCAGGCGCTCGCGAACCTCCGCGGCCGGGGCGCGGAGCATGCGCTGGTACTCCTCGTTGGACATCGCGTCGATGCGCGCGCGGACGGCCTCGCCGCCCGGCAACGCGAACAGCTCCTCGAGCCGGCGGCCGTACTTGACGGTCAGCACCTGCCAGCCGGCGGCGGCGAACATGCCATGCAGCCGCTGGATCGCCATCGCCGGGACGACGCGATCGAGCGACTGGCGGTTGAGGTCGACGACCCACATGACTTCCCCGAGCGAGGCGACGACGGGATCGACGAGCGCTTCCCAGATGGCGCCTTCGTCGAGCTCGGCGTCGCCGAGCAGGGCGATCTGCCGGCCGCCGACCGCGACGTCGGCGAGGCCGGCGACGTAGCGGTGCGCGAGTGCGCTCCAGATCGTCGCGGTGGCGCCGATGCCGACCGAGCCGGTCGAGAAGTCGACGGGGTCCGGGTCCTTGGTGCGGCTCGGGTAGCTCTGCAGCCCGCCGAGCTCGCGCAGGGTCGTGAGGTACTTCGGATCCAGCTCGCCGAGCAGGTAGTTGATCGCGTGCAGGACCGGCGAGGCGTGCGGCTTGACCGAGACGCGGTCAGGCGCGCGCAGGTGCGCGAACCAGAGCGCGGTCATGATCGAGACCATCGAGGCGCTGGACGCCTGGTGGCCGCCGACCTTCACGCCCGAGGTGTTCGCGCGGACCTTGTTGGCGTGGTGGACGATCGAGGTCGCGATCCAGAGCACGCGCCGCTCGACGGCCCGCAGCAGCTCGGCCGAGGGTGCGGTGAGGTCGAGGGTGACGTCGGTCGCCATGGTCAGAGGCTCATCGCCAACGGCTGCTCGCGCAGCTCCTTGATCCGCCGCGTAGAAGCCGGCGGCGTCGGCGCCGTAGAGGATCCGATGGTCGCAGGTCGGCCGCAGCTTCATGCGTGGCGCCGGGCG
>CAVYAX010000003.1:0-74834 GCA_963766525.1 uncultured Actinomycetes bacterium
GCGGGTGGCACGCAGGCGAACCCGCCGACCGCCGGGCCAGTCACGTGCTGCGCCATCACGGCTACCCCAGCACGCACTCGTGCCGCGCAGGTCGACAATGAGCACCTGTCGGCCGACCTTGTCGTCGCCCTTGGCCGCAACCACTCAACGGATCCTGCCGCGAGATGGGGGTTCAGCCAAACAAGCTCAGGATGCTGCGATCGTTCGATCCACGATCAGGGCGGCGCATCCCGCTCGACGTCGAGGACCCGTACTACGGCACCCACGACGACTTCGAAGACGTCTACACCGTGATCGAGGCCGCCCTGCCGGGGCTGCACGACTGGGTGGATGAACAGCTGGCCGGCCGGGGAATCGCGAGCTGATGCGGCGCTGGGCGTTCCTGCTGCGGCCGGCCTGGCTGGCCCTGTTCGTCGTGGTGGCCGCCTTCGCCTACCTGTGCTTCACCGTGCTTGCGCCATGGCAGCTGGGAAAGAACACCACGACGTCGCGGGAAAACGGTCAGATTCGCACTCGCTGACCGCCGATCCGGTGCCGCTGACAACCTTTTGCCGCACCAGGATTCGTCAGCGCCGGACGCGCAGTGGCGACGAGTCACGGCGACCGGGCACGTATCTGCCCGACGCGCAGGTGCTTGCCCGGCTCCGCGTCGTCGAGGGCGAACCCGCGTTCGAGGTGCTCACGCCGTTCGCCGTGACGGCGGCCCCGTCGTGTTGGTCGACCGCGGATATGTGCGACCTGTGCAGGGCTCGAAGGTGCCGACGATAGCCGCGCCGCCGACCGGATCGGTGACGATCACCGCGCGGCTGCGTGACTCCGAACAGGTCGCGCCGGGAAAGGATCCGTTCCGGCAGGACGGCGTGCAGCAGGTGTATCGATCAACACTCGACAAGTCTCGTCCGTCGCCGGCATGCCGCTGGCGGGTTCGTATGTCCAACTCGTCGAGGATCAGCCAGGCGGGCTCGGCGTCATCGCGCTGCCCCATCTCGACGCCGGTCCGTTCTTGTCGTACGGCATCCAATGGATAGCGTTCGGCATCATCGCCCCGATTCTGTCTGGGTTACTTCATATACGCCGAGATCCAGCAGCGCCGGCGGGAGAAGGCCGCCAAGGACGCGCGGATGCCAAGGCAGACGCGCCCGTAACGACCGAACAGAAGCTCGCCGACCGCTACGGCAGGCGGCGCTGAGTCCCACCGCCACCACCGCGGCCGCGGCCTGCACTACCCGCGACAGGCGCACGGCCCGCGCAAGATCGGCGACCTCAGGCTCCCGCCCGTCGCCGAGCGTCGGCCGGATCTCGAGTTGGTGGGCGTACTGGGTAGGCCCGCCCAACCGTACACCAAGCGCGCCGGCGAAGGCGGCCTCCACAACGCCGGCGTTGGGGCTGGGATGGCGCGCCGCGTCGCCTCGCCATGCACGCCGCCCTCCGGCGGTGAGCCGCCGACCACGGGTGCGCACGCAGCGACAAGGACAGCCGTCGCGCGGGCGGCGACGAAGTTCGCGGCATCGTCGAAACGCGCTGCAGCCCAGCCGAATCGGGCGTAGCGCGGCGAACGGTGGCCGATCATCGCGTCCAGCGTGTTTGCGCCGCGGTAGACCAGGACCGCGGGAACCCCGCCGCCGCCGCCCAGAGTGCGGGGCAACGTGCGCGTCAGAGGTGTTCTCGGCGACCGATTCCAGCGCCGCCCTCGCCAGCCCTCGGCGTCGAGGGCGGCGGGATCCCGTCCGCACAGCGAAGGCAACAGGCGTCGGGCGCCTCGATGTCGCCCACCGCGAAAGCCTTGCCATCTGGTCGCCGGTACGGGTGAGTGACGTTCCACCCAATGCCACGAAGGTCGCCGCTCATGAAGTGGCAGTCGGCCGCGCTCGCCTGCCCGCTGCGCCCGGCCACCCGCTCGATGACCACACCCAGCACACCTAGTGCCCCGAGCAGTGCACCGGCGTGCGCCGCCCCAGCACCACGGGTATCGGCGTAGCTCAGCCGCTCGAAAGCCGCTGCGCCGCGGCCGAACATCGCGACCGGGTGGCCCCGGCGGGGATCGCCGAACAGCAGGTCGGTGACCTAACCCGCCGCGATCCCGGCGACGCGACCGCGGCGGCGTGGCGAAAACACCCCGGCAGCGTCTCACGGGTGGTTCGCGCACGATCGGCTGGCCGGAGGTCCATGATCACAACAGACACAACAGCGAGGAGTCCACGATGACGTTTCCGGCCCTTAACCATGTCGCGGTGACGGTGCGTGACCTCGAAGTGAGCGGCGCGTGGTACGGGCCGTTGATCGGGGCCGAACCCGTGCTTGACGAGCACACCTCTGCGGGTTACCAGCATCTGGTGTGGGCCTTCGAGAACGGCACCTTGTTCGGCATCCATCAGCACGATCGCAAGTGCCCTCCGAACGATTCACCGAATTCCGGGCCGGGTTGGACCACGTCGGCTTCGGATGCGCGAATCGCGCCGAACTGGAAAAGTGGGTTCAACGCCTCGACACCCTGGGCATCGCCCACGGCGGGATCGTCGACGAGAGCTACGGGTCGGGCTGAGTTTCCGTGACCCCGACGGCATCGCGCTGGAGTTCTTCGCCCCGCCTCGCCTAGGAGGTCGACGACGATGCCCGACGCGGGATCGACCTTGCCGTCGAGCAGCTCGAGGTAGGCCCGCCGGATGTCGTCCTCGGTCGAAATCCGCTCGATACGAAGCCAATCGGCGGCCCATTGCGCGAACGGCGCCCACGACTCGGCGACCCTGCGGTCGAGCTCAGCGGTCCCCCAGTCGTTGCCGCGCTTGGTGATCCGGTCGGGCGCGAAGAAGAACGTCGGCCTGGGTCCCGCGAGTTCGCAGCCCCCTGGGCTATTTGGGTCCAGTGGGTTGCGCCGACCGTGGAGCTGTGCGCCAGCCGGTCGCCGTAGTGGGCGTGGACGTCGGTGCGTAACGCGCCGTCCCCTGAGATGTCGACGTACACCGCCCGCTCGCCGGGGAGCTGAGACACCGCGTCGTACAGGCCACCAAGTCGTAGATGTTCAGTCCTTCGACGAACTCGCGGTTGCCCGCAGACGTCAGACCCACGACATTGATGCCGTCGCGCTTGGCGAGCAGGTAGGCCGCGATGATCGCCGTCTTGGACGACGCGCTGGAGATGACTATCGTGTCGGCGCCGAAGAAGTTCTCGTCCGCGAGGAAATCGTCGATGAGGAACGACGTGAAGAACAGCGGAAAGAACAGGATGTGCTCGGCCTCGCGGTCGGCCGAATAGACGGGGTCGGTCTCGATGTCGCGGTAACCCTGGTAGGCCGACGGCAAATTGGCCCGGTGCGGCCGCGGCGTCGAAGAAGCCCTTCTCGTTGATGCGGGCGGGGCGAGCGCCAGGTGGCCGGCGCACGGCAGGTAGCCGTAGACCCGCATACCCTCCGGCACACCGGAATCCGGGACTCTTCGACGTGGGCGTAACCCCAGAGGTTCAGCTTCCCCCAGCCCGGGTCCGACGCCGGGAAGAAGGCCCAGTAGTTCATCGCGTCACCGAACACGGCGTAGGTGATGTTGTTGGCAGTCAGCCCGAACGATTCGATGCGAAGCAGCGCCTCACCGTCGGCCAGCGGCGGCGGGTCAGCATTGACGAAGCGACTGTCGTGTAGATCCTTGCGGTTGGGCTCGAAGTCCACGCAGCCAGCCTTACATAAACGCGCGGTTGCCATACCGATCGAGTGAAACCAGCTCCCCGACAGGGCGACGCGTCGTGGGCCCGTACTTGCCGATGGGCCAGCACATCGGAATGACCGCGCACGGGGTGACATTCCAGGGCAGTTCCAGGGCGCGCCTCGCCAGCAGCTTGCTCCACAGCGGGATGGTGATCAGTGCCGCACCCAACCCGGCGGCGCGTGCGGCCAGCAATAGGTTCTGCACGGCGGGAAAAATGGAGCCGTAGGCACCGGTCACAGCGATGGGCGGCCACGGCGGAACAAAACCTTTGAGGCACGCCACGATGATGACGGGAATCTCGTCGAAGTGTTCGGCCTGCCACCGCACGGCCTTCTCGTTTCGGAGCATCTTGTCATCCATCCGACTGCCGAGCGCGCGTTTGTAGAGAGCGCCGCCGAGTGCTCGAGGAAGACGACGTTCACGAAGCCGCGCGGCGCTCCGGTGACGGCACAATGGATGGTGGTGATCGCCTCGGCCAACGCGGCGCGCTGCTCGGCGAGTAGCAAACCTGCCGGGGTGAGGCACTGGTAGAGCGGCATGACGTGCTTCCTTTCATGGGTGGCGAGTTCTCATGGGTGGCGAGTTTCGTTGCCGTACATCCGGTCAGGTGAAGTGCTCGGCCATGTCGGCAGCGGCGAACGCACTGACGCCGCGGTCGGCTTCGGTACCTGTGTGCAGTCGTGCGCTCGCGGGTGGTGGCTGGGCGCGCGCATCCCATGAAGGTACGCGCGCCGGGCGCGGGCCGCTCGGCCGCGGCCCGGGCGACGGGTTCGCAGGCCCTCGCCGCCGCACCGCGAAACTTCAGCGGGTGAGCGAGCAGCGATCAAGCTCGAAGGTGCGGCGGCGACGCGCGACCGCCATGATGGTGCTCCTGTGCGGCGCCGTGCTCGCGCTCGCGCTGGGCGTCCGGGCGACGCATTCAGACCGGGTGCTCCCCGGGGTACGGGTCGAGGGCATCGCGCTCGGCGGCGCCACGCGCGACGAGGTGGCCGAGCGATTGGCCGCGGTGGTCCAGGAGGCCGCGCAATCGCCGGTGACGCTCGTCGCCGAGGACCGTCGCGAGTCGCTCGCCCCCGGCGAGGCGGGCTACTTCGCCGATCTCCCCGCGACGGCCGACAGGGCCCTCGCGTCGGGTCGCGGCGGCCCGCTCGGCGGGTGGTGGTCGACGGTGAGCGGCTTGGTCGCCGCGCGCGACGTGCCCCTCGTGGAGACCGTCGACCGCGATCAGCTCGAGCGCGCGGTCGCGTCGATCGCGGGCCGCACGGGCCGCGAGTCCTTCCCCGGCGAGATCGTGATCGAGCCCGGCACGCTGGCGATCAGCACGAAGCCACCGCGCTCCGGGCGCGTCGTGGACCGCCCCAAGCTCACGCGGCGACTGCGCGACGCGCTGCTGCGCCGCCCCCGCCGGGTGGTGCAGGTGCCGCTGCGCGCACAGCGCGTTGCGAGCCGGGCCGAGGTCGACGCCGTCGGGCGCGACGCGCGCGCCTTCCTCGACGAGCCGCTGCGGCTGACCGGCGCCGGCGAGCCGCTGGACATCTCCCCC
The DNA here is from genome assembly GCA_963766525.1 of uncultured Actinomycetes bacterium. Lineage (GTDB taxonomy): Bacteria > Actinomycetota > Thermoleophilia > Solirubrobacterales > Solirubrobacteraceae > CADCVQ01. The sequence goes on from CAVYAX010000003.1 coordinate 5,239, forward strand.
GGCAGGCTCGCCGGGGTGCTCGCGCTCGAGTCGCGCGAGGGAGGGCGCCGCGTGCGGCTCGGCGCCGGCGACGTGCGGCTCGCCGCGCTCGTGGACGAGATCGCGGCCAAGCGCGACCGGCCCGCGCGCAGCGCGCGGATCGAGACGACGGACGCCGACATCAAGCTCGACGCCAAGGGCGACGTCGCGTGGCGGCCGCGGAGCGTGACGGTCCGGGTCGTCGCGCCCGCACGCTCCGGGCGCACCGTGAAGCGCGCCGAGCTCGCGCGGGCGATCGAGTCCGCGATCCGCGCGAACCGCCACAGCGTCAAGCTCCCCACGCAGCGCAGCGAGGCGGCGATGTCCGCCGACGGCGCGCGCGACGTGCGCTCGCTCATCGGGACGTTCACGACCTACTACGTCGCCGGGCAGCCGCGCGTCGTGAACATCCGCAAGATCGCGGCCCTCGTCGACGGAACGGTCGTCGCGCCCGGCGCGCGCTTCTCGCTCAACGAGACGGCGGGCGAGCGGACGGCGGACAAGGGCTACGTCGAGGCGCCGTTCATCGCCGACGGCAAGATCGAGCCGTCGATCGGCGGCGGCGTGTCGCAGTTCTCGACGACGCTCTACAACGCGGCCTTCTTCGCGGGCCTGCAGATCGACGGCCACCGCCCCCACAGCTTCTTCATCGACCGCTATCCGGCCGGCCGCGAGGCGACGCTGAACTACCCCGACATCGACCTCACCTGGACGAACGACACCAAGGCGCCGGTCCTCATCCGCACGAAGAGCGACGAGGGCGCGGTCACGGTGCGGCTGTACGGCGACAACGGCGGGCGCCGCGTCGAGGCCGAGTCCGGCGAGCGCGAGCCGCTCGCCGAGGGGGACTTCGCGATCACGGTCACGCGGGTCGTGCGCTACGCCGACGGCAGCGAGAAGCGCCAGCCGTTTCAGACGCGCTACGACAAGCCGCCCGCGGAGTGAGCGCCCGCACGGGCTGGAAAAGCCTGCCAGCGGGCATTAGGCCTGTTACGTTCCTGTGAACTTCAACGGAGGCTCCACGATGTCGCGAGTGATGCTTGCCTATCTCGATGCCGGCACGGGCAGCATCATCCTGCAGGCTGTGCTGGGCGGAACCGCCGCGGTCGCGGTCGCGCTCAAGCTGTGGTGGCACAAGGTGCTCCACGTCCTGCACATCCGCCGCCAGCCCGAGGAGCGCCCCGCGCCCGACGGCAGCGGCCCGGGCTGACGGCGCCCAAGCCCTCGCCGGACACCACCATGCGCGCAGTCCCGGGGTCCTTTCGCGATCCTGACAGCCGGGTCTTTCAGTCCGGCGGGGAGGTGTTCCGCGCGCTGAGCGCTCGGGGACTGGAGGACTGGCACGCCCTGAGCTCGTCGGCCGCATACGCGGAGCTGACCGAGCGCGGCAGCGTCATCGAGACGCAGGAGGTCGACGCCGGCGCGCTCGAGGACGGCTGGGTGGGGCTCCTGCGGCACGCAGCCATCCCGTTCGTCTCCTACCCGTACGAGTGGACCTTCGGGATGCTGCGCGACGCCGCGCTGCTGCAGCTCGACGTGCTGGAGCGCTGCCTGACCGCGTCGCTCATGGTCAAAGACAGCTCGCCGTACAACGTCCAGTGGCGCGGGGCAGCGCCGGTCTTCATCGACGTCGGGTCCTTCGAACGCCTGCGCGAGGGCGAGCCGTGGGTCGCCTACCGGCAGTTCTGCATGCTGTTCCTCTATCCGCTCATGCTCCAGGCCTACAAGGGGCTCGCGTTTCAGCCGTGGCTACGCGGAGCCGTCGACGGGATCACCCCGGCGCAGGCACGGGCGGTGATGTCCTCGCGCGACCGGCTGCGCCGCGGCGTGCTGACCAACGTGCACCTGCACAGCCGCCTCGAGGCGCGCTACGCCGCGGTCGAGGGGCGCACGGCGAAGGAGGACGTCCGCCGCGCGGGCTTCAAGACCGAGCTCATCCTCGCCAACGTGCGCCGGCTGCGAAAGCTCGTCGGGCGGATGAGCTGGGACCCGGGGACGTCGGCGTGGACGGACTACCGCGACTCCAGCGAGCATCTGGACGCCGACGCCGAGGACAAAGCCGCGTTCGTCGCCGCCGCCGCGGGCAAGCGCCGCCGGCGCCTCGTCTGGGACCTCGGCGCCAACGACGGCGCCTACGCCCGGATCGCGGCGAAGTCCGCCGACTACGTGCTCGCGATGGACGTCGACCACCCGACCGTGCAGCGGCTATACCGCTCGCTGCGCGACGAGGGTGAGCGCCGCATCCTGCCGCTCGTCGTCGACGTCTGCGACCCCTCCCCCGCGCTCGGCTGGCGCGGGCGCGAGCGCGGCACGCTCGCGGACCGCGGCCGGCCCGACCTGACGCTCTGCCTCGCGCTCGTGCATCACATGGCGATCACCCGCAACGTGCCGCTGCGCGAGATAATCGACTGGCTGGCGAGCCTCGGCGGGACCGTCGTCGTCGAGTTCCCGCTGCGCACGGACCCGATGGTGAAGCGGCTGCTGGCGGGCAAGCGCGACGGCGCGCACGAGGACTACGACCGCGAGTGGTTCGAGCGCTGCCTGCGCGAGGCGTTCGTCGTCGAGCGCCAACTCGAGCTGCCGTCCGGCCAGCGGGTGCTCTACCAGGCGCGACCGCTGGGCGCCTGATGGCGGCGCAAGGGGTGGTCCTCACGCGGCTCGGCCCGGCGGGCGCCGCGCGGACATCGCGCGAGGTCGCGATCGGCGGGCTGCACCTGCTCGTCCTGTGGTCGTTCGCGATCGTCCAGCCGCTGTTCTCCGACCTCGGGCGCAACGCCGAGTTCTTCGTGGCGCGCGGCAACACGGGCGCCGACATCCTGCTATTCGCGTTCGTGCTCGTGCTCGTGGCGCCCGCGGTCATGCTGCTCGTCGAGGTCGGCGCGACGTTCTTCGGGGGGCGGGTCGCGCGCGCCGTCCACCTGACCTTCGTCGGGCTGCTCGCCGCCCTGATCGCCATCGGCCTGCTCAAGCGCTTGCTCCCCGACACGAGCGCGGTCCTGCTGCCGCTCACGGTGCTCGTCGCCGTCGCCATCGCGTTCGCGTACGCGCGCTCGGCTGCGCTGCGCAGCGTGCTGACGGTGCTCTGCGTCGCCCCCGTCGTCTTCCTCGCGTCGTTTCTCGTCTTCTCGCCGGTCTCGCAATTGCTCGGCGACGACGACGAGTCCTCCGCCGCCTCGTCGGCCTCGTCGCGCACGCCGGTCGTGCTGCTGATCTTCGACGAGCTGCCGACGATCTCGCTGATGGACGCCCGCAAGCACATCGACGCTCGCCGGCTGCCCGGCTTCGGCCGGCTGAGCGCGCAGTCGACGTGGTATCGCAACGCCACGACCGTCAGCGACGGCACGTACGTCGCCGTGCCCGCGATCCTCACCGGCCGGCGCCCGGACCAGCGGCTGCCGACGTCGAGCTCCTACCCCGACAGCGTCTTCACGCTCGTGGGCCGCAGCCACGCGATCCACGCGCTCGAGCCGGTCACGCACGTCTGCTCCACGCGGCTCTGCGGGCAGCGCCCGCGCGACGCGGCCGACGAGCGGCTGGGCTCGCTCGCGTCGGACCTGACGCTCGTCGCGGCGCACCTCGTCCTGCCGGGCGACATCGCCGACTCGCTGCCGCCGATCGACCGCAACTACGAGGACTTCGCCGGCGAGGACGCGGGCGTGACGGCGTCCGGCGCAGCCGCCGGCACGCCGGGCGGCCGGACGATCGCCGGCTCGGACGAGTTCTCCGACCTGCTGCGCGGCATGGAGCGCTTCGTCGGCGACGTCAGCCGGCCCGGCAAGCGACCACCGCTGTACGTCGCGCACTTCGAGGTCCCGCACGTCCCGTGGCGGATCCTGCCCTCCGGGCGCCAGTACCCCGTGCCCGGCACGACGCTGCCCGGCCTGCACGACCAGACGTGGACGGAGGACGAGTTCGTCGTCGCGCAGGGGGTGCAGCGCCACATGCTCCAGGTGGGCTACGCGGACCGGCTGCTCGCTCGGATGATGCGGCGCCTGCGCGCGGCCGGCGTGTGGGACGACGCGCTCGTGATCGTGACGGCCGACCACGGCGTGGGCTTGCGGCCGGGCGGCTCGCGGCGCGCCGTGACCCGCGCGGACTTCGCGGGCATCGCGGGCGTGCCGCTGTTCGTCAAGCGCCCGCGCCAGCGCGGCGCGGCGATCGTCGACACCGCGGCCCGCACGGTGGACATCTTGCCCACCATCGGCGCGGCGATCGGCGCGCGACCGCGGGCCAAGCTCGACGGCAGCTCGCTGACCAAGCCGCTGCCCGACGTGAGTCCCAGCGTGCGCAACGGCCGCCGCGGCCAGTTCGTCACGATGGCGCTCGGCGAGTTCGTCCGCACGCGCGACGCCGAGCTCGCGCGTCAGCGCCGGCTGTTCCCCGTCCCGCTCGACCTGTTTGCACTGCGCTCCGATGGCGACGTGCCGATCGGTCGCAGCGTGGGGTCGCTGCCTGTCGTCGCAGCCGGCAACGCCCGCGCCACGATCGAGGGCGCCGGCGAGTTTCTCGGCGTGTCCTTCGAGTCGGGCGTGGTGCCGGCCTACGTGAGCGGGCGATTCGAGAGCGGCGGAGCCCGCGGCATGGCGCTCGCGTTCGCGGTCAACGGCCGGGTCGTGGCGGCCGGGCGCAGCTACTGGGTCGGCGACAAGATCCGCTTCTCGGCGCTCGTGCCGCCGTCGAGCCTGCACAAGGGCGCCAACTCCGTCAGCGTGTTCGTCGTCCAGAACGGCGCGTTCGCGCGGGTCGCGCGGGTCGGTCCGTAACGCGCTTTTCGACCGGCGGTCAGTGGCAGGCGCCGGAGCCGGCGTCGCGCAGCGTGCCGCCGGGCACCGGCTCGAACTGCCAGTCGTAGCCGTCCGGGCGCAGCGTCAGCATCAGCACGCCCGACGTGACCGCGTCGCGGACCTCGCTGTTGGCCGCGATCGTGCCGAACGGGTAGTTGTTCTTGCCGCCGGTCCCGACGACGAACTCGCGGATCCCGCGCACGTCGTCGCGGGCGGCGTCGGGCGTCTGCGGGGCGAAGCGCTCGTAGTCGTGCGAGTGGCCGCCGAGGACGAGCTCGGCGCCGGCGTCGTAGAGCACCCGCCAGAACGCGTCGGTGCGGGTGTTCGAGCCGGGCACGCCGCTGGAGTGGCGCGGGTGGTGCCAGTAGGCGAGCGTGCACCGCGCGGGGTGCGCCGCGAGATCGGCCTGCAGCCATGCGAGCTGAGGCGAGCCGGGGCCGCAGCCGCCGACCTCGTCGCAGATGGAGTTCAGCGCGACGAGGTGCCACTTGCCGACGTCGAAGCTGTACCAGCCCTCGCCGCGGCGCCCGGCGCGGCCGTCCCGGCGGCCCGGCCCGTTGAAGTAGTCGAAGTAGCCCGCGGCGTCGGGGGTCTCGTACTCGTGGTTGCCGGCGACCGGGCGCGTGATCCCCTTTACGCGGCCCCAGGTCTTGTCGTAGGTCGAACGGAAGGCGGCCAACGTGTTGCGCTCGTACTGGTGGTCGCCGAGCGTGAGCACGGCCTCCAGCTCGCGCGTCAGGAGCAGGTCGGAGGTCTCGCGATCCAGGCATGTCCCGAGGACCTTGTCGCGGCGGTTGGGCGAGTTGGGGTCGCAGGCGATGTCGCCGGCGGCCGCGACGACCGGGTCGCCTCGCGGAGGCGGGTCGCCGAGGACGAGCCGCGGGCCCTGCTGCTCGCCGGACTCACGGCTGAGGAAGCGCAGCGTCCCGGGCCCGCGCCGGACGAGGGCGAGGTCGACGACGCGCCGGCCGGCGATGGCGCGCGTGATGTCGATCGTCAGCCAGCGCCCGCTGCGCACGGCGCCGTGGCGGGCGACGATCGGTCCGAGCGCGGGCGCCGAGCCGGCGGCGATCGCGCGCTCGCGCCATGGCTCGCTGCGCGCGAGGCGCACCGCGACGCCGGAGCGCGCGCCGATCGTCGCGAACAGCCGCAGCCGGACCCGCGGGCCCCCGGCTTCGTATGGCGCCGGCAGCGTGAAGCGCACGTGGCTGCGGATCTGCGACGGGCCGCCCACGCGCAGGGTCGGGTCGGCGCCGAAGTTGCGCGCCGGGTTGCGCGGGCTGACGAAGGCGTCGGCCACCGCGCCGTAGCTCGTCGGGGCCACGGCGCCGCGCGTGGCCGGCTCCGCCGCACCGCGCGTGGCCGGGGCCGCGGCGCCGCGCGTGGCCGGCTCCGCCGCGCGCGCGAGCCCGCCGCCGCTCGGGCCGGCCGGCGGTCCCGCGACCACGGCCACGACAGCGCAGAGGCAGGCGCCCAGCGCCTTCGCGGCCGGCGCACGAGCCATCAGCCGAGCAGGCGTCGCTTCTGCGCTTCGAACTGCTCGTCGGAGACGACGCCCTTCTCGTGCAGCTCGGTGAGCGTCGCGAGGAGCGCGATCGGGTCTTGCCGGGGCTCGGAGACGCCGGTCCAGTCGCCGCCCGCGTGCTGCTCGACGACCACGTCGCCGCCGAGCCGCTCGCGCAGGAGCGCCGCCATCGCCTCCTGGTCGCCGCCGCTCTGCTCCTGGGCCTCGCGGACGGTGGCCAGCAGCGCGCCGAGGTCCGTCCCGCCGGCCGGCGGCTGCCCGAAGAGGTCCATGACGCCGAGCGTGCGCGTCTCGGCTGTCGTCGTCGTGACGGTCGTCGTCGCGTCGCTGCCGGGCACCCCGACCGTCGCCGTCGTGGTCTCTACGCCGAACGCGTCGCGCTTGGTCTTGCCGCGGCCGAAGAGCTTGCCGAACACGCGCGAAGTGTACGTCCGTTGGCCGCTTGCGCGAGCCGTCTGCCAGCGACTATCGTCGGGCCATGAACCGGGTCATGCGCAGGACGGCGGTGCTCGCCGCGGCGCTCGCGTGCCTGCCGCTCGCGCTCGCTGCGGCCGCGGCGCGCGACCGCTTCCTCGTCCCGGTGAGCGCCAAGGCCACGGGGTTCGGGCCGTTTCGCGAGGGCGGCACGGCGACGAGCGCGGTCGCGCTGAGCACCGCGTTCGGCAGGCCGACGGCGAAGGTCCGCAACAGCAAGGACCAGTGCACGTATCGCTGGAAGGCGGTTGGCGTCGTCGCGCACCTGACGAGCTTCGGCCAGCAGATGCGCGACGTCTGCACGCAGGGCTACTTCGTCAACGCGCGGCTGTCGGACAAGCGCTGGCACACGAGCGCCGGCATCCGCCCCGGCAGCACGGAGCGCGCGGCGCAGCGCGCCTCCAAGCGCTCATGCGGCGACGCCTGCCAGTTCCCCGGATACGTCCTCGGGCTGCACCCCAACGACTGCGCGGGGGCGCAGACGCCGAGCGTCATCGCCGAGGTGCGCGACGGCAAGGTCAGCGCGCTGCGCGTCCTCACGCACGGCTGCGAATAGCACCCGCCGGTCGCGCGCCGGCACGCGATCGCAACCGGGCGCCCGGCGGCGCTTTGTAGCGTGTAGGTATGACCACGTCCCCCGCCACGCCCACTCAAGACGAGCGAGGCGGCTCGAAGCCCGTGCGTTCGGACATCCGCAACGTGGCGATCATCGCCCACGTCGACCACGGCAAGACGACGCTCGTCGACGCGATGCTGCGCCAGTCCGGCGTCTTCGCCGCGCACGAGGCGGTCACCGATCGCGTCATGGACTCGATGGACCAGGAGCGCGAGCGCGGCATCACGATCCTCGCCAAGAACGCCGCCGTGCGCTACCGCACGGAGGTCGGCGACGAGATCAAGCTCAACCTCGTCGACACGCCGGGCCACGCGGACTTCGGCGGCGAGGTCGAGCGCGGGCTGACGATGGTCGACGGCGTCGTGCTGCTCGTCGACTCCTCCGAAGGGCCGCTGCCGCAGACGCGCTTCGTCCTGCGCAAGGCGCTCGAGGCACGGCTGCCCGTGATCCTCGTCATCAACAAGGTCGACCGCCCCGACGCGCGGATCGAGGAGGTCGTGGACGAGGTCTACCAGCTGTTCATCGACCTCGACGCCGACGACGAGCAGATCGAGTTCCCGATCGTCTACACGAACGCGCGCGCCGGCCAGGCGTCGCTCGAGCAGGGCGTCGAGGGCGAGGACCTGCGGCCGCTGTTCGAGCTGCTCGTCTCCACGGTTCCCGCGCCGACCTACACCGAGGGCCACGGGCTGCAGGCGCTCGTGACGAACCTCGACGCGTCCGCATATGTCGGGCGCCTCGCGCTGTGCCGCGTGCACAACGGCACGATCCGCAAGGGCGAGACCGTCGCCTGGTTCCGCCACGAGCAGGAGGACTTCTCCTCCGCGCGGATCACCGAGCTCTACATCACCGAGGGCATGACCCGGACCCCCGCCGAGGAGGCCGGGCCGGGCGAGATCGTCGCCATCGCCGGCATCCCGGAGATCACGATCGGCGACACGCTCGCCGACCCCGAGGACCCCAAGGCGCTGCCGCCCGTCATGATCGACGAGCCCGCGCTGGGCATGACGATCGGCATCAACACCTCTCCTTTGGCCGGCCAGGTCGGCAAGAAGCTCACGGCGCGCCAGGTCCAGGACCGGCTGCAGGCCGAGCTCGTCGGCAACGTCTCGATCCGCGTGCTCGACACCGAGCGTCCGGACACCTGGGAGGTCCAGGGCCGCGGCGAGCTGCAGCTCGGCGTGCTCGTCGAGGCGATGCGCCGCGAGGGCTTCGAGCTCACGGTCGGCAAGCCGAAGGTCGTCACGCGCACGGTCAACGGCAAGCTCCAGGAGCCGATCGAGCGCCTCGCGATCGACATCCCCGAGGACTACCTCGGGACCGTCACCCAGCTCATGGCGCTGCGCAAGGGCCGCATGGAGCAGATGGTCAACCACGGCACGGGCTGGGTGCGCCTGGAGTACCTCATCCCCGCCCGCGGGCTGATCGGCTTCCGCACGGAGTTCATGACCGAGACGCGCGGCTCGGGAATCATGCACTCGGTCTTCGAGCGCTACGAGAACTGGCAGGGCGAGATCAAGACCCGCGCCTCGGGCTCGCTGATCGCCGACCGCCGCGGCAGGACCGCGTCGTTCGCGCTGATGCGCATGCAGGAGCGCGGCCAGCTCTTCGTCGGCCCGGGCGAGGAGGTCTACGAGGGCATGATCTGCGGCGCCAACGCGCGCGCCGACGACCTCGACGTCAACGCCATCCGCGAGAAGAAGCAGACGAACATCCGCAGCGCCAACGCCGACGAGATGGTCAACCTCGTCCCGCCCGCGCGGATGTCGCTCGACCAGGCGCTGGAGTTCATCCGCGAGGACGAGTGCGTCGAGGTGACGCCCGACTCCGTGCGTTTGCGCAAGGTCCTGCTGACCGCCGTCGACCGCGTCAAGCAGGCACGCTCCGCGCGCAAGGACTGACGGCGCGCCGCATCGTCTTGCGGCGCGCCGCGTTGCACGGTTAACACACGCCACCGAAAAGACCCGCGGCGCGGGGCTTTCGCGTAGCATCGGCCAGCCAGCGTGCGGGGGGTTTGCCTGAAATGGTTCACATGAAGCGCAATCCCGCGTCGCCCGTGCCGCCCCTGCGCGAAGCGGGGCCGGCGCACGCGCCCGACCCGCCGCGCTTCTGGCTGCATGTCGACGGCGCGCTGAGCGGGCAGCTCGTGCTCGACGGCGCGCGGCTCGTGCTCGGCCGCGGGAACGCCTGCGACGTCGTGGTGGACGACGACGCGGTCTCCAACGACCATCTCGAGCTCAGCCGCCATGGGGGCGCCGTGCTGGCCACCGACCTCGGCTCGCGCAACGGCACGCGCCTGAACGGACGGCTGCTGGACCGCCCGGAGCGGCTGCGTCACGGGGATACGCTCACCCTCGGCCGCACGCGCCTGCAGCTCGTGCTGCCGCCCGTCGCCGGAAGCCGCGAGACCGAGGTGGATTCGTCGTACGCCGCGAAGCTCACCGATCAGGAACGCGAGGTTGCCGCCGTCCTGGTCGCTGCGTTTCGCGCACCCGGTGTCCTGGCTCCGCGCCCCGCGAGCAAGGCGCAGATCGCCGAAGCCGTCAGCCTCTCCGAGCGCACGGTGCAGCGCCGCCTCGACAGCCTGTGCGTCAAGCTCGCGCTGCCCTCGCACGCGCCGCGCGACCGGCCGCATCTGCTCGCCGAGCGCATCCTCGAGCTCGGCATCGATGCTCGTATCTAGGCGCAACGCGCCCGCGGCGGCGCTCGCCGTTGCGGCGATCGGCGCGCTGGCGCTCGAGCTCCGAGCGACGTCGCTGGCGTCGAGTCCGGTCGCCGCCGCCGCGCAGGTAGGCGTGAGCAACGCCGTCCGGCCCGCGAGGGTCAAGGGGTATCCGGGGCGAGCACGCGTGTGCAGGGCGGTCGGCAAAGACTGCACGCGGCTGACCTCCAAGCCCGTGGCGATCGGCATGGTCATCGACGCGCGCGACGGCGGCGTGAGCCTCGCGACGCTGCGCGCCGACGGTACCGCGGCTCGCGTGACCGTCGCGGGTGCGTACTTCAGGCTCGAGCAGGAGCGCGCCGTCGACACGGTCCTCGTCGCCCGCCTCAGCGACGGCTTCGAGGCGACGTGCGGTGCCGCGCGGTCCACGCGCGTCGTGCGCAAGCTCGTGGCGGACGGCGACGGCGCGTTCCGGGTCGTCGGCCGATACGCGCAGCTCACCACCACCCAAAGCGCAGCATCCACGCTCGTGGACCGCTGCGACGGCACCCTCGTCCGCGTCATCCGCGGTTCGGCGAAGCTCGACGACTTCGCGGGGTCGCTCACGAGGCCCCTCGGCCCGGGTGCCGCGTACCTCGCCAAGCCGCCCGAGCTGCACGGAACGCCCGGCGTGACGAACGCGGTGGCGCCCGCGAGCGTCCCCGGCTACCGCGGGCCTGTGAAGGTCTGCAGCGGGGTGAGCCGGGGATGCCGGACGCTCTCGAAGGACACGCTCGTCCCCATGGGCGCCGTCCTCGATCTCCGCACGGGCGCGGCGAGCCTCGAGACCGGCGTCGTCGGCGGCGTGACGACCCGGATGACGCTGTTCGGTGGCAGGGTGCGCCTCGAGCAGGGCAACGCTCCCGGAGCGGTCATCACGGCCGTCTTGGTCGGCGGCGACTTCGTGCGCACCTGCCGCAAGACGGCGCGCCGGGCCGGCCTTGGCGAGCCCACCCTGCGCCCGTTGCACACCGGACCGCGGAACGTCCGCAAGACGAACTTCACCGGCACGGGGCCGGTCAAGGCGGACGGCAAGCGCGGCAACGCGATCGCGCCCGGCACGAAGTTCTCGATCGCCGACCGCTGCGACGGGACGTACGTGAAGGTCACGGGTGGAGCGGTCCGCGTGCGCGACCCGCGCCGCAACCGCACGCGGCGGGTGCAGGCGCCGAACAGCATCCTGATCCGGGGCCCCCGGTAGGGCAGCGCGGTCGACATCACGCTCTCATGTCGAAAACTGGGCGCTATTCGCCCAAAAATCGACATAGCCGCCGATCGGTGGTCAGGCTGGCCGGGTGCGCTCGCCCCGATCCGATGTCACGCGCACCGGAGGGCTTGACGGCACCGACGCGAGTGCGGCGCGCGCGGCCCTCGCCAGCGAGCCCGCGCTCTGCCAGCGAGCCGCGGGATCCTTCGCGAGCGCACGCGCGACGACAGCGTCGACGCCCGTCGCGCGCAGGTCGGGGCGGTGGTCACTGACCGGCCGGGCCTCGCGCGAGAGGTGGGCCTGGACCGCGGCCGCGACCGTCGCGCACTGAAACGGCAGGTGCCCGGTCAGCAGCTCGTAGAGCACGCAGCCCAGGGCGTAGACGTCGACTCGAGGGTCGGGGTCCGCGCCGGAGAGCTGCTCGGGGGCGGCATACGCGACGGTCCCGACGAGGTCCCCGACGCTCGTCATCCGCTCCTGCTCCGCGGCGGCGGCGATCCCGAAGTCGGCGAGCAGGGCGCGGCCTCCGGCATCCTCGACGAGGATGTTCTGCGGCTTGACGTCGCGATGCACCACGCCGTGCGCGTGCGCGTGGTCCAGGCCCGCCGCGACGTCGCAGACGAGCTCGCTGATCCGCTGCGCCGTGAGCTGCGGCGCGCCGACGAGGTCGTGCAGCGCGCGTCCTTCGACGAGCTGCATCGCGATGTACGCGCGCCCGCCGATCTCCCCCGCGTCGAGCACCGCCACGACGTTGGGATGCTCCAGGCGCGCGGAGCTGAGCGCCTCGCGGCGCAGCCGCTCGCGGGTTCGCGCGTCCGCTGCGAGCGCCGGCGCGAGCACCTTGATCGCGACCTGGCGGTCGAGCGCCTCGTGGCGCGCGCGGTAGACGACCCCCATCGCGCCGAGGCCCAGGGGCGCGGCGATCCGGTAGGGGCCGAAGCGCGAGCCCTCGTGCAGTACCGCGCCCGCGCCGGTCCCGGCCACGCGTTCCAGGACGTGCTCGGGGTTCTCGCCCGGCGCGAGCCGCGCCACGATCTCGGCGAGCCGCGCCCGCTCGCGCCGCGCCGTTCGCTGCTCGCCGAAGACGGCGCCGAGCAGCGAGACCCCGAGCCCGAGCGCCGGGGCCGCCGTGTCGAGGACCGTGCCCGCGCCGAACGCGAGCTGGGCGCCGACGAAGAGCGCCAGCAAGCCCGCACCCCGGCGACGAGCGCGAGCGAGCCTCGCAGCCGGCCGGCCGCGGCTCCGCCGATGCACAGCGCGAGCAGCACCAGCGCGTCGAGCAGCGCCGGCGCGTCGCGCAGCGGGAAGCCCCGCAGGATCGTGCTGATCGCGTTGGCGTGGATCTCCGCTCCCGACATCGGCCCCTCGGAGGGCATGGGCGTCGGATGGCGATCGACGTCGGGATCGGCCGTCCCGACGACGACGATCTTGTTGCGCAGCACCTCGGGGGAACGTCGCCGCGCAGGACGTCGTCGAACGTCTCGGTATGCACGGTCCCGGCGGGACCGGCGTAGTCGATCAGCGCTCCGTCGCCGGCGAACGCGTCGTTGCGCGAACGGGCTCCGGCGAGCTCGGCCGCCGCCGCCGGCAGCGTCAGCAGGCCGTCGCGATAGATCTCCTGGACGCGGTCGTAGACGCGGCCCGGCCCGAGCGGGAACTTCGCGACGGCGACGGTGACGCCAACCCCCTCCACGGCGCCCAGCTGCGAGAACAGGGGCGTCTCGCCGCTGGGCGTCACGTGGACGGTCCCGAGCACGATCGGCTGCGCTCGCCCAAGGGCCGCGATGAGACGCTCGTCGCCGGGCCCCTGCCGGTAGCGGAAGCTGAAGTCGTAGGCGATGACCTTCGGCCCGGCCTTGCGGAGGCGGTCGAGCAGCCGGACGTGCAGGGAGCGTGGCACCGACGCTCCGCTGGCGTGGCGCTCGAGGCTGCGCTCGTCGGCGGCCACGATGACGACGTCGGCGGGCGCGCCCCGATCGGGACGGATCTGGAAGCGCAGCTCGATGCTCGCCTGCTCCGGGCGGTCCAGCACGCCCGTCGCCGAGAGCCCCGTCGCGACGGCGATCCCGCAGAGGGCCGCCGCCAGGATGCTCGGGGCTCGCTTGCGGCGCATCGAGCCATCATCTCCGGCCGCGGTGAGAAAGGCGAGACGGGCGCGCCCGCGGAGCGGGCGCGAGCGTCTCGGAGCCCGTGCTCGCTCAGCGCGGCTTGCGCTTAGGGCACTGGAGGATCAGCTCGATGTCGGTCACCGGCGGCGGGATCGTCATCGTGGCCGTCTCGACGTACGCGACCGATGGCGAGCCGGGCTTGTGGCAGCCGGCCTTCTGCGCGCGGACCTTGTAGTCGCCCGCGGTCACGTCCCAGCCGAAGTGCCCCTGCTCGTCCGTGAGGTCGGAGTTGTCGCGGTTGGCCGGCGACATCACCGCGCTGCCGTCGGGGACCTTGTCGAAGCCCAGCGTCGTTCCTTCCCAGCGATACAGGATGACCGTCGCGTCCTCGATCGGCTTGCCCTTGGTGTCACGCACGAACCCGCTGGGATCGATCCAGACGTCCGTTGCTCGTGACCGTGACAGTCCCGCCGCAGTCCAGCGTGATCTCGAGAACGGCCGCCCCGGTATGCGCAGCGGGCGGGATCGAACGCGGGCGCCGGGATCACGGCGTCAAACGAGCCGTCGGCGTTTGGCGTCATCGCGACCGGCCCGATCCAGACGCCGGCGCCGGGGTCGATCAGGCCGATCAGGCGATAGGTGGCCGAGCCGAGGACGCCGGGTGGGCACCCGTCGATGTGCACCGGCTGCGTCCGCCTGCCAGTCCCACGACGGGAAGCCGTCTAGTCGGACGAGCCCGGAAGCTCGGTGTGGTCGTCGAGACGCCGGAGGTTCTCCCAGCCGAAGTCCTCGCGGTAGTCGCCACCGCGCCCCATCGTCGTAAGGGGCCCTGTCTGTGCGGGCGGGTTCGTGAAGGTGGCCTGGCCGTGCGCCCGGATCCGGTAGTCATGCGACTCGTCGCCTGCCGGAGGTGACTTGAAGAACTCGTAGTTCCCGAGCGCGTCGGTCGTCGTCGATGTGCAGCCCGTGAGATCGTCCTCGCAGAGCTCGACCGTGTGCCCGACGAGCGGACGGATTCCGAACAGCGTCGGTGCCGGTCAGCACGCCGTACGCGCGGGCGCAGGACCCGTGCTGGGTGTACTTGATCATCTTCGTCATGGGCAATCGGCGCCGAACGGGTCGGCGCCGCGAGCCGAGCGCCCGTCCGGCCTGCCGAAGTGCCGCGCGAAGACGCGCGCCGCGAAACCCGGATGGTGGTAGTCTGGTCCGCGCAGCTTCGAGCGCGCCCGCAACGGCCAGGTCGTGACGCGCTCCTCGCCGGGCGCGAGCCGGCCGAGGTTCACGCGGCGTGCCCCGGCCGCAGCGTTACGCCCTTAGGGAGCTCGACCTCGGAGGGCGTGCCGTGGCGTCGGCCGAAGGGTGTCGTTGCGAACGGTGGCCGTCAGCTCGAAGCGCTTGGGCTTGCCATCGCGGCTCACCCCGACGACCCGCGGCGCCGTGAGCTTCACACCGGGCGACGCGCCGGGCCCCGCGGCTGGGGGCGCCGCCGGCGCGGCCTGCGGCAGCGCGGCGAGACAGAAGAGCGCTGCGGCCAGCGGAGCCCTCGCACGGCGGATCCGGCGTGGCCCTGAGCCCTCGCGGTGGCGGGCTCGGCGGACATCGGCATGGCGTTGCATGGAAGTGCTCCCTTCGAGCGGCGATTGCGGTCGCTGGGAGCGTCGTCGTGCAGGCTGGCCCCGCGGATGCCTGCGGCGGTCGTGCGCGGGACAGGTCTGGCTCGTTGCGAGCCGGCACCGCGCCGGCGCCTACGGCTGATCGTCCTGCATCCTCCGCGAGAGCTCGGACTGCACCGAGGGCCCGGGATCTCCGGTCATGTCCGGGAGGGCGGCCACGGCCCCGGCCACCGCCATGAGCCGCTCGCGAGCCTGAGCCAAGGTTGCGCCGTCCGCGTCGATCGTCACGAGCCCGTCGTGCAACGAGCACGAGAACCCGCCGCTCTCGTGGCACTCGTTGGGACTGAGGTCGGCGGCCACCGTCTCGCTGGCCGAGAACCCGATCCGCACCGAGCCGGAGATGAACTCCGTCTCGTCCGGGCACTCGAAGTTGAAGACGACGTCGACGCCGGTGTCCTCCTCGCGGCTGTCGCCGAAGTTGCACCCGTCGCTCGTGAAAACGCGGCCCGCGAGCTGAAAGAGATCGGGGCGATCACCGAGCGGAGGCGGCTGGACGCCGAGTGAGATCGCTTCGTACGCGGAGCCGCCGCCGACGATCGTCTTCACGGCGAGGGAGCCTCCGACGACGACGGCGACAACCACGGCCGCCGCGACGAGCTTCCCCGGCCGCGGCCGCGCCCGGGTCGCAGACGGCTTCATCGGAGGCGGCGGGGCGACTGGCGGACCGACGTCCGCCGGCTTGCCGGGCGGCTGGTCCCCCGGCGGCTCGGCCTTCCCCGGCGCGTGGAGGACGATCTGCTCCGCCCCGCAGTTCGGGCAGAAGCGCGCGCTACGCGAGATAGCCGTCCCGCAGTCGCTGCAGACCACGTTAGCGACGGGCTCCCGCGACCTTCTTGGGGATACCCTGCTCCGGAGCGAGCGGGATGCGCGCCATCAGGCGATCGCTCGGCAAGCTACGAGCTCCAGAACGACGCGTCGCCGAGCTTGCGCGTCGAGAGGCGTACCCCTCGGCGCATCGCGAGCTTCGCCGACTTGCTCCAGCTGTCGACGATGAACTTCGGCGGGACCTCGTCGTAGGTCAGCTCGATGACCACCGGGCGGTCCTTGAGGACGGGGTACTTCGAGACCATCTGGCCCTCGAGCGCGAAGCGCAGGTAGTTGCGGACCTTCAGCTCGAGGCCCGGGCGCACGAACTTGCCCGTCGGCCACGGGCCGGTCTGCACGATCGACAGCAGCGCGCGCCCGTCCTCGTCCTCGGCGATGAGGTCGATCTCGTCGGGACTCTCGAGTCCGGGCATCGCTTCAGCCTACGGCTCAGCCAGCGAAGCGGCCAGCATGGGCGTGCGCGTGCTCGCGCACGAGCCGCGCCACCCGCTCGGGCTCTTCCCAGAACAGGAGGTGGCCGCTGCTTTCGAGCAGCTCGAGCCGCGCGCCGGGGACCATCGACGCGACGAGGTCGCCGTTGACGTGCGACAGCATCCGATCCTCGGTGCCGTGCACGACGAGCGTCGGCGCCCGCACTTCGCGCAGGCGCCCGTAGGTGTCGTGCCCGACGACCGCGGCCTGGTGGTCCAGCAGCGTGTACAGCGTGGCGGGATGGATGTGCGAGGCCTCGGCGAACGGCGCGTAGTTCGTCTCGTCCGCGGCGAACGCGCTCGAGAAGATCAGCCCAAAGCCGGTCCGCAGCACCCGCTCGCGGTCGCCCGACAGCACGGCCATCGTCAGTGCCTGTACGACCTCGGGGCTCGTCGGCCTCGATTGCGTCCCACCGCACGACGTGCCCGCTAGCGTCAGGGTCGCAATCCTGTCCGGCGCGGCGAGCGCGAGCTCCTGGGCCACCATCCCGCCCATCGAGAAGCCGAAGACGTGCGCGCGCGCGATCGCGAGCGCGTCGAGCAGCGCGACCGCGTCGGCCGCGAGCGACGCCGTCGTCATGTCGTCGACGTTCGCCGGGCCGCTGCGACCGACCCCACGATGGTCGTAGAGGACGAGCTCGAAATCGCCTTCGAGCGCGGCGAGAAACGGCTCGCCCCAGTGGGCGCTGTTGGCGCCCATGCCCTGGATGAGCAGCAGCGGATCGCCTTCGCCGCGGCGCTCGACATGCAGCTGGCTTCCCACGACGGGCACACTGGGCACGAGCGGTAACGGTAACCGAGGCAAAGGATGCGGCTGATGGCCGGCACAATCGACGTACGCGAAAAGGGACGGCTGCTCGCGTTCTCCTTCGACGACATGCTCAAGTACCACGGCCCCGGCTCCCCCGGGGGCGTCGCGCAGGCCTTCAAGATCCTCGAGCGCGCGATGCCGCTCATCAGCCCGGACGGCCCGCCCGAGCGGCGCGAGATCCACGTGCGCACGTCGTTCGGCGGCCCGGGCGCGCGCGATGCCTTCGAGCTCGTGACGCGCGCCGTGACGGGCGAGCGCTACGCCGTCGACCCGTCGCTCGCGCGCCCCGAGCGCGGCCGCACGATGGAGCGCTTCGTCTTCGAGCTGACCTACGGCGAGCAGTCGGCGACGTTGATCGTGCGCGAGGGGATCGTGCCCGACGAGTTCATCGAGCTCGCGCGCAAGGACGGCAAGACGGACGACGAGAAGGCCCGGCTGGACCAGCTCAAGCTCGAGATGGTCGACCGCGTCATGTCGCTGCCCGCCGACGAGGTCTACGACGTCGGCTGAGCCTCCCTCGGAGGGCTTGGGGTCGAAGCGGCGCACCGCGCAGATCGCCGCGTTCGCGGCCGGCAGCGCGCTCGGCCTGCTGTCGCTCGTCCTGTACGCGGGGGACGGCTGGGTCCGTGGGGTCTTCGTCCTGTGGCTCGCGGGGCTGGCGCTGCTCGCCGTGGCGTTCGCGGCGATGAGCGAGCGGCTGCCGCGCGTCGCGCGGGCGGACGTCCTCGCGCCCGTGGGGCTCGCGCTGGCGTTCGCGCCGCTGTATCTCGCTCGCACGTACAGCTGGCCCGCGCAGGTGAGCTCCGACGAGGTCTCCGTCATGACCAACGCGGCCAAGTACGCGAGCCGCGACGGCGTCGACCTCTTCGGCGTCAGCGACTACCTCGGGCACCCGGCCGCCCTCCTCGTGGTGTGGGGGCAACTCGGCGAGTGGCTCGGCGGGGTCGACCTGACGCACATGCGCTTGCTGCACGGCATGGTGGGCTTGGCGGTCATCGCCGCCTCGTACGCCCTGTTCCGGCAGCTCTTGCCCCTTCGCTGGGCCGTGTTCGCGGCCTGCGTCATCGGGTGCAGCCACTCGTTGCTCATGTTCAGCCGGATGGCGCTGCGCGAGAACACGGCGGTCCTGCTCGAGGTCGTGGCGATCGCGTTGCTCCTGCGCGGCCTTCGGCACGGGCACCGCCTCACGAGCTTCCTGGGCGGGGTCGTGGCCGGCCTCGGCTGGTACGTCTACTACCCGGCGCGCTTCACGATCGTGATCTGGGCGATGGTGCTCGTGGGCGTGTTCGCGCTCGACCGCTCCAGGCCGAACCTGCGCCGGCTGGGGAATGTCGCGACCGCGACCGCGATCGGCTTCGTCCTCGTCGCGACGCCGATCTTCGTCTCCGAGCAACGGGCCCCGGCGGACGTGGTCGCCCTGCAGCGTCATGCCCTGATGATCTATCCCGAGGCGCGCCAGCTGCAGCGAGACTGGGTCTTTGCGTCCAGTGAGTGGGAAGCGATCCGGACGAACATCGGCTACGGGCTGACGGCGTTCAACAACCGCGTGCCCGACCACTCCTGGCTCTATGAGAACCCCTCGCACGGGTTCGTGGATCCGCTCACCGGCGTCCTGCTGTGGATCGGCGCGGCGATCGTGCTGGTGACCGTCGTGCGCCGGCGCGGCGATCCGTGGTTGCTCGTGCCGCTCGCGGCGTTCCTGCTGCTCTGGCTCGTGTACGCCCTGCTCGTCAACAAGGCCCCGAACTACACGCGGCTGCTCGTGACGCTCCCGTTCGTGGCCGTGCTCGTCACGGTAGCGGTCCGGTCGCTGGCGGGTGCGGCCGTTCGGGTGGCCGGCCGCTCGCGCCTGCCGCTCGCGCGCCGCGCCGGCGCCGCGCTCGCGGTCGGCTGCCTGCTCGCGATCGCCACGTGGAACATCTCGATCGCGCGGGACTTCGTCGACGCCGGGACTCGCGACGGCGACACGATCGGCGACACCGGGCGCTACATCGAGGCCAACAGCGACGTGCCGGGCAAGACGTTCTACCTCGCGACCGAGGACGCCGATCCCTACAAGTACTTCGACTGGGGCTATCCGATCATCTGGAACGAGCGCCTGCGCATCTTCGCCGGCGATCGTGCGCGCGTCGGCGAGGTGATCGCCCCCGATGCGCTGGCGGAGTTTCCCGGTCAGCCGCCGTTCGCGGTGTTCATGCGCCGCGAGCTGTGGGACAAGGCCGGCGCTCGGCTCATGGCACGGTACGGGCCGCTGCGCACGCGCGACATCCTGCCCGACGGAAGCCTCGTGGTCCTGGAAGTGCCCGCCTTCGAATGATGACGTCGGACATCCGTCCTCGCGGGCAACTCCCGGGCTCGCGGGCCGTTGCAGCGAATATCCCCATCGAACAAGGCGGATCTCGTGATCACCTCCAGCCCGGCGCGCCCGCTGGTGCTCCTGCTCGCAGTCCTCGGCGCGATGCTGCTCCCCGCGACGACCTCCGCCGGCGCCGCGGTCATCGCCTCCTCCGTCCCGGGCTTCGACGGCGGGCCCGCGCTGGCGAGCGACGGGCGCGTCGTCGTCGGTGAGCTGCGCGGCAACGGGGCGCTGGGCTTCCTCGCGATCGATCCGGGCACGCGCGCGGTCACCGCGGTTGCCCGCTTCGGGCCGATCGCCGACCCGCTGACGTACAACACGCTCAGCGTGTCGGGAACGGGCGCGGCCGTGACCGCAACGATCAAGCGCTGGCGCGAGGCGACCGGGGTGCAGTCGGGCCCCGAGCAGGACATCCCCGTGCGCAGGAGCACCCGCGCGGAGGCGATCCTGCCGAACCTCCTGTCCCTGTTCGCGTGCTCGCGGCCCGGCCTGTTCGCGGCCGTCGACGCGGCCGGCGGCGACGGCTTCCTCGCGAGCATCGGCGATGACTGCGCGACCACCATCACGGCCGTAACGCTCCGCACCGCCGGCGCCACGCGCACGATCCCCGTCGCGGCCGAGACGCCGTACGCCGGCGACCCGCCGACGCCGAACATCACGGCGCTGCGCGCGACCGGACCGATGGTCGCATGGGTCGAGGAGCATCGCGCGACCGCCGGCGGCGTGATCTCGCGGACGATCATCGTCGCTCGCGGCGCCACGGGCGAGGTGCTGCTGCGCACGCCGATCGCGGAGTACCCCTACCAGGTCGGCCTCGGGGCGGATGGCACCGTCGCGTTCACGGGCGCGTTCTGCGCGATCGGCGTCGTCTCGCCCGCGGCGCCGGTGCTGCGCGCGATCCGACCGCCGGCGGGTCTGTGCCCGGCCTCGCGCAGCTCGCGGTCGCTGGCGATCGCCGGCGGGCGCATCGTCTACGGCGCGTCGACCGGGTACGCGGTGATCCACGTCGACGGCGGCGCCGCGCGACCGCTGGCCGACGCCAGGCCGCGGGGCGGCAACGTCGGCTCGGCGGTCGTGTTCGACGGGCGCACCGCGTTCGTCCTGCGCCCCGACTGCGACGCGGATCGGCTGCTCGCGGTCGACGTCGACGCGGCGGCGGGCCCGCTGCCGGCGCTCGACCAGACGCAGGAGCACCCGTGTCCGGTGCGCCGCTCGGGCCCGGGTCGGGTGCGTGTCGCACGTGACGGGCGCGTGAGCATCCGCCTGCGCTGCGCGGAGGGCTGCCGCGGGACGCTGCGGCTCGTCCAGCATCGCCGCGGCGGTCGCGAGCGGCTCGTCGCCGAGGCCGCCTACGCGCACGGCCCCGGCACCGTCGTGGTGCGCCCGCGGATCGCGAGCTACGCGCGAGCGCTCGCCGGCTGCAGCGGCGGGCTGCGCGCCACGGCGACGCTCTTCCCTTCGCGCAACACGCCCCGCACGCAGGGGCCGCGAGGGATCGGCGCCTACCGCATCGCGTCGAGCTCGCGCTGCCGGCGCTTCGGCGGCCCGCCGTTCGCCCCGCCGCGCCGCGGCCCGCGGCCGTAGCAGCGCGGGAGCGCATATATAACCGTCTGGTAATATGGCGACCCATGACCGCGTACGCCGCCCTCGCCGAGCCGCACCGCCGGGAGATCCTCGACCTGCTGCGCGGCGGCGAGCGCTCGGTCAGCGACCTCGTCGTGCACCTGCGCATCAGCCAGCCCGGCGTCTCCAAGCACCTGCGCGTGCTGCGCGAAGCCGGGCTCGTCGACGTCCGCCCCGAGGGGCGCACCCGCTGGTACGGCTTGCGCGCACAGCCGCTTGCCGAGGTCGACGCCTGGCTTGCGCCCTACCGCGCGTACTGGTCGGGCCGGCTCGACGCCCTCGAACGACACCTGGAGGAGAACCCCGAATGAACGGACGACTCGAGACCCGCGACGACCGTCACATCCTGATCTTCGAACGCCGTCTCCCCCACCCGGTCGACCGCGTCTGGCGCGCGATCACCGAGCCCGACGAGCTTCGCCACTGGTTTCCGGGCGTGCCCGGCTGGGACCTCGAGGTCGGCTCGGCGTTCGCCGTCGAGGGCCAGCCCGGCAGCGCCGGCGAGATCGTCGAACTCGACCCGCCGCGCGTCATCGCGTTCGACTGGGACGACACCCGCCTGCGCTTCGAGCTGACCCGGGACGGCGACGGCTGCCTGCTCACGTTCACCCACGCCTTCGGCGATCGCGACCTCGGCGCGCAGACCGCCGCCGGCTGGGACCTCTGCTTCGACCGCCTCGCCGCGCTGCTCGAGGGCGCGCCGCTCACGGAGGCCGAGTCGATGGAGGGCTGGCCGGCGCTGCACGAGCGCTACGCCGAGACCTTCGGCATCGATCCCGAGGTCGGGCGCCGCGCCTTCGCGGAGCACGGCACGCAGCAGCGGTGACGCACCGATGAGTTTGACTGCGGCGCGCGGTCATACGAGCATGAGACCTATGGAGGAGGGACGACCATGACCGAGCTGCTCGTCGCGACGCGCAAGGGGCTGTTCGTGCTCGAAGGCGAGCCGGGCGGCGAGTTCGAGGTCACGGCGCGGGCGTTCGCCGGCGAGCCCGTCGAGTACGCGCTGCGCGACCCGCGCTCCGGCCGGCTGCTGGCAGCCGTCACCTCGGCCTTCCACGGCCCGAAGATCTTCCACGCCGACGACCCCGCCGGCGAGTGGGAGCAGGCCGACGGCGTCGCGCTGCCGAAGGGCGGCGACGAGGCGCTCGCCCGCATCTGGGTCCTCGAGACCGCCGAGGACGAGCGCACGGTGTACGCCGGCGGCGACCCCGGCGTCCTCTTCGAGAGCCACGACGGCGGCGCGAGCTGGGAGCTCAACCGCGGCCTGTGGGACGAGCCGTCGCGCTCGAGCTGGCAGGCGGGCGGCGGCGGGCTCTGCCTGCACACGATCGTGCCGTGGCCCGGCGACCCCGATCGCCTCGCCGTCGCGATCTCGGCTGCGGGCATGTGGCTGACGGACGACGGCGGCGCGTCCTGGCGGCGCGGCAACAAGGGCATCGTGCCGGGCTACGTTCCCGCGGAGGTGGCCGAGGAGACAAACGACCTCTGCGTCCATCACGTCGAGCGCGCGCGTGAGCGCCCGGAGCGGCTGTTCATGCAGTTCCATGGCGGCGTGTACCGCTCCGACGACGCGGGCGCGAGCTGGACGGACATCGCCGCCGGCCTGCCCGGGAGCTTCAGCTTCCCGCTCGCGCTGGACCCCGCCGACCCCGACAGCGCCTACGTCATCCCGCTCACGGGCGACGGCGACCGCGTCACGCCGGGCGGCGCGGTCCGGGTCTACGAGACGCGCGACGCCGGCGCGAGCTGGACGCCGCGCGGCGAGGGCCTGCCCTCCGAGCACGCGTACCTCACGGTCCTGCGCCAAGCGTTCGCGACGTGCTCCGAGGGGCCGCGGCTCGAGCTGTACTTCGGCGCGACGTCGGGCGCGGTCTTCGGCTCGGGCGACGCCGGCGCGACCTGGGCGACGATCGCCGGCCACCTGCCGCCGGTGCTCGCGATCACGGCGAGCGACCGGTAGTGCGGATCGCGGTCGCCGCTGACGAGCGCACGGGCGTCGCGGACGCCGTCGTCGAGCAGCTTCGCGCGCGGGGGCACGAGCCGCTGCTGCACGGTGCGCTGAACGACGACGAGCGCGACGACTGGGCCTGGTGCTCGGAGGCCGCCGCCCGCGACGTCGCCGACGGGCGCGCCGAGCAGGCCGTCGTGTGCTGCTGGACGGGAACGGGCGCGTCGATCGCTGCGAACAAGGTCGGCGGCGTGCGGGCCGCGCTGTGCGCCGACGCGCAGACCGCCGCGGGCGCGCGGCGCTGGAACGACGCGAACGTCCTCGCGCTCAGCCTGCGCACGACGTCCGAGGCTCAGCTCGCGGAGATCCTCGACGCGTGGTTTGACGCCGGGCCGAGCGACGAGGCCGACGACCGCGCGAACATCGCGCACGTCGGCGAGATCGCCTGACGCGCCGGCTGCGGCCCGCCAGAGCCAGCGTCAGCGCAGGCGGCGCGCGTAGGTCAGCGTGACCACGCGCTTGGCCCGCACTCGAGCACGCACCCCGGCCGCCGGGTTCAGCGACTGAAGCGGCGTCAGCGTCGCCGTGATCGTCACCCGCAGGCGACCCGTGCGCGCGATGAGCCGCCTGCCGATCGGCGTCAGGCGCAGGGTGACCCGCACGACGCCGGCAAGGCGGCGCTGCGCGCGGGCGCTCGCCGCGTAGAGCGGCCGGCCATATGGACGGGCGACGAGGCTGATGTTGCCGCGCACCGGCACCCGCATCGTCACGCGCGCGCCACCGGTCAGCCTCGACGGCGTCACCGACGTGATCGCGAAGCGCGCGGAGGCCGGCGGTGGAGGCGGCGGGGGTGGCGGGGGCGGCGGAGGCGGTGGCGGTGGCACGGGCGGTGGTGGCGGCGGTGGTGTGAGCGGCGGCGGAGGCGGCGGCACCACGACGGGCGGCGGCGAGTTCGTGATGATCACGGTCGACTGCGCCGGCGAGCAGACATGGGCGAACGGGCCGGCGGCCAGGAGGTCGACGCGGAACGTCTCGCCCGGCTCGGCCTCGCCGTCGCGCAGCAGCGGCACGGAGATCGCGCCGGAGCCCGGGCCGCTGGGCAGCGTCAGCGTCCCCGCAGTCGTGACGTAGTCGGCGCCGGCCAGCGCCGTGAGCTGGCTCGTCGCGTAGCTCACCGATCCGGCGGCGGTGCCGCTGCGGCTCACGGGGATCACGGCGGTGCCGTCGGCCTCGCTGAAGGTCGCGGTCGTCGCGGCGAACGAGAACGCGCTCGCGACGTCGATCGTCTCGGCGCTCGCATGATTCACCGGCTGGCGACCCGAGGCCGCGAGCGAGCCTGCCCCGGTCGTCACCGCGAGGCAGCTCGGGTCGAAGCGCAGCGTGTCCGATCCCGGCCCGCCGTTGAAGAAGCTGGTCACCGTCGTCGACGGCACGACGTCGAACACGTCGTTGTTCGTGCCGCCGTGGAACGCGAGCTCGGTGAGGTCGAAGACGCCGCCGAGGCTGGTCGCCGTGAGCGAGTCGGCGTCCTCGCCGCCTGCCACGGCGAGCTTCTCGGTCGTGCCGATGTCGAGGCTGAACGCGCCGGGGCTCGAGCGCCCGAGCGCGACGCGCGTGGCGCTGCTGCCGACCGTGAACACGTCGCCCACGCCGCCGAGCGTGCCGTTGACCTGCACGCGGTCGGTGTTCGTCTCGCCGTCCAGCACGTCCGAGCCGTCGCCGTTGTCCCATGCGAGCAGGTCGTCGCCCGCGCCGCCGGCGGCGACGTCGTTGCCGCGCGCGGGCACGATCGTGTCGGCGCCGCCGCCGCCGCGCACGACGTTCACGCCGTTCGAGCCGACGAGGCTGTCGCCCGCCGACCCGCCTGTCACGTTCTCGGCGTTGTCGAGCCCGCCGAGGCCGGTAGCGCGGCGCGGCGCGTCGACGGCCGTCGTGGCCGGCAGGAGCTGCCCGCGGATCGCGCCGTCCGGGAACGCCGCGGTGTGGACATTGAGGTACATCGCGCCGCCGAGCAGCGCGGCCTCGCGCAGGGCCGGGAGCGCCAGGCCGGTCGCGGAGTACGTGAAGCCCGTGCCCGGCGGGAACCCGCCGGCCGGGAAGAGGTCGACGACGACGGGCCCTTCGTCGCCGATTGCGGCGGCGTGGATGTGGAAGCCGGTGATCGTCGCCGTGCTGAGGTCGTCGACGTCGACGTCGACGTTGAACAGGCCGGTGGCGCTGTTGTAGGAGAGGCTCGCCGTGCCGGTGCCGGCATGGCCGGTCGGCGGCACCTCCTGGTCGGCGCCGAGCGTCGCCGTCAGCGTCGCCACGCTCGCGCCGAGGTTCGCGCGGACCCCGCTGGTGTAGGACGCGTAGTCGAGCGTGTCGGTGCCGCCGCCGGTGTCGAGCGTCCCGTCGAGGCCCGAGTTGTCCGCGAGCGCGATCGAGTCGGCCGCGGCGCCGGTCGTGAGGCTCTCGGTCGTGTCGAAGCCCAGCGCGCCGGCGAGCGTGCCGCTGTTGCGCGCCGGCCCGATCTGCCACGCGCCGCTGGGTCCCGCCACGTGATCGGTGTCCTCGCCACCGCGCATCTGCGCGAAGACGCCTGGTGGCAGCGCCGGCGCGTTCAGCGTGTCGGCACCGGTGAACCCGTGCAGCTCGACGCGGCTGAGGTCCGCGACGCCGGTGAGGCCGCCGACGTCGAGCACGTCGTTGTCCGCTCGCCCGACCGCCGAGACCGTCTCGGTCCCGCCGATGTCCAGCGAGAAGGCGACGGGTGCGCTGCGGCTGAAGCTCGCCCGCGCGCCGCTCGCGGAGATCGCGAACGCGTCGCCGACGCCGGTCTCGGCGCCCGCCACCTGCACCCGGTCGAAGCCGGCATCGCCGTCGATGACGTCGGTCCCGTCGCCGTTGCTCCACGTCACGAGGTCGTCCGCGGAGCCGGCCGCGACGGTGTCGTTGCCGCGCGCCGGGACGATCGTGTCATCGCCGCCGCCGCCGGCGATGTCGTTGCCGACGTTGCTTCCCACGAGGCTGTCGCCTGCCGAGCCGCCGGTGACGTTCTCGACGCTCACGACGCCGCCGGTGGCGGTCGCGGTCCCGCTCGCGTCGAGGAAGTTGCCCGTCGCGGTGAGCTGGCCGCGGATCGCGCCGCTCGGGAACGCGGCCGTGTGGACGTTGAGGTACGCGCCCCCGCCCAGCAGCGCGGCCTCGAAGGCCGGCGGCAGCGCGACGTTCGACGCGTTGTAGGTGAACCCGCTGCCCGAGGTGACGAGCGGGCCCGCCGAGAAGTCCACGCGTACCGGGCCGTTGACGCCGACCGGCGCGGTGTGGATGTGAAAGCCCGTCACGCTCGCCGGCGGCAGGTTCTGGACGGCCACGCTGATGCTGAACGTCTTCGTGGCGTTGTTGTAGACGAGCGTGGCGCTGCCGGACGCCGTGCTCGACGTCGCAGGCGCCTCGTGCTGGGGGCCGAGCGTCGCGCCGAGGCCGGCGTTCGCGCCGAGGTCGACGACGACGGGCGTCGTGTACGCGCCGTAGGAGATGCGGTCGGTGCCGGAGGCCCCGTTGAACTGGCCGGCGTTGAGCGTCTCGCCGTTGGCCAGCGCGAGGAGGTTCGACCCGGCGCCGCCGTTGACGGCGATCGGCACGCCGACCGAGTCGTCGTTGATCGCCAGGCTCTCGGACGCGTCGTCGTTGAGGTTGATCAGCAAGCTGCTCGTGGGATGCGTGAACGCCGTGGTCTCGAAGGTGCCGGCGACGCTGCGCAGCTGCGACACCGTGGGCGAGCTGCCGGGGTCGTCCTCGAGCACGGTCTGGTTGTCGCCGTCGCCCGCGGGGATCGTGAAGACGCGGTCCGCGGCCGTGCCGCCGAGCGCGAGCGGCTCGAGGTCGCGGAAGGCGATCTGCGTGCCGTCGAGGTCGACGACCCCGTTGTGCCCGCCCCCGGGCGTGTCGCGCGTGAACGTCACGTGCGTGCGGTCGAACCGCCCGCCGGCGATCTCGAGACCGTCGCCGCGGCCGCCGGCGTCGGCGCCGCCGTCGAAGCGCAGGCCGTTCGGCACCGGGTTGCCGCCGGCGAAGTCCACGCGCAGGGTGTCGTTGGCGTCCGTGCCGGAGACGACCATCGGGCCGCTGGCGCTCGCCGCGCGCGTGCGGACGACGCGCCCGGCCTCGAGCAGCTGCACCTGTCCCCCGGCACGCTGGAGCGTCAGGACGCGCTCGGCCGTGGTCGCGGGCGAGGCGACCGGGGCGAAGCCGAACGGCTGCGCGCCCGCGCTCGGAACGAGCGCCCCAAGCGCGGCGACGGCGACCGCAGCCGCTACGGCACTCGCCCGCATGCGCACAAGCTAGCCCTCCGCCGCCCCGGCGACAACCGATAAGTGGTTCATTGCGCGGCCGTCCCGGCGCGTGCGAGCACGCGCAGCGCCGCGACGCGCACGGCCTCGTCGAGCATCTGGCCGTCCAGCGCGACTGCGCCCGCGCCGCCCGTGCGCTCGGCCTCCTCGAGCGCGGCGATGACCGCGCGCGCGTGCTCGACCTCCTCGGCGCTCGGCGTGAAGAGCTCGTTGAGCGCGCCGACCTGCGCCGGGTGGATCGCCCACTTGCCGTCGAAGCCCATGTCGCGCGCGCGCTCGGCGGCGGCCGTGAAGCCTTCGTCGACGGCGATTCCGAGGTACGGCCCGTCGATCGCGGCGAGGTCGTTCGTGCGGGCGGCGAGCAGGATCTGGTCCTGGATGGCGAGCCAGGTGTCCAGCGGCGCGCTCGCTCCAGCGGCCCGGCCGATCGACGCCGACAGGTCGGCGTAGCCGAGGATCAGCGCGTCCAGGCGCGGCGATGCCGCCGCGATCTCCTGGACGTTCGAGACGCCCGTCGCCGTCTCGATGAGCGCCTGCACGCGCAGCGGCCGGGTCGACCCGGCCGCCGCCTCGACGCCGTCGAGCAGGCGCTCGACGAACGCGAGGTCGCCGGCGCTCTCGACCTTCGGCACGACGATCGACGCGGGCCCACCCGGCAGCGACGCGAGCGCGACGATGTCGGCGTGGCACCACGGGGTGCGCGGCGCGTTGACGCGCACGCTGCAGTTCACGCCCTGCCAGCCGGGCTCGGCCAACGCGGCGAGAACGGTCGCGCGCGCCTCGTCCTTCGCCGACGTCGCGACGGCGTCCTCGAGGTCGATGACGATCTCGTCGGCGCCGCGCGTCGGGGCCTTGGCGAGCATCTTCGCCGACGATCCGGGCACGGACATGCACGAGCGGCGCGGCGCGGGAGTTGTCTGCATGGGCGCCAGACTACGCGTCCGGCGTCCCTCGGCCGCGCCAGCCGACGAGCGCATGGTCAAGCAGGCCCCGGGGACGTGGCACCATCTCGCTCATGGCCAGCGAATCCGGCGCGGAGCAGCACCTGCGCGACCTCGCGCTGCTGCGCCGCGTCCGCGACCGGATCGACCGGGAGTACGCGCAGCCGCTGGACGTCGAGGCGCTTGCTCGCGGCGCGCACATGTCGGCCGGGCACTTCAGCCGCGAGTTCCGGCGCGCCTACGGCGAGTCGCCGTACAGCTACCTGATGACCCGGCGCATCGAGCGCGCGATGGCGCTCCTGCGTCGCGGCGATCTCAGCGTCACCGAGGTCTGCTTCGAGGTCGGCTGCTCGTCGCTGGGCACCTTCAGCACGCGCTTCACCGAGCTGGTCGGCGTGCCGCCCAGCGTCTACCGGCGCGACGCGGCGCGCACGACGGCGGGGATGCCGTCCTGCGTGGCGAAGCAGGTGACCAAACCGATCAGGAATCGAGAAGCGCCCGCCCCCGAGCCGCACCTATCGTGACCGCCATGGACATCACCATTCACGCGAGCTTCCTCCCGCACGACGACCCGGACGCTTCCGTCGCCTTCTACCGCGACACCCTCGAGTTCGAGGTCCGCGACGACGTCGGATACAAGGGGATGCGCTGGATCACGGTCGGCCCAGCCGACCAGCCCGGCACGTCCATCGTCCTGTATCCGCCGGCCGCCACCCCCGGCATCACCGACGACGAGCGCAGCACCGTCGCCGAGATGATGGCCAAGGGCACCTATGCCACCCTCCTGCTGGCCACCCCCGACCTCGACGGCACCTTCGAGCGCGTGCAGGCCAGCGACACCGAGGTCGTCCAGGAGCCGACCGACCAGCCGTACGGCGTTCGCGACTGCGCCATCCGCGACCCGGCGGGCAACCTCATCCGCATCCAGGAGCTGAGCTGAGCATGGCCACGACGACGGACACGCGGTCGCCCGGGCAGCACGTCGCCGACAGCCACGACCTGATCCGCGTGCACGGCGCGCGCGTGAACAACCTCAAGGACGTCAGCATCGAGATCCCGAAGCGCCGGCTGACGGTGTTCACCGGCGTCTCCGGCTCGGGCAAGAGCTCGCTGGTGTTCGACACGATCGCCGCCGAGTCCCAGCGGCTGATCAACGAGACGTACAGCACCTTCGTGCAGGGCTTCATGCCGACGCTGGCCCGGCCCGAGGTCGACGTCATGGACGGGCTGACGACCGCGATCATCGTCGACCAGGAGCGGATGGGCGCGAACCCCCGCTCGACGGTCGGCACCGCGACCGACGCCAACGCGATGCTGCGGATCCTCTTCAGCCGGCTCGGGCAGCCGCACATCGGCTCGCCCAACGCGTACTCCTTCAACGTCCCCTCGGTCCGGGCGAGCGGCGGCATCACCGTCGAGCGCGGCGGCAAGACCGTGACCAAGAAGGCGACCTTCAACCGCCTCGGCGGGATGTGCCCGCGCTGCGAGGGCCGGGGCTCGGTCACGGACTTCGACCTGACGGCGCTGTACGACGACACCAAGTCGCTCAACGAGGGCGCGCTCACGATCCCCGGCTACAGCATGGAGGGCTGGTACGGCCGCATCTTCCGCGGCTGCGGCTTCTTCGACCCGGACAAGCCGATCCACAAGTTCAACAAGCGCGAGCGCCACGACCTGCTCCACAAGGATCCGACGAAGATCAAGGTCGACGGGATCAACCTGACGTACACGGGCCTGATCCCGCAGATCCAGAAGTCGTTTCTGTCCAAGGATCCCGAGGCGATGCAGCCGCACATCCGGGCGTTCGTGGAGCGGGCCGTGATGTTCACCATCTGCCCGGACTGCGACGGCACCCGGCTCAGCGAGGAGGCCCGTTCGTCGAAGCTCGAGGGCATCAACATCGCCGACGCCTGCGCGATGCAGATCTCGGACCTCGCCGGGTGGGTGCGCGGGCTGGACGAGCCGTCGGTGGCGCCGCTGCTGACGGCGCTCGGGGACGCCCTCGACGCGTTCGTGCAGATCGGGCTGGGCTATCTCTCGCTCGACCGGCCGTCGGGCACGCTGTCGGGCGGCGAGTCGCAGCGCACGAAGATGATCCGCCACCTCGGCTCCTCGCTGACCGACACGACCTACGTCTTCGACGAGCCGACCATCGGGCTGCACCCCCACGACATCCAGCGGATGAACGACCTGCTGCTGGCGCTGCGCGACAAGGGCAACACGGTGCTCGTCGTGGAGCACAAGCCCGAGACGATCGCGATCGCCGACCGCGTCGTCGACATCGGCCCGGGCGCCGGCACCGGCGGCGGCGAGGTCGTGTTCGAGGGCACGGTCGACGAGCTGCGCGCCTCGGACACGGTCACCGGCCGCCACCTGGACGACCGCGCCGCCCTGAAGCCCTCCCTGCGGACGCCGTCGGGCGTGCTGGAGGTGCGCGGCGCGAGCACCCACAACCTGCAGGACGTCGACGTCGACATCCCGCTCGGCGTGCTGGTCGTCGTCACCGGCGTGGCGGGCTCGGGCAAGAGCTCGCTGATCCACAGCTCGGTGTCCGGCCGCGACGGCGTGGTGTCGGTCGACCAGACGGCGATCAAGGGCTCGCGGCGCAGCAACCCGGCGACGTACACCGGGCTGCTCGATCCGATCCGCAAGGCGTTCGCGAAGCGAAACGGCGTCAAGCCGGCGCTGTTCAGCGCGAACTCCGAGGGCGCCTGCCCGAGCTGCAACGGCGCGGGCGTCATCTACACCGACCTGGCGATGATGGCCGGCGTCGCGACCACCTGCGAGGAGTGCGAGGGCAAGCGCTTCCAGGCCGAGGTCCTCGAGTACGAGCTCGGCGGCAAGAACATCAGCGAGGTGCTCGCGATGCCGGTCACCGAGGCCGAGGCGTTCTTCGCCGACGGCGACGCGAAGACGCCGGCGGCGCAGAAGATCCTCACCCGGCTCGCCGAGGTCGGCCTCGGCTACCTCAGCCTCGGCCAGCCGCTCACGACGCTGTCCGGCGGCGAGCGCCAGCGGCTGAAGCTCGCCATCCAGATGGCCGAGAAGGGCGGGGTGTACGTCCTCGACGAGCCGACCACCGGCCTGCACCTCGCCGACGTCGAGCAGCTGCTCGTCCTGCTAGACCGGCTCGTCGACGCCGGCAAGTCGGTCATCGTCATTGCGCACCACCAGGCGGTCATGGCGCACGCGGACTGGATCATCGACCTCGGCCCCGGCGCCGGCCACGAGGGCGGCCGGATCGTCTTCGAGGGCACGCCCGCCGACCTCGTCGCCGCGCGCTCCACGCTTACGGGCGAGCACCTCGCGGCGTACGTCGGCGCCTGACGTCGCGCGGCGCCGCTCCCGCGCCCTCGATCGCGCGCAGCACGCCCTCGCCGATCTTCAGCGGCCGCGGGCCGAGGCCGGTGACCTTCGAGACGTCGCCGCGCGGGTCGACCTCGACGACCTTCGCGCCCTTGCGGACCGCGACGCCGTCGTGCGTCAGGCCGCGCAGGACCCCGTCGAGCGGCGCGGCGAGCGGCTCGTCGCCGATCGTCGCGACGACCTCCCCCGCCGACACCCGCTGCGCGATCCGGGCGCTCGTGCGCAGGACGCCCGCGACCGGCGCGTAGACGAAGCGGTCGCGGCCGTGGCCCTCGAAGCTGCGCGGCTCGCCGCCCAGCTCGCGCGTGGCTCCTGCCCGCACGACCTGCCCGAGCTCGTCGCCCCACTGCGTCTCGATCGCGAGGTGCGCCGTCTCCCCCGCGACGACGTTCGGGCCGAGCCCGATCGTCAGCGGCGCGAGGTCGAGCTGGCGCTCGGGCCGCTCGCGCTTGCGCATCCGCGCGTCGACGAGCACGGCCGGCTTCAGCGCGACGAGCACGTCGGCGAGATCGGCGGTCGTGACGGGGACGAGCTGCCGGCCAGCCACCGCCTCCGCGAGCTGCGCGACGTCGTCGATCCGGCGCGCGCGCACGCCGTCCAGCACGGCCTCGCCGTCGAAGACCGCATCGGCGAACGCCATTCCCCGGCGAGGCGCGGACGGGGCCGCGATCTCATGGATCGCGACCCCGTGGCCCGCCCTGTGCAGGACGACCGCGACGGCCGATCCCACGTCACCGCTGCCGCGCACGAGGACATCCATGCGCGGCATGTTCTCAAGCGCGCGAGGGCTCCGGCGTCGCCTCGTGGCGCAGCGACGGCAGCCAGCTCAGGCCCTTGGGCAGGTACCAGTTCCAGTCGCCGAGGAGCTTCATCGTCGCCGGCAGCAGCACCGCCCGCACGATCGTCGCGTCGATGAGGATCGCGACCGCCAGGCCGACGCCCATCTGCTTGAACTCGAGCGAGCTGAGCGTCGCGAAGATCGCGAAGACCCCGATCATCACGACCGCCGCGCTCGTGACGACGCCCGCCGTCTGCTTGATGCCGTGAGCGACGGCCTGGTCGGTCGTCATCCCGCCGCTGACCGCCTCGCGGATCCGGCTGAGGATGAACACGTGGTAGTCCATCGACAAGCCGAACAGGATCACGAAGAGAAACAGCGGCAGCCACGACGTGATCCCGCCGATCGACTGGAAGCCCAGCAGCGACTCGCCGTGCCCGTCCTGGAAGACGAACGTCAGGACGCCGTACGCCGCGCCGACCGACAGGAGGTTCAGGACGATCGCCTTGATCGGGATGACGAGCGAGCGGAACGTCACGAGCAGCAGCAGGAACGTCAGCCCGAGCACGAACCCGAACACGAGCGGCAGGTGCGACTTCATCGTGTCGTTGAAGTCCTTCGAGCCCGCGGTCATGCCGGTGACGTGCGCCTGCGAGCCCGGGAGCTGACCCAGGGTCGCCGGGATGACGTCGTCGCGCAGGCGCGCCAGGGCCGCCTCCGAGACGCCGTCGGTGCCGTCGCCCGCGAGCGGGACCTCGACGATCGCGACCGTCTTGTCGGGGCTGTTCGTGACCGTGATCGGCTGGCCGAGGCCCTGCGTCGTCTTCGCCTCGCGCTTGAGCGCGGCGATCGCGTCCGTGACGGCCGCCGCCGTGACGTCCTTCGCCTCGACCGCGATGACCGCCGGCTCGGCGCCGCCGGGGAAGGCGGCCTGGAGGCGGTCGTAGGTCTGCACGATCGGCAGGCTGCGCGGCAGGCCGGCGGCGCCGGGGTTGATCGTGTGCATGCCCATCGCGGGGATCGCCAGCGCGACGAGCAGGCCGCCCGACAGCACCACCGACAGCACCGGGCGCTTGAGCACGCGGTCGATGACCGCGCCCCAGACGCGCGACTCGCCCTTCGTACGATGACGCAGCTTCGCGACGTACGGCACGCGGCCCTTCTCGGTCCAGCCCTTCTGGCCGAGGAACGAGAGCATCGCCGGCAGGACCGTCAGCGAGCCGACGATCGCGACTGCGACGACGAGGATCGTCCCGACGGCGAAGGACTCGAAGACCGCGTTGCCGGCGAGGAACATGCCGCCCATCGCGACCATGACGGTGATGCCGGAGATCAGCACGGCGCGGCCGGACGTCGCGGCGGCGGCGTTGAGCGCCGCCTCCGGTGCGCGGCCTGCGTCGCGCTCCTCCATCTCGCGGCGTAGATAGAACATGCAGTAGTCGACGCCGACGGCCAGGCCGATGAGCAGCACGACGGACGAGATCGACTCGTCGACCGGCAGCACCTGGCTGATCGGGCCGAGCAGGCCGATCGTGGCCGCGACCGCCGTCATCGCGAGCAGCAACGGCAGGCCCGCGGCGACGAGCGCCCCGAACGCGATGAGCAAGATGAGCAGCGTGATCGGCAGCGAGAGGGTCTCGGCGCGCTTGAAGTCGTCCTCGAAGGCCTTCGACAGGGCCTTGTCGGCGCTGCCGCCGCCGAACTGCTCGATGCGCAGGTCGGGGTGGGCCTGCTGTGCCGCGGCGGTGGCGGCGAGCGACGGGTCGATGCGATCCGCGACCTGCTCGTCGTCGCCGGGGACCTTGAACGTCACGACCGCCGAGCGGCCGTCGGGGGAGATCTGGCCCTCGTTGCCCTTGGTCAAGGGCGACTGCACGTCGGTGACGTGGCTCGCGGACTTCAGCCTTCGCGCGACGTCGTCGACGGCCGCGGCGAATCGAGGATCGGAGGACTTCATCGAGCCCTTGCCCTGGACGAGGACCTGCTCGGTTGCATCGTCGGGGAAGTTCGCTTGCTCGATCGCGCGCTCCGCGAGGGCGGACTGGCCGTTGGACGTGTCGGCGTCGCTCAGCGTGCGCTGGCCGACGGCGCCGCCGACGACGGTCGCGAGGACGACGAAGAGGATCCATCCGAGGATCGCCTTCTTGCGGTGCTGGGCGCTCCAGCGACCCATGCG
The DNA here is from genome assembly GCA_963766525.1 of uncultured Actinomycetes bacterium. GTDB lineage: Bacteria > Actinomycetota > Thermoleophilia > Solirubrobacterales > Solirubrobacteraceae > CADCVQ01. The sequence goes on from CAVYAX010000003.1 coordinate 39,976, forward strand.
TGCGGCGAGGTTTCGTTGCATCGTGGGGCTCCTTCGGGCGGGGCGGTTCCTGGGGATGCGATGCAGACTGACGGCCGCGAGATACATTTTCGATGCGGGAGCCCGGCGTCTTGGGGGTGTGGATAACCCCACCCGGGCAGGGGCGTCAGCGGGTCGTTTGCAGGCGCCGGCCCGGCCTGTCGGTAGATCGCGGTAGGGACCGCCGTTGCCGGCGGCCCCCCGCGCAGATCCCAGCGTGCGCTGCTAACGCACTGGGCTCCTCCCTTGGGTGTGGGCGTCGAAGCGCACGTGAGGCCAGGGATGCATTGGACGGGCGCGCGGTAGCGATCGATTCGCGATGCGCGTCATGCGTTCCCAGTTCAGGCGCTTGCGCTGGCTGCGTCGCCGTAGCGACCGGTACCAGTGCCAGATTGCCCGAGCGCGGAACGCTGCGATCGCGTCGGTGTTGCCGGGCACGGCGTAGTAAGCGAGGTGCCCTCGCACCACGCTTGCCAGCCACTTGCCCTGCTCGGGGATCGGCAGATGCCGACGTCGGCGCAGTTCTTCCTTGACCTCGCGCAGCTTGGCCTGCATCCGCTTCGCGATCGTGACGCGCTTGAGCATGAACCGCCCGATCCCGTTCTTCGCGCACGCGTGCGTGAAGCCTAGGAAATCGAACGTCTCCGGCCGGCCGAGACCACGAGCCTGACGTCGCTGGGCGGCGTACCGCCCGAACTCGATGAGGCGCGTCTTCTCCGGCGCCAGCTCCAGGCAGAACTTCGCGATTCTGTCGCGAAGGTCGGCGAGGAACTGCTGCGCGTCGCGTTCGTGCTCGAAGCCCACGATGTAGTCGTCTGCGAAACGCACGATGACCACGTCGCCGTGCGCGTGCTGGCGTCTCCACCGATCGGCCCACAGGTCGAAGACGTAATGGAGGTAGACGTTCGCGAGCAGCGGCGAAGCCGATGCCCCTTGCGGCGTTCCTTCATCGGTCTGCGACCAGATCCCGTTCTCGACCACTCCTGCAGTCACCCACTTGCGGATGAGGCGCAGCATGCGCCTGTCCGCGACCCGGTGCTCGAGGAACCTCTCCAGCCAGCGATGATCCAAGCTGGTGAAGAAGTCGCGGATGTCCGCGTCGAGTACCCAGTTCACCTTCTTCTTGTCGATCCCCGCCGCGAGCGCATCCAACGCATCATGCGGGCTGCGCCCAGGCCGGAACCCGTAGGAGAAGCCGCGGAAGTCCGTCTCGTAGATGCTGTTGAGCACCTCCACGACGGCACGTTGAAGAACCTTGTCCTCCAACGCGGCGATACCGAGCGGCCGAAGCCGCCCGTCCCGCTTGGGGATGTATGCCCTCCGCGACGGCTTCGCCCTGTAGCCCCCGCGATGGACCCTGGCGTGCAGGTCTTGGAGATTTGCCTCCAGGTCCTGTCCGTAGGCCGCCCACGTAACGCCGTCCACCCCCGGCGCGGCCTTCGGGCGCACTGCCCGGTAGGCCGCCCTGAGACGATCGACATCGACGTGGTGCAGGAGCGCGGTGAACCGTGCCTCCTTGTCTTTCTGTGCGATCTGACGCACGCGGTCCAGCGCACTTGACGCGCCTTGCCCGGCTCTGAGTCCGGGACGCGTTTTGCTGGCCGCGTTCCCCTTGGGCAGGCCCCTTCCCTCCACCGCCTCCGCGACCACTTGCGCGGCGTTGTTCGGCAGCTTCGCAGGTACTACGGGCCTGTCAGACTTCCCACGCTCGTGCATCTCAGGCTTACGACCTCAGCCTTCCCTGAGCGACCCGGCTCCCCGGCCGATATGCCACCCCGCGATCCATCCTGGACGGGGCATCATCAGCAAGGACGGGCGACCGTGGGACCTCCCGGTTCTCGCGCATGGAGATTCCGTGCATGCACAGGTTCTTCGACCGCGCGGGGTCCGCTGACAGCTCGCGCATAACGCTGCCAGCGATGTTGCCTTCCGCGTCCGTTAACCGCGTCGGCACCCCGGAACCTTGATTTCGCGGCTCAATAGCCCAGCCTGCACGTACCCCTGTCAACGCTTCGCCCACGTCCTCACGAACGCCGACGCATGACTCGGGGCCACCGTGGTGCGCTACTCCTTCGATGTCGGGCTCTCTCATCCCTCTCTCCATGCCGGTTTATCCCGGCGCTCTAACGGAACAGGAACGCACGCTAAGCGTCGTGCTGCTCGTCTGCGGCGTATTCGGCACCGTCTGCGTGGCGTACGCCCGGAGCGCCAATTGACGCAGGCGCGTTGCATACCTTGCGTCGCCTACGCGATCGCCTGCTGGGGCACGATCTACGTCCAGGCACGCACGGGGCGAGCGGTGGCGCGTTGCCCGTTGGTGATGGCGGGTGTTGCGGCGGCGAGGTGTTTGGCGAGCGGCTGGGGACGTCCGAGGAAGTAGCCCTGGCCGTAGTCGACGCCGAGGCGGGTGAGGACCTCGATGCTCTCCTGGTCGCCGTCGAACTCGGCGATCGTCTGCTTGACCCATGCCTCGTGCGATCTGCACGACGGCGGAGATCAGGATGCGGTCGGTCTCGTTGGTGGTGCAGTAGCGGACGTACTCGCCGTCGATCTTCAGGTAGTCGAAGGGCGGGTGCCTGAGGTAGTAGAACGAGCCCAAGCCGGCGCCGAAGTCATCCAGCGCGAACCGGCAGCCAATCTCGGTCAGCCGCTCGGCGAACGTGGCGGCGAGTGCGATGTTCGCGATCGCGGCGGTCTCGGTGATCTCGAAGATGAGCCGGTCGGGCGCCACGCCGGTCTCGCGCAGGCGCCGGTCGATGAGATCGAGGAGCTCGGGGTCGCCGATCGTGTAGCCGGAGAGGTTCACCTCCAGGCGCAGGTCACGCTTGGCGTCACGGTTCTCGGAGAGGATGTCGATCGCGCGCGCGGCGACCCAGCGATCGATCTCGCAGATCAGTCCGAGGCGTTCGGCGACGTAGAGGAACGTGCCTGGTGGGATCAGATCGCCATGCGCGTCGCGCATGCGCAGCATCAGCTCGTACTGGGTCGGGCCGTTGGGCCGTAGGGCTGGATCGGCTGGGCGAGGAGCTCGAAGCGATCCTCGGCGAGCGCTGTTGTGATCTCGTTGGCCCAGTCCATCTGGCTCTCGATCCGCGGGCGCTCGTCCTGGTCGGTGCGGTAGTGGCGATGCGGTCGCGGCCGTGTTCCTTGGCGTCGTACATGGCCAGGTCGGCTTTGACCATGATGTCGTCGGCGGTGTCGAGGGCGTCCGCGAAGCAGGCGATGCCGATGCTCGCGGTGACGCGGCGGCGCTCGCCGAGCTTGGAGGCGGGAGCCTCGACGCGGACGCATTCGAGCAGGGCCCGGGCGACGACCGCAGCGCGGTCATCGGTCTCCCGGGGGAGCAGCACGGCGAACTCGTCGCCGCCGAGGCGGGCGATCACGTCGCTCTCACGCAGCCTCGAGCGCAGGGCGTGCGCGATGCGCACGATCAGGGCATCCCCGGCGCTATGGCCCTTGGTGTCGTTGTGGTACTTGAAGTTGTCGAGATCGAGCATGAGGACCGTGCCGGTCATGCCAGATCGCTTGACGCGAGCGATGTGGCTGTTCAGCTCGCGTTCGAAGCTGCGGCGGTTAAGCAGGCCCGTCAGCGGGTCGTGGTCGGCCATGTGCTTGAGCTGGCCCTCATAGGAGCGGCGCGCGGTGATGTCCTGCGTCTGTGCGATGAAGTGCCGCGGGTGCCCGTCGGGGTCGCGGATCAGCGTCACGCCGATCGAGGCCCAGACCGGATGGCCGGCGGCGTGGATGTAGCGCAGGTCACGCGTGTAAGTCTTCACCTCACCGTCCAGCAGCGATCGCAGCGCCTCGGTGTCGGCTGCGACATCGTCGGGATGGGTGACCGACTGCCTTGACATGCCGACCAGCGTCTCGCGGGGGTGGCCGACGATGGCACAGAATGCATCGTTGACACTCTCATAGCGGGCCTGGAGGTCGATGATCATCATGCCGATCGGCGTCTCGTCGAAGGCGACGCGAAAGCGCTCCTCCGCGGCCGCAGCGATCGCGCGGCACGATCTGCCTCGCGGCGCGCGATGGCGAAGCGCATCGAGCGCTGCAGGGCGTCCTCGTCGGTGCGGCCCTTGACGAGGTAGTCCTGCGCGCCCGCCTCGAGCGCCTCCACGGCGAGGGCCTCGCTGCCGATCCCGCTACCGCCAAGACGGTCAAGACCGACCTCGGACCCGTTGAGATCCGCACGCGTCGCGCCAACGACGTACCCACTCCCAGACGGTCGACTTCGACACGTTCGCCCAGGCCGCGGCCTGAGCGAACGTGTCGCCTTCCTGCACGACACGACGAACGACGATGCACCGTCCAAGCGGCGTGTGACGGGCTCTATGGTGCGGCACTCCGGGCCTCCTTGAGGGCGTGAGCTTCGACACCCACACCCTCTCGGCAGGCCCCGACCTATCGCTCTACACCGTTCGGAACGTCCCTGGGCACGTCATCTAGGCCGGCGGCATGACCGTGCGTGACATCAGCTCGCACCCCAGCGAGCTCTATGGCGCCGATATCGGCCGCGACACGATCAGCCAGATCACCGACGCTGTCTTGGAGGACATCGTGGCGTGGCGCTCGCGGCCGCTGGAGCGCGTCTATCCGATCGTCTACTTCGACGCGATGTTCGTGAAGGTCCGCGAGGACCGCTCGGTCTGATCGCGAGCCTGTTATCTGGCGATGGGCGTTTCGTGTGACGGCGACCGCGAGGTGCTCGGCCTGTGGTGGCAGGAGACCGAGGGCGCGAAGTTCTGGCTGGCCGTCCTCAACGACCTCAGACGCCGCGGCGTCGACGACGTCCTGATCGCCTGCGTCGACGGCCTCAAAGGGTTCCCCGAGGCGATCGAGGCGACGTTCCCGCAGACGTGGGTGCAGACCTGCATCGTGCATCTCATCCGTTCGAGCCTGCGCTACGTCAATGACCGCGATCGCAGGAAGGTCGCGGCAGCGCTGCGCCCGATCTATACCGCCGCCAACGCCGACGACGCGCGCTCAGAGCTCGAGCGCTTCGCCGCCCAATGGGGCGCGGCCTACCCGCCGACGGTCTCGGCCTGGAAGACGTCGAGGGCGCACGTCACGCCGTTTCTCGCGCTGCCCGAGGACCTGCGCCGAGCGGTCTACACCACCAACACGATCGAGGGGCTGCACCGCCAGATCGGCAAGGCGATCAAGACCCGCGGGCACTTCCCCGACGGCTGGCAGAAAAACCGGGCCTGGACAGCCACACGCGCAGCGCTCAAGATCCACTTCGAGGACCGATTCCCAGGCTGACGATCAACATGTCGCCCCGGCCTCACACACAGTTCGCCGGACAGTCTCCCAAGACCACGGTGCGCGACCGCTCGCGTTCGATGGGCCGCAAGCTGCGCGCGATCTCCCGCACGATCCGCCGGCGCAGCGGGGAGGCGAAGGCCGAGGTGCTCGCGCTGACCGAGGAGACCGGGCAGCTACTCGAGCAGTCCGTCAAGGAGGCACGCCGGCTCGCCACGACGGCCAGGCGCAAGGCGCGCGGCCGCGGCGCCCAGGCCAAGTTGCGCGCGGCACACGCCTCGACGAGCTTGCCGACCGCTGCAAGAAGGTTGCCCGGCAGATCAAGCAGCGCGTCGCGGGCGAGAAGATCACAGACCGCCTGATCTCACTCTCCGATCCCGACGCGCGGCCGATCCGCAAGGGCAAGCTGGGCAAGCCCAACGAGTTCGGCTACGTCGCGCAGATCGCCGAGATCACCCCGAACACCAAGCGCGGCGCGCGCGGACTGATCCTGCCGGCGGCGTCGCTGCCCGGCAACCTCCGGCGAGAACGCCCTGCTACCGCAGACCGTGACCGAGCTACAACGGCTGGGACTCGCCCGCGGCAAAGGCTGACGCGCGGCCGTCGCCGGCACGCCGGCACTATCCCGCGACAACCACGCGATCGCGGCCGGACGCCTTCGCCTCCGCGAGCGCGGTACTGGCGCCGAGCAGCGCGCCGCGCGCGTCGGTTGACAACGCGGCGACCCCCACGCTCACGCTTGCGCCGTCCGGGATTCCGGCCACCGCGGCCCGCATGCGATCTGCGACCTCGCTCGCCTCGTTCGTCGTCGCGTCGCGCACGAGGACGACGAACTCGTCGCTGCCAAAGCGGGCGGCGAAATCGCCCGGCCGCACCGACCCCGTGATCGCCTGGCCGACCGCGAGCAGCAGCCGGTCGCCCGCCGCCGCTCCCTGCTGGTCGTTGACGGCCTTCAGTGCGTCGATGTCGATCATCAGCAGCGCGCCGTCGGCGCTGAAATCCCGCTCGAACGCCGTCAGCTCCTCGTCGAGGGCGCGGCGGGTGCTCAGGCCTGTCAGCGGATCGCGGAGGGACAGCTCCCTATAGGTCTGCGCGCGGCTCACATGCTCGCGAGCGGTGCGGGCGGCGTACTCGGCGGCCTGCTCGAGGCTGGCGGCGACGACATCGCGCTCGTAGGCGACCTCCGTCGTCGAGGTCGCGCCGGCCTCGGTGCCCCGCGTCTGGACGACCGCCGGCAGCGGCCGCGGCGGCGCGGCCAGCAGCGCATCGACGACGCCGACGACCTCCAGGCTGTCCTTCACGTAGGGACCCCCGGCCGTCTGGAGCGCGGCCGGCACGGCGCGGCCCCCGACGATGAATCGCGTCTCGGGTGCGCACTCGTCGATGGCCCTCAGAGAGTCCATGAGGCAGCCCGGGTCGCCGGCCATGCCGTACGCCAGCCCCACCACCTCGGGACGATGACGAAGGACGGAGGCCCGCAGGCTGTCCACAGGGACGTCGGCACCGAGATAGAGCACGTCGAAGCCCGCTCCTTCGAGGACATCGGCGATCATGCGCAGCCCGAGCACATGCTGCTGGCCCTGGACGGCCGCAAGCAGCACGCGCTCCCGCGAGCGTGGGCGAACGCGCCTGGCGCTGATGACCTCGAACAGGCGAAGCAGCGCGCGGTGGCTCAACGCCGACGCGAGGTGCTCGTCCGCGACGCTGATGACGGCTGTCTCCCACATGTCGCCGATCTGCACCATGGCGGGCGCGATGACGCGCGACTGGACGGCCTCCGGCGCCATGCCGGCGGACAGTGCGTCATCGATGACCCGCTCGGCCGCGGCGCCTTCGCCGCTGCGAAGCGCGTCGGTGTAGCGTCCCGCGAGCGCGGCGGCGCGGGCGTCGGCCGCGCGGCGGAGCTGCTCGAGCCGGGGCGGTTGAGTCATGACCAACCCTCCGAGGTGGCGTCCTGAGGCTGTCAGTCTAGTTCGAACGCGCCAACTGTCGAGCCCGTGAAAGTCACCGGATGCCTGCGGACAACTACTGTCCAGTGCGCTGGGCCGCTGCCGATCTCCCCAGTGTGGACGTGTTGACGTGATCGAGCAGCGACACGATCCGGCGCACTCGGACCTGGCCGCGGCGCTTGAGGCGAGCGAGCGGCAGATCCGGCAGATCCTGGAGACGGCGCACGACGCGTTCATCTCGCTGGATAGCGCCGGGATGGTCACCGGGTGGAACGCGCAGGCCACGGCGGTCTTCGGCTGGTCGCGCGACGACGCTCTGGGCCGGGAGCTGGCCGCGATGCTCGTCCCCGAGGACCGTCGCGAGGCGCACCGCCGCGGCATCGAGCGATTCCTCGCGACCGGCGAGGAGCACATGCTGGGCAGGCGGCTTGAGCTGATGGTGCTGCATCGCGACGGCTACGAGTTCCTTGTCGAGCTGACGATCTCGGCCCTCGAGACGCCTGACGGCTACGCCTTCCACGCGTTCCTGCGTGACATCACCGAGTCGCGGCGAGCACAAGCCGAGCTCGCACTGGCGCGCGATCAGGCGCTCCAGGCATCGCGGACGAAGTCGATGTTCGTGGCCAGCGTGAGCCACGAGATCCGCACGCCGATGAACGGCGTGATCGGCATGACCGAGCTGCTGCTCGGCACCGACCTCGACCCCGAGCAGCGCGCGTACGCGGAGACCATCTCCTCCTCCGGCGAGGCGCTGCTGGAGGTCATCGACGACATCCTTGACCTCTCGAAGATCGAGGCCGGCAAGCTCGAGCTCGACCCCGCCGGCTTCGACCCGCGCGCGGTCGTCGAACGGGCATGCGGCATGCTCGCCGCCCGCGCGCGCCAGAAGGGCCTCGGACTCGTGGTCACGGTCGACCCGGCGATGCCGGCGCTCCTGCACGGCGACGGCGCGCGGCTGCGCCAGGTCATCGCGAACCTCGTCTCGAACGCAATCAAGTTCACGGCGCACGGCGAGGTCGTCGTGCGGGCGACCTCGCACCGGGCCGGGGACGGTGCAACCTGCCTGCGCGTCGAGGTGTCCGACACGGGCATCGGCATCGAGCGCCGCGCGCTACGCCGCGTGTTCATGCCGTTCGCCCAGGCCGACGGCTCCACGACCCGCAAGTACGGCGGCACGGGCCTCGGTCTCGCGATCTCGCGGGAGCTGATCGAGCTCATGGGCGGCACGCTCGACGCCGACAGCGAGCCGGGGGCCGGAAGCCGCTTCTGGTTCTCGGTCACGCTGCCGCCAGCCGACCGTGCCAGTCCCGAGATCGGCGGCGCGCAGCTCGAGCCGGCGCCCACCCGGCCCGGGCCCGGCGGCGACGTGCTCGTCGTGGAAGACGGGATCGTCAACCAGACCGTCGCCCTGCACATGCTCGAGCGCGGCGGGTTTCGCGGACACGTCGCGGCGAACGGCGTCGAGGCACTGCGGCTCGTTGCGACGCGGCCGTTCGCGGCGGTGCTGATGGACTGCCAGATGCCCGAGCTCGACGGCTACGAGACCACGCGCGAGATCCGCCGGCGCGAGCCGGGCCAGCCGCGAGTGCCGATCATCGCGATGACGGCGGGCTCGATGCGGGGTGAGCGCGAGCGCTGCCTCGCCGCTGGCATGGACGACTACCTCACCAAGCCGCTGCGCAGCCGCGTGCTGCTGGAGGCGCTGTGGCGCTGGGTGCCCGCACCTGACGACCGCGGCGGCGAACTGCTCGACGAGCATGTGCTGGACGACCTCACAGAGCTCGGCGGCCCCGTGCTGGCCAAGCTGCTCAGCGCATACACCGGCGAAGCCGAGAACGACCTCGCCCAGCTCGAACGCGCTGTGCGCCGGGGTGACATGACCGCCGCCGGCGACACGGCACACCGGCTCAAGGGCACGAGCGCGACCGTCGGCGCCGCACGCGTCGCACAGATCGCGTCCGAGGTCGAGGTCGCGGCCGCCGGGGACTCGGCTGGCGCCCGTGAGCTGCTCGATGCGCTGCGCGGGGCCTTCGACGACACCGCGCAGGCGATGCGCGGCCGGGTCGCCCAACCCACCGGTGTCGGGACGTAGCCGGTGCGCGCCAGCCTCCCACCGACCCGCCGGATCCTCGTCATCGACGACTCGGAGCTCGTTCGCGAGGCGGCGCGCATCGCGCTCTGCGACCTCGGCGGCTACGAGGTGATGACGGCGTCATGCGGGCGCGACGGGCTCGCGCGGGCGGCCGAGGAGCGCCCGGACGCGATCGTCCTCGACGTCGTGATGGACGGCATGGACGGCATGGACACGGCAAGGAGGCTTGCCGCGGCACAGGCGACCGCGCGCATCCCGATCGTGCTCATGACCGCGCGCGCCGATGCCGCCGACCGCGAGCGCTACGCGAGCTTGCCCGTGTGCGGTGTCGTGGGCAAACCGTTCGGTGTCGCAAGGCTCGCGAGTGAGGTCGCCGGCATCCTCGGGTGGTCGGAATGACCGTTGTCGCCGAGCCGCTGCGCGCGGTGTGGCTGGCCCACCGCGGCGGCGTCCTCGCGCACATCGCGGTCATCGGGGCCGCGTTGTCGGCGCTCGGTGAAGGCCGGCTCGGCGACGCGGAGCGCAAGCAGGCGCAGCGCGCCGCCCACATGCTCGCGGGCTCACTTGGCACGTTCGGTTTCGTGCGCGCCTCCCCGGCGGCCGCGGCGCTCGACCGCGCGTTGGACCGACCCGGGCCATCCGATACCCCCGCCCTTGAGACGTTGCTGGCAACCCTCCACGAGGAAGTTCTGAACAATGACTGATACCGAACGCCGCTTGCTGCTCGTCGAGGACGACGAGATCCTCGCTGCCGTTGTGACCGTGCTCGTCGGCTCTCGCGCGGCGGTCCACCGGGTCGCAAGCGCAGAGGCCGCGCTGACGGTCGCCGAGGACGGCCCCTGGGACCTCGTGGTCGCGGACATCGGCCTGCCCGGTATTAGCGGCCTCGAGTTCGTGCGCACCTTCAAGGCGGCGCATCCGCTTGTCGCGACGCTGATCCTCACCGCGCACGGCAGCCTCGACAACGCGGTCGCGGCGCTGCGCGCCAACGCCGACGACTTCCTCACCAAGCCCGTGCAGGCGGACCTGCTCATCGCCAAGATCGACGAGCTCATGGCGTTGACCGCCCGCCGCACCGGGGAGCGCCGCAAGGTCGTCCTCGCAGTCGGCGCCCATCCCGACGACGTCGAGATCGGCTGCGGCGGGATCCTGCTGCGCCACATCGCCTGCGGGGACCGCGTGTGCCTGCTCACCCTCACCGGCGGTGAGGAGGGCGGGCACGCCCCCGAGCGGGCCCGCGAGTCCATCGCCGCCGCGCGACTCATGGGCGCCCGCTTGACTCACGCCGGGCTCGCGGACACCAAGGTCACCGAGGCCGGCGCGACGATCGCCGTGATCAAGGACGCGATCGACGAGATCAAGCCCGACATCGTCTACACGCACACCGGCAGCGACGTGCACCAGGACCATCGCAACGTCCATCGCGCCACGCTGGTCGCGGCCCGTGGCGTTCCGCGCATCTACTGCTATCAGAGCCCCTCGACGACAATCGACTTCCGGCCGACGCGCTTCGTCGCGGTCGACGAGTTCGTCGACCGCAAGATCGAGGTGATCGGCGCCTACGGCTCGCAGGTGAAGGTCCGCCGCTATCTCGCCGCGGACATCCTGCGTGCCACCGCCCGCTACTGGAGCCGCTTCGGCCAGTCGACCTACGCCGAGCCGCTCGAGATCGTGCGCGAGAGTGACACCGCAAGCGCCCCGGCGAGGATCGCGGCTCCTGCTGCGCGCGAAGGGATCCTGACCCATGCCTGATCACCGCCATCCGCTGCGCGCACGCGTGCTCGTCACCGGCGCCGGCGGTCCATCCGCCATCGCGGTCATGCGCTCGCTCGAGGCTGCCGGTGCGACGCTGTTCGCGGCCGACATCGACCCGTACGCCGCCGGGCTGTACCTCGTGGGCGAGGCGCGGCGGGCGCTCCTCCCCCCCGCCGGCGACCCGGGCTTCGTCGACGCGGTTCACGCGACGTGCCTGCGCGAGGGCATCGACGCCCTGGTCCCGACGGTGGACGGCGAGCTCGTCCCGCTCGCCGCGCAGCGCGCGCGGTTCGCGCGGGACGCCATCGCGCTCGTCCTCGCGTCGGAGTCGACACTGCGCGTCTGCCTGGACAAGTGGGCGCTGTACGAGCATTGCGCCGGATCGGTGAACTGCCCCACGACGATCGTCGTCGACGATCGGTTCGATCCGTCGGCGACCCCCCTCCCCGCGATCGTCAAGCCCCGCGTGGGCAGCGGGTCGCGCGGCGTTCGCCTCGTCGAGCGCCGCGACGAGCTCGCGCGCCTCGAGCGCGACGGCTCGCTGCTCGTGCAGGAGCTGCTGCCGGGCGACGAGCACTCGCTGGACGTGCTCGCCGACGCAATGGGTCGCGTCCTCGCCGTCGTGCCACGAGCGCGCCTGAAGGTCGACTCCGGCATCGCCGTCACGGGTCGCACGCTGCATGACGACCGCCTTGAGGCGATCGGGCGCGACGTCGCGGCGCTCATCGGCCTGACCGGCGTCGCGAACGTCCAGGTCAAGCAGGACGCCGGCGGCGAGCCGGCGCTGCTCGAGGTCAACCCGCGCTTCCCCGGCACGATGTCGCTCACTGTCGCAAGCGGCGTCGACATGCCGCGGCTGTGCGTCGCCGAGGCGCTCGGCGCCGCGCCACCCGCCGGTCCGCTGGGCTTTCGCGACGTCGCGATGGTGCGCTACCTCGAGGAGCGCTTCCTCGACCCGGCAGAGCTCGCGCGCTGCGAGCGCGCGGCGAACGGGCTCGCGCTGACGGCGCTCGCATGATCGCCGCCGACGCGCTGCTGCGCCAGGACACCCATGTGCACTCGACGTTCTCCGACGGGCGCAACACGCTTGCCGAGAACGTGGCCGAGGCCGAGCGCCTCGGCCTGTGGACACTGACGTGCGTCGACCACGTCCGCCGCGACACGGACTGGCTGCCGGCCTACGTCGCCGCCGTCAAGGCGCTGCGCCGGCACACGGCGGTGATCCTGCGCTGCGCCGTCGAGGCCAAGCTGCTCGACACGAGCGGCCGGCTCGACGCCCCCGACGACCTCGCCGGCGTCGACGCGATCTACGTCGCCGACCACCAGGTGCCGCTCGCCGACGGCCCGCACACGCCTGGCGAGGTGCGCGAGGGCATTGCGGCCGGCGAGCTCGATCCGCAGGCGGTGATCGCGGCCATCGTCGTGTCGACCGCCGCGGCGCTGACGAGCCGGCCGCAGCCGATGGTCATCGCGCACCTGTTCAGCATCCTGCCGAAGATCGGCTTGTGCGAGGATGACGTGCCGGACGCCATGCTCGAACGCCTCGCGCGAGCCGCAGCCTCGGCCGGCGCGAGCATCGAGATCAGCGAGCGCTGGCGCTGCCCGGGCGCGCGGGCGCTGCGGCCGTTTGAGGAGCATGGCGTGACGCTCTTGCTGAGCACCGACAGTCATCGCCGCGAGACGATCGGCCGCTACGACTACTGCGTGCGGACGCTCGCGCAGCTCGCGCCCGCCGGGCGCGCGGCGGACTAGTGGTTCACCGGAGGGACCACTAGCTTGCTGGCCGCGGCCGGGGAGCTGACCTGGTCGCTGGCCGTGGCCGTGTACGTCGCCGCACTGCCGCTCGTCGCGGGCATCTACCAGTTCATCCTCGCCGACCTCCACGGCCTGCGCCGTCGCCCGCGTCCTGACAATGCGCGGTTGCCCCCGCGCGTCGCGGTCGTCGTTCCGGCCTGGAACGAGGCTGACGTGCTCGGCCGGACGATCGACCGCCTCATGGCGATGGAGTACCCCGCCGACCGGCTGCGCGTCTACGTCGTCGACGACGCGAGTACCGACGGCACGCCCGATGTCGTGCTCGCCGCCAGCGAGCGGTACGCGGGGCGGGTCGTCCACCTGCGCCGTGAGAAGGGTGGCGAGGGCAAGGCGCACACGATCAACCATGGCCTGCGGCAGATTCGCGCCGAAGGCTGGTACGAGGCGATCCTCGTCATCGACGCCGACGTCATCTTCACCGCGACCGCGCTCGCTCGCATGACGGCCCACTTCGCGGAGCCGGCCGTCGGCGCGGTGACGGCGTACATCAAGGAGGGCAGCCGCCCGTCGAACTACCTCAACCGGTTCATTGCCTTCGAGTACATCACCGCTCAGGCGGGCGCGCGGCGCGCGCAGAACATGCTCGGCGCGCAGGCGTGCCTCGCGGGCGGCGCGCAGCTCATCACGCGCGACACCCTCGAGGCGATCGGCGGGGAGATCGACACCACGACGCTGGCCGAGGACACCGTGACGACCTTCCTCATCCAGCTCGCGGGCCGTCGCGTGGTGTTCGAGCCGGCCGCGATCGTGTGGGCCGAGGAGCCGCGCGAGCTGTCGGGCCTGTGGAAGCAGCGGGTCCGCTGGGCGCGCGGCAACGTCCAGATCACGCGGCGCTTCAAGGGCGTGTGGCTGCGGCGCTGGCGCTCCGGCAGCCTCGGCGGGCTCAGCTTCGCCTTGATCTGGTTCACCGTCACGCTCATGCCGGTCTTCATGACCGTTGCGGCCTCGGCACTGATCGCGCTCTTCTTGATCGACCCCGACTTCTCCAGCCGCGTGTTTCGCAGCGTGTGGGCGATCAACCTCGTGACGTACGCGTTCATCACGGTCTCGAGTTTCGCGCTCGATCCCGCGACCGCGCGCCAGAGCTGGCGTGAGGGGCTCGCCTTCCCGGGCGCCGTCAGCCTCGCGATCATGCTCTACGCGGTCTGGCCCGCGCTCTTCACCGGCACCGGGCGCGACCTCCTCGCGCACGCGGGCGTGCATGCCTCGGCAGCGGCCGGCACGGCGCTCGTGCTCTTCAGCTACGCGTGGCTCGCCGCGAGCATGCTCGCCGCATGGCTCGTCACGCTCGTGGAAGCCCGCCGCCGCCTGACATGGCTGACCGGGCCGCTCCTGTACCTCGTCGGATACGGCCCGCTGCTCTGCGCGATCACGTCGGCGGCCTACCTCAAGGAGCTGCGCCACGCCGATATGACGTGGGAGAAGACGATCAAGACGGGGGCGGTCGGCGACTTCGGCTGACACCGTGCGCCGGGCGACGCCGTCGCGCTCATGCGCCCGGGCGGCAGCGCAGCGTGCCGCTGTCGAGCACGCGGCCGCCCCCGGAGACATACGCAAAGCGCGCCTCGCCCGCCGCAGCCGCAGCCGCAGCCGACCGAGGTTGCGGTCGTCGCCGAACGCCAGGCTCGGGGTCGTCGCGGCGCAGCTCGTAGAGCCCGTGGCCGCCGGCGCCGGACACAAACGACGTGATGCCGTCGATCGGGTGTAGCCGCTGCATGCTGTGCTCATGGACCGCGATGACGAGGTGTGGGTGGCGGCGTCGGCGAGGTGGCCTCCCGGTATCGCCGGTTGGCAGTTGCATGCAAGAGCAAGGGGCCTGGAAGACCTGTCCAGCTGGGAGTGGACGTGTTCAAGTTGTTCAGGTTCACGGTCGCGGTGCCGATAAGCGCTGCACGGTGACGTCATCGCGGCAATCCCTGTGCCTGGATGGTCTGCGTTCGATCCGATGCACGTATCGTGCCTCGCGGTCAATGCCGCGGGGCGGCTCTGGATCGAGGCGGGCGCGATGAGCGGCTTGACCGGCTCGACGTCGGATTCGGAGTTTCAGGCCGCGTTGAGCTCGGCCGAGCTGTTTCGTCAGCTGCTGGAGTCCGCGCCGGACGCGATTGTCGGGATCGGCCGCGACGGACGCATCGCGTTCGTCAACGCGCAGACTGAGGCGCTGTTCGGCTACGCCCGCGCCACGCTGATCGGCGAGCTGGTCGAGAAGCTCGTCCCCGAGCGCTACCACGGCGGACACCGCAGCGGCTATTTCACCGATCCGCGCACGCGGCCGATGGGAGACTGTCCGGCGAACTGTGTGTGAGGCCGGGGCGACATGTTGATCGTCAGCCTGGGAATCGGTCCTCGAAGTGGATCTTGAGCGCTGCGCGTGTGGCTGTCCAGGCCCGGTTTTTCTGCCAGCCGTCGGGGAAGTGCCCGCGGGTCTTGATCGCCTTGCCGATCTGGCGGTGCAGCCCCTCGATCGTGTTGGTGGTGTAGACCGCTCGGCGCAGGTCCTCGGGCAGCGCGAGAAACGGCGTGACGTGCGCCCACGACGTCTTCCAGGCCGAGACCGTCGGCGGGTAGGCCGCGCCCCATTGGGCGGCGAAGCGCTCGAGCTCTGAGCGCGCGTCGTCGGCGTTGGCGGCGGTATAGATCGGGCGCAGCGCTGCCGCGACCTTCCTGCGATCGCGGTCATTGACGTAGCGCAGGCTCGAACGGATGAGATGCACGATGCAGGTCTGCACCCACGTCTGCGGGAACGTCGCCTCGATCGCCTCGGGGAACCCTTTGAGGCCGTCGACGCAGGCGATCAGGACGTCGTCGACGCCGCGGCGTCTGAGGTCGTTGAGGACGGCCAGCCAGAACTTCGCGCCCTCGGTCTCCTGCCACCACAGGCCGAGCACCTCGCGGTCGCCGTCACACGAAACGCCCATCGCCAGATAACAGGCTCGCGATCAGACCGAGCGGTCCTCGCGGACCTTCACGAACATCGCGTCGAAGTAGACGATCGGATAGACGCGCTCCAGCGGCCGCGAGCGCCACGCCACGATGTCCTCCAAGACAGCGTCGGTGATCTGGCTGATCGTGTCGCGGCCGATATCGGCGCCATAGAGCTCGCTGGGGTGCGAGCTGATGTCACGCACGGTCATGCCGCCGGCCTAGAGCGCCACGATCTTGTCGTCCAGGCCCGCCAAGCGCGTCTGGCGCTTGGCGACGAGCTTGGGCTCAAACGAGCCGTCGCGGTCACGCGGCGTGCGGATCTCAACGGGCCCGAGGTCGGTCTTGACCGTCTTGGCGGTAGCGCCATTACGCACATTCGATCCCGCCGGGCGGCCGCCCGGCGGGTGGCCCAAATGCTCGCCGAGCTCGGCCCCAAGCGCCGTCTCGATCACGCGGCCCGCCAGCTGCGGCAACAGCCCGCCGGGACCAGTGATCTCCTCCGGATCAAGGCCCTTCAGCGCCTCCTGCAGCGCGTCCTCGGGCAACAGGCCCGCTAGGCGATCAACGGCCTCAGAGGCAATCTGAGCCTCGCCGGTCCGTTCGATCTCCTTCTTTCGATCGTCCTTCATGGTCTTCATCGTCATCGGTGTCCTTCCCGGCCACAAAGGCCGAATCGGTCACCCAGACCACACACACTTCATCGGACAGACCCCGAGTCGATCCTGATCGCGCGCGCCCTGAAGCGCCGCTCGCGAACCGCCGCCGCGATCAACGCCCTGGTCAGCTCGCTAACCGTCTGCTCGCCGATCCGGCGCGTGAGCTTGCGGACCGTCGACTCGTCGGGCACCCGCTCGCAGAGCGCGATCCGACAGAAGCGGCGCAGGTGAATCGAGTCCGAGACCTCCGCCACCAGGCTGCGGTACCCGTAGCCGTAGCGGTGCTTGAGCACCATCAACCGCACATAGGTCTCGATCGCGAGCGTCGGACGCCCATGATCGGCCGCCGACACGCCGGTCAGCAGCGCCTCGCGCTGCCAATGCTCGACGAACGGTTCCAACAGCCCCGGATCGCACAGCAGTTCGTCCAGCGCCTCGAGATCCGCGGGCAACTCCCTGACCTCGATCGGCAGCGCCTCGTCCCACAACGTCTCCGCCTGCGCGGCCACCAACCGCAACATCGCTTACTCCCCTCGCCAGAAACATACCGCCAAGGCCAAGAAGACCAGCTCGCAGCGCTCGGCTTCGCGCTCAACGTCCTCGTGCTCTGGAACACCCAATACATGGACGACGCCGCAAACCACCTGCGCGCCGGTGGCCGCGAGATCAACGACGAGCACCTCGCCCGCCTCTCACCGCTTCAGCTCGACCACGTCCTGATGCTCGGCACATTCCCGTTCACGCTCCCACAGGAGCTCGCCGGCGGCCGGCGCTCTACGAGCCGCCTGACCCCGTTCGATGAGGAGCATCGGAACGAGAAGTCACGCCAAGGCCCGCGACAGAGCGCAAAGTGCGCCGTGCATCCTCGCGCGACGTAGCGGCTGGTCGCTACGCTCGCCCACATGACCGGTCGCGGTGAACCGAGACCCCAGCCGATCGGGATGCTCCCGACGATCGCGCGCCTGATCGACGACGGTCTCGCGGGCACCAGCGAGCAGTACGCGTCACTGCTCAAGGCCCGCTCTAAGCCGTGGGTGCTCGATGACGCGCTCGTCAACCGCTCAAAGCGCGTCACGACGAGGCGCTCGAGTGGTGCGGCGTCTATGACCAACAGCTCAAGCGCTGGCTCGGCCAGCGCCTCACGCTGGCTCAACGCCGCGAAGTGGTCCGCCTCCAAGACGTTCAGCGCGACCAGCGCCGCGTCCTCAACGAGCTCCTCGCGCTCCTCGACGAGCTCGCCGCGAACACCATCGACCGCCAACTCGCGAAGTCCGACACCCAGCTCGGCTCGAATACCTGCTCGGCTCGGCCCGCCGCTGCCACCCCGGCACCGCCCGACCTAACCCGACCTCAGCGCGGGATCCGGCTCGCATCCGGCAGCCCGTCGGGGCATAGCGTGCGTTCCTGTTCCGTTAGAGCGCCGGGATAAACCGGCATGGAGAGAGGGATGAGAGAGCCCGACATCGAAGGAGTAGCGCACCACGGTGGCCCCGAGTCATGCGTCGGCGTTCGTGAGGACGTGGGCGAAGCGTTGACAGGGGTACGTGCAGGCTGGGCTATTGAGCCGCGAAATCAAGGTTCCGGGGTGCCGACGCGGTTAACGGACGCGGAAGGCAACATCGCTGGCAGCGTTATGCGCGAGCTGTCAGCGGACCCCGCGCGGTCGAAGAACCTGTGCATGCACGGAATCTCCATGCGCGAGAACCGGGAGGTCCCACGGTCGCCCGTCCTTGCTGATGATGCCCCGTCCAGGATGGATCGCGGGGTGGCATATCGGCCGGGGAGCCGGGTCGCTCAGGGAAGGCTGAGGTCGTAAGCCTGAGATGCACGAGCGTGGGAAGTCTGACAGGCCCGTAGTACCTGCGAAGCTGCCGAACAACGCCGCGCAAGTGGTCGCGGAGGCGGTGGAGGGAAGGGGCCTGCCCAAGGGGAACGCGGCCAGCAAAACGCGTCCCGGACTCAGAGCCGGGCAAGGCGCGTCAAGTGCGCTGGACCGCGTGCGTCAGATCGCACAGAAAGACAAGGAGGCACGGTTCACCGCGCTCCTGCACCACGTCGATGTCGATCGTCTCAGGGCGGCCTACCGGGCAGTGCGCCCGAAGGCCGCGCCGGGGGTGGACGGCGTTACGTGGGCGGCCTACGGACAGGACCTGGAGGCAAATCTCCAAGACCTGCACGCCAGGGTCCATCGCGGGGGCTACAGGGCGAAGCCGTCGCGGAGGGCATACATCCCCAAGCGGGACGGGCGGCTTCGGCCGCTCGGTATCGCCGCGTTGGAGGACAAAGTTCTTCAACGTGCCGTCGTGGAGGTGCTCAACAGCATCTACGAGACGGACTTCCGCGGCTTCTCCTACGGGTTCCGGCCTGGGCGCAGCCCGCATGATGCGTTGGATGCGCTCGCGGCGGGGATCGACAAGAAGAAGGTGAACTGGGTACTCGACGCGGACATCCGCGACTTCTTCACCAGCTTGGATCATCGCTGGCTGGAGAGGTTCCTCGAGCACCGGGTCGCGGACAGGCGCATGCTGCGCCTCATCCGCAAGTGGGTGACTGCAGGAGTGGTCGAGAACGGGATCTGGTCGCAGACCGATGAAGGAACGCCGCAAGGGGCATCGGCTTCGCCGCTGCTCGCGAACGTCTACCTCCATTACGTCTTCGACCTGTGGGCCGATCGGTGGAGACGCCAGCACGCGCACGGCGACGTGGTCATCGTGCGTTTCGCAGACGACTACATCGTGGGCTTCGAGCACGAACGCGACGCGCAGCAGTTCCTCGCCGACCTTCGCGACAGAATCGCGAAGTTCTGCCTGGAGCTGGCGCCGGAGAAGACGCGCCTCATCGAGTTCGGGCGGTACGCCGCCCAGCGACGTCAGGCTCGTGGTCTGCCGCCGGGGACGTTCGATTTCCTAGGCTTCACGCACGCGTGCGCGAAGAACGGGATCGGGCGGTTCATGCTCAAGCGCGTCACGATCGCGAAGCGGATGCAGGCCAAGCTGCGCGAGGTCAAGGAAGAACTGCGCCGATGTCGGCATCTGCCGATCCCCGAGCAGGGCAAGTGGCTGGCAAGCGTGTGCGAGGGCACCTCGCTTACTACGCCGTGCCCGGCAACACCGACGCGATCGCAGCGTTCCGCGCTCGGGCAATCTGGCACTGGTACCGGTCGCTACGGCGACGCAGCCAGCGCAAGCGCCTGAACTGGGAACGCATGACGCGCATCGCGAATCGATCGCTACCGCGCGCCCGTCCAATGCATCCCTGGCCTCACGTGCGCTTCGACGCCCACACCCAAGGGAGGAGCCCAGTGCGTTAGCAGCGCACGCTGGGATCTGCGCGGGGGGCCGCCGGCAACGGCGGTCCCTACCGCGATCTACCGGAAGGCCGGGCCGGCGCCTGCAAACGACCCGCTGACGCCCCTGCCCGAGTGGGGTTATCCACACCCCCCAGACGCCGGGCTCCCGCATCGAAAATTTATCTCCGCGGCCGTCAGTCTGCATCGCATCCCCAGGAACCGCCCCGCCCGAAGGAGCCCCACGATGCAACGAAACCTCGCCGCACGCATGGGTCGCTGGAGCGCCCAGCACCGCAAGAAAGCGATCCTTGGATGGATCCTCTTCGTCGTCCTCGCGACCGTCGCCGGCGGCGCCGTCGGCCAGCGCACGCTGAGCGACGCCGACACGTCCAACGGCCAGTCGGCCCTCGCGGAGCGCGCGATCGAGGGAGCGAACTTCCCCGACGATGCAACCGAGCAGGTCCTCGTCCAGGGCAAGGGCTCGATGAAGTCCTCCGATCCTCTGTTCGCCGCGGCCGTCGCCGATGTCGCGCAAAGGCTGAGGTCCACGCGCCACGTCACCGATGTGGAGTCGCCGCTGGCCAAGGGCAACGAAGGCCAGATCTCCCCGGACGGGCGCTCGGCGGTCGTGACGTTCAAGGTCCCCGGCGACGACGAGCAAATCGCGGATCGCATCGACCCGTCGCTCGCGCCACCGCCGCGGCACAGAAGGCCCATCCCGACCTGCGCATCGAGCAGTTCGGCGGCGGCAGCGCCGACAAGGCCCTCTCGAAGGCCTTCGAGGACGACTTCAAGCGCGCCGAGACCCTGTCGCTGCCGATCACGCTGGTCATCCTGCTGATCGCGTTCGGGGCGCTCGTCGCCGCGGGCCTGCCGCTGCTGCTCGCGATGACGGCGGTCATGGGCACGCTCGGCCTGCTCGGCCCGATCAGCCGGTCATGCCCGTCGACGAGTCGATCTCGTCGGTCGTGCTGCTCATCGGCCTCGCCGTCGGCGTCGACTACTGCATGTTCTATCTACGCCGCGAGATGGAGGAGCGCGATGCAGGCCGAGCGCCTGATGCGGCGCTGAACGCCGCGGCCGCGACCTCGGGCCGCGCCGTGCTGATCTCCGGCATCACCGTCATGGTCGCCATGGGCGGCATGTTCCTCGCCGGCAACGCGGTGTTCGAGTCCTTCGCCGTCGGGACGATCCTCGTGGTCGCCGTCGCGATCGTCGGCTCATTGACGGTCCTGCCCGCGATGCTCTCGTTCCTTGGCCAGAAGGGCTGGACGGAGAAGGGGCGCGTGCCGTACGTCGCCAAGCTGCGTCATCGCACGAAGGGCGAGTCGCGCGTCTGGGGTGCGGTCATCGACCGCGTCCTCAAGCGCCCGGTGCTGTCGATCGTGCTGTCGGGCGGGCTGCTCGTCGCGCTGGCGATCCCCGCGCTGGAACATGCACACGATCAACCCCGGCGCCGCCGGCCTGCCGCGCAGCCTGCCGATCGTGCAGACCTACGACCGCCTCCAGGCCGCCTTCCCCGGCGGCGCCGAGCCGGCCGTCATCGCGCTCGAGGCGAAGGACGTCACGGCGCCGGCCGTCACGGACGCGATCGGCGCGCTCAAGCGCGAGGCGAAGACGACGCAGGGCCTCGGCCAGCCGATCACGGTCACGAACAGCCCCGACAAGACGGTCGCGATCGTCGAGGTCCCGCTGGCGGGCGACGGCACCGACGGCGTCTCGGAGGCCGCCCTGGCGCGCCTGCGCGGCGACGTCATCCCGGCAACGCTCGGTCAGCTTCCCGGCTCGCAGGCGCTACGTCACCGGCATGACCGCCGGCTCGAAGGACTTCAACGACACGATGAAGTCGCACCTGCCGCTCGTGTTCGGGTTCGTGCTCGGCCTGACGTTCCTGCTGCTGCTCGTGACGTTCCGCTCGCTCGTCATCCCGATCAAGGCGATCGTCCTGAACCTCCTGTCGGTCGGCGCGGCCTACGGCGTCCTGACGCTCGTCTTCCAGGACGGGCACGGCGAGTCGCTGCTGGGCTTCCAGTCGATCGGCGGGATCACGTCGTGGCTGCCGCTGTTTCTCTTCGTGATCCTGTTCGGCCTGTCGATGGACTACCACGTGTTCATCCTCAGCCGGATCCGCGAGGCGGTCAGCGGCGGGATGAGCGACCGACCAGCGCCGTCGCCCACGGCATCAAGCAGACGGCGGGCGTCGTCACGAGCGCGGCGGTCGTGATGGTCGGCGGTCTTCGCGATCTTCGCGACGCTGAGCTCGCTCGAGTTCAATCCCGATTCCGAAGTTCGCCGGAGCTCGCGGCTGGGATCGGGAGCGAACTTCGGAATGATAAGGGACACTAGAAACATGGACTTGCTAGTGTGATTTCAGATCGAGAAATTCGCTCGATACCTACCAGCTGAGGTGGCGAATTTCTCGATCATCACACTGGTCGCTCAGTCGCGCAGCAGCTCGTTGATCGAGGTCTTGGAGCGCGTCTGCGCGTCGACGCGCTTGACGATCACGGCGCAGTAGAGGCTCGGGCCCGGGCTAGCCGTCGGGCAGCGGCTTGCCCGGCATCGATGCCCGACACCACGACCGAATAGGGCGGCACCCTGCCGAAGAACTTCTCGCCCGTCGCGCGGTCGACGATCTTGGTCGAGGCGCCGAGATAGACGCCCATCGACAGCACCGAGCCCTCGCCGACGATCACGCCTTCGGCCACCTCGGCGCGCGCGCCGATGAAGCAGTTGTCCTCGATGATGACGGGGCCGGCCTGCAGCGGCTCGAGCACGCCGCCGATGCCGGCGCCGCCCGAGATGTGGCAGTTCTTGCCGATCTGCGCGCAGGAGCCGACCGTGGCCCAGGTGTCGACCATGGTGCCGCTCGTCGACATAGGCGCCGAGGTTGACGAAGGACGGCATCAGCACGACGCCCGGCGCGATGTAGGCCGAGCGGCGCACGACGCAGCCCGGCACGGCGCGGAAGCCGGCCGCGCGGAAGCGTCCTCGTCCCATGCCGGCGAACTTGGAGGGCACCTTGTCCCACCAGGTGGCGCCGCCCGGCGCGCCCGAGATCGGCGTCATGTCGTTCAGGCGGAACGACAGCAGGACGGCCTTCTTCAGCCATTGATTGACCGTCCAGCCGCCGTCGACCTTCTCGGCCACGCGCACCTCGCCCTTGTCGAGCAGGTCAAGCGCCGTCTCGACCGCGTCGCGCACGTCGCCGGTGGTGCCGGCCGAGATGCCCTGCCGCTCCTCCCACACCGCCTCGATCGCGCTCTGCAACTCGGAGGTGTTCACGTTCTGGACATCGGGCTCCCCGGTTTTGTCTTTTTGCGGCTAAGGGCCCGCCTTGTCGCGCGGGCGTAAAATGGTGTCAATGCGAACGATTTCTTACGTCAGAACCGTCAATTAGATACGTCGCGTTAAACCGCTCTGTGCATGATCATCGAAACATTCCGATGGCGGATCGGGCGAGTCAGCAGGGGGTTGTATTGTGTTGCAGAGCGACAGGGTAGTAACGGTTTCCCCATCGGGTGCCAACGGCAAGTGGGTCGGCCGGGACGGGTTCGTCGCCGAGGCGGCTGTGCAGTTCGACCGCATCAATGGGACCATCGCGCGGCTTGAGCGCGAGCTCGAGAAATCGCGGGCGACCGTCGCCGAGATGGCCGAGGAAGCCGACCGCAACCGGCGCTTCCAGTCGTTCGACGAAACCCTCAAGAACTCGCGCGACTACAAGATCACCGAGCTGCAGCGCTGCTGCAAGGATATCAAAACGCGCCTCGACACCATCGAGGGCGAGAAGACCACTTTCCTTGGGTTGCGCTACAAATCTTTTGAGCCAATCGACCGCAAGCTCGCCGAGCTGGGCGTGCTGCAAATGCAAGTCGAGCGGGCCGAGAGCGCCGCGCGCCGCAACGAGGTGCTGTTCTTCGGCGCCTGACCTTCGCCGCTATCTCGCTCGCCTCGCGCTTCATTTTTTAGCTCGTTGAGCGCCGCCCTAATCCAACCCGATCTTGCCCTGTGCCCAGTAGGCCTTGGTCTTCAGCCGCGATGATACGACGCCGATTGCTTTCAGGGCCCGGCTTACGCGCTGGATCGACGCTGCCTTGCCTGTCAGAACGAAATGCGCGCCGCTTGCGGCAAGGCGCAACACCTCGGCTTCGGCCGCGGCGAGATGGCGTCATCGGTGGATGCGCGCGATCAACGTCGCGTGGCCGAGGCCGATCGCTTCCGCTACCTGCCGCGACTCCGCGACATCCGACGACCTCGAACACGTGGATGCACCGGCACCCTGCGGGCACTCGCGGAGCGCCGCCGCCAGGCCGAACGAGGTTTCATCGCCGAACAGGACCACCGGCAATTCAAGGCCGAAAGACCGGATAGATCGATCGAGCGGCGCGGGCCGAAGAACTGGCAGGTGTCGCCTTCGCGCAGGCCGCTTGCCCATCGGCTGCCGGGACCGTCGCCGTGCGCGAAGGTGAGCAATCGTGTCCTGCCGCTGCCGGCGTCCCACGACATCGGCGTGTAGGTCCGCGCGCTAAGGCCCGAGCCCATCGCGACCTGGACCTTCTGGCCAACCGTCCAGGCGACGCTTCTGAGCGCTTCGCCTTCCAGGTCGACCAGTCGAAAATGCGGCGAGAGCGTCTCGACCGCGGCAACGCGCGCAGGGCGCATCAGCCATCGCAGCAACGTCCGCGTCATTCGACCCGGCGCAGGCGGCTCTACCACGCGGGTCACTTGGTCTTCACCGTGAATTCGTTGCCGCGCCCCGGATCGAACGGCAGCGGCAGCGAGAGATAACCGTTCTGCGGATCGCGCACGTAGTCGATATAGCCCGAGGCTTGCTCGAACGCGTTCTCGCCGATGATCAGCGCGCCGGGCTTCAGGTGGGGCTCCAGCAGCTTGAGGATGGGAAGATAGAGAATGAAGGCGCCGTCGAGCATCACCATGTCGATGTCGCCGCCGACACCGGCCTTGAGAGTTTCCCGCGCATCGCCGACCCGAAACTCGACCAGGTCGGTCAGTCCGGCGGCGGCGACGTTGCCCGCGCCCGCTCGGCCTTGCCCGGTTCGAGCTCGGTCCCGATCAGGCGGCCTCCGCCCATGTCGCGTAGCGCTGTCGCCAAATAGATCGCTGAAACTCCCATCGAGGAGCCGAACTCGACGATGCGCTTGGCCTTGCAGCTACGGGCGCACATGTAGAGGAAGCGGCCGAACTGCGGAGAGACGCTGAGGAAATTGCCCGCGAATCCGTGATAGACGCCTTTCATATCCTTGGTCTCGGCGTCGATGAACTGAGTGATCGCCTGTTCTTGACTGGTCGCCTCGCTCATGAGGGTCTGCATCAGCGGCGCGTCGGCCGCTTCCGCTTCCTGATGCAGGCGTTGGAGAACGTCCGCGACCGGGCCGCTGCTGAGTGAATCCACGTTTCCGTCTCCGTTGGGAATGCGCGCGCCAAGGTGTCAGCGTCGGAGCCAGGATACGAAATCGCCCGCCTGACCGCATTCCGCAAACTGGACAATAAATTGCGATTTCTGGTCAGTAGCGTGGCGGGGCCGCGATCAGCCATAGTCGGGCAAGGTCAGCGCGCCGTGGATCTCACGGGAACCGTCCTTTCGAGCGACCTTGCCTCCCGCTTCGGCCGCCATCGTCCGCAACATCTCGTTGCGGGCGTCGATCTCCGCTTGGCTGTCCGGGATCATGATGCGCTTGCCTTCATCGACCAGAGCCTGGTTCATCTCGACAAAGGGCCGCACCAGCTTCTCATAGGCTTCAAAGGCAGAGCTGTAGTCGGCTTTGGTCGCGATCTCGCCGGCCAGGACATATGCGCCGGCCAGCGCCATGCTCGATCCTTGGCCCGACATGAAGGAGGTGGCATGCGCCGCATCCCCGGCAAGCACCACGCGCCCCTTCGACCAGGCCGGCATGTAGATCTGGCTAACCGAGTCGAAGAATAGGTCGTCGGCCTTTCGCATCGCTTCCACCATCTGCGGCACGATCCACCCGTCGACCCCTTCGAACATGCGGGCGGTCAGATCGCGCTTGTCCGCGTCGGTGAGGCTCTTGCGAAACGGCGAGGTCGGATATTTGAAGACGAGGAATGCGTAAACCGGGCCGCCATCGTTGGTCGCATAGATGACCGCGTTCTTTCCCGGAAGCGTATAGGCGAGCGCGCCGCGATCGAGGCCGAATGTGTTTGGCATCGTGAAGCCGGCGAAGCAGAAACCGATGTATCGCTCGAACTGGGACTCGCGGCCGAAGACGAGCGATCGGATGTTCGAATGCAGGCCGTCCGCTCCGATGACGATGTCGTAGGTCACGGTGTCTCCGTTAACGAACGTCACGTCTACGCCGTCGGCGTGCTCCTCCGGCGCCGCGATGGAATCGTTGAACTTGTAGTCCGTCGTGTCCTTCGTCGCGGCATACAAGGTCGTGGCGATGTCGCCCCGGCGGATCTACGGCGACACCGCGCCGGTCTTTCGCCCCTTCTATGCCCTGCCGGATGCGCACCGGTGGGATCGGATGCCGGGGTGACCCTGCTGGGCGACGCCGCCCATCTTACCGCTCCAAACGGCGAAGGCGCCAACCTGGCCATGCTTGATGGGGCCGAACTCGGCAAGGCGATTGCCGCGCACCCTGGCGACGTCGAAGTCGCCCTAACCGCCTACGAGCAGGCCATGTTCCCGCGCAGCGCCGAAGCCGCCGCCGAGGGCACGAAGTTCTACGAGATGATCGCCAGCGGCGACACGGCCAACCGCATGGTCAGCATGCTGATGGGGGACTAGCAGATCCCATGAGATTAGCCGGGGATGCGGCGTTCCGCTAGATAGCGGGCGGGCGGCTTGCCCAGGGCCTTGCGGAACATGGTGACGAAGGCGCTCGCGCCCTCATAGCCGAGATCGAGCGCCACGCTGTGGACCGATGCCCCTTGATCGAGACGCTGCAGCGCGATCAGGATGTGGAGCTGCTGGCGCCAGCGGCCGAAGCTCATGCCGGTTTCGCGTTTCAGGGCACGAGTCAGGGTTCGTGGGGCGACGGCCATGCGCCGGCCCCAGTCATCTAGCGTGACGCGATCGGAGGGATCGGCCATCATCGCGGCAGCGATCTTGCGGAGCTTGGCGTCGACCGGCATCGGGAAGTTCAGCTTCTCGACGGGCGCTACAGAAAGTTGGTCGAGCAGCACCGTGGCGATCCGGCCGTCGGCGCCATCGACATCGTACAGGACCGGCATCCGGGTGACGTACAGCAGCAGACGCTCCAGCAACGGCGAGATCGACAGCGTGCAGCATTGTCCGGGCAGCGCCGGGGCCGCATCCGGTTCGACCAACAGGACATAGACCTCGACATTTCCGGCGGCGCTCACGCTGTGGGGAAGACTGCCGGGAATCCACACCGCGCAGCGCGGGGGCGCGATCGACGGCCACGGCGTATTCGCTGCCGAGGGCATTCCGGCGGCGACCAAGATCGGGGAGATCCGCGGCGAATCGATCAGCGTGGAGGAGGCGCGCATCCGCGCCACGCGCCACGAACGCATCATGATCGTCGAGTTGAGCCGGCGTCGCGCCATCGACTTCTCGAAGTCTGCCGACCCGATGCGCTTCACCAACCACAGTTGCGAACCGAACGCGCGCCTGAGCATCGCCAACGGCCGCGTCGAGTTCTTCGCGCTGCGGATCATCGATGTCGGCGAGGAGCTGACGGTCGATTACGGCGAAACGCATCACGACGGCAAGCTCGCCTGCCGCTGCGGCGCGGCCGGTTGCCGCGGCGCGCTATAGCCGCTTGAGCCGCGCGGCGATCGCGTCGAGATACGCCGGCACCTGCTGCAGGTCGTTGTGCCCGGCGCCCGGCACGAGCACGCGTTCGGCGTGCGGCGCCGAATGCAGCAGGCGTTCACTGTGCGCCGGGCCGATGATGTCGTCGCGCTCGCCATGCACCAGCAGCACGGGCGACTTGATCCGCGCCAACGATTCGTCGGTTCTCAGCGGGTAGCGCAGCAGCGCCGCCGGCACCCAGCGATAGTGGTCGCGTGCCATCGCCGCCATGCTTTCGTAGGGGCTGATCAGCAGCGTCAGCTCGGGTTGCAGCTCCGCGGCTAGCCCGGCAGCCAGCGCCGTGCCGAGCGAGCGGCCCGCGATGACGCGCTGCTGACCCGCGTAGCTGCGGCGCGACGCGAGCCCACGCGGCGCGCACGTCGGCTTCGAGCTGCGCCTGGCTCGCGACGCGCCCGCCGCTCTTGCCGTAGCCGCGGTAGTCGAGCATGTAAAGATCGAAGTTCAGGCGGCGGTAGAAGTCGGCATTGGAGAACCAGCCCTCAAGGTTGCCGGCGTTGCCGTGCAGGAAGAAGACGACACCGCGCGCCTCGCGGTTGCGCAAGTGCAGGGCGTGCAGCCGCGCGCCGGGGACGTCGATCCAGTCTTCGTGCACGTCGGCACCGAAGGCGAAACGGTGCTGCGCGGGCAACACGCTCGGCAGGAAGATCAGCCGCTCCTGCAGCCACCAGATGAGCGCGAGCAGCAGCGCGTACACCACGCCCGCGGCGAGGGCTGCGTTCAGCAGCCCTTTCAAGGCAGCGTTCAAGGCTGGCGGGGCGATGCTTGCATGCTCGCCAGTGTCGCCCAAGACCTATCATCGGCCGCATGAATCCTCGGCTGGCGCGCTGCATCCTTACCCTTTCGAGAAGCTGCGCCAGTTGACGGCCGACATCACGCCCGTCGCCGCCCACCGCCCGATCAGCCTGGGCATCGGCGAGCCGCGGCATCCGACGCCGGCAGCTGATCAAGGACGCGATCGCCGGCCACCTGGCCGGCCTGGCCATCGTACCCGGCCACGCTGCGGCGACGCCGGCCTGCGCGAGGCGATGGCCGACTGGGTGCGGCGCGCGCTACGGCGTCGCGCTCGATCCGGCGACGCAGGTGCTGCCGGTCAACGGCTCGCGCGAGGCGCTGTTCGCGTTCGCGCAGACGGTGGTCGATCCGACCTGGCGCGGCGCCCGGGCGCGCAGGCGCCGATCGTCCTGTGCCCGAATCCGTTCTACCAGATCTACGAGGGCGCGGCGCTGCTGGCGGGCGCCGAGACGGCGTTCGCCAACAGCGACCCGGCGCGCAACTTCGCGGCCGACTGGGCGCCGATCGACGACGCCACCTGGGCGCGCACGCAGCTGATGTACGTCTGCTCGCCGGGCAACCCGACCGGCGCGGTGATGCCGCTGGACGAGTGGCGCACGCTGTTCGAGCTGAGCGACCGCCACGGCTTCGTCATCGCCTGCGACGAGTGCTACTCCGAGATCTACTTCGGCGACCGAGGGCCCGCCGCTGGGCGCGCTGGACGCCGCGCAGCCGCTCGGCCGCAGCGACTTTCGCAACCTGCGTCGTGTTCACCGTCGCTGTCCAAGCGCTCGAACGTGCCGGGCCTGCGCTCGGGCTTCGTCGCCGGCGACGCGGCGCTCGTCAAGCGCTTCCTGCTCTACCGCACCTATCACGGCAGCGCGATGAGCCCGGTGGTGCAGGCCGCCAGCGATCGCCGCGTGGCGCGACGAGGCGCACGTGCGTGGACAACCGCGCGCAGTACCGCCGCAAGTTCGCGCAGGTCACGCCGATGCTGCGCCGGCGTGCTCGACGTGCGCCTGCCGGACGCCGGCTTCTACCTCTGGGCCGGCGTTCCGTGCGCATTTGCACGGCGGCGACGACGTCGCGTTCGCCCGCGGGCCTGCTGGCTCAATACAATGTGACGGTATTGCCCGGCAGCCTGCTCGCCCGCGCGTCCCGCGGCATCAATCCCGGCGCCGGCCGCATCCGCATCGCGCTGGTGGCCGAGACGGCCGAATGCGTCGAGGCCGCCGAACGCATCGTCGCCTACATCCAGAGACATCCAATGACCATCGCAGCCTGCAATCCATCATCGACGCCGCGTGGGAAGACCGCGCCAAGTTCTCGCCCGACCAACGCGCCGGCCGACGTGCGCGCCGCCGTCGACGTCGGTCATCGACGAGCTGAACGCCGGCCAGCTG
Source organism: uncultured Actinomycetes bacterium (assembly GCA_963766525.1). Lineage (GTDB taxonomy): Bacteria > Actinomycetota > Thermoleophilia > Solirubrobacterales > Solirubrobacteraceae > CADCVQ01. Next base: position 69,736 of record CAVYAX010000003.1, read on the forward strand.
CGCGTCGCCGAGCGCGCAGGCGTCGGCCAGTGGACGGTGCACCAGTGGATCAAGAAGGCCGTGCTGCTGTCGTTCCGCCTGAACGACAACCAGCCGATGCGCGCCGGCGGCCTGCAGTTCTTCGACAAGGTGCCGACCAAGTTCGCCAACCTCGACGAGGCCGCAGCTTCGCGCCACCGGCGTGCGCGTCGTGCCGCCGGCGGTCGCCCGCCACGGCAGCTTCATCGGCCGCAACGTGGTGCTGATGCCGTCGTACGTCAACATCGGCGCCTACGTCGACGAAGGCACGATGGTCGACACCTGGGCCACCGTCGGCTCGTGCGCGCAGATCGGCAAGAACGTGCACCTGTCGGGCGGCGTGGGCATCGGCGGCGTGCTCGAGCCGCTGCAGGCCAACCCGACCATCATCGAGGACAACTGCTTCATCGGCGCGCGCTCCGAGATCGTCGAGGGCGTGATCGTCGAGGAGAACTCGGTCATCTCGATGGGCGTCTACATCGGCCAGAGCACCAAGATCTACGACCGCGCCACGCGGCGAGGTCACCTACGGCCGCGTGCCGGCGGGCTCGGTGGTGGTCAGCGGCACCCTGCCGTCGGCCGACGGCATCGCACAGCCTGTACTGCGCGGTGATCGTCAAGCGGGTCGACGCGCCGAGACGCGCGCCAAGACCAGCATCAACGAGCTGCTGCGCGCTTGACGCGGCCGCCGCAGCCGATAGAAGCAATTGGGAGCCGCAATCCGCGGCAACGAATCGAACCACGCGCCTGACCAGGCGCCAGCAGGAGACGCTCGATGGACGGCGGAAACATGGAACGCGTGCTGCATCTGATGGCCGACAAGGGCGCATCGGATGTCTACCTGACGGCCAACTCGCCGATCCAGCTCAAGATCAACGGCCAGTCGTGCCGGTGTCCGACCAGATCCTGACGCCCGGCCAGCCGCGCGCGCTGCTGGCCGAGCTGCTGACGCCGGTGCAGCTGGAGGAGCTCGACCAGACCGGCGAGCTGAACCTCGGCATCGGCATCCGCGCGGTCGGCAGCTTCCGCCTGTCGGCGTTCAAGCAGCGCGCGCTCGATCGCGGCGGTGATCCGCTGCATCCCGCACAAGATCCCGTCGATGGACACGCTCAACCTGCCGCCGGTGCTGGCGTCGCTGGTGCTCGAGACGCGCGGCCTGGTGCTGATGGTGGGCGCCACCGGCAACGGCAAGAGCACGACGCTGGCGTCGATGATCGAGTGGCGCAACACGCAGCTGTCGGGCCACATCCTCACCATCGAGGAGCCGATCGAATTCCTGTTCTCCAACAAGAGCTCGATCATCAACCAGCGCGAGGTCGGCCGCGACACCGCATCGCTGCAGATCGCGCTGAAGAACGCGCTGCGCCAGGCGCCCGACTGCATCCTGATCGGCGAGATCCGCGACCGCGAGACGATGACGATGGCCATCTCGTACGCGCTGTCGGGCCACCTGGTGCTGGCCACGCTGCACGCCAACAACAGCTCCCACGCGCTGGGCCGTATCCTGTCGTTCTACACGCCGGAGGCGCGTCCCGCGCTGCTGGTCGACCTGGCCGCGGCGCTGCAAGGCCATCGTCTCGCAGCGCCTGATGCGCTCGACGCGCCGGCGGCCGCGTGCCCGGCCGTCGAGGTGCTGCTGAACAGCCGCTTCATCGCCGAGCTGATCGAGAAGGGCGACATGTCAGGGCGTCAGCGAAGCGATGGACAAGTCGCTGGCCGAAGGCTCGCAGATCTTCGAGGCCGACATCGCGCGCCTGATCGGCCTGGGCCTGGTCACGCAGGAGGAAGGCCTGCCGGGCGCCGATTCGCCCACCAACCTGCTGTGGCGCCTGCAGAACGACATGGCGCCGGTCTCGCGCGTGCAGCCGCACCAAGGTCGAGGATCCGACGCCGCCGTCGTTCACCGAGATCACGCTCGACGTGCGCCCGGAAGAGGCCGACGCTGCCGGCCAGCGTCGGTCGCCAGCGTCTGCAACGCCGGCACAATCGGCCGGTGTGAACGCCACGCCCTTCACTGGCTCGAACAACTGATCGCCCGGCCCGTCGGTCACGCCGGACGACGCCGGTTGCCAGGCGTTGATCGCGCAGCGGCTGGAGGCGTGGGCTTCGCCTGCGAGCACCGCCGTTCGGCCCCGACGCTGCCGCGTCAACAACCTGTGGGCCGTGCGCACGCGGCGCGCGCCCGGGGCCGACGCTCGTGTTCGCCGGCCACACCGATGTCGTGCCCACCGGCCCGCTCGACCAGTGGACAGCGCGCCGTTCGTGCCGACGTACCGCGACGGCCAGCTGTACGGCCGCGGCGCCGCCGACATGAAGACCTCGCTGGCGGCGATGGTGGTGGCCGCCGAGGAGTTCGTCGCCGCGCATCCCGCGCACGCCGGCCGCATCGCGCTTCCTGCTCACCAGCGACGAGGAAGGCCCGGCCGTCGACGGCACGGTGCGCGTCGTCGACAGCGCTGCAGGCGCGCGGCGAGAAGCTCGACTGCTGCATCGTCGGCGAGCCGACCTGCGTCGAGCGCTCGGCGACACGATCAAGAACGGCCGCCGCGGCAGGCTGTCGGCGCAGGCTGACGGTATCGGCGTGCAGGGCCACGTGGCCTACCCGCACCTGGCGCGCAACCCGATCCACGTGGCCGCGCCGGCGCTCGCCGAACTGGCGGCCACGCAGTGGGACGCGCGGCAACGACCACTTCCCGCCCACCAGCTTCCAGATCTCGAACATCCACGCGGGCACCGGCGCCACCAACGTCATCCCGGGCGAGGCGGTGATCGACTTCAACTTCCGCTTCTCCACCGAGTCGACGCCCGAGCAGCTGAAGCCGCGCGTGGACGACGATCCTGCAGCCGCCACGGCGTCGAGCACGCGCTCGTCTGGACGCTCGGCGGCTCGCCCTTCCTCACGCGCCCGGGCACGCTCAGCCGGCGCTGGTCGCAGGCGCGATCGCGCGACGAGGTGCGGCGTGCAGGCCGAGCTGTCGACCACCGGCGGCACGTCCGACGGCCGCTTCATCTCCGCGCATCTGCCCGCAGGTGGTCGAGTTCGGCGCCGGTCAACGCACAGCATCCACAAGATCGACGAACACGTGGCGGTCGGCGCGACGTCGCCGCGCCTGAAGAACATCTACCGCCGCACGATGGAGAACATCTCCTGCGCGTCGAGCCGACCTGCCGATCAGGACGCTTGCATCGACTATCTGCACCGGGCAAGCGCCCGCCTCGACGAGGCGGGCGTTTCGTTTGGGCACGGCACCACCAACGCGTTCGACGAGGCCGCGTGGCTGGTGCTGTGGAAGCTGGGCCTGCCGCTGGACGACCTGGACGGCGTGGCCGAGCGCGAGCTCGACGCAGGCCGAGAGCGCCGCGCTCGACGCCTGGTCGGCGAGCGCATCGCCACGCGCAAGCCCGCCGCCTACCTCACCGGCGAGGCCTGGCTGCAGGGCGTGCCGTTCACCGTCGACGAGCGCGTGATCGTGCCGCGCTCGCTGATCGCCGAGGTGCTGGCCGAAGGCCTGATCGACGCCTGGCTGCCGCGAGCCACGGCCGCGTGCTCGACCTGTGCACCGGCAACGGCAGCCTGGCCGTGCTCGCGGCGATGGCCTGGCCCGAGGTGGCGTGTCGATGCGCGCCGACCTGTCCGGCCGACGCGCTCGCCGTCGCCGCGATCAACGTCGAGCGCCACGACCTGGCCGAGCGCATCACGCTGCTCCAGGGCGACGGCCTGGCCGCGTGCCGCACGGCCGCCGCTACGACCTGATCCTGTGCAACCCGCCGTACGTCAACAGCGCGTCGATGGCCGCGCTGCCGGCCGAGTTCCGCGCCGAGCCCGAGCTGGCGCTGGCCGGCGGCGCCGACGGCATGGACTTCATCCGCACGCTGCTGGCCGGCGCGCGCCGCGCACATGACCGACGACGCCGTGCTGGTGCTCGAGATCGGCAACGAAGCGCGCTTCTTCGAGGCCGCGTTCCCGGCGCTCGAGGTGGTCTGGCTGCCCACGCAATTGCATGACGACGCCGTGCTACTCGTCGCCACGCCGCGCCGATGCTCGCAGACGCGGCTTCGCGCCCGCAAATCCAATGATCACGCTCCGCAACCTGCAACTGCGCCGCGGCACCAAGATCGTGCTCGATGGCGTCAACGTCACGTGAATCCCGGCGAGAAGGTGGGCCTGGTCGGCGCGCAACGGCGCGGGCAAGTCCAGCCTGTTCGCGCTGCTGGCCGGCCGGCTGCAGGCCGACCAGGGCGACTTCGAGATCCCCGCGCGCTGGCGCCTGGGCGAGGTCGCGCAGCACATGCCCGAGACCGACGATTCGGCCACCGACTTCGTGCTCGAAGGCGACATCCCGCTGATGGAAGCCAAGCGCGAGCTCGCCGCGGCCGAGGCCGCCGACGACGGCGAGGCGATGGCGCACGCGCACATGGCGCTCGGCGAGGCCGGCGGCTTCGACGCGCGCGCGCGCGCGCAGGCCCTGCTGATGGGCCTGGGCTTCAAGCACGACCAGGTCGACGCGCCGGTCAACAGCTTCTCCGGCGGCTGGCGCATGCGCCTGCAAGCTGGCGCGCGCGCTGATGTGCCCGGCCGACCTGCTGCTGCTCGACGAGCCGACCAACCACTTGGACCTGGACGCGCTCGTGTGGCTCGAGGCCTGGCTGCAGCGCTTCGAGGGCACGATCGTGATGATCAGCCACGACCGCGAGTTCCTCGACGCCATCACCAGCGTCACGGTCCACCTCGACGAAGGCACGCTGACGCGCTACGGCGGCAACTACTCGACCTTCGAGGAGATGCGCGCCGAGCGCATGGCGCAGCAGGCCGCGGCCCACGCGCGCCAGCAGGAGCGCGTGGCGCAGCTGCAGCGCTTCATCGACCGCTTCAAGGCCAAGGCCAGCAAGGCCAAGCAGGCGCAGAGCCGCGTGAAGGCGCTGGCGCGCATGGAGCGCATCGCGCCGGTGCTGACCGCGGCCGACTTCTCGTTCGAGTTCCAGGAGCCGCAAGAGCCTGCCCAACCCGATGCTCGCGCTGGACGGGGTGAGTTGCGGCTATGGAACCACCGCCATCGTCGCCGACATCCAGCGCACCGTTC
>CAVYAX010000004.1:0-257982 GCA_963766525.1 uncultured Actinomycetes bacterium
TTCTGGCATGACGCGAGGCCCAGCGGAACGCATCGCAAGCTTCAACGGAGCCGGGGCCGAATGACCCCGGTGATACCCGCCGGCGCCGTCAGGCGTTCCGGCAATGGGGATGCTTCAACGGAGCCGGGGCCGGATGACCCCGGTGACGCCGGCGATGTCGATCTGATCCAGGCCGCAGCCGGGCGCGCTTCAACGGAGCCGGGGCCGGATGACCCCGGTGACGGCGATCCGCCGAGCGGACGGGTCGCTCCTGGTCCCGGTCGCTTCAACGGAGCCGGGGCCGGATGACCCCGGTGACGTGGGAGGATGCGACCGCAGCATGGCGGTAGACCTTGCTTCAACGGAGCCGGGGCCGGATGACCCCGGTGACTGAGGGGCTCACGTGCGGCCCGTCGCGACTAGGTATGCCACGCTTCAACGGAGCCGGGGCCGGATGACCCCGGTGACATGGGCGGCAAGCCGATGGAGGACGACCGTTGGCTAGTCGCTTCAACGGAGCCGGGGCCGGATGACCCCGGTGACGTCACGATGCTCTGGCGAGTCTGCTCACGAGCGTCGCCGAGCTTCAACGGAGCCGGGGCCGGATGACCCCGGTGACCCACGATCCCGACGCCGGACGTCGGACCGCTTCCTCGGCTTCAACGGAGCCGGGGCCGGATGACCCCGGTGACGCCGCGTACGAAGCGTTACCGGCCAGCGGCCATGTTCTTGCTTCAACGGAGCCGGGGCCGGATGACCCCGGTGACCTCACACGGGCGGCGCTGGCGTCGACGACGAGCCAGCGCTTCAACGGAGCCGGGGCCGGATGACCCCGGTGACCCCGCACTACGCGCGAGACGCAACTGGCGCCGACACGCTTCAACGGAGCCGGGGCCGGATGACCCCGGTGACCTCGACGGGCGGCGGCGCTTCGACGCAGCGGCCACGCGGCTTCAACGAGCCGGGGCCGGATGACCCCGGTGACGGCGTCGCGGCACGGACAGTCGCGGACGTAATGCGCGCTTCAACGGAGCCGGGGCCGGATGACCCCGGTGACCCGAGCTCGCCCACGAGATCCGCCGGCCGCGCGTCCGGCTTACCGACTGCTTCAACGGAGCCGGGGCCGGATGACCCCGGTGACCCGTCGACCGCGCTCGTGCGGACGGACGCCGATCGAGCGACGCTTCAACGGAGCCGGGGCCGGATGACCCCGGTGACTCGACGATCGCGACGGTCACGCAACACTGCCGGAACGCTTCAACGGAGCCGGGGCCGGATGACCCCGGTGACACAAGCTGCGACGGCGTCAGCGACGATGCTCGGGCTTCAACGGAGCCGGGGCCGGATGACCCCGGTGACACGACGGTTCGGCGCGACGCCGCGAGCGGCTGTACGCTTCAACGGAGCCGGGGCCGGATGACCCCGGTGACCACGGCGCAGGGCGTCGAGGTCGGCACCCGGCGAGTTCGCTTCAACGGAGCCGGGGCCGGATGACCCCGGTGACGCCCGATCCGCTCCGACCACCGCATGCTGCTTCAACGGAGCCGGGGCCGGATGACCCCGGTGACTCACGGGCTGCGCGTGCGTACGTCTAGCCTTCGCGTTCGCTTCAACGGAGCCGGGGCCGGATGACCCCGGTGACCGACGGCCGCCGGTCGCGGCGGCCCTGTACGGTCGCGCTTCAACGGAGCCGGGGCCGGATGACCCCGGTGACCCGACGCTCGGTCTCGAGACGCGACGGCGTGCAAGCGCGCTTCAACGGAGCCGGGGCCGGATGACCCCGGTGACCGTGCGTACTCGGCCGTGCGCGGCCTCCTGATGGCTGCGGCGCTTCAACGGAGCCGGGGCCGGATGACCCCGGTGACCTCGACGTCGAGCGCCGACGTCCTGTGCGAGCTGTCACGCAGCTTCAACGGAGCCGGGGCCGGATGACCCCGGTGACCACGGCCGCGTCGACGCGCGGCCCGCGATCGCGCGCTTCAACGGAGCCGGGGCCGGATGACCCCGGTGACCGCGCCGACGCGCCGCGCTCGCGCGAGCTGACATGCTTCAACGGAGCCGGGGCCGGATGACCCCGGTGACCCGCCGCGCGCGCGCTCGCACGGCGTCGCCGATTGCCGCTTCAACGGAGCCGGGGCCGGATGACCCCGGTGACGGCTCCCACAGAATAGCGCTGATCTCCAGCGCCTTTCGAGTGCATTGCGAGGGCTGCGGGCGGTGAGGCGCAGAACGTGGCGCGGACGACTCTTGCGCCTGCGGCGATACGAGGTATTTGCAGGGGAGTTGGCCACGCGAGCGCTCCTGGCACTTCTCACAGCACCGGACCCCTCGAATCCACCCTCACCAAATCTCCGCCTCGGGCTTCTTCGGCAGATGCTGCGGGAGTCCGAGCTGGCGGACACACTCGACGCCGCGCCCGCTCGGTGCGCCAAGGTCAAAGATGCTGATGCGATCCTCGCGATGGTGGATTACCGCGCCGAGGTCGCGCTCGAGCGCAACCAGTTCGACATCGTCGAGATCGCACACAAATAGCGAATACTGCAGGGGGTAGCCGTACGTCGTCGCGACTTGGTGCACGCGACGAAGGCGGCGCGGATGGCTGATGTCGTAAGCCAGTAGATATCGCGTCCGCGCCGCCATCGTCGCTTACCGAGTTGTCAAGGGCCGATACTTCGGCAGGTCGCCGACCAGCACAGCGGCGAGCAGCCGAGCCTGGATCTCAAGCGTACGCCGGTACCCGGCGCGATACCCGAAGAGCGGGTGCACAAGCTCGGTTCGCATCCGCCGCTCGTACGCGGCGACGACGGACCGCCTGCCGGCGGCCGTCAACGCCACGCCACCTGCTCGGCTCACGAAGTCGCCCGGACCGAGCTCGCCGTTGTTGATGACGGTCAGCACAACGGAATCGCCGACCAGCGGACGCAGCTCCTCAGCGAGATCGAGGGCAAGCGCGGGACGCCCGAAGCGCGGCTGGTGATACAAGCCGACGTACGGGTCGAGGCTCGCCGCGAGCAGCGCCACCGTGCAGTCCTTGACGAGCATCGCGTAGACGAACGACAGCACCGCGTTGACGGGATCCGCCGGCGGCCGCCGATTGCGGCCAGCAAACGTCGGACCGGGGCCGAGCGGGGTCGGCGGGCGCAGCAGGCCGGTGAACCGGTCGAAGTAGATTCGCGCCGCAGTGCCCTCCACGCCGAGCAGCGAGGCGAGGGTCGTCGTCGACCGCGCGGTGCGCATGAGCGATTGGAGCTGCGCGACCGCCGGCTTCGCGTCCGCGCCACCGTGGCGACGCAGCAGGGTGCGCTGGTTGTGGATCTTCCCGCTCACGAACGCCTGCGCGTACGTGACGTCGCCGATCGCGGCGGCGCGGTGCTGGCGCATTCGCACCGCGACGTTCTTCGACGGCATCCCTTGGGCGACCCCGCTGAACCAACCGCCATGGGTGAACCACAGCACCGGGATCCCCGCGTCGAAGCACGCGCGCAGCAGCGCGCTGCCGACATCGACGTTGCCGAACACGGCCACGTGCGAGACGTCCAGCAGGCGCCGCGACGCCACCTGCTTACCATCCTCCAGCAATACCACCCGCCCGCCGCGCTTCGTAACCCGCGCACCGGGAGTCATCGCGTACAGAGGCGAAGCGGCCGGGTCGGGCGCCACGAGCCGTCGTGGCGCCTCGCTGCTGCGCCGGCTCAGCAGGTTCAGCTCGTCGGGCAAGCACAGGCCTACGAGCGAACAACGAGGGCACTTCGGCGAGTCGACCAGCGGCGGCGGCGCAACGTCGGCCGCGGCCGAGGCACGCAGCTCGTCGATAGCCGCAAGCGTGGTGGCGACGAGCTCGTCGTCGATCGCAACGGCGTGGCGGGTGCGCGTGCCGTCGAACCAGACCTCGGCGCGCTCGACGCGGTACCCGGCATCGCGCAGCAGCAGCACCTGCGCGCACAGCTGGATCTGCTCGGGCGGCCACAGCACGCAGTCGCCGGCGCGCGGCTGACCCGTCTTGAACTCGACGGGCACCACAGCGTCACCGTCGGCCTCGAGCATGTCGATCCGCGCCACGATCCCCAGGCGCTCCGAGCCGATCTCGACAGCCGTCGAGTCGGGGCGATCGGATCCGCCAGCGGGCGGCGGCGGCTGCCCCCGCGGCCGGTCTACACGTCGATGCACGAAGCTCCCGCGCGCCGTATCGCCGCTGTGGACGAACCGCTGATCTACCCATTCGAGATACGCCAGGCGCGGGCAGTACACGTGCTCGTTGAGCATCCGAACCGGCACGAGTGCGGGAACGTCGCCGCCGGTGGCGTCCATCAGCGATCGGGCTCGAACAGCCCGAGGCCGAAATGCGACAGCCCGCCGAGCGCGACCGGCCCCCGCACCGGCTCACCGAAGCGAAGCCGCACGCCGATCAGCGTGGGCGCGCGACGTCGCGACACCCCTGGCCGCGTGCTCGCGAACAGCGTCCACGCCCCGGGCACGAGGTCGATCTGCTCAGGCACCGGCAGATCTCGCAGCGCGAGCTCGCGCAGCACCTGGTCGGTCGGGGAGTCGACGATCCGCCCGCCGCGCCGCTTGGGATGGCGCGTCAGCGCCAGCGGAGTCAAGCTTCGCCAGTCCGTCGACGGACCCGTCAGCCACGGCAGATCGAGCGCGTCGACGCGCCCCAGGGCGACCAGCGCCACACGAAACGGCTCGGGAAGGTCGCGCATGCGCAGCTCGCGGAGGCCCGCGATCGCAGCGACCTCCTCCGCCCCCAAGCCTTCCGGCGCCCACACGACAAGGTGATCGACGCGCCGGCCATCGCGGCCGGGAAGCGCGAGGTAGTGCGCGTGGGCATGCTGGTCGCGCCGCGGCCCGCTCGCGTCATGGCCGCTGAGAACGGACGAGCGGACACCCGTCCGATCGCGGTCGAAGCGACGCTGCAGCGCCGACCGCAGCAGATGGCCGACGGTGACCGCGTCGGCGAGCGCGGGGCGGCTGGCGCCGACCACGCGCAGGTGCGCGATGGTGGGCAGCGACGCGGCCGGTGCGTCCGCGTCCGGCGCCGAGACAGCGGCGTCGCGAACCGCATAGCTGATCCAGCGGGTGCCGGGCGGCGTGAGCATGCGCCGCCGGCGAAGGTCCGTGACGGACGTCGCAAGCACCGCCAGCGGCTCCTCGGCATCCGCCGAGACCGACAGAAGGTCGAGCCGTCGCGCACCCTCCCAGCCGTGGTGCGCTTCGACATCCCGCGCCGGGACAGCATCGAGCCGGTCGGCATGCGGAGGATCGATCACGCGCATCGAGCACACCGACTCGGAGCGACCGAGGTAGCCGACCGCGCCTGTGGCCCGCGTGAGTGCGTCGCGGGCCGCGGAATCAAGGCTCACGTCCCACCACGCGCGCAGCTCGGCGGCGGGGTCGAGCGCGTGGAACGCGTCGATGACAAGGCTGCGGGAGTCCGGCTTGGCCGGGCTGTAGACGGACAGCGGAACGAAGTGGCGTGTGTGGCCATTGCCGACGGGTGGCAGCTCGAAGCGCGGGGGCGCGGCGCGGACGAGAAGCGTCAGCGCCCGGTCCAGGTCGGGCCGGATGTCCGCCAGCTCACAGCTCGTCCGGCTCGCCGAATACAGCGTGCGCAGCAGCCGCCACGGGCTGGGCGGCCACTCGACCGTGGCCTCGTTGACGTGCGCCCCCCAGGACGTCGCGTGATAGCGGCCGAGGTCGAACGTCAGAGCGAGCCCGACCATCAGCTCACCCGGCCTTCGCCACCGGCCAGGTCGCGACGCGCGCGCCCGGCTCGTCGAAGGCGACGCCGGCGCTCGCAATCGCCTGCTCGAGGTCGGCGCGGGCCGGCAGCTCGAACCCGCCGGGCCGGCGGACGACGATCTCCTCGAGCTCGAGGTCGCACGCGGTTCGCAGGCGAAGCGGCCCGTCGAGCAGCGCACGCAGCTCCCAGGCTCCGAGCAGCGTGAGCAGGCGCGTCGCAGCGGGATCGAGACCGTAGCCGCGCAGCTGCGCCAGATCCAGCGAGGCGCTGAAGACGATCTCGCGCGCCGTGTACTCGGTTCGACCGAAGGGCACGAAGCCGTAGCCCTCTTCGGCGCCCTGGCCCTCCGCGCTCTTGAACTGCACGTCGTCGCGCTTCAGCCCGCCTGAGACGACCGGCGCGACGTCATGCGCCTCGATCACGGCTGAGAGCGCGCGGCGAACCTTCGGATTGCCGTGGTAGCCCTTGTCGGAGAAGAACACGCCGTGCATGAGCGACAGCGGGTCGAGCTGGAAGATCGCGGCGTAGATCGCCCTCCAGTCCAGCGGCCGCGCGATTTTCAGGCCGAGCCGTTGAGCCGTCCATGCGAGGCCGCCGTGCCCGTCGATCTCCGCGTTGCGGACATACGCAGCGGCGAGCCGATGCGGCTCCTCGCGCGACGAGGTGAGGTGAACGCCCTCGCGATCGCGGACCGCGATCCACGGCAGGTCGGCGAGCAGGTCGATCGGCTGGCGCGTCGCCGCGTCGAAGCCCGCGGCCTCGAAGTGGTTGGCGAGCGATTGGACCGATTCGACGAGCAGCGACGGCGGCTGTCCCGGCCGCTGGAACTCTGCCGCGCCGAGGTTGGCGAAGCCGGTCGGCTGGAACGTCGAGCCGATGGCGGGGCGCAAGCGCGCATCGACGATCAGGCGCGTCTCGCGGTCCAGGGCGTCGATCATGTCGTGGTCTCCTGGCGTTCGGTGGTTGCTGTTGACTGCGTCGCGCGGTCGATCACTCGGTGGAGATCCGCCCGACGCGGGAGGGCAAGCAATGCTGCGGCGAGGCGCGGGCCGTCGGCGCGCTCGGTCTGCAGGTCGGCGATCCCGGCGATCGGCGGGATGCCGGCGAGTCGCAGGCGCAGGAGCGCCTCGCCCGCGACCTCGCGTACACGATCGGCGCGCAGCCTCGACACCCAGCCGACTCGCGGCCGGCAGAGCTCGGCGTCGCCGCCCAACGGGCCGCGCCCGCGACGAGGATCGTGGAATGCGAGGGCCAGCAGTGCGAGGAGCGGATCGACCGTGTCGTCACGCGAGTTGGGGAACGGATGGTGCTCGCCGGCGAAGTCCAGCAGGACAAGGCCGTCGATCAGCCGACCGAGCGCGCCCTCGTCGATCGTGTGGCCCGCCAATCGCGTGAGATCCCCGAGCGAAACGCGCAACCCGCGCTCGAAGCCGAGATCCGCGCGCTCCGCACGAGCCGCGTCCTGGTGGCGGCGCTCGTGGGCCGCGGCGAGGCGATCGACGGCCGGTGCGAGGCCCGGAACGGTGCCCCCCGTGTGCGCGCCGTAGACCCGCCGTCCATGCTCGTCGAGGCCAGTGCCGTGCAGGTAGTCGCGCAGTCCCGGGAGGCGGACGCGGCCGGGAGCGGGACCGTCGAACACCGACGCGAGCGCAAGCGCGAGTCGGACCTCGACGCGGTCGAGGTCAAGCGCCGCCAGCCAAGGCGCCGCGAGCGGGGCGATCGGCTTCAGCCCCACCGGGCGAGCGCGCTCGTCGGCCGCGGCGAACGCCGATTCCACATGACCGAGCGCCACGAGCAGCTCGCGGACCGCGGCCGGCGTCCCATGCTCCGCGACGGCGAACGCACCGCGCTCCAGCCGCCTGATCGCCTGGCGCTGCGAGCGCGGGATGTCGCCCGCGCCGTAGCCGACGACGCGGCCAAGCCAAGGGTCGAGCGTTTGCAGCACGCGCGCCGCCGGCCGCTCGCGCACCTCGACGCGCCCGGCTGGCACCGCGAGGTTCGACATGCCGGCTCGCTCGAGGATGACGAAGCGCTCGAACGCGCCGATGCCGCGCGCGACGCCGAGCTCGGCGCTGGCACGGGCAGCATCGAGACCCGTCTGGGCGGGCCGCCGCCCGACCTGCGCGCGCGCCTCGCGGAACATCGACTCGATCTCGACGAGCGCGGCCGGGCTCGACCACACCGGCAGCCACAGCTCGGACCTGCCCTTCTCACCGGCGACCGCGGAGCCGTAGCCCACCCCGGTCGGACGCAGCGTGAACGGGGCGACCAAGCCCGCCTGCGCGCCGTCATCGAGCCGGCGCCCGGCACCGGCGGCCAGCAGCAGCGTTCCCTCGACCGCGAGGCACAGCTCCCACGGGTTCCCGAGCGCGTCGGACTCACCGGACGGGGAGTTGACCGGCGACCCATCGCGCGTGAGATGCGCGAGGCTCATCTTGCGCAAGGCGCCCGATCTGCGCCACAGCGCCGCCCTCAGTGCATCCGCCGCTTCCCCTCGCGCCCGCTCATCGTCAGCCAGCGCCAGCGCGAAGGCGACGCTCTGCGCGTAGTTGTTGGCAATGTCATAGCTGCCGTCGTTGCCCCCGGAACCCAGCAGCGGCGGAGATGCGAAGCCGTCGCCGACCAGGACGATCGCCGCGTCGAGCCACTCGATCGCCGCGTCCGAAAGCGTCGCGCGTAGTTCGCGCAACAGCGCCGGCTTGGCCACCTTCGGTTCAGGCTTGGCCTCCAGGCCAAGGTGGTCAAGCGCAGCACGCGCGGTCACGATTGCCGTTCGAAATCCCATCAAACGTGTCGTGTGCGTCGTCGCGATGTCGTTGAGCGCATCGAACGCCGTCTTGTTCGCGCGACGGTAGAACCCGCTTCTGCCGTTCCACGGCGACACGACAGGTGCCGGCTCCCAGCGCTCGAGTAGGAACGCCTCAAGCGCGGCGGCGTCCAGCGTGCTGTGCAGCTCGAGCACGCCGTCGCGCCAGCGCGCGCGTGCTTCCGGGTCCGCCTGCCGCGCGACGACGCGCAGCAGCCCGAGCCCGACGAGGTAGCCGAGCAGCGTGCGCGACGACGCGCCGGGTACGCGCAGGCGCTCAGCCACTGGCTCGCCAATCGGCGATCCGGACGAGCGCTTCGAGGTACGCGAGGATGAACGGGCCGTGCAGGTCGCGCAACGCGCACGACATCGCGGTCCACGAGCGCGCGCCGTCGCCGCCGAGCTCCATCTCGCGGAGGTCGAGCCGCGCGGCAACGACATCGCCGATGGGCGTCGATACGGCGGGCAGCACGTCTCCCTCGACGACGCCGAGGGCGAACCTAGTGCCGGCCGACGGACCGGAAGGAAGCTCCTCCTCGGGGGCCGGCCGGATCGCCATCCGGACGCGCCCGTGATGCGCGGCGACGAGGTAGCGCACGAGGTCGGCCTCGCCTCCGTCGGCGCCGACGCCTCGCAGCGCGAGCGCGCTCGCGAGCTCGTGCCGGAAGTGCCGGCGCACGTGCCGCCCGCCCGCGTACGCGCTCTTGGCCCAGCAGCCCCCGAGCAGCGCATCGCGCTCGTCGAGCGGCGCGGCGCTCACGAGCATCGACTGAAACGCAGGATGCGCTTTGCCGATGTCGTGCAGGGCCGCGGCGCGGACGACATCGGCGGCCGCATCGTCCTCGAGCGCCAGAGCGCCGACGACCTCCTCGGCCGCTGTCCTCGCCGCTGCGAGGTGCTCGGTGAGTGGGACCCATGCCCGCGCCCGGCTGCCGGGATCGGACCCGATCGCCTCGTGACGCTCGTCGGACGGCGGGAGGACGCTGACCGGCCCTGTCGCGCGACCCGTCCAGCCGACCATGGCGTCGTAGCAGCCGCCGGCGGCATCGAGCATGACGGTCGAGCCCGGCCGCGCGCGTTCGGTCCGGCCCATCGCCCGCCAGCGCCCATCGACGATGTCGAACGTCCACTTCGGCAGGTCCTTCAGCGCGGCAACCGGGATGCCGACGAGCTCGTCGCGGGCCGCCGCGGGCTGCAGCGCGATCTGCGTCGCGTCGGCGAGATCGCGGAAGAACACGCTCGCTGTGCGGTCGTCGTCATCGCGGATGTACGGCGCGACATCCACATCCGTGCCCGACAGGTCTGGCGCGGTGTCGAACAGGTCGAGGAGGTCGCGCCGCCGGAGCACCGCCGTCGCCGCACGGCGCTCCTCCACCGGCGGCAGCGCTTCGAGCGCCGACGGCGATGCCGACGTCCCTTCGAGCTCTCGCAGCGTCGCGCGCGCGGCAGCGAGGTCCCGCGCGTCGTATGGCGCGGCGGCGCGCTCGTCGAGATCGCCGCGGTCCAGCCACAGCACCGTCGCGGCGGGATGCTCGCCGGCGCGGTTGCAGCGCCCGAGGCGCTGGACGATCGAGCTGAACGGTGCGGTTTCGGTGGCCAGCAGCGCGCTCGACAGGTCCACGCCCGCCTCGATGACCTGGGTGGCGACGACGATCGTGCCGGCGTCGTGCGGCTCGGCGAGCGCCTCGTCCATGCGCGCGGCGCGATCCGGCGGTCGGAAGCGCGAGTGCAGCAGCACACGTCGCGGCGCGTCGGGATCGCGCTTGGCCAGCTTCACCAGCGCGGCGTGGATCTGCTGCGCGAGCTCCACCCGGTTGACGACGACGATCGAGCGCGTCGCGGCCCGGTGGCGCTCGCGCAGCGCGCCGGCGATGGCCAGGGGCAGCTTGGCCGCCGCAACGCCCGTCAGATCGACGCGCTGAACGACCTTCGTGGCGTCGAGCCTGTGGCGCAGAGGACCTCGGCGATCGGCGTCCGAGAGCCGCACGACGTCACCGTCGTGCGTGTGATCGACGGTCGTTAGCGCCGCGTGATCGATCGTCGCCGACATCCAGACGGTCTCGCAGCGCGCAGCGACGCCAAGCTTGCGGCGAAGGCCATCGAGCTGGGCGGACGTCGCGCGCGCCGGCCCCATGAGCTGGACCTCGTCGAACACCCAGCGGCAGTCGTTGTTCAGCAGTCCGAACGAGACTGGCCATATGAACCGGCTCTCCCCGTAGCCGCGATTCAGAGCGCGTGATAGCAGCATGTCGATCGTCCCGACGATGACAGCGCGGCGATCGACGTCGAGTCGCCAGTCTGCGGCCTCCACTCCGCCCATGAGCACATGGACCGGGGTGTCGTCGCCGAGGCGCCGCAGCGCGTCCTCGGCGACGCGCGCGGTCTGCTCGACGAGCGAGCGCATCGGCAGGGCATACACGAGCCTCCGAGGCGCGCTCGGGTCGCATACCCAGGGAAGCAACGCACCGAGCGTCTTGCCCGACCCGGTCGGGACCTCGATCACCGCCGGGGGCTTGGCCCGAGCGCCGAGCTCGCGCTGGTAGTCGTACGGCCGGAAGCCAGCAGCGCGCTGGAACCGCTCGGCGAACGGAGTCTCAGCGCTCATCGGGCAGTCTCCAGGTTCGCGGCATCTGTCACGAGCGACACTACATCCGGCGGCGGACGCGCTCCGCGTCCTGAACGCATGGCCCGCGCACCTCCGCAGAATTGATGCAGTTGCGTGCCACCTTCGGCACAGACGAGGGTTGGAACGCGTCATGTGCCATGCGAGAATCGCGCCATGACCGAGGAGGACTTTCTACGGCGCTTCGACCGGCACCTTGAGATCGGTGCTGACTACTTGGCACGTGGGAGTGAACTGCTCGCGCGCGGGAACACGCTCCACGAGCGAAGCAACGAGCTCATGGTGGACAACAAGGTCGCACTCGCTGAGTTGGGTCGCGCGATGCAGGACGTCGGCATCGAGTTGCGGCAGATGAGCGAGCGTGGTGAGCGGGTCGCCCGCGAGATGGTCGCCGCGATGCAGGATCTCGGTGCTGAGAGCCGCGCTCAGCAGCAGGCGCTCTTCGTCGTGATCGACCGCCTCACGGGTAACGGCCCTGGTCCCGGCGGCGCCTGAGTCACGCTCACAGCCGCTGAGGGGCCTACGCCGTGCCGTCGCGGCGGTCGCGCCAGCGCTTGCCCGGATCCACGAGCGCGTGGTCGTCGTCCTTCAGCGCGTCGGTGAAGCTGTGGTCGACGCGTGGCTTGCCGAAGCGCTCGTCCTCCCACAGCGTGATGACGAGCAGCTCGTGGCCGGCGCGGTCGTGGCGGCAGACGAAGATGACGTTGCGGTCGACGAGGTCGCGGACGTAGACCGAGCCGCGCGCCGCGGTCTCGCTCGCGCCCGGCGGAGGCGTCTCGGATACACGCCCCTGCGCCCACGCCGAGCTCACGCGGCCCGCGATCTCCGGCTTGACGTCGAAGCCCCCGCGGCGCGAGCCGACGCGCTGGCGGAAGCGCTCCGCGGCGTGGTCGGTTACCGCGACCGTCACACCCTCCGTCACGCGTCACACGCCTTCATCGCATCGATGATCGCAGCGCGCACAGGCACCGACACGGTCGAGGCCCCGCCGCGGAGTCCCCCGACCGCTTCTCCGCAGATTCGTCGCAGTGCGCAACACACGCGCGCAACCTCGTCCGGCAGCGTGCGAATGCATGGCGAAGAGGCACCGCGAGGTCCGCAAGGCGCTCCGCGACGCGGGGTGGTCGGTCATTCGCGTCACCGGGTCCCACGAGCAATGGGGGCACCCGGACGGTCGGCGCACTACGGTCGCCGGCGGCGGTAAGGGCAACCGGGAGGTTCCGAGGAGTACGCTGGCCAAGATCCGACGACAAACCGGACTGGAGGATCTGAGATGACCACGTACGCCGTCATCTACGAGCGCGCCGATGACGGAGGCTGGTGGGCGCGAGCCGCGGAGTTTCCCGTGTTCTCCCATGGCGACACGCGCGAGGAGGCGGAGCAGGAGATTCGCGCCGGGATCGCCTTCCACTTGGAGGAGACATTGCGGGAGGGAGGCGAGCTTCCGCCTGAGTCAGATGATGTCGGCACGGTGACCGTCGAGCATCCGGCCGTGGCGACGCAGTAGGCCGACCGTCAGAACAGCAGGTGCTCGAGCCCGATGAGCGGCGAGCGCTTCAACGTCGGGACGCGGCGCACGGCCAGCAGGACGCCCGGCATGAACGACGCGCGGTCGATCGAGTCGTGGCGGATCGTCAGCGTCTGGCCGAGGTCGCCGAGGATGACCTCCTGGTGCGCGACGAGGCCCGGCAGGCGCACCGAGTGGATCGGCACGTCGCCGGTCATGAGCTGCGCGGTCCGCGCCGCCGTGCCCGACGGCTTGTCGAGCTTGCCGTCGTGGTGCAGCTCGACGATCTCGGCCTTCGCCATGTGCTGCGACGCCTCCGCGGCGAAGCGCATCATCAAGACCGCGCCGATCGCGAAGTTCGGAGCGAAGAAGACGTTGGCGCCGCCGCGGGCTTCGAGTGCGAACAGCGGCTCGACGTCGAAGCCCGAGGTCCCGATGACGACGTGCACGCCCGCGGCAACGCACTCCAAGGCGTTCGCCAACGCGGTGTCCGGGCGCGTGAAGTCCACGACGACGTCGGCGTCGCCCAGCACGTCCGCCAGCGACGTCCCCAGCACGGGGTCCGCACGACCGGTCAGCACCAGGTCGTCGGCGCCCTCGACTGCGGCGCACACGGCCTGGCCCATCCGCCCCGCGGCGCCGGCCACCGCGACGCGCAGGCTCACGCTGAGACCTTCGCGGCGGCTGCCGCCGGGACCAGCGGCTCGAGCGCGCGCAGGAAGACGTCCTCGTCCGTGCCGACCGCCGCAGCGCTGAGGCGCTCGGGCGCCAGCAGCTCGTCGGTCAGCTCCGCCATGTCGTCGAGCGTCACGGACTCGATGCGCTGCACCGCCTCGTCGAGCGTCAGCAGCGGCAGGTCGTTGAGCACGGCCTGGCCGAGCCGGTTCATCCGCGCCGCCGTCGACTCGAGCGACAGCACCATGCGCCCCTTGACGTTCTCCTTGGAGCGCTCGAGCTCCTCGGCGGAGAAGCCCTCGCGGCGCAGCAGCGCGAGCTCGTCGGCGACGACCTGCAGCGCCGGCGCGACGTTGTCCGGCCGCGTGCCGAGGTAGATCCCGATCTGCCCGGTCTGCGCGAACAGCGACTGAAACGAGAAGACGTTGTACGCGAGGCCGCGCCGCTCGCGCACCTCCTGAAACAGCCGCGACGACGACGTGCCGCCGAGGATGTTGTCGAGCACGCGCAGCGCGAAGCGCCGGTCGTCGTCGCGCGCCAGGCCGGGCGCGCCGATCGTCAGGTGGTACTGCTCGGTGTCCTTGCGCAGAAAGCGCACGCGCGGGTCCAGCAGGGTCGGCACCGGCGGCGGCCCGGGCGCGGACAGGTGCGCCGGCACCTCGATCGCCCGCGCCAGCTCGACCACCGCTTCGTGCTCGAGCGAGCCCGCGGCCGCGATGACGATGTCGCCGGCGGCGTAGTGCGCGCGGTGAAACGCCGACAGGCTCTCCGCCGTCGTGCCCGACACGACCTCCGCCCGCCCGATCACCGGCCGCCCGAGCGGGTGATCGCCGAAGACCGCCTCGCCGAGGACGTCGAAGACCCGGTCCTGCGGGTCGTCCTCGTACATCGCGATCTCCTCGAGCACGATCTCCTGCTCGTTGGCGAGATCCTCCGCGCCGAAGCGCGGGTGCCAGACCATGTCCGAGACGACGTCGAACGCCTTCGGCAGGTGATCGTCGATCACCCGCGCGTAGACCGACGTCGACTCCTTGCCCGTGCCGGCGTTCAGCTCGGCGCCCATCGTGTCGAAGATCTGGTCGATCTCCAGCGAGCCGTAGCGGTCCGTGCCCCGGAAGAGCATGTGCTCGACGAGGTGCGACAGCCCGGCCTCGGCGACGGTCTCCGCCGCCGAGCCGGTGGCGATCCAGAACCCGAGCGTCACGGATCGGACGGTAGGCATGGCCTCCGTCACGACCCGGACGCCCGAGTCCAGGACCGTCAACCGGTGGTCGCTCAGGGTGCTAGCTCCGCTCGCCGTGACGCGGGCGGCCGGAGCCGCGACGCGGTCCGCGATCGCCGCCGCGGTCGCCGCCGCCGCGCGGGGCGCCGTTGCGGTCGCCGCCGCCGCCGCTGCGCGGAGGCCGGCCGCCGCTGGCGGCGCCGGCCGCCACGAGCTCGTCCTTGCTCTTGCCCGCGACGTCGGGGTCCTGCGCGAGGCGCAGGCCGATGCGGCCACGCTCACGGTCGACCTCGAACACGCGGACGTGGATCTCGTCGCCCTTGTTGAGCACGTCCTCGACCGTGTCGACGCGCTGGCCGGGCGACACGTTGGAGATGTGCAGCAGGCCGTCGGTCCCCTTGGCGAGCTCCACGAACGCGCCGAACGTCGTCGTCTTGACGACCTTCGCCGTCGGGAACTCGTCGCCGACCTCGACCTCCTTGGTCATCGACGCGATCCGCGCGGCGAGTGCCTCGCCGAGCGTGCCGTTGGCCGAGTAGATCAGCACCTGGCCGTCGTCGTTGACGTCGATCTGCGACTCGAACTCCTCGGCCAGGCCGCGAATCGTCTCGCCGCCCTTGCCGATCAGCAGGCCGATCTTGTCGGTGTCGATCTGGACGGTCAGGATCCGCGGCGCGTGCTCGGAGAGCTCCGAGCGCGGCTCGGAGATGACCTTGGCCATCTCCCCGAGGATGAACGTCCGTGCGGCCAGCGCCTTGGAGAGCGCGTCGCGCAGGATGTCGAACGTCACGCCCGTGATCTTGATGTCCATCTGCAGGGCGGTGATGCCGTCCGACGTGCCGGCGACCTTGAAGTCCATGTCGCCGAGGTGATCCTCGACGCCGGCGATGTCGGTGAGCACGACGTACTCGTCGCCCTCCTTGATGAGCCCCATCGCGATGCCCGCGACCGGCCGCTTCAGCGGCACGCCCGCATCCATCAGCGACAGCGACGAACCGCAGACCGACGCCATCGACGACGAGCCGTTGGACTCGAGGATGTCCGACACGACGCGAATCGTGTACGGGAAGTCCTCGATCGACGGGACGACCGCGACGAGCGCGCGCTCGGCGAGCGCGCCATGGCCGATGTCGCGGCGCTTGGGGCCGCGCATGAAGCCGGCCTCCCCGACCGAGAACGGCGGGAAGTTGTAGTGGTGGAAGTAGAACTTGCGCGTCTCGAGCCCGAGGGTGTCGAGGCGCATCTCCTCCTTCAGCGTGCCGAGCGACGCGACCGACAGCGCCTGCGTCTGGCCGCGCGTGAACAGCGCCGAGCCGTGGCCGCGCGGGAGCAGGCCGACCTCGATCGAGATCGGCCGGATCTCGTCCGTGGCGCGACCGTCCGGGCGCTTCTTGTGGACCGCGATCCGCTGGCGGATGATCGTCTTCTCGAGCTTGTCGACCGCCATCTGCGCGGCCGCCTTGCGCTCTGAGTACGCGGCGTCCTCGGGATCGCCGGAGTGGGCCGCGACGGCCTCCTCCATGACGCGATGCGACTCGTTCTGGCGCTCGAGCTTGTCGAAGATCTGCGTCGCCTCGTCGAGGGCCGCGCCGTGCGACTCCTTGACGGCGGCGAACAGGCCCTCGTCGACCGTCGGGACCTCGATCTCCATCTTCGGCTTGCCGCACTTCTCGGCCAGCTCACGCTGCAGCGCGCAGAGCTTGCGGATCTCGCCGTGCGCGATGTCGAGCGCGTCGAGGATCTCGGCCTCGGGGATCTCGTTGCAGCCGGCCTCGACCATGAGGATGGCCTCGTCCGTGCCGGCGACGATGAGGTCCAGGTCGGAGTTCTCGAGGAGATCCTCCTCGTTGGGGTTGATGACGAAGTTGCCATCGACCTTGCCGATCCGGACGGCGCCGACGGGCGTCGGGTACGGGATGTCGGAGATCATCAGCGCGGCGGACGCGCCGTTCATCGCGAGGATGTCGTAGGGGTGCACGTGGTCGACCGACAGCGTCAGCGACACGAGCTGCGTCTCACGGCGCCAGCCCTTGGGGAACAGCGGGCGCAGGGGGCGGTCGATCATACGCGCGGTCAGCGTGCCCTTCTCGCCGCTGCGGCCCTCGCGCTTGAAGAACGAGCCGGGGATCTTGCCCGCGGCGTACATGCGCTCCTCGACATCCACCGTCAGCGGGAGGAAGTCGACATCGCGGAGGTTGCCCGCGGTCGCAGTACTCAGAACCACGGTGTCGCCCTGGCGGACGACGACGGCGCCGGAGGCCTGCTTGGCCATCTTGCCGGTCTCGAAGGAGATCTCGGATCCAGCGATCTCGACGGAGACTCGGGTCTCGGCAGTACTCATATGAAGTTTTTCCTTTTCCTCGGGCGGGCCCGTCGGTCGGCCGGCCTGCTTCTTAGCTTGTCTTCTGTATCCGAACCGGGTCATGGTAGCCCAGCCGGGCGAGATACCCGCCGTCGGGGACCCCGGAATGGACCGCGCCGTTCGCGAACAGCATGGGCGTCGTCGTGGCGCCGGCGGCGAGCGCGGCGCGGGTGTCGCGCTGGACCTTCGCGATGACGAGCGGGTCGCGGCGGTCGGCGTCGAAACGCTCCACATCGAGGTCCAGCGCGCGGGCGCGCCCCCACAGGTGCGGATCGTCGAGGCGGCCCTGATCGGCGTACAGCGCGTCGGCGAACGGCCAGAAGACGCCTTGGCGCGCTGCGGCCTCGGCGGCGCAGGCCGCGGGCAGCGCGCGCTCGTCCTTCGTGCGCAGGGCCATGTGGCGGAACGCGACGTGCGCGTCGGCGGCGGTGAGGCGCGCGTGCGCGAGCGCGCACCGCGGGCAGGTGAAGTCCGCGTAGAAGAGGATCGGGTTTGCGGCGCGGTTGCCGCGGACATGGTCGTCGTCGCGCAGGGCGTCCGGCAGGGCGCTGCGTAGATCCTCCATCGTGTCCGGAGCGTAACCACCTGCATGAGCGCCCACGTGCACACTCTGCGCCGCGAGCAGCGGCTGCCCGGATCGCCCGCCGACGTGTTCGCGTTCTTCGCCGACGCTCGCAACCTCGAGTCGATCACGCCCGCCGCTGCTGCGCTTCCGCGTGCTGGATCCCGGCGCCATCGTCATGGGGCCGGGCGCGCTCATCCGCTACCGCCTGCGCGTGCACCGCGTCCCGGTCGGCTGGCTGACGGCGATCCGCGAGTGGGACCCTCCGCATCGCTTCGTCGACGAGCAGCTGCGCGGGCCGTACGCGCTGTGGCACCACACGCACACGTTCGAGCCTGCGCCCGACGGCGACGGCGGCACGCTCATGCGCGACGTCGTGCGGTACGCCTTGCCGCTCGGCCCGCTGGGCGAGCTCGCCCGCCGGCTGGTGGTCCGCCGCGACCTCGAGGCGATCTTTGACTACCGCGCGGAGAGGATCCGCGAGCTGCTGTAGGCCTACGCCGCGGGCTCGACCTGGCGGAACGTCGACTTGGCGGAGCCGCAGGTCGGGCAGATGATCGTCTCGGGCAGCGCTTCCCACGGCGTGAACGGGTCGTACGCGACGCCGGCCTCGCCGTCGTAGAAGCCCTCGGCCGGGTCGTACGTCCAGGAGCAGGACTGGCAGACCCACTGCCAGTCAGTCGGGTGCGCGGACTCAGTCATGGTCTTACCACAGCACATCCGCGCCATAGTCGGCCACTTTGGGATCCGCGGTGATCACGCGGAGCCCTTCCAGACGAGCTTGAGCGACGATCATGCGATCGAAGGGATCGCGGTGCAGCGGCGGCAGCCGCGCCGCTTCGCGGGCGTGCCGAGCCGCGATCGCAAGCTCGACGAAGCGATCCGCCGTGAGCGCCTCAACCAAGTCGTCGCGCACCACAAGCTTGCCAAGCGCAGCCTTGATCTCAGCCTCCCAGATGCTCGCCGCGCTGAAATACACCACTACTTCGCCTGCGGCCATCAGCGTTCGCGCCCGTTCGGAGAGACGCGGGTCGTCCGACAACCACCACAGCAGCGCGTGTGTGTCGGCGAGGGCGCCGGTCACCGGCCGCCGTCGAAGAGGTCGCCCATCTCGTCGTCGAGCTCATCGAAGTCGGGGGCGATCTCGATCAGCCCCCGAAGGCGGCCGGGAACGCGCGGTACGGGCGCCGCGTCGTAGCGCACGAGCTTCGCCATCGGCACCTTCCCGCGCCGGATGACGATCTCCTCGCCGGCGTGTGCGCGCTGGACGAGGCGCGACAAATGCGTCTTCGCCTCGTGGATCGTCACCTCGTCGGCCATCGACCCAGGCTACGGGACTTAGTCCAGTTGGTCAACCTATAGGACGGCGAGGCTCAGCCGAGACCCTCCGAAGGCCTCGGCTCAGGCCGCGGCGTCGGCGGCGAGGCCGTCGAAGATGAGGTTCGCACCCGGCAGGATGCCCGGGTGCTCGCCGATCCACGACCACTTCACGACCTGGTCGGGCCCGACGATCACGAGCGCCCGCGTCGACATGCCGCCCGGCGCGAAGTAGGCGCCGAACGCCTTCGACGCGTCGCCCTTGGGCTCGAAGTCCGAGAGCATCCCGATCGTGACGCCGAGCGACTCGCGGAACGCGCGCTGGCTGTCGGTCGCGTCGGTCGAGACGCCGTAGAGCGTCGCGCCCTGCGCCGCGAAGTCCTCGAGGACCTCTTGGTAGATCTGAAACTGGTCCGTGCAGACCGAGCTGAACGCGAACGGGTAGAAGACCAGGACCGTCGTCTTGCCGGCGAGGTCGTCGCGGGTGAACGGCTCGCCGTCCTCGGTCCTGAGCGAGAACTCCGGGGCGGGTGTGCCCGGCGAGATGATGCTCACCGGCGCAGCCCCAGCTCCTTGATGAGCGCGCGGTAGCCCTCGAGGTCGTGCTTCTGGAAGTAGTTCAGCAGCCGGCGGCGGCGACCGACGAGCATCAGCAGGCCGCGGCGCGAGTGGTGGTCCTTCGAGTTCGAGCGCAGATGCTCGGTGAGCTGGTTGATGCGCTCGGTGAGCAACGCGACCTGGACACGGGTGCTCCCGGTGTCCCGATCGTTGTCGCCGAACTGCGTGACGAGCTCCTGCTTGCGTTCTTGTGTCAATGCCATAGCGACGGGCTACTGTAGCGAGGTCACGCGCAGATGGCCCGCGCGGCCTGCACGTCGAGCGCCATCTGGTCGATCAGGGCGTCGACGGACTCAAACCGCTTCTCGCCCCGCAAACGCTTGAGGAACGCCAGCTCGAGCGTCGCGCCGTAGATGTCGCCGTCGAAGTCCAGGAGGAACGCCTCGATGAGCTCGCCGCGACCGGTGACGAAGGTCGGCCGCACGCCGACGTTGACCGCCGCGGCGAGCGTCGGGCCGTCGGGGTCCAGCGTGCGGGCCCGCGCCGCGTAGACGCCGTGCCCCGGTGTCACGAACGCCGGGTCGGGCACGATGTTCGCCGTCGGATAGCCGAGCTCGCGGCCGCGCTTGTCGCCGTGCGCGACCTCGCCCGCGATCGTGAACGGATCGCCCAGCAGGTGGCCCGCGTACTCGACGGCGCCGCCCAGCACGAGCCCGCGGATGTGGCTCGACGAGACGACCTCGCCGTCGACCTCGAGCAGCTCGACGATCCGCGTCTCGAAGCGCCCGTCCGCGCGCAGGAGATCGAAGTCGCCTTTGGCCTTGTGGCCGAAGCGGAAGTTCTCGCCCACCGACACCCGGGTCGCGCCGAGCGCGCCGACGAGCACGTCGTCGACGAACTGCTGCGCGCTGCGCGCGGCGAACTCGCGGTCGAACGGGATGACGACGAGCTCCTCGACGCCGAGCGACTCGACGAGCGCGGCCTTGCGTCGCAGGTCGGTCAGCAGGCGCGGCCCCGCGCCCGGCTGCACGACGCTCGTCGGATGCGGGTCGAACGTCAGCACGGTGTCCGAGCCCGCGATGACCTCGCGATGCCCGAGATGCACCCCGTCGAACGTCCCGACCGCGACGCGCCGGGGCCGCTGCCGCACCTCGGGAAGGGGCGTGATCTTCACGCGCGGAAGCCTACGACGGGCTTCAGCGCGCCGTCCCGGCGCTCGGCGACCGCGATCGGGCCGTCGCCGTCGACGAGCAGCACCGCGGCGGCGTCGCCGGACTCGTCGCCGTTCACCGCGACCCCGTGCGCCGCGCGCCGCGCGTCCTCGCCGTCGAGGCGCACGGCCGGCATGAAGCTCAGCGCGTCCGCGAGCGAGACGAGCCGCACCGGGTCCGCGTCGTCGATCCGAAACGGGCCGATCGCCGTGCGGCGCAGCTCGGTGCAGTACGCGTCGCCCAGGTCGGTGATGAGCGTTCGCACGTACGTGCCGGCGGAGCAGTCGATCGCGAACGCCGCGCGGTCCTCCTCGCGCCAGAGCTGCTCGAAGCGGTGCACCGTGATCGGCCGCTCGGCGATGACGACGTCCTCCCCCGCCCGCGCGCGCTCGTACGCGCGCTTGCCGTCGACCTTCACGGCGCTGTAGGCCGGCGGGCGCTGCAGCAGCTCGCCCGTCGGCAGCGGCGCCGGGTCGGGCGGCATGTTGCCTGTGACGACGATCTCGCCCTCGGTGTCGCCCGTCGTCGAGGTCGCACCGAGCCGCGCGACGGTCTCGTAGGACTTCGGCAGCGCCATGAGGTAGCGCTGGATGCGCGTGGCACGCCCGACGAGGACGAGCAAGAGGCCGGTCGCGAACGGGTCGAGCGTGCCGGCATGCCCGACCCGCCGGCCGCGATGCTCGCGGCGCACCGCCGCCACGATGTCGTGGGAGGTCTTGCCAGCGGGCTTGTCGATGAGCAGGATGCCGTCGGTCACGCCCCCAGGCTCGCACACGCGGTTCGGGGGCCGCGTGCAAGGCGGCTCGCACACGCGGTTCGCGTGCCGCGTGCAAGGCGTCCCGGCCCCCGCCCTGCGCCGCGACCGGGTGGCCGCGGCGCAGCGACGTGCGGGCGGCTACTTCTTGCGGAACCCGAGCACGATCTTCAGGGTCCCCTTGCCCGACAGCGCGGTGCCGGCCTTCGGGCTCACCTTGACGACGACGAGCTTCCTGCCCCTCGGCGTGCGCCTCGCGGGCCGTGTGATCGTCAGCCGCGGGCAGGCCGCCTTGTCGATCCTGGCCTTGGCCACCGCCAACGTCGCGCCGAGGAGCCGCGGGACCTTGCAGCCCTTCACCGCGCCGGGGACCGTGACCGTGACCGTCGTCGGAGGCGGCGGCGGCCCGGGCGGTCCCGGAGGTCCGGGAGGCCCGGGCGGCCCGGGCGGCACCACGGCGGGTGGCGGCGGTGGCGGCGGAGGCGGAGGCGTCTGCGCGGGCAGGACCACGATGTCGTTCGTCCCGATGTAGCCCAGGTTCGTCGCCGACCCCGACGCCGCGTTGAACTGATCGAGCTGCATCTCGATGACGAGATCGAACCCGGTGACCTCCGACGGCGGAACGTCCGCGTCGAACGACACCCGGAGCTTCGTCGTCCGGACGGTGTCCGCCGGGAAGTCGTCGCCGACCTCCGGCCCGAGGTATCCGAAGATCACCTCGTCGTCGATGGTGGTGCCTTCGAGATCCACGTTGACGAACTGGCCGCCCGTCGTGGAGTCGGCGTACTGGACGTGGACCTGATCGGCGCTCGCACCGAGGGTCGCGGTGTTGTTGCCCGCCATCAGGAACGTCAGGCGCGCGCCGTGGATGTCGTCCGCGGACGGGTTGTCGACGGTCGTCGTGAACTGCACGGGCGGCCCGCCGGGGGTGATCTCCGACGGGAACGCCGCGGTCACCGCCGCGTTGTCGATCCGCGCGGTGCCTTGATGGATCTCAGCGACCTCCGTCGTGCCCGTCAGCGACTCCGTCGCGATGACGCTGCACGACGCGTCCTCGTCGGACGCCGTGTACTCGACGGAGACCTGCCCGTCCTCGTCGGTGAAGCCGCCATCGGAGTCGAGGTCGCCGCAGGTGCCCTCCGTGTCCTCGGTGCCGTTGACCCGCACGACGACGCGATCGTCCTCGACGGGATCGCCGTCCTCGTCGGCGATCGTCATCGTGATCGTCGAGGTCGACGTGCCGTCGGCCGGCAGCTCCGACGGCGCGGCGGTGACGCGCGCCGTGTACGGGTCGGGCTCGCGCTGCGTCGGCGCCGCGGCGCCGGTCGGCTGGAACGCCTTGGCGACGCAGCCCTGGCCGACGCCGAACTTCGCGAACGTCGCGTTGCTGAAGGTCCGCTGCGTGTAGTACCTGCCGCCGTTGATGACCTGGTTGTAGAGCGTCCCCTGCGGGTTGCCGGGGTCGGTGAAGCCGATCGGCTTGCCGTAGATGTGGGAGCACTCGTCGCCGATCTCGTGGCCGGTGCGGTCATACCAGCCGTAGGAGAGGCCGAGCGACGGGTCGGTGATCGCCTCGTTGATCTCATGGCTCAGCGTGCTGATCTCGTCGTCGGCGTAGTACGTGCCGACGTCGCCCGAGTCGCCGTTGGGGTACTGGTCGACGAAGCAGCCCTCGATCGGGTAGGGCTCCAGGGCGTAGATGACCGGCCCGCTCGGGACCGTCGACTGAAACGAGCCGTGGATGCCGCACCACGCCTCGTCGGAGTAGCCGCCGTCTGAGTCCGTGATGTTCACGCCCGGCGGGAAGAAGACCGGGTACAGATGTCCGAGATCCGCCGGCAGGCCGTTGGCGACGAGCAGCGCGGCGATCCGCGTCCGAATCTGGGCGTCGGTGATGCAGTGGGTGAAGCCGTCGTGCGCAGCGCACTGCTGCGCCGGATACTGCGACGTGTCGACGATCGGGGTGCCGCGGAACAGGTCGTACGCCATCTGATCGCCGCCGGCCGAGGTCGGTGCGCGGTAGTACTCGGCGTTGACGGAGTAGACGTTGGTCTTCTGGCCGCTGTCGGCGTCGATGTCGGCGAGGTACTGGTTGATGACGTCCCGGTAGCCGGTCGACATCGTGAAGTCCGGGTCGACCCAGTAGATCGGCGTGATCGTGACGCGGCCGGCCTGCGCCGGCGTGCCCATGACCACGCCGCCGTGGTAGACGAGCGGCGGCGTGCAGCCGCTGCAGACCGCGGGCTCGGCGCCCCGCCGGGCCAGCCGTGCGGCGGGGGCGTCGGTGCGCTGCGTCGGCGCTGCACCGTCGTCGAGGATCGGGGCGACGAGCTCGGCGCTGATGCGCGGCGGCAGCTCAGCGCCCCATTTCAGACCTGAGCCCGCTGCCGAGGCCGATGCCGGGCCGCCCGACAGCAACACCACAACAAGCGCGATCGTCCACGCCGCCACCATCCCGAGGCGCCGTGGATTCGCGCAGCCATAACTCGTCCCGAACGCAGGCATGCGACTTCCCCTGATGAGGCGCCGCCGCTGGGTGGACAGCGCGTTGAACGCGAACGTACACCACGCGGGGCCGTTAGTCTGCCGCAACCGCTCGCGGCGAGACCATGTACGAAGTCCAATCCCTCGGGCGGCTGCTGAGGCTCGGCAAGCGCGGAGAGCGTCGGCCACGCGTCGCTCGCAACGTCGTGATCCTCGGCGTGACCAGCCTGCTGACGGACATCTCCTCCGAGATGGTCACGACGGTCTTGCCGCTGTACATCGTGTTTGCGCTCGGCGCGAGCCCGTTCATCTTCGGGATCGTCGACGCGCTCAACCAGGGCGCGTCGGCGCTCGTGCGGGTCGCGGGCGGGTTCTGGGCGGACCGCTCGGGCCGTCACAAGTCCGTGGCGGTCGCGGGGTATGGCCTGTCGGCCGTGTCGCGCGTGGGCCTGCTCGCCGCCGGCGGCGTCCCGGCGTTCGTCTCGTTCGCGGTGCTCGTCGACCGGATCGGGAAGGGCATCCGCACCGGCCCGCGCGACGCGATCATCTCGCTCAGCACGCGCCCGGAGGCGCTGGGCATCGCGTTCGGCGTGCACCGGGCGATGGACACCGCCGGGGCGATGCTCGGGCCGCTGCTCGCGTTCGGCCTGCTCGCCCTCGTCCCCGGCGGCTACGACGTGGTCTTCGTCGTGAGCCTGTGCTTCGGCGTCCTCGGCGTGGGCGTCATCGTCGCGTTCGCCGAGAACCCGGCGCCCGCGCGCGACGAGGCGCGCGGCTCGGCGGATGTCGCGAAGGTGGCGCCGGTGACGCTGCGCTCGGCCGCCAGGCTGGTCCGCGTGCCGGCGTTCCGGCGGCTGCTCGTCGTCGGCTCGCTGCTCGCGCTCGTCACGGTCAGCGACGCGTTCGTGTACCTCGCGATGCAGCGCCGCGTGGACTTCGACCCGGTGCTCGTCCCGCTGCTGTTCGTCGGCTCGGCGGCTGCCTACATGACGCTCGCCGTGCCGGCCGGCCGGCTGGCCGATCGCTTCGGTCGCGTGCGCGTCTTCCTCGCCGGACACCTCGCGCTCGTCGCGCTCTATCTCGGGCTGCTGCTGACCACGAGCTTCGGGGCGCCGTTCGTCGTCATCGGCCTCGTCCTGCTCGGCGCCTACTACGCTGCGACCGACGGCGTTCTCATGGCCCACGCGAGCACCTTCCTCCCCGAACGGCTGCGCGCCAGCGGCCTCTCCCTCCTTGTCACCGCGACGAGCCTCTCGCGGCTCGTCGCCTCGCTGGCCTTCGGCGCGATCTGGGCGTCGGCCGGCCTGACGACGGCGATCGACGTGTACCTCGTGGCGCTTGGCTTGGCCATCGTCGTCGCGGCGATCGTCCTCACGACCGCGGAACGCACCGCGGATGCGTAAGGGCCTCGCATTCGGGCTGCTGACGGTGCTCTGCGTCGGGGTCGCGGTCGGCTATGTCGCGATCGCCGCGACCCGCTCCCGCGACGCTCCCGCCGACCTCGGCCACGGCGTCGACCTCGCCGATGGCGCGGTCCTCTATCGCACGACCGACGAGGCGCGCTCGCAGGCCTACGGACGGATCGAGGTCACGACCGTCGCGCAGCGCGCGACCAGCACCTCGTCGGGTCTGCGCTGCGATCGCGTGCACTTCGCCGGCGGCCGCGGGCTGTGCCTCGACGCGCCCGGCACCGGGATCTTCGCGGCGCGGATCCTCGACGAGCACCTGCGCCCGAGCGCGACGGTCCGCCTGCCCGGCCTGCCGAGCCGCGTCCGGGTCTCACCGGACGGGCGCTATGGATCCGTGACCGCGTTCGTCTCCGGCCACAGCTACGCGCAAGGGACGTTCTCGACCCAGACGATCATCATCGACCTGGCCCGCCCGAAGGATCTCGTCGACGTCGAGACCTTCAGGATGCGCAACGGCGACAAGCGCATGGACTCGTCCGACCTCAACGTCTGGGGCGTCACGTTCGCTGCCACCCGGGGGCGCTTCTTCGCGACCGCCAAGGCCAACGGCACCACGCATCTCATCGCGGGCGACGTCGCCAGCCGCACGGCCCACACGCTGCGCGCGAACGTCGAGTGCCCGTCGCTGTCGCCCGACGGCACGCGCGTCGCCTACAAGAAGATCATGGGCTCGAAGGCCGGAGCCTGGCAGTTGCACGTGCTCGACCTCGCGACGATGCGCGACACGGCGCTGTCGGAGTCGCGCGAGGTCGACGACCAAGTCGAATGGCTCGACGACGGCCGCGTGCTGTATGCGGTCGACGGCGACGTCTGGGTGGCCGACGCGGACGGCGGCGGGCGGCCGCGCCGCTTCATCGCGCACGCGGAGTCGCCGGTCGTGGTCAGGTCTACGTAGGAGCTGCGGTCGTCGACGAGCGGACGCGGCTCCCGGGGAGCTACGGAGCGCTCGGATCGACGATCGCCAGGTCGGCGAAGTAGGAGCGGAAGAATCCCCGATCGCGCGTGAGCAGCTGGTCCGCCCTGCCACGCGCGTGGGCGCCAACGAGAAAGTCCGCGACGATTCGGGCACGGGTTCCACCGCGGCGCCGGTACTCCGCCAGCATGGCGCCGGCATCGAATGCCTGGCGCGCCTCGAGCGCAGAGAACTCGACGGCGAGTTGAGCCAGAGCTTCCTCCACCGCCGGCACTGCCATGAAGCGTCCGCTCACCTCGGCCCACACCACATCGCACGCAATCAGACTGCCTCGCTCGCTGGCGGCACGCAGCGCTGTAGCCGAGATAGGCCCGTACAGCGGATCCGGCTCCAGGACATCTATGAGGACGTTGCTATCGACCGCGGTGATCACACCGCGTCCACCGGGCCTCGGATCTCATCGATGTACTCGTCGGTGCTCCGCCCGGTGCCGAGCGTCCCGTAGACCGCGTCTACCGGATCGCGCGGCGTCACCTTCGTCGCCACCAGCCTCCCGGCGTCGGCCTCGAACTCCAAGATCTGGCCGGGCCGGATGCCGAGACGCTCACGCAGGCGCTTCGGGATCGTGATCTGCCCTCGCTCGGTGACCCGGCTTTTCATACCGAGAGCGTACGTATTCTGATCTGATCGGTCAATCGCCGAGCTGCTCGGCGACCTGCTCGCGCAGGAACGCGACGAGCTCGTCGCGGTCCATCTCCGTGGCGAAGCCCGCGGCCTGGCGGTGGCCGCCCCCGCCCTGCGCGCGGGCGATCAACGAGACGTCGACCGCGCCGTCGGTCGCGCGCAGCGAGACCTTCGAGCTGCCCTCCTTGCCGTCGCCCGTCAGCTCGCGCGCGAGCGCCGCGACCTTCGTCCCCTGGACCGAGCGCAGGTGGTCGATGATGCCCTCGGTGTAGGACTCCTCGGCGCCCGTCTCGGCGAAGTCCGCGCGCTCGAGGCGCGCGAGCGTCAGGCGCCCGCCGTCGAAGCGCTGCACGCCGGTCAGCGCGCGCGTGAGGAGCGCGAGCTTCGGCTCGGGGACGCCCTCGTACAGGCGCCGGTAGGTCTCGTGGACGTCGACGCCCGCGGCGATGAGGTCGGCGGCCATCTCGTGCGAGCGCGGGCTCGTGTTCTCGTACATGAAGCGGCCGGTGTCGGTCACCAGGCCGACGTACAGCGCCTCGGCGATCGCAGGGGTCAGCGGGACGTCGAGCCCGCGCATCAGGTCCCACACGATCTCCGCCGTGCTCGACGCGCCCGCGTCGACGAGGTTGACCGTCCCGAAGCGCGTGTTGTCGTGGTGGTGATCGATGTTGACGATCAGCGCGTCGCCGATCTCGACGGCGTTGCGGTCGAAGTTGCCGCAGTCCAGGAACACGATCGTGCGCTCGGCGACGTCTTCGGGGATCTCGGAGATCAGCCCGTCGAACTGAAAGAACGCGTACTCGTAGGGCAGCGGGAACTCGTCGCGCCGGATGAACATCAGCGTGTCCTTGCCGAGCGCCTGCAGCACCCCCTGCAACGCGACGAGCGACCCGAGCGCGTCGCCGTCGGGGCTGCGGTGCGTGACGAGCGCGAAGCGCTCCCCGTCGCGCAGCGCGGTGAGAACCTCGTCACGCGTCGATGCGCTGACGCCGGCGATGGTCACGCCCCGTCGACCTCGCGCCGGATCAGCTGCTCCAGCTGCATCGCGCGATCGGTCGTGTCGTCGTAGAGGAACTCGAGGGTCGGCGTGCGCTTCATGCGCAGGTCCCGAGCCAGGCGCCGCTGGAGCGCTCCGTGCGCAGACTGCAGGCCCGCGAGCGTGTTGGCACGCTGCGCCTCGTCTCCGAGGACGCTGACATAGACGCGTGCGTGGCGCAGATCTGGGCTGGTCTTGACGCTCGTCATCGTGACGAATCCGATCCTGGGGTCTTGCAGATCCTGTGCGACCGCGTCGGAGAGCACCTGCCTGACCGCCTCGTCGACGCGCCGCATGCGATCGCTCGGCATCCTAACCCCATACCTCGTCGTAGGACCTAAGGGTTCGCTCAACGCGGCAGGTCTCGGGAAAGCGCTCGAGCAGGAAGCGCTCGACGTTGTCGACAGCGCGATCGAGCACGGCCGCCGAGCCGCCGGTGAGCGCGGCCGCGAGCGTGGCTCGCTGCCAGAGGTCCTGGTGGTCGACCTCGGCCACGGCGACGCCCATGCGACCGTGCAGCTGCGCCTTGACGGACTGAAGGTCCTTGCGCTTCGCCTTCAACGAACCGGCCTCCGGGAAGTGCAGGTGGACAAGCAGCAGCGCGACGTACGCGTCGGCCACTAGGCCAGTGCGCGGTCGACCTTGCGCGTCTCGTAGACCTCCAGGACGTCGCCCTCCTTGACGTCCTGGAAGTTGCGCAGCACGATGCCGCACTCGAAGCCGGCCGCGACCTCGCGGACGTCGTCGGAGAGGCGCCGCAGCGAGGCGATCTCGCCGTCGTAGACGATCGTCCCGTCGCGCACGAGCCGCGTCTTCGCGCCGCGCGTGATCTTGCCGTCGGTGACGTAGGAGCCGGCGATCACGCCGATCTTCGAGGCGCGGAAGATCTGGCGGATCTCGACGGTGCCGACGGAGTCCTCGACCTCCTCGGGCTCGAGCATGCCCTCCATCGCCGCGCGCAGCTCGTCGAGCACCTTGTAGATCACCGAGTAGTTGCGGATGTCGACGCCCTCGCGCTCGGCGACCGAGCGCGCGTCGCCGACGGGGCGGACGTTGAAGCCGATGATGATCGCGTCCGACGCCGCGGCGAGCATGACGTCGGACTCGTTGATGCCGCCGACGCCGGTGCGGATGATGTTGACAGCGACCTCGTCCTGGGGCAGCTTGGCGATCTCGTCCTCGAGCGCCTCGGCCGAGCCCGCGACGTCGGCCTTGACGAGCAGGTTGAGCTCCTTGAGCTCGCCCGCCTGGATGTCCTTGAAGATGTCCTCGAGCGAGCGCTTGCGGCCGGAGCGGCGCGCGTGCTGCTCCTGCTTGAGGCGCTGCTCGCGCTCGTGCGCGAGCTGGCGGGCGCGGCGGTCGTTCTCGACCGCGCGGACGTACTCGCCGGCCTCGGGGACGCCGTCGAAGCCGAGCGCCTCGACCGGGTCGCCGGGGTGCGCTTCCTTGACGCGCTTGCCGGTGAAGTCGTGCATCGCGCGGACGCGGCCCCAGTTGGCGCCGGCCACGAGCGCGTCGCCGACGCGCAGCGTGCCGCGCTGGATGAGGATCGTGACGACCGGGCCGCGGCCCGGGTCGAGCTTGGACTCGACGACGACGCCGGACGCGGGCGCGTCCTTGTTGGCCTTGAGCTCCTCGAGCTCGGCGACGACGAGCAGCGTGTCGAGCAGCTCCTCGAGGCCGACATGGGACTTCGCGGAGACGTCGACGAACTCGATCTCGCCGCCCCACTCCGACGGCTGCAGGCCGCGGCTGGTCATCTCGGTGCGCACCCGCGTCGGGTCCGCGCCCTCCTTGTCGATCTTGTTGACCGCGACGACGATCGGCACGTCGGCGGCCTTGGCGTGGTCGATCGCCTCGGCGGTCTGCGGCTTCACGCCGTCGTCGGCGGCGACGACGATGACCGCGATGTCCGTCACGCGGGCGCCGCGGGCGCGCATCGCCGTGAACGCCTCGTGGCCCGGCGTGTCGAGGAAGGTGATGAGCTTCTCGTTGTGGTGCACCTGGTAGGCGCCGATGTGCTGCGTGATGCCGCCCGCCTCGCCCTTGACGACCTCGGTCGTGCGGATGGCGTCCAGCAGCGACGTCTTGCCGTGGTCGACGTGGCCCATGATCGTGATGACCGGCGGGCGGTCGCTGAGATCGTCGTCCGCGTCCTCGAAGACCGGCTCGGTGTCGACCTCGTCCGCCGCGTGGACGATCTCGACCTCCTTGTCGAACTCCTCGGCGAGGATCTGCACGGCGTCGTCCGACAGCGTCTGCGTGAGCGTCGCCATCTGGCCGAGCATCATGAGCTTCTTGATGATCTCGGGCACGGGCACGCCCATCGACTCGGCGATGTCCTTGACGGTCGAGCCGGAGTTCACGCGAACGAGGTCCGTATGCGTCGCGGCTGCCGCGTCGAGCGGGGCGACCGTGTCGTCATACGTGCCACGGCGGCGGCGGCCGCGGCGCTGGCGGCGCGGCGGCTGGGACTGCTGGCCGGGCGTGCGGCGCGAGGCCTGCGAGTCGATGACGACGCGGCGCCGGCCGCCGGGGCCGGGCGCGCCGGGGGCACGCTCGCCCGACAGCGAAGAGCGGGTCGGGCGCTGCGGCGCCTTGGCGGGGTCGCCGGCGGCGCCGTCGGCGGAGGCCGCGGGCTGCGCGGGTGGAGCGTCGGAGGTGGAGGAGGACGAGGACGGCTTCGGGGCACCGGGCGCGGACGGCGCGCGCGCCGGAGCGCCCTGCTGGCCGGCGACGGGCTTGGCGCCCGGCTTCGGCCGCGCCGCTGGCGGCGGGCGGTCGGAGATCGCTGGCGGCGGCGGGGGGCCGCGGCGGATGACCGGCGTCGGGGGCGGCGGCGGCGCAGGCGCCTTCGCGGCTTCCTTGGCGCCGTTGGTCGGCAGCGGCCGGCCCTCGATCGCGGCGGTGGCCTGATCGACGTCGACGGCGGAGGCCGGCGCCTTGACTTGGATGCCGGCTGCGCGCAGCTTGGCGAGCACGTCCTGGGCGGACATGTCGTGGGACTTGGCGAGCTCGTGGACGCGTACTTTTGCCATCAGCTCACTGAGTTTACGAGGTCGGGATCGGGACGCACGGCCGAGCGAAACGACCGCTGGAAGCCGCCGCGCTTGAGCGCGATCTGCGCGCAGCTGCTACCGCAGACGTACGCGCCGCGGCCCGGACGCCGCTGTGCGGGGTCCGCCTGCACGACACCGTCGACGACGACCACACGCTGCAGATCGGCTTTCGCCGCCAGCGTGCCACAGCCCACGCAGCGTCGCCGCGGAGCGGCTATGAGGACGCCTCCGACTCGGAGACCGTCTCGAGCGCGTCCTCGGCCGGCACCTCGACCGGCGAGGGCACGTCCGCGGCGCCCGCGTCGGCGGTGGCGGCGGGCACGAGCTCGCCGTCCTCCTCGACAAGGGGCTCCTCGTCGGCGGGCACGAGCTCGTCTGTCGGCTGGTTGGCGAGCGCCTGGTGGGAGTCCAGCCCGCAGTAGCGCGAGCCGGGAAGGGCGGCGTTCGGGCAGCGCCGGCCGGTCGACATGACCGCGGCGCAGCGACCCTGCGTCTCCTCCTCCTCGTAGCCCTGCTCCTGCTCCTCGGCGGCGAACTCCGACTCGGACTTGATGTCGATCCGCCAGCCGGTCAGGCGGGCGGCGAGGCGGGCGTTCTGACCCTCGCGGCCGATCGCCAGCGAGAGCTGGTCGTCGGGGACGATGACCGTCGCCTGCTTGCCGTCGTCGTCGACGAGCACCTCACGCACGCGCGCGGGTGACAGCGCCTTCGCGACGAAGCGGGCGGGCTCGTCGTTGTAGGGGATGATGTCGATCTTCTCGCCGCGCAGCTCGGAGACGACCATGCGCACGCGCGAGCCACGCGGGCCGACGCAGGCGCCGACCGGGTCCACGCCGTCGGCGTGCGAGACGACCGCGATCTTCGAGCGGTAGCCCGGCTCGCGGGCGACGTTCGCGATCTCCACGAGGCCGTCGGCGATCTCCGGCACCTCGAGCTCGAAGAGCTTCTTGATGAGCTCGGGGTCGCGCCGCGAGACGATGATCGAGGGGCCCTTCGTGGACGGCGAGACCTCCTTGATGACGGCCTTCACGCGCTGGGAGTGGTCGTAGCGCTCACCCTCGACCTGCTCGGACTTCGGCAGCAGCGCCTCGACGCGCTCGCGCAGCTGCACGAGCGTGTAGCGGCTGTCGGACTGCTGGACGATGCCCGTGATGAGCTCGCCGACGCGGTCGCGGTACTCCTCGAACATCATGTCCCGCTCGGCCTCGCGGATGCGCTGCAAGATGACCTGCTTGGCCGTCTGCGCCGCGATCCGCCCGAAGTCGCCGGGCGTGACGTCCTGCTCGGTGATCTGGTCCTTGTACTCCTCGAACTTCGCCGGGTCGATCTCCGGGTCCGTCGGCTCGACCATGTCGCCCGTCTCGGGGTCGTACGTCGTGCCCTCGTCGATGGTCTCGACGATGAGGTGCGCCTCGAGGCGCTCGGGGATGATCAGCTCGATGACGCGGAAGTCCGCCGTCTCGGGGTCGAGCTCGACGCGCGCGTACTTCGCGGAGTCGGGCTGCTTCTTGTAGGCGGAGAGGAGCGCGTCCTCGAGCGCGAGGCGCAGCTTCTCGGGCGCGATGCCCTTCTCCTTCGCGAGGACCGTCATCGCATCCAGGATGTCGCGTGACATGTGTGGCTCCTACTCCTCGATCAGGTGGGAACGCTGGATCTCGGCGTACGGAATCGCGACGAGTGCGCCGTCCGCGGCGATCGTCACCTCGTCATCCGATGCGCCGACGAGCTCGCCGGTAAAGGAGCGGTGGCCGTCGTGGTCGCCACGCGTGCGAACGCGCGCCTTCCGGCCAAGAAAGCGCTGGAAATGCTGGGGCTTGGAGAGCGGGCGCTCGGTCCCGGGCGAGGACACCTCGAGGGCGTAGCGCTCCCGCAGGTCGCCGAGCAGCTTCGTTACGCGCTCGCAGAGGCCGAGGGTGACGCCGTCCGGATGG
This sequence comes from uncultured Actinomycetes bacterium, assembly GCA_963766525.1. Classification (GTDB taxonomy): domain Bacteria; phylum Actinomycetota; class Thermoleophilia; order Solirubrobacterales; family Solirubrobacteraceae; genus CADCVQ01. The sequence continues at coordinate 32,899 of CAVYAX010000004.1, forward strand.
TCGATGAACAGGCGCAGCGTGTGACCGCCGAGCACCTCCGCGAGCAGCACCTCGACGTCGGGCTCGCTGGCGGCGAGCCGGGCCTCGATATCGGATTGGATGGTGCTCACGGCAAATCTCCTCTTTGACAACAAAAAAAGCGGGCGAGCGCCCACTTCCGGTCCTGCCACCGGCCCGAAGCCGGTGCGAAAGCTGTTCGCCGAGGATAGCACCGCCTTTTGGGCCGACCCCCCGCCTCGGGGTCCCCTTGCCCCCTCCGGGCGGTCCCGGAAAGCGCCGCGCCGGCGGCCGCAGCGAGCGCGAAGGTCCGCCGGCGCGAGCGCCGAGCGCCGGCGGCTGGCTTAGGCCGCCTTCGCGCGCGAGCGGTCGCGGTACAGGCGGTAGTCGGCGCGCTCGGGGCGCAGGCAGCAGGCGAGCGCGAGTGGCTTGCGCGCCTCGCGGTGGCGGCCTAGCTGCTGCAGCGAGCGACCCAGGCAGAACTGCGCGTAGTCGTTCGTGGGCGCGCGCTCCACGACGGCCTCGAACTCCGCGACGGCCTCGGCGTAGCGCTGGGAGCCGAACAGCGCGCGGCCGAGCGCCTCGCGGATCGACGTCTTGTCGGGCTCGAGGTCGCGCACGCGGGCGAGCGGCACGGCGGCGGCATGGAAGTCGCGCTCTTCGAGCAGCCGCATGCCGTTCTGAAACAGGTCGTAGGTGTCGTGCGGACCCATCCTCCGAGGATACGACGCGTGCCGTACGCCATGGCGCGCGCGTCGCGGGCGGGGAGCGGTGGCGGCGGCGCGGCCGGGCGCTAGCGTTGCGGGCGACCGACCTGCGGTGGCAGCGCCCACCACGACCGCAGCCGCCCGCGCACGCCGCGGCCGGCCGCGAGCTCGCGCCGCAGCGCCGCGCGCTGCGCAGCCGTCGGGCGCCCGCCGCCGTAGCCGTAGCGCGCCGCGGTCAGCGCGCGCACGTAGCCCTCCGCCGCCGTGTCGCGGTAGCGCGCGGCGAGCGACTCGAGCGTCGTCTGCGGGCTCGGCGGCCGGCCGCTGCGGCGCAGCGCGCGGCGCAGCTCGGCGATGGCGCCGGCGCCGTCGTCGTCGCCGGCCGCGGACGCGCGCCGGCGCACGACCAGCAGCGCGCCGAGCGCCGCGAGCACGGCGGCCAGGCCGAGCGCGAGCTCCGCGGCGGGGAAGCCCGACCCCTCGTCCTGCGCCGCGGCGCCGCCGGGCGCGGCCTCGGCCCCCTGGTCGCGGCGCTGCCGGGGGTTGGGCACCGCGTCGCGCAGCGGGGTGGCGAGGCCCGGCCCCGTCGCGGGCACGTCGGAGGTCTGCGAGCGCGCCGGCGCGTCGGCGGGCGTCGGGTCGCGCGTGGCCCAGCCGATGCCGGGGAAGTAGACCTCGACCCACGAGTGCGCGTCGATGTCGCGCACGACGTACTCGCGGCGGTCGCGGTCCAGCGAGCCCGGCGCGAAGCCCGCCGCGACGCGCGCGGGCACCCCGCCGAGGCGCAGCAGCAGCGCCATCGCGCCGGAGAACTGCTGGCAGTACCCGGCGCGCTCGCCAAGCAGGAACGCCGCGAGCGGGAGCTCCGCGCGCTTGGGGCTCTCGGAGTACGTGTAGCCGCCGGTCTGCAGGTGGCGCTCGATCGCGCGCATGTACTCGTACGGCGTGTTCGAGCCGGCGCGCAGCCGGCGCGCGAGCGCGTAGACGGCCCGGTACGGCGAGGCGTCGATCGCCGCGAGCACGCCCGGCTCGGGCTCGCCGTCGCCCCAGGCCGGGATCATCACGCGGGTCGTGGGTCCGATGCTGCCGCGTTCGGCGGGCAGGCTGATCGCGGTGAGGCCCGTGCCGTTGGTCTGCACCGGCAGGCGCAGCTGCGACGCCGCGCGCAGCTCGTCATCGGACGGCGCGGGGGCATAGACGAGCGCGCGATAGGCGTTGCCCTGCTTCAGCGGCCTGCCGCGCGTGACGAACGTGCCCGGCCCCGACGGCACCGGCTGGCGCGGCGAGCGATCGATGAACAGGATCCTGCCGGCCCCGACGAACTGCGACGAGGTCAGCGAGCGGAACGTCACGCGCAGCGGCTGCTGCCACTCCTCGTGCGTGCGGGGCAGGGTCGCGTCCATGCCCGCGCCCGCCGACTCGTCGCCTTGCTGCCAGCGCGTGCCGTCGAAGTCCGGGAGGTTCGCGGCCTTCCAGTACGCGCGGCGGCGCGCCTGGATGCGCAAGACCTCGCGCCCGGTGCGAGCGTCAAGCGGGGCGTAGTCGTGGTCCCAGTCGAAGCGCTGGCTGGCTCCGGCGCTCAGCGACTGCGCGAGGTCTTCGTAGTCCAGCAGCGCCGTCTGGCGGTCCAGGCCGGGGCCGAGGACGAGGCCCGTGACGATCGCCGCGCCGACGGCCATGGCCGCCATCGGGGCCGTGCGGCGCTCGACGCGCTCGAGCCACAAAAAGGCGACGAGCAGCAGCGTGAAGGCCGCGCCGTTCCAGAACTGGTGCGCGGTGTCGCGCTGCATGACCGGGACGAGGTAGAGCGTCGTCAGCGGGACCGCCGCCGCGAGCGGGAATCCGAGCGCGCCGCGCCGGCGCGGGACGAACGCGAGCACGACCGCGAGCACGACGAGCGCCGTGCCCCCGACGACGATGACGATGCGGGTCCACTCGTCGACCCCGTGATACGGGACGCGGACGTTCGGCACCGTGGAGAGTCCCTGGCCGATCCCGGCCGAGAGCTCGTCCCACCCCCGCGGCCGCAGGAAGTGCAGGGGCACGCCCGCGGCGAGCAGCGCCACGAACAGCAGGGCGGCCGCGACGAGCAGCGCGATCGCCGCGCGCGGCCACGCTCCGAGCTCGCGGCGGGCGACGACGACGAGCAGGGCGCCGCCGGCGAGCGCGGCCCACAGCATCGCGGTCATGGCGCCGCCCGCGGCCGGCTCGACCATCCGCCCCCACGTGAACGCGCCGAAGCCCGCGAGCAGCAGGAACGCGGGCACGCGCGCGAGGGCGACCGGCAGCCGCCGCTCGGTCCCGCGCACGGGGCGCCGCAGCGTGACGTCCGAGGGCCAGGCGGCGGCGCTCATGCGCAACCCCGCTCGTGGCGGCGCCCGGCGCCAGGGCGCAGCCTCGCCCGTGGCGAGTGGCTGCCGCGCGCGCGCGGCCTCGCCCGTGGCGCGAGGCTGCGGCCCGCGCGCGGCCTCACGTCGCGCCTCGCACGGGCGCGCGCGGCCTCGCCCGTGGCCCGTGGCTGCGGCCCGCCTGCGGCCTCACGTCGCGCCTCGCACGGGCGCGCGCTGCAACGTACGCGGGCGGCGCGCGCCGAGGACGTAGCCGCTGCAGCCCGCGACCGCGAAGCCCGCAGCGCGCTCGGCGAGCGCGCCGGGGACGACGAGCACCCGCATCGCGCCGTGGCCGCCGCCCAGCGCCGGCGGCAGGGCGGCCCGCATCCGCGCACTCACGAAGACGATCGGCCCGCGCCGCTGCGCGATGCTCACGAGCGACAGCACGCCCAGCGGGCCGACGAGCGCGAGCCGGGCGTGGATCTGCGGCCAGCCCGTGAGCGTGCCGGTGAGCTCGGTCGGGCGGCGGTCGCCGGGCAGCAGCACGCCGCAGCCGCCCGACGACGCGAGCATGTAGACGAGCGAGGCGGCCGCGCGAACGGCGGCGTCGAGATCCTCCTCGGACGCGGCGCCGCGCGGGTCGAGCGCGACGAGCGGCTGGCTCGAGCCGTCGGCGCGCAGGTAGCGCTCCTGCGGCTCGGCGCCGCGAGCAAGCGCCGGCCAGAAGATCCGCGACGCGGGCGTCCCGTCGCGCAGCGGGCGGATGCCGTCGAGCTCGACCTCAGCGCCGACGAGCCGGCGGGCGCTGCGCGCGATCCGCGCCGCGTCGTCGCCGCCCCCCGCGCCCATGACCGGCTCGATGCGCGGCAACACGAGGATCTCGTCGTCGCGGTTGGAGGGCGCGGCGCTCACCTCGCGCGTCGCAAGGCCCAGCGGGTCGGCGATGACGACGCTCGCGAGCGTCAGCGGGCGGCGCCCGCGCCGCGAGAAGCGCGCCTCGATGCGCACGCGCGCTCCGCGCCGGCCGGCGCGCAGCGGCGCCGGCCGCGGCAGCAGCGCGTCGTGCATCTGCGCGGTCGGCAGCGCGAGCGTCCCCGCGCGCACCTCGATCACGATCCCGACGGGCTCGTCCTCGACGACGCGCGTCGCGCCGAGCGTGCGGCGCACGACGACCCCGCGGCTCGCGAGCACGACCCACGCGACGCTTCCCGCCGCGAGCGCCGTCAGCGCGATGCCGGGCACCCACAGCGGCTCGGCGTCGAACAGCATCGCCGCGACGACGAGCGCGAGCCCCAGCAGGCCGGTGGCGAGCGCCGGTCGCACAGCGGCTACAGGGCCGGGGTCGCGGCCACCGCGTCGGCGACGACGAGCTCGCCGCTGGCCTCGTGCGCCTCGGGCGTGAGCACGATGCGGTGCGCGAGGACCGCGCCGACCATCTGCTGGACGTCGTCGGGAAGCGCGTGGTCGCGGCCGGCGAGCAGCGCCCGCGCCTTCGCCGCGCGCAGCAGCAGCAGGCCCGCGCGCGGGCTGGCGCCGAGCTCGACGCGGCGGTCGTCGCGGGTGTGCTGGAGCAGCGCGACGATGTAGTAGCGCAGCGCGTCGGTCGCGCGCACGCGCGTCGCGGCGTCCTGCGCGCCGAGCAGCTCGGCGGCGTCGGCGACGGTCTCGAGCGACGCGACGCGGTCGCCGGACTCGTGCGCGGCGAGCATCCCGGCCTCGCCCGCGGCGTCGGGGTAGCCGAGCGACAGGCGGACCATGAAGCGGTCGACCTGCGCCTCGGGCAGCGGATAGGTGCCCTCGTACTCGATCGGGTTCTGCGTCGCGAGCACGAGGAACGGGCGCGCGAGCTCGTGCGTGTGGACGTCGACCGTGACGCGCCGCTCCTGCATGCACTCGAGCAGGCCCGACTGGGTCTTCGGCGAGGCGCGGTTGATCTCGTCGACGAGCACGACGTTCGCGAAGATCGGGCCGGGCCGGAACTCGAAGCGGCTCTCGCGCTGGTTGAAGATGCTCGTCCCCACGACGTCGGCGGGCAGGAGGTCGGCGGTGCACTGGATGCGCGCGAACTCGAGGTCCAGCGAGCGCGCGAGCGCGCGAGCGAGCGTCGTCTTGCCGACGCCCGGGAGGTCCTCGATCAGCACGTGCCCGCCGGCCAGCACGGCGATGATGAGGTGCTCGATGACGTCGTCGCGCACCTCGGCGGCGCGCGAGACGTTGGTCGCGACGCGCCGGGCCAGGACGCCGGCCGTCTCGATCTCGGAGTCCGTGAGGCGCTCCGCGCCGGCGCGCTCCATCAGGCCGCCGGGCCTGTCGTCTCCGGCTCGACGAGCATGCGCAGCACGATGACAGCGTCGAGCACGGCCCGCGCCACCTCGGCCTTCGAGGCGCGCGCGACGTGCGTCTCCCCCGCCGCGGTGATGATCGTGACCTCGTTGTCGGCGGACTCGAAGCCGATGTCCGGCCGCGCGATGTCGTTGACGACGACCGCGTCGACGCCCTTGCGCGCGAGCTTGTCGCGCCCGTGGGCCAGCGCGCCGTCGCCGTGCTCGGCCGCGAAGCCGACGAGCGTCTGGTCGGGGCGGCGCACGGCTGCCAGGCCCGCGAGGATGTCCGGCGTGCGCTCGAGCTCGACGCGCATGTGCTCGTCGGCGCCCTTCTTGAGCTTGCCCGTGAAGCTGCGCGCCGGGCGGAAGTCGGCGACCGCGGCGGCCATGAGCAGGACGTCGGCGCGCTCGAACGCGACGGCGCAGGCCTCCTGCAGCTCGGCGGCGGTCTCCACGCCGACGTAGCGCACGCGCTCGTCGCGAGGCAGCGCGACGTTCGCCGCGACGACGGTGACCTCGGCGCCGAGCCCGGCGGCCTGCTCGGCGAGCGCGAAGCCCATCCGGCCCGACGAGCGGTTGCCGACGAAGCGCACGGCGTCGATCGGCTCGCGCGTGCCGCCGGCGGTGACGAGCACGCTCACGCCCGCGAGCGGGCCCCCGGCCCCCGGCGCCGCGGATCCGCCGGGCACGAGCGCCTCGATCGCGGCGAGCAGCTCGGCGGGCTCGGGCAGGCGGCCCGGGCCGGCCTCACCGTGCGACGCGAGCCGCCCGGCGCCGGGCTCGAGCACGGTCGCGCCGCGCGCGCGCAACGTCGCGACGTTCGCGCGGGTCGCCGGGTGCGCCCACATGTGGTTGTTCATCGCGGGCGCGACGAGCAGCGGGCACGTGGCGGCCAGCGCGCTGCTCGTGAGGAGGTTGTCGGCGAGCCCGCCGGCGAGCTTGGCGATCGTGTTCGCCGAGGCCGGCGCGATCACGAGCACGTCGGCGTTGCGGACGAGCTCGAGGTGCGAGAGCGGGTCGCGGTCGGGCTGCGGCTGGCCGGGGAAGGCGCCGCGCGCCGGGTCGCGCTCGAACTCGTCGGTGAGGACCGGGGCGCCGGTCAGCGCCGCGAACGACAGGGCGCCGACGAAGCGCAGGCTCGCGGGCGTCTGCACGACCCGCACGGCATGCCCCGCCGCCGTCGCGAGGCGGACGAGCTCGAGCGCCTTGTAGGCCGCGATCCCACCACTGACGCCGAGCAGGATCCGGGCCATGGCGGCTGAGGCTGGGCCTTCCGCCTAGCGGTACTGGTACTTGATCTTGCCGGCGGCGACTTCCTCGAGCGCGATCGTGAGGTAGTTCTTCGAGCCGGTGTCGACCATCGGGGGCGGGAACTCGTCGAACGTCCCCTCGCCGAGGTTGTGGTAGTACGAGTTGATCTGACGCGCGCGCTTGGCCGCGACGAGAACGGAGGCGTAGTTGGAGTCGACGTTCTCGAGGAGGCGGTCGATGCGAGGAGAGATCATGCGCTACAGAGTAGCGGTCGCGCTAGCGGCGCCCGGGGCGAGTCAGGGGCCGGGGCGGCGGTACGCCGGGCGGCCCAGCAGCCCGGCCGCCTGCTCACGAGTTTCCGCGCGCTGCACAGCCGCTCGCGCCAAGTTCGCTTCTCCTCGGGCGGCGAGGAACTCGGCCATCCGTCTCGCGGCCGGTGCGTCGCCGCGCTGGTCGGCGATGCGGAATGCCATCTCGGCTTCAGGGAGGTTCCCGCGAAGCTCGAGCAGGACGCCCAGAACGTACGTGGCGATGGGGTCCCCACGCGCGTCGGCATGCCGGCAGTAGTCCTCCACCGACTCCGCGAAGGCACTGGACTCCAACAACGCCAGGAGAAATGCGCGCCGTTCCTCTGCAGGCAGGGGCGTTGCGACATCGGCAACCTCTTTGCGCCGGCGCTCTCGTCGGTCGGCTAGCGACCGCTCCGCCTCCGCGCGCGCGATCAACGCGCCGGTCAGCTGCTGAGCCGCATCAGCTCGTTGTCGCACGACGGCCAGCAGTCTGATCGCCGCCAGCACGGCGAGGAGCATGGCGCCTCCCACGATCGCGGCTCCGAGCGTGCGTAGAACCGGGTTGGGCGACCAGACGGCAACGACGAGGCCGCCCGCGCAGGCAGCAACAACAACGCTCGTGGCGCCGGGCAGCCAGTTCCCGGCAGCGCCCGAGCGGGACGCCGAGGATCTCGGCGCTTCGCCGGCCGACGCGATCGGGACAAGGCCCTCGGACCATGTCAACGCCGCCGCAACGCTCACGAGGAGTACTCCGGCGGCGAGGACATACCGTCCGCTCGCGCTCAACTCGGCGAGCTGTCCGATCGCCGAGGCCAGAACGGCTGCCCCCGCAACGAGTGGGTACGTGGCGAGGCGTCGCGTCATCGCTGACACATTAGCCCCACGGCAGTCGCTCGGCCAGGCCCCAAGTTACGCCGAACAGCGCCCCAAGTGCAGCGCCCTTCGTCGCGAAGGCCCAATGATCGATATCGCGGCCGAGGTCCTTGGCGATGGCGCCGATAATGAGCGCGATCGAGCCCCCGAGCGCACCCGCGCCTCCGGCGAGCTCGCCCTCGCCCACGAGGAATTTGCCGAAGCTCGTCGACGCGGCCATGACCGCAATTGTGAGGGGAGTTGGCACCCAAGCCTCCCGTGCAGACAAGCCTCGTCCCGCACGGCTGCCCTGTCAAGCACGCGGATCGCCGGGGATGGCGCTGCGCACCACGGCGAGCAGGGTCTCGACCGCGTCCTCGAGGCGGTCGTTGACCACGACGTGCGCGAACTCGTGTTGCGCGGCCAGCTCGCGCTCGGCCGTCAGCAGGCGCGCCTCGATCTGCTCGGGCGCGTCGGCGCCGCGGCCGACGAGCCGCGCGCGCAGCGCCTCGACGGACGGCGGCGCGATGAACACCTGCACCGCCTCCGGCATGGTCTCGCGCACCTGGCGCGCCCCCTGGACCTCGATCTCGAGCAACACCGGCGCGCCCGACGCACTGCGCGTCTCGAGCTCCGAGCGCAGCGTCCCGTAGCGGGCGCCGGCGTAGTCGGCGTGCTCGACGAAGTCGCCGGCGGCGACGTGGCGCTCGAACTGCTCCGGCGTCATGAAGTGGTAGTCGACGTCCTGCGTCTCCCCCGCCCGCGGCAGCCGCGTGGTCGCCGAGATCGACAGCTGGAGCTCCGGCATGCGCTCGCGCAACGAGCGGATGAGCGTGCCCTTGCCGACCCCGGACGGGCCCGTGATGACCACCGCGCGCGGCATGAGACCGGCCGGCCCGCCCGGCGAGCGCCCTAGCGACGCAGCAGCGAGACGAGCTCGTCGCGCTGGCGCTGCGACAGGCCGCCGATCGTCTTCGACGGCGAGATGCGGCACTGCGTGAGGACCTTGTTGACCTTGACGCGCCCGTACTTCGGCACGGCGAGCAGCATGTCGAAGACCTTCGCGGTCTCGACGTACTCCGGCGGATCCATGAGCAGCGTGTGGATCGATTCGCGCCCGGCCTTGAGGTTGCGCTTGAGCTGGGCGCGCTTGGTGCGCACCTCGTTCGCACGCTCGAGCGCGTCGAGTCGCTGCGTGAGCGAGCGCTCCGGAGCCGCCGAGTGCTTCGTTGCGGTGTTGGTAGGCGGCGTCATGCGACGTGGCGATACTACATCTTCACTTCTGCGCCGCAACCCTGATCATTGCGAATCAGTCGATTTCACATCGACCTGAACTTGAGGTTCAGATTCATCGAGGCACGTCGAGCCCGATCCCGCAATTTGCAGGGATTTAAGTTCTCTTGCAATTCGGGTGCCGGCGGCGGGATCGCGAAAGCTTTCCGTCCCGACGGCGACTAGAGCTGCCCCTGCGTCTATCAGATCCAGCGCGTGCGTGCCCCGTGTCACGCCGCCCATTCCAACGATTGGGACGGCTACCCGGCGCGCCACCGCCGCAATCTGCGCAATTGCAATGCTCCGGATTGTAGGCCCCGAAAGGCCGCCGGTGACGCCGCCGAGCCAGGGGCGCCCCCCGCCGCCGGGTGCCAGCGCGCTCGCGCGCAGCGTGTTGATGAGCGAGACGGCGTCCGCCCCCTCGGCCTCGGCCGCGACCGCGACCGCCGCGACATCCGCGGTGTTCGGCGTGAGCTTGACGATCAGCGGCTTGCGCGTGAGCGGGCGGACTTCGCGCAGCAGCGCCGCGAGCGATGCCGGGTCCGCGCCGATGTCGAGGCCAGTCTTGACGTTCGGGCACGAGACGTTGAGCTCGATCGCGGCGACCTCCTCGCGGGCGTCGAGCGCCTCGACGAGCTGTGAGACCTCGCTCGCGGTCGAGCCCATGACGTTCGTGATGAGCGGGACGGGCAGCTCGGCGAGCTGCGGGAGGTCGTGCTCGAGGTAGCCGTCGAGGCCGCGGTTGGGCAGCCCGATCGAGTTGATGAGCCCGGCGGGCGTCTCCCACAGGCGCGGCGGCGGGTTGCCGATGCGCGGCAGCAGCGTGATGGTCTTCGAGACGAACGCGCTGAACGGGAACTGCTCGACGAGCGCGTCGCCGAACGCCCGCCGTGCGGCGATCGCGTCGAAGGTCCCCGATCCGTTGACGATCGGGTGCTTCAGGTCGATGCCGCAGAACGCGATCAATGGACGGGCACGGCGTCGAGCCTTGCCGCGTCGAGCACGGGCCCGTCGACGCAGACGCGGACGTAGCCGCCCTCGCGCACCGCGACGACGCAGCCGAAGCACGCGCCGAAGCCGCACGCCATGCCGGCCTCGAGGGCGAGCTGTGCGGGGACGTTGCGGGCATCGCACAGCGCGCGGACGGCTTCGAGCATGCGCGGCGGGCCGCAGGAGTAGACGGTGGCGTGCTCGCCGGCGTCGAGCTCGGCGATGAGCAGGTCGGTGACGAGGCCGTGGTGCCCCACGGAGCCGTCGTCTGTGGCGATCGCGAAGGGGTCGTTGAAGACCCTCGCTCCCTTCGCATGCTCGGCGTCGCGGAAGCCCAGCAAGATGGCCGGCTCGTCGCCGCCCGCCCGCAGCACGCGCGACCAGGCCGCCAGCGGCGGGATGCCGACGCCGCCGCCCACGAGGATCGCTCGCCTGCCGTCGGACGGCGGCTCGAACCCTTCGCCGAGGGGGCCGGTGATCCACAGATCGTCGCCCGCCCGCAGCTCGGTCAGCCGGCGCGTGCCCGGCCCGACGTCCTCGAACATGAAGCTCAGCTGCCCGTCAGTGGCGCCGAGGAACGAGAACGCGCGCGGCACGAACGGCCGCTCGTCCTCCCCCGCCCCCCAGCGCTCGGCGCTCGCGAGCATGTAGAACTGCCCCGGCCACGGCTGCGGCCCGTCGAGGTCGGCGGCGTGCAGGACGCGGTAGGCGCCGACGTCGTCGGCCCCCGTCACCGGCACGCGGCGCCGGCCGAACGGCGCCTGGACCCTCACGACACCCTCGTGGGCGCGGCGGACGACCCGCCGCCCTCGGCAGCCCGCGCGGCGGCGCCGTTGGCGCGCTCGCGATGGATCTCCTGCAGCGACAGCACCTCCGGCTCGCCCCCGCGCGCCGCGGCGATCGCGCGCGCCGCGGCGTGACCGCCGGACAGCGTCGTGATGCACGGGATCCCGCGCGCCGTCGCCGCGCGGCGGATCTCCCAGCCGTCGGCGCGCGCGCCCGAGCCCGTCGGCGTGTTGACGATGAGGTCCACCTCGCCGGCCTCGATGTACTCCGCGACGTTCGGCGAGCCCTCGCCGATCTTCATCAGCACGTGGTCGACGCGCACGCCCATCCCGCGGATCGCCTGCGCCGTGCCCGCCGTCGCGACGACGCGGAAGCCGAGGTCGCCGAGCAGCGCCGCGATGCCCGAGGCCCCGGCCTTGTCGCCGTCGGTGACCGTGATGAAGACCGTCCCGCCGCTCGGCAGCTGCGCGCCGGCCGCGGCCTGCGCCTTCGCGAACGCCGTCGGGAAGTCGCGCGCGATGCCCATGACCTCGCCCGTCGAGCGCATCTCCGGGCCGAGCACGGCGTCGGAGCCCGCGAAGCGGTCGAACGGCAGCACGGCCTCCTTGACGGACACGTGGTCGGTCGGCATCGCCTCGGACGGCAGCCCGAGGTCCTCGATCCGCTCGCCGAGCATGATCCGGCAGGCCATCTTCGCGAGCGGGACGCCGATCGCCTTGGAGACGAACGGCACGGTCCGCGAGGCGCGCGGGTTGGCCTCGATGATGTAGAGGCGGCCGCCGTGGACGGCGTACTGGATGTTGATGAGGCCGAGCGTCCCGAGCGCGAGCGCGATCCCGCGCGTCGTCGCGCGAATCTCCTCGAGCATCTCCGGCCCGAGCGAGTGCGGCGGCAGGACGCAGGCGCTGTCGCCCGAGTGGATCCCGGCCTCCTCGACGTGCTGCATGATGCCGCCGATCCAGACGTCGTCGCCGTCGCACAGCGCGTCGACGTCGAGCTCGATCGCGTTCTCGAGGAAGCGGTCGAGGAAGATCTCGCGCGGCTTACTTGCGCCAGTGGCCGCCGCGGGGACAGCGGTGCGCTCGAGGTAGTCGGCAAGGCCGGCCTCGTCGTAGACGATCTCCATCGCGCGGCCGCCGAGCACGTAGCTCGGCCGCACGAGCAGCGGGAAGCCGACGCTCGCGCTCGCGGCGAGCGCCTGCTCGACGCCGTGGGCGGTCGCGTACGGCGGCGCCTTGTAGCCGAGGCGGTCGAGCAGCTCGCCGAAGCGGCCGCGGTCCTCGGCGAGGTCGATCGCGTCGACGCTCGTGCCGAGGATCGGCACGCCGCGGTCCTGCAAGCCGGCGGCGAGCTTCAGCGGCGTCTGGCCGCCGAACTGGACGATGACGCCTTCGGGCTGCTCGATCTCGACGACGCCGAGCACGTCCTCCAACGTGAGCGGCTCGAAGTACAGGCGGTCGGACGTGTCGTAGTCCGTCGAGACCGTCTCGGGGTTGCAGTTGATCATCACCGCGTCGCGGCCCGACGCGCGGACGGTCATCGCGGCGTGCACGCAGCAGTAGTCGAACTCGATGCCCTGGCCGATGCGGTTGGGCCCGGCGCCGAGGATCACGACGCTCGGCCGCTCGCCGCGCCGCACCTCGTGGCGGGGCTCGGCGGTGTGGGGGTGGGATGGCGGGAAAAGATCCCAGCCCGAGTAGAAGTACGGCGTCTCGGCGGCGAACTCCGCGGCGCAGGTGTCGACGGCGCGGTAGCTGCGCGTGCCCGAGAACGGGCCCTCCGGGTCCAGCGCGAGCTCGTGCAACTCCCGCAGGAACCAGAGGTCGATGTGCGTGATCGCGTTGACCTCCTCCGGCGACGCCCCGGCGCGGAAGGCCGCGAGCAGCACGTCGTAGCGCTCGCTCGCCGGGCGCTCGAGGCGCTCGAGCAGCTCCGCGCGCGTGCCCTCGACGTGCGGCGCCTTGTCGAGCTCCCGGCTGCGCATCGCCTTCGCGAACGCCTGCCGGAACGTGCGGCCGAACGCCATCGCCTCGCCGACGGACTTCATGTGGGTGCTCAGGCGCTGATCGGACCCCGCGAACTTCTCGAAGGCGAAGCGCGGCCACTTGACGACGACGTAGTCGATCGTCGGCTCGAACGACGCCGGCGTGAGGCGCGTGATGTCGTTGTCGATCTCCTCGAGCGCGTAGCCGACCGCCAGCCGCGCGGCGATCTTCGCGATCGGGAAGCCCGTGGCCTTCGAGGCCAGCGCGCTCGACCTCGACACGCGCGGGTTCATCTCGATGACCATGATCTCCTCGGTCTCGGGATTGACCGCGAACTGCACGTTCGAGCCGCCGGTCTCGACGCCGACCGCGCGGATGACCGTGAAGGCCTGGTCGCGCAGGCGCTGGTAGAGGCGGTCGGTGAGCGTCTGCTGCGGCGCGACCGTGACGCTGTCGCCCGTGTGCACGCCCATCGGGTCGACGTTCTCGATCGAGCAGACGATCACGCAGTTGTCGTTGCGGTCGCGCATGACCTCGAGCTCGAACTCGCCCCAGCCGATGACCGACTCGTCGAGCAGGATCTGCGAGATCGGCGACGCGTCGAGGCCGCCGCGGACGATCTGGCGGAACTGCTCGGGCGTGTACGCGATGCCGCCGCCGCGGCCGCCGAGCGTGTAGGCCGGGCGGACGATGATCGGCAGGCCGATGTCGATCATCGCGTCGTCGGCCTCCTGCGCCGTCGTCGCGATCGCGGAGCGCGGCATCTTCAGGCCGGCCTTCTCCATCGCGATGCGGAACTCGTCGCGGTCCTCGGCGCGGCAGATCGACGCGTAGTTCGCGCCGATGAGCTCGACGCCGAACTCCTCCAGGGTGCCGTCCTCGTGCAGCGCCTTGGCGAGGTTCAGCGCGGTCTGCCCGCCGAGCGTCGGCAGCAGCGCGTCCGGGCGCTCGCGCTCGATGACCTTGCGCACCGGGCCGGGCAGCAGCGGCTCGACGTACGTCGCGTCGGCGAACTCCGGGTCGGTCATGATCGTCGCCGGGTTGGAGTTCACGAGCACGACCTCGTAGCCCTCCTCGCGCAGGACCTTGCACGCCTGCACGCCGGAGTAGTCGAACTCTGCCGCCTGGCCGATGACGATCGGGCCGGAGCCGAGGATGAGGATGCGCTGGATGTCGTCTCTGCGCGGCATGGTTCTTAGACCCCGGCCTTCGCGGCGCTCAGGAAGCGGTCGAAGAGGTAGAGGGAGTCGTTCGGGCCGGGGCCCGCCTCGGGGTGGTACTGGACCGTCGAGGCGGGGACGTCGAGCAGGGTGAGCCCCTCGACCGTGCCGTCGTAGAGGTTGACGTGCGTCAGCTCCGCCGCGCCGAAGTCTGTCTCCCAGCGCACGGCCTCCGCGGTGTCCATGCGCTCCGCGCCGCCGGGCGGGCGCACCGCGAAGCCGTGGTTCTGGGACGTGATCTCGATCTTCTGCGTCGTGAGGTCCTTGACGGGGTGGTTCGCCGCCGCGGTGGCCGAACGGCAGCTTGTAGGTCTTAAGGCCGACGGCCTGGCACAGCAGCTGGTGGCCGAGGCAGATGCCCCACACGGGCCGCTTGCCGACGACGCCGCGGACGGCCTGGACGATGTGGTCGAGCGCCGCCGGGTCGCCGGGGCCGTTGGCGAGGAAGATCAGGTCGGCGTCGCGGGCGAGCAGCTCGTCCGCGCTGACGCTGCACGGGTGCAGCTCGACCGTCGCGCCGCGTGCGACGAGGTGGCGCACGATCGAGAGCTTGATGCCGGTGTCGATCGCGGCGATCCGCGGGCCGTCGCCGGTGCCGTGGACGGTCATCTCCTTCGGTGTCACCTCGGCCGCGAGGTCGAGGCCGTGCATCGGCTGCTCGGCCTGCACGCGCTCCATCGCCTCGGACGTGCTCGTCGAGGCTCCGAACACGCCGCCGCGCATCGAGCCGGCGTCGCGGATGTGGCGCACGAGCGCGCGCGTGTCGACCTCCGAGATCGCCGGCACGCCGCAGTCCGTCAGCCAGTCCAGCCAGCCGCGCTCGGCGCCGGGGGCGTCCTCGGTGTTCATCGCGGCCCGCATGATCACCGCGCGCGCCCAGATGCGCTCGGACTCCATCGCCTCCGCGGACACGCCGTAGTTGCCGATGTGCGGATACGTGAACGTGATGATCTGCCGGCAGAAGCTCGGGTCGGTGACGGACTCCTGGTAGCCCGACATGCCCGTCGTGAAGACGACCTCGCCGGTCGCCGCCTCCGGCGCCCCGCAGGCGACGCCGTCGAAGCGCGTGCCGTCTTCGAGCAGGACGTACGCGGAGGCGGCTTGGGCGCCCGAGGAGATCGCTCGGCTCATGCCGCGCTCAGCATGATCGACCGCTCGCGCCACGCGACGGCGCCGGCGGCGACCGTCAGCAGCACCTTGCCGCGCAGCGTCCGGTCCGCGAAGCAGCAGTTCTCCGAGCGCGACTCGTAGCCGGACTCCCCCACGACCCACTCGGCGTCGAGGTCGACGAGCACGAGGTTCGCCGGCTCGCCCGGCGCGATCGCTCGGCACGAGCAGGTCGAGCAGCCCAAGCCCGGACGTCATCTTCTCGACGACGAGCCCCAGCTCGAGGTGGCCGGGCACGACAAGGTCCGTGTAGACCGCGGCGAACGCCGTCTCGAGGCCGGTGGTCCCCATGGGCGCCTGCTCGAACGGGACCTCCTTCTCGTCGCGTGCGTGCGGCGCGTGGTCGGTCGCGATGCAGTCGACGGTCCCGTCGCGCAGGCCCTCGATGAGCGCTTGGCGGTCGGATTCGCTTCGCAGCGGCGGGTTCATCTTGCGGCGCGTGTCGAGGCTGCGGACGTCCGCGTCGGTCATCGTCAGGTGGTGCGGGCTCGCCTCGCACGTGACCTGCACGCCGCGCTGCTTCGCCGCCGCGATGACCTCGACGGACTCGCGCGCCGAGAGGTGCTGGATGTGGATCCGCGCGCCTTCGTACTCGGCGAGCGCGCAGTCGCGGGCGATCATCGTCGACTCGCTGACGCTCGGGATCCCGGCGACGCCGAGCTCCGTCGAGATCGCGCCCTCGTGCATGGCGCCCTTGCCCGACAGGGCCGGGTCCTCCTCGTGCAGCGCGAGCACGCCGCCGCACAGGCGCTGGTACTGCAGCGCGCGCCGGAAGACGCCGGCGTCCGTGACCGGCCGGCCGTCGTCGGTGAAGGCGGCCGCGCCGAGCTCGCGCAGCTCGGCCATCTCGGTGAGCTCCTTGCCCTCCAGGCCGCGGGTGATCGCGGCCGTGAAGCCGACGGGCACGCGGGCCTCGCGCGCCGCGGCGTCCAGCAGCGCGCCGAGGATCGGCGCGGAGTCGACGACCGGGCTAGTGTTCGGCATCGCGACGATCGCGCAGTAGCCGCCGGCGGCCGCCGAGCGCGTGCCGGTCTCGAGGTCCTCCTTGTGCTCCTGGCCGGGCGTGCGCAGGTGCACGTGCGGGTCGACGAACGCGGGGAACAGGTGCCGGCCGGCGCCGTCGATCGTCTCGACGTCGCCGCTCGGCGAGATGCTGCCCGCGGCGGCGATCTCGGCGATCTTGCCGTCGCGGACGAGGACGTCGCGCGGGCCGTCGAGGCCCGTGCGAGGGTCGAGCACGTGCGCCGAGCGCACGAGCAGGTCGGCGGGCCGGGCGGGCGCGCGGACGAGCCGCGCCGGGTTGCCGGCGGCGCCGGCCAAGGCTGGCGGGGTCATGCGAGCTGCGGCTCGGTCGGCCGGCCCGGGGCGCGAGTCGCCTCCCGCGCCCCGGCGAGCACTTCGTAGAGGACCGCCATGCGGACGACGACGCCTGCCTTGACCTGCATCGTGATGACGGCCTGCGGCGAGTCGACGACCTCGCCGGACAGCTCGACGCCGCGATTGACGGGGCCGGGGTGCATGAGCACCTGGCGCGGCCCGAGCCGGCGGCCGTTGATCTGGTAGCGCGCCGCGTACTCGCGCAGCGACGGCACGAACGCCTCGTCCATGCGCTCCTTCTGCATCCGCAGCGCGTAGACGACGTCGGCTTCGCGCAGGTCGTCGAGGTCGTAGCGGACCTCGCAGCCGAGCGCCTCGATCCCGCGCGGGATGAGCGTCGGCGGGCCGCAGATGGTGACGTGCGCGCCCATCTTGTTGAAGGCGAGGATGTTCGAGCGCGCGACGCGCGAGTGCGCGACGTCGCCGACGATCCAGATGTTGCGGCCTTCCAGCGAGCCGAGCTTCTGGCGCAGCGTGTAGACGTCGAGCAGGGCCTGGGTCGGGTGCTCGTGCTTGCCGTCGCCCGCGTTGACGATGGCCGCGGTCGTCCAGCCGGCGACGAGGTTGGCGGCGCCCGCGTAGGGCGTGCGGATGACGATCGCGTCGGGCGAGTGGGCGGTGAGCGTCAGGACGGTGTCCTTCAGCGACTCGCCCTTCTCGACGCTCGAGCCGCTGGCGGCGAAGTTCACGACGTCCGCGCTCAGCCGCTTGGCCGCGAGCTCGAACGAGGAGCGGGTGCGCGTGCTCGCCTCGTAGAAGAGGTTGAGGACCGTGCGCCCGCGCAGCGCGGGGACCTTCTTGATGTCGCGGTCGGAGACCTCGGCGAACGCGGCGGCGCGGTCGAGCAGGCGCTCGATGTCGTCGCGCGTGAGGTCGGCGATGGAGAGCAAGTGCCTCATACCGCGGCTCCTTCAGGCTCGTGCTGACCGATCGTCACGCTGTCCTCGCCGTCGAGCTCCGTGACGCGCACGAACACGCGCTCGGAGCGGGCGGTCGGGAGGTTCTTGCCGACGTAGTCGGGGCGCAGCGGCAGCTCGCGGTGGCCGCGGTCGGCGAGGACGGCGAGCTGGACGCGGGCCGGGCGGCCGTAGTCGAACAGCGCCTCGATCGCCGCGCGCACGGTGCGCCCGGTGAAGAGGACGTCGTCGACGATCACGACCGTGCGGGCGTCGACGTCGAAGTCCAGGTGCGTCGCGTGGACGACGGGCGCCCCACCGCGCGTGGTGACGTCGTCGCGGTAGAAGGAGATGTCGAGGTCGCCGAGCGGGACGTCGACGTCGTGCAGCTCGGCGATGAGGAGCTGCAGGCGCTCGGCGAGCACGGCGCCGCGACGGTGGATGCCGACGAGCGCGAGCTGCTCGGGATCGCCGCCGTTCTCGACGATCTCGTGCGCGATGCGCGTGAGCGTCCTGCGCATGTCCTCGCCGTCGAGGACGACCTTCGGTTCTGGCATGGTGTCCTTCCTGGCCTCACTGGACCGGGTTAAGGAGCTGGTGCATTCGAGCCTAGCAGCGGGTGCGGCGGGCACCCGCGGAGCCGATGCCTCCAATCTCACGATGAGCAACTACGAGACCACAGCGATCTGGCGGGCGTTCGAGGCCAAGGCCTCTGCCGGACACGAGGCGTCCGTGCGAGTGCTGCTCGACTATGCGGCGGGGCTGCTCAACGCGGTCAACGAGACCTTCCCGACGTACACGCTGCACACGTCGGTACACGCATGCAACGTCGCCCGGCTCATGGGCGAGCTGCTCGGCCGGCGCTGCGACGAGCTGAGCGAGCTCGAGGCGGCGATGCTGCTGCTCGCCGCGTACTGGCACGACGTGGGCATGGTCTTCGACGAGGCGTCGCGGCGCGGGCTGAGCGAGGAGCCCGAGTTTCGCACCTTCCTCGAGCGCCACCCCGGCGCGCGCGTCGCCGTTCACGAAGCGGGAGCCGTGCCTGCGGAGATCGTGGAGCATTACTGTCGCTGGCGGCACGGCGAGCGGGTTTTCGTGCACCTCGAGGCCGTGGAGCTCGACCATCCGGGCGCGCTGATGTGGGGCGTCCTGTCGTTGCACACCGCCCTGGGCAACGTCTGCCGCAGCCATACGCTCGACGCCCGCGCCCTCCACGGGCGGGAGTTCGAGACCGCGTTTGCCGCCGAGTGCGACCTGCGGTTCTGCGCGATCCTGCTGCGGGTCGCCGACATCATGGACTTCGATCGCAGCCGCTCGCCGGAGTCGCTCTTTCGCCATCTCGGGCTCGGGCAGGCGACGCACGGCAAGCAGCGGGCGAGCTCGGGCGAGTGGCGCAAGCACCACAGCTCGGCGGGCTTCCGCTTTCCCGGCGGCGACCGCACGCGGCCGTACGCGGTCGGCTTCGTCGCCGGACCCGACGACCCCGCGGTCGAATACGACCTGCGCGAGTTCCTCGACGTCGTCGAGTCCGAGCTGCGCGAGGCCGCCGCGCTGCTGCGCTCCTGCGACGAGCGCTGGAGTGACCTCGCGCTGCCGGACCGCATCGACCGCGACCAGATCCACAGCCCGCACTACAAGTACGGCGAGCACCGGTTCACGCTCGATCGCAGCGGCGTGCTGCGGCTGTTCATGGGCGAGAACCTCTACGAGAGCCCGTACACGTTCGTGCGCGAGCTCCTTCAGAACGCCATCGACGCAAGTCGCCATCGGGAGTTCCACGAGCGCGGCCTCGGCAACGGGTCGTTTCGCGCTGCGCCGATCCAGGTGACGCAGTGGCGCGATCGCGACAACTACACCTGGATCCGTGTGCAGGACTGCGGCATGGGCATGACCGAGCAGATCCTCACCGACTACTTCCTGATGGTCGGTCGCTCGTATTACCAGTCCGACTCGTTCAAGGCCGATCTCCTGCGTCACGCAGATCGCGGCGACGAGTTCTCCCCCATCAGCCGGTTTGGCATCGGCGTCCTGTCGTGCTTCATCAGCGGCGAGCAGGTGCAGGTCTCGACGCGGCACGTCGACGGCGGCGATCCGATCCGGCTGTCGCTGCCAAGTCTCGAAGGCTTCTACGCGCTGCAGATCGGGCGGGACATGCCCGCGACGCCGATGCCGGACCCCGCACCCGAAGGCGCCGCCGGCTTCAGGCAGCACCCGGGGACCACGGTCGCCGTGCGCTTGGACGCGCGCAAGGAACGTAAGCCGCTGAACCTCGAGGAGCTGGTCAGCGACGCGGTCTTCTGCTCGCCCGTCCCGATCCTGCTGGACGGCGAGCCCATCGGTGGCGATCCGGCGGAGCTCGTCGATCGTCCGGCGGGCGAGCACGAGGTCTTCGAGCTCGACGCCGAGCTCGTCGCGGAGGCGGCGCGCACGCTCGGCGCGCCCCTGTCGGATGGCTTGAGGCTCCATGTCGTGCCGCTGGACCTCACCGCGGCGACACCCGATCGCGCTCTCCGCGGGCAGGCCGTCGCGGTGTTCGCGACCGGAGGCCCCGCGCTCCAGCGCGCGCTGGCCGACAACAGTCACCGCTACGAGCGCTCGATCTCGATCGGCGTCGCGGACGGCGCGTTTTGGGTCTCATGCCAACACCGAACCCCCTTCGCCACGGCTGACAACGAGGTCGAGGCGCTGATCCAGCGAGCCGGCGCGCCGGACACCGCGCCGAGCGATCGTGCGTGGATGGTCGATCGAGCCGCTGAGATCGAGCGCGAGCTCGCGCAGCGGCGCGAGACCGGCGAGGAGACCGCCGACGACCCGTGGCCGTTGCACCGGTACGCACGTCTCCGCACAGGCATCCCGGCGCGCCACCGCTTCGTCGAGCGCAACGACTTCGACTGGTCCCACAACGGCATCCGGATCCCCTGGCATCAGTCGCATGGCCCACCCGTCAAGCTCGGAAGGCTTCGTACAAAGGAGGGGCTTGAGGTCCAATGGCAGGCCGCCGTCGCGATGACCGATCGCTGGCGACCGGAGCTCCACGTCTCCCGCGACGAGCTGCTGCGCATGCCCTGGCCGGCGCACTCCGCTGCCAACCTCGCCCTGCGGCGAGCCATTCGCCGCTGCGAGGAAGACGCCATCGAGCTCGCGGGCCTCGAGCTCTACACCGCCAGCATGTTCTCGCGCGACGTGCGCCTCGGTGACCTCGTCGACGACGTGCTGCTCAGCGAGGCCGGCGGCTGGCGCGTGGAGCCGCTGTTCGGCGCCGCGAGCCTGGACGAGCTCGTCGCAGGTCCCGCCCCGCGGAGCATCGACCCGGCGCTCGTCCCGTCTCCGTCGGACATCAGCACGTGGGGACCTGCCTTCGACACCGTCTGCCGTGCCGGCCTGCTCGCGCTGAACGCCGAGCTCGCATGGATCGCCGGCGAGGACGGATGGGCGTGCGAGATCGCGCGCCGGGAGGCGGCGGTGCCGACCGCGCTCCTGCACTTCGCACCGCTGTTCTGCGTGGCCTACCGCGGCTCCTCGAAGCTGCGCAGCGGCGACCGCGCGCTCAACAGCGAGCACCCGTTCACCCGCTGGCTGCTCGGCGCCACCGACCGCCTCGCGATGGACTTCCCCGGTCTTCTCTCGACGATCCGCGCCGGGTTGCAACGCCATTTCGAGGGCTTCGGCAGGAACTTCGAGACCACGGTCTCCGAGGTCAACTCGTCGCTCGAGCGTCTGTGGCAGCTCGATCCGACCATCGTGCCGCGGTCGCTCGCGCTGACGACCGACGACTTCGAGTGACGCGCGTCCCGCCGGCGCGGCCGCTGCTCGCTACCCCGCGCGCCAGGAAGCGAGCACGCCGTCCTTGTCGGCCGCGCGCAGCTCGTTGAAGCCGCCGAGCGGGTCGCCGTCGACGACGATCTGCGGGAAGCTGTCCAGGCCCGTGACGGTCGCGAGCTCGGCCTGCAGCTCCGGGTGCTCGCCGAGGTTCACCTCCTCGAACTCGACGTTGCGCTTGACGAGCAGCGAGCGGGCGTGCACGCAGAACGCGCACGCGTCGGTCGTGAAGAGGACGACGTGGCGAGCCATGCGCCGGAGTATCGCCGACCGTCGCGTCCAGATGACGTGCCCGGTAGCCTCGTGTAGGTCGTGAGCGATGCGAACACGCGCAACCGCACACACGACGCCGCGCGACGGATCACGATCGCGGACACGGTCCTCCACCAGCGGGTGGATGACGAGACCGTGCTCCTGCTCGGCGGCGAGCGCTACTACGGCCTGGACGCGGTCGGCACCCGCGTCTGGGAGCTGCTCCAGGAGCATGGCGAGATCGATCCGATCGTCGCGACGCTGGTCGACGAGTACGACGCCGGCGCTGCGGCGGTGCGCGCTGACGTCGAGCGCCTGCTCGGCGAGCTAGCCGGCACCGGGCTGATCGAGCTGGAACCCGGGACCGGCGCGTGAGCGGCGTCGTCGCCGTCGTCAACACCGACGGGGCGCCGATCGACGCTGCCTTCCTCGGCGACCTGACGTCCGCGATGGCGTTCCGTGGACCCGACGCGCGGGCGACCTGGGCGCGCGACAACGTCGGCCTCGGGCACACGCTGGCACGTGCCACCGTCGAGTCCGCCCGCGAGGCGCAGCCGTGCAGCGTGGGCGATGACGTGTGGATCGCCGCCGACGCCCGCCTCGACGGCCGCGCCGCCCTCGTCCGCGGGCTCCGCGAGCGGGGTCGCGGCGCCGCGAGCGCCGATGCCCCCGACGCCGAGCTGATCCTGCACGCCTACCTGGCCTGGGGCGACGCGTGCCTCGACCACCTGATCGGAGATTTCTCCTTCGTGCTCTGGGACGGCCGCCGCCGGCGCATGCTCGCGGCCCGCGACCAGCTCGGCGTCGCGCAGCTGTTTCATGCCCGTGCCGGCACGACGCTGCTGGTCGGCAACACGATCCAGGCCCTCCTCGGCCATCCCGGCGTGAGCGACGCGCTCGACGAGCGGACCGTCGCCGATGTCGCGCTGTTCACGCTGTACCTCGACGACTCCGCGACGGCCTACGCGGCGATCCGCCGGGTCGCGCCCGGCCACCGGCTGACATGGGATTCGCACGGGCTGCGCATCGAGCGGTACTGGACGCTCCGCGAGCCGGCGCGCGCGATCCGCTACAGCCACCCGGCCGAGTACGCCGAGCGATTCCGCTTCCTCTTCGACCAGGCGGTCGAGGACCGGCTGCGCACCGACCGCGTGGGGACCCAGCTGAGCGGCGGCATGGACTCGACGAGCATCGCCGTCACGGCTCGGCAGCTACTCGGGGCGACAGGGCGACCGTTTCAGCTGCGCGGGTACTCGATCGAGTACCGGTCGCTGCTCCCGGACCAGGAGGCCGACCTCGCGACCGCGGTGGGGCGCCGAGCGGGGTTCCCGGTCGAGGTGCTCAGCGGCGAGGCGTACATGCGCCGGGAGCCCGCCGGCGCGCCCGCCCGGGTGCCCCCCGAGCCGGGCGTCGCGACGCTGTGGGTCATGGACGAGATCTGCCGGCGGGCGGCCGCGTTCGCGCCCGTCCTGCTGACCGGCTACGGTGGCGACCCGCTGCTCGAGCCGCCCCGACTTACGCGACGTCGCACGGCTGCCGCCTTGCGGCAGGGCGCGTGGCGATGGCCGCTGCAGCGCGTGGCAGCGCAACGACGCCGAGCCCGGCAGCTGCGCCGGCCGCCCGACGCGCCACCCGCCTGGGTCGCTGACCGGTGGGCGCGCGAAGTCGACCTCGCCGAGCGGGCCACGCTGTACCGGCAGGGAACGCGACGTGACCAGGCCGGAGTCGCGGAGGCCCCGCTGTGGCGGACGCTCTTCGCCTGGTCCGACGCCGGCTACAACGGCCTGCCGCTCAGCGTCCGCTTCCCGTTCTTCGATCTGCGCCTGCTCGAGTTCGTCCTGGCGATCCCACCGGTCCCATGGCTGGACCGCAAGCATGTGCTCCGGGCGGCGATGGGCGATCGCCTACCCGACGTCGTGCGCGAGCGGCCCAAGACCGTGATGGCGGGCGACGTCGTGCAACGACAGAACGCCCGGGCCGGCGTGCCCGAGTGGGAGCTCGACCTGCTCGGCCGGCCCGAGCTCGAGCCCTACGTCGATCAGGATTGGCTGCGCGCCGTCCAGCGGGAGACCGCCGCGGCCCGGGCGCACATCTGGGCGACGCAGCGACCCCCGGTCCAGCTGGCATACTGGCTGCGTCATCGACCGACTTGGGATTGGCGTCCGGCCGGCCCCCGCAGCGACCTCGCTAACGGACAGGATGCGACATATGCAAGAGCGACCTGAAGCACCCGTCGGCGACGCGACGACGCCGACCGCGAAGAAGCAGTACGAGCCGCCGACGCTCCGCGACTATGGGAGCGTGCTCGAGCTGACGCTGACGAACGCCGCGGGCCCGAACTTCGACGGCGGCGGCGGCGCGGACATCTACGCGTCGTAGTGGCACGCGCCGCCGGCGCGCCGATCGCGCGGCACCGGTTCCGGTGCGCAGTCCACGGCCTGACGATCGCGTGCGACGCGCCGCCGCATGTCACCGGGCTGTCTCGCGCGGCTGCGGGCGATCGCGGGGCTCCGCCGGACGTGCTGGTGGACTGGCTCGGGCCGATCGCGCTCCCCGCGCGGCACCCGCCGCTGACGACCACCCACCGGATCGTCGAGCCGACGGGTGGCTGGCTGGCGATCTCGCCGTCGCCAGGACCCGGCGCTGACGGCGCGCGTCTGCGTTTCGGCCTCGACACCGAGCACGTCGAGTTCGACATCGCGCCCGATGCGAAGCGACTGTCCGTGGCGTGGACGCCGGGCGTCCTGCCCGGCCACGTCGCGACCCTCCTGCTCACGACGGTGACGGGGTACCTCCTGCACGTCCACCGGCGCCTGGCCCTGCATGCCGGTCTCGTCGCATGGCGCGGCGCGGCGTTCGCGGTCGCCGGCGCCCGGGGTGCCGGGAAGTCGACGCTCGTCGGCGCGCTCCTCCAGCGCGGTTGCGCGGCGCTCGGTGACGACCTCGCAGCGCCGATCCGGCGACCCGGCGGCTGGGCGGTCTGGCCCGGGCCGGCGGGCATCCGGCTGGCGCGCGACGCGCGAATGGCGCTCGGGCTCCCCGCCGCCGCCGGGGCGCCCTTGTGGCCCCCATCCCCGTCGTTCGCCGGTGCAGACGGCCGCCTCGGCGACCGGACGGTCGTCTCGCTCGCCGGGACGCCGGGCTCGGCGGCCGGCAGCGGGCCGTTGCCGCTGGCCGGGATCTTCCTGCTTGCGCCCCGGGGTCACGCCGCGACGCCACCCGGCGTCCGCGCGCTCCCGGCGGCCATGGCGGTGGCGCGCTTGGCCGAGCACGTCCGTACGCCCGCGTGGCTCGCTGCGGCGATGGACGCGCGGCGGTTCGCCGAGCTGGCCGATCTGGCTCGTCGCACGCCCGTCTTCACGGTCCAGCGGCCGGATGCGCTGGCGGCACTGCCCGCTGTCTGCGATGTCGTGCTCGCCGAGATGGAGCGCCTACGCCGCTGACCGCCACCCTCGCCGACTTCTGGCCCGCGCTCTGCCCGTCGCTGCCCGACGCGTGGGACACGCCTGCCAACCGGGAGCGCCTCGAACACGTGACGTCGCTCATGGCCCCGATCCCACGCGTGGCGCTCGAGTGCCGGCTGAACGATCGCGCGCCGCGGCTCGACCTGCAGCAGGGCGTCTCGCGCGATGGCGGCGAGCCCGCGCTGCTGCGCGACTTCTTCGCCGCGAGCCCGGCCGCAGTGGCGGCCGGCGCGGGGGCGCGGCTACGGCGCTTCTGCACGGACTGGGCCGACCCGGAGACCGTCGTCCATCGCGGCGTGGCCGAGGTCTTCCTGGAGTACGACCTCGGCACCGCCGCGGAGCCGCGACCGACTCCGTCGGTGTTCTTCTCCCTTCCGGATGCCGACGCCGGCGCCGTTGCCGACGCCGCGCTCGCGCTGCTGTTCCCGACGCCGGCGATGCCCGCGCTTGCCGCCAATATCGCGCGGTGCTTCGCGGCATGCCCCCCGGGCGCGCACATCGCGTACATGGGCGCGATGCTGGGCCGCACCGCGGAGGGCGTGCGCGTCAACGTCAAGCAGCTCGCGCTCGACGACCTCGGCGCGTTCCTGGAAGCGGCGGGATGGACCGGCTTGCGGCGCGACGCCGAGCAGTGGGCCGAGTGGGCGTACGATCGCGTCGACCGGGTCACGGTCTGCCTCGATGTCGGCCCGGCGATCGCGCCGCATCTGGGCCTGGAGTGCTTCCCGGGCACGCAGCCGCCGGGCGAGCCGCGCTGGGAGGCGCTGCTCGAGGAGCTGTGCGACGCCGGCGGCTGCCTGCCTCAAAACGCCGCCGCGTTGCTCGGGGTTCCGGGCGCCCTGAGGCCGCCGGACACGCGCGCGGACTGGCCGGCAGCATGGATCGCGGCGACGCTCGGCGCAGCGACGGGGGACTTCACGACGACGGAGCGCCGCCTCTCGCACCTCAAGCTCACCGTCGGCGCGCCGGCCGTCTCCGTCAAGGGCTACTGGGGAGCCGGGCACGTCTGGCGCAGGCTCCGGCCTGACGAGGACGCCGCGGCGGCACCGTCGTCTGGCGGTACGGGGCCGGCGCCGCTGCCTGACGTGGGCGCGGCGGTCGATCGTGCGATCGCATTCGTCGTCGCCCGGCAGGCACATACCGGCCGCTGGTCTGACTTCATGCTGCCGGCGGGACCGAGCGACGAATGGGTGACGGCGTTCGTCGCCGCCTGCGTCCTGCAGGCTCGGCCCGACGCCGGCCGGGCGGCCGCGCAGCGCGCGTGGGACGCGCTGCTGCGCCGGCGACGCGACGAGCCCGGGTGGGGCTATAACCGGCTCACGCCCGCCGACGCCGACAGCACGGCCTGGGCGCTTCGGCTCGCGGCCGGCCTCGGGGTCACCGGCAGCTCGCGGATTGCGGCGGCGCAGAGGTTCCTCGCCCGGCACCTCCTGGCCGACGGCGGTGTCACGACCTACGCCGCGCGCGACCCGATCCGCCGCTACGCGCGACTGCCCGGGACCGCATCCCTGGCCGGCTGGCAGGCCGCCCACACCTGCGTCACGGCCGCCGCCGCGCCGCTCCTCGGTGCGACCGCCGGCGAGTACCTCACGCGCAATCAGGCCGCCGACGGCTGCTGGCAGAGCTACTGGTGGTGGGACGACGAGTACGCGACCGCGCTGGCGGTGGAGGCGAGCGCCGCCGGCGCGCCGCTCGCAGTGAGGTGGGCGCAGGCACGCGTGACGGCGAGCGGCGCGGTCCTCGGCAGCGATGGCCGCGCGTCCCCGTGGGCGACCGGGTGGTGCGTTCGCTTGCTGCGGTTGGGGACGACCGCGGACGCCGCACAAGCGTCTGCGCGGGCGGAGCGGTGGCTCCTCGAAGCCCAGCGAGCCGATGGCAGCTGGCGGGCGTCCGCGCGGCTGCGTGTCCCGATGCCCGGCCAGGTGGGCGCGGCCGAGCCGGGGACGACGATCGACGCGCTCGACCAGGAGCGCGTCTTCACGACGGCCGCAGTGGCGACCGCGCTCGCCGGGAGGCGCTGAGCCATGGCGGTCCAGGACGCGCTCGACTTCTTCGCCGCGGCGCGCCTGCAGCCCGAGCTCCGGGCCGAGCTTGCCGCGGCGCTCACACCGCAGGAGCTCGCCGACCTGGCCGCGCGGTCGGGGTACGACTGCACGGCGGCCGACCTTCAGGACGCGTTTCGCCAGGACTGGATCATGCGCTGGCTGCGCCATGGCGGCCGGTGAGGCGCTGCGGAGGCGGGCCGCCGGTGCGAGACCATGGTGCGCGGGCCACAGCCGGCCGCGGCGCGCCGGGGCTCGCGACCGACGACGGGGTATGACCGCCCGATGACCGCTTCCCCCGACGATCTCGATGCCATCCGCCGCGAGCTTGAAGCGCGGCGCGATCAGGCGCGCGAGCGCGTCGCCTCGCTCGCCAAGCGGCCTGAGCTCGGCGCCGCTCAGGGCTTCGGCAAGCGCATCGGCGACGGCACGACCGAGGCGATCAGCCGCCTGACGGACATCGGGGTGGGCAGCTCGCTGGAGGCGGGCCTGCACCGCACGGAGCGGGCGCTCGCCAAGCTCGACGAGGGCACGTACGGGATCTGCGACGCGTGCGGCGAGCCGATCGCGCCGGCCCGCTTGGGCGCGCTGCCCGACAGCGTGCTGTGCCTCGCATGCGCGGGCTCGCAGCGGCGGTGCCGGGCCGCCGCGGCGCCGCTGAAGGCCGCGCGGTGGCCGCGGCGCGGCACCCCGCAGACCGCGATTCGGGGCGCGCCGGCGGTGTTGCCGATGATGAGAGCACATGCGAAGCGCAGCGAACCCGATCGCGTCCCTCGGGACCCTGGCCGCCGTCCTGTGGCTCGGGACGTCGACGGCGGGCGCCTCGGATCGCTGCGCGCGCCCCGGCGAGCGGGTGCTCGCGAGCAGCCCCCGGCTCGTCATGCTCGCGCCACGGGCAGGCTCGGGCCCCGCCGGCCGCGTGCGCATCGTCTGCCGCCGGGACTCCAAGCGGCGGCGGACGCTCGTCGCCCTCTCCGCGGGCTGCTCGCACTGCGCCGCGACGATCGGGCGCGTCGCGCTGCGCGGGGACTTCGCCTACGCCGTCGTCTCGCGGCGGGCGTTCAACGACCAGGAGGCCGAGCTCGTGACGCTCGACACCCGGCGGTGGCGCATCCGCCGCGACGCGCTGAACCTCGGCGACCAGGACGACTTCCTGCGCAGCACCGTGACCGACCTGATCGCGACGCGCCGCGGGCGCGTCGTGCTGCGCGTGCGCAACGACTTCGCGGCCGGGATCGTCCTGGCGGGCGGGGGCGCAGCCGCCTGGCTCGACGAAGGGCTCGCGACGGCGATCGGCCGGCCGAGCGTGCACGGCGCGCGCGTCAGCTGGCGCCACGGCGCGGCGCTGCGATCGTCTCCGGCGCTGCTCGCGGACCGCTGCCCGGCGGCGCCCTCGCCGGAGCGCCCCGGCGGCGCGGCAGCCGCGCTCCCCGGCCAGGGGCGCATCCTCGCGACGGCCGACGCGGTGACCTCCGGCGCCTGGTTCTGCGTCCGGGCGACCGGCCGGATCGGCGTCCTCGACGGCTCCGTCGTGCGCCTGCTCGGCCCACTCGCGGTCGTGCAGCGCCACGACGACGTCCGCGTCGTCGACCTGATCTCCGAGACGACCATCGCCGGCCCGGCCGTCAGCGACGAGCACGTGCGCAGCAGCCCGACCGTCGGGCCGTCGGGCACGCTCGTCCTGCGGCGCCCGTCCGCGTGCGCGGGCGACGCGACGGAGATCGTGGCGCTCGCGCCCGGCGCGGCCGAGCGACGCCTCGCCTGCGGCGACCTTCGCGACCTGCGCTACGTGGACGGCCTCCTGCGCTACCGCGACCAGGCGACCGGCGTGGTCGTCACCGCCGCGCTGCCCTGACGTCGCAAAACGGCGCCCTTGTGTCGCCGCCACGCCGCGCCTAGGCTGACGCCGGCTCCCCACGGAGGTCCCGATGGCACCCGGCGAGACGCGAGGCTTCGATGAAGGGTCCGTCGCCGCCGATTCGGTGGTGTCCAGCACGGTCGACGACGAAGCCGTCACGGTCGTCGGAGCGGCGGCCCCCGCGAGCTTTCAGCCGCTGGAAGGGCTGATCGAGCGCGTGCCGGCGGCCGCCTCCGGCGGGCCTTCCCCGCCGCGGTCGGGATCGGCGTTTCGCGCCATCGACAGCCTCGGATCGTCCATGGACGCGCTCGAGGTGACCGCGAACCCGGTCGCCCCCGGGACCTATCTCGGCGTCTACCACATCAACCTCGGAGGCGGGCGGTTCGCGCTGCGCCTCGCGTCGTCGCGCGATCTGCGCAGCTGGCGCAAGATCGCCGACCTGGACGCCGACGGAGCATCGATGGGGACCCTGCGAGCGCTGCCCGGCGGCGGCTTCCTGCTCGCCGACGAGGCGCAGCGCGCGACGCAGGCCAACGGCAAGACGGCCTCGAACGTCCGGCTACGCCACTACCGCGACGGCGCGGCGCTGCTGAGCGGGCGCGCGACGGCGGAGAAGACGCTGCCGCGCCGGCTCAGCCCGACCAACGAGGGCACGCCGAGCTTCCGCGCCGTGACCTGGCGCGGGAGCCTCGCCAGCTCGCGCATCGTCCTCGGCTTTCACTACCTCGACCACGGGCCGAAGCTGCCGGTCGATCGCCAAGCGAACGGCACGCTGGACGGCGGCAGCTGGGCGGTCTCGAAGGATGCGGGCGTGGACCGTGCGCTGTCGCGCATGGGCTTTCACGGCAACCACGGCGGCCGGCGGCAGTTCAGCTTCCCGAAGGGCGGCAAGACCTGGCGCGTCTACGAGGCGCAGGAGCTCGTCAACGTCACCGGCTCCTGGCGCGTGTTCCTGTACGACGTCGCGGAGCGAAAGCTCAAGCAGCTACGCGTCGTGACGCCGCGCGCCTCACGGTCGTTCGCGAACCCGTGCGTCAGCGTCCTGCCGTCGCCGCATCCCGCCGGCGGCAGCGCGCTCGTCGTGACGCTGTTCGTCTTCGGCGCCGGGGCAGGCGCCGGCGAGTCGGGAGCGCTCGTCTACTACCAAGACCTCTGACACGATCTCGTTCATCCAACCGAGGAGGCAGCGTGCCCGATCACATCTACAAGACCGTCGAGATCACCGGCTCGTCCACCACCGGCATCGACGACGCGATCAAGGGAGCGGTCGCGAAGGCGTCTCAGACCCTGCGGGGCCTCGCTTGGTTCGAGGTGGCCTCGATCCGCGGCCACATCGAGGACGGCGCGGTCGCCCACACCCAGGTCACGCTGAAGCTGGGCTTCCGGCTCGAGTAGGCCAGCGCACGAGCTCCGGCGGCCCCCGCTCGGGCAGCGGGATGTCGATCGTGTCGAAGTCGCGCGGGACCTCCGTCTCGGCGAAGACCGCGCGCGCCTCGTCGCGGATCTCGCCGCCCGAGTAGCGCGACGAGAGGTGGGTGAGCGCGAGCAGGCCGACCTCGGCGTCGGCCGCGACCTGCGCCGCCTGGCGCGCCGTGCTGTGGCCGGTCTGCGCGGCGCGGTCGGCGTCCTCGTGGCTGAACGTCGCCTCGTGGACGAGCACGTCCGCGCGGTGGGCGGCGACGACCACGGCGTCGGTCGGCGAGGTGTCGCCGGTCAGGACGACCTTGCGGCCGGGGCGCTCGTCGCCGATGAC
This sequence comes from uncultured Actinomycetes bacterium, assembly GCA_963766525.1. Classification (GTDB taxonomy): domain Bacteria; phylum Actinomycetota; class Thermoleophilia; order Solirubrobacterales; family Solirubrobacteraceae; genus CADCVQ01. The sequence continues at coordinate 63,531 of CAVYAX010000004.1, forward strand.
CTGCGCGGGAGACACGCCCGCGACCACCTCGCCGCGCTGAAGCCGGCCGAAGTCCGGCCCGGGCGCGACGCCGAGGCGCTCGGCGAGCTCGGCATCGAAGCGGCCGGGCCGCGCGTCCTCGTACAGCCCGTAGCCGAACGCGGGCCCGCGGTGGCGCACCGCGAAGGGGACGATCTCGAGGCCCTCGCGGCGCACGACCTCGTCGGGCTCGAGGTCGCGCAGCGTCAGGCCGTAGCGCGGCCGCCCGTAGATCGGGCGCATCCGCTCCATCAGCGCGGTCATGCCGGGCGGGCCGTGCACGGTCAGCGGCTTCTCGCGGTCGCGCAGCTCGAAGGACTTCAGCATCCCCGGCAGGCCGAGCCAGTGGTCGGCGTGCATGTGCGTGAGGAAGACGTCCGTGAGGTCGGCAAGGCCGACGGACTTCACGAGCTGGCGCTGGGTGCCCTCGCCGCAGTCGAACAGGATCCGCGCGGCCCCGCGGCGGACGAGCAGCGCGGGCAGCCCGCGCCGCGCGGAGGGCACCGATCCGGCGGTGCCGGCGAAGAAGAGCGAGAGGTCCATCGTGTCGCCGAGCGTACTGCGGGGAAGTAGGCTCACGATTGCGCTATCTGTCACGAGGAGGGGATCGGGATGCTGAAGGAGTTCCGGGAGTTCATCCTGCGAGGCAACCTCGTCGACCTTGCGGTGGCGGTCGTCCTCGGCACGGCGTTCGGCGCCGTCGTCACGGCGCTCGTCAAGGATCTCGTGACGCCGCTGATCGCCGCGATCGGCGGCCAGCCCGACTTCTCGGCGCTGAAGTTCAAGATCAACGGCAGCGAGTTCCTCTATGGCGACTTCATCAACGCCCTGCTCGCGTTCCTCATCATCGCGGCGGTCGTGTTCTTCTTCGTCATCAAGCCGGTCAACGCGCTGATGGCCCGGCGCAAGGTCGAGCCCGCCGCGGACGCCACCACGCAGGCCTGCCCGCGCTGCCTGAGCGACATCCCGATCGCCGCCACGCGCTGCGCGTTCTGCACCTCGGACGTGCGCCCGGCCGAACCCGCTGTGTAACCGTCGCCGCGCTCCGGTGTCTTGTCGACCAGTGGTCAACAAGACGGGAGCTCAAGCGATGCGAGCGGTCAAGCAGGGCGGCACGTCGGCGGGACGCTGGGCCTGGCGGCATTTCCGGCTGGTCGCGGGGATCGCGCTCGTCGCGGGCCTCGTGCTCGCGCTGAGCCACAACCGCGAGGCAATCGCGGCTGTCGACTGGTCGATCGACCCTTGGGCGCTCGCCGGCGCGGTCGTCCTGCTCGCCGTCGCCCCCCTGTTGCAGGCGCTGACCCTGGGCATCGCGCTCCGGCGCCTCGGTGCCGCAGCGCCCGTCGCCGGCACGCTGCGGATCTGGGCGCGGTCGTTCCTGCTGCGCTACGAGCCCAGCGGCGTCGTCGGCTTCGCCTACCGCGTCAAGGAGCGCGACCGCATCGGCGCGACGACGCCTCAAGCGCTGACGGCCGCCGGCTACGAGCAGCTCGCCGCGGTCGTCGCGGGCACGATCGCCGCCGTCGCGGGGTTCCTGCTCGCCGGCGTCGACCCACCGCTCGCCGCGCTCATCCTGCTCGCCGTCATCGGCGGCGCCGCGCTCTCGCTGCGCCCCGCCTGGCTCGGCGACCGCCTCGCCCGCTGGGCCGCGCGCCGCGGCATCGCCGTCGCCGGGCCGCTGCGCCAGCGCACGCTCGCGCAGATGGTCGCGATCGACCTCGCGGGCTGGGCCACGACCGCTGCCGGCGTCGCGCTCTTCGCCCATGGCCTGCTCGGCAGCGCCGCCCCCGGTGCGTTCGTCCTGCTCGGCGCCTTCGCCCTCTCGTGGGTCGCGGGGGTCCTGCTGCCGCTGCTGCCGGCGGGCCTCGGCCCACGCGACGCGGTGCTCGTCGTCGGCCTGGCCGGCGTCACGGGCGCCGCGGCGGCCGCCTCGCTGGCGATCGCCCTGCGCGTCGTCTCCTTCGCGTCCGAGCTCGTCGCGGTCGCGATCGCGGAGCTCGCCTCGTGGATCCTCGGCCGCCGCGAGCGCTCCGCGGCCCTCCCCGCCGCATCGCGTGGTTCGTCCTACTCGCCCTATGACCGAGTAGGCCGAACCACCGCCACCGACCCGCGCACGATCGTCGTCGTCCCGACCTACGACGAGCGCGAGTCGCTGCCGCTGTTCGTCGAGCGCTTCGCCCCCACAGGACTCGACCTGCTGATCGTCGACGACAGCTCGCCCGACGGCACGGGCGAGCTCGCCGACGAGCTGGCGGCCGAGCGCCCCTGGATGCACGTCATGCACCGCGCGGAGAAGGACGGCCTCGGCATGGCCTACCGCGCGGGCTTCGCCCGCTGCCTCGCCGAGGGCTGGGAGGTCATCGGCCAGATGGACTGCGACCTCTCCCACCCGCCCGAGAAGCTCGCCGAGATGCGCTCCGCGCTGATCGAGCGCGACGCCGGCCTCGTGCTCGGCTCGCGCTACCTGCCCGGCGGCGGGACCGACGGCTGGAGCCGGACGCGGCTGGCGATGAGCCGCGCCGGCTGCCACGCGTCGCGGATCGCGCTCGGCCTGCCGTTCTCCGACCTCAGCGGCGGCTTCAAGCTCTGGGGCGCGGACACGCTCGCGGCGATCGACATGGACGAGCTGCTCAGCGCGGGCTACGCGTTTCAGGTCGAGACGACCCAGCTCGCGCACCTCGACGGCGCGCGCATCGAGGAGGTCCCGTTCGTCTTCTCCGAGCGCATCGCGGGCGTTTCGAAGATGACGCTGAAGATCTCGCTCGAGGGGATCCGCGTCACGTTCGCGCTGCGCCGCCACCACCGCGCGCGGCGCCGCGGGCGGCGCGTCGCGGCGCTCTAGGAGCCGGCTCTACTTGTCCTTGAACGAGTGGCGCGTCTCGCAGCGCTTGACCTTCTTGCGCTCGCGGTTGTTGAAGCGCGCGGTGTCCCGCTTGCCGCGCTCCGCAGTCCGCGCTGGCGACCGGGCCGGCCGTGGCGATGTTGATGGAGTCCTTGCCGGGACCCCCGAACGCCCGATCCGCCCCGTAGCCGGCGTTGATCGTGTCGTTGCCCTTGCCGCCGTTGAGCCGGTCGCTGCCGGAGTTGCCGTTGAGGTGGTCGTTGCCGCCGACGCCGAAGATGCGGTCGTTGCCGAGCTCGCCGCTCATGGTGTCGCTGCCGGGGCCGCCGTCGATGCAGTCGTGGTTGCGGGCCCCGCTGATCCGGTCGTTGCCGCCGAGGCCGAGGATGCGGTCGCGCTGGTTTGACCCGGTGAGCCTGCGGTCAGCCTTGCTCGTCCCGACCAGCACGACCTTCCCTTCCCTGGAGCCGGCGAGGCAGCGGCTGTTGCCGTACTTGTTGCGGGCCGCCCCGAGCCCGAGGACGCTGCCGCCGCTGAAACCGCTGGTCGGCGGCCCCGCGTCGATCGGCCCGTCGAACTGGGTCGGCGGGATCACGCACATGTTGCGAGCCGCGACGTAGACGGAGCCGCGCGGGCACGGGTTGGGATCGACCGGCGGCGGTGGGTCGCAGACCGGCCCGCGAAAGCCGGCCGTGGTCTCCGCGATCACCGCGTCGACGAGCGTGCGGGAGCCCTGGCGCACGACGATGTGCAGTGCGCGGATCGTGAGCGAGCCCGCGGTGCGGACGACCTCGTCGCGGGTGACCGTGACGGTCGGAGCAAGCGCTGCGAGCGCGCTGCGCAGCGCGTCGGCCAGCCCGTCCGCGGAGCCGATCGGGAGCGCCGCCGAGCGTGAGGCCGGAGAGCCTGCTCGAGCCGGTCAGGACGGGCGTCGTCCCCGAGCAGCGCCCGGTCGCCGACAGCGTCGGCGGCCGTCGCGCCGATCGTGACCGCGGCGCCCGGCGGGATCCGCAGCGCGAGCTCCTCGATGCGGGCGGTCGCGCTGACGCTCTGCGCCGTCGAGATCCCCAGCTCGGGATCGATCGAGGTGATCGCGCTGGCGCTGCGGGCCGCCAGCAGCTCCGACGGGATCCCCAGCGCGCGCCGTCAGGTTGCCGCCGCCGGCCTCGCCGGACGCGCACGACGCGTGGTCCGGGCTCTTGCCGCCGGCGGTGTTGACGTTGCCGTTGGCGACCACGGTCTCCGCGCGCTCGCCGCCGTTGAGCACCGTGTACGACGCGCTCGCGCGGCACGTCCACACCGGCTCGGCCGTCAGCGCTTGTGCGGCCGGCGCCAGCGCGAGCCCGGCCGCGAGCCCGACGGCCAGGGCGAGGAGGACCGCTCGGCCCCGTTGACCGATCCGCAGATGTGGTTTCACAGTCCGGCCATAGGTGAAGGCCATCAGATCAGATTCGCCGGAAAAGATCCATCACCTGTCACACACCGGTGTGTACGGAATGCCGGTGGCATATTGCTCCCACTCGCCTGATGTGAGTCCTGCGCCGACGAGGTCGCAGACCTCCTTGCGCAGGTCCGCTCGGTCTCGCCACAGCAGGTGCGTCCACAGCCGGGCCTTCGCGTCCGCGCCGCCGGACGCGAACGTCAGCCCATCCGGGCCGACCGCCACCGCGTTCACCGATCCGCCGGGGTGCGCCGCGAGCTGCGTGCCGACCTGCCTGCGCGTAGCGACGTCCCAGAGCGCGATCATCCCGTTCTGGCGACCCGCGACCAGGGTCCGGCCGTCGGGCGCGAACGCGACGCTCAGCACCGCCGAGCGCCCGGCGACGAGTGCACCGATCGGCCGCCGCTCCTCGACGTCCCACAACCAGATCCGCCCGTCGGTCCCGCCCGACGCGAGCATGCGCCCGTCGCCGCTGAACGCGAGGTCGTTGACCATCCCGTCGTGGCGGCGCGCCAGCGCGCCGCGGGCCCGGCCCGCTGTGACGTCCCAGAGCCTGATCTGGCCTTCGTCGCCGGCCGACGCGAGCGTGCGGCCGTCGGGGCTGAAGGCCACGTCGAACACGCTGTCCGTGTGCTCGCCAAACCGGGCGCGGACACGCGGCGACCCCGCGATGTCGCGCAGGACCACCTCCGGGTCCTCGTCGCCACCGGCGGCGAGCGTGCGCCCGTCCGGGCTGATCGCGACGCCGTTGACGACGGCTCCCGGCGCGGACAGCAGCCGCGCTTGCGCGGTCGCGAGCGCCGCCCCGCGCCGCAGCTCGAGCTCGCCGTTCTCGTTCGTCGTGGCCAGCGTCCGCCCGTCGCGGCTCATTGCGATCTTGGAGAAGCCGCTCGTGCCCTCGATCGGCGGCCCCGGCGCGAGCCGCGAGCGGACGTTCCACCGTAAGACCTTGGCGTCCGCGCCGGCGGTGGCGAGAACGGCGCCGGTGGCGTCGAACGCGACGTCGCTGACGGCGTCCTCGTGGCGGTCGAGCACGCGCGGCGTGACGGCGTGAAACAGCCACACCTTCCTGTCGGCGCCGCCGGCCGCGATCGTCCGCCCGTCGGGGCTGAACGCGACCTTGGCCAGGCGCGCCGTGGGGCCCGCGATCGGCGGGCCCTGCGGTCGCCGGGACCGCACGTCCCAGAGCCGCACGGTCCCGTCGTTGCCGGCCGCGCCCAGCCGCGCGCCGTCCGGGCTGAACGCGACGTCGTTGACCTGCCCTCCGGTCGAAGCGAGCCGGCGCCGGCGATCGGACGCCGGGCTCCACAGCCACGTCTCGGCGCCGCCGATCGCGAGGGTGCGACCGTCCGGCGCGAACGCGACGCTCGTGAGCGGCCGGCGGCCTCGCTCGAACGTGCTGCCGCGCTGGCGGCGCGAGCGCACGCTCCACAGACGGACCGCGTAGATCGTGTCGGCCGACGCCAGCGTGTCGCCGTCGGGGCTGAACGCGAGGTCGAGCGTCCGGCGGTCGCCGATCCGGATCGGGGGCCGCAGCTGCAGGCCTGACCGGACGTCCCAGAGCCGGATGACGTGCTCCTCGCCAGCGCTCGCGAGGAGCTGCCCGTCGGGGCTGAACGCGAGCGCGTCGACGCGCCGCGCGGTCCCCGTGAGCCGCCGGGAGGTCCCCGCGGCGACGTCGAACAGCTCGATCGGCCCGCCTCCGGTGCCGGCCGCGAGCGTGCCCCCGTCGCGGGTCGCGGCGAGGCTCGTGTACAACGCTCGCGCCGCGGATCGCAAGGTGCTCGTCCGGCGGCGCGTCGCCGGATCCCACAACAGCGGCTGGCCGACGTCCGCGGTCGACGCGATCCCCCGGCCGCCGCGCACGAACGCCACCCCGTTGACGTCGTCGGCGTGGCCGCGCATGATGCCGATCGCGTCGCCGGGGCCGGCCGCCTCGCGCGCGGCCATCATGCTGTTGCGCGCCTCGGGCAGATCCTTCTGCTCGAGCGCCGCCAGCGCGAGCAGCAGCGCCACGTCGGGCTGGGCGGCGACCTGGTCGCCGGAAGCGAACGCGAGCCCGACGGACCGCGCCTGCACCGTGCGCCGGTCCGCCTCGCGGTGGCCCTCGATCGCGGTCCACGCGAGCACCACCATGACGATCGCCGTCAGCAGCAGCGCGCCCGCGATCCCCGCGACGATCCGGATCCGGCGGCGCTGGGCGGCGCGATCCTGCTCGGCTTGCCAGCGCCGGCGCCAGTCGAGGATCGGCCTGGCGAGCGCGTCGTGGTAGATCTCGTAGCGGCCGTTGCCGGTCGCTTGCAGGATGCGCCCCTCGCGCGTCAACCGCTCGAGCACGCCGCTCACGGAGGCCTCGCCGAGCCCGGCGGTCTCGGCGAGGTCCGACGACGTCAGCGCGATCTTCGTCCCCGACGGCGTGACGAGCTGGCGCAGGACCTTCGCCGCGACGACCTCCTCGGCCGGCGACAGCGTCGCGATCGCGCTGTCGACGTGCTCGGCGACGATCCGCTGCACCCCGTGCAATCCCTCGAGCGTGCTCAGGCTCAGCGTCCGCGACCCGCGGCCGCGCTCCTCCTCCCAGAGGCGCGTGAGCACGAGCTGCAGGTACGGGGTCTGGATCCCGGCTTCGCTCGTGCGACCCGGCTCGCGGGCGCTGCCGTCAAGCTCACCGCCGCCCTGACTCGGCCCCTGCACCGCGTCGAGCGTCGCCTCGACGAGCTCGGGCTCGATCTCCATCGCGTCGCCCTCGGCCGCCTCGCTGTTCCAGCGATCCAGCGGCCGGACGATCGCCTCGCGCGCCGCGCCACGATCGAGGTGGCCGATCCGCACGCGGTGGTCGAGCAACCCCGGCAGGGGCCCGGAGAGCGGGTCGAGCTTCGCCAGCGCGTCCTCGCGGATCGAGAAGAGCACGCTCACGGGCACGTCGCGGCGAGCCGCCATGGCCGCGACCTCGGCGACGAACGGCGCGCCGGCGTCGTGGTAGAGGAAGTACTCCTCGAACTGGTCGAGGATGAGCAGCACCTCGCCCCCGACGCGCTGCGCCGCGACCGCGACGACGTCTGCGAGCGGGCCTCCGGGAAGGCCGGCGCCGAGCTCCGGCGACAGCCGCGCGAGCGCCTCGCGGATCGCCGCGATCAGGCCGGCGGCCGGATCGCCCGACCACGAGCCGAAGGCGAGGGCCACGTACTCCGCCGGCTCGCCGCGCTCGATCGCGCGCCGGCCCGCTTCGCGCACGTGCCTGACCACGCCGGCGCGCAGCAGCGAGCTCTTGCCGACGCCGCTCGGCCCGTAGAGCACCGAGAGCTGGTAGGCGCGGAGGTTGTCGAGCACGACGTCGCGTGCGCGGTCGCGGCCGAAGAACCAGTCGGCGTCGTCCTCGCCGTACGGGATCAGGCCCTGGTACGGGCCGCGCCGCGGGCGCTCGGGCTCGGGCTCGGGCTCGGGCGCGGGCGGGTCCATGACCGTGCTCAAGAGGGCGCGTTCATGGCTTCGATCCAGTCCTCCAAGCTCGCTTTGACGATCTTGACGCCATGGCGCTGCCAGAGGATCGTGTCGATCGGATCGGGTGCGATCTCGATCGCCCACGAGCCGCGGCGGCGCTTCTGCTGAAACCAGATGTGGTGCAGGATGACCCGCAGGTTCCAGTCGCGCATGGAGTAGCCGAGAAACAGGAAGTGGCTGGAGCGCATCCGCGCCATGAGGTACGCCGGGATGAGCTGCGAGAGGTTGCCGTGGGCCAGGTAGTCGATGTAGTGGTCCTCGGTGATGACGTAGCTGTCTTCGTCCGCGTCACCGGTATCGACGTCGCCGTGGACCTTGAGGATCACGGTGCGCTTCGCCAGGTCCAGCCCGTCGTAGTCCGTGTGGTTGGGGATCGGCTCGCGCGAGCCGTCGGGCATGAGGTGCATGAAGCGGCCCGGCTGCTCGCGCTCGGCCGTGTAGTAGACGAGATCGAACGGCTCGCCCTCGCCGTCGCCGGCCTCGGCGAACGCCCGCTCGAGCGAGTCGTCGTAGTTCGTCGTGACGATGATCGGCAGCTCGCCGTCGGGGTCGACCGCACGACGGCGTGCGGGCAGCGCGGCGAGGAGGTGGTGCAGCCGGTTGGGCCGGTAGTCGCCCATGAACACCGGTCGCAGCTCGTCGAACACCGCCGCGTCGCCGTCCATGACGAGGTCGACGTACTGCGCGATGCGGACGAGGTCGCCCTTGTCCGGGCCGGGGTAGCGGTAGCGGCCGGCGAGATCCTCGGCGAGCTCGCGGCCGCTCGGAAGGTACTTGCCGTCTCTCCAGTCGGCGTCCTTGGGCCGGTCGCAGAGGTTCGCACCGGCGCCGAGGAACGGGATGACCTTGCCCTTGTCGATGGCGTTGCCGATGAGGTGGGCGTTGAGGCTGAGCGCTTCGGCTTCGAGGCTCACGCGAGCCGCTCCTGTCCGTGGGGAGCCGGGCGCGCCGACGGTATGCGACGGCGCGCGCGGCTGTCAACTCGCGCGCCGGGTCGCGCCGGGGGCCGGGCGCTTGTAGCCTGCATGGCCTCGCGCCCGTAGCTCAGTGGATAGAGCGCCGCCCTCCGGAGGCGGAAGTCAGAGGTTCAAATCCTCTCGGGCGCGCTCCCGCAGTCGTGGCCGCCCGGGCTCAGCGTCGCTCGGGACCGTGATAGCGCGCCCACCGCATCCCCCAGTCGAGCGCGTGGGCGCGCTCGAGCTCGTCGGCGCTGACGCGCCAGCCGGCACGGGTTGCCAGCGCGGCCAGGTCCTCCCAGCCGGCGGCGTCGCCGAGCGCCCCGAGCTCCCGGACGAGCTCCTCGTCCCGGCGCGCCTCCCGCAGGAAGGCCAGCGCGTCCGAGATCACCGGGCGACCACCTCCAGCGACGCCAGCCCACGCAGATGGGTCGACGGCGCGCGCACCGGGTCGCCCGCGAGCCGGAGCCCGGGTAGGCGGCGAGCGAGGACCCCGATCGCCACCTGCGCCTCGAGCCGGGCCAGGGCGGCGCCGATGCAGCGATGGGCGCCGTGGCCGAAGGAGAGGTGCCGGTTCGGGCGGCGCTCGAGGTCAAACCGATCGGGCTCGGGGAAGGCGGCGGGATCGCGGTTCGCTGCCGCGACCATGACGAGCACGTGATCGCCGGCCCGCAGCCGCGCGTGCCCGATCACGGCGTCCTCGGCCATGTGGCGCAGCGCGACGGGCGACGGCGGGTCGAAGCGCAGCGTCTCCTCGACCGCGGGCGCGACGAGGTCCGGCCGCTCGCACAGCCGCCGCCATTGGCCGGGCGCGCTCAGCAGGGCGAGCACGCAGTTGCCGACGAGGTGCTGCGTCGTGAGGTGACCGGCGAACAGCAGCATCGCGCCGTGCGCCACGACCTCCTGCTCGCTGAGCTGCCCACGGGCGCGCGCACGGTCGAGCGAGGCCAGGAGGCCATCGGGCCTCGCGGTCGCGCAGCAGCCCGCGCAGCCGCTCGGCGAGCGCGATCATCGCCAGCACGCCCCGTTCGCGCGTGCCCGGCGCCGGCGGGAAGAGCTCGAGCTCCGCGGCGAGGTCGCGCGCGTACCGGCCGAGCTCGGGGCGCAGCGGCTCCGGGATGCCGAGCAGCTCGCCCGCGAGCGTCAGCGCCAGCGGCCGGGCGAGCTCGTCGACGATCTCCATGCGGCCGTGGCGAGCGCGGCGTCGACGCGTCCCTCGCAGAGCTCCCGGGCCTTGTCGCGGTGCTCGGCGATCGCTCGCGAGGCGAACGCCGGCGCGATCAGGCGGCGCAAGCGCTCGTGATCGCCGGGGCCCCGGTGGTGCAGGAAGGACGCGAACAGGGCGACCGCGTCGTCGCGCGCGCGCACCAGCGGATGCGACGGTTCGAGCGACGGCTGCGGATCGTGGGCAGAATGGGCGACCACGCGGGGATCGACCAGCACGCCGCGCGCCTCCTCATAGCCGCCGACCGCCCAAGCGTCTCGATCGGCGAGGCGGACGATCGGGCCGACCTCGCGCCACGCGCGGAAGGCCGGGTGCGGGTCCTCGACGAAGCCACGCTCGAGCGGGTCGAAGGCGACGCCCGCCGCCCGCCGCGCGGTGGTCACGGCGCGCCCGCGGTGAGCGCCGCGAGGACGGTCGCGGTCGTGAACGTGCGTGCGTCGTCCAGGCAACCCGCGGCGGCGACGGGACTGCACGCCCGATCCACGATGTCTGGCCGGGGCGCGACGAGGCGCGACGACGCCGGCCAGCCACCGTCGTCCTCCTGGCGCTCGACGAGCCAGCGGACCGCGCGCGAGCGCTCGTACGCCTGGTGCCCGCCGAGCGCCTGCACCGCCAGCGCGGTCGCGAACGGCGATCCTCCCACCCCACCGTCCGCGCCGATCCGTGCGGCCGCCCAGCCGGCCGCCGCCGCGGCGCGGCCAGCGTCGCCGGGGTCGCTCGTCGCCGCGAGCGCCCGCGCAGCCAGGGCCGTGGCGAGCTCGTCCTCGAGCCACCAGTACGACGCCCAGCCGCCGTCGTCGCGCTGCGTGGCGCGCAGGAAGGCGAGCGCATCCGGGTCGCCGAGGCCGGCCGCCGCCGCGCTCACGCAGGCGTGGCTCGTCGCCGTCCAGCCGGCGTAGGAGAAGTCCGGCGGCGTGAGGTTCGCGGCGTGCGGGCGCGGCCGCGCGGCTGCCCGGTAGCTGCTGATCCCGCCGTCGGGCAGCCGGTGTGCATCCAGCGCACGGCGGGCCGCCTGCGCGATCGGCGAGCCGCCGGCGCCCAGCGCGCCGGCAACGCGCAGGCCCCAGGCGGTGCTGTCGGCGTCCACGGGCAAGCGCCGGCTCCAGCCCCATCCGGCGACCGGCGCGCGCCGGCGCGCGAGCATCGCCCAAGCACGCTCGGCAGCCTCTCGCGCGGGCAGCGCCCACCGCGCCCGGCAGCGTCGCGCGCGGGCGACCCGCCCACCGCCGCGAGCGCAGCGGCGACGTAGGCGCTCACGTACTCGTCGCTCGGGCCCATCGCCGCGCCCCAGCCGTCGTCGGCTCCGAGCGTGCCGGCGAAGTCGCGCCACCAGCCGCTGCGCGTCCGCGCGGCGAGCAGGAATGCCACGGCGCCCGCCGCGCCACGCAGCTTGGTGGTGCCTGGCCGGCCCGGCGGATCGCGCTGCGTCGGCGGGCGCAGCCAGCGGTGCTCGAAGCCGATGTAGCCCTTGGCCTGCACGGGTTCCCCGGGCGCGACCACGAGCTTGACGTGGCTGACGACGCGCGCGATCGCGGTGAAGTGGTCGGCGGGGCGAAGCAGCGCGTCGCGCGCCAAGCCTGCCGGCCACGGGCCTCCGGCGACCGGCGTGACGAGGCCCGGCCACGCGAGGAGCGCCTCGCGCTTGGCCGCGGTGCACCAGCCGCGGGCGACAAGCACGTCCAGCAGCGCCCCCCAGCGCGGCTCGGGCGCTCCGCGCACACCGTGCGCTTCGAAGCCGAGCCGTCGATGAACGCCGGTCCCGACGTCGAGGCACAGCGTCACGCCATCGACGAGCTCCCGCAGCTCGGTCGCCAGCGCGGTGGCGTCCGCGGCTTCTCCATCCCATCCCACGCCCGCCAGGTACGCAGCGAGGTCCGCCGGCTCGACACGCCGGACATTGACCCGCCAAAACGGCGCCGGGCGGCCCAGCATCATGCCCAGGTGGCTGACGAACGCCCCGCGCGGGCATGCGTCGAAGCAGCGCCGGACCGCGGGTCCAAGATCGCGGCCGAGCGACTCGGCCGCGAGGCTCGCCAGCCGCAACCGGGAGGCGACCATAGCCGGCGTGCGCGCAAAGCCGACGAACACCGACAGCGCGTCCCCGCGCCGGTCGTCGAACTCCAGCCAGACGTCTTCGACGCCGTCGTGCAGCTCCGATCCTGGGTTCTGCCAGCGCTCGACGAGCGCGGCGAGCCCGTCCCGGGCCGCGCCCTCCGCGCCCGCGCGCCGCAGATGCTCGAGCACCGTCCGGTGCTCGAGCGGATCGGCGACGATGCCCTGCTGCAGGTCCACCTCGCCGCCCTGGCCCAGCCGGACCTCGAACCCGCAGCGCACGACCGGCGGAAGCGACGCGACGAGCTTCGCCGCGTCCGACAGCGCCGCGGGCGGCACGAGCGCCCGCGGGATGTCGGCCAGCACGAGCGACAATGCGTCGGCCGCGGCATGCGTCATGCCGCGACGTCCTGCACCTCGGCCAGCAGCCGGCACGTGCCGGGCAGCGCGTCCAAGCCCTCCGGGCAGGCGATCGCGCGGAGCGGGACCGAGGCCGCGAGCCGGCCGAGCCTGGCGAGCTCGTCCGCGCGCACGGACGCCGGCAGCGGCCACGTGGCCGCCCGGACGTGTCCCACGAGCTGCCCGAGCGCCTCGGCCCCGCCGAGCGCGCTGACGCGGGGCGCGACGAGCCCGGCCTCGCGTGACAGCACGTAGATCGCTCGCAGCGCCAGCGGGTCGGAAGCGAAGCGCCAAGCCTCGCCGTGCGCGGTCAAGAGCGCGTAGCGCTTGCCGTCGCCGGGAAGCACCGGCCCCGCATCGCGCGGCGAGTCGCCGTGCTCGCGCAGCGCCGCGACCGTTGCGGGGGCAAGCCGCAAGCGCGGGTAGCCGGGGTGGACGGTCCAGCCCCCCCGGTGCTCCGTCAGCGCGGCGACATCGTCGGCGAGCACGGCGTGGCCACGCTGGGCGAGCGCCGCGGCGAGCGTCGACTTCCCGGTGCCCCGTGCGCCAACGACGACGATCGCGCCGTCGCCGATGGCGATCGCGCAGCCATGCAGGCTCGTCGTCCCACGCCTGCGCAGCAGCGCTCCGAGCACCGGCCCGGCAAGCAGCGCGGTGGCCGAAGCGATCGAGGGCTCGCCGACGACACCGCTCCAGTCGGCCCAGACGCGTGCGCCCGCCGCGTCGACCGCGAACTGAAGCGACGCCCGGTCGTCGCCGTAGCGCACGCGCGCCGCCGAGTCGGGTGGCCCCGCGCCGAACCGCACGTCGACCGTCTCGCCCGCGTCGGCCGCGCCGGCGCCTGTGGATGCGGAAGCGGGCGGTTGACCCGCAGCGCCAACCCGTAGATCCCGTAGCGGCAGGCCGCCCGCGCCACCTACGAGGTGGAGACGTTCGGGAAGCTCCCGCCGCCGTCGAAGCTGGGGCCGGGGTTGGCGCTCGTCCGGGTCACGTCGGCCAGCGACCCCACGCAGGTCAGCTGCGGAGATGCGTAGGGCTTCTTGCTCGGGCGCCCGTCGCAGGCTTCTGCATCCTCCGGCGCGTCAGACTGCATGGTGTGGCTCCTTCGTTGGGACCGCGCGAGCGTGCACCCCGACATCCTCGCCGACCCGGGGGCGGCGAGCAACAGCCGGCGCTTGGCTGCGGCGGCCCGGGCAGCTACGAGGTGTAGACCTCGGGAGGGTTTCCGCCGCCGTCGGTGTTGTTGCCGTTGGCGGTTGTCCGCGTCGCCTCGCCCAGCGAGCCGAGGCAGGTCAGCGGCGGTGCGTGGTAGGGCTGCTTTCGCGCGCGCGCCACGGCGTGGGCTCGGGGATCGGCGGCCGGCGGGTCAGACGGCATGGTGTGGCTCCTTCATGGCGACCGATGGAGGCTGAGCGGATGCCGCCAGCCATTGCGCTACGACGAAGAGGTTCTCAGACCGCGGCAGCGTGGCTCGCGAGACCGGCGAGTCGACGATTGTGCCGGCGCGCTTCACGTCGACATACTCGCCGATCAGAGGGGCGTCGAGCAAGAGCCGGCGGCGGTGGCGCATCTCCGGCTCGAGCGCGAGGCCCCGCAGCGGGTCTCGCCCGCGACCGCGGTCGACCCACAGCAGGGTCTTGGGGCGGTCGAGGACCTCCGCCGGCAGCCGGGAGCCGATCGCTTCGCGCAGCAGTCGCTTGCCCGCAAGCAGCAGGTCGTCGGGCGCCTGCGAGACGAAGCGTGCGAGCCGCAGGTCGAAGAACGGAAACGCCACGCGCAGCGGCAGGCCGCACGCGCCGGGGTGAGCCAGCGCGAACAGCGTCGCCCACAGCGGGTGCTGCATCTCGCGCGCCCCGCGCGCGCCGTCCCACGTCCGGCGGACGTCGTGCCAGCGCTCGGCCGGCGCGATGCGGCGCGCGAAGTCCGGCGCGATCCAGTCCGGCACGGCAAACGAGGGCGTGCGGCCACGCCGCAGGGCACGGCGCGCGAGGCGCCGCCACGCCGGCGATCGCACGGGCGCGCCGCGCAGCAGCGGATCGCCGCCGAACCCGACGAGCAGCGTGCGGGCGAACGACGCGACGCGGCGGCTGATCTCGTACTCCGTCGACTGGTTGGGCGCGATGCCGGGCTCCGGGAAGACCCAGTCGTCCTCGCCGACGGGAGGCCGGCGCAGGTACTCGTCGGCCACCAGGTGCTCGAGCGGGACGCCGATGCGGTCGGCGACAAGCTGCGCGTAGCGCCCCTCCTCCTCGGCGAAGAGCTTGTCGTAGACGATCACGTAGGCGCACAGCTCGTGCTCGCCGCCGCGCGACCCGAGCACGTGCTCGGCCGTTGCGGCGATGCTCGTCGAGTCCATGCCGCCGCTGAGGTGCGTGCCCGCCCGCGCGCCGCGCAGCCGGTCCGACACCGCCTCGTCGAACAGCTCGCGGAAGCGCTCGACGCGCTCCTCCGGGCGCGCAGGCCTGCGCGGCTCGGCGACCGGCGGCAGCTCCCAGTACGGCGCGACCCGGCGCGTCCCGTCGGTCACGGTCAAGACGTGGCCCGGCGGCACGCTGCGGATGCCGGCGAACGTCGTGTCCGCATGGTCCATCTTCATGCCGAAGAGCAGGTAGTCGCCGATTGCGCGCTCGCACAGCGCCTCGGAGACGCCCGGGTGGCGGCGCAGGGTCGACAGCACGTTGCCGACGACCGTCGCCTCGCCGAGCGGCGCGTAGTACAGCGGGACGACGCCGAAGTGGTCGCGCGCGCACAGCAGCCGCCGGCGCTCGCCATCCCACAGCGCGAAGGCGAAGTCGCCGACGAGGTGGTCCGGGCAGCGCTCGCCCCAGGCTGCGTAGGCGTGCAGGATCAGCCGAGCGTCCGGCGTCCCGGCAGTGACGTCGCGCCCCGCGGCGCGCAGCCGCGCGATGAGCGCGCACTGCCCGTCGATCCGCGCGTCGGCGGCGATTCAGGTGCGGCCGTCGAGGCTGCACGGCCCGCGTTCGGAGACCGGCGGGTCGGCTTCGTAGGAGAGCAGCGCATGGCCGAGCCCGACGGGCCCGTCGCTCCAGACGGACCGGTGGTCGGGGCCGCAATGGGCCATCGACTCCGTGAGCTCGGCGAGCAGCGGTCGCTCGACGGGCCGGCGGCCGCGGTTGTGGATGGCGACGAAGCCGCTCACGACGTAGCGCCGGGCGCGGACTCGACGATGAGCCCGGCCGACTCGAGCTGCTCGATCAGGGCGTCCACGTCGGACCGCAGCGTCGCCTCCTCGACGTCGAACTCCGCGAGCAGCGCGGCGAGCACGGCGTCGCGCTCGCCGTGCTCGAGCAGGAGCTGCCAGCACCGCGCGCCGACGTCGTCGAGCGCCCAGTAGCGCTCGCCCGCGAGGTCCAGCAGGACGAGCTCGCCCTCGACCTCCTGAAACAGGACATCGGGAGCGGCCGTGATGCGGTGTCCCTCCCCCACCGCCCGCACGCTAGCCGGATCGCTCGAACGACGCCAGCGGCCGGTAGCGACCGTCCTCGGCGTGCCCGACGACGGTCGTGCCCTGCACGGTGACCCATGCGTGCGCCTCGAAGCCGTCGGGCAGGCCGACGCCGAGCTCGAGGCGGCCCGCGATGCCGCGGCGGCGCAGCATTCGCTGGCAGGCGAGCGCTTGGACGAGGCACGTCGGCTCCCACGGCAGCCGCGCCACGGCGCGGACGATCGCGAACCCGACGCTCCCGGCCACGCGCAGCTCGCCCGGATCGACGACAGCGGGCGCGTCAGCGCTCGCGGGCGTGCCGAGGAGGCCGCTCACGCGGCGGCCGCTGAGGCGCCGCACGCGCAGCTCGAACTCGGCACGGGCGAGCTGCCCTGCCGCCTCGATCAGCCGGCCGCGGTGCCGTGTGAGCTCGCCCACCCGCGAGACGGTACTCGTCGGGACAGAGCCTGGCTTGGCACGTGCGCGAGGTGCTTCCCGCCCGCAGCACGCCCGGGGTACTGCGCACCATGCGTCGGGTAGGGGTGGCCATCGGGATCGCGATCGTGTGCGCCGGCCTCTGGGCCGGGCCCGCGCGAGGCGCAGACCAGATCTACTGGACGGGGTTCTCCGGGGAGGTGTCGGCGGGCTCGATCGACGGGGGCGGTCCGGTCACGACGCTCTTCAGCGGACAGCCCTTTCCCTACGGCGTCACCGTCGATCCGACGTCCGGCCGGATCTACTGGGGCGGGTTTCCCGGGCTGCGTGGCGGTCCGCTGAGCGGCGGCAACGCCAACGTCGACGTGCTCGACAACAGCGCCGACCACACCGGCCCCGGTCGTCGACCCTGCGGGCGGCACGATCTACATGGCGCAGCTGACCGGTGGGGCGGTGTCGTCGATGGCGCTCGACGGCGGGCTCGGCGGGGGCCCGGTCACAACGCTCCATTCCCCGGGCGCACCCAACTTCGTCGTGGTCGACCCGCCTGGAGGGCGCATGTACTGGACCCACGAGTCGGGCGGTGTCCAGAGCGCCTCGGTGCAGGCCGGCGGCCCGATCACGACGCTCTACTCCGGCAACACGCCGGCCGGGCTGGCGGTCGACCTCGCCGGCCAACGCGTCTACTGGGCGGAATACAACGGGGCCCGGATTCGGTCGGCGCCGCTGAACGGCGGGGCGGGCGGTGGCACCGCGACCACGCTGTACACGGGCCAGACCCTCGCGACCGGCGTCGCGCTCGATGTCGCAAACCGCCGGATGTTGTGGACGGCCGACAGCGAGATCCGCAGCGCGCCGATGGACGGCGGCACGGTCACCACGCTCCACGGCGCTTCCACGACAGCGCTCCGAGGGGTCGCCTTGCTCCGCGCACCGGCTGCGGTCACGCCGCCGGCGGTAGGCGGCACGCCGGGGCGGGCCCTCGCGTGCGACGGGGCGGCCTGGGGCGCCGACATGCCCGAGGCGCAGTTCTTCCGGTCGCCGCAGACGATCGGCTACCGGTGGTTTCAGGACGGCGACGAGATCGCCGGCGCGACGGCCAGCACGTACACGGCGCCTCGTGCCGGCCGGTACAGCTGCACCGCCACGGCTACCAACGGTGCGGGATCGACCGCGCAGACGAGCGCCGCGGCCACGGTCGACCCGCGGGTCACCGTCGTCAAGACGCTGTCCCCGAGCACCGACGCGGGCCGCTTCGACCTGCTCGTCAACGGGGTTGCGGTTCGAGCGCGCCGCCGGCGACGGCGACAGCGGCAGCGCCCTCGTGCCGTTCGGCTCGTCCGCGACCGTCGCCGAGGCCGGCGCAGCCGCCGCCAACCTCGCCGACTACGTCTCGGCGATCGACTGCGGCGCCGGCCCGCGCAGCGGCACGTCGCAGGTGCTCGCAGCGGTCACCCAAGACACGACCTGCACGATCGCCAACACGCGCAGGCCCGCCCCCGTGATCGTGCCTCCCGGCCCGCCGCCCGGCCCGCCGCCCCCGGGCCGCCGCCCCCAGGCCCGCCGGCGGCCCCGCGGCCGACCTGCGAAGGGCGCGTCGCGACGATCGTCGCAGCGCCCGGGCAGACCCGGATCGCGGGCACGCCGGGTGCTGACGTCATCATCGCGACCGGCGCGGCCGACACCATCGACGCGCGCGGCGGCGCCGACACGATCTGCGCGGGACGCGGAGCCGACGCGATCCGCGGCGGCAGCGGCAACGACGTCATCCGCGGCGGCGCCGGCGACGACGACCTCCGCGGCGACGCGGGCGACGACCTGCTGCTCGGCGGCGCCGGCAAGGACGACCTGCGCGGCGCGGGCGGCGACGACCGCCTCGGCGGCGGCGACGGCGACGATCGCGTCGACGGCGGCGCGGGCGCCGACCTGCTCGACGAGCAGCGGCTCGGCGGCCGCGGCAACGACCGGCTCCTCGGCGCCAGCGGCGACGACCGCGTCCGCACGGCCGGTGCGACCAAGGACACCGTCGACTGCGGTCCCGGCGACGACTTCGCCCTCATGGACTCGCGCGACAAGCAGCGCCGCTGCGACACCGTCCGCCGGGTCGGCGCGCGCGGGCGCTGACACGAGGCCGGCGCCCCGCGCGCTGCGCGTCAGCGGCCGCGCGCGCTGACACGACCCCGGCACCCCGCGGGCTGCGCTTCAGCGCTTGACGATGACCGGCTTGTCGACGTCGCCGTCGACGACGATCTCGCGGGCGAGGACCTCGCCGCGGATCCAGTCGCCGTGGCCGAGGAGGTCGGCGTCGCGCTCGGGCAGCGTGACGGCGATGCGGTCGGTCAGCTCGAAGCCCTGCTCCTTGCGCATGACGTTGAGCTCGTGGACGAGGTCGTGGACGCGGCCCTCGGTGCGCAGCTCGTCGTCGAGCTCGACGTCGAAGGCGACGCTGATGCCGTCGTCCTCGGCGATCGCCCAGCCTTCGAGCTCCATCTTCTCGCCGCGGATGACGTCGTCGGGGCCGAGCTCCTCACCGGCGACGAGCACCCCGCCGCCGTCCAGGGGCTCGTAGTCGCCCGCCTTCAGCGCGGCGCGCAGCGCGGGCAGCTTCTTGCCCAGCCGCGGGCCCAGGACGCGCAGGTTGGGCAGCAGCTCCGCGCGCGCCACCGGGCCCTCGTCGAAGACGACCTCCTTGACGCGCAGCTCCTCGGCGATCTCGCCGGCATGCGACCGCGACAGCGGCGCGCCGCGGA
The DNA here is from genome assembly GCA_963766525.1 of uncultured Actinomycetes bacterium. Taxonomy (GTDB): domain Bacteria; phylum Actinomycetota; class Thermoleophilia; order Solirubrobacterales; family Solirubrobacteraceae; genus CADCVQ01. The sequence continues at coordinate 82,595 of CAVYAX010000004.1, forward strand.
CGTAGACCTTGCGCAGCGGCTGGCGCAGCTTCAGGCCGGCCTCGGTCCGCGCGCGCCGGCCGAGCTGCGCGACACGCCGCGTCGCGGCGATCTCCGACAGCAGCCTCTCGTCGACGAACTGCTGCTGCACCGAAGGCCAGCCCGCGAGGTGCACGGACTCCGGCACGCTGTCGTCGCCCGAGCACGGCTCGACGACGAGCGTCTGCCAGAGGTGCTCGGCGAGGAACGGCATGATCGGCGCGATCACGCGGACGAGTGAGACCAGCGCGGTCCACAGCGTCCGGAACGCCGCCTCGTCGAAGGCGTAGAAGCGCCGCCGCGAGCGGCGGATGTACCAGTTCGACAGGTCCTCGACGAACGTCTCGACGACCCGCGCGACGTCGACCGTCAGGTACGCCTCGTACGCCGCCTCGGCCTCGCTGACGAGCTGCTGCACGCGCGCGAGCAGCCACACGTCCAGCGGCCGCAGCTCGACACCCGCGATGCCGTCCACGACATCCGCGTACGTGGGCGCGAAGCCCTCGATCGAGCCGTAGTCCGACAGGAAGCGCACCGAGTTCCACAGCGTCAGCAGCCGGCGCTTGATCTCGGTGGCCGCCTTGTAGCCGAAGCGCAGGTTCTGCGTCGGCGGCTGCTGGCAGTACTGCCAGCGCATGACGTCGGCGCCCATCCGCTCGAACGCGTCCTCGGCCGAGATGAGGTTGCCCCACGAGCCGTGCATCTCGCGGCCCTCGGCGTCCTGGAGCTTCTCGTACGTCAAGACCTTCCGGTACGGCGCGTCGCCCGTCAGGACGATCGACATGAAGAACTGCGAGTAGAACCAGAGCCGGATCTGCTCGCGCATCTCCGTCACCCAGTCGGCGGGGAACCATTGCTCCCAGTACTCGTGGTCGGGCAGATCCGCACGCGAGAGGCCGCGCGAGGCGCCCGTCGCGTAGCCCTCGGGGACCCACTCGGGGTTGCGCCAGCCGAGCGTGGAGAACGGCACGATCCCGGCATCGAGCCAGACGTCGCCGACCTCGGGGACGCGCTGCACCTCGGCGTCGCATTCCGAGCAGCGGATCGTCACGCGGTCGATCCACGGGCGGTGCAGCTCGGGCAGATCCTCGATCGCGCCGACCGCGCGCTCCTCGAGCTCGGCCTTGGACCCGATGACGTTCAGGTGGCCGCAGGAGCACGGGTAGAACGGCAGCGGCAGGCCGTAGAAGCGCCGCCGGGAGATGTTCCAATCGCCCATGTTGCGCAGCCAGTCGTCCATCCGCTTGCCGTACTGCGGCGGGGTCCACTCGATGTCCTGATTGACGTCGAGCATCCGCTGGCGCACGCCTTCGACCGAGATGAACCAGTCGTCGGAGACGCGGAAGATCAGCGGCGTGTCGCAGCGCCAGCAGTGGGGATAGGCGTGCGTGATCGTCTCGGCCCGCAGCAGCGGCCCGCGCTCGCGCAGGTCCGCGATGATCCGGTCCGCGGTCTCGTCCGTGGAGAGGCCGGCGAGCCAGCCGTACTCCGGATAGAAGCGCCCCGCCTCGTCGACGGGCGTGAGCACCGCCAGGCCGAGCTCTTGGCCCAGCTCGAAGTCGTCGCGCCCCGCACCCGGCGCGATGTGCACGATGCCCGTGCCCTCACCCGTCTGCACGCCCGTCCACGCGATCACGCGGTGGTCGACCTTGGCGCCGGGGGCGAGCTGGTCGAACGGCCCCTCGTACCTCCAGCCGACCAGCTCGGCGCCGAGCCGCGTCTCGGCGAACACCTCGTCCGGCGCCGAGAACGCGCCGACCCAGTCGCCGTCCGCCGTCAGCCCGTATTCGAGCTCCGGGTGCACCGCGGCGGCGACGTTCGCCGGCAGCGTCCACGGCGTGGTCGTCCAGACGACGAGCGACTCGCCCGGGCGCTCGAGCAGCGGCAAGCGCACCCACACCGACGGGTGGGTCACGTCCTGGTAGACGCCGGCTTGGGTCAGCTCGTGCTGTGACAGCGAGGTGCCGCAGCGCGGGCACCACTCCGACGAGCGGTGGCCGAGGAACAGCCAGCCGCGCTCGTTGACGACCTGCAAGAAGCGCCAGATGTACTCGATGTTCGTGTCGGAGAACGTGAAGTAGTCGTTGCCCCAGTCCATCCACTGACCGAGGCGCTTGGACGCGCGCGTGAGCTCGCCCGACGACCACGCGACGACCTTGCGGCACTCCGCCGCGAACTTCTCGAGGCCGTACTCCTCGATCTCGTGCTTCGAGTTCAGTCCCAGCGCCTTCTCGACGCCGACCTCGATCCACAGGCCCTGGCAGTCCCAGCCGTTCTGGTAGCGCTGGTCGAAGCCCTGCAGGGCCTTGTAGCGCTGGAAGACGTCCTTGAGCGTGCGGCCCCAGGCCGTGTGGACGCCCATCCCCTTGTTCGCCGTGACCGGCCCGTCGATGAAGCTGAAGCGCGGCCCGCCGCGGTTGGCGGCGCGCAGCTTCTCGAAGGTGTCCAGCCGCTCCCACAGCTCGAGGATCGCCTCCTCGATGCGCGGGTGATCCGGGACCGGCGGGAGCTGGCTGAAGCGGCGGGTCATCGGCGAGGCAGTCTACGAGAGGCTCCCGCCGGGCCCGATCTGACAAGGCGCTTGAAACGCGCGGGTCCAGGGGTATCGTGAGCGTCACCGATGTTCAATGGCAACGAGCTGTGGTTCGTCGTGCCCGTGGCGTTCATCGTGGCGGTCCTGGCGATTGGGGGGATCGCCGTCTCGGCGCTCAACAACACCGAGGCTCCGAACGACGCAACCGCGGCCGAGATCGCCAAGCTCCCGGCGTATTGGACCGTCAAGACCGGGCAGACGTACTCGCAGATCGCCGAGCGCACCGGGCTGAGCATCGATCAGCTTGAGACGTTCAACCCGCGCGTGAACCCGCAGGCCTTGCGGCCGGGCCAGAGGATCAAGCTGCGCGACGACGTGCCCCCGCCTCCGCCCCCGCCGCTCGGGCCGAAGTTCTGGAAGGTCCGCCAGGGTCAGTCGTTCGGGTCGATCGCCGCCGCCACGGGCAAGCCGATCGACAGGCTGATTGCGCTCAACAAGCGCCTGAAGCCGGAGGAGCTGCGGCCCGGCGACCGCGTGAGGCTGCGGCGCTGAGCCGCGTGAAGGCTGCGGGGCTGAGCGGCGTGAGCTGGGCGCTGAGCCGCGTGAGGCTGCGGCGCTGAGCGGGCTGCCGGCCCGGGAAGCGCGACCGCGTCGCGGCTCGCGCCCCGGAGCTCGACGGCAGAGTCCTACATCGACTCCTGGATCTTCTTCAGCGTGTCGCGGTCCGAGGCGAGGTCGGTGTTCTCCTCGAGATGCTCCTCGGCGGCGGCTACCGCCCCGCGGTTGCTTGCGACCTCTGAATCGGTCGCGGCCGCGCCGGCCGATCCCGTGAGCTCCGCTGCCTTGTCGTCGACCGCGCCAGCGACGCCGTCGTCCTGGGCCTCCACGTCGCCGCCGGACTCGTCGACCTGCTCGTCAGCCTGCTCAGCCATGGTCACCTCTCTGTTGTTGGGTCCTGGGTGACCTACCCGCGTTCGCGCTCGATTAGCAGCGGCGCAGCCCGCGAGCGATCACGTCCACACGGTGGTGACCGTGACGGTGCCCGTGAGCGCCTCGTCGTCGGGCTCCACGACGTCGACGAGCTTGCCGGCGAGCTCGCCGCCGAAGCGCAGCTCCAGCGGGCCGCCGTCGGGCCCGGTCGCGGTGACGTTGCCCGCGCCGATGCGGCCGAGCGCCTCGAGCGCCGCCTGCACGTCGCCGGGCGCTGCGTCGAAGGCCAGCGGGCCGGTCTCCTGGCCGGAGTAGGTCAGCGTGAAGGTCCCGCCGGTCGCGTCGATCGTGATGACCTGGACGGGCTCGTCGGGAAGTGGGTGTCGCTTGGTCATGGCTCTCTCCTGGATCGCGTGAGCGTGTTCGGCGCACCGCCACGCGCTGTGCAGCATGCACGATCTCCGCGACCGCCGGTCGCCGGGGTACGCTCGCCCCATGAGGGTCACGCCGAGCCGGCGCGGGACCGCTGCGGCGTGCCTCGCCGCACTGCTCGCCGCGCTGCTCGCAGCGCTGCTCGCCGCGCCTGCCGCGAGCGCGCAGGCGCCACCGCCGCTGAAGCTCTCCGGCCCGTCGCTGCGCGCGACCGGGATCGACATCCCGCTGAGCGGGCGCGGCGCGGCGCCCGGCGCGCTGGTCGAGCTGCAGCGACTCGTCGACGGCGAGCGCTGGGTGACGATCAAGACGAAGAAGGCGACCGCGGCCGGGACCGTCAAGCTCGCCTACGACCCCGGCAAGCTCAGCCCGCGCTACCGCCTGCGGCTGGCGGTCGCCGGCATCGCGTCGGCGCCGATCACCGTGCGCACGCGCGACATCACGCTCGCGGCGTTCGGCGACGCGAACTTCGGCGACGGCGTCGCCAGCGTCATGGACGCGCGCGGCGCGCTGTGGCCGTGGTCGGGCGTCGCGCCCACGCTGAAGGCCGCTGACATCGCGTTCGGCAACCTCGAGTGCGCGATCTCCAACCGCGGCTCGCCGGTGCCGAAGCAGTTCAACTTCCGCGGGCGCCCCGACCGGCTGCGGCAGGTCGTGAGGTTCGCGGGGCTCGACGTCTTGAACCTCGCCAACAACCACGCGGGCGACTACGGGACCAACGCGCTGCTCGACACCGTGCGCGCGGTGCGCTCGAGCGGCGCGCTGCCCGTCGGCGCGGGCGCGTCGCTCGCCGCCGCCCGCCGCCCGCAGGTCGTCAGCCGCCTCGGCCTGCGCGTCGCCTTCGTCGGCTTCTCGGACATCCAGCCGGCGTCGTTCTTCGCCGGCCCCGGCCGGCCCGGCACCTCGTTCGCCACGCCGCAGGCGATCGCCGACGGCGTGCGCGCCGCGGCCCGCCGCAGCGACGTCGTCGTCGCGACGTTCCACTGGGGCATCGAGCGCTCGACGAGCGAGAACGCGCGCCAGCGCTCGTTCGCCCGCGCCGCGCTCGCGGCCGGCGCGACCGCGGTCATCGGCGCGCACCCGCACGTCCTTCAGCCGATCCGCCGCGCCGGCAAGGGCTCACGGCAGCTCATCGCCTACAGCCTCGGGAACTTCGTCTGGGCCGCCGGCTCGGCGGTGACGAGCGCCACGGGGATCCTGCGCGTGAGGCTCTCGGGCCGCGGCGTCGAGGGCGCGAAGCTCCTGCGGGCGCGCATCGAGGGCACCCGCCCGCGCCTGCTCGGCTGAGCCGCGCCGGCGGCGGCGCGCCCGCACGGGGCTTCGACGCGCCCCTGCGGGAGGCTCGCCCGCGCGGGCTTCGCCCGCAGCCGCCCCTACGCGCCGGGGCCGAAGAACGCGCGCAGCTGCTCGGCGACGAGGTCCGGGCGCTCCTGCGGCGGGAAGTGCCCGCAGTCGGCAAGCTCCTCGAAGCGCACGTCGTCGGCGTGCTTGGCGACGCTCTCGACCGCCCCGCGGCTGAACACCGGATCCTCCACGCCGTTGAGCCACAGCGTCGGCGTCGTCAGGCGCTTGCCGGCGAAGCGGCCGCGCACCTGCGACGGGTAGTCGTGCAGGAGGAACGTGCGGTAGACCTGCTGCGCCGCCTTCGCCCGCGGGCGCTCCGCGAAGCGCGGCGAGAAGCGCTCGACCTCGGCCATGACGACATCCGAGCGCGTCGAGATCTTCTTGGAGATCGCGCCCAGCACCTTCGGCGACGCGCCGATGCGGTGCCCGATGCCCGGGCTCGCGAGCAGCACCTGGTAGGCGAGCCCCGGCAGCGTCTTGAGCACGCCCATGACGCCCGTCCGCGGCCAGATGTGGCCGGTGTTCATCGGCACGAACTTCAGGACCCGATCGGGATGCTCGACGCAGACGATGAAGCCGATGACGCCGCCCCAGTCGTGGCCGACGAGGTTCACGCTGTCCAAGCCGAGCGCGTCGAGCACGCCGACGACGTCCTCGGCGAGCTCGTCCTTGCGGTAGCCGCGCGGCGTCGCCTCGCTCCAGCCGAAGCCGCGCAGGTCCAGCGCGAGCACGCGGAAGTCGGCCTTGAGCAGGTCGATGACCTCATGCCACGTCCACCAGTGCTGCGGCCAGCCGTGCAGCAGCAGGACGGGCGGGCCGTCGCCGCCGCTGTCGGCGACGTGCAGCCGCGCGCCGCGCACGTCGACGTAACGGTGCTCGACGCCTTCGAGCTCGGGCGGTTCGCTGAGATCCACGGTCGCGGAGGCTATCCGAGGGTGCAGAGCAGCGACGGCTTCGTGCACAGATATACGGCGGCCAGCGCCATGTTGGCGCCCACGGTCACGTTGTGCGTCTGCGCGCCGAGGTCCGACCACAGCAGGAAGGTCCACGTCTTCCCCGACACGGTCTGCGGATTCGGCGCGCTGACGGAGTTGTTCGAGCCCTGGATGACCGTGCGCGCGAACGGGGTCGTCACGACCGAGCCGTTGAGGGTGAGCTTCAGCCCAACCCCGTTCGCCCGCATCGTCAGCGTCGCCGTCTTGGGATCGAGGCGCACGCTCGTGGAGTCGGACACGCCCTGCGCATCGGTCGCGGTCAGCACGAGCTCGAGGTACGACGGGTACGCATGGTCGGCTGCGACGAACGAGCCGCTCGCGACGCCGTCGAAGTCCTGGAGCGAGTGCACGTGGCAGCCCCCCGAGGCACAGTGGTGCAGGCGGATCGACCAGTTCAAGCCCGTCGCGGGCAGCACGCCCTGCTCGGCGTCGGTGGCATGCCCCGAGAAGGCGATCGCGTCGCCGACCTTCCATGTCGTCGCAGCCGCCGGGGTCGCGATGACCGCGTGCGGAGCGGTGTCGCCCGCGACGACGGTGATCGACGCACGGCTCGACGCTCCGTGGCCGTCGGTCACTTGGAGGCTCGCGGTGTGCGGCCCCGCGACGGCGTAGGCATAGGACGGCGAGGGTTCCGACGAGTCGTCGTACGCGCCGTCGCCGTCGAGGTCCCACGCGAAGGCGATCGTGTCGGCGGGATCGGGGTCGTGCGAGCCGGCGGAGTCGAAGCGGACGGTAAGCGGTGCGAGCCCCGAGCGCGGCGTCGCGTTCGCGACCGCGACCGGCGTGCGGTTGCCGGGCTCGTACTCGATGCGCTGAAGGGTGCCGGTGCCGATGTTCACGTAGAACAGCTCGCCGGCGGGCGAGACGACGAGGTCGACCGGGTAGCTCGCGCCGTCGACGAACGTCGAGACCGCGGCCGGGCTCGGAAGCTCGCCGCCCGCGCGCTTCATGACCCACACGCAGTTGCGCGAGAAGTCCGCGAAGAACAGCGCGCCGTCGTAGTCGTCGGGGTACGGGCCGCCGGGGTAGAACGCGATCCCCGACAACGACGCTCCGGCGTTCGCGGGGCAGCCCTCGCCGGGCACGACCTTCTCGGCGAACGCGTACGAGAAGTACGGCTTCGTCTCGGCGCCGGGCTGCGCGTAGAGGCTCTTGCAGATGTTCATGCCGAGGCTCTCCCAGGCCGGCTGGCGGGCACTGCCCTCGTAGCACGGCCAGCCGAAGTTCTCCGCGCTCGCGTCCGCCGGCGTCGGCACGCGGTCGATCTCCTCGAACTGGTCGAGGCCGACGTCCGCCGCCCAGATCTCGTTCGTGCCGGGCCGCACCGTCGTGCGAAACGGATTGCGCAGTCCATAGGCGACGATCCGGCGGAGGTTCGCATCGGTGCTGGATCCGAACGGATTGCCGGGCGCGGCGGCGCCGGTCGCGGGGTCGACGCGGATCAGCGTGCCAGCGAGGCCGGTCTGGTCGCCCGGGGTCCGTACGTCCTGGCTGCGCAGCGAGCCGCCCTCGGCGGTCGGCGGCGCCAGGGTCGCGCCGGCTCCACCGGGAGGGTCGCCGCAGGGGTTCAGCGGATTGCCGTCCTGACCGTAGTCGAGCATGTGAAACGCCGCCCCGTCGCCGCTCGTCGCGATGAGCCAGCCGTCCGCGTCGAAGGCGATCGAGCCCATGCCGTGGCTCGGGTATTGGTTGCACCAGTCCTCGACGAGGACCTTCTCCGGGCCGGTCATGACGTCGCCGGCAGCCGTCAGGCGCGACAGCCGGCCGCTCACGACGCAGCCGTCGGCGGTCTCGCCGGGCGGCGTCGGGCAGCCGTCGGACGTCACGTCCGGCGTGCCCCAGCGCGGCGCCGTGCCGCCGATCGCGGCGTCATGCGTGTAGAGGACGTAGACGTACGGCTTGGCCGGGAACGACGGGTCGAGGGCGAGCCCGAGCACGCCGCGGTCATGGAAGTTGTGCACCTTCGTGCGGAGGTCCGCGAACGTCGCCGGCACCGTGTCGGCGAGCGAGTCGAAGACCTTGACGAGCCCGCTCTTCTCGGCGACGAAGACCCGCCCGTCCGCGGCGAACCGCGCGGCCATCGGGAAGTCGAGGTCGCGCAGGACAGTGGTCTCGCGAAAGCCCGGCGGCAGCGTTCCGGAGACGGCCGGCGGCGCGATCCCGGCGAGCACGCCCGCGACCACGGCCGCCGCGGCCAGTCCTGCGTGCCCTCTCCGCATTCCGTGCTCCCCGCGCCCGCGTTGTCCCCGTTCGCGGCGAGCGTAGCCGCGATCGCGGCCGGGAGGTGAAAACCTCCAGATCGCGACCCGCGCGCGCCCGCCCTACCCGAGCGACGGGATCTCCTGGACGAGCGACAGCACGGGCGCGAACAGGTCGCCGCGCTCGGCGACGCGCTGGATGACCTCCGACGCCTCGAAGACGAGATCCTGCGGGTCGCCGGAGTCCAGGCACGCCCGCACCTCGTCCCACTCGAGCGGCGTCGACACGGTCGGCCGCTCGCGGGCGCGCAGCGAGTAGACGTTGACGGTCGTCTTGTGCTCGTCGTTCTGGCTGTAGTCGATGAAGATCTTGCCGCCGCGCAGGTTCTTCGCCATCCGCGAGACGACGAGATCCGGCTCGCCGGCCTCGAGCGTCTCGGCGACCGCGCGCGAGAAGCCCTTGGTCTGCTCGTACGTCGCATCGGGGACGTTCAGCGGCACGTAGAGCTGCATGCCCTTGTTGCCCGACGTCTTCGGGAACGCCTTCAGGCCGAGGTTCTCGAACATCCCCTGCAGGATCAGCGCGACCCGGCAGCACTCGACGATCGTCGCGGGCGGGCCCGGGTCGAGGTCGAAGACCATGGCCGTCGGGCGCTCGATCGGCACCGCGCGCGACAGCGACGTGTGCAGCTCCAAAGCCGCGAGGTTGCCGAGCCAGACGAGGGTCGGCAGGTCGTCGCAGACGCAGAACTCCACGGTCTTCTTCGACAGCTCGATCGGCGCGACCTTGACCCAGTCCGGCCGGTGGCTCGGGCACTGCTTCTCGAAGAAGAACTTGTCGTGAACGCCGTTGGGGTAGCGCTTGCGCGTCAGCGGCCGGCCCTCGAGGTGCGGCAGGATCGCGGGCGCGATGTGGACGAGGTACTCGATGACGTCGCGCTTGCGGAAGCCGGCCTCGGGATAGAGCACCTTGTCGAGGTTGGTGAGCTTCAGGGTGCGGCCGCCGACCTTCACCTCGACGCCGTCGCGCACGGGCGTCCCGGCATCGAGGAACGCCGACTGCGGCGCCTCCTCGCGCAGCCCCTTGTAGGACGGATGGCGCATGACGCCGTCGCTCGTCCACTCCGTGAACTCGACCTCGGCGACGCGCGTCGGCTCGACGAACACCGAGTCGCGCGGCGGCTTGGGCCCGTCGCTCGCCGTGAACGGCGAGTCGTCGCGACGCTCGAGCACCTTCGAGAGGCGGTCGAGCTCGGCCTCGGTGAAGCCCGTGCCGACGCGGCCGGCGAAGCGCAGCTTGCCGTCCTCCTCGACGCCGACGAGCAGCGCGCCGATGCGGTCCTCGCGCTTGCCCGTCCCCGGCACCCAGCCGCCGACCACGACGTCCTCGCGGCGCACGTTCTTGACCTTGATCCAGCACTGCGACCGCCGGCCGGGCTCGTACGGGCTGTCGAGCTTCTTCGCGAGAACGCCTTCGAGGCCCGCTTCGACGCTCGCCGCGAGCACCGCGGCCCCGTCACCGGCGACGTGGTCGGGCGTGCGCCACGCCCGGCCCTCGAGGTGGAGGTCCTTCAGCAGCTCGCGCCGGTCGGTGTACGGCAGGTCAAACAGCGCGTGGCCGTCCAGCCACAGCAGGTCGAAGGCGATGTACGCCACCGGGACCTCCTTGGCGAGCCGCTTCACGGCGCTCTCGCCGCGCACGTGCATCCGCTGCTGCAGGCGCCCGAAGCTCGGGCGGCCGTTCTCGTCGAACGCGACGATCTCTCCGTCGAGGATCGCCGAATGCGAGCTCAGCGCCCGGTTCAGCGCGCGCAGCTCGGGATAGCCAGCGGTGATGTCGTTGCCGTTGCGGCTCTCGAAGCGGATCCGGCCCGGCTCGGAGTAGACGAGCGCGCGCACGCCGTCCCACTTGATCTCATACGCCCAGTGCTCGTCGTCGCGCGGCAGCGAGCCGGCGCGCGCGAGCATCGGCTTGAGCTGAGATGGCATCGGCCGGCGCGTCGGATCCGCCGGCGGATCCATCCGGTGGATCATCCAGTCCTTGCCCGGCGGCTCGCCCTTGCGCTTCTTCAGCGGGAACAGGCCGTAGCGGCCGTTGAGGCGCTCGCCGTGGAACGTGACCTCGACCTTGTCGTCGTCGAACTTGTGCTCCTCGTAGGTCCCGCGATCCCAGATCCGCATGGTGCCCGCGCCGTAGGAGCCCTTCGGGATCTCGCCCTCGAACTCGAGGTACTCGAGCGGGTGGTCCTCGGTGTGGACCGCGAGGCGGTTCTCCTTGGGGTCCTCGGGGATCCCGTTGGGGACCGCCCACGAGACGGCGACGCCGTCGTGCTCGAGGCGCAGGTCCCAGTGCAGGCGGGTCGCGTGGTGCTCCTGAACGACGTAGCGCCGCCCGGTTGGCGGCGCGGAATCGGAGGATCGCGACGCTGGCTGGCCGGAGGGTTCCGGTGTCGTGAGCGCGTCACGCTTGCGCCGGTAGTCCTTGAGCCGGTCGGCCACGGTGACAGTGTGGCGATCCCGTGCAGCGGCGGCGCCGCCGCGGGGGTTCCCCGGTCCCCGCGGCGGCCGCCGCTGCGCACCTTTCGGGCAGCGCAGATGCGGCTGGCGCTACGCAGGCACCCCGGTTCGCTTCGCCTCCCGCTCCGTCGCTTGCGACGAGATGAGGCCGATGCCGAGGAGAAGGACGCCGTTGATCAGGTGGTTGAAGTTCTCGAGGTCGTCAGCGCCCTGCATGCTGAGGATCGTGAGGTTCGTGCCGCCGACGACGCCGATCGCGCATGCGGCGACGTAGAAGATGCCGACGCCGAGGCATGCGCCCTCTGCGGTCGTCGTGGACTGGCGCGACATGATCAGCAGGAAGCCACCGATCGCCAGGTGCACGAGGTTGTGGAACGGGTTGACGCTGAGCCCCGACAGCAGGATGTAGTCATCCGTGTTCTGCAGGAAGTTCGAGAAGCCGGTGATCGCGAAGCCGATGAGCCCGATCGCTACATAAAGCACGCCAAACAGCGGCATCAACCGCTGCGCAAGACTAGTTCCTGACATCCCCAGATACCTCCCACGGTAGTCCGATAAAGCCCGACAGTCGACGAGGCGGCGAGTGTACCGGTCATCGCCGTCAGAGCGCCAGCCCGGCGTCCGGTTGCAGGGGTTCCCGGCGCGTCAGCCGCTGCTTAGCCGCCGGCCACGGCTGGCAGGATCGTCAGCTCTCCGCCCGCGGGGACGGCCGTGTCGAGCCCGTCGAGGAAGCGGATGTCCTCGCCGCCGAGGTAGACGTTGATGAAGCGCCGCAGGTCGCCGTCCTCGCCGTACAGGCGGTCGCGCAGCTCGCCGTGCGTCTCGAACACCGACTCGAGCGCCGCGCCGACGGTCTCGCCCTCGGCCTGGACGCTCGCGGCGCCCCCGGCGAGGTCGCGCAGCTGGGTCGGGATCTTCACCGTGACCGACATCAGACGCTGACTCCCGGCTCCGCGAACGCGGCTTCGAAGGACTCGATGTTCGGATCGACCTCGACGGCGGTGAACGAGTCGCGCACCGCGTCGAGCGTCTTCAGGCCGTCGCCCGTGATGACGAGCACCACGCGCTCGTCCTCGCCGATGTCACCGCGGGCCGCGAGCTTCGCCAGCACCGCGGTCGTCACGCCGCCGGCGGTCTCCGTGAAGATGCCCGTCGTCTCGGCGAGCAGGCGGATGCCGTCGCGGATCTCCTGGTCGGAGACGGCGTCGATCGAGCCGCCCGTCGACCGCGCCAAGTCGAGCGCGTACGGCCCGTCGGCCGGGTTGCCGATCGCCAGCGACTTGGCGATCGTGTCCGGCTTGACGGGGCGGCAGAAGTCCTTGCCCTGCGCGAACGCGCCCGCCACCGGCGAGCAACCCTGCGCCTGAGCGCCGTTCATGGTCGGGACCTCGCCGTCGAGCAGGCCGACCTCGATCCAGTCGCTGAAGCCCTTGGCGATCTTCGTGTACAGCGAGCCGGAGGCGATCGGCACGACGCAGCGGTCCGGGATCTCCCAGCCGAGCTGCTCGGCGATCTCGAAGGCGACGGTCTTCGACCCCTCGGCGTAGTACGGGCGCATGTTGATGTTCACGAACGCCCAGTTCTCGCGGTCGCCCGACAGCTCGGTGCAGAGACGGTTGACGTCGTCGTAGTTGCCGCGCACCTTGACGAGATGCGTGCCGTAGATCGCCGTCGCGAGCTGCTTCTGCTCCTCGAGGTCGGCGGGGATCAGCACGTAGGACTCCATCCCGAGCGCCGCGCCGTGGGCGGCGACGGAGTTCGCGAGGTTGCCCGTCGAGGCGCAGGCGAGCGTGTCGAAGCCCAGCTCGCGTGCGCGCGTCGCGGCGACCGAGACGACGCGGTCCTTGAAGGAGTGCGTCGGGTTGTGGGCGTCGTTCTTGACCCACACCTCGCCGAGGCCGAGGCGCTCGGCGAGCCGGTCGGCGCGGACGAGCGGCGTGCAGCCGGCGGGCAGGCCGGTGCGCGTCTGCGGCTGCGGCCCCTCGAGCGGCAGGAAGTCGTGGTAGCGCCAGATGTTCTGGGGCCCCGCCTGGATCCGCCGGCGGACCGAGCCGACGTCGGTGATCGGCTCGTGCTCGTACTTGACCTCCAGCGGGCCGAAGCACCGCGAGCACACATAGCGTGCTTCCAATGGGTACTCCGTCGCGCACTCTCTGCACTTGAGCTGTTTCGCCGCCATATGGACCTCCGCCCGTTGAACTTGTGGCGAGGCCCGGGGCCATGCCACATCTGACAGGAATTGGCACCGTTCCCGCTCTCGCGGAATGGTTGCCGGGGCTTCAAAGGGCCTGTCCCTCCACCCCTCTGGATGTGTCCAGCTATCTGCAGGCACAATATCAGCCATGCCGAACCTCCCGAAGCCGCGCTTCGGCCGCCCCACGCGTGGGCGCGGCGGCGCAGCGGACCCCGCAGAGGCCGCCACGGAGACCCCGAACGTCGAGGTCATCGAGGCGGCCGGCCTGCGCTGGCTGCACATCGAGCAGCCACGACCGGCCGATCGCGCGTGGCTCGAGGAGCACTTCGACTTCCACCCGCTCGACTACGAGGACGTCCTCTCGCGCAACCAGCGCCCGAAGGTCGACGAGTACCCCGAGTACCTCTTCGTCGTCTTGCACTTCCCGCGCTTCGACAAGTCGATCGGGCGCCTGAACGCCGCCGAGCTCGACATGTTCGTCGGGCCGGACTTCGTCATCACGCTGCCCAACGAGCCGCTGCAGCCGCTCGAGTACCTCTTCGAGCGCTGCAAGACGCGCGACGAGCAGCGCGAGTCTCTGTTCTCCAAGGGGCCGGGCTACCTGCTCTACAAGATCGTCGACGACTGCGTCGACGCGTCGTTCCCGATGCTGCGCAAGATGGGCAACAAGCTCGAGCGCCTGGAGGAGGACATCTTCGAGGGGCGCTCCGGCGAGATCGTGCGCGACATCTCCAACGTCAAGCAGGAGATCATCAACTTCCGCAAGATCGTCCGGCCGCAGCGCACGGCGCTGCGCGACCTCGAGCGCACCAAGCGCTACATCCCCGAGGGCCTGGACATCTACTTCGACGACATCAACGACGCGTCCGAGCGCATCTGGGACATGCTCGAGAACTTCAAGGAGGTCGTCGAGGGGCTCGAGTCGACGAACGAGTCGGTGCTCTCGCACCAGGTCAACGACGTGCTGAAGGCGCTCACGGCGATCAGCGTCGTCGTGCTGCCGCTGACGCTCGTCGCGAGCATCTGGGGGATGAACGTCGGCGTGCCCGGCCAGGGGTCGCACACCGCCTTCTGGGTCGTCGTCGGCGGGATGGTCGCGCTGCTGGCCGGCATGCTCGGCTTCTTCCGTAGTCGCGGCTGGCTGTGACCGTGGCCTCCTACGAGCCGCTCGAGCGGCTGGCCGAGAGCGTCGCGCTCGACGCGCCGGCGCAGCGCAAGCGGATGCTCGTGGTCGTCAACCCGTCCGCGACGACGATGTCGACGCGCCTGCGCGGGCTCGTGCTCGCGGCGCTGCAGGGCCGCTACGCCGTCGACGCCGTCGACACGCAGGCGCGCGACCACGCCACGGAGATCTGCGCCGAGGCGGCGCACGCGGGCTACGACGTCGTCGTCGCGTTCGGCGGCGACGGGACCGTCAACGAGGTCGCCAACGGCCTCGCCGGCTCCGACACGCCGCTGACGTGCCTGCCCGGCGGCGCGACGAACGTCTTCAGCCAGATGCTCGGGATCCCGGGCGAGATCATCGACGCGACCGAGCATCTCCTGGAGATGGCCGACGTCTGGCGCCCGCGGCGCATCGACCTCGGGACGGCGAACGGGCGCTGCTTCACCTACGCCGCCGGCTACGGGCTCGACGCGAGCATCGTCAAGCGCATCGACCGCCAGCCGCGCCTGAAGCGCCACCGGCTGCGCGAGGTGTACTTCGTCTACTGCGCCGTCGAGACCGTGCTGCGCGAATACGTCCGCGACCCGCCGCAGATGCGGCTCGAGGTCGGCGGCGAGGTCGATCGCGCGATCACGACGCTCGTCCAGAACGGCGACGCGTTCACGTACCTCGGCGACAAGCCGCTGGCGCTCGCCCCCGGCGCGGGGCTGGAGAGCGGCTCGCTCGCGGGGCTGGCGCTGCGCGCCGCGCGCGTGCGCGACGTCGGGCCGTTCCTCGTGAAGGTGCTGTCGCCCAAGCGCTCGGTCGCCGACCACCCGCAGGTGCACGCGTTCAGCGGCGTGGACGGCCTGCGCTGCGTCGCCGCGGACGGCCGCGAGATCCCGCTGCACGTCGACGGCGACCACATCGGCGACGTCGGCGAGGTCGTCTTCGGGGTTCGCCCCGGCGCGCTGCCCGTCGTGTCCTGATCAGATGCCGCGAACGTCCGCGGCCTGCGGGCCGCGCTCGCCCTGGGTGACCTCGAACTCGACGCGCTGGTTCTCCTCGAGGTTCCTGAACCCGGTGCCGACGATCGCGGAGAAGTGCACGAAGACGTCCCCGCCGCCTTCGTCCGGCGTGATGAAGCCGAAGCCCTTCTCGCCGTTGAACCACTTCACCGTTCCCTGAGCCATCGGGGCGGACCCTAGCGCTTCGCGGCGTGGCCAGGCATCGACGAGCTGCGGCGGCGTGTTCCGCGGATCAGCCGCCGCCCGGCGTCACGCGGTAGCAGTCGAACACCGAGTCGATGTTGCGCAGCCGGCTGATCGCGTGCTTGAGGACCTGCAGGTCGCCGACCTCGACGACGAACCAGTTCTGGACCATCGGGTGCGAGACCACGCAGCGCGCCTCGACGATGTTGATGCCGGCCTCGGCGAACGTCCGCGAGAGGTCTTCGAGCAGCCGGTGGCGATCCCACGCGTCGACCTGTAGCTCGACCTTGAACGCCGTCTCGTGGTCGCCCTCCCAGCTGACGGGCGTGAAGCGGTCGGGATCCTTGCCCAGCGCGACGGCGTTGGGGCAGTCCTCGCGGTGGATCGTGATCCCGCGGCCGAGCGAGATGTAGCCGACGATCTCGTCGCCCGGCACCGGCCGGCAGCACTTCGCGAGGCGCAGCATGACGTCCTCGACGCCCTCGACCGCGATGCCGTACTGCGTCGAGGAGCTCGTGGGCTGACGGCGCTGGCGGCGCGTGGACAGCATGTCCTCGGCGGCCGTGCGCTGCTCGCCCTCGGCGGCCTCGCCCTGCTTGAGGCGCTGCATGACCTTGTTGACGACGGTCTTCGCGTTGATCTTCGCGCCGCCGAGCGCGATGTAGAAGTCGTCGGCCTTCTTGAAGCCCATCTCGCGGATGACGTCGGCGAGCAGCGGCGAGGAGACGATCTTCTGGTGCGGCAGGCCGCGCTTCTTGAGCTGCTCGTGGAGGATCTCGCGGCCAGCGTGCTCGGTGTCGTCGCGCGACGCGGCCTTGAACCACTGGCTGATCTTGTTCTTCGCGCGGGTCGTGTGGACGACGGAGAGCCAGTCGCGCGACGGGCCGCGCTCGCGGTTTGAGGTCATGACCTCGACGATGTCGCCGGACTTCAGCTCGTAGTGCAGCGGCACCATCTTGCCGTTGACCTTCGCGCCGACGCAGCGGTGGCCGACGTCGGTGTGGACCTCGTAGGCGAAGTCCAGCGGCGTCGCGCCCGCGGACAGGTTCTTGACCTCGCCCTTGGGCGTGAAGACGTAGACCTCCTCGTCGGCGAGGTCGACCTTCAGCGCGTCCATGAACTCCTTGGGGTCCTTCGTGTCGCGCTGCTCGTCGAGCATCGAGCGCAGCCAGCGCAGCTTCGCCTCGCCCTGCGCCGCGGGCCCGGCCTTGCCGCCGTCGTCCTTGTAGAACCAGTGCGCCGCGACGCCGAACTCCGCGGACTCCTGCATCTCGCGCGTGCGGATCTGGATCTCGAGCGGCAGCCCCTCGGGCCCGATCACCGTCGTGTGCAGCGACTGGTACATGTTGAACTTCGGCATCGCGATGAAGTCCTTGAAGCGCCCGGGCAGGGGCTTCCACAGCGAATGCACGACGCCGACCGCGCCGTAGCAGTCCTTGACCGTGTCGACGATGACGCGCATCGCGGTGAGGTCGTAGATCTCGTTGAACTCGCGGCCCTTCTTGGTCATCTTCGAGTAGATCGAGTAGAAGTGCTTCGCGCGCCCGGAGATGTCGGCGTCGATGCCGAGCGCCTGGAGCTCCTTGAGCAGGTAGTCGCCCGCCTTCTCGACGTACTGCTCGCGCTCGTCGCGCTGCTGGTTGACGAGGCCCTTGATCTCCGTGTACTTGCGCGGGTGCAGCGCCTGGAACGCGAGGTCCTCGAGCTCCCACTTGATCGCGTGGATGCCGAGGCGGTGCGCGATCGGCGCGTAGATCTCCAGGGTCTCCTTCGCCTTGTCGATCTGCTTCTGCTTGGACATCGCGTCGATCGTGCGCATGTTGTGCAGGCGATCGGCAAGCTTGATGAGGATGACCCGAACGTCGCTGGCCATCGCGACCATCATCTTGCGGTAGTTCTCGGCCTGCGCCTCGTCGCGCGACTGGAAGACGATGCCGGTGAGCTTCGTGACGCCGTCGACGATGTTCGCGATCTCGTCGCCGAACTGGTGGCGGACCTCGGTCAGCGAGGCCGACGTGTCCTCGACGGTGTCGTGCAGCAGCGCCGCGCACAGCGTCTCGGTGTCCAGGCGCATGCCCGCGCAGATCTTCGCGACGCCGACGGGATGGTGGATGAAATCCTCGCCGCTCAGGCGGCGCTGGTCGGCATGGTGCTCGCAGGCGAAGACGAACGCGGACTCGACCTGCTTGCGGTCGATCTCGACCGCGGACGCGTCGGCGTGCTCCTCGACGATCGCGAAGACGTCGGACAGCAGGCTCTGCTCGAGCGGCGTGAGGTCCGCGCGGTCGACGTGCGGGTGGCGCTCGGCGGTGAGCTCGTCGACGGGCGTGCGGCGAGCGCTCGTGCGCTGGCGCGCAGGAGCCCTTACGCCGCCTTTGCCGTCTGTGCTCTGAGCCATCGCCGTCCGTCCTCGAGTCGCTGCTGGTAGGCCCTGAACGCCTCCGACCGCTCGAGCGCCGTGCGCTCTGCGACCGGGACCGTGAGGGTCCTTGAGTCCGGGTCGAGGCTGACGAGGTGAAGCTCGGCGAGGACCCTGACGAGGCGGCCGGCCAGCGCTGCCGGCCGTGGCGTCTGCGGGTCACCGCGAAGCAGCGCCTCGAGCTCCTCACCCGCCGCTCCGCCGGCGTCCCGCAGGGCCCGGTACGTCGCGGTGAGCGAAGCACGAAGGTCGTACTGTCGCTCATGAATCTGCTCCGCGAAGCGTAGCTCAGCGGGACCCCATGCCAGATGCGTGAGCTTGCCGTGCTGTCGCGTCGGGCCGGCGGGCGGGTCGAGCATGACGACGTGCGCGTTTGGCACGGCCAGTCGAGGGTCGCGCTCGAGGTCCTCGTGGGAGCACAGCTCGAAGCCGCCGAGGATCGGCTGGAGGTGTCGGCGGCGCAGGTGGGCGTCGGCGGCGACGACGAGCACAGGCTCGCCGGAGGCCACGAGCGCGCCGATCGTGCCGGCGACGCCGCCGCCGCGGCGGTCGCGGAAGCCGCCCCCGAAGGATTCGTGTGCGGCCGCGCCCGCGCCGCGCCCGAAGGACCCCTCCGCGGCCGCGCCCGCGCCGCGCCCGAAGGACCCCTCCGCGGCAGCGGGCCCGGAGGATCCCTTCGCGCCGGCGGCGCGGCCGGAGGCATCCTCCGCGGCGAGCGGGCGCGCGAGCTCTGCGAGCACGGCTCCCGGGTAGTCCTCCGGCTCGCCGACCAGCGTGATCGGCGGCGGTGCGCAGCAGCGGGCGTGGCGCAGGACGAGCCGCGGCTCGACGCTGCCGTTGAACTCGTTGAGCTCGAGCGAGAAGGTCGCGTCGACCGGGCCGTCGCAGTCGACCTTCGCGACCCCGAACGCCACGGCGCCGGCGCGGACGCCGCCGGCTTCGACGCTGAAGCGCGCGTGCTTGCCCTCCCCCATCGTGCGCGGGTCGCTGAAGCGCGCGGCGGGGAGCAGCAGCGAGACGCCCGGGTTCCCGATGCCGAACGGCGCGAGCAGCTCGAGCTCCTCGGCGAGGGCGAGGCCGAGCTCGTCGCCGGCGACGACCGCGTCCGCGCGCTCGGTGGGCACGAGATCCTCGGGTCGCAGCGTCGCGGCAGCGTGCGCCTCGAAGGCCGCGCGAAACGCGTCGACCTCGGTCGCGAGGATCTCGCAGCCGGCCGCGGCGCGGTGACCGCCGTGGCGGACGAGGTGCTGCGCGCACGCGTCGAGGCCGGCGAGCAGGTCGAAGCCCGGGATCGAGCGGCCGGACCCGGTGCCGCGCGCAGCGGGGTCCCCGGCCGCGCGCGAAGGATCCTCGCCGCCCGCCGCGGCGGCCGCGCGCGAAGGATCCTCGCCGCCCGCCGCTGCGGCCGGACGCGAAGGATCCTCGCCGCCCGCCGCTGCGGCCGCGCGCGACGGACGCTGCCCGCTCGCCGCCGGCGCCGGCGCCGGCAGTGCGATGAGCACCGCCGGGCGGTGATGGCGCTCGGCGATCCGCGACGCGACGATCCCGATCACGCCCTTGTGCCAGCCCTCGCCCGCGAGGACGTACGCCGACCGCTCGCCGAGCCGCGCGACCTGCGCTTCGGCTTCGAAGAGGATCCGCGTCTCCGTGTGGCGGCGCTCGGCGTTCAGGCGATCGAGCTCGTCGGCGATCTGCGCCGCCCGCTCCTCGTCGGTCGTGAGCAGCAGCTCGAGCCCGGCGTCGGCGCGCTCGAGCCGCCCGGCGGCGTTGATCCGCGGCGCGAGCCGGAAGCCGACCGCGCGGGCGTCGACGCGGGCGGGATCCGCGCGGGAGACCTTCATCAGCGCGCGCAGCCCGGGCCGCTTCGTCGTGGCGAGCGCGCGCAGGCCCGCGCGCACGAGGCGGCGGTTCTCCCCGCGCAACGGGACGCAGTCGGCGATCGTCGCGAGCGCGACGAGGTCGAGGTCCTCGTCGGCGCCGGCCGGATCCTCCCCGGCGCAAGCGAGCAGCGCCGCGGCAAGCTTGTACGCGACGCCGGCGGCGCAGAGGTCGACGCACGGGTAGCCGCAGACGGCCGGATGGACGATCGGCGCGTCGGGCAGCGCGCCGTCTGCGCGCGGCGCGTGGTGGTCGGTCACGACGACGTCGATGCCGGCCGCCACCGCCGCCGCCACCTCGTCGACCGCGGTGATCGCGCAGTCGGCGGTGATCAGCAGCCGCGTGCCGCGCGCGGCGAGCCGCTCCACGGTCGCGAGCGACAGCCCGTAGCCGTCCTCGGCGCGGCTCGGCAGAAACCAGTCGACGTCGGCGCCAAGCCGGCGCAGCACGCCCACGAGGATCGCCGTCGAGGTGACGCCGTCGACGTCGTAGTCGCCGTGGATCGTGATCCGATCGCCGACCTCGACGTGCATGAGGATGAGATCGCACGCGTCCTCGATGCCCGCGAACGCCGACGGCTCGTGGCGCTCGGCGGCCGCAAGCCACGCGCGCGCGGCGGCCGGGTCGCCGAAGCCGCGGCGCACGAGCACCTGCGCAAGCACGTGGCTCACGCCCAGCGAGCGCTCAAGGTCGAGCACCGCATCGACGGAGCAGTGATCGATCCGAAGGCGCGGCGGCTCAGGCGGCATGCCCGAGAAGCTACGGGCACGGTGGGACGGAACCGCGACCCGGGCGAGAACCGTCTGCCGGGCGCGGCGGCATCCGCGCGACGATCAGGCGCGCGGGCCGATCGCGCGCCTACTTCCGCTTGGGCTTCGCCTTTGGCTTGGCCTTGTGCGGCGCCGCGAGTCGTCTCGTTCCGGCTGGCCCGAATGAGCCGTCGGTGACGCGCTGCGCGCGGACGCTGATCCGCGCCGCGTAGCCCGCAGGAAGCGCAAGCCGCGCGTGGCGCACCCTGGCGGTCGTCGTCGCAACGAGGTTTGTGCCATCGGCGCCCGTCGCCACGACCTCGTAGCCGCCGGCCCCCGCGACGCGCCTCCAGCTGACGCTGATGCCGCGCTTCGCTCGCGTGACGCCGATCGCGCGAGGGCGCCCCGGCCGGGCTGGCGGAGGCGTCGAGAATCGCGCGACCACGCGACGGTCGTAGTACAGCCCGTTGCCGTTGCCGAACTCCGCGACGATCGTGCGCCGGGTGCCGGGGTCGACGGACGGGCGGAAGCGCAGCTCGCCACGGAGCGTGCGCAACGGCGCCTGCGGGTCGGCAGACGTTGCCGCCGGTGCACGGACGACGCCGATGGTGCTGTCGAGGCGCGGCGTGTCCTCGACGAAGCGCACGACGGCGCCGGCCGGTACCCGCAGTGAGTAGCGCAGCGTGCGCGTGGCACGGCCCCGTCGCCGCGCGCCGACCGTCGCCGACGCCTGCGCGGGCGGCTTGGGCAGCTGCACCGCAGCGGATCCGATCGACGACCCGGCGTTTGGCGTGAGCGTCCAGCGACCGCCGGCCGGCTTGGCGACGACGAGGTAGCGCACGTCGGCGCCGACGGTGATGAGCCGGGCCGCGCCCGCGGCGAGCGCGCCGGCATCCTGGTCGCTGTTGAAGGTGCGGCCACCGGGCTCGCCGAGCGTGAACGACGGCAGCGCCCCCTCGCCGGTGACACGCACCAACAGCGACGCTTGATCGGCGGGCACGGTGAAGGTCTGCGGCGCCGTGCCGGCCGAGCGGGCGCGCGCTCCGCCGGCTCGCGTGATGTCGACGCTCGCGCTGACCGATTGCGGTGCCGCATTGCGCAGAGCCGGCCACCGCCGCGAAGCCCGCGTGCCGCTGCGCGAAGCACTCGAGCTCGCCGATCGCTGCGGCGCGATGAAACTCGACATCACGCGCCGTGACCAACTGGCGGCTGCACTGAGCTCGTCCCCGACCGCCAGCTGCATCTCCTAACGGCGTGAGCAGGCGCGTGGGCGCCAGCATCCATCGCGCTCGACGGGCACCGCAGCTTACGCCGCGGCTGCGTAGCAGTCCGCGTACTGCGTGGTGTCAACGCACTCGTGGCTCTGTGAGATCGGCGATGTCCTGCAGGTCCAGCGGCCGCCCCGCCGCGCGTTTCATCGCGATGAGGTCGTCGAGTCCGGCCACGCGGACCGTGCCGCCCGCCACGTTGACGTCGATTGCGCGGGAGCGCAGGGCCGCATAGCTCGGCGCGCCCGCCGGCCGGCCGACGATGTCCAGCGGGCCGGCGCTCGTCAGCGCGTGCAAGGTGGTGCCGAGCGCGATCGTCGCCACGTCCGCCGCCCGCGCCGGACGCGTCTCGCCGCCCGGCATGCGACGCAGCGCCGCGAGCTCGTCGAGCACCGCCGCTACCCGTACGAGGTTGTCGTTGTCGGGCGCGACGACGATGTCGAGGTCGCGCGTCGCCCGCGGCGAGCCGTGCGCGATCGCCGCAAACCCGCCGATCACGACGTAGTCGACGGCGTGATCGGCCAGCGCACGTATGAGGTCCAGCGCGCGGAGGGCCGGCTCGGCCACGTCAGTCCGGCCGCAGCGCGCTCGCCAGCTCCGACCACGACGCACCGTCGGCGAGCCGGTCTGCCATCGACCGGTCGCGGGCATCGCGCAGCGCGACGGGGTCGTGGCCGGCGTGGCCGTCGAGTCGGCGCGTCGACAGCACGAGCTCCTCGCCGAGACACAACAGGACCCGCCGCAGCGCCGCCTCGGACGGGCTCACGAGACCGCGCTCGATCTCCGAGATCCACGACTGGCTCGCGCCGGCGCGCCGCGCCAGCGACCGCTGCGAGATGCCGTGCCGGCGCCGCGTCTCGCGGAGCAGCTCTCCGGTGGTCATGCGTTCGATGATAGGCGATCGCCTATCAGCCGACGTGCGGATCGGCGCTGAACTCGTCGGCATCCCGGGCCAAAAGCCGAGCGAACCAGCGTGCTACTCGGCCGGCAGGCCGGCGAGGCCGGCCTCGTTGCGGCGCTCGCGGCGGTCGCCGATCCACCAGACGAGTGCGACGCCGAGGATCGTGCCGGGGATGCACTGCAGCACGGTGAGGACGTTCGTGTCGTCCTGGCCGGGGACAGAGAAGCCGTTGATCGCCAGGCCGAAGAAGATCGCGCCGAGCACGGAGCCCAGGAACGCGCCGACGATCCCCGCCCAGAAGCGGTCGGGGATGAAGATCGTGAAGTGCCAGAGGGCGAGGCCCATCATGGTCCATGCGAGTGCGCCCATCAGCGTGGCCTTCCGTGCTTGGAACGGCGTTTGGCGGCCGCGGACGTGCGCTTCGGCGGCTTGGCGGGGCCGTCGGGCCGGTCGGGCATGACGACGTCCTCGGGCAGCGCGTCGGCCGCGGGATCGGGCTCGGTGCGCTTGGGCGCCGGCGCCGGCTTGGGCTTCGGCGGCGCCTTGGGCTTGGTCGCCGTCGCGCCGCCCTTGCCGGCGGGCGGCGGCTCGTCGACGTGCAGGTCGCGCACGAGCTCCTCGAACTCCTCACGCGAGACCTGCATCTCCGGATCGTCGGGCGAGGTCAGGCGATCGCGGCGGCGCGCGCGCTCCTTCGGCGCCACGTCGACCGCGGCGCCGGCGGTCGCGAACGCCGGCACGACCCCGTTGTTCTCCGCCGCGATCGACGCGCGGCGGCGGCGGTACAGCGGCTCGCGCTCCTTCCACGCCGTCAGCACCGGGCCGGCGATGAAGACCGACGAGTAGGTGCCCGAGATCGTGCCGATGAGCAGCGCGAACGCGAACGCCTTGAGCGTCTCGCCGCCGAACAGCAGCAGCGCGAGCACCGGCAGGCCCGAGCAGAAGCTCGTCGCCAGCGAGCGCACGATGACCTCGGACATCGAGCGGTTGACGATCTGCGAGAACGCCGCCCGCGGCATGCGCGGGACGTTCTCGCGGATGCGGTCGAACACGATGATCGTGTCGTACAGCGAGAAGCCGAGAATCGTCAGCAGCGCCGCCACCGTTGCCGTGTTCACCTCCAGGCCGACGAGGGCGTAGACGCCCGCCGTGATGAGGATGTCGTGCATGACCGCGATCAGCACCGGGACGGCGTACTTCGGCTCGAAGCGCAGCGCGATATAGGCGCTGATCACCAGCAGCGACGCGATGATCGCGATGATCGCCGACTTCGCCACCGTCTGGCCGAAGGACGGCCCGATCGAGTTGACCTCCTGGACGTCCGCGAAGCCGAACTCCTTCTCCAGCGAGGTCGTGATCTTCGTGACCTCGGGCGGCGCGAGGTTCGGCGTCGAGATCTGGAACTTGCTCGCGCCCTTCTTCTTGTTCTGGATCTTCTGGATCTTCGCGTCGCCCTGGCCGTTGGCGGCGAGCACCTCGCGCACGTCGTTCTCGTTGACGTTCTGCGTCAGCGCGACCCCGATCCTCGTGCCCGACTCGAAGTCGATGCCGAAGTTGATGCCCTTGGACCCCAGCGCCAGCGCGCAGACGAGCAAGATCACGCCGGACGCGCTGAAGAACCAGCGCGAGTAGCCCATGTAGTCGATCCGGAAGCGGTTGGGCTTCGTCTTCTCGCCCGCGCCCAGCATCGCCGGGCTGTTGATCAGCCGCGACTTGCCCATCGTGCCGAGGATCGCCTGCGTCGCCAGCACCGCGGTGAACAGCGACACGATCACGCCGAGGCCGAGCGTCAGCGCGAAGCCCTTGACGCCCGCGGTCGCGAGCACGAACAGGATGAACGCGACCATGATCGTCACGACGTTCGCGTCGATGATCGCCGTCAGGCCCTTCTTGTAGCCCGTCGCGATGCCCGCCATGACGGATCTGCCCGCACGGATCTCCTCCTTGACGCGCTCGAAGATCACGATGTTCGCGTCGGCGGCCACCCCCAGCGTCAGGATCAGGCCGGCGATGCCCGGCAGCGTCAGCGTGACGGGGATCAGCTTGATCAGCGCGAAGAAGTACAGCGCGTAGATCGCCATCGCCATGACCGCGATCAGGCCCAGCACGCGGTAGAAGGTCAGCAGGAACAGCGCGACGATCACGAAGCCCGCGATGCCCGCGATCAGGCCCTGGTTCAGCGCCTCACGGCCGAGCGTCGCGGACACCTGCGAGCTCGCGATGAGCTCGAGCTTCAGCGGCAGCGCGCCGGTCTTCAGGAGCTTCGCGAGGTCCTGCGCGGTGTCGATCGTGAAGCCGCCGGAGATCTGCGAGCCGGTGCGGCCGTCGATGCCGTCGGGGTTCTGGCGATAGTCGATGTACGGCGTCGAGATGAGCTCGTCGTCGAGCACGATCGCGAAGTGCTGGTTGGCATCCGCCGGCGAGCCCGAGAGGATGCCGGCGGCGCCGAGGCCGCGGTCGGCGATCTCGCGCGTGACGTCCTGCCAGATCTTGCGGCCCTTGTCGGTGAACTCGAACGTGACGTTCGGCGCGCCCGTGCCGCCGGTTCCCTGGTCGAACTGCTGCTCGGGGTTCTTGATCTCCCTGCCCTGCAGCGCGACGTCGTCCTGGAGGACGAACCAGTTGTCGGTCTTCTCCTTGGCGTTGGCCGCCTGCTCGGCGCGGACGATGACCGTGTTCGGCTTGACCTCGTAGACCTTGGCCTTCGCGCGCAGCTTCGCCGGCACCACCGCGAGCGCCTCCGCCCTCGTCGGCAGGCCGAAGCGCTTGCTGGCGCCCGTGCCCTTCCCGTAGACGGTCTTGCTCTTCTCGTCGACGCCGTAGAAGAGGCTGCCTTCGCGCGAGTTGTTGGGCTCGACCTTCGCCGGGCGCTTCTCCGCGCGCTGGAGCGCCTCGTAGAGCGAGATCGAGCCGATCCCGCCGGCGGCGCTGCCTCCGGTGACGTTCGGGTTGTCGGGGTCGGGCTTGCCTTCGGGGCCGATGACGACCGGCTCCCAGTCGTAGAACGCGAGCTGGGCGACCGTGCCGACCTGCTTGATGGCGTCGCCGAGGTTGTCGACCGCGGGAAGCGACACGCTGATCTGGTCGTCGCCCGTGCGCAGGATCTCCGGCTCGGCCACGCCGATCTGGTCGATGCGCTTGCGCATGACGTCGATCGCGCGGTCCAGCGCCTCCTGCGTGACCGGGGTCGTCTTGGTCCCCCGGGCCTCATAGGTCAGCTCGACGCCGCCCTGGAGGTCGAGCCCGAGCTTGGTCTGCTTCGTCGCGAGGACGGCCACGGACGCGAGCAGCAGGCCGAGGACGAGCAGAAGGACGAAGAGATTGCGGCGGCGATCGGTCACAACAGGCCTTGGTGGAGCCTACTTGGCCGGGGTCAGCACGAGCAGCAAGCCGCCGTCGTCGTCGTACGCGGGAAACAGATCCGCCGTGGCCGTGGCGGGCAGATCCCCCTCCGCGTTGACCTGCACGGGCTTGCCGAGCGCGCGGACGCCCCACTCCAGGACGGTCGAGACGTGGTCGTCGCCGCCTTCGAAGCGCAGGCCGAGGACGTCGTTGACCTCGCGCCCGATGACGCGCTCGTCGTCGAGGCCTGTCAGCTCGAAGGAGCCGCGGCCGCAGCCGATGACGCGGCCTTTCTGGTCGCACACGAAGAACGCGGCGTTCGGCGCGGGGTAGTAGTCGTCGAGCAGCTCGAAGAGAAAGCCGAAGCCGCATTTCGAGCAGCCCTTCGCCTGACGGGTGAAGCCCGCCGTGCGTTCGGTCTCGGCGCTGCGGTTGCCGCAGCTGGGGCAGATGAAGAGATGGGCCATGAGTTCGACCTAAGCGTAGAGAAGCGGTTGTAAATGCCGCATGAAGGCCGCTCCCGCCTGGCGCTCAGGAACGCTAGAAGAGGCTGTCGGCATCTCGGGCCGGTGGCTTGAGACCGAGGTGCTCGTAGGCCCGGCGCGTGGCGGCGCGCCCGCGCGGCGTGCGCTTGAGCAGGCCGCATTGCAGGAGATAGGGCTCGTAGACGTCCTCGATCGTGTCCTGCTCCTCCCCCACGCTCGCGGCGAGCGTCGACAGGCCGACCGGGCCGCCCTCGAACTTCCCGCAGATGCAGTGCAGGAGCTCGCGATCGAGGCGGTCGAGGCCGAGCTCGTCGATCTCGAGCAGCGCCAGCGCCGCGTCGGCGGCGTCGGCGGTCACGACGCCGCCGAAGCGCACCTGCGCGTAGTCGCGCACGCGCTTGAGCAGGCGGTTGGCGACGCGCGGCGTGCCGCGGCTGCGCGACGCGATCGCGTCCGCGCCGTCGGGGTCCAGCGCGACGTCGAGGATCCGCGCGGACCGGACAACGATCGTCGCGAGGTCGCAGACGGAGTAGTGCTCGAGACGGTGCTGGAGGCCGAAGCGGTCTCTGAGCGGCGCGGTCAGCAGGCCCGTCCGCGTGGTCGCGCCGATCAGCGTGAACGGCGGCAGCTCGAGCGTCACGACCCGCGCGCCGGCGCCCATCCCGACCGTGATCGGCAGCTGGCGGTCCTCCATCGCGGGATAGAACGTCTCCTCCAGCGCGCGCTGGAGGCGGTGGATCTCGTCGACGAAGAAGACGCTGCCGGGCTCCAGCGCGGTGAGGAACGCGGCGACGTCGGCCTTGCGCTCGAGCGCCGGGCCGGCCGTCATGACGAACGGCGCGTCGAGCTCGGCGGCGATGATCTGCGCGAGCGTCGTCTTGCCGAGGCCCGGCGGGCCGGCGAGCAGGACGTGGTCCAGCACGTCGCCGCGGGCGACGGCCGCCTCGATCGAGATCGCGAGCTGCTCCTTCAGCGACGGCTGGCCGACGAAGTCCTCGAGGCGCCGCGGCCGCAGCGAGCGGTCGAGCTCGAGCTCCTCCTCGATGCGCTGGGGCGTCTGGATGCGCGGGTGGCTCATCGGGCGCGGGACGCACGCAGCGCGTCGGCGATGAGGTTCTCCGGCGTGTCCTCCGGCGCGTCGCGCAAGAGGTCGTCCGCCTCGACGATCGTGAAGCCAAGCTCGACGAGGCCGTCGCGGGCGAGGCGGCGCGGGTCGTCGGAGCGGGTGATGACGATCTCGGCGCCGGCGGCGGAGGCCCCCGCGACCTTCTCGCGCAGCTCGACGATGATCCGCTCGGCCGTGCGCTTGCCGATGCCGGGCGTCGCCTGCAGCCGCGCGACGTCGCCGTTGGCGAGCGCGGTGAGGAGCTCGCGCGGCGTCCCGCCGGAGAGCACCGCCAGCGCGACCTTCGGGCCGACCGACTGCACGCCGATCAGCAGCAGGAAGAGGTCGCGCTCCTCCTCGGTCGCGAAGCCGTAGAGCTGGAGGGCGTCGTCGCGGACGACGAGGTGCGCGTGCAGCATCACGGTCGCGCCCTGCGCGGGCACCCGGCGCAACGTCTCCGCGGAGACGGCCAGGCGATAGCCGACGCCGGAGGCCTCGATGACGACGTGGTCGGCGCGCCGGACCGCGACCGTGCCGCGGACGAGTGCGATCACGCGGGCATCCTGCGGTCGCGGATGTGGACGTCCTCGCCGGGCTCGTCGGGCTCGCGGATGCCCGGCACGGCGCTGCTGGCGGCGACCGCGGCCGCGTGCGGCGCGCCGTTGAGGTGGCAGATGGCGATCGCGAGCGCGTCGGCCGCGTGCTCGGAGTGCGGCGGCACCTCGAGCGACAGCAGCGACTGGACCATCCGCGCGACCTGGTCCTTGTCGGCGCGGCCGGAGCCGCAGACCGCGTGCTTGACCTGCTGCGGCGTGTAGGAGACGACGTCGAGGCGACGCTGGCCGGCGGCGAGCATGACGACGCCGCGCGCCTGGCCGACGGCGAACGCGCTGCTCGCGTTCTTGCCGAAGTACACGTCCTCCATCGAGATCATCCGCACGAGGTGCTCGTCGAGGAGCTCGCCCACGCGGCGGTGGATCGCGGCGAGGCGGATCTGCATGGGGGCTTCCGGGCGCGTCGTGATGACGCCGCCGTCGAGCGCGTACAGCCGGCCGCAGCGGCGTTCCACGACGCCGTAGCCGGTGTTGGCGGTGCCGGGGTCGATGCCGAGGACGATCATCAGTGATGATTCTGCGCCTCGCGTCGGATGTCCTGCCGCGCGCGGCCTCATCCCCCAAGGAGCCCCCGCTTGTTCACGATCAAGTCCTTTCGCTACATCGCCCTGGCCGAAGCCACGAGCTTCCTCGTCCTGCTCACGTCCAGCGCCCTCAAGCGGATCCCGGACCCGCCGCCCGACGGCATCGAGACCGTCGTGCTGATCCTCGGCCTGATCCACGGCGCCCTGTTCGTGGCGTATGTGCTCGGAGCGCTCACGATCCGCGAGGACGCGCGCTGGACCGGCAAGGAGACCGTCCTCGTCCTGATCGGCGCCGTGGTGCCGTTCGGCGGGTACGTCGTCGACCGCTGGATGGCCAAGCGCGAGCAGGCGGGCATCGCCTAGGCCGCGCCCCGCCCCGGCTGACCCCGAGCACCCCCGCCCCGGGACACTCGCGGCATGCGGGAGGTCGAGTTCATCGCCGCACTCGAGGCGCTGACCCGGGCGCCGGTCGGCGGCCTCGACGCGGCGGGGAAGGCCGCGCTGCTCGTCGCCGCCGGCGAGCGGCTGACGGCTGGAGCCGAGCCGTCGGCTTGCGCGATCGTGCCGTTCGTGCCGGGTCGCCGGCCGACCGACGAGGCGGCGCACCCGTGGCTGGGCTCCAGCGACCAGGCCGCGCTCATCCTCGAGCACGACCCGCCCGGCGGCAACCAGGCCTACCTGCTGCTCGACGTCACCCGCGGCGACGCGGCCAAGCCACAGCTCGACGTCACGCTCTCCTTCGCCGGGATCGACGGGTCGATCGAGTCCGAGCCGCTCCCCGGCTGGGACCGGCGCCCGCTGGCGCCCGTGGCCTTCGGCCCGCCCGGCGGGCCCCGGCTCGTCGACGCCGCGATCGACGGCAGCGCACGCCTGGCGCTCGCGATCTCGCCCCGGCGCGACCTGGTGGGCGACGGTGACGACCCCTTCACGTTCGCGAACCTCTTCGCGCAGCAGGTGCGCGTCGAGCTGCGCCTGTGCGACGACGGCCGGCCCGTCGCCGCCGCGCGCGGCAGCCTGCTCGTCTGCGACGCGCGCCGGATGGGCTCGCTCTACGAGCGGCTGATCGAGCGGCTCGTCACGCCGGACGCGGGGCGCCAGGCGGCCGCGGCGAACGTCCCGGACCCGGCGCCGCGTATCACCCGTGGTATCCGGTCCTGCTCATCGGCCGCGAGAAGGCCGGCCTCTACGGCCGCGCGCTGGATGGCGACATCGTCGGCAAGCGGCGCAACCTGACCGATCCCGGCTGGCTGCTGCGGGTCGGCCTGTACCTCGAGTTCCTGACGTTCTTGGGCATCGCCGAGGCGGTCCGCGACGACCTCGGCGACCTGCTCGACGGCGACGAGCGCGAGGCGTTCGAGCGCAGCGACCTCTTCGCGGCGATCCGCGACCGGATCGATCCCGCACGCTGGCGCGCCGTGTGGGAGCTGCGAGCGATCGCCTTTCCCCGTCCCGGCGCCCCGCGGACAGGACCCGTCGCGGCGCGCAACCTCCTGCGCAAGCGGACCGCGACGCTGGCGTTCCTCGAAGCGCACCACGAGGACCTCAAGGCCGCGGTGGCGCTCGCCGGCCCCAACCACCACAACGCCCAGGAGACGTGGCAGCGGGTGTTCCGCAACGCCGAGCGCGCGGTCCTGCGCAAGACCCCCGCGGCGTTCGAGGAGCTCGCCTTCCTCCCCGGGCAGGTCCGCGAGCTCGTGCTCTGGCACCGGCAGGGGTCGCTGGGCGTGGCCCGGCTCCCCGGCCCGCTGGCGCGGCTGCTGGGCGATCAAGACGGGCTGTTCGCATCCGCGTGCACCCAGTACCGCGTCGATGAACGCCGTCGCGTCATGGTGCAAGGAGCGCGCGCTCATGGACTACACCGGCAGCGAGTGCATCCCGCGTGAGGCGAGCCTGCTCGAGACCCGGATCGCGCGCCCGACGCAGGTCGCGCGCCTGCAGCGCCGCGACGGCTACGAGGAGCGCCTCGACCTGCTCGTCGACCTGCCGCGCGAGCAGGAGCGCTCGCACGAGGAGCTCGAGCTGCTGCTGGCCGCCGTCCCGAGCTTCGAGATGCTCACGCGCGAGGAGCTTTCCGAGCTCGCGCGGACGGCCCGGCCGGTGACGCTCGGCCCGCTCGAGCGGATCGTCGTGCAGGGTCAGCGCGGGACGTCGCTGTTCGTCGTGGTCGACGGGGTCGTCGAGGTCGTCCTGCGCCAGGACGACGGACACGATCGAGCGGTCGACACGATGGGGCGCGGCTCGGTCGTCGGCGAGATGTCCCTCCTGACGGGCGAGCCGCGGGCCGCGACCGTGCGCGCGATCACGGGCGCGACCGTGCTCGAGATCGGACGCCCGCAGTACGAGCCGCTCCTGCGCGCGCGGCCCGCGCTCGTCGACGAGCTGGTGGCCGTCGTCGAGGTGCGGCTGCGCCATCGCGCGCGGGCGCTGAGCGCGTCGTACGACGCCGAGCGCGAGCGCGGCGCGATCCGCGAGCGGATCAGGCGCGCGCTGCTCGGCGCGCGCGAGTGAGCCCGGTGGGGCCGGCTCGGCCCATGTCGAATAGTGAGCGCTATCCGCTCACTATTCGACAAGCTCGTCCTCAGCGGACCCGCACGATCGCTCGCCGCGCGACCCGCTTCGTGCTCGGCTTGGCGCCCGTCGACGCGACCGTGACGTCGGCCTGCAGGCGGTAGGTCCCGCGGCGCACGCCCTTGGGCAGCTTGAAGGCGAACGTCCGCGACGCGTTGCGCGGCTGCTTGACCGCGAAGCCCTTGCGCGCGACCGTGCGGCCGTTGCGCTGCAGCCGCAGCGTGACGCCGAGGATGCTGTCGGGGACGACGCGGCGCAGGCGCGTCGTGACCTTGGCCTCGTGGCGGCCGGCGGCCTTGCGCAGGCTCGGCTTCGAGACCGCGATCTTCACGGGGCTCTGCGCCCGGTTGCGCAGGCGGCGCGTCGTGACCTTGCCGCTCGCGCTGCGCACGGCGACGCGGACGCTGTCCAGCCGGCGCCAGTCCGCCGGCGTCGCGGTCATGCGCTCGCCCTTGCGGATCGTCAGCGCGCCCGACTGAAAGTGCGCGGCCGCGGCGCCGCGCTCGACGCTCTGAAGCTCGAACGAGAAGCGCGTCGTCGCGCCGTCGTGCTCGTAGCGCAGCGACGACCCGTTGGGCAGCGCCACGGTCTCCGTGCCGCCGGCCGACGTGTGCGTGTCGATCGTCGCGACGCGGCTGGAAGACTTGCGCTCCGAGCCGACCTCGAGCTCCAGCGACCGGCCGCGCTCGCCCGCGAACGTGATCGTGTCGGCGCCGGGGTTGCCGCTGAGGCGGTCGGTGACGCCCTTCGCCGTCTTGACGTCGTTGACCGCGCCGACGAACCCGCTGCCCATGATCGTCTGGGCGTAGG
Source organism: uncultured Actinomycetes bacterium (assembly GCA_963766525.1). Lineage (GTDB taxonomy): Bacteria > Actinomycetota > Thermoleophilia > Solirubrobacterales > Solirubrobacteraceae > CADCVQ01. Next base: position 114,774 of record CAVYAX010000004.1, read on the forward strand.
TGCCGTCCTTCTTGCCCTCCATGACGTGCGAGATCGTCTTCGCGCCCTGGTCGCCGATGACGAAGCCCGCCGCGCCGGGGATCGCGCCGCGGTCGAGCACCGGCAGGATCTCCGCGCCCTTGGGCTCGGGGCCGGTGACCGCCGCGCCGCCGGCCGACCCGAAGATGCCGATCGCCGCGTCGACGACGCCCGGCAGCGTCGGCCTGGTGCCCGCAGGCCAGTCGCCGAGCGTGCTGATGTAGAACGAGCCGTCGTTGCCGCCGTGCCAGCCGCTGTAGTCCCAGCGGGTCTTCGCGGGGTTGACGACGACCTGGCTGCCGGCCTCGCGGTCGCGGTGTGTCGCGCCGGTCGTGTCGGTCTCCTCCGACGAGAGGAACTCGCGCTCGTTGTCGTAGGTGTGGATGACCGTCGAGCCGTCGGGCCGCGTCTCGATGTCGTGGGCGATGATGACGTGGCCCTCGGTGAAGCCGTTCTTGACCAGGAGGCTCGCGAGCCGGCCCGCGGTGAGCTCGCTGCGCAGCCGGTTGATCTGCGCGGAGATCGAGTCGTTGCGCAAGCCGTAGTGCAGGAGAAACTCCTTCGTCGTCTGCCCGGCGTGGCGGTGGTCGAGGTAGGACCCGAGCCGGCCGCTCGGCCCGCTCGCGGACGGCAGGCCGAAGGTCGTGGTCACGCCGGTGGCGAACTGGCCGTTGGTGATCCGCCGGTCGCCGATCTCCTGCACGAAGCGGCTGATGCCGAAGCAGTGCCCGCCGGAGGACTGCACGACCTGCTCGATGATCTGCCACTTCAGGTAGGCGACCGGGTCCGGGATCGGCAACGCGATCGTGCAGTCATAAAACGGCCAGCACGGGTTCGTCGAGAGGAACATCTCCTCCTCGCCGACGAGCGCTGAGATCTCGCCGTAGGAGAGGTTGCCCCAGCCGGGGTTGTTGAACTGAAAGCCTGAGACGTTGCGCGTGCTGCGGACCGTGACGGGGCCCGTCGAGGCGTAGATCGAAGCGCCGCCGGGCGGGACGACCTTGACCGGGCCGGTCGTCGCGAGGCGCGGCAGGCGGAAGGTCAGCGCGGTGGCCGACGGCTCGATCGCCGGGTCGGCCACCTCGGCGAGGTCGTTGCCGACGCGGACCTTCGTCCCCGGGCAGAAGCCGTTGCCGCTGAGGCGGATCTGCGTGCCGGGCTGCAGGCGCGACGGGACGGCGCCGGAGAGCGTCGTGCTGTCGAGGCTCGCCGTCGGCGCGGCGTTGGCGAGCGTCAGCGAGATCGTGCGCGCCGGCGCGCTCGCCGCGCTCGCCGTCACGGTGACGGCGAACCCGGTCGGGATGTTCTGCGTGCCACGGCGGAACCGGAGCGTCGGCTCGGCGATGAGCCCGCCGCCGGGCGAGATCGTCGCGCTCGGAAGGAACTCCGCCGTCACGCCCGTCGGCAGCGCACCGATGGCAAGGTTCACGGTCTTGCCCTGCGTCGCGAACGCGAAGTCGCGCCGGACGCGCAGGCCGACGTCCGTGGGCGCGCAGTGCGGGATCTGGACGGGCCCCGGGTTCGCCTGCGAGAGCTCGAACTGCGTGCGGACCGTGACCGGCACCGTGAGCGTGCGCGGGCCGGGGACGACGAGCGCGTCGGGTGGGTCGGCCTGCGCCGTGACCGTGACGTCTTGCGGGACGAAGAACTCCGGCGCGGCGTCGGTCGCGGTCAGGCGCATGACCGTCGCCTCCTGCGTGCCGGGCGCCGGGTTCGGGAGGAAGGCCGCCGTCACGCCGGCGGGCAGCCCGGTCGCCGAGAACGTCAGCGGCCCGTTGGAGCCGTTGATGCGGGTCAGCGAGATCGGGACGTCGGTCGCCGTGCCCTGCAGGATCGTGGTGGAGTTCAGCGGCCCGGACAGCGAGACGTCCGGCAGCGTCCCCGCCGGGAAGTCGAGCGTGAGGTCGTCGAAGCCGACGAGCACGCCGGTCGTGCCGCTGAACTGCAACTCGAAGCGGGCGATGTCGTTGCCCGCGCTCGTGACGGTCACGGGCGAGTTGAAGCCGGGCGTCGGCGGGACGGCGACGGGGGTGCCGGTCGCGACGAGGCCCCCGCCCGCGTTGTAGGCGCGCAACTGCGCCGTCTGGGGGTTGCCGTCGGCTTCGAAGCGCCCGGCGTACACCGTGACGCTCGACGCCGAGCGCGTGAACCTGCCCGACGAGCCGCCGTTGACGAACTCGCAGCCGACGCCGGCGCCCGTGTCCTGGAAGCAGACGTCGGGGCCGACGTTCGCGACCGTCGTGCCGGAGCGCGCGAGGCCGGCGGCGGCCTTGCGGTACGGCCGGAAGCCGAAGTCGGGCTCCAGGAAGCGGGTGAACGAGCCCGCCAGGTACTCCTCGTTGACCGCGGTCCCGAGCGGGGGCCCCGTCTCGAAGTCGATCGTGATCGTGTCCGCTTGGGCGGCGGGAGCGAGGATCAGCGCGCCAAGCAGCGCGAGCAGGATGGCAAAAGCTGGCCGGGCAGACACGGGAGTCTCCGAACGGTCGAGGTACGCGACTGCATTCGATGGTTGCGCGCCCCGCCGCCCGGGTCTGTGATCCTGCTCACCGCAGGGTCCGGGACCCGACCTTTCTACGCCGCCCCGCCCTCGCGGGCGTCCTCCTCCCACTCCTCCTTCTGCGCTTCCTCCTCCTGCTCGCCGAAGTCGGGCGCCGGCTCGAGCGGATCGTCGATCGCCTCGACGGGCTTGTCGTCGTCGGGTACCACTTCGTCGTCGCTCACGCTGCGCCTCCAGAGATTCGGGAGGGTCGAGCGTAGCTCCCGGCGGCCCGCCGTCGCGTCGCGGAGCTACAGACCGGCGGCCGCGCGTTCGAGGACGTCGGCGTCGATGTCGAAGTTCGCGTGCACCGCGTCGACGTCGTCGTTGTCCTCGAGCGCGTCGATGAAGCGCATGAGCTTCTGCGCGTCGTCCTCCTCGACGGGCACCCGCGCCTTCGGCAGCCAGGCGAGCTCGGCGGACTGGATCTCGATGCCCGCGTCCGTGAGCGCCGCGCGCACGTCCGTCAGCAGCGCCGGCTCGGTCAGGACCTCGAAGACGCCGTCCTCCTCGGCGATGTCCTCGGCGCCGGCCTCGATGGCGGGCATGAGGTCGTCCTCGGAGTACTGCTCGCCGTCGATGACGATCAGGCCGCGCTTGTCGAACAGGTAGGCGACGGAGCCGGGCTCGCCGAGGCTACCGCCGTGCTTGCCGAGCAGGTGGCGGACGTCGGCACCCGTGCGGTTGCGGTTCTCGGTCATCGCCTCGATGAGCATCGCCACGCCGCCGGGCGCGTACGCCTCGTACATGACGTCCTCGATCGCGGCGGCGTCGGCGCCCGCGCCGGTCCCCTTGGCGATCGCGCGCTCGATGTTGTCCTTGGGCATCGACGCGTCCTTGGCCTTCTGGACGGCGAGCTGCAGCGCCGGGTTGCCCTCGAGCTCGCCGCCGCCGTCACGCGCCGCGGTGGTGATCGCGCGGGCGAGCTTCGTGAAGAGCTTGCCCCGGCGCGAGTCGACGATCGCCTTCTTGTGCTTGATCGACGCCCACTTGGAATGGCCGGACATGACCGCCGATTGTAGAAGGCGCGCTACGGACCGCCATGCGTGAGGCCGATGCTCAGCACCGGCGGGGTGAGGTCGTCCGGCAGGACCGTCCCGTCCTCCGCCAGCGAGATCGTCAGGATGACGCGTCCCGTCGGCAGCCGCCTGTCGCCGGTCGCGCCGAGCCCGCGGCGCACGGTCGCAAGCTGCCAGCCCGCCGCACGTGCGGCAGCGAGCGCGTCGCGCAGCGCGCCGCGCGCGGTCGCCGCCGGGAGCTCGAAGAGCCGCGTGTACTTCGCCTGTGCCGGCTTGCCGAGCAGCCCGGACTCCTTCTCGCTGCGGGCAACCGTCGCAGCGAGCCGGCCGCCGGTCGGCTCGAAGCGGCCCATCGCGTCGTCCTGAAGCGCGCGCAGCTGCTCGCTCGGATCATCGTCGCCGCGCGTGAGCGCCCACGCGGCCGCGGCCAGCACGACGATGGCGACCACGGCGATCACCATCGCGCGCCGCCGACCACCGTCAGCCCCGGCCACGGGACCGCCGGACGCTCGCGGTGCGCGTCACCGTCGCGCCGTTGCTGGCAACGACCGTGAGCCGGACCTCGACGCGCGCGCCACGCAGCAGGGATCGACGAGCACGCGCTGGAACGGCGATCGACACCGTTCTGCCTTGCAGGCCGGCGACCCGGTAGCCGACGCGCGAGTCGCCAGCCACGAGACGGGCCCTCAGCGTCCCCGTGCAGAGGCCGACGCGCCTGCACGACAGGCGCACGAACATCCGCCGGGCGGTGCGCGACACAAGCGGCGTGCCCATCACGACGTGCGCGGGCTCGATCGAGGAGCGCCCGAGCGGCGGCGGACCGGGCGGCGTGGCGGGCGGCGGTGGCGGCGTGGCGGGCGACGTGCCCGTGCCGCCGGTACCCCCGAGCGGCACCGACCCGCTGTCCATCACGCCATCCTGATCGCGCGTCGGACGACCGGGCGTCGGATCGCACTCGTCCCCGAGACCGTCGCCGTCGTAGTCCTCCTGGTCGCGGTTGTCGACGTCGGGGCAGTTGTCGCCGGCGGCGGGGATCTCGTCGCCGTCGGCGCTCGCGTGTCCGACGACCGTTGCGAGCCCCGTCTCGCCCGCCCCGTCGGTGACCCGCAGCGCGACAAGCCCGTCGAACGGCGCGGTGAACGTGTGCTGCGTTCGCGGCGAGCCGCTCGAGTACTCGTACGTCCCGTCCGCGCCGATGTCCCACTCCCACGTGACGATGTCCGACGTGACGCCGTAGGAGCCGCGCCCGTCGAGCGTCATGGCCTCGCCGACGGTCCCGACGTACGGCCCACCCGCCCACGCGTACGGACGATCGAGCGACGCGTCGATGACGTCGGCGATCTCGGCCGCCGCCTGCGACGGCGCGCTCGTGTGGATCGCGCCGTTGGTCCGCTCGGCGATATCCTGCACGTCCTCCGAGCCGGCGGCGTAGCCGCTGATGTCGACGAACTGCACCTCGACCGGGTCGATCTCCAGCGAGCGCCGGATGACGTCCTCCCGGGTCGTGTTCGTGATCGGCTCCGGTGACAGCGGCGGCGCGTCGGCGAGCACGATCACCATCTTCTTGACGCCGGGGCGCCAGACGAGGTCGTAGGCCGCGTTGAGGCCCGCGTACATCGTCTCGGGGAGGTCGCCGCCGTAGCCGAGCCCGAGCCCCTGGATCGCGCCGTTGATCGTGGTCGTGCTCGTGGTGAAGTCCTGCTGGAGCTTCGCCGGGTAATCGTTGGCGTCGCCCGTGCGCGACGCGAAGTCGCGGTAGTCGAGCAGCGCGAAGCGCGCCGACGCCGTGCGGGCCCCGACCGCGTTCACGAGGTCGGTCGCGGCGGACTTGACGGAGGCGATCGCCGAGCCCATCGAGCCCGTCGTATCGATGAGGAACGCGATGTCCACGCTGCCGCCGAGCTCGACCGGGGCAGAGCCTACGCTGATATCGGGGTGGCGCGTGAGCAGGTTCGCGACCTCCGTATGACCGCGTTCGTTGAAGTGGTACCACTCCATCTTGGTCGTGGTGTCGAACTCGTGCACCCAGCGGTCGTCGTTGCGACAGCACACGCGGCCGTCGGGCTCGTGGCCGGCGAAATGCGCCTTGACCTCGTCGACGAACGTCACGCGGGCGCCGGGCTCGGCGTTGACGCTGTCGACCGCGGTGCGCTCGGCGGCGTCGCCGAGGCGACCAAGCTCGCGGACCTCGCGACCCACCGCGTACACGTCCGTGAACAGGAAGCCACCGCGCAGATCGAAGTTCTCGTCCTTCTCGAGCTGGGGATAGGCGGCGAGCGCGATCTTCGCGTCGGGGCGCATCCGCGTCTTCAGACGCCGCAGGAACTCCTCGATCCCGTCGCCGACGTTGACGATCTCATCCTGTGCCGCCGAGACCTTGTCGCGGCAGTCGCCGGGCCCGCGGACGAAGACGACGAAGCACTGCGTGACGATGTCGGCGAAGGCCACGTCGTTGCCGCCGATCGTGAGCATGACGAGGTCGGTGTCGCGGCCGATCGCGTTGACCTGCGGCTCCATGTAGCGGGTGCACCTGAAGGCGACCTCGGTGAACCCACCCACCGGTGCGGCGTACACCGGCTCGATGTCGTAGCGCTCGTCGTCGCGGTACGGGGTCGCGCAGTCGCCGCGGTCGTCGAGCAGCTGGCGGGCGCGCGGGTCGTCCTCGTCCGCCGCGCCCGAGACGTACACGAGGACGACCTTGTCGTCCATCCGGCGCTCGTCCTCGAGCTGGCTGAGCACGCCGCCCGAGCAGGCGCGGTTGATGAACGTGACGTTGCGCGTGCCGCGCAGCGTGTCCATGTACTTCTCGGCCCAGTTCTCGCGGCTGCGGTAGCAATCGCGCGGGCCGTAGTAGCTGCCGGCGCCGTTGCCGGCCGAGTACGAGTCGCCGATGAGGACGGTCTTCAGCGGGTTCGAGGTCACCGCAGCCGCCGCGTTCGCGGGGGCGCCCGCAAGCAGGACCGAGCAAGCGATCGTCAGCGCGCATCCGATCGCGCCATGGGCCTTCTGCACATCTCCCCCTCCGTAGGTGCGATCCCCGCAGGGTCAGCGTAGACCCCGCAAGCCCGTATCACAAGCCGGCCCGCCGCGACAGGTCGGCGTCGAGGGGCCCGGCTACCGGGTGACCCCGACCTCGAAGGCCATCGAGCAGCTGTGCTCCGGGCGGCCCCCGGCGTCGTTCGCGGTGCGTGCCCAGAGCTCGTAGCTGCCGGAGCGCTCCGGCGTGCGCGTGCGGTAGCGCAGGCGGCCCGACCGGTCGGTCGAGACGGTCGCCAGGCGGCGCGCCTCCTCGCCCTCGCCGTGGCGCAGCAGCCACAGCGATACCCGGCGCCCGGCCCGGGCGGGCGCGACGCGGCCGCCGATCGACAGGCGGCTGCCGGCCTCGAGCCGGCGCAGCTTCGTATAGACGCCCGGCGAGCTCTGCGGGCTCGTCCACAGCTCGACCCGCGGCGCGGTGCGGCCGGAGAGCGCCACGCTCGGCGAGCGCACCTCGACCTCGCGAGCGAGCGTGGCCGCGCCGTAGCCGGTCGTCTCGCGGCCGGCGCGGATCGTCAGGCGAAGGTCGCTGCCCGGCCACAGCGCGAACTCTCCTGTCCGGTAGCGGGCGACAAGCGTCGACACGCTGCCGGCCGGCAGCTCGACGACGAAGGCCGGGTAGCGAGGCTCGTAGCCGTGCGCGACGAGCCCCGTGCTCGGCGAGCAGGCGATGAGCGCCCTGCCCTCGCCCCGCGGCGTCAACGTGCCGGGCCCTTCGAGCTCGACGCTCGCGTCCGGCGTGATCGTCGCGCCCTCGCGACGGACGTTGTCGCCGCTGCCCAGGCGCGTCCGAAACAACGGTGGGACGACCTCGATGCTGAAGCGCTCGGCCTCGGATCCCGACTGCATCCGCAGGCGGTAGACGAGCTGCGTCGTCGCGGGCATCCGCACGCGGCTCGGCGAGACCGACATCGAGAACGACGGATCCGGCGAGGGCTCCTGCGCAGCGGCGACCGCCGCCGCGGTGAGCGCGGCGCCGGCGACGGCCAGCGCGATGAGGCTACGGATAGATATTTCTCATCCCCAACACATCCCCGAGGGCAAGGGTGCGCCAGAACGACGCGCCCGAGGCTGCCTGCGGGTACATCGTCAGGTACGGGCTCGCCGTCGAGTGGTCCAGGCCGAGGCTGTGCCCGCTCTCGTGCGCCGCGATCGCCCAGTAGTCGTAGGCGCCGCCGAGCGCGCCCTGGTTGGTGTACGGGAAGTCCTCGTCGTAGCGCTGGTCGTTCTCCGTGAACGGTCCCTCGGCCTGGCCGGGGTACATCCACGAGCAGGCGATCGCCACCGTGGTGTTGCCGCAGCGCGCGATGTTCGCGAGCTCGCCCTTGTCGATCACGGACGCGCCGTCCGGCGCGCGTGCGCGCCTTGCGCGTGGTCAGGCCGAGGTAGCCCGTGACGATGTTGCTGCGGTCGCCGAACCCGCAGTCGTTGCGCGTCTCGTCCCACGTCTTGTGCCCCGCGACCAGCGAGCGGCGGGTCGCGGCGTTGTTGCCGAACGACGCCCCGTTGATGCGGTAGCTGTAGCGTCGCGCGGCCCACAGGGCGGTGGGGCCATAGCGGACGAACCCGCCGTTGCGGCAGGCGTCGCTGGCCTGGGCCGCGCCGACCTCCGCCCCTCCCCGCGGCATCGCCGGAGGCTCCTCCGGGACCTCGACGTCCACCCCGCGCGGCGGCGGCAGCACGGAGTCCTTGAGGCGCTCGCCGCCGGCGGCCCAGGCGCGACGCCAGACCGGATCGCGCGGATCGCCGTAGACGACGCTCGCGTCCCCCGACGGCGTGCTGTAGGTCGAGGGCACGAGCGCGACGTCGCCGTCGGGCTCCGCGATCGGCGCGACGGTCTGCCCCTCGATGAGATCCCCGTCGGACTGACAGCGCGACACGTGGTAGACGCCGTCGCCGTAGACCGCGGTGACGTCGTAGCCGCGGGCCTTGGGCGTCGTGACGACCCGCTCGGCGCCCGCGTAGCCGCCCGCATCGCACGAGTCGGCGAGCGCCGGCGCCGGGAGCAGGCCGCCGAGCATCCCGACCGCCAGCGCGAGCGCCCTCTTACCGACCATGCCGTGAAGCTCCTTCGTCGTGGACCGAACCGCCGACCGTATACCCGGGACGGGGTCGCACGCAGCCACGGGCCACTACGATCCGCGACCTCATGGCGACCACGGCTCCTCCGGAGATCTTCAAGGCCTACGACGTCCGCGGCCTGTACGGCGAGCAGATCGACGGCGACGTCGCGGAGGCCGTCGGGCGCGGCTTCGCGCTCGTCCTCGCGGACCTCGCCGGCAAGCCCGCGAGCGAGCTGCGCATCGGCCTCGGCCGCGACATGCGCCTGACGGCCCCCGAGCTCGCGGCGCGCTACCGCGACGGCATGGTGTCCGAGGGCGCGACCGTCGTCGACGCCGGGCAGGTGGGGAGCGAGATGCTCTACTTCCTCGTCGGCTCGCGCGACCTCGACGGCGGCCTCATGTGCACGGCCTCGCACAACCCGAAGGCCTACACGGGCGCGAAGCTCGTCAAGCAGGGCGCGATCGCGCTGAGCGGCGACGCGGGGATCCAGGACGTCCGCCGGCGGATCGAGGACGGCCTCGGCGACCCTCCGGGCGGTGGATCCGTCGAGGAGGTGGCGATCTACGAGGAGTTCCAGGAAGCGGCCGCTGAAGTTCGTCGACCCGGCGAACGTCAAGCCGCTGCGCGTCGTGGTGGACGGCGGCAACGGCATGGCGGGACCGATGGTCGGCCCGCTGCTGTCGCAGCTCGGCCTCGACCTCGTCACCGCCTACTGGACCCCCGACGGCGAGTTCCCCGACCACGAGCCCAACCCGCTGCTCCCCGAGAACCGCGAGTTCATCATGCGCAAGGTCGTCGAGGAGCAGGCCGACCTCGGCATCGCCTGGGACGGCGACGCCGACCGCTGCTTCTTCATCGACGACCAGGGCGCGTTCGTCGACGGGGACTTCCTCACCGCGCTGCTCGCCGAGTCGCTGCTGCGCAAGTCGCCCGGCGAGGCGATCCTCTACGACGTCCGGGCGAGCCGGGCCGTGGCGGACACCGTGCACGAGGCCGGCGGGACCGCGTACCCCAATCGCGTCGGGCACGCGTTCTTCAAGACGCGCATGCGCGACGAGGGCGCGATGTTCGGCGGCGAGGTCTCCGGCCACTACTACTTCCGCGACTTCTACTGCGCCGACAGCGGCACGATCCCGGCGCTGCTCATCCTCGAGCTGCTTGAGCGTCGAGGGCGCGACGCTCTCCGAGCTGCTGGAGCGCTACCGCTCGACGTACTTCATCTCCGGCGAGATCAACTCGACGGTCGACAACGCGGAGTCGAAGCTGGCCGAGATCGAGGAGCGGTACGCCGACGCGCGGATCGGCCACCTCGACGGCGTCAGCGTCGACTACGACGACTGGCACTTCAACGTCCGTTCCTCGAACACCGAGCCGCTGCTGCGGCTGTGCCTCGAGTCGCTCGTGTCGCAGGAGGACATGGAAGCCCGCCGCGACGAGATCCTGGAGATCATCCGCTCGTGAGCGAGGGCGATCACGGGTGAGCGACGCGGCTGACGCGCTCGCGCGGGCCGCCGACGCCGGCATCCACTGCCTGGCGATCCCGACGCCGTTTCAGGTCGGCAAGGTCAACACGTACCTCATCGAGGACGACCCGCTGACCCTGCTCGACAGCGGCCCGAACTCCGGCACGGCGCTCGACGCGCTCGAGGTCGCGCTGGCGGAGCACGGGCGCCGCATCGAGGATCTCGAGCTCATCCTCATCTCCCACCAGCACATGGACCACCTCGGGCTGGTCTCGATCCTCGCCCGCCGCTCGGGCGCGGAGGTCGCGGCGCTCGACCTGCTGGCGCCGTGGGCCGCGCGCTACGACGACGGCATGGAGGCCGACGACGCGTTCGCCAACAGCGTCATGACCGAGCACGGGATCCCCGAGGACATCCGCCTGGCGCTGCTCGCGGTCTCGCAGAGCTACCGCAACTGGGGGGCCTCGGCGACCGTCACGCGCCCGCTGGCGGCCGGCTCGGACCTCGTGCTGCGCGACCGCACGCTGCGGGTGCTGCACCGCCCCGGCCACTCCCCGTCGGACACGATCTTCCACGACGCCGAGCGCAAGATCGTGCTCGGCGCCGACCACCTCATCAAGCACATCTCCTCGAACCCGCTGATCTCGCGCCCGCTGAGCGCGCCGCTTCACGCCGACCCGCCGCCCGCACGACCGCACGCGCTGGTCCGCTACCTCGAGTCGATGCGCGCGACGCGCGAGATGCAGGACGTCGACGTCATCCTGCCCGGCCACGGCGAGCCCGTCACCGAGCACGTCGCGCTCATCGACGAGCGCTTCCGCATGCACGACCGCCGCGCGGAGAAGATCGCCCGCCTGTTCGCCGAGCGGCCGCGCACCGCGTTTCAGATCGCCCAGGCGCTGTGGGGGACGGTCGCGGTGACGCAGGCGTACCTCACCCTGTCGGAGGTGCTCGGCCACACGGACCTGCTCGTCGCGGACGGCCGGGTCGTCGAGGAGCGCGCAGGCGGCGTCGTGCGGTTCGCATCGGGGTAGCCTCAGCGGTCTGATGACCGCCTTCCTCCGCCGCGCCGGCCTCACGCTCGTCGCGTGCGTGCTCCTCACCGCCGCCCCATCGTCCGCGCTCGCCGTTCCGCCGGCTGTCCCGACGATCACCGCCAGCGTGCCAGCCTCGCCGGGCAACGACCTCAGGCCCGAGATCGCGGGCACCGCAGACCCGGGCTCGACCGTGACGATCTACACGAACAACACGTGCACGGGCACGATCGCCGCTCAGGGGCCGGCGGAGACGTTCACGACCACCGGCCTGACGGTGACGGTCGCCGCCGGCTCGACGACGTTCTTCTACGCGAGCGCCTTCGTGGGCGTCGAGAGCTCCGGCTGCTCGGCGCCGTTTCACTACGTCGAGGACCCGGCACCGCCGCCCGCCCCGACCGTCGCGCCCGAGACTGTCCCCGCCTCGCCCTCGTCCGACAACACGCCGCAGATCAGGGGCACCGCCGCAGACGGCACCGAGGTCCGCCTCTACACGAACGCCGCCTGCACGGGCGAGGCCGCGGGCATCGGCACCGCCGCGCAGTTCGCGTCCTCGGGGATCGGCGCCCAGGTCGGCGACAACACCGTGACGTTCTTCTACGCGAGCGCGTTCGACGGCACCTTCAGCTCGGCGTGCTCGACGACGTTTGCGCTCTACACGCACCAGCTCCCCAAGCCGCCGGCGCCGGTCTTCAGCGACACCGACCCCGACTCGCCGGCCAACGAGCACGTCCCGTACGTGAAGGGCAGCGCGGCCGCCAACGGGCTCGTGCGGATCTACACGACCCCGACCTGCACCCCGCCGCGCGCCAGCGAAGCCCTGTCGGCGCAGTTCGCCTCGCCGGGGATCCAGACGACGGTCTTCAACGACTCGGTGACGACCTTCTACGCCACGGTCCAGGTCGGCGCCGCCGTCTCGGACTGCTCGGCGAGCCTGCTCACGTACGTCGAGGACTCGACGCCGCCGGAGACGACGATCGCCTCCGGCCCGCCCGCCACGGTCGCCCGCGGCTCGAACGTGCGCTTCGAGTTCGCCGCCAGCGAGGCCGGCTCGCGCTTCGTGTGCCACCTGCACGAGCCGGGCTTCCAGCCCTGCGTCTCCCCCGCGACCTTCCCCGCGGCCCCCACGGGCGCGCCCGGCGGCGGCAAGACCCTCCAGGTGCGCGCGATCGACCGCGCCGGCAACGAGGACGGCTCCAGCGCGACGCGCTCGTACACGGTCGCGGCCGCGCCGGTTCCGCCGCCACCCCCGTCGCCTCCGGCCGGTTGCACGCTGCGCGTCGCCGCGATCGTCGGCACCGCCGGCGCGAACACGATCAACGGCACGGCCCGCGCGGACATCGTCTACGGCCGCGCCGGCAACGACCTGCTGCGCGGCCTCGCCGGCGGCGACTGCCTCTACGGCGAGACCGGCAACGACCGGCTGCGCGGCGGCAGCGGCGCCGACCGCCTGCTCGGGGGGCCGGGCGCGGATCGGCTCGAAGGCGAGAGCGGCAACGACCGCATGACGGGTGCATCCGGCAACGACCGCTTGACGGACCGCGCGGGGCGCGACTCGTTCTCGGGCGGCGCCGGCAACGACCGGATCGACGCGCGCGACACGTCGGCCTTCGGGCGGCGCGTGCGAGACACCGTCGCCTGCGGGACCGGGACCCGCGACGTCGTGCTCGCGGATCGCCGGGACCTCGTGCTGCGCGACTGCGAGCGCATCTCGCGCCGCTGACGCCGCTTTGCCCGCCGATCGCGAGCGCGTCAGGCGCGGCTGACCGGCGCTCTGGCCGCCGCGCGCGGCGCCCGGCGCGCGCCGCTCAGGGCGTCGCGCGCAGCGCCTTGACGACCTCGCGCGCCGCGATCTCCGCGCCCGCGACGTTGAGGTGGATCCCGTCGGGCTCGCGCACGCGAACGTCGCGGCCCTCGTAGCTGATCGTCTCGCGGTAGCCGTTGGGGGTGAACAGCAGGTCCAGGCGCACGACGTGCACGTCGGGGAGGCCCTGCGCCGCCTTCAGGATCCCGGCGTTCGCGGCCGCGAAGATCGGCCTGCGCCGCTCCTCCTTCGGGCCGACGATCGTGCACCAGAAGACGCGCTTGCCGTAGGTCACCATCGTCCGGCGCACGCGGCGCGCGTACTCGTCGACCCACTGCGCGTCGCAGCACTCGTGCATCGCGCCGTCGGCGCCCTTCATCGGCCAGCCCTCGTTGGCGCCGATCGACACCACGGTCGTCTGTGGCTTCAGCCGCTTGACCTGCTTGACGGCGAGCGGCTGCCACTCGTCGGACCTCGAGATGGCGATCCCCGGCAGGACCTCGCTGACGACGGTCGCGTCGCCGCCGAGCTTGTCGGAGAGGAAGCTGTCGAGGCCGTCCATCGTCGAGTCGCCGGTCGCGAGCAGCGTCGGCGGGGGCGGCTCGCGCGACAGGCTCGGCACGCCGACCGCGATCGAGTAGCGCGTGTTGTGGCCGGGCACCCGCAGCTCGACGCGCCAGCGCCCGCGCTTGTTCATGCGGTAGGTGCGCGTGCGGGCCTTGCCGTCCTCGAAGACCACGCTGTGGCACGCCGCCCGCCCGCCGGGGCGCGTGATGCAGAGCTTCGTCCGCACGCCGCCGACGTTCCAGCTGTCGCGGATGCGCACGCGCGCGACCCGGCCGGGCTTGACGCTGCGCGGGACCGTCAGCTCGAAGCGCCGCGCGCACGACCGCGTCCGGATGCTGCCCGTGCCGCGCGCCAGCGTGCCGTCCGGGAGCGTCGCGATGGCGGCGAAGTAGCGCGCGAGCCGCTCGCAGCGCCAGGTCGTCGCCGGGACCATCGAGGTCAGCGTGTCGTTGGACTCGCGCCGGCCGAGCGGCTTCGGCTGGCCGCCCACGCATTCGAAGTAGTCGACGGGCTCGCCGAGCGCGAAGAAGAAGTGCAGGTCGATGAAGCCCAGCCGGTTTGCGTTGGCGACGAGCGGCACCGTGACGGGCCCGTCCGTGCAGGGGTTCGCGGGTGCCGGCGCCGCGGCGGCCGCGGGGCCGGCCGGCGCCGGCGCGGCGGCGGCCGCGGGGCCGGCGAGCAGCAGCGCGGCGGCGAGCGCGAGACCCGCGGCCGCGATCGTCCGCACGGCGCTACGCCGCGGGCTTGCGCGCCACGATCTCCGCGCCCGTGTAGAGCGTCTTGAGCTTGAGCTTGGAGAAGCGCTCATCGAGTGGATAACCCATGCGGAAGAGCAAAAAGAGCGCCTTGTTGAGCGGGCGCACCCAGCGGCGGTGATCGGTCCGGGGCAGGACGAAGTGCACGAGGTTCGTCATCTGCAGGAAAGCGCCGGAGTACGGCTTCTCGTCGATGCGGACGATCTCGAAGCCCGCGCGCTCGAAGAGCTGGCGCATGCCGAACGTCGTGAAGCGGCTGACGTCCTCGGGGAAGCCGTGCACGCCGAAGGTGAACGGGATCCACGCGAAGGCCTCCGCGCCGGGCTTCAGCACCCGGAACATCTCGCGCACGACCTGGTACGGGTCGTCGACATGCTCGAGCACGGAGATCGCGAGCGTGCCGTCGAAGCGGTCGTCCTCGATCGGCATGTTCAGCGCGTCGCCGACGATGTCCGGGCTCTGGGTCTCGTCGGCGTCGAACTTCGTGAGCTTGCAGTTGAAGTACGGGCGGTGGTCGTAGTGGCCGGCGCCGACCTCGAGGATCTCGGCCTCGGGCGGGTGCGACGCCGCCCACGCCTCGAGCTGCGGTTGCAGGATGCGCCGCGCGGCGCCGTGGTTCATGTCGTAGCGGACGGTGCGCAGGCCCATGGGCGGGGCGAGCATAGCCGTCAGGGTGAGGCCGGGCGCCTCCCGCTCGCGATGACCTGGTAGCCCAGCAGCCTGGGGGCGCGGCGGCCGAGGGCCTGCCAGAGCGCCTCGGCCCGCGGCTCGACGCGGCCGGGCAGGGGCACGTGGTTGCGCAGCGCGGGGACGATCGCGCCGAGCTCGACGTCTTGCAGCCCTGCCTGCGCGAGCAGCGCGGCGAGCGCGTCGCGCGTGAACCAGCGCAGGTGACTGGAGTCGAACGTGCCGCTCTCCTCGGCCGGCCAGCGGCCGCGAGCGAGCGTCAGGCGCGCCCGCCAGTGCGCGACGTTCGGGACGCTGACGAGCACCGCTCCGCCGGGCTTGGCCCAGCTCTGTGCGCGACGCAGGGCGGCGAGCGGGTCGGCGAGGTGCTCGAGCACGTCGGCGATCACGATGAGGTCGTAGAAGCCGGGCTCAAACGGCAGGTCGCGATCCTCGAGCGCGCCCTGCACGACGAGGTCGGCGACCTCGGAGGCGGCCTTCGCCGCGCTCGCCGACAGCTCGAGGCCGGCGAGGTGCGACGCGCCGGGTCGCAGCAGCGCGAGCAGCCCGCCCGACGCGCAGCCGAGGTCGAGCACGCTGCCCCGCGGCGGCAGCAGCTCCTGCGCGCGCTGCGCGATCGCACCGTTGCCGAAGGCGGCGTAGGTCTGCGCCTTGGCCTCGTAGAGCTCTTCGCTGGTCACCGCGGCGAGCGTATCTAGACTGCCGCCGGATGCACGATCGAGCAGCCGCAACCGGGCCGCAGCGACGGTCTTGGCGAATTTGCTGCGCCATAGGCAGCAAATTCGACAGAGCCGCGCGGCGCAGCGCATGACCAGCGACGTCGCGGTCGTCATCGTCAACTACGACGGCGAGGCGCTGCTGCCCGCGTGCCTCGCCGCGCTGCACGCGCAGACGCTGGCGCCGGCGGAGATCGTGGTCGCCGACAACGGCTCGCGCGACGGGTCGCTCGCGTTGCTGCGCGCGCACCATCCGGACGTCGGGGTGCTCGAGCTCGGCCACAACTACGGCTTCGGCGGCGGCGCCAACCGCGGTGTGGCGGCGACCGGCGCGCCCTGGGTCTGCGTCCTGAACTCCGACGCGACGCCTGCCCCCGACTGGCTCGAGCGCCTCACGGCCGCGCCGCGCTCGGACAAGACGTGGTCGCTGGGGAGCGTGCTGGTGAGCGCCGCCAGCGGCCGGATCGAGAGCGCCGGCGACCAGTACGACCCGGCCGGCTTCGCCTACAAGCTCCTGCGAGACCGCGCGCTGTCGGACCTGCCCGACGCGCCGTACCCCGTCTTCGCCGCCCCCGGCGCCGCGCCCGTCTTCCGGCGCGACGTCTTCGAGCGCCTCGGCGGCTACGAGGAGCGCTTCTTCCTCTACTACGAGGACGTCGACCTCGCCTTCCGCGCGATCCTCGCCGGCTTCCACGCGCTGCTCGTGCCCGACGCGCTCGTGACGCACCGCCTCGGCGCGACGACCCGCTCGCTCGCCCGGGCGCGGTTCTACGTCGCCCGCAACAGCGTCTGGTGCGCGGTGCGCTGCCTGCCCGGGACCGGCCCGCTGCGGCTGGGCCGCCGCTGGCTGTCGGAGCTGCGCACGAACCGCCCGCGGCGGCTGATCGGGGTCGAGCTGGCGGGGCGGGCCGCCGGGCTGGCCGGCGTGCCGCGCGCGCTGCGCGAGCGCCGCGAGATCCAGGATGGGCGCGTGCCGGGGCTCGACGAGCTCGGCGTCTTGTTGCGGCCACCGGCTGCGGTCGCCGAGCGGGTATGAGAAGGTCGGTCGCGCACCCGAGGAGGTAGCCCATGCAGCTTGTGCGGATAGCCGGACCCACTGACGAGATGCGGCGCCTGCAGGAGGTCGAGGGCCTCGACTTCGAGCGCTCGAGCGCCAACCGGCTCGACGACGACACCTGGCAGGTCGCCGGCTACGCGACCGACGAGGCGCTGGCCGAGCTCGAGTCGCGCGGCCTGACGACGGAGCTCGTCGTCCCGGCGGAGAAGGTCGCCGAAGATCGCGAGACGCTGTACGCGTCGATCACGCGCGAGGAGGACGAGCCCGCGCCCGACCCCGGCGAACCCTCCGCCGGCTACGACGACGCCTCCGCCGCAGGCCCCGACGAACCCTCCTCCGCCGATCCCGGCGAACCCTCCGCCGCGGGCCCCGACGAGCCCTCCGCCGCCGATCCCGAGGGAGGCGACTCCTGATGGCCTATCCCTCGACGGTCCGCGAGATCGAAGACGGCCTCGGCGCCCTCGCCGCCGCCCACCCGTCCCTGGTCACCCGCACGACGCTGCCCAACGCGACCCACGAAGGCCGCCGCGTGTCCTACGTCCGCGTGACGAACGGCGGCAGCACGCCGGTGCTCTTCGTCGGCGGGGCGCACGCCCGCGAGTGGGTGCCGCCCGACGCGCTGCTCACTTTGCTCCAGCGCCTGCTGCGCGCCTACGAGGACGAGGCCGACCTCGTCGTCCCCGCCTTCACCGACACCGCCCCGAACCCCGACCTCGTCTACCCCGCCGTCACGATCGAGGCCGCCGACGTCAAGCGGATCCTCGAGCAGGTGCAGCTCAACGTCGTCGGGTGCCTGAACCCCGACGGCCGCGCGTTCAGCCAATCGGGGCCGCTGAACGCGATGTGGCGCAAGAACCGCCGCCCGCCGCGGCCCGGCTCGACCTGCCGCGGCGTCGACCCCAATCGCAACAACGACGTCGCGTGGGACTACGAGACCTACTACTCGCCCTCGGGGGCGGCCGCGAACTCTGCGTCCACGGACCCGTGCGACCCGCAGGTCTACATCGGGCCGGCGGCGGAGTCCGAGCCGGAGAACCGCAACGTCGCCGGGCTCATGCGCGAGCTCGACATCGCGTACTTCGTCGACGTCCACTCGTTCAGCCGCAAGCTCCTCTATCCGTGGGGCATGGACGGCAACCAGACGCGCGACCCGTCGCAGAACTACACCAACAGCGCCTGGGACGGCCGCCGCGACGGCACGACCGGCGGGCCGTACGGCGAGTACATTCCCGCCGCTGCGCTCGACCGCCACGTGCGCGTCGGCACCGCCATGCACGACGCGATCGTCAACGGAGCCGGCACGGACCGCCGCGCCCGCGTGCGCTCGGAGTACGCGGTCGAGCCCTCGCTCGCGCTCTATCCCACGACCGGCACGTTCTCCGACTACGCCTACACCGTGGGCGACGACGCGTCGGTCACGTCGTTCACGCTCGAGTGCGGCAGCGACGCCGACGGCGAGGGCGGCTTCCAGCCGCTGCCGTCGATCTATCCGAAGATCGAGCGCGAGGTCCACCTCGCGCTCTTGGCGATGCTCGTGGAGGCGGCGGGGAGCTGACGATGGGTGCCCGCGCCGCGCTCGCCTTCGCGGTCCTCGCCGGCGGGCTGGCGTGCGCGGGCTCGGCCCCCGCGTCGACGCTCGTCTACGTCTGCGCCAAGAACCTCTGCCGCTCCGACGAGCGGGGCAAGCAGGTGGTGGCGCTCACCCGCGACGGCGGCTCGGGCGGCGCGTACTCGCGCCCGACGATCGCGACCGGCGGCAAGCGGCTGGCGTTCAAGCGCGGCGAGCGCGGGCGCGCGTTCACGGCGCGGCTGAAGCGGCGCTCGCTGTCGGACGTCACGCGCATCCAGCCGGCGCCCGACGGGCCGCGCGACGCGACGCAGTTCGACGTCGCGATCTCGCCCGACGGCAAGCGCGTGGCGTGGGTAGAACAGCGCATCAACGTCGTGTTCGACACGATCGACTACCGCCGCTACATGGCCAACGCGGACGGCTCGTCGCCGCGCCAGGTCGCGTCGAGCGGCGGGCGGCCGTTCGTCGCGTTCTACGACGCGACGCGAATCCTGCGCGAGGGCCTGACCGAGGCGGTCGACGCGATGCAGGAGGGCGAGCCCGTGGACGCCGGAATCTGCGTGCCGTCGCCGACGACGCTCACGAACGGGACCTGCCGCGGCGCCGGCGGGGCGCTGCAGGTCGCCTTCGACACGGCGGGCCGCCACCTCCGCCACCCGGCGATGTCGCCGGCACGCGACCGGATGGTCGCCACCGCCTACGCGTCAAGCGAGAGCATCGACAACGCGATCGAGAAGCCCGGCCAGATCGTGCTGTTCGACGCGCGCACGACCAAGCTCGTCGCCAACCTCACGAGCGCGGCCGGCGACAGCGGCCCGGTCTTCTCGCCGGACGGCAAGCGCGTCGCGTTCACGCGCGGCTCGTCGATCTGGACGGTCCCGGCCGCGGGCGGCAAGGCGAAGCGCCTCATCGCGCGCGGCACGCAGCCCGCCTGGGGTCGCTGACCCGCTTTCAGCGCAGCAGCTTCGACGGCAGGCGGATGTACCCGTGCGTCGACCCGAAGCCCAGCTCGTTGAAGCGCAGCTCCACCTTGCGCGACAGCACCCTGGCCGGCACATCGAACACGAGCTGCCCCTTCACGTCGGAGTCGGGACCGATGTCCTCGAAGATGAACGGGTCATCGCCCGATCCGGCCGCGGCGATCGTTCCCTCGGTGTCCGTGTCGTAGGTGTTGCCGGCGATCTCGAGCTTCGCGACGTCGCTCGAGAACGTCGCCGATTCGTTCTTGTCGGAGTGCACGTTCAACGACACGACCACGAACCGCCCGTCCGCCTTCTCGCCGAAGCCGTAGGTCTGATCGCCGAGCGTCTTGGAGACCCGGACGTTCGTGACCTTCCAGACGAGCGCGTCGACCCGCACAGATCCGCCGTAGCCGACGTGAGGGGTGCACTCGTCCGTCGCCTGCTTGCCGCAGTCGGCGGGCTGCGCGGGAGGGGGTGGCGCACCTGGAGCGTCCGCCGGCGCTTCGACCTTCGGCGATTGCGCGCTCGAGCCGTCGCTGCCGGCGCTGCCAGGGTCCTGCTCGCTTGGCAGCGCGGCGGCGAGAGCGATCAATCCGACCACGACGATCGCGGCGACCGCGACCCATCGCGGGCCCTTCCGGACGGTGGGCGCGGGTGGTGGCGACGCGTCGGAGGTACCAGAGGTCGCGGCGCCGGCCTGCGGCTCGGGCGCAGGCGGCGCAGCGGGCGCAGGACCGCGCGTGATCCAGCGCCGTCCGTCCCATTGCCGGTAGTGCTCGGTCCACCGAGCTCCGTCCCACCAGCGCTCACCGGGATTGCTCGCGTCCTTGTACCAGCCGGCGGGCGAATCTTTCGGTTCCATCCTGACCCCTGAAGTCGACAGCTCGGTCCCCGCACGTCTTGCTCACCCGAAGCCGGTTCGACCTGACACGGCCCGCCGCCGCGCGTAGCCTGCGCCGGGGCCGCGCCCGCGCGAAGCCCGGCCGCGGCCGCCCCCGCGAAGCCCGGGCCGCGCGACCCGGGCTGCGCCGTGGGACGGGCCGCGGTCGCACCGAGACTCCCGGGCCGCGCGACCCGGGCTGCGCCGTGGGGCGGGGCCCTCAGCCGTCCGCGGGGAACTGGCGCAGGATCCAGTCCGGGCCGAGCCGCGGGCGGCGGTAGGAGCGCCCGCCGACGCGGACGTACTCGCCGGTGCGCGGGTTCAGCGGCAGGTCGCGCTCGATCGGATACCACTCGTTGTGCTGCTCGATGAGCTCGAGCAGGTCTTGCGGAAACGGCCAGTCGCGGGCGAGCGCGCGCCACCGCTCGGCGAAGTCGCCGCCGTCGCGGGCGCAGGCCGTGCGCAGCTGGTCGTGCGCGCGTTCGAGCAGCCGCTGCTCCCGGGCGATGGCGCCGTCGATGTCGCCGACGCGCTCCATCCAGCGTGGCCGCACCCCGCCCTTGAGGTACGCCTCGACGGATCGCCGCGACTGGCGCGCCCGGTCGGACAGCGGGCGGCCCTTGCCGGCGGACTCGTCGAGGTCTCGCCCGATCAGGCGCTCGACCGACCTGCTCCGATGCTCATCGAACTCTTCTCGCAACGCCCCGGAAGTGTTGCAAGCTCAGACCGCCGATCCGGCGGTACGCCCCAGCCAGACCGCCGCGAGCCCGAGCGCGAGGCTGACGGCGAGGTTCGCGATCGCGAGCCCGCGCCGGCCCTCCGCTGCGAGCCGCTGGCTGTCGAAGACCCACGCGCTGAACGTCGTGTAGGCGCCGAGCAGGCCGGCCCCGAGCAGGCGCTGCGCGTCGCCGCCCGCGCCGGCGCCGACGAGCAGCCCAAGCAGGAACGCGCCGCCGACGTTGACGGCGAGGATCCCGAAGGGAAACGCGCCGCCCACCCGCCGCATGACCGCGCCGTCGAACACGAAGCGCGCGACCGCGCCGGCCCCGCCGAGCAGGCCAACGCCGAGCCACAGCGCTGCGCTCATCCGCGCTCCCGGCCGCGGCCGCCGACGTCGACCCGCAAGGCGCCGCTCATCGGCGCCCCGGTCCGCGGCCGCCCCGGCCGAGCCGCAAGGCGCCGCTCATCCGCGCTCCCGGCCGCGGCCGCCGACGTCGAGCCGCGGCGCGGCTCATCCGCGCGCGGCGGCCGCAGCCGCCAAGGCCGAGCCGCACGTCGTCGCTCATGCTCCCTCGCCGGCCACGCCCGCGCCGCCGCCCGAGATCGCCGCGAGCCGCCGGCCGAGCACGACCGCCGCGAGCCCGAGCGCCACGCTGACGAGCGCGTAGGACGCCGCCAGCGCGTAGTGCGAGCCGTCGAGCATCCGCAGGAGCTCGAGCTGCAGCGTCGAGAACGTCGTCAGCGCGCCGCAGAGCCCAGCGCCCAGGAGCAGCCGCGCCCGGCCCTCGCGCAGCCGCGCCGCCACGTACCCGAGGATCAGCGCGCCGGCGAGGTTCGCGACGAGCGTCGCCCACGGCCACTGCGCGGCGTCGACCGCCCAGCCTTCGGCGAGCGCGACCCGCGCGAGCGCGCCGGCGAACCCGCCGGCGAACACCGCGGCGATCTCGCGACGGTCAGCGCGCACCGGCGACCGGGGCAGGCTCGGCCGCCGTCTCGCCCACGCGCGCCAGCAGTCCCGGCGTCAGGGCCGAGCGCAGCGTCACCCCGAGCGCGTCGGCTTCGTCGAGGTCCGCCGCGCGGGCAGCGGCCAGGAACGTCGCCTCGTAGCGCGCGGCCCCCGCCGGCGAGGCGTCGGCGACCGTCTGCTCGAGCAGCGCCACCGCCTGGCGGTGGTCGCGCGCCGGCCACCGCGGGCAGAGGTGCAGCAGCGCGAGGTCGTGGCGCGCGGGGAGGTAGTCCGGCCGCAGCGCGCGAGCCTCCTCGTAATAGCGCAGGGCTTCGTCGAAGCGCTCGACCTCGCCGAGCTGCCCGAGCCCGCGGTACGCGTTGCCGGCGTTGTCGTAGGCGTGCCAGTACGACGGCTTGATCTCGATCGACTGGAGCGACAGCCGCTCGGCCAGGCGCAGGAGGTGCTTCGTCCGGCGCGGGTGGCAGTACTCGGCCCAGTTGAGGTAGAGGTTGGCGAGGTTGTTGAACGCGACGTAGTAGCGCGGGTTGACGCGCGTCGTGCGGCCGTAGAGGTGGATCGCCTTGCTGCGATGGCGGCGGACCTCGCGCCGGCGGCCCCGCTCGTCGGCGCCGGGCGCGGCGGCCAGCAGCGCCTCGCTGGTCTGGTGATGAGCGAACGCGAGCGCCTTGAGCGCAACGTCGAGGCGACCGCCGATCTTCAGCGCGCGGCGAGCGTGGTCGCGGGCCTCGGCGAGCAGCGTGTCCGAGCCGCCGAAGCGGTGGTGGCTCTGGATGAGCGCGTTGGCGAGGCCGCTGTGCACCTGCGCCTTCAGGCGGCCGTCGGCGAAGCGCAGCGCGCTGCGGAAGTGCTCGATCGCCTCGGCGTTGGGCCGCGCCTCGTAGCGGTAGTACTTCAGGACCCCGAGGTTGTAGAGCACCGCGGGGTTCGTCGGCTCCAGCTCGCGCGCCTGCTCGTAGCAGCGCTCGGCCTCGACGTGAACCGTCGCGTCGCGCTCGT
This sequence comes from uncultured Actinomycetes bacterium, assembly GCA_963766525.1. Taxonomy (GTDB): domain Bacteria; phylum Actinomycetota; class Thermoleophilia; order Solirubrobacterales; family Solirubrobacteraceae; genus CADCVQ01. The sequence continues at coordinate 137,628 of CAVYAX010000004.1, forward strand.
TGTCGCCGTAGGCGAGGTGCTTGCGGACGGCCTCGGTGTAGCAGCGAAACGCGTCGGAGCTGCGAAACGCCGAGGTCGTGGCGAGCTCGAGGTAGACCTTGTACGCGAGGTCTGAGACGAGCGGCGCCAGCTCGTCGCCCGGGCCCGCGACGCCGCCCACGCGCCACTGGCTGGCGTGGGAGCCCGGGATCTCGATGTTCGCGACGAGCGTGACCGTGCCGTCGACGCGATGGATCGAGCCGGTCAGGCGCCCCGGCCGGATCGGCATGAGCGCGAGCATGACGCTCACGAGCTGCGAGACGAGCGCGCCCTGGCCTTCCGGGCTGGCCGACGCGAGCAGCTTCAGGTCGTCGTCGAGGTCCTGCTGGAACGCCGGGATGTCGTAGTACGGGTTGTCGAGGTCCAGGCCGCGCTTGGACTGCCGGTGCACGCTCTGGATCTCGCGAACCTCGGTGAGCAGCAGGTCCGCGACGCGATGGCCCTCGAGCGGCGTGTCGGCGCTGTCCGGGCGGCTGAACTCGGTGAACGGCTCGAACTGCAGCGCCTTGCGGCTGCGGACGGACGCCGAGGCGAGCAGCGCCAGCAGGCACATGAGCAGAAGCGCGAGCAGCGCCTGCAACACGAGCGAGATCACTTCGCCCACCGATGACAACAGGCTCGCGATCATGGCCGTCCGCTCACAGCATCGCCATGTGCGCCTTCCACGTCAACGTCGCGGGCGGTGCGTAGGCCTGCTCGGTGCTGAGCGTGAGGCCGCGGGCCTCCAGCCGGCTGGCCGTGCTGTCGCGCAGCGAGCTGTCGCGAATGCGCGCTTCGAACAGGCGCAGGACCTCGCCGTAGCCGGGATCCGTCGGCTCCGTCTCGCGAAACGCGCGCCACCAGTTGTCGTTCATGAAGCTCGACAGCGGGCGGGCGAGGTCGCCTTCGGGGTCGAGCCCGGCGGCCGCGCGCACCTGCTCCTCGAGCCCGAGCGAGCGGGCGAGGTGGTCGAGCATCTGCATCGGGTCCATCGCGGGGATGTTGCGGCCCGTGGCGTCGACGCTCGAGTAGGCGATCGGCGTGCCGAGCTCCGGCGACACGACGCAGCGCGCCCGCGCGGCGTAGGCGAGCACCGACAGCTCGCCCTCGAAACGGCTCGACGGTGACGCCCGGCAGCACGGCGCCGACGTAGTCGCCGGTCCCGATCTCCGACTCGTGCATGACGCGTAGCTGCTCGCGATCGAGCAGCCCGATCCAGGCCTCGACCTTCGTCGTGTCCGTGAGCCCCGGCTCGGCGACGAGATCGCCGAAGAAGTAGCCCTGGCCCGACAGCGCGCACGCCACGACGTCCGCGCCGCGGATGCTGGCGCGCAGCATCGGCAGCATGACCTCCCGGCCGGGGCTGCGGTAGCCGTAGTCGCGCAGCTTGATCCGCAGGGTGGCGGGGTTGCGGTTCGCGCCGTAGGCGAGCACGGCGACGCGGTCGGCGAGCGGCGGGAGCCCGGCGCGCCGGAGCATCGCGTCCAGGCTTGCCGTGTCGCCGTCGGGGCCGTAGACGCGGATGTCGTCGGGGGCGCGGACGTGCAACGGCCGGACCTCGCGCTCGACCAGCAGGTAGGAGCCGGGCGGCCGCTCGCCGGGGTAGGTCTCGGGGTGCGTGCGAGCGGGGAACCACCCGTCGAGGTCGCCGACCTGCCAGGGCGCTTGCATGGCGCGTCAGCGTAGTGGGCGGCGGGTACCCGCTCGGTCAGACCGTCGACTCGAGGAGGTGCCAGATGCCGCCGGCAGGCGTGAAGAAGGGCACGAAGCGGGCCCGCCAGTACGAGCACATCAAGGAATCCGCGAAGGCCGCGGGCGCGTCGGAGAAGCGCGCCGAAGAGAAGGCGGCGCGGACCGTGAATCGCGAGAAGGCCCGCGCCGGCGAGACGCAGACGGCGTCGAAGTCGTCGCTGCGCGGCAAGTCGTCGAGCCAGCGCGGTGGCGAGCGCTCACACGACGACCCGACCAAGGAAGACCTCTACAAGCGCGCCAAGCAGCTCGGCATCGAGGGCCGCTCGAAGATGACCAAGGCGCAGCTCAAGCGGGCCTTGGGCCGCAAGCGCGGCTGAGCCGCGCCACGCCGCCGCGGCGCCCGGCCGGTCGCTGCCTTGACCACGCCCCCCGCGGCGTGGTACGGCTGAGACTCGCCGAACAACAGACGGAGCCAGATGAGCCGGCACGCGATGACCCGCAAAGGCTCGGCCCTCTCGGTTCTGGCGGCATTCACGGCATCGCTCGCGTTCGCCGGCGCTGCGCCGGCGCAGCAGCGGCCCGGCGCATGTCCCGCTAGCGAACGAAGCCGAAGATCGGGACGCCCCGCAGCGACCGGATCGTCGGGACGGTGCTGATGGAGTGCATCGTCCTGCGGGGCGGCAACGACACGGGCAGCGGCCGCGGTGGGCGGGACATCCTCATCGGCGGCACCGGCAACGACCGCCTCAGCGGCGGCACCGGCGCCGACCGGATCTACGGCGGCACCGGGCGCGACGTGCTCTCCGGCGGGCGCGGCAACGACACGATCGCGGGCAACCGCGGCCGCGACACCATCTCGGGCGGGACCGGCAACGACCGCATCAACGCGCGCGACCGCACGCGCGACCGCATCGTCTGCGGCGCCGGGCGCGACTCGGTGCTCGCCGACCGGATCGACAGCGTCGCGGCCGACTGCGAGCAAGCGACGCAAGCCGTCACGACCGGCGTGAGCGTCCGGCAGGTCGCCTTCACGTGGGAGGGCGCCCGCACCCCCGAGTCGAACACGGGCGAGTTCGTCGTCGATGTCGCGCGCGTGCTGCGACAGAGCGGCTCGTCGTCGGGCTACGTCAACGTCACGACCAGCCAGGGATGGGTCGTCCAGAACCTCCCGATCCGCCGGGAGCTCGGCGAGCGGCCGATCTCGATCGACTTCAAGCTCGCTGCGAGGGCTGGCCGCGACATACCCTCGGTGCCCACGGACGTGCGCTTCTCACGGCTGCCGCTGATCTCGTTCGCCACCGTCGGCGGGGAGGGCGCCGGCTCGGCTGCCATGGCACGCGCGGCCAACGCGAGCGCCGCGCTCGTCGGGGAGAGCGAGTACAACGGCCAGGGCTTCGGCGCGACCGCGCCCAAGGGCGTGCCGGCGCCCCCTGCGCCCGGCCTGTTGCGGTTCCTCAAGCGCCTGCTGCAGCCGCTCGGCGCGGTGTTCTCGATGTGCTACCAGCCCGGCCACGACAACGTCCAGGCGGCGCGCAACCAGTGCGCGCCCGCCTCCGTGGCGAACAGCCTGGCGTGGATGAAGGCCAAGCAGGGCCTGGAGATCCCCGATCCGAACGTCACCGGGCTGCGCGACAACGGATCGCTCGTCGGCAAGCTCGACCTCGCCATGGGACGCGTCGCGGGCGGCGCCACGGGCACGGACCGGCGCGTGGGCAACACCGTCAGCGGCACTCAGCACCTGCGCGGCAAGCTGAGCTATCTCGCCGGCAAGAAGCCGCCGGTGGTCGTGTCCCACCAGGGTGGCGGCGGTGTCGACGGAACCAAGCCGTTCGCCGCCGCCGGCCTGACCTCCACCGGCCGTGGTGCAAGGGTCACGGCGGAGTTCATCATCAGCGAGATCTGCAAGGGCGAGGACGTCGAGCTTGGCTTCCTGTATCCCAACGGCGGCCATTTCGTCAACGTCACGGGCGCGGGCCGGGTGCTCGGGGTTCCGTGGATCACGTACGTGTCAGACCACGTCCAGAGCGACGCGGACATCATCCCCGGCTCACGGCTCCCGAAGAAGAAGACGGACAACGACGAGGGCACGGACCAGATCGACTTCAGCTTCCTGCGCGACACGGATCGCGACGGGCGCCTCAACCTCGTCAACGAGGCAGGCGTCCCCAACGCGGAGCTCGTGACGACCGAGAGCCCCGAGAAGCCTCCGCCCTACCTGCCCAGCCCGGTCGTGCTGTTCCCGCCGTTGCCGTGAGCGGGCTCGTCAGGCCGCGGCGGCGCCCGCGGCCGGCCTGCGGCGCAGGTAGGCGAGCATCTCGCCCAGGAGCTTGCGCTCGACGAGCGCCGTCGCAGCGAGCGTGACGACGATGTACAGCGCGAGCATCGCGAGCGCCGCCAGCAGCGTGGACTCCTCGCCGGCCAGCAGTCGCAGCCCGATGACGATCGCCACCGCCGGCACGCTCGGCAGCAGCGCTCGCGCGGTGTGGCGGATGAACCGGAACGTCGGGAAGAGGCGGCGCAGGTAGAACATCCGCACGGCGAAGTTCACGCCCTCGACGAGCAGCGTCGCGAGCGCGAGGCCCTTGAGGCCGTCCGTCGCGAGCAGCGGCAGCGCGATCGCGAGGAACGCGACGATCGCGATGCCCGCCGCCACGCCGACGGGCTTCGTCCGGTTCAGCGCGCGGTAGAACGCGTCCCAGTTGAAGCCGATCTGGTGGATCGCGACCGCGACCCCGATCGCCTGCATGAGCCCGATCCCCGGCCGCCAGCGCTCGCCGATCGCGAACTGGACGAGGTCCTCGGCGAAGAGCGCGAGCCCGAACCCGAACGGCGCGCCCCACATGAGCGCGAGGCGGTTGGACTTCACGAACGCCTCGTAGAGCAGGTCGGCGCGGTCCTTCACCGCGCAGATCGTCGGGTAGATCGTCTGCGTGATCGCCTGGTCGGCGCGGTCGGAGTACTGCGAGATGACGCTCGCCAGGGCGATGATCCCGACGCCCCCGAGCCCGAGCTTCGCCTCGCCGACGACGAGCAGGCCTTGCCCGACCACGACCGCCGCCCCGCCCGCGAGCACGAGCGGCCAGCTGAACGAGGCGTACGCGCGCAGCGTCTCGCGGTCGAAGGCGAGGCCGATCTTGTACGGGCAGGCTCGGATCGAGACGAGCGCGCCCGCCCACGCCCCGATGACGATCCCGATGATCAGCGACCAGTAGCCCGCGCCCGCGATCAGCAGCGCGACGGCGATGACGAACCCGAGGATCGGGTCGATCGCCTGGAGCTTGCGCTGGCGGACGAAGTCCAGCTCGCGGTAGAAGATCCACAGCGGCGCCTGGAGGGCGTAGGCGGGGACGACGAGCAGCGCGACGAGCGCGGGCGCGATGATCTCCGGCGTCCCGAAGACCGCGGCCATCGCGGGCACGAGCGCGAGGCCGCCGAGCAGCGCGATGCTCGCGAGGCCCAGCTCGAACGTCATGGCCTTGCGAAACGCGAGCTCCTGGTCGGGCTCGTCCTGCTGGATGTACTTGTCGCCGATGCCGATCTGGCGCAGGAACTGCAGCGTCGCGAGCACGACGAGCACGACCCCCCAGACGCCGTACTCCGTCGTCGTGAGGAACGCGGCGACGAGGAAGCCGCGGATGAGCGCGAGCGTGTTGACGCTCGTGAGGAAGATCGCGTTGACGATCGTCCCGCGGGCGGCAAGGATCCGCAGCCCGGTGCCCGCGCCGGGCCGGCCGGTGGCCGGCGGCGGAGGTCCTGCAGGCGGGGCCGCGCCACCCGGCGGCGAAGGCTCCCCGGGTAGGGCCGCGCCGCCCGGCGGCGAAGGCTCCCCGGGCAGGGCCGCGCCGCCCGGCGGAGAAGGCCCCCGGGGCGGGGCCGCGCCCCCGCGCGGCGGAGGCTCCGCGGCGCTCATCGACCGCTCCGGCCGAAGCGGCGGACCGGCGTCAGCAGCGGTGGTGGGCCGCCGGGCAGGCCGAGGCCGCCGAGCGTTCCGCGCACCTCGCGCGGGTCTTCGCGCTTCGCCACGCACAGCGCCGCGCCGGCGACCGCGTCGGCGAGCAGCAGCACCGGCAGCGCCGCGCGCGCCGGGCGGCTCCACCAGCGCGCGGCATAGCGCCGCAGCGAAGCGACCCACTCGGCCCGCATCCGCGCCGGGTCCGCGCGCTGCGCCCGCGTGACGCTCGTGCCGTAGCCGTGCGCCGCGCGCGCCGCGGGCACGACCTCGGCCCGGCGCCCCGCGCGCAGCAGCCGCGCGCACAGGTCGCCGTCGTTGAAGAACAGCGGGAAGCGCTCGTCGAAGGGCAGCGGCAGCGCGTCGTAGCGCGACGTCATGACGCACGCCGCCGCGGGACAGAACACGGCGACCGGCTCGCTCGGCGGCCCGCCGGCCCACAGCTCCTCGTAGCGCCGCGCGGCGCGCGCGCGACCGCCCCGCGCCGCATCGAGGCGCCGCCCCATGGACGTGAACGCCCACAGCGCGGCGCCGAGATCGAGGTCGCGCCGCGCGAAGAGCTGCGGCGTGCCGTCGGGGTCGTGCAGGAGTGCCGCCGCCATCCCGACGTCGGCGTGCGCGGCGAGGTGCGCGCTCAGCGTGGCCGCGCAGCCCGGCTCCATGACGCAGTCGGGGTTGAGCAACAGCACCTTGTCGCCCGTGGACGCCAAGAACGCCGCGTTCATCCCGGCCGCGAACCCTTCGTTGGAGCCCATCTCGACGAGCCGCACGCCCTCGCGCTCGCGCACCTGCTCCGCGGTCCCGTCGCGCGAGGCGTTGTCGGCCACGATCACCTCGACGTCCGGGCCTTGAGCGAGCGCCGCGTCGAGGCACGCGCCGATCTCGTCGACGTGGTTGTACGTGACGATGAGAACCGAGACTCGCGGGCGATCCGGCACGTGGCGCCACGATACGGCCCGCGCCAGCGGCCCCGTCGAGGGGGTGTGGCGAAAAACGGCGCCCATAGCGCCGTTATTCGCCAGACCCCCCGGCTAGGCGCGCGACGCGGATCGGCGGCGAAGCCTTCGGCCGTCGCTTAGCCTGCGCCGGCATGCCCACCGAGGACTTCCTCACCGGCACGGTCCTGTTCGCGCTCATGCTGCTCGCGGTGCTCGCCGCGACGGGGATCGTCGTCCAGCGCCGGCTCGCGCACCTCGACCGCCTCGAGCGCGCGCTGGCGGGGGTCGTCGTGGGCACGGCCGTGCTCATCGGCGTGCACCTCCTCCCCCTGCTGCTCGGGATCCTCGGCAAGGCGACCGTGCTCGCCGCCGCGGTCCTCGCCGTCGCGCTCGCCACGCGGATCGCGCCACGACAGCCCGGCCCGCCCGAGGATCGCGGCGAGCCGCCCCCGCCGAGCGGGCGCTTCGCCCGGGCGACGGCCGGCGCGGCCGCGGCCATCGCGCTCGTCGCCTTCCTCGCAGACCTCGGCCGCTGGGCCGGCGACGAGATCGTCGGCGTCGACCCGCTGACCTTCCACCTGCCGAACATCGGCCGCTGGATCCAGACCGGCTCGCTGTGGCAGATCGACCAGTTCGTCCCCCAGCTCGCCCACGGCAACTACCCGAACAACGGCGACGTCGTCCTGCTCAGCACGGTCCTGCCGTGGCACAACGACTTCCTCGTCCGCGCGCCGATCTGCTTCTTCCTCCTCGTCACGGCGGTCGCGGTCGCCGCAGTGGCACGCGAGCTGAAAGCCCCCGCCGCGGCCTCGATCCTCGCGGCGGCCGCCGTGGTCTCGCTTCCGATCGTCGGCCTCGCGACGATCCCGCGCGCGCTCCCCGACTCGCTGCTGTGGGCGACCTACGCCTGCGGCGTCCTCTTCCTGCTGCGCCACGCCCGCACAAGCCGGCGCTCGGACCTCGTCCTCGCCGCCACCGCGCTCGCGATCGCCTTCGGGACGAAGTGGTACGGCATCAGCTCCGTCGGCGTGCTCGTCGCGGTCTGGGCGGGCGCGCGGCTGCTGCACCGCGAGCCGCACGCGCTCCGCGACGGCCTGCTCGTCGGCGGCGTCGCGCTGCTCGGCGACGCCGCGTGGCTCGCGCGCAACCTCGTCGAGTCGGGCAATCCCGTGTTCCCCGTGAAGATCGCGCCGTTCGGGGTGACGATCTTCGACGCGCCGCGCGACGTCATCGTCGAGCAGGTCGGCTTCAGCCTCCTCGACTACGCCGACGACCCGTCGGTCTGGGGCCAGCTCGCCGGCGAGCTCTTCGACGGGCTCGGCCTGCTCGCGATCGTCTGCGCGCTGGGCCTCCTCGCCGCGACGATCTGCAACCGCACGGAACGCGAGCCCCGGATCGCACTGCTCTCGGTCGCCGCCCTCGCGCTCGTGCCCGTCTACGCGTGGCTGCCGGGCACGGCGCTCGGCAACCCCGGCAACCCCGAGCTCGCGAGCGTCAACACGCGCTACGCGGTCCCGATCCTCATCCTCCTCGCGCCCGTCACGGCCCGGGCGATCGGCCGCCTGCCCAAGCCGATCGCGGTGGCGTTCCAGCTCGCCCTCCTCGCGGCCGTCGCGACAGGCGCCTACAGCGGCTACGAGGTCCAGGGCGCGCGCGACGTCGTGCTCGCCACCGCCGGGCCTCGCGCTCGTCGCGGCAGCCGGCTGGGCGCTCTGGCGCATGCGACGCAACGTCACCATCCTGGCCGGCGCGGCAGCGGTGGCGGCGCTCGTGCTGCTCGCCGCCGGCTACCGCGTGCAGCAGCGCATCAACGACGGCCGCTACCTCGGCTCGGACCCGGCGATCGACGCGCTGCTGAAGGCCGCCCCGAGCGGCAAGCGGATCGGGCTCGCCGCGGACTGGTCCGTCGGCGGGCTGACGCCGATCTGGCCGGCGTTCGGCACGCGGATCGGCAACGAGGTCGAGTACATCGGCTACTTCGACGGCTTCCTGCGCAAGTACGGAAGCGAGGGCGAGTTCCAGGAGGCGCTGCGCCACGGCGGCTACGACGCGATCGTCGTCGGGCGCGGCTTCTACCCGCCGCAGCGCACCCGCGAGCAGCAGTGGGCGATCGACGCGGGCTGGCGCACGTTCGCGCTCAGCACGCGCCTGCGCGTGCTCGTGCCGCCGGCGTCATGACCTCGCGAGCTTCGCCGCGATGACCTCCGCCATCCGCGCCGTCTCGCGGTCGACGTCGGCGTGCTCGAGCACCCACGCCCGCGCGGCCTTCCCGCCGCCCGCCGCTCGGCCGGCGCCAGCGCCAGCGCGGCGCGCAGCGCCTCCGCCAGCGCGTGGGCATCGCCCGGCGCGGCGAGAAAGCCCCACGGCGCGAGCACGCACTCCGGCAGGCCGACCTCGTCGCTCGCCACGACGAGCAGGCCCATCGCCATCGCCTCCTTGACGACGACGGGCATCGAGTCGCGGTCGCCGTCGTGCGCGACGACGCACGGCATCGCCAGCACGTCGGCCGACTGCATCGCCGCGAGCACCTCCGCCGGCGGGCGGCTGCCGATCAGCTCGACGGGCGCGCCCGTCGTGGCGATCCGCTCCGCGAGCGCCGCGCGCAGCGGCCCGTCGCCGAGGATCCGCACCTGCACGTCGCCGACCAGCGCGGCCGCGTCGACGAGCACGTCGAAGCCCTTCTTCTCGACGAGCCGGCCGACGCCGAGCACGGCCCGCTCCCCCGGCAGCGGGCCGGAGCGCTCGAAGGCATCCGAATCGACGCCCATGACGACCTCGTGCACGTCGGCGCCGGGCACGAGCTCGCGCAACCGCACGACGTTGTAGTCGCAGCCCGTGAACACCGCGACCGCCCGCGAGAGCTTCTCGCGCAGGTTGCGCGGCTGGGCGAAGATGTCGTAGGCGTGCGCGGTGACGCTGTACGGGCGGCCCGTGAGCGCCGCCAGCCGCATCGCGTCGAGCGCCGCGCCGCCCGCGAAGTGCGCGTGCAGGTGCTCGTCGCCGCCGGCGAGGATGCGGCGCGCCGGCCCGGCGAGCGCGCGCAGCGGGCGCGCCCACTCCTCGCGCCGCCAGCGCCGGCGGCCCGCCAGATCGCCGAGGCACGCACGCGGCCGCCGGGCCGCGAGCCACGCCAGGTCGCGCCAGCCGCCGTCCGTCGCCAGCAGCGCGACGTCGACGTCGCCCGGCGCCTCGGGATTGGGATGCGGCGCGATCCGAGCGGCCTGCACGCGCACGGCGTGCCCCTGGCGGCGCAGCGCCTCGAGCTCGTTGACGACGAACGTCTCCGACAGCTCCGGCCACTGATCGAGGACGAACAGCAGCCTCATCGCGGCATCGAGCTGGCGACCATGGGCGCCGACTGTAACGATGCGCTACCCGCGACGAAATCCACCTTGCAGCAGGGCGGATCGGGACGTTCCCGGCATCCTGCATCATCCGCTGGCGGTAGCCTGGGGGTGTGGTTGCAACTGCCGTGACTCCTACCGGCGTGCGCGACGGGGATCCAGACGCGCTCGCCGGCATGTGCGATGTCCGTGGTCCCGCCGTGCTCGCCTACTGCGAAGTCGTCGCCGGCCGCGGCGAGCGCGCGACCGCGGCCGCGGCCGACGCGCTCGGCAGCTTCCGCGCGGGCGTCGTCGCCACGGGCGACCTTGAGACCCTCAATCCCGAGGCGCTGCTGATCAGCGCGACCCGCCATGCGGCGGCCCGCTACGCGTCGTCCGACGCGCCCGAGGCGTGCGCCCGCGTGCCCGGGCTGCTCGCCGCGCGCGCGGACCGCAGCATCTCGCTCGCCGACCACGACTGGCTCGACGAGCACCTCCAGTCCTGCTGGACGTGCCGCGCGCCCGTCGCGCGGTTCAAGGTCGCCGACAAGGCCTACAGCGAGCCGCCCGCCACGCCGCTTCCGGCCGCCGTCAAGGCCGCGATGGTCGCGGCGATGACCGCGGCGGCGCCGATCCGCCGCGCGACCGCCGACATCCCGGCGATCGCCGCCAACGGCGCCGCAGCCGGCTACGCCGAGCCGACCGTCCCGTCCGTGAACGGGAGCTCCGCGCACGCGCAGCCGGTCGAGGAGCCCTACACCGCCTACGACCTGCCGGCGCTCGACCCGTACGCGCCGGTCGATCAGCCCACCTCCGCCTTCGAGCTGCCCGCCGGCGACGGCGAGCCGTCCGAGCTGTCCGCCGACGCGCGCCGCGAGCGGCGCAGGCGCACGCGCACGCGCGGCGGGAAGCTCGGCGCCGCCATGGCGAGCGGCAAGAGCCTGCCGCGCCCGCGGCGCCAGCTGTCGCACGACGCCTCGACCCGGCGCAGCTCGCTGCGGCCCGCGGTCGTGCTGCCGGTGGCGCTCGTCGTGATCGCGATCTTCGTCGCGCTCGCGATCGCCGGCGTCTTCGGCGGCGGCGAGCCGGCGTCGCTGCCGCAGAGCTACGCGCCCGTCACGAACGACGAGCCCACGAAGACGCAGGTCGCCCCGGTCGTCGTCGTCCCGGGCGCCGCGGCGGCCGCCGCCGCCGTCGAGAAGGCCAAGGCGAAGGCCCGCGCGGAGAAGATCCGCAAGCAGAAGGCCGCCGCCGCCGCGAAGGACACGCCGGACACGAGCGCTACGGACGCCGCCGCCGCGACCCCGCCGCCGCCACCGCCGCCGGCCGCCGGCGCCACGCCGCCCCCACCGCCGCCCCCGGCCAGCAACGCGAACGGCAACTCGGGCGGCAAGCCCAAGATCGACGCCGGCAACGGCGCGACCGGCGCCGAGCAGCTCCCCCCGGCGAAGGACACGTCGACGGTACCGGAGCTCGCGCCGCCGGTCGAGCCCGTCCCACCGGGTTAGCGGCCCTCGGGTGGTGGATCCGGCCCGGCTCGAGCGTGAGATCCAGCGCGTCGGGCTGGAGCTCGCCGGCGCCTTCCCGTCGCGGCGCGGCCACCCGATCCGGGCGCTCGACGAGCGCGCGATGGAGCTCGCCTCCCAAGACGCCGAGCTGCGCGCCGCGCTCTTTCGCTTCGTCGACGTCGTCCCCGCGTGCCGCTCGCTCGACGACCTGGCGACGCACCTGACCGGCTTCCTCGACGAGGTCGACGACCAGCCGCCCCCGCTGCACGCCGCCATGAAGATGGGCAACACGAAGGCGGGCCGCAAGGCGATCGGCGCCGCGGGCGCCGCCGGGGTCAAGCACATGGCGCACCGCTTTATCGTCGGCGCCGACCCGAAGGACGCGCTGCCCACCCTCAAGGGCCTGTGGCGCGACGGCATCGCGACCTCGGTCGACCTGCTCGGCGAGGCGACCGTCACGGCGGCGGAGGCCGATCGCTACGCGGCCCGCTGCGCCGCGGCGCTCGACACGCTCGCGCCGGCGTTCGCGGCGTTGAAGCCCAACGCGACGCTCGAAGCCGACGCGGCCGGCCCGCTGCCGCGCGCGAACCTCTCGGTCAAGGTCTCGGCGCTGACGCCGCTGCTGCGCCCCGAGGCCCCCGAGCGCGGCATGCGCGACGCCGCGCCGCGCCTCAGAGAGCTGCTGCGCCGCGCGCATCGCCTCGGCGCACACCTGCACATCGACATGGAGTCGCTGGACTCGCGCGAGGCCGTGCTCGAGCTCGTCCTGGCGCTGCTCGCCGAGCCCGAGCTCGCAGACGGCCCCAGCGCCGGCATCGTGCTGCAGGCCTACCTGCGCGACTCGCCGGACACGCTCGATCGCGTGCTCGAATGGGCGCGCGCGACCCCGCGCGAGCAGCCGCTCGTCATCCGGCTCGTCAAGGGCGCCTACTGGGACCACGAGGTCGTCGAGGCGCGCCAGCACGGCTGGAGCGTGCCCGTCTTCGAGCGCAAGGCCGACAGCGACGCGAACTTCGAGGCGCTCACGCGGCGCCTCCTCGAGGCACGGCCGGCGGTGCGGGTCGCGATCGCGTCGCACAACCTGCGCTCGGTCGCGCACGCCGTCGCGTACAACAACCTGCTCGGTGGCCCGCAGGGCGACGTCGAGCTGCAGGTCCTGCGCGGCCTCGGCGACGACCTCGGCAAGGCGCTCGCCGCCAGCGGCCTGCGCGTGCGCTCCTACTGCCCCGTCGGCGACCTCGTCGCCGGCATGGCCTACCTCGTGCGCCGCCTCCTCGAGAACACCGCGAACGAGAGCTTCCTCGCCGACCAGGCCCAAGGCGTCCCGCTCGAGCAGCTCCTGGCCCCGCCCGGCGCCGCCCGATGAGCCTTCCCCCCTTCGCCAACGAGCCCATCCTCGAGCTGCGCCGCGCGTCCGAGCGCGCGAAGCTCTCAAGCGCGCTCGGCGCGCTCGGGCTCCCCCTGCGCGTCCCGGTCTGGATCGGCAACCACATCCGCCACGGCGAGCAGCTGCGCTCGACCGACCCCGCCGTGCCTTCGCGCATCGTCGCGCTCGCCGCCAAGGCGACGCCCGAGGAGGCCGCGGCCGCCGTCGCCACCGCGCGCGAGGCTTTCGGCAGCTGGGCGGCGACGCCCGCGGAGGACCGCGCCGCCGCGCTCCTGCGCGCCGCGGCCTGGATGCGCGAGCGCCGGCCCGCGCTCGCCGCGCTCGCCGTGCGCGAGGCGGGCAAGCCGTGGCCCGAGGCCGACGCCGACGTCTGCGAGGCGATCGACTTCCTCGAGTTCTACGCGCGCGGCGCGGTCGAGCTCGATGCGGGCCAGGAGCTGCTGCAGGTCCCCGGCGAGCGCAACGAGCTGCGCTACGCGCCGCGCGGCGTCTGCGCGGTGATCGCCCCGTGGAACTTCCCGCTCGCGATCCCGACGGGCATGGCCGCCGCGGCGCTCGCGACCGGCAACACCGTCGTGCTGAAGCCCGCCGAGCAGGCGCCCGGCTGCGGCCTGCGGGTGGTGCAGGCGCTGCGCGCCGGCGGCGTCCCGGCCGGCGCGATCGCGCTGCTGCCCGGCGAGGGCGACGCCGGCGCCGCGCTCGCAAGGCACCCGGATGTCGCGACGATCGCGTTCACCGGCTCGGGCCCCGTCGGCCTCGAGCTCCTGAAGACCGCCGCCGACGTCGACCCGCAAGCGCGCCAGCTCAAGCGCGTCGTCGCGGAGATGGGCGGCAAGAACTGCATCGTCGTGGACGCCGACGCCGACCTCGACGAGGCCGTCCCGGCGATCGTGGAGTCCGCGTTCGGCTACGCCGGGCAGAAGTGCTCGGCCGCGTCGCGGGTGCTCGTCCACGAGGCGCTGCACGACACGCTCGTCGAGCGCCTCGCGGGCGCCGTCGCCGGGCTCCAAGTCGGCCCGGCCGACGACTTCGCGTCGGACGTCCCGCCGGTCATCGAGCAGGCCGCGCAGGAGCGCGTGCGCGAGTACGCCGAGCGCGCCGCCGCCGAGGGCGAGCTCACCACCGCGTCCGTCGAGCTCCCCGGCTCCGGCTGGTACTGCGCGCCCGCGATCGCGACCGGCCTGCCGCCCGGCTCGCCGGTCCTGCGCGACGAGATCTTCGGCCCGCTGCTCGCGGTCGAGTCCGTCCGCGACGTGGACGAGGCCTGCGACCGCATCGACGCGCTGCCCGTCGCCCTCACGGGCGGGCTCTTCGCGCGCAACCCGCGGACGGTCCAGCGCGTGATCGCGCGCTCGCCCGTCGGCAACCTCTACGTCAACCGCTCGACGACCGGGGCGATGGTCGGGCGCCAGCCGTTCGGCGGCAACCGCCTCTCGGGAACGGGCACGAAGGCCGGCGGCGGCGACTACCTGCTGCACTTCGTCGAGCCGCGCGTCGTCACGGAGAACACGCTGCGCCACGGGCTCGTCGTCTGACAAGTGCACCTTTCTCCGCCCAGCGTGCATTGTGCGACGACCGGCCGGGGTGACAAGCTGCGAGCGCGATGAAGCTCGCGGCGACGGTCACAGTCCTTGTGCTGCACGGCGGCGGGTTCAACGGCGGGCAGCCGGCTTCCGTTGAGCCGATCGTCAGCGAGCTGCAGGGCGCCGGGTACAACGCGCTCGCGGTGCCGTATCGCGACGAGAACCCGACCGGCAACGTCCTCGGCGAGATCGCGACCGTCCGGCGCTACGCCCGGGAGGCCGAGGCGCGCGGGCCCGTCATCGCCTACGGCGTGTCCGCGGGCGGGACGCTCGCGGGCGCGCTCGCCGCGACGGGCGAGGTCGCGGGGGCCGTCGTCGCCGGCGGGCCGACCAACCTCCTGACCTGGATCTGCGTGTCGCCGCTCACGCTCCCCAGCTACTGGCAGAACCTCGGGATGACCACCGCCGACCGCCGCGCCGCATCCCCGTACTACCGCGTCACGAGCCGCACGAGCCCGCAGCTCCTGCTCTACGGCGACATCGACCCGCTCGTGACAGTCGACCACGGCATCAACTACTACCGCGTCGCCAGCAAGCACCAGGCCGACACGAAGTTCACGCTCATGACCCTCGCGCCGCACACCTTCGCGCAGGCCTACCGCGACGCGGCACGCGCATGGATCAAGCAGCGCTGGCCGGTCGGCGCACAGGCCCGGCTCAAGGCGGCGCGCCTCAAGAACCTCCGCCGTTAGGGTTCGGCCGCATGATCACGAAACTCGACTTCGTCGCCGTCCCATCGACCGACCCCGACCGCACGCGCGCCTTCTACGTCGACACGCTCGGCCTGAAGCCCGACGCGAAATCGAACTACGAGTTCTGGGTCGGCGAGACGTGCTTCGGCATCTGGGAGCCGACGTCGATGGGCATGCCGTTCGCGCCGCAGAGCAACGCCCACCTCGCGCTGCACGTCGACGACGTCGAGGCCGCGAAGGCGGACCTCGAAGGCAAGGGCGTCGAGTTCATCGGCGACACGTTCGACACGGGCGTCTGCCACATGGCCCTCTTCAAGGACCCCGACGGCAACGACCTCATGCTGCACCACCGTTACGCCGCGTAGCCGCGAGGAACTGCTCGTGCAAGCGCGTGTCGGACCCGAGCTCGGGGTGAAAGGCGACCGCGAGCAGGTTGTCCTGGCGTGCGGCTACGGGGTGCCCCTCCAGCGAAGCGAGGATCTGCACCCCCTCGCCGTGTGAGGCGATCCACGGCGCGCGGATGAACACGGCGCGCAGCGCGGGCTCGCCGAGCCCCTCGACGTCGAGCTGCGCCTCGAACGAGCGCACCTGACGGCCGAACGCGTTGCGCCGCGCCGCGATGTCCATGACGCCGAGGTGGTCGCGGTCGAGCATGATGAGCCCCGCGCAGGTGCCCAGCACCGGCGTGCCGGAAGCGGCCAGCGCGCGCAGCGGCTCGAACAGCCCCTCGCGCTCGATCCCGAGCGTCATCGTCGTCGACTCGCCGCCGGGGATCACGAGCCCGTCGAGACCCTCGAGATCCGCAGGCACGCGCACCTCGCGCACGTCGGCGCCGAGCGATCGCAGCATCCGCTTGTGCGCCGCGAAGCCACCTTGAAGCGCGAGCACCCCGATGAGCCCGGCCCGCCCCCCGCCCCAGCCGGGCTCGCCGGCCGCGGCCTGCGCCGCTCCCTCCGGCACGGCCCTACCAGCCGCGCTGAGCCAGCAGCTGCTCGCCTTGGAGCGAGCGCGTCTCGAGCGAGGTCATCGCCTCGCCGAGCCCTTCCGACGCGCGCGCGACGCGCTCGGGGTCCGCGAAGTGCGTCGTCGCCTCGACGATCGCCCGCGCGCGGCGCTCCGGGTCGGAGGACTTGAAGATCCCCGAGCCGACGAACAGGCCCTCGGCGCCGAGCTGCATCATCAGCGACGCGTCGGCGGGCGTGGCGATCCCGCCCGCGCAGAACAGCACGACCGGCAGGCCGCCCTCGTGCGCGACGCCGCGGACGAGGTGAAGCGGCGACCCAAGCTCCTTCGCGGCCGTCGCGAGCTCCGCCTCGTCGAGCGTGCCGAGCCGGCGGATCTCCGACCGGATCGCGCGCATGTGGCGGACGGCCTCGACGATGTCGCCGGTCCCGGCCTCGCCCTTCGAGCGGATCATCGCGGCGCCCTCGCCGATGCGCCGCAGCGCCTCGCCGAGGTTCGTCGCGCCGCAGACGAACGGGACCGCGAACGGCCACTTGTCGATGTGGTTGGCCTCGTCGGCGGGCGTCAGGACCTCGGACTCGTCGATGTAGTCGACCTCGAGCGCCTCGAGCACCTGCGCCTCGGCGAGGTGGCCGATGCGCGCCTTCGCCATGACCGGGATCGTCACGGACTCCTGGATCGCCTTGATCATCGCGGGGTCGGACATGCGCGCGACGCCGCCGTCGCGGCGGATGTCGGCCGGCACGCGCTCGAGCGCCATGACCGCGGCCGCGCCGGCGGCCTCGGCGATGCGCGCCTGCTCGGCGTCGACGACGTCCATGATGACGCCGCCCTTGAGCATCTCGGCCAGGCCGGCCTTGACGCGGAATGTCGCTTCGTCTCTCACCCGGGCGATTCTACCGGGGCTCCCCCGCGCCACCGGTGCGTCCGGTAGCGTCCGCCGCCATGAGGATCCTGCGCGCCGCCGTGGTCCTGCTGGCAGCCGGCGCGATGTGCGCCGCCACCGGCGTCGCCCACGCCCAAGCCCGCTGCGGCGGGTTCCTCCAGCCCGCCTGCCCGCCCCCGCCGCCGCCTCCGCCGCCGCCCGGCCCGATCGCCGCGACGCTGACGCTCGAGCCCGAGAGGATCACGCGGCGCATCGACACGAACGAGAGCGTGATCTTCCGCGGCACGATCGGCAACGTCCCCAACCCGCAGGGCATGACGATCGTGTTGCACCGGACGGTGCCGGGTTACGGGCCCCGGGGCGTGTTGTCCGACAAGGCCACGCAGGTCGCCGAAGACGGGTCGTTTCAGTTCAAGGTCATCGCCATCATCGGGCTCGAGGTCCAAGCCGTCATCCGCGAAGGCGAGCGCGCGACCGCCGCGAGCCCGGTACGCCGGCTGGTCATGCGCTCCATGCAGAACCTCCACCTGCGCGCCGTCACCGCGAAGCGCGGGCGCTTCGTCCTGACGACCACCGGCCCGGGCAGCCTCCCGCTCTCCGGCGACAACCACGTGCCGAAGGCCGGGCCGGGCCGCGTCGGCTACCTCTACCTCGTGGCGAAGGACGGTCGCACGGCGCTGCGGATCGGCTCCGGGCGCGTGCGCAACCGCGGCTGCGCGCGCCTCTGCAAGCGCTCGGCGATCGGCTCCTTCCGCATCTCGCGCAGCATCGCGCGCGACAAGCGCAACTTCATCGCGTGCGCGCGAGGGTCGATGTTCCTCGCGGTCGACGACGCCGCCGTCTCGCCGGACTGCGGCAAGCTCTCGATCAAGCTGCGGCGGCCTACTTGAGCTTGAACGCCTTGATGCGGTCGGCGTAGCCGTCCGCATCGCGGGCGTAGACGCCGTACGCCAGCGCCTGGACCATGCTCAGCAGCGCCGTGTGCGAGCGCACGTAGGCGGGGCTGTTCGACGAGTAGTACAGGCGGATCTGCGCGAGCTTGGCGACCTCGGAGAGCGTCGCGTCGGTGATCGCCATCGTGCGCGCCTTGCGGTGGCGCGCGAGCTTCATCGCGCGGACGACCAGCGGGTGCGGGCGACCGGCGCTCAGGCCGATCACGAGCGTCTCCTCGTCGATGCGCGACAGGCGGCCGAGGGCCTCCTGCGACGGGCTCGCGACGATCTCCGCGCGCAGGTCGAGGAGCATCAGCAGGTGGCGCAGGTAGGAGGCGAAGAAGGCCATCTGGTCGGTGCCGGCGACGAGCAGGCGCGGGGTCGTGGCGATCGCCTCGACCGCGGACTCGATCTCCGAGCGCGAGACCTTGCGCGCCGTGTCCTCGACGTTGACGTGGTCGGCCGCGAGCATCGTCTCGAACTCGTTCTGGTCGAGCGAGAACAGCGGCGCGGCGGGGCCGCTGGACGCGACGGCCACCGGCGAGGTCGCGTGGCGGCGGCGGTATTCGTCGCGGGCCGAGTGCTGCAGCTCGGGGTAGCCCTCGAAGCCGAGCGCCTGGGAGAACCGCACGACCGTGCTCGACGAGGTGTTGGCGCGGCGCGCCAGCTCCTCGGCGGTCTGGAAGGCGACCTCGTCGAGGTGGTCGACGATGTACTGCGCGACATCCTTCTGCGAACGCGAGAAGTCGTCGAAGCGGGCCTGGATGTAGGTGGAGAGCGACTCGGGAGTCGTCGTCGTGGCAGATCGCTTCATGGGCGAGAGCCTGTTTCGACGGGGGTGCCCGCGTTCCTTCGCGGCGGCGCCAAAGCTCCCGCAAACGTCCCGTTTAACAAGCCGCGCCCGGTCTGGAAAGACCGGGCGCTGGAGCCGAGAGTGAGGGGAGGCGGGGGATATGGGCCGAACCAGCTCTCGGCGGGCTCTGGTCGAAGTTGTGCCCTCAGCTGGCGGCGGCAAACACGAATTTTTCGTTAATGCGGCGCGTACCGGCGTATGGCGGGCCGCGTCCTCTCGGGGACCGTGTAGAACGCGCGCCCGTCGGCGGCCAGCGCGATCGCCTCTCCCTGGCCCTCTCCGAGCAGCCCCGCGCCGGCCGCGCACGGGCGGCGCCGGAGCGCGGCCGCGACGCTCTCCCCCGGCCGCCGCGTCCAGACGAACGCGCTCGTGTACGTGCGCAGGACGATCGTGCGGCCGTCGGCCGAGACGTCGCCCGCGGTGACGGCCTCGCCCGCGCCGAGCCTCAGCGTCGCACGGCGGCGCATGGTCGACGTCGTGCCGGGCACGGGCTTCGCCGCGATGTAGACGCGCGAGCGCCCGGCGGCGGACTTCGTGACGACGACGAGCGCGCCGCTCACGGGATCGCGCAGCAGCGCCTCGGCGTCGCGCGCGCCGTCGGGGTAGCGCAGCTCGATGCGCTGTGCCTGCGTCGCCCCGGGCGCCGCGCCGCCGCGGACGCGGGGCTCGGCGATGCGATACACGACGATCGACTCGCGCTGGTCGAGGTTGTCGCCGATGTCGCCGGCGTAGAGCGCGTCGCGGCCGGCGGCGATGTCCTCCCAGTCGAAGGCGTCGGCGTTGGTCAGCGTGACGTCGGCGAGCAGGCGACCGTCGAGACCGACGGCCAGCACGCGCGGGCGGTCGCCGGAGTCGTTGTGGGTCCACAGCACGCCGCGCTGCGAGCGCGACAGCACGAGCCCCGACAGCTCGGTCGCCGCGGCCGCGTTCACGCGTCCCACGACGCGGACGTGGAGGTCCAAGCAGAGCGCGGGCCGGCTCGGTCGCGCGGCGGCGGCGGCGGTGCGCGTCGCGGCCTCGCCGCGGGGCGCCTCCTCCCCACCGCAACCCGCCGCGGCGAGCGCCAGGAGCATCGGGGTGTGTCGAGGTACTCGGGCTATGACCGAGTAGATCGACACGCGGCCTCTAGCCGAGACGCCGGACCGTCTCGTGCGCCCGCTGGATGCGCCGATCCTCGACCTTGTGCTCGTCGGGGATCACCAGCATGTCGGTGATCGCGAGCACGTCCTGCGCGAGCAGCAGCTGCACGCGCAGCGCCGCCTCGGCGGCGTCGACGATCTCCTCGCGTGACCCGAACGTGTGGTTCATGCCGAGCAAGCGGCGGATGTAATAGCCCATGACGCTCGTCTACCGCAGCTTCTCGAAGATCTCGGTGGCACGCACGACACGAGCGTCGGTCTTCTCGAGCCCGGCCTCCTCGGCGAGCGAGATGATGTCGCGCGCGAGCTGCTCCTGCATGAGCAGAGCCCCCTCGACAGCGTCCTCGAGCTGCGCGTCGGACATGTTGTCGTAGCCGCCTAGGAACATCTTGCGCAGCAGATCGCCCATCCCACTCCTCTTGCCTCGTTCTGCGGCCGGCGGCCTCGCACGCGCGCTGCCGCGCCGTGTCAGTCGCGCAGTATCGCGCAAGCGCGCCGCGACCGGCGCCTACTCCCCGTCGCGGTCCACCGTGTCCACCTGCATGTTGAGCGTGACCGGCAGGCCGCTCTCGATCGCCTGCGCCGCGACCTCCGCGCCGCCGATCCGCACGCCGGCCATCAGCGCCTGCGTCATGGCTTGGACGACGAGCTGCCACTCACGGTCGTCGAGGTCGACCTGCTCGCGCAGGCGCGCGGCGATCGGCCCCAGCTCGATGACGGCCTTGTCGCTGACGTCGCCGGGTCGGTCGCTGCCTGCCATGGACACAGCGTAAGCGCCCGCGCCGCTAGCGTCTGCCCTATGTCCGGTCTCATCGCGGTGACGGGAGCCACGGGCGCGGTCGGCTCGCGGGTCGCCCGCGGCCTGAGCGAGCGCGGCGTGCGCCAGCGCCTGGTGGTGCGCGACCCCGCCCGCGCGCCGCGCTGGACGGTGCCGAGGTGCGGGTCGCCGGCGGCTACGGCGCCGCGGACGAGATGCGGGCCGCCTTCGAGGGCGCCGAGACGGTGTTCCTCATCCCGGCGTCCGAGTCTCCCGACCGCGTCGAGCAGCACACGACCGCCGTCGACGCCGCGGTGGCGGCCGGCGCGCGACGCCTCGTCTACCTCTCGTTCTTCGGCGCCGCGCCGGACGCCACGTTCACGCTCGCCCGCGACCACTGGGCGACCGAGGAGCACATCCGCGCGGCTGACGTCGCGTTCACCTTCTTGCGGATGAACCTCTACATGGACTTCATCCCGTCGATGGTCGGGCGCGACGGCGCGATCCGCGGGCCCGCCGGCGACGGCCGCACCGCTGCGATCCTCCGCGACGACGTCGCCGCGGCGGCGGTCGCGGTGCTGACCTCGGACGGCCACGACGCGCAGACCTACGACCTCACGGGCCCGGACGCGTTCAGCCTCGCGGAGGCCGCCGCGCTGATGGCCGAGGCCACCGGCAAGCCGATCCGCTTCGAGGAGGAGACCGGCGACGAGGCCTACGCGTCCCGAGCGGGCTTCGGCGCCCCCGACTGGGAGGTCCGCGGCTGGGTCACCTCCTATCAGGCGATCCGCGACGGCAGCCTCGACCACGTCAGCCCCGCCGTCGCCGACCTCACCGGCCGCGACCCCACATCCCTGGCGGCCTACCTCCAGACCCGCCCCGAGTCGCTCGACCACGTCTCCTGAAGGTCCAGCCGTCCCGCCGCAACATGCCACTGGCATCTCCATGCGTTACCTCGGACCGAGCGGCCTCCGCGTCTGAGTTACCTCAAACAGGACCTCGCTGCGCTGCGCCACGGGGAAGCGAAACTGCGCGATGGTGCTGACGCCCGCCAGCCCAACGTTGGCCCGTAGACCGCGGGTCCCGGCTCGCCGAGCGGCTGCACTGTCCCGGCGCTCACCGTCACCCGCTCCGGCCGCAACCGCTCGGCGATGGTGAGCCGGAACTCTGCATCGGTGACCACCTCCCAGAAGACCGCACCCGCCTCGAATCGACCGCCGGCGCCCACCCACAAGCGCACGCCCACCACCAAGTCGACCCAGCGCAGCTCGCCATTCTTCATGGCGTCAGGCACGGGGTAGACGTACTCACAGGCTGAGCCGCCCGGAAGCGGCGCTCTGCGCCGTCGGTAGCCGCCGAGTGGCTGCTGGTCCAGACGCAGCTCGTACACCTCGAACACGCGCGGCGACATTGGATCGAGCGTGCTGTCGACCTGCCACCGAAATACGTACTCCGGGCCGGGGAAGAACCTCAACAGGTCCGCGATGTCCTCGGTGGCGGCGCAGACGAGCCGGATCTCGTCCTCGACGCGCGGATGGACGAACGAGATGCGGACGAATTGCCGGGCGTAGTCTGGATGCGGGTCGTTCTCGGGAGCACGATCGACAGACGCATCCCAGCGGTACGAGCGCCACGCGTGGCTGGGCACGCGCGTTTGAGCAAGGCGGCTGGCGGCTTGGAGGAGGCCCGTTTCGCCCTCCGCCGCCGCGGATCCCGTCGCTGGGTGCCCAGCGACCAGCGCCCGCAGGTCAGGCGACGGCTCGAACGCGATTCCCCGACGTCGATGCTCGCGGATCAGAGCTCTCAGCTCGGCGACGGCTTCGGAATCACGCCCCGCGTGAAACAGGTGATCCATCACCGCCAGCACGGCAGTTTCGTCGAGCGGATCGAGCGCGTGCCTGCGCCGCGCCAGCTCCAGTGCCCGATCGGGGCGACCGCGACCGAGCGCACGCTCTTCGAGCACGACGAGGACCGTCCGCTCACGGTCGCTCAGATCTTCGCGGAGGCGGTCGAGCCACTCGCCGCCGAGGCCGGGTAGAAGCGGACCGCGCGCGAGCGCAATGGCTCGCTCGCAGTCGCCGTCGGCGACGGCTGTCTCGAAGTCCGCGACGTCGCTGCGCACGCCGTCGGCCACCAGACCGAGCGTGTTCCGCGTGATCGCGAGGTGTGGCTTGAGCTCCGGGATCTCCTTGAGCACGAGCGACAGCGCGTTGCGCAGCCCGCGGCGTGCGGCAATGACGTCGCCGGGCCAGATCTCTCCCGCGATCCGGGCGCGTCCATGCTCGCCCGGATGAAGCGCCAGCCAGGCGAGCACCGAACGTGCCGGCTTGCCTTCCGGTCCGGGCCGCTCAACACCGTCGACGACGACGGTGAACCCGCCGAGCAGCCGAAGCTCCAGCACCGGCTGAGCGTACGCCAATTGCGCACCGATGGCGCGCCATGGCGCGCCGCGTGACGCGGCCACCGAGATCCTCCATCGCAAGCTGGCGATGCAGCTCGACGGCAACCTCGTGCTGTACGCGCGCGATCGTGCGCTGTGGCAGAGCGCGACCGCCGGACATCCCGGTGCCCGCGCCGTGCTCCAGAGCAGCGATCAGAACCTCGTCGTCTACGACGCCAACAACGTCGCGCTGTGGGCCAGCCGCACGACGGGCTCGGGCGCCCAGCGCCTCGTCGTCCAAGACGACGGCAACATGCCGCTGTACACCGCCGCCAACCGAGCGGTCTGGTCGACCAACACGAGCCTGTCGGGCGCGAACGGGCCGCAGCCATTCGCCAACGCATCGATCGCCGACAACGCCGAGTCGCATCCCAACGGGGAATCCCAGGGGCAATGCATCGTCTTTGTCTTCAAGCAGATCGTCGCCGCGGGCGGCCCGCAGTGGGCCTTCGGGCTCGACACCTCCCGATACCAAGCGCAGTGGGCGGATCGCGCCGTCGAGATCAGCTCCGTCGCCGATGCGCGACGCGGCGACATCATCCAATGGGGCGGTGGAGCTGGAGGCTCGCTGCTGCATACGGCCATCGTCACGCAGGCGGGCCCCAACCCGTCGCTGATCGACTCCAACTGGGGCAACACCGAGCAGGTCGGGCGAGGGCCGTTCAGCTCCCGCAACCTCTCCGGCAGCACGTACCGCATCTGGAGGGTCGGTCGGCTCTAGCAACACGCCAGCGCGAAGGGTCCGCCTGGCACTCCGCGGGCGGACCCTTCGGCTTTTGCGACCGGACTTAACGCGCCGACCCGATCGGTGTGAGCACGTCGGAGTGTGGTCGTACTTGTCGTGCCAGCCGCCCCAACCGTAGGGCGGGGTCTGCGGCCAGTCCTCGGGGGAGTCCTCCCGCTCCTCTTGGCGGCCGTATGGGGATGTCGAGGAAGCTCCCGGTCGACCCGAGCGCCTCGTCGCCACGGGCGTCGATGACGTACGTGCGGTAGACGTCGTCGCCGTCGCCGCTGCGGAGCGCGCATGGGCCGGGAGTTGGAGAACCAGGCCTCGCGGCGCCACCAACCGGGAGGTAGCGCAGTGGCAACGCCAACTCTATGGCGGCGCGAGCCGCCCGATCGCTGTGGTCCTACTTCGGCTTCGGAGCGACGTTGACGGGACCGGTGGGCTTCGGATGCGAGAGGGTTGGCTGGCGGCCGGCCTGTGACGGGCCGCGGCCCGTCGGCTTCGACGGTGCCGGTCTGGGAACTCGGCGCTTGGTAGCCACTTAGATCCTCCTGCTCACGGGGCGCGCAATGGGCACCGGTGCTGTGGGCTTCGGATGCGAAACCGCAGGCTGACGCCCGCGCTCACCAGTACCGGGGGGTGACTGCCGCACCGGCGGACTAGCTGCGCTCCGGCGACCGTTCCTCGATGTCTCGTTGGTGCTCATCGCTCATAGCGTAGTGGTCAACAAGGCGGATTTCGTCGGCGGCTATCCACACGCCAACGCTGTGGCGTTCGGCGGGCGGTCGGCTGATCGATCCATCGTCGGCGGAGACGTCCCAGCGCTCCTCGAGAAACAGGTCTCGAGTTCGGGTTCCGTAACCGGAGTGGCTGCGCTTGCCGTAGTACCCCGCGACTCGATTTCCGTCCTTGAGCTCGATGACGAGCAGTAGGTCTTGCTCGTGGTTGAAGGCGAAGTCCCATGATGTCTGCGTCCGATGTTCTGGATTGAGCCGAGCGCTTCTCGCGTATAGCCCGCGGCGCCATGATGAGTTCATCCATTGCCACGCTCCGACGGCGGCGGAAGCTGGAAGGACGAGCAACACGGTGATGCCGATCGACGCGGTAAGCCAGAGCGGGGAGCGGCCGCTCGCGAACTGCTCGAGACCGGACTGATCGAGCAGGCCTACCGCTGAGAGCACGGCCACGGCCAGCGCGGGCAATAGGTAGACCAGCAGCGAGTAGTACACGGTGGTCAGGAGGCGATCGAACGTCGATTCCTCCCCGCGGACCTCGTACATCCGCTCCTTGAGAAGGACAGCTACAAAACCCGGCAGCACGAATGCGACAAGGATGAGCAGCGCGGTTCCGGTTGCGGGGGGCGTCATCGTCAAGAAGGTCTACGTCACCGGGCGGACGCTCTGCCGCGCGGCGCGCTTACGGCGCGGGTCTGAGAACCGATCGCAGCCGCGCGGCGAGCGTGGGGCCCACGGAGGACCGGTTGCTGGCTCCGTGGCAGGATCCCCTGCCGTACGCCGAAACGCGCGCCGGTCAGCGTTCCCGTTGCGAACCGCGTCGACGGCGACGTCGACGAGAGCGCCCGGTTCACGCGCGGAAGGAGGAGCCGGATGGCGCGGTCGTGCGCGCCGAGAACCAGCTTGATCTGACCGGCCAGCGCGTCTCCGGCGCGCGACGCTGGCGAGAACATGTCGCATAACGACACCTTCTCGCCATCACTTCGAGAAGCCGCCGACGCTGTCGCTTCGCGGCAGAAGCGGCGCTCTCGGGCGGCGGCGTCGTCCCGGCTGAGGATCCTCCATGGGCACGTTCCGAAGCCAGCGGCACCGCGATTGCACAGTGGACTCTGGAACTCAGTCCCGACAGGAGTCCCGGCTGAGGCGTTGTCGGACGTTCGTGGGTGTTCATGCAGAGTGTGAGCGTAAGTCCCCCCGAGGGCCTGCGCCGGCGACGAAGAGAGCCCGAGACCGCTGGTCGACCGTCCACCATCGGCCTCGGCGCAGCTAACATGGGCGCTCGATGACGGGCGACGCTGACGCCGATGCTCTGCTGGAGGACTACAAGCTGAAGGTGGCCTTCGCGACCGAACACGCGAAGGCCGTGCAGACGCAATTCCAGGTGATGCTGACCCTCGAGTCGGCCCTCGCGACAGCGCTCATCGTGTCAAACACGGGCTCGCTCACGAAGGGCGCACCGTGGATCGCGGCCCTTGAGGCCGCGCTATCAGCAGCCTGGGCGTTCGTCGGATGGGCGGGTCAAAAGCGCTGGAGTGACCTGTACCACGACCTCGCCGCCGCAGGTCGGGGGTGGTCATGTGCCGCTGGGCTCCAACAACCCTACAGCCCAGTCGGATCGGGGCAGACGTTCACCAAGATTGCGTGGATCGCCCCCCGGAATCCTGTTGGTCGGCTGGGTAGCGGTCCTCGTCTGGCTCATCGGGTCCACGTGACCCTGCGACACGCTCAGTCGAAACATCGCGATCACCTGATGGCCCCTCGCCGAATCAGCAACCAACTTGATCCAGGCGGTCCCATCAGCCGAACGGCCACTGCACACCCCGCCGCGGTCGGCCCACGCGCTGAGGTCCAGCCGCGACGGGACGAGCGGTGTCCCGCAAGGCTGGTCCGCTGTTCGGTCGCGGTACGTGTTGCGGTGGTCGCGCACGTCGACGCACGCCGACCGCGATCGTGCTCGATGTAGCGCAGCCACTCCGAGCACCTTTCCTCGAACGTTTGCTGAGCCCGCTGGAAGGGCCGCTCGCGAGGCGCTGCGGCGACGATCGAGCGCAGCGCCTCCTCGGATCGCGCGGCGTCAGGAACCCATCCGGCATGGTGCCGTCGGCGGCACGCCATCGTGTCGCGCCCTTCGGGGTCTCGCCGTGTGGCTTGACTCAGGCCGGGCCGAGCGTCTTCTTGTGCCGACCCGCGCGGTCGCGCCACAGCGCAACCCAGACGCGGCTGCGGGCGCCGTCGCGGATCTGGAGATGGCCACTGGGCACGCCCGTGGGCGCTTGTGGAACCAAGTTTGGGAACCAAGTGCAATCTCGCGACCGTCCTTCACACAAAAGTCCTGCAAATCCGCGCATGGGCCGGGAAGGACTCGAACCTTCGTCTGACGGATTATGAGTCCGCTGCTCTAACCGCTGAGCTACCGGCCCTCGCGCTCCGCCGCACGACCTGCGAGGCGGGCGCCCAGCCGCAAGGTATCGCTACTTGACGCGCTCGACGGCGCGTGCGAGCTCGCCGGTCGAGAAGACGCCTTCGAACCGCGCCGTGACGCGGCCTTGGCGGTCGATGACGAACGCCCACGGCTCGGTCGGCAGGCGCCACGTCGCGACCTGCGGGCGCACGGGCTTGTTCGCGTCGTTGTCCTGGTAGATCTCCTGCTGGATGAACGTCACGCCCTTGCCGTTCTCCACCCGGACCTGCTCGGCGATGTCGACGACCGGCCCGCAGGTGCGCGACGCGCACAGCGCCGGCGTCGCGAACAGCAGCACCACCGGCTTCTTGCCGAGCACGTCGGCGAAGTCCGTGCCGAGCATGTCGGGCGCAGGCGGGTCGCGCGTCGTGAGCTTCGTCAGATCCCCGCCGACGTCGGGCGGCGTCAGCGTGTGGACCTTGATCGCCTTGTCGCCCACGTCGGGCGGCCCGGTCTTCGCGCCGACGTTCAGCGCCATCGGCGCGTCGGCGACCACGAGCCGGCCGTCGAGGCGCACGAGCCCGATCGCGATGTGCTGCCCGGCCGAGGCGAACTCCGGCCGCGCGACGTAGAACGTCTTGCCGTTCGCGAGATCGGACGCCGTCAGCGCGCTGCGGTACGCCGTCGCGACGTCGAGGGACTCCTTGCGCGCGACGAACGGCCCGCGCAGCTCCGTGCCGTCGGGCTTGGCGGTGTAGACCGCCACCTCGGACACGTCGATCTGCTTGTTCGCGCGGTCGACGATCGCGAAGCCGAGGCGGTTGTCCGCGCCGGCCTTCTGCGACGAGGCGCTGCTCGGGTTCAGGACCGCGCCCTCCTTCAGGCCCTCCTGCAGCTGCCCGAGCGTCTTGCCCTGCGCCGACGGGAAGTCGGCCGGCCGCGCGGCGGCGGCGGGCTCGGGGGGCGCGGTCGCGGAGCCGCCGTCGTCCGATCCGCACGACGACAGCGCCACGGCCGCCACGAGGATGGCGATCAAACGAGGCATCCGGGTGGAATCTACGCGGTCGCATGATTGGATTGCGCCGCACCGGTGAGCAACCCACAAGGAGAGACGGCATGGCGGATCGCGCTGCGATCGTGACGGGCGCCTCGAGCGGCATCGGACTGGCCGTGGCCCGGATGCTCGCCGAGGAAGGTCACGCGGTGACGCTGGTCGCGCGCCGCCCCGAGAAGCTCGAAGCGGCCTACGAGCAGCTGCGCGACCAAGGCCTGGAGGTGCAGCGCGTCGCGGCGAACGTCGGCGACGAGGAGGCCATCAAGCGGGTCGTGCAGCAGCACCTCGACGCGTACGGCCGCCTCGACGTCCTGATGAACAACGCGGGCGTCGGCGTCGGCGCCGCGATCGGCGAGCTCAGCACCAAGCGCATGGACATGCAGCTCGCCACGAACCTGCGCTCGATCCCGCTCTTCTACCGCGAGACGCTCGGCATGCTCAAGGCCGCCGGCGCCGAGCATGCCAACGCGCTCGTGATCAACACCGCGTCGATCGCCGGCAAGCAGGGCGAGGCCTGGCTGAGCATCTACTCCGCCACGAAGTTCGGCGTCGTCGGCTTCACGCAGTCGATGAACCGCGAGCTCAACGGGCTCGGGATCAAGTCGACGGCGCTGTGCCCCGCGTTCGTCGACACCGCGATGACGGAGTTCGTCCGCGACCACGTCGCGCCCGAGCAGATGATCCAGACGTCGGACCTCGTCGCCGCGGTGCGGATGCTGCTGGCCCTGAGCCCCGGCTGCGTCGTCCCGGAGATCGTCTTCCAGCTGCCCGGCGGCGGGCAGCTGGACGACGTCCGCTAGCGATCCCCCGCTGCTACTTCAGGACGGAGCGGCGGCGATGCCCGGCGGGCATGATCGCCGGCTCGCGCGAGAAGTCGAACTCCTCGGCCTCGACGCGCTCGGGCTCCGTGACGGGCTCTGCGCCGAAGTCCTCGGGCAGCACCAGCGTCTCCTCGAAGAGCCAGTCCAGGCCGACCTCGGTCGCCTCGCGCTCGCGGCGCGTGCGGGCGGCGGAGCGGTGCTCCTCGACGGCGCTCGTGAGGTCGACGCGGAAGCCGCCGCTCTCGTCGCGGGCGCGGCGCCTGCGCGCCTCGACGGTCGCCTCGTGCTCGGCGATCGCCTCGGCGAAGCCGTTGGTGTCGAACGAGCCCTCCGAAGCGAGGCTCTCCTCGATCTGCATGCGCAGGTGGAGCACCTCGTAGTCGGTCGCCTGGCGCGTGATGTAGCGGCCGTAGACGCCGGTGAAGCGGTCCCACGCCTCGGGGAAGCCCATGCACCGTCCACGCGTGCCTTCGCGATGCGCGGCGAGCATCGGGCACACGCCGTTGCCGCCGTCGCTGAACGCACCCGTGATCACGGTGTTGTTGCCGAGGCCAGCGAGCATCGCCCGGCGCGTACGCTCGGGCAAGGTGTCGATCGACTGGCGAAGATCGGCCAGGGCTTGGTCGCGAGGCGTTGTCATAGGGTGCTCTCTCCGTTCGTCAGGGCTCGGCCACCGTATGGGAGGCCGTCGCTCGGCACAACTGAATCCCTGGATATGAAAGGTATCTTGCAAGATGAAGCTCATATGAAGCTCGGAGTCCACATCGGCTACTGGGGTCTCGGGCTGTCGTCCGACGATCAGCGCGCCATCGTCCAGGAGGCCGAGCGGCTCGGATTCGACTCCGTCTGGGCCGCCGAGGCGTACGGCTCCGACGCCGCGACGGTGCTCGGCTGGCTCGCCGGCCTGACCTCGACGATCAAGCTCGGCTCGGCGATCTTCCAGATGCCCGGCCGCAGCGCCGCGATGACCGCGATGACCGCCGCGACGATCGACCAGCTCTCCGGCGGCCGGATGCTGCTCGGCATCGGCTCGTCCGGGCCGCAGGTCGCCGAGGGCTGGCACGGCCAGCGCTTCGGCAAGCAGATGCAGCGCACCCGCGAGTACGTCGCGGTCGTCCGCAAGGCGCTGCGCCGCGAGCGCCTGCAGTTCGAAGGCGAGACGCTGACGCTGCCGCTGCCCGACGGCCCCGGCAAGGCGCTGAAGCTCACGATCTCCCCCGTCCAGGACGAGATCCCGATCTACCTCGCCGCGATCGGCCCGAACAACACCCGCCTTGCGGGCGAGATCGCCGACGGCTGGATCCCGACGCTCTTCTCCCCCGAGCACGTCGCCGAGTCGCGCACGCTGCTCGAGGAGGGCGCCGCCCGCAGCGGCCGCTCGCTCGACGGCTTCGACATCGCGCCGACGGTGTACGTCGCCATCACCGACGACATCGACGCCGGCCGCGACCTCGTGCGGCCGCTCGTCGCGCTGTACGTCGGCGGGATGGGCTCGCGCGAGCAGAACTTCTACAACGCGCTCGTGTGTCGCTACGGCTTCGAGGACGAGGCGCGCGACGTGCAGGACCTCTACCTCGACGGCAAGCGCGACGAGGCCGCCGCGCGCCTGAGCGACGAGCTCATCGACAGCGTCGCGCTGGTCGGCCCAGCCGAGCACGTGCGCGATCGCCTCGCGGTGTACCGCGAGGCCGGTGTCGGGACGCTCGGGGTCAGCCCGCTGGCCTTCACGCGCGACGAGCGCCTCGCGCAGCTGCGCCAGCTCGCGGAGCTCGCGAGCTGAGCCTGGATCCACCGCGAATCGTGGATGAATCCCTGCTGCCGGCGCGGTCCAGGGTCGATCGGCGGCGCACCCGTAGGGTGGACCCCTTCGAAAGCCGCCGATCGGCGCTGGGCCGTGATCGGCGGCTGGGATTCGCCGCGAGGCGCGGTGGATCCAGGCTGAGCGCTCGATGAAGCTCCTGCTCGGGGCGTTCGGCGATCCGGGCCACGCGTTTCCGATGATCGCGCTCGGCCGCGCGCTCGCCGGCCGCGGCCACGACGTCACGCTGCAGACCTGGACGCGCTGGCAGCGCGACGTCGAGGCGCACGGCATGACGTTCGCCGCCGCGCCGGAGTACCCGGTCTTCCCCACCGAAGACCGCCCGCTGACGCCGTATGAGGCCGTCGAGCGGGCGACGCACGACACGTCCCCGCTCGTCATGCGCGTCGCGCCCGACGCGATCGTCGCGGACATCCTCACGCTCGCCCCCGCGCTCGCCGGCGAGCTGCATGGCGTGCCGGTCGCGACGCTCGTCCCGCACGTCGACCCGCGCACGCCGCCCGGCAGCGCGCCGTACTCCAGCGGCGCGCGCCTGCCGCGCACGGCCGCCGGCCGCGCCCTCTGGCGCGGCTTCGACCCGCTGCTGCGGCGCGGCCTCGAGCTCGGGCGCGCCGAGCTCAACGAGACGCGCGGGCGGCTCGGCCTCAAGCCCCTCGCGCGCGTGCACGGCGGCATCAGCGAGCAGCTCTGCCTCGTGGCGACGTTCCCGCAGCTCGAGTACCCGCGGCCGCTGCCGCCCGCGACGCACACCGTCGGGCCGCTGTTGTGGGAGCCGCCGGGCGCCGACGCCGAGCCGCCACCAGGCGACGACCCGCTCGTGCTCGTCGCGCCGTCGACCTCGCAGGACGCGCAGCAGCGCCTGCTGCGCGCGACGCTCGCGGGCCTCGCCACGCTGCCGGTGCGGGTGCTCGCGTCGTCGAACCGCAGCCTGCCCGACCCGCCCTTCGAGATCCCGCCGAACGCCCGGCTGGTCGAGTGGCTGTCGTACTCGCGAGCGATGGCGGCGTGCGAGCTCGTCGTCTGCCACGGCGGGCACGGCACGGTCGCGCGGGCGCTCGAGCGCGGCTGCGCGGTCGTCATCGTGCCGGCGGCCGGGGACATGAACGAGAACGCCGCGCGCGTCGACTGGGCGGGCGTCGGCGTGCGCCTGCCGCGCAGGATGGTCGGCGAGCGCGGCCTGCGGCTCGCGGTCGGCCGCGCGCTCGCGCGGCCGGCCCTGCGCGCGCGTGCCCGCGAGCTCCAGGCGTGGGCGGCCGCGAACGACGGCCCGACGCGCGCAGCCGAGCTCGTCGAAGCGCTCGCCGAGCGGGGCCCGCCCCGCGCTGCCAGCCGGCGTTCGGGCTCCGCTCGCCGAGCGGGGTCAGACCGGCGCGTTTAGCCGCGGCTCGGGCGCCGCTCGCCGGCCGGGGTACTAGCCGCCGCTCGGGCTCGAGTGGGCCGTCCGCGCGATCAGCGTCCCGCTGATGCTGCGAACGCCCGTCCGCCCGGCGGAGTCCTGCGTGGTGGCGTAGGCGCGCACCCGCATGCGCCCGGTGCGCTGCAGCAGCGCCCGATCGCTGCGGCCGAGGGGCATCGCGAGCGTCTGCGACCGGCCGCCCGCCACCGAGAACGCGACGCGGCCGAGCTTGCGCTCGCGGCGCAGCGCCTTGATCTTCGAACGCGCGTTGGGAACGCTGAACAGCGTGATGCGGCCGCTGCAGCGGCCCGCGCTCGCGGGGCACGACAGCGTCACGAGGACCGTCGAAGGGCGCCGCAGGCGCGGGCTGGACAGCCCCAGCGAGGTCCGTGCCGTCGAGCTGCCGGTCGCCGGAGCGGCGGGGCCGCCGGTCGCCGGCTTCGGCGCCGACGAGCCCGACGGCTGCGAGCCGCTGCCCGTCGTGGTGGCGGGCGCCGGCGGTGCGGGCGGCTCGTCGTTGTCGAGAATCGTCGCCGTCGCGACCGCGTCGGCAAGGCTTGCGGCAACGGGCGCCGAGAGCCGCAGCTCGAAGCCCTCCGCGGGCTCGTCGGCGCTGTCGTCGAGGATCGCGACGTCGACCTGAGCCTGCGTCGTGCCCGCCGGCAGCACGAGCGTGCCGGACCGCGCCGTGTAGTCCTGGCCGGCCGTCGCGCCGGCGTCGGCGGTCGCATAGGCGACGGCGACCGCGCGGCCGCTCGCCGCCGACAGCCGCACGGCGAACGACGCCTTCGCGCCCTCGGGGACCGGCGCGCTGTCGGCGACCGCCAGCGAAGGCTGCGGATCGTCGTCGGCGATGGTCGCGACCGCCTCGGAGTCGATGACCTCCGCTCCCGAGATCACGAGGCGAAACGCCTCGTCCGCCTCGTCCAGGGCGTCGCCCTGAATCGGGACGGAGACCTGCTGGGTCTGCGTCTCACCGAACACCGACGATCCGAACGAGCGCGACCCGCTCGCGGCGACGTAGTCGGCGGGCGCCGCGGCCGACGCGTCGCTCGTGCGAAACGCGACGGTCGTCGATCCCGCCAGGAACGACGCGGCACGCGTCAGCGTGAACGTCGCGCTGCCGGACTCGCCCACCCGGACGTCGTCGACCGTGATCGTGCTCGCGTTCGCGGGGGCAGCCCACGCGAAGGCGCAGACGAGCAGCGCGCTGAGCGCGCACGCCGACGACCCCCGCCCTCCCTGGCAGCCCATGCGCCCAACCTAGCGCCTGCGGCGGATGCGAGCAAGGCTCGCGCACGCGGCGCCGTCGCCTGCCCGGCGGCGCTCGTCGCGTCCGCCGACTTCACTCCCCCGGGTGGATTCGAACCACCACGCCTTGATTAACAGTCAAGTATGCTGCCGTTACATCACAGGGGATCGCGCACCCATCGACGGCGCCGTTGCGGGCGCCGTCCAGGCAGTGTAGAGCCGATCGCCGCGCGGTGGCTAGCCGCAACCGAGCGATCAGACGATGCGGACCGGCGTGCCGATCGGCATGAGCCGCACGAGCTGGCTGATCTTGTTGTTGCGCACGCGCACGCAGCCGTGCGACGGGGCGCCGGGGATCAGGCCGGGCTGGTTGGTGCCGTGGATGCCGACGACGGGGGCTCCGCGCCACTCGCGGATATTCGAGTACGCGCTCGTCCCGAACGCCCACGGGCCGTAGACGCCGCCACCGCCCTTCAGCAGCTCGCGAATCCAGAAGCTGCCCCTGGGCGTCGGCGTGCCGGCCTTGCCGACGCCGACCGGCGCCGACCAGACGACGCGCCCGTTCTTGCGCAGCGTCGCCTTCTTGGCGCGCGTGGAGATCGTCAGCTGCGTGCGCACCACGTAGAGCTGGCTGAGCATGTCGGCCGGCACCCAGCCCGTACGGCCGTTGGGCTTCATCGGGATGCGGATATGAAGCCACTGGTCGCCGGCGGCGTCGACCTTGCCCTCGAGCACGAGGTAGACCTCGGGAAGCTTGTCCTCGGTCTCGTAGCGCAGGCGGGTGATCGAGGCCGCCGAGACGCTTGGAGCCACGCGGATCGGCTCGGTCTCGGTCGCGTGCGCCCAGCGCGTGATCTTCGCCTCGTCCGACAGCGTCACGGCCTGGCCGGGCTCGACGAGGTTCTCCATCGGGTCGGGCCCGATCGGGGCCACCGCGGCTTGCGCTCCGGCGACGGGCATCGCGACGGCAACGAGCGCGAGCGCTCCAAGCAGCGCAGTTCGGGCGCGCGTCAACATCGTTCCCCTCCACCGTGGCGTTCCATTACTCATCCTTGTCGGCCGATCCTAGCGATCACATGAGTCCTACGCGCGGGTTCGCCGCAGCGATCAGGTTTCAGGCGCTTCGGCCGCCGCCGTACATCGCCTCGTCCAAGGCGTCCTTCAATGCGCCCGCCATCACGGTGTGGCGCCGCTTGAGCTCGGAGATGTCGCCCGTCGCCGCGACGCGCGCGGCGGCGATCTCGCGGTCCAGCCGCGCGAGGCTGAGCTGCAGGCGCTCGATCTCGAACGCCGCGGCCGTCGCACTCGCCGTGCGGGCATCGCCGACCGCGAGCTCGCGCATGAACGGCAGCAGCGGGTCGTCGTCGGCGAGCCCCGCGGTCGGCGCGTCGAGGTGCCCGCGCAGATGCTCCGCGGCGCGGCGCGTGAACGCGCTCGAGAGGTCGGCTTCGAGATCGAGCGCGGCGAGCGCCGGCGCCCCGAGCTTCGGCAGTGCGATGCAGAGCGCGAGAAACGACCGCTCGGTCGGCTCACGGCGCCCCATCGCAGCGCCGTCGCGCCCACCGGCCGGCGTGTCGCGCGAGGCGCCGCCGTCCGGGCCGGCGCCCTGCGCGCCGGAGCCCCCACCCTGCTGGCCGCCGCCGCGCGGCTCCGCGGCCCCGCGCGGCTGGGCGCCGCCGCCGGCGCCACCGCCGCGCGGCAACCGCTGCTCGAGCAGCTCGGGCGACATGTCGAGCCGGTCAGCGGCGATCCGCCGCAGCTCCTCGCGCTCGGCGCTCGGGCCCATCGGCAGCAAGACGCCGCCGAGCTCGTCGATCACGCGATCGCGACCCTCGGCTGAAGCGAGGTCGCCCGTCTCGAGCGCCCGCAGCACCCGGAAGCGGATGAACGCGACGGACTCGCTCACGCGCCGCTGGATCTCGTCGCCGCCCGTGCGCTTGACGAGGTCCGCGGGGTCCTCGCCCGGCGGCAGCGAGACGACGCGCAGGCGCAGCGGCGGGTTGCGCCCGCCCGCCAGGCGCGCGGCGCGCAGCATGGCTTCCTTGCCGGCGTTGTCGGCGTCCAGCGCGAGGCGCACCTCGGGCGCGAGGCGCTGCAGCTCGGAGATCTGGTCGTCGGTCAGCGCCGTGCCCATGATCCCGACGGTGTTGCGCACCCCGACCTGGTGCATCGCGATGACGTCCGTGTAGCCCTCGGCCGCGACGACGAAGCCGGCCTTCGCGGAGGCCGAGCGCGCGAGGTCCGCCGCGAACAGCTGGCGGCCCTTGTGGAAGAGGTCGCCCTCGGGGCTGTTGACGTACTTCGGCCTGCGGTCGTCCTCGCCGCCGAGCGTGCGCCCGGCGAAGCCGCGCACGCGCCCGCGCGGGTCCGCGAGCGGGAAGATGATCTGCGAGCGGAAGCGGTCGTACTTGCGCCCGCTGCGCTCGTTGCCCTGCGAGAGCCCGGCGTCGTAGAGCTCCTTCGCCTTGAAGCCGGCGCGCAGCGACGCCTTCATGACGGTGTCCCACGCGCTCGGCGCGTAGCCGACGCGAAACTCGCGCAGCGTGACCTCCTCCAGGCCGCGCGCGGCGAGGTACGCCCGTGCCCGCTCGGCCTCGCGCGACTCCCACAGCTGGCGCACGTAGAACGTCGCCGTGCGCTCGAGCAGCTCCATCAGCCGCTCCAGGCGCTTGCGCTGCTCCGCCGCCCGCGGGTCCTCCGCCTCGAGCTCGAGCGCGACGTTGAAGCGGTCGGCGAGCAGCTCGAGCGCGCCCTTGAAGTCCACGCCCTCGGTCTCCATGACGAACGTGAAGGCGTCGCCCGAGGCCTGGCAGCCGAAGCAGTAGTAGACCTTCTCCACCGGGTTGATCCCGAACGACGGGGTCCGCTCGTCGTGAAACGGGCACAGGCCCGTCATGCGGTTGGGGCCGGCGCGCCGCAGCTCCGTGCGCGACGAGACGAGGTCGACCATGTCGACGCTGTCGCGGACCCGCTCCTTGGATTCCTGCGTGTAGAGGGCCATCTACAACGCGAACGAGGCCGGGACGCTCAGCGCGCTGAACGCGCGCACGGCGTAGCGGTCGGTCATCCCGGCCAGGTAGTCGGTGATCCGCTGCGCGTGATCGGCGCCGGGCGCGCCGCCGCCGTCGGGCAGCAGCGCGGGATCCGACGCGTAGTGCGCAAACAGCGTCCGCAGGACCCGCTCGATGCGCGAGTGCTCCTGGCGAGCGGCGTCGCCGAGGTAGACGCGCTCGAACATGAACGCCCGCAGCTGCGCCATCGCGGCGCCGGCCTGCTCGCCCTGCACGATGTCGCCGGCCTCCTCGGACATCTCGACGAGGTCGTGCACGAGCGCGTCGATGCGCGCGGAGCCCGTCGCGCCGAGGACGGCGATCGCGTCGCCCGGCAGCGACGCGACGTCGAGCACGCCGGCGCGCAGCGCGTCGTCGATGTCGTGGTTGATGTAGGCGACGCGATCGACGATCCGCACGATCTTGCCCTCGAGCGTCGCCGGCTGCGGCGCCCGGCCGGAGTGGCACAGGATCCCGTCGCGCACGCTCGCGCAGAGGTTCAGCCCGGCCCCACCGCGCTCGAGCACGTCGACGATCCGCAGCGACTGCTCGTAGTGGCGAAAGCCCGAGCCGAAGCGCTCGCGCAGGCAGCCGTCGATGACCGCCTCGCCGATGTGGCCGAACGGCGGGTGGCCGAGGTCGTGCCCGAGGCCGACCGCCTCCGTGAGGTCCTCGTTGAGGCCCAGCGCGCGCGCGACGGTCCGGGCGATCTGCGTGACCTCGAGCGTGTGGGTCATGCGCGTGCGGTAGTGGTCGCCCTCGGGCGCGACGAACACCTGCGTCTTGTGCTTCAGGCGCCGGAACGCCTTGGAGTGCACGATCCGGTCGCGGTCGCGCTGAAGCGGCGTACGCAGCGCGCAGTCGGGCTCCTCGACGGCGCGGCGCGCCGGGTACGAGCGCGCGGCGAGCGGCGAGAGCTGCTGCTCCTCCCACGCCTGACGGCGCGCGGCGAAGCGCTCCGCGACGGTGCCCGGTGCGGTGGCGGCGTCCATGCGTCGATTCTCGCAGCCGCGTCGACCGGCACGGCGGCGAGGGGCTTGGGCGCAGCGTCGACCGGCACGGCGACAGCGGGGTTGGGCGCGGGGGTCGCTGGGAACACTTCTCAGAACATGTCGACGCCCCCGCCACCGGATCGCCCCACCGAGCCGCTTCGCCGCCCGCGAACCGCCCCTGTCGTCGAGCCGGTCGTGGAGGAGCGCGTGGTGCGCCCCGCGCCGGTCATCCAGGAGCGCATCGTGGAGCCCGTGGTCG
This sequence comes from uncultured Actinomycetes bacterium, assembly GCA_963766525.1. GTDB lineage: Bacteria > Actinomycetota > Thermoleophilia > Solirubrobacterales > Solirubrobacteraceae > CADCVQ01. Next base: position 175,192 of record CAVYAX010000004.1, read on the forward strand.
ATCCGAACGTCATCCTGCTGCGCCTCGAGGACGCGATCGACTCGCTGCGCACATGGCTTCTCATCATCGGCCTCGTGGCGCTCGCCGCGCTCGCCGTCGCGATCTACGCGGTGGTCGACGACGACACGTCCGCGCGGCCGCGGCGGCTCGGCCACCGGCCTGGCAAGCGACGAGCGCGTCTCGCAGATCGAGAACCGGGTCGACCGCCTCAGCCGCCAGGTCCAGGACCTGCGGACGGGCGACACCGCGAGCGGCGGCGGCGACACGGCGGCGCTCGCGGGCCGCATCGACGACCTCGAGGCGGCCGTGGAGGACCTCCCGTCGCGGGCGCCGCGTCGAGCGGCACCCAGGACGCGATCGACACGCTCTCGAGCCGCATCGACGACCTCGCCCGCGACGTCCAGCAGCTCAAGAGCTCGCAGAGCACCCCGTAGCCGGCCCGCCCGCGACTACGATCGGGCGCGAGACACGATGCTCGCGCTGACCGCCACACCGGATCCGCCGCACGTCGCGCTCAGCGAGGTCGACGATCCGCAGCCGCTGCCATACGAGGCGCTGATCGCCGTGCGCGCCTTCTCGCTGAACCGCGGCGAGACGCGCCGGCTGGCCGACACGCCCGCAGGCAAGGTCCCCGGCTGGGACGTCGCCGGCGTGGTCGAGCGGGCGGCCGGCGACGGCAGCGGCCCGCCCGAGGGCGCGCGGGTCGTCGGCATCTCGGGCCGCGGCGGCGCGTGGGCGCAGCTCATCGCGCTGCGGACCGACCTCCTCGCCGAGCTCCCCGCCGACGTCAGCTTCGCGCAGGCGGCGACGCTGCCCGTCGCGGGCGTCACGGCGCTGCGCGCGCTGGAGATCGCGGGCTTCGTGCTCGGCAAGCGCGTGCTCGTCACGGGCGCGAGCGGCGGCGTCGGGCGCTTCGCCGTCCAGCTTGCCGCGCGGGCCGGCGCGCACGTCACCGGCGTCTCGCGCAACGAGGAGCGCGGCCGCGGGCTGATCGAGCTCGGCGCCAGCGACGTCCTGTTCGATCTCGAAGGCGCCGGCGAGTTCGACGCGATCCTCGAGGGCGTCGGCGGCGCGAGCCTGTCCGCGGCGATCGGCCTCGTCGCGGGACGCGGAACGGTCGTGTCCTACGCGTCGAGCGATCCGTCGCCCGTGAGCTTCGGGGCCCGGGCGCTGTTCGGGCGCGCGCCCGGCGCCGTCCTGCGCGGGCTCTTCGTCTTCGAGGAGGTCGAGCGCACGGGCACCGCGACGCAGGACCTCGGGCGCCTGGCGGCGCTCGTCGCCGCGGGCGAGCTGGACTGCCAGATCGACTTCGAGGGTTCCTGGCGCGACCCCGGCCCGGCGATCGACGCGCTGCTCGCGCGCCGGATCGCCGGCAAGGCCGTCCTGCTCGTCGACTGAGGGGGTGTGGCGAATAACGGCGGTGTGACCGCCGTTATTCGCCACGGTATCCGGCTAGCCGGTGAACACCGGCGAGATGGATCGGCGCGCGCAGCGGCTGAACACGACGCGCAGCGTCCGCGTTCGCGTCCCGCTCTGGGTGCGGAAGATGATCCGCGCCAGCACGCGATGGCGGCCGAACGGGAACTGCCTCGGGTTGACCGGGAACGTCCAGCGGAGCCCGCTGTTCGGCGCGGTCAGCACCTTCATGAGCTTGCCGTCCTGCGAGAAGATCACCTGCTCGATCTCCCGCCCGCTGACGACGACGGTGAACGGCGTGCCCTGGCATCCGGACTTGCCGCGCACCGTCGCGCTGCCGCGCGAGCACAGCACCCCGCCGGCCGGAGCCGGCCCTGGCGGAGGCGTGCACACGACCGCAGCCGGCTGCACGGCCGCCGCGGGCGGAGGCGGTGGTGGCGGCGGCTGAACCGGTGGCGGAGGCGGCGGCGGTGGTGGCGGAGGCGGCGGCGGCGGAGGCGGCTGCAGCGCCGGCGGCGACACGACGACAGCCTCGAGCGGGTCGTCGCAACGCGTCGTCATCGATGCGTAGTTCGCGTCGCCGCTGTACGTGGCGATCACGCGGTAGGTGCCCACGAGCGTCGGCGTGAAGTCGTCGGACACCGCGGTGGTGCCCGCCGCGTTCAGCGCGTTCACCGACGTGAACCGCCTCGTGCCGGTGCAGGTCGTGTCGTCGGGGCCGTACACGTCGAAGCGCACCGTGCCGATCGGCGTCGGCAGGCCCGCGGGCTTGCCGGAGATCGTCGCCGTGTCGTGGAACGACGCGCCCAGCGTGATCGCCTGCGGCGAGACCTGCGTGGCGATCTGCAGCGTCGCCTTGCCTACCAGCACGTCCTCGAGCGGATCCTGGCAGCTCGTCGTCCGGCCGTTGTAGTTCGCGTCGCCGCTGTACGTCGCGATGACGCGGTACGTGCCGAGCGCGGTCGGCGTGAACTCGCCCGAGATCGCCGTCGTCCCGGCGCCCGTCAGCGTCACGGTGCTCGGCGCGAACGCGGTCGCCCCCGTGCAGTTGACGTTGTCGGGCCCGTAGACGTCGAAGCGCACGGTCCCGGTCGGGGCGGGCTCGCCCGCGCCCATGCCCGAGATCGTCGCGGTATCCCGGAAGGACCCGCCGAGCGAGATCGAGTCCGGTGAGACGAGCGTCGCGATGTCGAGGTTGCGCTTGACGACGACGTCCTCCTCGGGATCGAGGCACGCGGTCGGCCCGACGGCCGGGTAGCTTCCGTCGCCGCTGTAGGAGGCGACCACGCGATAGCGCCCGACGATCGTCGGCAGGAACGCCGGCGACTGCGTCGTCGCGCCCGTCACCGTCACGTTGACCGGGCCGAACGCCGGTGCGCCGGTGCACGTGTTGTTGTTCGGGCCGTAGACCGTGAACGTCATCGTCCCGGTGGGCGGGGTGCCCGGGTTGAGGCCCGAGAGCGTCGCCGTGTCGCGGAACGTCTGCCCGATGACGATCTCGTCCGGATCGACGTCCGTCGTGAGCGTCACCGGCTTCGGGCCGACGACGACGTCCTCCGCCGGGTCGAGGCAGGCGGTCGGGCCGGCCGCGGCGTAGTTCGCGTCGCCGCTGTAGGACGCGACCACGCGGTAGGTCCCGCTCGACGTCGGCGTGTACGACGGCGAGAGCGTCGTCGCGCCGGTCACGGCCACATTGCTCGGGCCGAACGCCGGCACGCCGGTGCACGTGTCGTTCTTGTAGACGGTGAACGTCATCGTGCCGGTCGGCGGCGTCCCCGCCTCGATGCCGGTCAGCGTCGCCGTGTCGCGGAAGGAGTCGCCCAGCGCGATCGCGTCCGGGTTGACGTTCGTCGTCAGCGTCAGCGCCTTCGGGCTGACGACCACGTCCTCCGCGTCATCCAGGCACGCGGTCGGGCCGGCGGCGTTGTAGTGCGAGTCGCCGCTGTAGGCCGCGACCACCCGGTAGCGGCCGGTGACCGACGGCATGAACACCGGCGACAGCGTCGTGGCCGACGTCACCGCGACGTCCACCGGGCCGAATGCCGGGGAGCCCGTGCAGGTGTTGTTGTTCGGGCCGTAGACCGTGAACGTCATCGTGCCGGTCGGCGGCGTTCCGGCGACCAGGCCGGACAGCGTCGCGGTGTCGCGGAACGTCCCGCCCAGCGTGATCGTGTCGGGGTTGACCAGCGTCGTGAGCTGGACGGCCTTCGGGCCGACGACGACGTCCTCCTCCGGATCCAGGCACGCGGTCGGCCCGGTCGCCGGGTAGTTCGTGTCGCCGCTGTAGGACGCGACCACGCGGTAGCGACCCGGCAGCGTCGGCGTGAAGATCGGCGACAGCGTCGTGCCCGAGCTGACCGCGACGTTCACCGGGCCGAACGCCGGCGTACCCGTGCAGCTGTTGTTGTTCGGGCCCCAGACGGTGAACGTCATCGTCCCGCCGGGCGCCACGCCGGCCACGAGGCCGGTCAGGGTCGCCTGGTCGCGGAACGTGTCGCCGAGCGTGATGTTGTCCGGGTTGACCGAGGTCGTGAGCGCGAGCGGCTTCGCCGTCACCACGACGTCCTCGGCGTCATCCAGGCATGCGGTCGGGCCGACCGCGCTGTAGTTCGAGTCGCCGCTGTAGGAGGCGACCACGCGATAGGTGCCCGTCGACGTCGGCGTCCAGATCGGCGACAGCGTCGTCGCGCCGGTCACGTTCACGGTGACGGGCCCGAACGCCGGGGCGATCGTGCAGGTGTCGCCCTTGAAGACCGTGAACGTCATCGTGCCGGTCGGAGGCGTGCCCGCCACGAGCCCGGACAGCGTCGCGGAGTCCTGGAACGTCTGGCCGAGCACGATCGTGTCCGGATCGACGTCGGTCGCGAGCGTGACGGCCTTCGGAGTGACGACGACGTCCTCGGCGGGATCCAGGCACGCGGTCGGGCCGGCGGAGCCGTAGTTGCCGTCGCCGGTGTACGACGCGACGACGCGGTAGGTCCCGGTCGTGGCCGGCATCCAGATCGGCGACAGCGTCGTGGCGCTCGTCACCGGGACGCTGGCCGGGCCGAAGGCCGGCGTGCCGGTGCACGTGTCGTTCTTCCACACGGTGAACGTCATCGTGCCGCTGGGCGCGACGCCGGGCACGAGGCCCGACAGCGTCGCGGAGTCCTGGAACGTCTGGCCGAGCACGATCGTGTCCGGGTCGACGTCGGTCGTGAGCGAGACCGCCTTCGGGGTGACGACGACGTCCTCGGCAGGGTCGAGGCAGGAGGTCGGCCCGGCGGCCGTGTAGTTCAGGTCGCCGCTGTAGGACGCGACCACGCGATACGTGCCCGTCGAGGTCGGCGTCCAGACCGGCGACAGCGTGGTCGCGCTCGTGACGTTGACCGTGACCGGGCCGAACGCCGGCGAGCCGGTGCACGTGTCGTTCTTCCAGACCGTGAACGTCATCGTGCCGGTCGGCGGCGTTCCGGCGATCAGGCCGGACAGCGTCGCCGAGTCCTGGAACGTGCCGCCGAGCACCATCGTGTCCGGATCGACGTCGGTTGTGAGCGTCACGAGCTTGCCCGCGACGACGACGTCCTCCGCCGGGTCCAGGCAGGCCGTCGGGCCCGTCGCCGGGTAGTTCGTGTCGCCGCTGTAGGACGCGACCACGCGATAGGTGCCCGTCGTGGTGGGAGTCCAGACCGGCGATAGCGTCGTGGCGCCGGTCACCGCGACGTTGACCGGGCCGAACGCCGGCGCGACCGTGCAGTCGTTGCCCTTGTAGACGGTGAAGGTCATCGTCCCGCCGGGCGCGACGCCGGGCGCGAGGCCCGACAGCGTCGCCGAGTCCTGGAACGAGCCGCCGAGCACCATCGTGTCCGGGTTGACGCTGGTCGACAGCGTGACCGGCTTCGGCGTGACGAGCACGTCCTCCGCCGGATCGAGGCAGGCCGTCGGGCCCGCGGCCGGGTAGTTGCCGTCGCCGCTGTACGACGCGACGACGCGGTAGGTGCCGACGGAGGTCGGCGTGAAGGTCGGCGACAGCGTCGTCGCGCTGGACACGTTCACGGTGACGGGCCCGAACGCCGGGGCGATCGTGCAGTTGTCGCCCTTGAAGACCGTGAACGTCATCGTCCCGGTCGGCGCGATCCCGGTCACCAGCCCGCTGAGCGTCGCGGAGTCCTGGAACGAGCCGCCCAGCACGATCGTGTCCGGGTTGACGTTCGTCGCCAGCGTCACCGGCTTCGGGTTGACGACCACGTCCTCCGCTGGATCCAGGCATGCCGTCGGGCCCGCCGAGTTGTAGTTCGAGTCGCCGCTGTAGGACGCGACCACGCGATAGGTGCCCGCGGACGTCGGCGTGAACGTCGGCGAGAGCGTCGTCTCACCGGAGACGTTGACGCTGACCGGGCCGAACGCCGGCGCGACCGTGCAGTCGTTGCCCTTGTAGACCGTGAAGGTCATCGTGCCCGTCGGCGGGGTGCCCGTGACGAGGCCGCTGAGCGTCGCGGAGTCCTGGAACGAGCCACCGAGCGTGATCGTGTCCGGGTTGACGTTCGTCGTCAGCGTGACGGCCTTCGGGTTGACGAGGACGTCCTCGGCCGGGTCCAGGCAGGCCGTCGGGCCGGCCGCGCCGTAGTTGGAGTCGCCGCTGTAGGACGCCACGACGCGATACGTGCCCGTGCTCGTCGGAGTGAAGGTCGGCGACAGCGTCGTCGCGCTCGAGACGGCCACGGTGACGGGGCCGAACGCCGGCGAGACGGTGCAGTCGTTGCCCTTGTAGACGGTGAAGGTCATCGTCCCCGAGGGGGCGATGCCGGCGACCAGGCCGCTGAGCGTCGCGGAGTCCTGGAACGAGCCGCCGAGCGTGATCGTGTCCGGGTTGACGTTCGTCGCGAGCGTCACCGGCTTCGGCGGGACGACGACGTCCTCCGCCGAGTCCAGGCACGCGGTCGGGCCGGCGGCGCTGTAGTTGCCGTCGCCGCTGTAGGACGCCACGACGCGGTACGTGCCGGCGGACGTCGGCGTGAAGGTCGGCGACAGCGTCGTCGCCGACGAGACCGCGACGGTGACCGGGCCGAACGCCGGCGCGATCGTGCAGTCGTTGCCCTTGTAGACCGTGAACGTCATCGTCCCGGTCGGGGCGATCCCGGCGATGAGCCCCGACAGGGTGGCCGAGTCCTGGAAGGACCCGCCGAGCGTGATCGTGTCCGGGTTGACGTTCGTCGCCAGCGTCACGGGCTTCGGAGTGACGAGCACATCCTCCGCGGGATCCAGACACGCCGTCGGGCCCGCGGCGCCGTAGTTCGAGTCGCCGCTGTAGGACGCGACCACGCGGTACGTGCCCGCGGACGTCGGCGTGAACGTCGGCGACAGCGTCGTCGCGCTCGACACCGCCACGGTGACCGGGCCGAACGCCGGCGCGACCGTGCAGTCGTTGCCCTTGTAGACCGTGAACGTCATCGTGCCCGTCGGCGGCGTGCCCGCGACCAGGCCGCTGAGCGTCGCGGAGTCCTGGAACGAGCCGCCCAGGACGATCGTGTCGGGGTTGACGTTCGTCGCCAGCGCCACCGGCTTCGGAGTCACGACGACGTCCTCGGCGGGATCCAGACATGCCGTCGGGCCCGCCGAGCCGTAGTTCGAGTCGCCGCTGTAGGACGCGACGACGCGGTAGGTGCCCGCGGTGGTCGGCGTGAACGTCGGCGACTGCGTCGTCGCGCTCGTGACCGTCACGTTCACCGGGCCGAAGGCCGGCGCGACCGTGCAGTCGTCGCCCTTGTAGACCGTGAACGTCATCGTCCCGGTCGGCGGCGTGCCGGCGACGAGGCCGCTGAGCGTCGCGGAGTCCTGGAACGAGCCGCCCAGCACGATCGTGTCCGGGTTGACGTTCGTCGCCAGCGTGACCGGCTTGGGCGTGACGACGACGTCCTCCGCCGAATCCAGACATGCCGTCGGGCCCGCCGAGGTGTAGTTCGAGTCGCCGCTGTACGAGGCGACGACGCGGTACGTCCCCGCGGTCGTCGGCGTGAACGTCGGCGACAGCGTCGTAGCGCCCGTGACGTTCACCGTCACGGGGCCGAAGGCCGGCGTCACGGTGCAGTCGTTGCCCTTGTAGACCGTGAACGTCATCGTCCCGGTCGGCGGCGTGCCGGCGACCAGGCCGCTGAGCGTCGCCGAGTCCTGGAACGAGCTGCCCAGCACGATCGTGTCCGGGTTGACGTTCGTCGTCAAGGTCACCGGCTTCGGCGGGACGACGACGTCCTCCGCCGAATCCAGGCAGGCCGTCGGGCCCGCGGAACTGTAGTTCGCGTCGCCGCTGTAGGACGCGACCACGCGGTACGTGCCCGCGGACGTCGGCGTGAAGGTCGGCGACAGCGTCGTCGCGCCCGTGACCGCCACGGTCACCGGGCCGAAGGCCGGCGCGACCGTGCAGTCGTTGCCCTTGTAGACCGTGAACGTCATCGTCCCGGTCGGATCCGTCCCGGCGACGAGGCCGCTGAGCGTCGCGGAGTCCTGGAAGGAGGCGCCCAGCACGATCGTGTCCGGGTTGACGTTCGTGGCGAGCGTCACGGGCTTCGGGTTGACGAGCACGTCCTCGGCCGGATCCAGGCAGGTCGTCGGGCCCGCGGCGCCGTAGTTCGCGTCGCCGCTGTAGGACGCGACGACGCGGTAGGTGCCCGCGGACGTCGGGGTGAAGGTCGGCGAGAGGGTCGTGGCGCTCGAGACCGCCACGGTGACCGGGCCGAAGGCCGGGGCCACCGTGCAGTCGTTGCCTTTGTAGACCGTGAACGTCATCGTCCCGGTCGGGGCGATCCCGGTCACGAGGCCGCTGAGCGTCGCCGAGTCCTGGAACGAGCCACCGAGCACGATCGTGTCCGGGTTGACGTTCGTCGCGAGCGTCACCGGCTTGGGAGTGACGACGACGTCCTCGGCGGGATCCAGGCAGGCCGTCGGGCCCGCCGAGCCGTAGTTCGAGTCGCCGCTGTAGGACGCGACCACGCGGTACGTGCCCGCAGACGTCGGGGTGAAGGTCGGCGAGAGGGTCGTCGCGCTCGACACCGCCACGGTGACCGGGCCGAACGCCGGCGCCACCGTGCAGTCGTTGCCCTTGTAGACCGTGAACGTCATCGTCCCGGTCGGGGCGATCCCGGTCACGAGGCCGCTCAGCGTCGCCGAGTCCTGGAACGAGCCACCCAGCACGATCGTGTCGGGGTTGACGTTCGTCGCGAGCGTCACCGGCTTCGGCGTGACGACGACGTCCTCCGCCGAATCCAAGCACGCCGTCGGGCCGGCCGCGCTGTAGTTCGCGTCGCCGCTGTAGGACGCCACCACGCGGTACGTGCCCGCGGACGTCGGCGTGAAGGTCGGCGACAGCGTCGTCGCGCCCGTCACGTTGACCGTCACCGGGCCGAAGGCCGGCGCGACCGTGCAGTCGTTGCCCTTGTAGACCGTGAACGTCATCGTCCCGGTCGGATCCGTCCCGGCGATCAGGCCGCTCAGCGTCGCCGAGTCCTGGAACGAGCCGCCCAGCACGATCGTGTCCGGGTTGACGTTCGTGGCCAGCGTCACCGGCTTCGGGTTGACCACGACGTCCTCGGCGGGATCGAGACACGCCGTCGGTCCCTGGGCGTCGTAGTTGACGTCGCCGCTGTAGGAGGCGACGACGCGGTAGGTCCCGGCGGTCGTCGGCGTGAACGTCGGCGATTGGGTCGACAGGCCGGTCACCGGCACGGACACCGGCCCGAACGCCGGCGTGACCGTGCAGCTGTTGCCCTTGTAGACCGTGAACGTCATCGTCCCGGTCGGGGTCGGGAGGCCCGGGATCGACGGAAGCGTCAGCGTCGCGGTGTCCTGGAAGGACGCGCCGAGGGTGATTGTGTCCGGGTTGACGAGCGTCGTGAGCCCGATCGTGCCCTTGACGACCGTCGCCTCGTCCGAGCCCGTGCCGCCGCCGGGAAGCCCGCCTTCAGCGGTGGAGTCGGCGCCCGATGCCTGATCGGTCTGTATGCCGGCCGTCGTGCCGTTGGCGTCCTTCGTCGGCATCTTGAGCACATCGGTCGTGAACTGGATGATGCAGCTCTTCGTGGCGCCGGTCGGCGTGAGGATGATCGTGCCGGACCACGTGACCGCGTACTTGCCCTGGATCAGGTCGATCGGGCTGAACTGGAAGGTCTTGCCGGCACAGGCCGTGTTCGGAGCGCCGAGGCCCGTGCTGCTGGGCCGCAGCACCCCGGGGTCGACCGAAGCGGTCGGGCAGTTGGGCCCGACCGGCCGCGCGCCGCAGCTCGGAACGAGGGTCAGCGAGTCGAGGGTGTCGCTGAGCGACTCCTCTTGCCCGTTGTTGGCGTGGGTGACCGTCAGCGTCGAGGCGACGGTCGTGCCGACCGTGACGGTCTGGGGGATCTCAGGAGGGACCGAGAGGGCAATGCCGGCCCACGCTGTCGACGCGCCGCCGAACAACAGCGCGCACAGCATCAGCGCTGAGGCGAGCGCGTAGACGGCGCGACGACTCAGGACTCGATGGTCCGCCCCGGTGTCCGCCATGCACTGCGTCGCTACCGGCGCGACGCACATCCCGCGCCGGGCCCCTGACCCCATCCTGCCATTCATGGACTCTCCCCTCAGGCGGCACGTGCCGAGTCTTTCCGTAGACAAGACAGAAATGCCGCTACTAACCGCGATGGTAGCCCAACGGACCGTCAGATGGAAGATCGGACGCGGAAACATCCATCGCGGCGTCCGGACGAGCGTCCCGGAACGACCTCGCGCGGGCCGAAGCCCGCGCGAGGTGTGCGACTGATGTGGCTGACGCCTAGCCGGTGAAGGCCGGCGACGTCGCCCTACGTGCGCAGCGGCTGAACGTCACCCGCAGCGTCCTGGCCCGCGTCCCGCTCTGGCGACGGAACGACGTCCTCGCGAGGACGCGGTGGACGCCGATCGGCAGCGTCCGCGGGTTGACCGGCAGCACGTACAGCGAGCCGCGGTTAGGCCGTGTGAGCGTCCTGATGACCTTGCCGTCGAGCGTGAAGACCACGCGCTCGATCTGGCGGCCGCGAACGACCACCCGGAACGCCGTGCCGGCGCAGCCGGTCGTGCCCTTGATCGCTGCCGTGCCACGAGCACACAGCTCACCGCCGGCTGGCGCGGGGCCAGGCGGAGGCGTGCAGACCTCAGGCGGAGTCACGCACAGCTCGCCACCCGGGGGTGCCGGGCCAGGCGGAGGCGTGCACGGCGGTGCCGGCGGCGGCGGTGGTGGCGGGGGCGGCGGCGGCGGCGGTGGCGGTGGCGGTGGCGGCGGCGGCGGCGGCGGCGGGGTTGACGTCACCACGACAGCCTCGGCCGGGTCGTCGCAGAGCGACCCGAGGGCCACGTAGTTCGCGTCGCCGAGGTAGGTCGCGATGACCTTCCACGTGCCGGCGGACGTCGGCGTGAAGTTCGCCGATACCGCTGTCGTTCCCGCCGCGTTCAGCGGGTTGGTGGACGTGAACGTCGGCACGCCGGCGCACGTCGGGGCACCGGGACCGTAGACGTCGAACCTCACCGATCCGGTGGGGGTCGGCCCGACGCCGGGCTTCGTGATCGTCGCCGTGTCGAAGAACGATCCGCCGAGCACTAGCGACGCCGGTGAGACCTGGGTCTGGATCGCAATCGAGCCCTGGAGGACCGTGGTCTGGTCCGAGCCGGTGCCCGATCCGGGCAGGCCGCCGGTCGCGGTGGCATCAGCCGACGATGCCTGACGGGTCTGCAAGCCGGCCAAGACGCCGTTCGCGTCGATCGCTGGCACACGCCGGACTTCCGACGTGAACTCGATAATGCACACCTGCGTCGCCCCCGCGGGCGTCAGCGTGATCGTCCCGGGCCATGTGAACTGGTACTTGCCCATGACCGCGTCGATCTGCGTGATCGTGAACGGGACGGCGGCGCACGCCGTTCCGGCCTGCCCGATACCGGTCCCACTGGGGACCAGCACGTTCGGGTCCACGGCGCCTGCCGGGCAATTGCCGCCGGATGGCGCGGAGCCGCAGCTCGGCACGAGCGTGATCGTGCCGGGGTCGATGGTGTCATTCAGGCCGGCTTCTCCGCCGTCGTTGGCGTGCCGCACGCTGAGCGTGGTCGGCACCGTTGTGCCGACTACGACGGTGGCGGGGAACTCCGGCGGCACCGAAAGCGCCACACCCGCCCAAGCATTCGAAGCGCCGCCTAGCAGCGCTGCGCACACGACTACGACTCCGGCGAGACCACCTGCCAAGCGACGCCTAGGCGTCCTTGTCGGCGTCTCAATACGATCGATCATGAAAATCCTCTCCCCTCGGGCAGGCCTAGCCCAGTCTGTTCCGTGACACGAGTTGCCGCAGTACCTGGCTATTTCCTCAGTATTGGAGATACTAAACGCATCAAGCACCACTTTGGACGCATGTTCGGTGCGAACTTTGACCGTCCTGCTAGCTTGATGCGCCGGTTTGCGGGGCGCCGTACCGCGGAGCGCGCGATTTACGTAGCGCGAATCGCGGCTTGCGCAGCCGCGACGCGGGCGACCGGGACCCGGAACGGCGAGCACGAGACGTAGTCGATGCCGGAGTGGTGGAAGAAGTCGATCGAGTCCGGATCGCCGCCGTGCTCGCCGCAGACGCCGAGCTTGAGCTCGACCTTGGTCTTGCGCCCGAGCCAGGCCCCCATCCGCACGAGCTGCCCGACGCCGGGCGTGTCGATCGTCTCGAACGGCGAGCGGTCGAAGATCTTGCTCTCGATGTAGCGCGCGAGGATCTTGCCCTCGATGTCGTCGCGGCTGAAGCCCAGCGCCGTCTGCGTGAGGTCGTTCGTGCCGAACGAGAAGAAGTCCGCGTGCTCCGCGATCGTGTCGGCGAGGAAGCACGCTCGCGGGAGCTCGATCATCGTCCCGCAGAGGTAGTCCTCGCGGGCGACGCCCTCCTCGTTGGCGACGCGGAAGATGAGCTCCTCGATGATCTCGAGCTCGCGCTCGTAGTCGATCAGGGGGACCATCACCTCGAGGCGCGGCGGGTGGCCCAGGCGCTGGGTGACCGCACGCTGCGCGCGCATGATCGCTCGCACCTGCATCTCGTAGATCTCGGGGTGCAGGATGGCCAGGCGGCACCCGCGCGTGCCGAGCATCGGGTTGACCTCGCGCAGCGCGTGAGCGCGGGGGTCGTCCTCGTCGGGCGGCAGGAACTCGTGCAGCGGCGGGTCGAGCAGGCGGATGGTGACGGGCAGCCCGTCCATGGCCTCGAGGATGTCCTCGAAGTCCTGCTGTTGTAGCGGCAGCAGCTCGTCGAGTGCAGCGCGCCGCCCCTCGAGCGTGTCCGAGAGGATCATCTCGCGCATCTTCGGCTGGCGGTCGGATGCCATGAACATGTGCTCCGTACGGCAAAGGCCGATCCCCTCGGCGCCGAACGCGCGCGCCTTCTCGGCGTCCTCCGGCGTATCGGCGTTCGCGCGGATGCCGAGCGTGCGCAGCTCGTCGGACCACGTCAGCACCTGCTCGAAGTGCTCGTCCATCTGCGGCTCCACGAGCGGCACGTCGTCGACGGTGACCTGTCCGGTCGTGCCGTCGATCGCGATGCAGTCGCCCTCGCGCAGCAGCGTGTCCCCTACGCGCAGCTCGCGCTTGGCGAGGTCGATGTCGAGCGCGCTCGCGCCGGTGACCGCGGGCCGGCCCATGCCGCGAGCGACGAGCGCCGCGTGGCTCGCCTTGCCGCCCTCGGCGGTGAGGATGCCCTGCGCCGCGAAGAACCCGGCGACGTCCTCGGCCTCGGTGAACGGGCGCACGAGGATGACGTGCCGGCCGTCCTCCGCGGCGGACACCGCGTCTGCCGCCGTGAAGACGATCTCGCCCTTCGCAGCGCCCGGCGACGCGGCGACGCCGTGCGCCAGCACGGCGTAGTCGACGCTCGAGTCGAACGTCGGGTGCAGCAGCGCGTCGAGCTTCTCGGTGTCGATCGTGTCGATCGCCTCGGCCTTGGTCAGCAGGCCCTCGGCGACCGCGTCGCACGCGAACCGCACGCCGGCCTGCGCGGGACGCTTGGCGTTGCGCGTCTGCAGCATGTACAGACGCCCCTCCTCGATCGTGAACTCCGTGTCCTGCATGTCCTTGTAGTGGGCCTCGAGCTCGCGCAAGATCTCCATGAGCTGCGCGTGCGACTCGGGCATGACGTCGCCCAGCTCGGTGATGTCCTGCGTGTTGCGCACGCCGGAGACGACGTCCTCGCCCTGCGCGTTGACGAGGAAGTCGCCGGAGGGCTCGGGCGCGCCGGTGACCTCGTCGCGGCTGAACGCGACGCCTGAGCCGGACGTGTCGCCCTTGTTGCCGAAGACCATCTGCTGGACGTTGACCGCGGTGCCCCAGTCGTCGGGGATGCGGTTGATGCGGCGGTAGTCGACCGCGCGCTTGCCCGTCCACGAGTCGAAGACCGCGCGGATCGCCTGCGCGAGCTGGTCGCGCGGCGCCTGCGGGAAGTCCTCGCCGGTCTCGTCCGAGAAGAGCTTGGCGAACGCGGCCTGCAGCTCGCGCAGGTCGCCGACCCCGAGCTCGGTGTCGAGCTTGACGCCGGAACGCTTCTTCGCGGCGGCGATCTCGGCCTCGAACCGCTCGCCGGGGATGCCGCGCACCACGTTGCCGAACATCTGCACGAAGCGCCTGTAGCTGTCCCAGGCGAAGCGCTCGTTCTCGGTGCGCGCGGCGAGGCCCTCGACCGACCGGTCGTTGAGCCCGAGGTTCAGGACCGTGTCGAGCATGCCCGGCATGGACTCCCTCGCGCCGGAGCGCACGGACACGAGCAGCGGGTCGTCGGGATCGCCGAGCTGCTTGCCCGTCGCCGACTCGAGGCGCTTGAGCGCGTCGTCGACCTGCTCGTCGAAACCGGCCGGCAGCTCGCGCCCCGCGTTCATGTACGTGACGCACGCCTCGGTCGTGATCGTGAAGCCCGCCGGCACGCGATCGGCGCCGAGGATCCGCGTCATCTCGGCGACGTTGGCGCCCTTGCCGCCGAGGAGATCGCGCATCTCGCGCGACCCCTCCGCGAAGTCGTAGACCCACTGCACCGTTACCGTGCTGTCCCCCACGCTCGGATCCTATCCCGGAATCGCCGGTCGTAGTCGAACGTTCGCGTGATGCTCGAGGGTCTCGGCGATCGCGCGGTCCGCTTGGCGCAGCGCGAGCTCGCTCGGGCTGGGCGCTTCGGCGAGCGGCGCGCCCAGCGCCCCGGTCAAGAACTCGTGCGCCTCATGACCGAGCGGGAAGCCCGACGCCTCGCATGCGCCGCACACGACGCCGCCCGCGGAGCCCGAGAACGACGTGAGGTGATCGGCCTCGCCGCAGACCGCGCAGCCGGCGAGCTGCGGCGCGAGCCCCGCGGCGAGCAGGAGCTTCAGGCGAAACGCGAGCTGGTTTGCGTGCGTCGCCTTCGCAGGCTGCGCGTCGAGCAGCGCGAGCTCGTTGCAGAGGAGCGCGAACACGCCGGGATGGGGCTCGGGCGTGGCGAACAGGCGCGACACCGCGTCGCACGCGCGGGCCGCGGAATCGAGCGCCGCGGCGTGCTCGCGCAGGCGCGGGTGCCCGCTGATCGTCTCGGCGCTCGTGACGGTCATGAGGTCGCTCTTGCCGTCGTATAGCACGAGATGCAGGCGAAAGTAGGGCTCGAGCCGTCCGCCGAAGCGGCTGCGCGCGCGGCGCACGCCCTTGGCGATCGCGCCCGCGCGACCCCGGTGCGGGGTGTAGAGATGCAGGATGCGATCGGCCTCGCCGAAGCGCATCGAGCGCAGCACCACGGCCTCCGTCTTGATCGAGCCCGACACGCCGGGTAACTAGACTTTCGCGACCATGAGAACGGTCAAGGTGTACACCAAAGAGGGTTGCCAGTTCAGCGCGACGCTCAAGGCGATCCTCGAGTCGCGAGAGATCCCCTACGAGGAGACGGTGCTCACGCTCGACTCCCCGGAACATCACGAGGTCGGCGAGAAGGCCGGCTCGATGAAGCTGCCGCAAGCCTTCGTCGGCTACATCTACCTCGGCAGCACGCAGGAGGTCCAGGTCGCGAACGCCAACGGCATGCTCATGGACCTCGTCGCGGACTGATCGTGCGCGAGGTCACGGTCTACAGCATGGAAGCCTGCGCGACGTGCGATCAGGTCAAGGGCATGCTCGAGGCGCGCGAGATTCCCTACAAGGAGATCGTGATGGCGCCCGACTCGCCCGAGGTCGACGAGCTCGCGGAGCGCAGCGGGATGCGCTCGCTGCCGCAGGTCTACGTCGGCGCGATCCTCATCGGCGGCGGCAGCGAGACGATGGCGGCGGCGAGCTCCGGAATGCTCGCTGATCTGCTGGTGGACTGAGCGCGCACTGGCCAAGAGAGCGGCAGACCAAGAGAGCGAGGAACGAGCAAGATGCGCAAGGTAACCGTCTACGACACCGAGCTGTGTCTGGACTGCTGGAACGTCCAGAGCCTGCTCGACAAGCGCGAGATCCCCTACGAGCACGTCATCGTGCCGGAGGACTCCGACGCGCACCGCGAGCTTGCGGAGCGCACCGGCATGGAGACGCTGCCGCAGGTGTTCATCGGCAGCGTCCTGCTCGGCGGGTACGAGGAGGTGGCCGTCGCGGCCGAGGCCGGGATGCTCGCCGATCTGCTCGTCGATTGAGCGCGCTTGCGGTGCGGCGGAGGCACTACACTTTCTGAAGTCATGAGCGAGGTCGTCGTCTACACCACGAACGCGTGTGGGTACTGCACCCGGGTGAAGATGCTGCTCAAGGCGCGCGATATCGAGTACCGCGAGGTCAACATCGCGGGCGATCCGGACGCCTTCGTCCAGCTCGCGAAGAGCTCGGGCATGATGACGCTCCCCCAGGTCTTCATCGGCGAGGTGCTCGTCGGCGGCTACAACGAGACCGCCGCGGCCGACGAGTCCGGCCGCCTGCAAGAGCTGCTCGCCGCTTAGCCGCTCGCGAGCTTCCTCAATCCGCCCGTCTAGGTAGCCCGCGCCCGGGCGGCGGCGGCGGCCGCGGCCGTCCGCTTGCGCCCGCGGGGCCGCTTCTGGCAGGTCTCGCAGGCGTATGTGCCGCGGCCGGCGGCGACGAACTTGCGCACCTCGGCGCCGCAGACGGGGCACGGCTCGCCGTCGCGACCGTGGACGAGGAACTCGTTCTGAAACGCGCCCTTGACGCCGTCGGGGTGGCGGAAGTCGTCGATCGTGGCCCCGCCCGCGTCGAGGCCCGCCTGCAGCGAGGCCACCAGGGCGTCTCTGAGCGCCGCGACCTGCGCGCGCTTCAAGCGGCCCGCCTCGCGCAGCGGGTGGATGCACGCGCGAAACAGTGCCTCGTTCGCGTAGATGTTCCCCACCCCCGCGACCCGGCGCTGGTCGAGCAGGACGGCCTTGATCGGCGCCCGCCGGTTGCGCGTCTGGAGGTAGAGCTGCTCGGTCGTGAAGTCGGCTCCGAGCGGCTCGACGCCGAGGCGCGCGCCGAGGAAGGCGTCGAGCTCGGGCCCGCCGAGCGCGAGCTGGCCCGTTCCGAAGCGGCGCGGGTCGCAGAACGAGATGACGTGGCCGTCGTCGAGGTGCATGCGCACGCGCACGTACAGGGCATCCGGCGGAGCGTCGTAGAGCAAGGTGCCCGTCATGCGCAGGTGCATGAGCAGGAAGACCTCGCCTTCGGCCTCGAGGATGAGGTACTTGCCGCGCCGGCCGAGGCGCTCGACCGCGCGGCCTTCGAGGGCGTCGCGCAAGGCGCCGGGGTCAAGCGGCTCGCACCAGCGCGGGTCGACGATCTCGAGTGCCTTGAGCGTGCGCCCCTCGACCAGCGGCGCCAGGCGGCTGCGGATCGTCTCGACCTCGGGCAGCTCGGGCATCGGCTGCAAGCCTATGGCGTCGCTGCGTGCGCCACGTCACGCACCGGGCTGCGCCGTCCCGGGACGGTGAGGCCCCGCAGCTACGACCCGGAGGCCCCTCATGAGCCGAGTTCGCACCGCAGTGATCGTCGCGTGCCTTGCCGGCACCGCCGGCCTCGCATCCACCGCCGCCGCAGCCAGCAGGCTCGTCTTCGAGGACAAGGTCAAGGCGAACGCCTCGTCGTCGGTCACGGTGACCGTCAACCGCTCCGCCGCCTTCCGGGTCACGCTGAAGACCGTGACCACGGGCCGCACGCGGCTCTACCTCACGGGCACGAACGTGCCGAAGGGCGGAGCGCTGCTCGACACGCAGGGCGGCGCGTGCGAAGGCGCCGCCGGCTCGTTCATCTGCAGCGGCGCCTTCGAGTCGCTGCCGGCCGGGACCTACAAGTTCAGGATCCTGCGGACGGGTGCGGCGGCCAACGTGGCGCTGACCGTGCGCTGGTAGCGCTCACGCCTTGGTGGGCGCGCGCAGCCTCAGCGAGCGGGCGACGGGGCCGAACGTCTCCTCGTCGATGCGCGCGAAGTCCTTCGGCGGAGCGAACGCGTCCACGACGACCTCATAGCCGTGGCCGTAGGCGTGCAGCGATCGCACCGAGCGGCGCTCACCCTGGTTCGTGCCCTGGCCGACGATCTCGACCGCCCGCAGCCCGGGCTTCACGACGAGCCGCGATGACGTCAGCTCGAACGTCGTGTCGCGGGTCTCGACCTGCGCGACGAGCGCGGCGCGCGCGGCCTTCAGCTGCGCACGCGTCTCCGGCAGCGGCTCGGTGCGCTTGTAGCGCCAGACGGCGATCTGCGCGTCGCCGATCGCGACCGTCGTGAGCTGCGGCTCGGTGCCCTGGAAGACGCGCCAGTTGGCGGGCGCGCGGAAGGTGATGCCCTCGGCCGGGTACTTCAGCTCGCGAAACGTGCTGGGAGCCGGGATCAGGCCCGTGTCGGGAGCGGGCGTCCGGCTGTTGCCGCAGCCGGCCAGCAGGACGGCCGCGACGATGCTGAGCAGGGCGAGACGCACTCGCCCCATTGTCTCAGTGTCCGGGGGGCGCGGCGTCACCGTGCGCCCGCGGGTGCGCCTTGAAGTAGACGTCCTTGAGGCGGTCGGCGGAGAGATGGGTGTAGATCTGGGTCGTCGCGACGTCCGCGTGGCCGAGCATCTCCTGCAGCGAGCGCAGGTCGCAGCCGCCGGCGAGCAGGTGCGTGGCGAACGTGTGGCGCAGCGTGTGCGGGCTCATCTTCCCTTCGAGGCCGGCGGCCCGCGCGTGGCGCTGGACGATCTTGTAGAGCCCCTGGCGGGTGAGGCCGCCGCCGCGGTGGTTGACGAAGAGGTGGCGCTCGTCGCTCAGCCCGACGAGCCGCGGCCGGCCGTGCTCGAGGTAGGACCGGGCCGCCGCGACGGCCTCGCGGCCGACCGGGATGAGGCGCTCCTTGGAGCCCTTGCCGCGCGCGCGCAGCACGCCGGCGCGCAGGTCGACGGCGCCGACCGTGAGGTCGACGGCCTCGCTCGCGCGCAGCCCGCAGGCGTACATGAGCTCGAGCATCGCGCGGTCGCGCAGCGCGGCCGGGTCGGCGCCGCGGGGCGCCGCCAGCAGCTTGGCGACCTCGTCGCGGCTGAGGACCTGCGGCAGCTTGAGGTTCTTGCGCGGCGAGCGCAGCTCGGCCGTCGGGTCGTGGGCGATGACCTCCTCGCGGCGCAGGTGGCGATAGAACGAGCGCAGGCAGGCGGCCTTGCGCTGGATCGTCGCGGGCGCGACCGGCGGCCGCTGCGGCCCGCCGGCGGCGAGCTCGGAGAGAAAGCGCGCGAGCTCGGTGTGGCCGAGCGTCGTCGCGTCCAGGCCGCTGCGCGTCAGGAAGTGGCCGAACTGCAGGAGGTCGGAGCGGTACGCCTCGAGCGTGTTGCGCGACAGCCCGCGCTCGAACTCGAGGTAGGCGAGGAAGTCGAGCACGTGGTGCTCGAAGCGCTGCGCTGTCGTTGCGGCGGGGGCGACGGCCATGGCCGGGTGTTCGCCGCGCGCCGCCGAGCGGACCTTTGCGGTGCAACGCGGCGTGCGCGTTTTTGCGGCCGCTTGCGGCCGCACGGCCGAAGGTGGCGCGGCCGCTTGCGGCCGTGCGTTGCTCAGCCGCGGCGGCGGTCGCGCAGCCAGCTCAAGCCGAGCAGCGTCTTCGCGTCCGTCGTGGCGGCGATCGCGCCGTCGAGGTCGTCCAGCGGCCAGCGGACGATCTCGATCCGCTCGCCCGGGTCGGCCTCGACGTCGGACTTGCGCAGGCCGGTCGCGGCGAAGAGGTGGACGCACTCGTCGCTGTAGCCCGTCGTCGGGTGAAACGCGGTGATCTGCGCCCAGTCGTCGGCGTCGTGGCCGATCTCCTCGGCGAGCTCGCGCTGCGCGGTCTGCAGCGGCGACTCCCCCTCGACGTCGAGCTTGCCGGCGGGCAGCTCGAGCGTGTGCCGCAGCAGCGCCTCGCGCGGCTGGCGCACGAGCCAGACGTGCTCGTCGTCGTAGGCGACGATGCCCGCCGCGTCCGTGCGGCGCACGAGCTCGCGCTCGACGACGTCTCCGTCCTCGTGGCGGAAGCGCTCGACGCGGACGCTGAACTGCGAGCCCTCGAAGACCGTCTCGCCGCCGAGCGGCTCGATGCGCTGCTCGCTCATCTTTGCGCCTGCTCCGCGAGCGCCGTCCCGGCGGCGAGCGCCGCGGCGAAGAAGAGCGGGTCCTCGCGACCCATGGACCGCGACGGCAGGCTCGTGGCGAGGTAGCCGTCGAGGTCGGCGGGCCGCTCGACCCACGCGTGCGGCCCCGCACCCGCGATCCCTTCGCCCGCGGCCCGCCTCGCGATCCCTTCGCCCGCGGCCCCCGCGATCCCTTCGCCTTCGGGCACCGCCACCGTCACCGGCGCGAGCAGCAGGTCGAGGACCGTGCGCGTGTGGTGGCTCAGGCCGCGATGGCGTGCGCGCAGGTCCGTCGACGACATGCGCGGCACGATAAGGGCCGGGCAGCCGAGGGCGAGCGCCGTATGGGCGGAGTCCAGCGCCTGCAGGCCGCCGTGCCCGAGCGCCGAGCCCGAGCCGAGGATGCCGGGGCCGGGCCCGGCCACTGCCGCGTCCCAGCCGAGCGCGGTCAGGCCGTGGTGCAGCGCGGCGGCGGTCGTGATCGCCTCGCCGTCGGCGCCGCCGAACGCCGCTCCCGCGGTGAGGTGGCCGGCGAGCAGGCCGTCCTCGCGCAGCTCGCGCACCACGCACGAGTGCCCGCCCGGCAGCGCGCCGCCCGGCGGTCTGGACGTAGCCGAGCGTTGCGCCCGGTCGCGCCTGCGCGAACGCCCACGCCAGCGGGGCAAGCTGGCCGTGCAACGCGAGCACCGCCACGGGGCGCCCGATCGGCAGGCGCGGCGGGTCGGGCGTCGCGTCCGCGTCGCCCTCCTCGACCGGGCTGACCGCGTGCTGCAGGCTCGTGTAGTTGAGCTTCATGACGTGCGCGCGCGGCGTGCCCTCGCCGTCCAGGCCGCGGCGTGAGGTTGACGTGCACGATGTCCGAGCCACCGGAGCCGAGGCCGAGCTCGACCGCCTCGACGTTCACGACGATCTCGTCGCCGGGCTGCGACGAGCCGACGAGGCCGACGTCCGCGATCGCCGAGCGGCGCTCGCCGTCGACCTCGATCGCGAGGCGCTGCTCCATCGCGCCGGGCGGCCCCACGTTCAGCACCGTGGCGCGCTTCAGCCGGAGCATGCGTCCAGCAGCGCGTAGGTGACGTCGAGCATCCCGTCGAGCGCGGCGACGCTCACGCGCTCGCGGTGCTCGTGGTTGTACTCGGTGCCGTTCGCGAGGTTCGTGCAGGCAAAGCCCTTGGACTCGAGGGCGTTGGCGTCCGAGCCGCCGCCGGTCGCGCGGCGGGCCGGCGTGTAGCCGCGAGCGCGCAGCGCGGCCTCCGCGGCGAGGACCGCGGGCGCGTTCTGCGCGTGGCGGTAGCCGTCGAACAGCCGCGAGGTGGTGACGTCGACGTCGCACGCGCACAGCGGCGTGTTGGCCGCGTCGTGGATGTGGTCGATGAGCTCGGCGACGACCGCCTCGGCCTTCAGCGCGTCCAGCGAGCGGACCTCCCCCACGATCCGGCAGCGCTCGGGAACGATGTTCGTGCCGCCCGGCTGTCCGCCGGAGATCGAGGCGACGTTCGCGGTCGTCTGGTCGTCGATGCGCCCGAGCCGCATCGCGGCGATCGCGCGCGCGGCGGCCTCGATGGCGCTGCGCCCGTCCTCGGGCCGGATGCCGGCGTGCGCGGCGGCGCCGCGGAAGCTCGCCTCGAAGCGGTAGTACGTCGGCGACGCGACGATGATCTCGCCGATCGGCGACGCGTGGTCGAAGACGTAGCCCCAGTCGCTGCGCAGCGTCCCGGTGTCGAACGCCTTGGCGCCGGCCAGGCCCTTCTCCTCGCCGACCGTGAACAGCAGCTCGAGCCCGACGGGGGAGCCTTCGACGGCGCAGCGCCGGGCGACCTCGAGCAGCACCGCGACGGCGGCCTTGTTGTCGGCGCCGAGGATCGTGTCGCCGGCGCTGACCCACGCTCCGTCGTCGATCACGGGCTCGATCGGATTGGCCTCGGGCACCGTGTCGAGGTGCGCGCAGAGCAGGATCGTCCGCTCGCCGCGGCCGGGGATGCGCGCGAGCAGGTTGCCGCACTCCGCGCCCGCCTCGGGGGCGGCGCCGTCCTCCTCGACGTCGACGCCCATCGCGCCGAGCTCGCGGGCGACGGCCTCCGCGCAGGCGCGCTCGGAGCCGAACGGGCTCGCGATCGCGCACAGCCGCGCGAACGTCTCGTTCAGGCGGCGGCGCTCGACTTCGGAGGCGGGGCGCATGCGGTCCAGTGTGACGGGTGGCGGCGCCGGCCCGGGGGCGGCCGGTAGTCGATTGACCCGTCGCGGGGGACGCCGTACCCTCGCTTGCAGCTCATGCTGACGGTCGGCGAATCCGAGCAATCACCGGCGACCGCGCCGAGCCCGAAGACCGGGGCCCGACCCGCGCCCGCCGGCCGGCACGCGGCAGTGCCCGCGCGAGCGGGCGCTCGCGCACTGCAGCGGTGCGCCGTGGCGGGGTGCAGCTGTGGCGGGACGTGCGGCGGCGACCATCTGCCGAAGTCCGCGGTCCGGGTACGCCCCGGGCGCGAGCAGCGCCCGAGCGGCGGCGACGCCCCGCGCGGCGAGCTGCCCTTGGACGCGACCCTCGCGCGCGCGGTCCTCGCGCGCTCCTTCACACGAACCTTCCCGCTGAATGGCGAAGCGGTCCCCGCGCGACCCTCCCCGCCGAACGGTCAAGCGCTCCCCGCGCGACCCTCCCCGCCGAACGGTCAAGCGGTCCTCTCGCGCTTCTCCTCGTCGAGTGGCAGCAGCGGGGGCGGCGGAGGCGCTGGTGGCGGTGGCGGCGCGCCTGTGGCCGGAGCGGCCTGCAAGGTCGACGTCCGCGCGACGCACATCGGCGGCGTTCTCAGCGGGCTGCCGATCTGGCATCTGTTCGTCGTCACGACGGACGGAGCGGGCACCGAGCGCTACTACCGCGGCGGGCCCAGCGGCTCCGGCGGCGCGCCCGCCCCGTACGGGACGATCATCACGAACGACGGCTTGTACGTCGCGGGAACCGTCGACTGGTCGCCCGGCGCGCCGTCGAAGACCGTGCAATCCGGCCCGACGGCGTGCGGGCACGACGCCTGCCTCGCCGGCGAGCTGCGCCGGATCGACGGGACCGCCACCCCGTACGCGCCGACCGGCCCCAACTCGAACACCACCGCATCGACGATCCTCGCCAACTGCGGCATCCCGCGTGGCAAGCCGGTCTGGATCGCGCCCGGCTGGGACGACCCGGCGATCTAGCGCGACGATGGACCTCCGTGCCAAGAGCGAGCCGTCGGAGGTCGAGCGCGCCGTTCGCGACGCCCTCCCCGACGCCGCGACTCCGGAGGACGTGCAGAGCTTCGCGCGCTCCAACGGCTTCGAATGCTCGGACCTCGTCGAGGGCGACGTCATCCACTGCTCCGCGAAGGCGCGCAGCCGGATGCCGTTCGTCGCGGGTAAGTGGCTGCTGCGGTTTTACTTCGACAGCGGCCACCTCGCGCGGATCGAGGTCGAGAAGGGGCTTACGGGTCCCTGAGGCGGCGGCAGTTACCGCCGCAGCCGCCGAGCGCCGGCTACGAGCGCGCTCCGGTGGCCTCGCGGAGCATGTGGCTCAGCGTCCCGACGCCGCGCTCGACCGTCGCGTGGCCGCGGGGCGCGCCGAACTCGTCGACCTCCTCGCGCAGCGCGCGCAGCACGATCCGCCGCCCGTCGTGCAGATGCATGATGCCCCTGGGAGCGCTGAATCCCTGCCTCGGGACGAACTCGAACCGGTCGATCTCAGACCACGCGTAGCGCTTGCGGCCGCCGGGCCCGGCGCCGACGCCGGCGGGACCGGCCAGCAGCGAGTCGAACTGGCCCAGCAGCGCGCCGTCCGGGCCGATGGCGATCCACACGAGCCAGGCCGAGAACACCAGCGCGGCGAGCATGGCGACGGTTCCTTTGCCGGTGCCGAGGCTGACGATCGCGAGCACGATCATGGCGATGGCGACCACGCTCACGCCGACGGCGGAGAAGATCACGACCGCCCGCTCGCCGGCGGGCATGGGACGACCGAGCTCGACCTCCACGGCGGCGATCGTCGCACAACGCCGCACGCGCGGGACGGCGGTCCCGAAGGGCGCCGGAGCCGCTCCTACGCGCGGGAGGCGCGGAACTCGGGGGCGTCCGCGTGGTCGCGCGAGCGGCCGAGGGCGGCGCCGACGAAGTCGCGGAACAGCGGCGCGGGGCGCTCCGGGCGCGACTTGAACTCGGGATGGAACTGCGACGCGACGAAGAACGGGTGGTCGTCGAGCTCGATCATCTCGACGAGGCGCTCGTCCGGCGAGGTGCCGCTGACGATCAGGCCCGCGGCCTCGAGGCGCTTGCGCAAAAAGAGGTTGACCTCGTAGCGGTGGCGGTGGCGCTCGTAGATGACCGCCTCGCCGTAGAGGTCGCGGGCGCGGGTCCCGCCGTGGATCTTCACCGGGTCGGCGCCGAGGCGCATGGTCCCGCCGAGGTCCGTGACCTCCTTCTGCTCGGGCAGCAGGTCGATGACGGGATGCGGCGTCTCGGGATCGAACTCCGTCGAGTTCGCGCCGTCCATGCCGGCGACGTGGCGCGCGAACTCCGCCACGGCGATCTGCATGCCGAGGCAGATCCCGAGGTACGGGATCCGGCGCTCGCGAGCGACGCGCGCGGCACAGATCTTGCCCTCGATCCCGCGGCCGCCGAACCCGCCGGGGATGAGGATCCCGTCCGCGGCGGCGAGCCGTTGCCGGGCCGTCGCGTCGTTCTCGAGCGACTCGGAGTCGACCCAGTCGATCTCGACGGCGCAGTCGTGGTGAAAGCCCGCGTGGCGCAGCGCCTCGGAGACCGACAGGTAGGCGTCCTGAAGCGCCACGTACTTGCCGACGAGCGCGACCTTCACGGTCTCGTCGGTCTCGGCGGCGCGGCGGGTGATCTCGGCCCACTCCGACAGGTCGGGCGGGGGGACGTCGAAGCCGAAGTGCTCGCAGATGAGGTCGTCGACGCCCTCCGACTCGAACCAGAGCGGCACCTTGTAGATGTTGTCGACGTCCTTGGCGCTGATGACCGCCTCGACGGGCAGCGACGCGAACAGCGCGATCTTCTTGCGGATGTCGGAGCCCAGCTCGGACTCCGAGCGCGCGAGCAGCATGTCGGGCTGGATGCCGATCCGCCGCAGCTCGTTGACGGAGTGCTGCGTCGGCTTCGTCTTCAGCTCGCCGGCGTGGCCGATGTACGGCACGAGCGTGAGGTGGATGAACATGCAGTTGCGGCGGCCGACGTCGACCGGGAACTGGCGGATCGCCTCGAGGAACGGCAGCGACTCGATGTCGCCCACCGTGCCGCCGATCTCGGTGATGACGACGTCGACGTCCTGCGTCTGGGCGAGGAGCTGGACGCGCTGCTTGATCTCGTCGGTGATGTGCGGGACGACCTGGACGGTGCCGCCGAGGTAGTCGCCGCGGCGCTCGCGCCGGATGACCGAGTTGTAGATCCCGCCGGCGGTGACGTTCGACGCCCGCGACGTGTTCGAGTCCGTGTAGCGCTCGTAGTGGCCGAGGTCGAGGTCCGTCTCCGCCCCGTCCTCGGTCACGAAGACCTCGCCGTGCTGGTAGGGCGACATCGTGCCGGGGTCGACGTTGATGTACGGATCGAACTTCTGCAGGCCGACCGTCAGGCCGCGCGCCACGAGCAGGCGCCCGATCGATGCGGCTGCGATGCCCTTTCCAAGCGAGGAGACGACGCCGCCCGTGATGAAGATGAACTTGGTCTTGGGGCGATCCTGCGTCATTTAGGCCTCCCGAGTGAGTCTAGGTGACGGATGCCGGGAACCTTCTCGATGAACGTGGAGAGGGAGCGGAACTCGCCGTAGAGGTTGATGAGGAAGAGGACCACGAGCGCGATGAAGAGCTCGGTCGAGTCGAGCGAGATGACGATCCAGAGGCCGGCCATCGCGCCGATCGCGTTGGATCCGCAGTCGCCGAGCATCGCCTTCTCGCGCAGGTCGAAGAAGCCGGCGACGAGGACGGGCCCGATGAAGATGCCCAGCGCGGCGGCGGGCTCGTCGATCCCCGTGGCGATCGTCAGCGCCAGGCCGAGCAGCAGGAACGTCTTGATCGAGCGGCCGGGGCGCAGGTCGAGCAGGTTGAACGCGTTCGTCGCGAGGACGAGCACCGCCGCGGCCATGAAGAACTCGGCGTCGGACCCGGGCAGCGACGACGCGACGAGCAGCGCCAGGCCGAGCGTGCCGGCGGCCTTCAGCAGGCCGCTGGAGAAGCCGCCGCCCAGCGCCGTGGCGGCGTGCCCGCGCCAGCCGCGCGACTCGCCCGACATGACGTCGTCGATGAGCCCGAGCAGCGCGACGCCGGGCACGAACGTCAGCACGAGCGGCAGGTCCGCCGGGAAGATGTCGATGTCGCCGAGGCGCGCGAGCAGCGTGACGGGGATGAGCGCGATCAGCGCGGCGGGCACGATCGCGGCCCCGATCGGCACCGGCAGCGTGACGTCGCGGTAGTTCGCACGCGTCATCCCGGCTTCGACGAGGCGGCTGCGCACCAGCGGCACGAGGACGATGGCGACGAGCAGCGAGAAGAGAAACGGCAGGACTTGCACCCCGAGCAACCTAGCGACGCGTGCGGACCGAAACGCGCCCGGTGCTCTCGGTAGCCCGCAATCTGCGGACGTGCTCTGCGCCCGGGATCACGGCCCGCGGGGCACGGTGGCCACCACGGGCGGCAGCAGGTCCTGCGCGCCGTCGCGGCGCCCGAACGCGCCGTCGGCGCCAGCCAGCACGAAGACGAGCGCCGCGCGCCCCGCGGTCTCGTCGATGTTGTCGACCGTCGACAGCTCGCGGTCGCGGTACCAGCCGATCTGGGAGGGGTCGTCGTCGCTGGACTCGATCCCGACGACCTTCACGCCGGTCTGCGCGAGCCCGCGCACGACGCCGTCCTGCAGCGTCGTGAGGCGCTCGCGGTCCTGCTTGTCCTTGGGCGCCTTGGAGGGGCGCACGACGATCACGCCGTCCAGCCCGCCGAACTCGCCGCTCGTTGACTGCAGCAGCGCGGTGCGCAGCGCGCCGACGAGCTTGCCGCCGAGCACCATCTGGATGCCGGCGCGCCGGCCCAGCGGAGCGAGCAGCGCGGGATCCTCCTCGACGCCCTCGTAGCGCGTGCCGCGCGCCCGCTCGGCGAGCGCCTTGGTGTCGACGTCGTCCTTGAGCTCGGCGACGAGCTCGAGCGTCGCGCCCGACGGGTCAAGCCACTTCTGGACCGTGTCGCCGGAAATGTCGGTCGGGCCGAGCATGACGAGCCCGATCTTGCGCTCGCGCAGGCGGCCGTCGGTGAGGATCGGGAAGGCCTTCGCGCCGTACGCTTGCTCGGCCTCGAGCTGCGCCTTCGCGGCGTCGCGCTCGGTGTCGGCGCGGCGGACGTCGTTGCGCAGCGAGTCGCGGATGTCCTCGCGCGCGGAGGAGACGAGCTCCTTGTCGCCGATCGCGACGCCGAGCAGCAGCCCGACGACGAGCGCGAGGAAGACGCCGGCCAGAGACAGCGCGTGGTAGCGGAAGTCGAACACGTTGGTCTATTCGAGCCCGAGGAGGACCTCGAGCTTGAGCCAGAGCAGGTCGGCCACGTCGCGCAGCGCCGGTGTCAGCAGCACGATCGCGGCCAAGCAGACGAGCCCGGCGAGGACCACGCCGACCATCGGCGCCGCCCCGGCCCTTGGACTGTACAAGCGGCTCACGCCCTTGGCGTCGACAAGGATCTCGCCGAGGCGCAGGCGCGTGAGGAACGTCGACGCCATGCCGCGGCGGTTCTTGTCGAGGAACTCGACGAGGTTGAACTGCGAGCCGACCGAGACGATGAGCTCGGCGCCCTTCTCCGCGGCGATGAGCATCGCGACGTCCTGGCTCGTGCCCGGCGCCGGCACGATCTTGAAGGGCAGGCCCAGCTCCTCGAGGTGCGAGCGGCCGGGCGCCTTGCCGTTCGGGTAGGCGTGCACGACGAGCTCGGCGCCGCAGCGCAGCGCCGCCTCGGTGGCGGAGTCCATGTCGCCGACGATCATGTCGGGCTTGAAGCCCTCCGCGAGCAGGGCGTTGGCGCCGCCGTCCACGGCGAGGATCGCGGGCTTCATGTCGCGGATGTAGGGCCGCAGCGCGCGCAGGTCCTGCTGGTGGTCGACGCCCCTGACGACGATCAGCGCGGGGCGGTCGCGGAAGTCCGTGTCGAAGCGGGGCAGCTCGATGCGGCCGGAGAGCAGCTCGCGCTCCTCGAGCATGTGCTCGATCGTGTTCTGGGCGAAGGCCTCGAGGGCGTCGCCGATCTCGCGGCGGCGCTCGTCGGTGGCTGCGCGGACGTCCTCGGGCTCCTGGACGACGCCGCTGACGAGCAGCTTCTCGCCCTTGCGGACCTCGCCTCCGCGGACGATGACCGGGTCGCCGTCGGAGAGGACCTTGAAGAGCGAGTCGTCGGGCAGGTCGACGAGGTGGATCCCGGCCTGGACGATGAGCAGCGGGCCCATGTTCGGGTAGGCGCCGGTCGACGACGGGCTGCAGTTGAGCACGGCGATGACGCCCGCGGCGATGAGGTCCTCCGCGGACACGCGATCGAGGTCCTTGTGGTCGAGCACGGCGACGGCGCCGGGACGCAGCTCCTTGACGAGGCGCTTGGTCCGGCGACCGAGCCGTGCCGGGCCAGCGACCTCTCTGCCAGCTGCGACGGCCATCGCGCCAGTCTAGATGGGCATGTTAAGAGCTTGCGAAGGCGGCGGCCGGCCCTGGCGTGGGCGCGCGGCCGGGCGAGCCGCTGCTAGCGTCGAGCGCCGTGCTCTCCGCACCAGTGCTCGCAGACATCTCTGCGCCCGAGCTGCGGGAGGCGTGCGGCTCGGATCCCGACTGGCTGTGCCGGGAGATCCTCGAGCGCACCGAGAACCGCACGCTCGCCGAGGCTTCGGACTTCGTCTTCGGGACGCCGCTGACGATCGTGCTGATCGCGATCGGCGCGCTGATCGTCAACAAGCTCGTCGGGCGGGTGGTCGATCGCGCGCTGCATAGCGTGAGCAACGGGATCGTGCGCGAGCGGCTGACCTCGGTGAAGCGGCGGGCGCCGGGTGCGCTGCTCGAGACCTCGACGCCGACGAGCTTGCGCGCGGAGCAGCGGTTGAGCGCGCTGACGAGCATCGTGCGCAGCGTCGCGGGGTTCGTGATCTTGCTGTTCGCGATCTTCATGGTGCTCAGCGAGGTGGGCGTCGACGTCGCGCCGCTGCTGGCGGGAGCGGGCGTCGTCGGGGTGGCTCTGGGGTTCGGCTCGCAGTCGCTCGTGAAGGACTTCCTGTCGGGGCTGTTCATCCTCGCCGAGGACCAGTTCGGCGTCGGCGACGTGGTCGACCTCGACGGGCAGGTGAGCGGGGCCGTCGAGGCGGTGTCGCTGCGGACGACCCGCCTGCGCGCGCACGACGGGACCGTGTGGCACGTGCCAAACGGGGCGATCGTGCGGGTCGGCAACAAGAGCCAGCACTGGTCGCGGGCGCTGATGGACGTCGAGCTGGCGGGCGACACGGACATCGACCACGCCGAGCACGCCATCGAGCGCATCGCGCGGGAGCTCTTCCAGGATCGCGAGGACATCCTCGAGGAGCCCGAGGTCCGCGGGATCGAGAAGCGCGACGACGGGACGCTGGTGTTCCGCCTGCTCGTCAAGTCGCTGCCCGCGGATCGCGAGGCGGTCGGGAGCGAGCTGCGCCGGCGGCTCGCGGAGGCCTTCGAGCGCGAAGGGATCCGCGCCGCGGGCGCGACGGCGACGCCCCCGGCGGCGGAGGAGGAAGCGCCCGAGGAGGAACCCCCCGAGCCCACAGCCAAGCCGGCCGGGGACAACGCGCCGAAGCCCTCGCGGTAGGGCGCGCCGGCGCAGGCGCGCTCGCGCCGCGGGAACGCGCCGCGAGGCCGCGGGGGCGCTCGCGGCGAGCCGGTGGGCGGCTATGCGGCCCGCAGGAGCTCCTCCGCGTGGCGGCGGGCTGCTCCGTCGCCTTCGTCGTCGGCGCCGAGCATCCGGACGAGCTCTGAGACGACCTCGTCGTCGGCGAGCTGGGTCACCGTGGCGCGGGCCGGGTTGACCGCGGCGTCCTTGGCGATCGAGAAGTGGCGATTCGCGAGCGAGGCGATCTGCGGGAGGTGGGTGATGCAGAGGACCTGCCGGCCGGCCGCCAGGTCGCGCAGCTGGTCGCCCACCGCGCGGGCGGTCTGGCCGCCGATCCCCGCGTCGACCTCGTCGAAGACGAGCGTCGCCCGGCTCGCGCCCGCCGCCACGCCCATCAGCGCGAGCATGACCCGCGAGAGCTCGCCGCCCGAGGCCGTCTCGCGCAGCGGCCCGGCCGGCACGCCCGGGTTCGGCGCGATGAGGAACTCGACCGCGTCGGCGCCCGTCGGCCCCGGCTCGCGATCGGCCAGCTCGATCTGAAACGACGCGCCCTTCATCGCGAGCTCGGCGAGCCGCGTCCGCACGGCCGCCGCGAGCTTCGGCGCCGCCGCGGCGCGCGCCTTGCGCAGCGCCGCGCTGCCGGTCGCGAGCTTGCTCTCGGCGTCGGCCAAGCGAGCGGACGCGGCTTCGAGCGCGACCTCCGCATCCGCGAGCTCCGCGCGCCGCGCGCGGCACGCCGCGGCATGCGCGAGCACCGACGCGATCGTCCCGCCGTGCTTGCGCTCCAGCCGCTCGAGCACCGCCAGGCGCTCCTCGACCGCTTCCAGCCGGCCCGGCTCGGCGTCGAGCTGCTCGGCGTAGCGACGCAGCTCGCCCGCGACGTCGTCCGCCTCGATCGCCAGCGCCTGCCAGCGCTCGCCGAGCGCGTCGAGCGCGCCGTCGATGCCGTGCACGGACTCGAGCGCCCGCCCGGCGGCCGCCAGCAGCGCGCCGATCCCGCCCTCGTCGGCGACCACCGCCTCGGCGGCGCCCAGCGACGCGCCGCGCAGCGACTCGAGGTGCTGCAGGCGCTCGCGCTCCGCGCGCAGCGCGACGGCCTCGTCCTCGCTCGGGCCGGCGGCGTCGATCTCGGCGAGCTCGTAGTCCAGGAGATCGAGCTCGCGCTCGCGCGCGCCGGCGAGCTCGCGCAGCTCGGTCAGAGCGGCGCGAGCCTCGCGCGCGGCACCGCACGCCGCCGCCACCCGCGAGCGGCGCGCCAGGTGCGCGTCGCCGCAGAAGCCGTCGAGGATCTCGAGCTGCGCGCCCGCCAGCGTGAGACGGCGATGCTCGTGCTGGCCGTAGAACGTCAGCAGCGGCTCGGCGAGCTCGCGCAGGTCGGTGAGCGTCGCCGAGCGGCCGTTCACCAGCGCCCGCGTCCGCCCATCCGCGCCGATCCGCCGCGCGAGCACGACCTCCTCGGCGCCCGCGGGCAGGCGCTCTGAAAGCTCGTCGCGCAACGCGGGCGCGAGCTCGAAGACCCCCTCGACATAGGCCTCCGCGGCCCCGGGCCGGACGATCCCCGGCTTGGCCCGGCCGCCGAGCAGCAGGTCCAGCGCGTGCGCGAGCACGGTCTTGCCCGCGCCGGTCTCACCGGTGAGCACGTTGAGCCCCGCGGCGAGCCGCAGCTCGGCCCGCTCGATGAGCAAGAGGTTCTCGACGCGCAGTTCGATGAGCATGGCCCACGGTGTACCAGCGCGCCCCGACGGAACGCGCTCATCCGCGCGCGTCCTGTTGCAAAGCATCCCCCGCGGGGCGCTACGAGGACAAGCGGCCGAACTTCGTGCGCAGGCGGCGGTAGAACGACCACCCGGGCAGCTGCGCGAGCCGCCCGGCGGCGCGCTCATAGCGCGCGACGAGCTGGTCGCCCGGCTCGATCTCGCAGACCGGGCGCCCGTCGACGTTGACGTCGACCGCCTCACGGCCGCGGTTGGCGACGCTCAAAGCGTCACCCGGCGCGACGACGAGCGCGCGCGCCGTCAGCGAGTGCGGCGCGATGAACGACACGCCGTAGCCCTCCACCCCCCACGCCATGACCGGCCCGCCGTTGGCGAGGTTGTAGCCCGTGGACCCCGCCGCGGTGCAGATGACGAGCCCGTCGCAGCGCACGGACCCGACCTCCTCGCCCTCGACCCCATACGCGAGCTGCGCGACGCGCCCGCCCACCAGCCTGTGAAACGAGACGTCGTTGAACGCGGTGTGCAGCTGCCGCTGCGTCTGGATCGTGATCGCCGGCAGCTCGAGCTCCTCGAAATCGCGCCGGAACGCCTGCTCGAAGCCGAAGCCGTCGATCTCCTCCGGCTCGATCGTCGCGAGAAACCCGACCTCGCCGAAGTTCACGGCGAAGACCGGCACCTTGGTTCGCGCGTACTCGCGCAGGCCCTTGAGGATCGTGCCGTCGCCGCCGAGCACGATGCACAGCTCGACGTCCTGGCTGGGCTCCGCGTCGCAGACGATCCCCTCGGCGGGTCGCAGGCCGAGCTTGCTCGTCTCGTCGCAGTCGAAGCGCAGCAGCACCCCCGCGGCCCGCGCGTCGGCGATGAGCCGCTCGAGCGTCCGGGCGATCTGCTGCGGGCGGCTGTGGGTCAGGACGGTCGCAGACCGCACGACGCCGGTCATGGCTCGGCCACGCGCGCGGCCTCGTCGAGGTCGGCGACGTCGCCGGGGCGCCCCGCCTCGGCGAGCCAGACGAAGCTCTCGAGGTTGCCCTTCGGACCCGGCAGCCCCGACGACGCGAAGCCGAGCACGGACGCGCCCAGCCCGCGGGCGGCGGCCGCGACGGAGACGAGCGCGCCCCGCCGGTCGTCGGGATCGCGCACGACCCCGCCCTTGCCGACGTTCCCGCGGCCGACCTCGAACTGCGGCTTGATCATCGCGAGGACGTCGTAGCGCGAGGCCAAGCACGCGAGCACCGCCGGCAGGACCTTCGCCAGCGAGATGAACGACAGGTCCGCGACGACGAGGTCGGGCGCGTAGGGCAGCGCCGCCGGCGCCAAGGCGCGGGCGTTTGCGCGCTCGAGCACCGTCACCCGCGGGTCGTTGCGCAGCCGCCAGTCGAGCTCGCCGTACGCCACGTCCACCGCGACGACATGCGAGGCCCCGCGCTGCAGCAGGCAGTCCGTGAAGCCGCCCGTCGACGCGCCGACGTCCAGGCAGCGCCGGCCCGCCGGGTCGAGGCCGAACGTGTCCAGCGCGTTGGCGAGCTTCACGCCGCCGCGCGAGACAAACCGCGGTCGCTCGTCGACGGCCACGGCGACGTCCGGATCGACCATCTGGCCCGGCTTCTGCGCCCGCTCGCCGTTGCCGCCGATCCGCACCTCCCCCGCCATGACGGACGCCGCCGCCCGCGTGCGCGAAGCAAACAGGCCGCGTTCGGCGAGCAGGGTGTCGAGACGGACGCGAGCCACTGGCACGCAACGGTACCCGCGAAGCGCTCTGTGACGTCCCTCACACCCGATTGGCCAGCCAGCCAGGACACTGTCTACACGCGGCGAGCTTCAGACCTTCCCCCGAGGTCCTTCCGAGATAAAGCCCGCTCGCTGCGCAGCTGGACACAACCACATAGCAGTGTCTCTCCTCCCTGAAACGGCCCGTCCTCCCTGGCGGGCCGTTTCGCTTTCAGCGCCGGGCGTTGGGGATCCGCACGTGGACGTGGTCGTCATGGTGCTCGATCGCCTGGACGATGTACGGCGGCCCGCCGAGGCCGACGCGCAGCCCGACGAACGCGAACTGCGCGCCCGCGGCGACGAAGCGGTTGACGAGGTCCTGCGCGAGCGCGCGGTCGACGTCCTGCGGCCCCGCCGGCGGCAGCAGCGCGCGGTCGGCGCGCGGGTAGAGCACGTCGACGTCCAGGCCGTTCTGATGCGAGGCGTGGCCGAGGCCGCCGTGATCGGATCCGAACGGCCCGCCCCACGGGAGGCTGAGGTCGCCGACGAGCACGGGCGGCGCGCCGGGGTTCGCGAGCCGGTAGTCGCGCAGGACCGCGAGCACGAACGCGAGCAGGCGATCCGTCCCCCAGCGGCGCTCGGGACGGTTCGGCGCGCGGTGCAGGACCGCGTCCCAGGTCAGCCAGTCCGGCCCGGACTCGGGCAGCTGCAGCCCGTTGACGAGGCTCCCCTCGTTCGGCGCGCCGACCGCGATCGAGCCGACCTGCGGCACGTGGACCGGCGGCGGCACGGGCGCCGCCGCCTCGGTGAGCGACGCGCTGACGCGGCCGGTCGCGACCGCGCCGCCCGTACGCGCGACGAACGCCGCGGGATCGACCTGCAGCACGCGCACGCGGGCGACGGGCTCGCCTCCGCAGCCGGCGGCGACGGCGGACAGCGCGGCGACGACGAGCAGCGCGCAGATCGGGGTTCGCAGGGGTCTCACATCCTTGTTCGACACGGCCACGCACGGCGACGAGCCGCACGACGAGGAAGAGTCTAGGCGCGCGGCGAGTCGCTAGCCGACGATCGCGCGCTCGGCGACCGCCGCGAGGATCCGCTCGGCGATGCGGCGGTCCGTGAAGCCGACCTCCTCGTAGAGCATCGCCGGCGAGCCGTGCGTGACGTAGCGATCGGGCAGGCCGACGCGCATGATGCGCGTGTCGCGCACGTCGAGGTCGTTCAACGCCTCCCAGACCGCGCTTCCGAAGCCGCCCGCGAGCACGCCCTCCTCGACCGTCACGAGCAGCTCGTGCTCGCCGGCCAGCGACATCATCAGCGGTGCGTCGATGGGCTTGGCGAAGCGCGCGTCGGCGACCGTCGCGCTGATCCCGTGCTCGGCGAGCAGCGCCGCGGCGTCCAGCGCCCGCCCGACGCCGGTGCCGTAGCCGACGATCGCGACCTTGCCGTCGCCCTCGCGCAGGATCTCGCCCGTGCCGATCTCGAGCGGGACGGGCACCTGCGGCAGCGTGATGCCGGTGCCGCCGCCGCGCGGGTAGCGCAGCGCGATCGGCCCGTCGTCGTACAGCAGCGCGGTGCGCAGCATGTGCACGAGCATCGCCTCGTCGCGCGGCGCCATCAGGGTGATGTTCGGCAGCGGGCGCAGGTAGGCGATGTCGAAGACGCCGTGGTGCGTCGGGCCGTCGTCGCCGACCAGGCCCGCGCGATCCAGCGCGAACACGACGTTGAGCTTCTGCAGGCAGACGTCGTGGACGATCTGGTCGAACGCGCGCTGGAGGAACGTCGAGTAGATCGCGGCGACGGGCTTGACGCCCTCGAGCGCGAGCCCCGCCGCGAACAGGATCGCCTGCTGCTCGGCGATGCCGACGTCGAAGTAGCGGTCGGGCATCGCCTTCTGGAGGATGTTCAGGCCCGTGCCGGAGTTCATCGCGGCCGTGATGCCGACGACCCGCCGGTCGCGCCGGCACTCCGCGACGAGCGCGTTGCCGAAGACGGCGGTGTACTGCGGCGGAGGATCGGGCGACGGGGGCGGCGGCGCCGGGGCGGCGATGCCGTTGGCGATCGACTTCGGCTTGGCGGCGTGCCAGCGCTCCATGCCCTCGAGGCCGCCCTCCTCGGCGGGCGCGAAGCCCTTGCCCTTGACGGTCGCGACGTGCACGACGACCGGCCGTCCCGCGGCGAACGCGCTGCGCAGCGCACGCCGCAGCGCGCGGACGTCGTGGCCGTCGATGACCCCGACGTAGACCCAGCCAAGCTCCTCCCAGAACAGGCCGGGCGCCCAGAAGGCCTTGATCGACTCCTTGAACTGCGGGCCGAGGCGCTCGAAGGCGGGGCCGATGCCGGGCAGGTCGCTCAGCCGCTCCTCGACGGACTCGCGCGTGTGCCAGAGCTTCGGGTTCAGGCGCACGCGGTTGAAGTAGCGCGACATCGCGCCGACGTTCGGCGCGATCGACATCCCGTTGTCGTTGAGCACGACGACGATCGGGGTCCCCTGCCCGCCGGCCTGGTGGATCGCCTCGAACGCGACGCCGCCGGTCATCGAGCCGTCGCCGATGACCGCCACGACGTTGCCCTGCTCGTCGCGGTCGAGGTGCTTCATGCCCTCCTTGAGCCCGACCGCGTAGCCGATCGACGTCGAGGCGTGGCCGGCGCCCATGATGTCGTGCACGGATTCGCCCATCGAGCAGAACGGCGCGAGCCCGCCGTACTGGCGGATGGTCGCGAGCTGGTCGCGGCGGCCGGTGAGGATCTTGTGCGGATAGGCCTGGTGGCCGACGTCCCACAGGATCTTGTCCTTCGGCGAGTCCAGCAGCGAGTGCAGCGCGACGGCAAGCTCGCAGGTCCCGAGGTTGGCGCCGAAGTGCCCGCCGATCTCGCCGACCGTGTCGATGATGTGCTCGCGGACCTCCTGCGCGACGCGCCGCAGCTCGTCCTCGCTGAGCGAGTGCAGGTCCTGCGGGCGGTCGATGCCGTCGAGCAGCCTCATGAGCTGCGGGTCGCGATGAAGTCGGTGATCTGCTCGAGCTCGGGAGCGCCGTGCGGGACGGCCGCGGCGAGCGAAGAGCGAGCGTGTTCGTGGGATCTGCTGGCCATCGCGCGTGCTCCTTCCAACCCGTATTCCGTCACATAGGTGCGCTTGCCGTGGCGCTCGTCGGAGCCGCTGGGCTTGCCGAGGGCGGCATCAGTGCCGGTGACGTCGAGGATGTCGTCGACGATCTGGAACAACACGCCGAGCTCCGCGGCGAAGTTGCGAAAATCGGTTGTGGTCGAGGGGCTCATGCCGGCTATCAGGAGTACGCACTCTACCGACGCCCCGATCAGCCTTCCCGTCTTCAGCTCGTGCGTGCGCCGCAGGGCGTGCGCGGGATCGGGATGGCCGTCGCCGACGCTCGCGACGTCGAGGTACTGGCCGCCCACCATCCCGTCGACGCCCGTGGCGGCGGCAAGCTCGCCGACGGCGGCGAGGATGTGCGCCGGCTCGCCCGCCTGCTTGGTGAGCACGAGGCGAAAGGCCTCGGCGTAGAGCGCGTCGCCCGCGAGGATCGCGGTGTCCTCCCCGAACGCGACGTGGTTCGTCGGGCGGCCGCGGCGCAGCGAGTCGTCGTCCATCGCCGGGAGGTCGTCGTGGATGAGCGAGTACGTGTGGATGAGCTCGATCGCGGCGGCGAGCGGCAGGAACTCGCGCTCGTCCTTGCCGATCGCGCGGGCGGTGGCGAGGGCCAGCACGGGCCGGATGCGCTTGCCGCCCGCGAGCAGGCTGTAGCGCATGGAGTCGACGAGGCGGTCGGCGAGCGGCTCCTCGGAGAAGCCCAGGTGCTCGAGGTACGCCTCGATCTGCGTCCGCAGCCCGTCGGGGTAGGGCATCAGCTGGTCGTCAGAGCAGCGAGTCCTGGCCGGGGCGCGGCTCGCGCTCGGCCTCCCGTGCGCGCCGCTCGAGCTCGGCGGACGCCTGCGACGCCAGCGATGCGCAGTCCTCGACGACCGTCGCGGCGGCGTCCGCGCTGAGATCGCCGGAGCGCAGCTGCTCGGCGGCGCGCTCCAGGCGGCCGACGAGCTCGTCGAGCGTGGCGTCGGCTGTGTCGTCGGCGGCGGTCATGGCTTAGCGGGATTGTGGCCCATGTCGCGGTGCACGGCGGCGAGGATGCCGTTGACGAAGCCCGGGGCGTCGGCCCCGGAGAACGTCTTGGCGAGCTCGACGGCCTCGTCGATCGCCCCTTCGGGCGGGATCGGGGTGTCGGCGGGCGCCGCGTCGGGGTGCAGCATCTCGAGCAGCGCGACGCGCATGATGGCGCGTTCGAGAGGCGCGATCCGGTCGAGCGTCCAGCCTTTGGAGTGGCGGGAGATGAGCACGTCGAGCTCGTCGGAGCGGTCGTGCGTCGCATAGGCGAGCGAGCGCGTGAACATGCTCGCGTCGCGCTCGAAGACGTCCTCGAGCTCGCGGCCGGTGAGCTCGGACTGATACAGCGCGAAGACGGCGTCCCGGCGCTGGTCTGAGCGGCGAGACAAGGGTTGGCTAGGCCCGCGACATGTAGTCGCCCGTCGCCGTCTGGACCTTGACCTTGTCCCCGACGTTGACGAACAGCGGCACGCGCAGGGTCGCGCCGGTCTCGAGCGTGGCGGGCTTGTCGCCGCCGCCGGACGCGGTGTCGCCGCGCAGGCCGGGGTCGGTCTGCGTGACCTCGAGCTCGACGGTCGTGGGCAGCTGGATGTCGCCGGGCGCGTCGTCGATGAAGAGGACGTCGACCTCGTCGTTGGGCCTGGTCCAGCGCAGCGCGTCGGCGACCTTGGCCTGCGGCATCGCGAGCTGCTCGTAGGACTCCGTGTCCATGAAGTGCGCGTCGGTTCCGTCGACGTAGAGGAACTGCATCTTGCGCGACTCGGTGTGGACCGAGCGGAACTTCTCGCCGGCGCGGAAGGTCTTGTCGATGACGTTGCCGTCGCTGGCGCGGCGCAGCTTCGTGCGGACGAACGCGCCGCCCTTGCCCGGCTTGACGTGCTGGAAGTCGAGGACCTTGAAGATCGTCCCGTCCACGTCGATGTGGTTGCCGTTCTTGAGTTGGTTGGTGCTGATCATGATCGCCGGTCAGTGTAGGGCGCCCCTGCGGCGGCGATCGGCGAGCGCCCGCCGCGCGCCGGCGCGTCGGCTCAGCCGGGGACGCCGAGCGCCTGCAGCAGCCCGGGGAGCTGCGGAGCGATGCCGGCGATCGCGCCGAGTGAGGATGCCGATGACGGAGTCGATGAAGCCCATGAGAGACACGCTGCTTTCTGGTGAGAGGGTGCACGGCGGCACGGCCTCCAACCCACGGAGCGTCACGCGCGAGCGGATCCGCCTCCGGTGGTGCACAGGCGTCGTCGACGCGTCCGTCTGCACCTACCCGATCGCGCGCGGCCGAACCGCGCACTGGCGATACGTAGCGTCAGGGTTGGCGCTACCGTCCGGGGTCATGGATCGTGACGCGCTGCGCGCCGTTCAGGCACCGCTCAAGGACCGCTACCGCGACGAGCCCGAGGCGGCGCTCGTCACGCTCACCGCCCAAGGGACGCTCGACGACGGGATCGCGTGCTCCGTGCAGACCGGGCGCGCCCTCGCCACCGCCGGCCTGCACCCCGCGACCGGCGGCGACGGCCTGCAGCTCTGCTCGGGCGACATGCTGCTCGAGGCGCTCGTCGCCTGCGCGGGCGTGACGCTGAAAGCCGTCGCGACCGCGCTCGAGATCGCGCTGCAAGGCGGCACGATCACGGCGGAGGGCGTGCTCGACTTCCGCGGCACGCTCGGCGTGGATCGAGCGGCGCCCGTGGGGTTCAAGGAGATCGCGCTGCGCTTCGACCTCGACGCGCCCGGCGCCGACGCAGAACAGCTCGCAACGTTGATGAAGCTCACAGAGCGCTACTGCGTGGTGTTGCAGACTCTGCGCTCCAGCCCCGAGCTGCGCCTTGACCACGACTCGGCGTCGCTCTAGCGTCGTCGCGGAGCACACCATGGACGCAACGCACAAGGAACGCCTGCAGGTCGCCTCGAAGACGTGGCGCGGGAGGATCGACTCGCACGAGGCGATCCACCACGACTCCCTGGACAGCCTCGGCTACGACTGGGATCGCGTCGCCGACCCCGGGATCGCGCCGCGCTTCCCCGCGAAGGTCTACACCCCACACACGACCGACGACGTCGTCGCGGCGGTCAACGAGGCGCGCGAGCTCGGCGAGCAACTGCGCGTGCGCTCCCAGGGCCATTCGAGCAACGACCTCGTCCTGACCGACGGCCCCGTCCTGCTCACCACGGGGCTGAACAAGGTCATCAAGATCGACAAGGAGGCGAAGACCGCGCGCGTGCAGACCGGCGCGATCAACGCGCTGCTCGACGACGAGCTCGCCCGCTTCGACCTCGGGATGCCGGTCATCGGCGACCACAAGGACATCACCGTCGGCGGCTTCATGGCAGTCGGCGGCGTCTCGCCGGCGTCGCACCGCTTCGGCCTGATGATCGACAACGTCCTCGCGCTGCAGGTCGTCGACTGGGACGGCGAGGTCCACGAGTGCTCGCCGGCGCAGGACCCCGACCGCTTCTACGCGAACCTCGCGGGCCTCGGGCAGCACGGCGTCATGACCGAGGCGACGCTCCAGCTCTTCAGCGTCGACAAGTACCGCACGATCGTGCGCAACGAGCAGACGCACTACCGCACGCGCGAGGCCTTCATCGCGGGCACGCAGCCCAAGCTCATCGCGCCCGGCGACGCGCTGTACGAGCGCGGCATCTGGGTCGACTACGCGAAGAGCGGCCGGGTCTGCCTCGGGCAGTTCAGCGCGTACCACGAGACGCCGCAGTCGATGACCGCGAAGGCCCGCAACAGGCTCTCCTACGACTACCTGCACGGGATCGGGCTGGTAGCCGGGAACCTGCCGAGGTTCCCCGACAGGGCGCTCAAGCTCATCGGCATGCTCGGGGTGCTGTTCAGCCCCGGCTACGCGTCGATCAAGAACGTCGAGTTCTTCACCGACAAGCTGCTGGACTCGACCGTCGGCGACCCGACCCGCATGCTCATCGCGCTGGCCCCGCTGGACCGCTACGAGACGATCTTCGGCGAGCTGTGGGAGGTCCTCGAGGGCGCCCGCGCGGAGCACGACTGCTTCACGTTCATCTCCGTCTACGTCAAGAGCATCAAGTCGCCGTACCTCGCGCGCGACGGCGTGGATCGCTTCTGCGAGCTCATGTTCTTCGTCGGCTGCAAGCCGGACAAGCTGACGCCGGAGATCCTCGACCGGGTGGTCTCGGACTTCGACGACGTCGTCGTCGCCAACGACGCCTACCGCTACATGCACTCGAAGACGGTCAAGGACCCCGAGCGCCGAAGCCGCATCGACCCCAACGCGCGGCACGCCGAGCGACGCGCAGCAGCTCAAGGAGGCACCCCGTGACGACGACCAGGGAGATCCCGCTCTACACGCTCGAGGGCGTGAAGGACGCCGAGGTCACGACGCACTACTTCACGACCGACGACGGCCTCGGCCTGAGCCTGCTGCGCTTCCAGCGCACGAGCGCGCAACCGGCGAAGGACGCCGTGATGATCATCCACGGCCTGACGACCTCGACGGACATGTTCATCATGCCCGAGCACGAGAACCTCGTCAGCTACCTGCTCGACCACGGCCATCCGGACGTCTGGTGCCTGGACTTCCGGATGAGCAACCGCCACAACTACAACCTCTTCCCGCACGACTGGACGCTCGACGACTGCGCGCTGTACGACTATCCGCCGGCCGTCGAGATCGTCCGCAGGGAGACCGGCGGCGTGCCGCTGCACGTCATCTCGCACTGCCTCGGAGCGCAGACGTTCGTCATGGCGCTGTTCGCCAAGACCGTCGACAACATCGCGAGCGTCATCGCGAACAGCACCGCGCTCACGCCGCGGGTGCCCCGGTGGTCGAGCCTGAAGCTGCGCTTCGCGCCCAACCTCGTCGAGAAGGTGCTCGGCTTCCCGAACCTCAACCCGCGCTGGAGCCAGGAGCCGGGCTTCAGCTTCGGCAAGCTCTTCTCACGGGCGGTGTCCGCGGTTCACCGCGAGTGCGACGTGCCCGCCTGCGGCATGCTCAGCCTCATGTGGGGAACGGGCTTCCCGGCGCTCTACTCGCACGACAACCTCCACGACGTCACCCACCGCCGCGGCGGCGACCTCTACGGCGCGACCTCGCTGAACTACTACCGCCACATCTCGCGGATGATCCAGGCCGGCAGCCGCCCGCTGAAGTACGACTTCGACGAGCCGCGCCACGCGTCGCTGCCCGACGACTACCTGACGTACGCCCGCGAGGTCACGAGCCCGATCCTGCTGACGACCGGCGCGAACAACAAGGTCTTCGCCGACTCGAACCCGTTCCTCTACAAGACGCTGCAGAAGCTCGGCTGCACGCAGCACGAGCTGCACGTCTACGAGGGCTACGGCCACCAGGACCCGTTCATGGGCAAGGACGTCGCGCGCGACATCTTCCCCACGATGCTCGAGTGGATCGACCGCCACTCGCCGGTCAGCGACGCCGCGCCGGGTAAGGGCCGCAAGGTCGCGGCCTGAGAACGTGGCCGCGTCCGTCATCAAGACCGAGGTGCTGATCGCGGCCGCGCCCGAGCAGGTCTGGGCCGCGCTGACGGACTTCGGCAGCTTCCCGTCCTGGAACCCGTTCATCCTCGAGGCGTCGGGCGGGCTGCTCGAGGGCGAGCAGATCAAGGCGAAGCTCGCGATGGGCGAGCGGCTGCGCCTGACGATCACGCCGCGGCTGACCGCCGTGCGCGACAACGAGGAGCTGCGCTGGCTCGCGACGCTCCCGGTCAAGGGCCTCTTCGACGTCGATCGCAGCTTCACGATCGCGCCCGACCCCGAGCGTGGCGGCGTCAGGTTCACGCAGGCCGAGACCTGCACCGGCGTGCTGCGCGCGTTCGTGTTCGCGACCGACTACGAGGCCCGCGTCTACCGCGGCTACGACGCGCTCAACGCCGCGTTGCGCGAGCGCGCGGAGGCGGCGGCGGGCTGACCGCGCCGCGCGGAGCGCTCACTCCTTGCGGGCGAGCTGCGCGAGGATGAACGGGTTGCAGTCGCGGTCGGCGTGCTCGCCGATGAAGACGTCCATGTGGCCGTAGTCGGGGACAATGTGCAGCGCGTGGCGGCCGGGCTCGCGCTGCTCGAACCAGTCGAAGGTCTTCTGCTGGCTGATCGGGGCGAAGCAGTGGTTCGCGCCGCCCGTGATGAAGGCGAAGCGCGCGTCGGTCTGCGGCGCCTGCGCGACGAAGCTCGCGGGCAGCTCGGGCCGCCCGTCGACGCTTACGAGATGACCCTGCTTCACGCACTCGCGGATCTGCTTCCAGAACGTCAGCGGCGCCGGGCCGAACTCGCCCTTCGTCCACTCGTGCGTCTCGGGCGAGAGCTGCGTGTGCGACCACAGCGTCGGGTTGCCCGCGCCGAACATGAAGCTCGAGACCTTGCACACGCCGTTGTCGCACTTGCGCCGCGAGAGCTTCGCGTAGGCGGTGATGGCCTTCGGCAGGATCCACGGCGGGCCGCCGCTCGCCCCACTGCGGGTCCATGTAGCCGGCAGGCGCGACACGAGCGGGATGACGTGCATGAGCTTCCAGCGGCCCACCCCGGTCATGACCGGATGCAGCGAGACCGCGCTGGAGACGATCACGTCGACCTGCGGCACGAGCCCCGCGCAGGCCGACATGACGAAGCTCGTCGAGCCCTGGCAGTGCACGACGGCCTTGATCTTGTCGGCGCCCGTCAGCTCGACGACCTTCTTGACGGCGAGCGGGTGGTCGAGCACCGCCGCCTCGTCGAGGTTCCACGTGTTGTTCGGCACGTCCATGCTCGCGCGCCACGTCTCCATCCAGACGTCGTAGCCCTCGTCGACGAGCGCCTCGACGAGCGTGCGCGGGGTCGGCGGGCGCCAGATCTCGGTGCGCACGCCGACGCCGTGGACGAGCAGCACCGGCCCCTTGGTCGGCGGCCTTCGGGCCCCTTACGTGGACGACGTTGCACTCGATCCCGTCCGCGGTGTGAGAGGGGTGGACCTCGTCGGTGTGCGCGAGCGGCGGTGGTCAATCGTCCTTCCCGCCCGGCTTAAACGACTCCCACAGCGAGCCCAGGAACAGCGCGCCGAAGCGCCCGAGCGCGTCGACGCGGTGCGCCGGATCGACGCGGAACGTCGTCATCTGGACGGCGAAGTCCGCAGGCAGGACGTGCAGGATGCCGGTCGCGACGATCTCCTCGCCCGCGTCGCCGACCTCGTTGGCCGGGCCGGGCGGGACGTGGCCGGCGAGGATGTGCGTGAAGAGCGTCGTCGTGTCGCTCCAGACGTCGAAGCCCGGGTCGTCCTTGGCCTCCTTGAAGCCGTTGAACGTGATCGGGTGGCCCTCGCCGTCCTCGATCCAGAGGCGGTACTTCATGAGCTTGCGCTCCTCGCCGTCCTCGTCGTCGTCGACGAAGAGGTTGAACCAGCCCTGGATGACGGGCAGCTTGCCGCCGAGCGCGTCGCAGTCGACGTGGCCCGTGATCGAGCCCTCGTGGGCCGGCTCGGCGACGAAGCGCTCGATGTCGTCCATGCGCGGGGTCACGTGGAACATGCACTTCGTCTTGGACTTCTTGCCCTGGCGAAAGCCCTTGTCGTAGTCGTCCTCGCCGAACGTGATGAAGCCGCGCATCTTCTCGGTGAACTCGACCGAGGCGGGGTGCTCGCTGGCGCTCGCGCTGCTGGGCGGCGTCGGGGGTGCGTCGGCGGCGGCGGGGGTGCGGTCACGGTGTGTCCTTTCATCTCCTCGAGGATCGCGTCTGCGAAGCGATCGGCGAGGCCGGCGATCGTGAGGCTCGGGTTGGGGCCGACGGGACCCGGCATGACCGATCCGTCGGCGATGTGCAGGCCGGGGTAGTTGTAGACGCGCCCGTAGGCGTCGACGACGCCCTCGTTGGCGTCGCGGCCCATCGGCGCGCCGCCCAGCGCGTGCACGGTGACGACGCGCGACAGCAGCCAGATCGGGTTGTCGAGGAACACGCCGCCGATCTCCTCGGCGACCGCCTTGGAGACGTCGCGCACGCGCTCGAAGTACGCCTTCGAGCCGCCGTTCTTCTTCCAGTCGACTTGCAGCCCGCCGTTCTCGAGGTGCATGACGCCCTCGGGGATGTCGCGGCCCATGCCGAGCAGCGGCAGGAAGCCCGCGGACTCCGCGCAGTCGCCGAGCACGTCGACGATCTCGTTGGCGATGTCCGTGTCCTTGTGGGTCAGGAAGTTGCCGGCGAGCTTCGGCAGGTCGGGGATGAGGTTGAAGACCGAGCGCGGCGCGTCGAGCAGCTGGAGCATCCAGGAGACGAACTCCGGCTGGCCGGCGT
Source organism: uncultured Actinomycetes bacterium (assembly GCA_963766525.1). Lineage (GTDB taxonomy): Bacteria > Actinomycetota > Thermoleophilia > Solirubrobacterales > Solirubrobacteraceae > CADCVQ01. Next base: position 219,766 of record CAVYAX010000004.1, read on the forward strand.
CCTCGAGGTAGAAGCCGCGGCCGTCCCCCCCGTCGAGCTCGTCGGCGACGCGGATCGCGCTCGTGATGACCGGCGCGTGCGCGGAGTCCATGACGTTCGGCACGCGCCTGCCGTCGACCTCCGTCATGCAGTGGCGGGCGAACGTCAGCAGGTCGCCGTTGCCGCTGAAGCGCTGGCCGAGCATCGGGCTGAGGTGCGGGAACGCCGCGCGGTTCTTCAGCAGCAGGTAGGTCGTGCCGAGCGTGCCCGCCGACAGGATCAGGCGATCGCAGGTGATCGTGTGCTTGTCGAGCTTGGAGGTGTCCGTCGGGATGCCCTCGGCGGACGCGTCGTGGATGACGTAGGAGAGCTCGTAGCCGCCGCCCTCGCGCGGCTCGAAGCCGCGCACCTCGTGGCGGGTGCGGATGTCGGCGCCGGCGTGCATGGCCGCCGTGATGTACGTGTAGTCCAGCGAGTTCTTCGAGCCGTGGTTGCAGCCGAGGTCGCACTCGCCGGTGAGCTTGCACGTCAGCCGGGTGCGGCCGTGGTAGTTCGGCCGGTCCTCCTTGATCGGCTCGCCGACCATCGGCTCCTCGCCGTCGTTGGCGAACGTCACGGCGAGGTTGACGAGCCGCCAGTCCAGGCCGAGCTTCGCTGCCGCGTCGCGGAAGGCGAGCGTCTTGAGCGTCTTGTCGTAGGGGTCCTTGTCGAGCGGGTACTTCTGGACGTTCATCATGCGCTCGACGCGGTCGTAGTGCGGGTCGAGGTCGGCGCGGGTGACCGGCCAGTACTCGTAGCCGTCCTTCCAGGAGCCCTTGCCCGGCTCCTCCTTGACGAACCAGTCCTCGTCCTTGCGCAGCAGGACGTTCGCGTAGATGAGCGAGCCGCCGCCGAGGCCGCTCGCGCAGATCGCGTCGATGTTGTCGAAGCTCCACATGTTGAACATGCCGTGGCCGCCGCCGCTCGGGTCCCAGAACTGGGACTTCATCCCGAGCGGCGAGCGCGGGAACGAGTTGGGCGGAAACGGCTTGCCGCGCTCGAGCAGGCAGACGCTGTGACCGGCCTCGGCGAGCCGGTACGCGGTGACAGATCCCCCGAACCCGGATCCGACGACGACGGCATCGAAATGCTCAGCGGTGGCGGTCACGGGCTCGCTCCTCATGGTCCGTCATGACTCAGCGGACGATACCCGCGACGTGGGGCCGCGGTGCAAGAACCGCGCCGTTTATCGGCGGGTCGCCCGGTAGGGGCTGCGCCGGCGCTGCGAGGACCAGCGTCGGGCGTACGCCGTGTGCGGCGGAGCGCCGGCGGCGCGGCAGCGTCAGCCCCGGCGCGAAGCCGATGTTCGTCACGTCGCCGAGCGGCCACCAGACCTGCCAAGGGGTGAAGATCCCGCCGGTCTGGCGCGCGCCGTGACACCCCGCCCCACCCCCCCCTCCCACACCCCCCCGCGCATGCCCGCGCTTGAGCGCGGCGGGTCGCTACTCGACGGTCCTCAAGCCCTTCGGCATGCCGCTCAGGACCTCGTGGCCGTCCTCGGTCACGGCGACGAGGTCCTCGATCCGCACGCCCACCGCACCCGGGACGTAGACGCCGGGCTCGACCGTGACGACCATGCCGGCCTCCAGCGCGTCCTTGCCCTGCTTGGAGAGCCGCGGGCCCTCGTGGACCTCGAGCCCGACGCCGTGACCGAGGCCGTGGCCGAAGTGCTCCCCGTGGCCCGCCTGCTCGATGATCTCGCGCGCGACGGCGTCGACCTCCTTGCCGGTCGGGCCGGGTCGCACGGCTTCGAGCGCCGCCTCCTGCGCGACCAGGACGAGGTCGTAGACGGCGCGGTCGCGCGGGTCGAGCTCGCCGGTCGCGAACGTGCGCGTGCAGTCGGAGGCGTAGCCGTCGAGGTGCGCGCCCCAGTCGATCACGACGAGCGTGCCGGCGGGGATCGCGACGTCGCGCGGCTCGGCGTGCGGGAGGGCGCCGTGCTCGCCGGCGGCGACGATCGGCGGGAACGAGACGGCCTGCGCGCCCCGGCGGCGCATCGCCATCTCGAGATCGAGCGCGACCTCGAGCTCGCTGCGCCCGACGAGGCCGCCGACGAGCACCTCCTCGAGCGCGTCGTCGGCGAGCTGCGCGGCGGCGCGGATCGCGTCGAGCTCGGCGGCGTCCTTGATGGCGCGCAGCCGCTCGAAGATCCCGCCCGCGGCGACGAGCTCGACGCCCTCTGGCACGAGCTCGGTGAGCCGCGCGTGCTGCGCGACCGTGACGTGGGCGTCGTCGAAGCCGAGGCGCAACGGGCGGTCGCCCGGCAGCCCCTCGGCGGCTTGCTTGAGCAGGTCGACGGAGATCTCGCGCTCCCACAGCTCGTCGAGCTGCTCGGAAGCCTGGCTGAGGTAGCGGAAGTCCGTGAGGAAGCGCCGCTGGTTGGCGCCGACGAGCGCGGCCGCGTTCGAGCCGGTGAAGCCCGTGAGCCAGCGCACGTTGACGACGTTCGTCACGAGCAGGACGTCGAGCTCGCGCTCCCGGGCGGCCGCGAGCACGGCGTCGAAGCGCGCGTTCATCCGCCGAGCTCGGCCTTGAGCTTCTCGAGCGCCTCGCGGTAGCCGTCGACGCCCTTGCCCATGACCGTCGCGACGCAGTGCTCGCTGAGCACGGACACGTGGCGCCACTCCTCGCGGGCCATGACGTCGGAGAGGTGGACCTCGACCGCGGGCTTGCCGGCGAACGCCAGCGCCTCGCCGATCGCGCGCGAGTAGTGCGACCAGGCGCCCGCGTTGAGGATGATGCCGTCGGCGACGTCCTGGATGCGGTGCAGGTGCTCGACGAACTCCGATTCGGAGTTCGTGTGGAAGAACCGCGCGTCGAGCCCGAGGTCCCTGGCGAACCCGTCGATCGCCTGCTCGAGCTGGCGAAAGGTCATCTCCCCGTAGTGGACGGGGTCCCGCCGGCCGATCTGGTCGAGGTTGACGCCGTGCATGATCTGGATGCGGTTGCGGTTCATGCGGCGCCCAACTCTGTCACGGCCGAGGTTCCGGCGATGCCATCGGGTCGCCGTGGCGGCAACTACGATGCTCGCAGGATGGACGGCGATCCCGCCACGCGCCTGCGCATCGCGCTCGAGCTGCACGATCTCGGGGTTCGGATGCAGCGCCAGCGGCTGGCCCGCGACCGGCCCGAGGCCACCGAAGCCGAGCTCGACGATGCGATGCGCCTCTGGATGCGCGAGCGGCCCGGCGCGGCGCACGGCGACACGGTCGGCACGCCGTCCCAGCGCCTGCGATGACCAGCGTCGAGTCGGCGCTGCGCCTGATCGTCGCCGATCTCGCGCTGGGCCGGCACCCATTCGCGCTCGTCGGCGGATTCGCGGTGTCCGCGCGCACCGAGCCACGTTTCACTCGCGACGTCGATCTGATCGTCGCGGTGTCCGACGACGAGGCCGCCGAGCACGTGCTGCGCGAGCTGATCGCGCGGCGGTACGTGCTACTGGCGACTGTCGAGCACGACCCGACCGAGCGGCTGGCGACGGCGCGGCTCGCATCACCCGCCGCATCAGACCAAGAGCTCATCGTCGATCTGCTCTTCGCATCGTCGGGCGTCGAACCCGAGATCGCGGCGCGAGCGGAGGCGATCGAGCTGATCGAGGGCATCGTGGTTCCGGTCGCAACGCTCGGCGACTTGCTGGCCCTGAAGCTGCTCTCACGCGACGACGCGACACGTCCCCAGGACGCCGTCGATCTGCGGGCGCTCCTCGCGGCGGCCACCCCCGGCGACCTCGCGCTCGCCCGCGAGACCGCGTCCCTCATCGCTGCGAGGGGATATGCGCGCGGGCGAGACCTTGCCGCCGATCTCGAGCTGATGGCGCCCGGGTTCTAGCGGCGCAGCAAGCTCGGCGATCGCGCCCTCCGAGGGAGGTCAGCCGCTCGACGTCAGCTCTGTCACGGCGGCGAGCAGGGCGTCGGGGCTGACGTGCTGGCCGTAGTGGACGTCGCCGGGGGCGGCGACGAGGACGAACGGGACGTCCTTGCCGCGGCGCTTCTTGTCGAGCTTGCGTCGCGGCGACGACGTCGGCGGGGTCGGCGCCTTCGAGCGTCGTCGGGAGGCCGGCGGCGCGCAGCAGCTCGGCGACCTCGTCGCGCAGGTCGCCGGCGATGCGACAGGCGCAGCGCCGCGAGCAGGCCGAGGGCGACCGCCTCGCCGTGGCGGTAGCGGGTGTAGCCCGTCGCCGTCTCGATCGCGTGGCCGACCGTGTGGCCGAGGTTCAAGAGCTGGCGCGCGCCGCCGTCGCGCTCGTCGGACGCGACGACCGCGAGCTTCGTGCGCGCGCAGTCGAGCACGATCCGCTCGTCGACCGGCGCGCCCTCGCGGACCCGCCTCCACAGCGACCCGCCGGCGATCAGCGCGGTCTTCACGACCTCCGCGTAGCCCGCCGCCAGCTCCTCGGGCGGCAGCGTCTCGAGCGTCTCGACGTCCGTGACGACCGCCGCCGGCTGGTGGTAGGCGCCGACGTAGTTCTTGGCCTCGGGCAGGTCGACCCCGGTCTTGCCGCCGTACGCCGAGTCGACCTGCGCGACGACCGTCGTCGGCACCTGGACGACCGCCACCCCGCGCTGGTAGGTCGCCGCGCAGAAGCCCGCGAGGTCCCCGACGACGCCGCCGCCCAGCGCGACGACGCGATCGCCGTGGCCCATCCCGGCGCGCGCGAGCTCGCGCCACACGCCCTCGGCGGCCGCGAGCGTCTTGTGCTCCTCCCCCGCCGCGATCGTGATCGTGTGCTCGATGCCGCGCATCCGCGCCGCGTAGAGCGGGCCGACGTGCTCGTCCGTGACGAGAAACCCGCGCCCGGCGTCGGCCCCCGGCAGCACCGACCCCGCGATCCCGCGCCCGACGTAGACCGGGTACTCGCCGCCGGCGCTCCGCGCCCAGACGAGCTTCGTGCCGGGCGGCGCGGACCCGAGCGCCCGCAGCGCCGGCAGCGCCCGTGCGACCAGCCCGCGGTCGCCCTCGGGCAAGAACGCGTCGGCGGCCGCCGCGTAGACCGGCTGGCGCTCGGCGTGCAGGGCGAAGAACGCCTCCTGGTCGGCGGCGAGGGGGCGCGCGCCGGGGCCGCCCTCGCTCGCGCCCGGCGGGCCTTCGCTGCCCGTCGCCCGCTCCCACGCCGTCTCCGGCGAGACGTCGAGCCACACGACCGTGTGATCGGCGAGCGCGTCGCGCACGGCCGAAGAGCCCAGGCTGCCGCCGCCCAAGGCGATCACCGGCGCGCCCGAGCGCAGCGCGCGCAGCACGACGGACTCCTCGCGCCGGCGGAACTTCTCCTCGCCGTAGACCGCGAAGAACTGCGCGATGCTCAGGTCGAGCTGGTCCTCGAGGATCCTGTCGGTGTCGAGCGCATCGGGCAGCGCGGAGGTCTTCCCCGCGCCCATGAACCCGGTAAGGACTAACGCCACCCGATGCGCTCGCGGTAGGCCGCGACGGCGCCGCACACGTCGTCGATGTGGTCGCCGCCGAACTTCGCCCGGTAGGCCTCGGCGAGCACGAACGCGACCATCGCCTCGCCGACGACGCCCGCCGCCGGCACCGTGCACGAGTCCGTCCGCTCGCGCAGCGCCTGCGCCGGCTGCTTCGTGTCGATGTCGACGGAGCGCAGCGGCTTGGTCAGCGTCGGCAGCGGCTTCATCGCCGCCCGCGCGACCAGCGGCTCGCCGTTCGTCATGCCGCCCTCCAGGCCGCCCGCGTGGTTGGACTCGCGGTAGTAGCCGCGCTCGGGCGAGTAGAAGAGCTCGTCGTGCGCGCCCGAGCCCGGCGTGCCGGCGAGGTCGAAGCCCTCCCCCAGCCCGACGCCCTTGATCGCCTGGATCGAGCAGAGCGCGCCCGCGAGCTTGCCGTCGAGGCGCTCCTCCCAGGAGACGTGCGAGCCGAGCCCCGGCACGAGCCCGAACGCGATGACCTCGAAGACGCCGCCCAAGGACTCGTTGGCCTTGCGCTGGACGTTGATGTGGGCCACCATCTCGCGGCTCGCGGCCTTGTCCAGGCAGCGCACCGGGTCGTCGTCGACGCCCTCGAAGTCGGCGACATGCAGCGGCGACGAGCGTCCCGGCGCGTGCACGCTGCCGATCTGCACGACGTGCGAGCGCACCTCCACGCCCAGCGCCCGCAGGAACGACCGTGCCAGCGCGCCGCCCGCCACCCGCGCCGCGGTCTCGCGGGCGCTGGCGCGCTCGAGCACGTTGCGCACGTCGGAGAACTTGTACTTCTGCGTCCCGACGAGGTCGGCGTGACCGGGCCGCGGGAGGTGGACCTCGGGGATCGTCGCCTCCACCGGCCACGGGTTCATCCGCTCTTCCCAGTTCGCGTAGTCGCGATTGTTGATCTGCAGCGCGATCGGCCCGCCGAGCGTCGAGCCGTGGCGCACGCCCGCGGTGACCTCCGCGCGGTCGCGCTCGATCTTCATCCGCCCGCCGCGGCCGTGGCCGAGCTGGCGGCGCGCCATGTCGCGGTTCAGCGTGTCCTCGTCGAGCGAGAGGCCCGCGGGCAAGCCCTCGACGATGCACGTGAGGCCGGGGCCGTGCGACTCGCCGGCGGTGATGAGACGGAGCGCCATGACGGCGCTTTAGTCTATGAGGAGGAGATCAGCGTCACGGTGCCGGTCGCCGGCCCGTAGCGCAGCTGGCTGAGCGCGGCAGCCGTCGGGACGTCCTCGGCGATCGTGCGCAGGACCTCGCGCCCGTCCTCGGCGACGCGCTTGCGCTCGCGCTCGGCAGCCGCCGCGCTCGCCCGCGTCACGCGCCGCAGCGAGGTGACCTCGATCGTGTAGCGCCGCGTCGGAGCGCCGGAGTCCGAGACCACGACCGACAGCTTCTCGCCCTTGCGCACGCCGATCGCGCGGCACGGCTCCGCGACGATGCACGCGCCGGCGCGGCCAGTCGCCGTCGCCGTCGGGCCGAGCAGGAAGATCGCGTACTCGCCGCCGCGGCTCGTGCCGAGGTACTGCGCCGCCGGGCTGTCCTTGTCGCCGATGACGGCGAGCCGGTCCAGCGGGTGCTCGTAGTCGCGGCTGGGGCCCGTGACGTGCACGGTGGTCTCGTAGACCGAGCGGGCGACCGCCGCGGCCTTGGGCTCGACGGGCACGGTGACGGCGGGCTTCGGCTTGGCGGTCGAAGGCGACGACGACGTCCCGGAGCCGGACTTCGCCCCGCCGGTCGTGGCGCCGTCCTTCGCGGAGGAGCCCGCCTTGGCCGCGGAGGACTTCGAAGGCGACGACTTGGACGACGACTTCTTCGCCGGCTCCTTGCGCTTGGACCGCCGGAACGGGTCGCGCAGCTTGCCGGGGCGCGAGCGCACCGCAGGCGGGCCGACGAGCTCGACCGCCGGCGTCGCGGAGCTCGCGAGCGTCGGGAGCCGCCAGGGCGGTCACGTCGGCCGCGTCGCCGCCGTCGGCCGACGAGCCCGCCGATGACGACGGGGATCGCGACGAGCGCGACGACGAGCAGCAGCACGACGGGCCACAGGCGCTTCTCGACGAGGTCGTCGACGAACCGGCGGACGGGGCTCACGGCGTCACCTGCTTGGCCGGGGTCACGCCGGTGCGCACCGGCCGGAAGCATGTCGGGCAGCTCGGCGACGTAGGCGCGCGCGGTCACGAGACCCTGGACGCGCGGCAGCCCGCGGCGACCCGCGCTCACGTTGAGCCCGTCGATCGTCAGCAGGCGCCCGTTGACGGCGACCTGCGTGCCCTTGACGCGCGAGAAGCGATCGATCCGGGCAAGCAGATCCTGGAGCCCGAAGAAGTCGCCCTCGAACTTGAAGGTGAACGGCGTCGGCTGGATGCCGCCGCCGGCGGCCGGCGTCGCGCCCGCCGCCCCGGGCGCTTCCGGCGTCGAGTCGATCACGCTCACGGCGCGGAAGTCGACCTTCGCCTTGCGCGCCGCGCTCTCGAGCTGGAAGACGAGCGAGGGCACGTCGGCGCTGGCCGGCACGGCCTTGCCGAGCCGCGCGACCGTCGCGTAGTCGCGGGCGTACGTGGCGCGCGCCCGATCGGCGATCGCCGCGCGGGCGCTCGCATCGTCGCGGCGCTGCTCGGCCAGCGCCACCTCGGCGCCGAGCTGCGCGGCGCGCTCGCGCTCGGGCGCGACCACGAGGACCCAGCCCGCGGCGATCACGCCGAACGTGACGGCGATGCCAAGCAGCATGCGAAGGCGCGCGGTCATCAGCCGTCCTTGGTGTCTGCCGCGCCGGTGGCGGCGGCGGTTGCGGACGCGGGGGCGCCGGTCGGCGCGCCGGGCGCGACGGCCGTCGCGGACGAGGCGACCTGCCCGGTCGCGTCGACGGTGGCCTTCGGCGCGCCGGGCACGGCGAACGCGACAGCCATCGCGAAGCGCGGGTCCGAAGCCCGGTTGGCGGGACAGTCCTCGCCCCCGGTCGACTCCGGCTTCTCGGAGTTCTTCAGCGAGATCTTGCGAACGCCGTCGATCGTGCGCAGGCGCGCCATCAGCCGGGCGACCTTCGCCTGGCTGCGGGTGCAGCCGAGCAGCGTGATCGTCGGCGCGGGCGCGGCGCTCGTGGCCGGCGTCGGCGGCGCGCTCTCGGCGCCCGAGGTCCCGGACATCCCGGTGAGCCAGACGTCGGCGGGCAGCACGCGGCCGACCTCGCGCATCGCCTGCGCCCAGTCGAAGCGGGTGGTCGAGAGCGTCGTCACGGTGCTGACGCGGTCGCCCGCGAGCTTGGCGAACGCCACGTACGGCGCGCCGTCGGTCGCGCGTTGCTCGGCTGCGACGGCCTGCGCGTTGACGCGGTCGAGCTGCGCCGCGCGGTCGCCGGCCTGCTTGCCCGCGAACGCCCACAGCGTCGCGAGCACGACGAGCGCGCCGAGCCCCGCGATCAGCACGTACGCGCCGGCGCCGGAGCCCGCGGAACCGGTCCCCGGAACGCCATGCGCGTCGCGGGGCATGAGGTTGACGGCTTTCATCCGGGCACCGCCTCCACGGCCAGGCCCGCGGCGACGGTCATCCCGCCGAGGTCGATGGTGCCGGCCAAGCGGTCCGACGCGCCGACGTGGCGCGTCTCGACGGGCATGCCGAGCTCGGTGGACAGCGCGTCGGCGAAGCCCGGCACCGACGCCGCGACGCCGGTCAGCACGGCACGCGAGATGTCGTCGCCGGCGGCGGCCTGCGTCTGATGGAACTCGAGCGAGGCCCGGACCTCTGTCGCGAGGCGGCGCGTGCCCTCGACGAGGATCGCGCGGGCGTCGCGGATGACCTCGGGGTCGCCCTCGATGTCGTCGAGGTCGCCCTCGAAGCCGACGTGGCGCAGCCACATGCGGGCGTGCTCGAGCGTCAGCGAGCGGCGCTCGGCAAGCTCCATGCCCATGCCTTCGAGGCCCGCGCCGGTGACGCGCGTGAAGAGGCAGACGCCGTCGACGACCACGGCGAGGTTCGCCATCCCGCCGACCGACAGGTACAGGGCGGCGCCGGCGGCGTCGCCGCCGAGGGCGCGGATCATGGCGAAGGCGGAGAGGTCGACGCCGCGGGGCTTGAGGCCGGCGCCGGTCACCGCGGCGAGGACGGCCTCGACCATCTCGCGGCGCGCGGCGATGACGACGACGCGCAGGCGCGGGCCGGACGGGGTCTCGACGATCCCGACGGGCTCGAAGTCGAGGACCGCGGACTCGAGCGGCATCGGCAGCTCGTCGGCGGCGATGTGCCGCACCGCGGCCTCGATCTGCGACGGGTCGGTCAGCGGCGGGATGTCGACCGAGCGGACGACGATCTTCGCGTTCGCGACGCCGACGCGTACGGTGCGCCCGAGGCCCTTGTGCTCGCTCCAGAGCTGCCGCAGCGCGGCGCTGACGGCCTCGACGTCGACGACCTCGCCGTCGCGGACGACGCCGTGGGGCAGGTCGATCGTCGCGGCGCGCGAGAGCTGCAAGGTGCCGTTGAGCGTGACCTCGGCAGCGACGGCGCGACCGGGCTCGATGTCGAGGCCGACGATCGTGCGCCGGCGAGATGTGGTGCGAAGGCGGGCCATCGGATCGAGAGCGCTATCGGCGGGCGGAGGGAGGCTCTGTAGGGCTTTTCGCCGCTACCCGCTATCCGTCTAGAACCCGGTTCAACTTCTGGCGACTGCTGCCGAGGGGTTTGCGCCGCCCGCGGCGCCGCGCCGTCAGAACGAATCGAGGTACGCGTCGACGATCCCCTCGCCGACGAGCAGCGCCGCCACGGCGCCGAGCGCGAGGAACGGGCCGAACGCGACGGCGGTCTTGCGGCCCTCGGCGACGCCCTTGCGGCGCATGATCGCGAGGCCCACGGCGACCCCCGCGACGAGCGCGATGAGCAGCGCCGCCGCGACCTCCCGGCCGAGGAACAGGCCGAGCACCGCCGCGAGCTTGACGTCGCCGAAGCCCATCCCGGCCGGGTACGCGACCGCGACGACGAGGAAGAACCCGCCCGCTGCCGCCGCGGCCAGCAGCCGCTCGGGCTCGCCGGGAGCGTCCACCAGCAGGCCGAGTCCGACGGCCGCCACCGCCGCCGGCAGCAGGAGCTTGTTCGGCAGCAGCCGCTTGCGGATGTCGACGAGCGTCAGCGGGACGAGGAAGCCGGCCATCGCCAGCCCGAGCACGAGGCGCGTCGTGTCGTCGTGATGGACGGCGGCGACGAGGACGAAGAGCAGCGCGGTCGACGCCTCCAGGGGCCGCGAGCGCGGGATGCCCGCCGGGCTCTCGCCTTCGGGCGGCTCGTCGCGCGCGAGCCGGGCAGCGACGACGTTCGCGACCCGGCCGGCGACGAGGCCGCCCAGCGCGGCGGCGAGGATGACCAGCAACATGGCGGTCGCGGAGGCTACTCAGCCTCAGCGCGCCGGCACCTGCTCGCTGAAGGTCTGCACGCGCCACTGCGCCTGAACCGGGTCCAGGAACTTCGGCGGGGAGCGATACTTCAGGTTCGTGTCGTAGGTGTAGTCCTTGATGTAGCCGGAGACGCCCGGCGCGACCGTGTCGGAGTTCTCGCGGCTGATCGGGCCGCGGTACATCTGCGCGATCGCGCCATGGACGCGCAGCGTGCCGAGCGACCCGCCGCAGAACCAGTTGTCGACCATGAACGAGCGCGTGAGCGAGAGGATCGCGCCGTCGATGCCGATGTCGTTCGGCGCGGGGCCCGCGTTCCGGCAGCCCGGCGTGACGTGGTCCGCGTGGTCGCGCCAGCTGCAGGTGACCGGCGACGTCAGCTCGCAGCCGGTGACGGGATGATCGACGCGCACGTAGTTCGTCGCGATGAGGCCGAGCAGAAACGGCGATCCGCTCGTCGTCCGCTTGACGTCGTCCTTGACGACGATGTCGTTCTCGGCCGTGAACGTCACGTTCGTGGCGTAGTCGCCCTGCAGCTCGAGGTTGCCGCAGGTCGCCGGCCCGCCGGCGGAGTCGACGGCGTTGTACTCCGGGCAGGAGCCGTCGGTCGCCACGTAGACGAGCCCGTCGGCGGGGATCGCCATGGTGGCCCCGGTCAGCACGGTGCCGTTCTCGCGCATCCCGGTCACGGTCATCGTCGTGCCGTTCATGGTGATCCTCGTCGTGCGCTTGAAGCGGTAGGCCGTGGCCGTGTCGCGCTTCAGCGACGTGTTCGTGAGCGGCAGCGTCAGCGGCGCGGCGCGCGCCTTCCAGGTCCCGGCGGGGAGCGAGGAGCCCGAGAAGTTCACGTACGGCGCCGAGCAGCCGGCGGGCTTGGTCCGCCAGCCGCCGTTCGGATCGGACGCGCCGCCCGTCTGGCCCAGGCTCGACGTCTCGATGGCGTCGTCGATCGAGTCGCCGAGCTTCGGCGCCGGGCTCCCGCAGTCGATGAGGAGCTCGTCGTTGGTGTGCAACGGCCCGGCGACGACGTCGCCGGCCTTGAACTCCGGCTCGTTGCAGAGCAGGGGAGCGCCCGCGATGTCCTCCCAGACGCCGCTCGCGCGCTGGAACTGACCGTCGTAGGACTGCGCGCCGCGGCTGCCGAGGTTGGGGTCGTTGCCCCAATAGCGGTCGCACTTGGACCGCGCCCACCCGATGAGGTCGAGCGCCGAGCCGGCCTTGTCGCGCGTCGCCCGGCTGGGGACGTTGAAGCCGTACAGGCCCGGCGCGCGCGTCTCCTTGTCGGTGAAGTACAGGTAGTCCAGGAAGCTGCGGCGCTTGAACGTCGCGACGATCGAGCGCTTCGTGTGCGTCGCGACGTCCTGGCCCGTCGAGCGGATCTTGAACGTCCCGGAGCCCGCGTCGATCATCGACGCGTCGGGGCTCGTCGTCGAGCAGACCGCGCTGCCGTTGGCGGGCTGAAGCTCGATCGCGTAGCGCGCGCCGGCGCCGGAGAGCGTCGTCCAGCGCCGCGGATCGGCGGCCGGCGCGGTGCCGTTCCATGCGTCGTTGACCGCGTGCGGCAGGGCGCCGGTCGTGCACTTCGCCCAGTAGTTGGGGTCCTGCGCGAGATGGAAGAGGTAGTTCTGCACGCCGGCCTCGGCCGCCGCGTAGGCGACCTTGCGCGCCCGGTCGTGCGAGCCCGGCCGCAGGTCGCCCTGGGCGGCCGACAGCGCGGCGATCGACAGCAGCGTGACGCAGAACACCACGCTCATGACCGTCACCATCGTGAAGCCGCGCTCGTCGCGGGCGCGGGCCGTCAGCTCACGCACGTCGTGCTCCGGTTGAAGATCTGGTTGCTGAACGCGGCGCCCGTGCCCGCGCGCTTGCCCTGCGCGGTGACGCCGACGTCGATGACCGCGACGCGCGACAGGTCGACCGTCGACAGCGGCGTCGTCAGAAGGAGCGTCGGCCGCGCGGGCGCGCCCTGGTAGGCGTAGTAGCGAAACACCGGCGTGCTGCCGGTGCGCGCGGCGCGGCTGAGCAAGACGCGCGTGCTCGACGGCGGCGCCGTGTTCGCCGGGGGCACGGCCGGCGGCGCCGCCGGCGGGCTGGACATCCAGACCTCCTCGAGGAGCGTCGTGCCCGTCAAGCTCAGGCGGCGGCGTTGCGCGACGAGCCGCACGGCGCTGCTCTCCGGCGCGAGGCTCGCGTAGAACTCGACGCGGTCGTCGCGCCCTTCGACCAGCGAGGGCTGCGTGCCGAGGCAGATCCGCGAGGCCAGCGACTGCGAGGCCTGGTCGATCGCGAGCCGGCCGCGGCTCGTCGCGTCGATGCCGTCGACGGACTTGGACTGCAGCCGCACCGCGGCGTCGAGCAGCCCGAAGACCGCGAAGATCACGATCGCGCCGACGAGCATCGCCGCCAGCATCTCGACGAGCGTGAGCCCGTCCTCCTCGGCGAGCCGCTCGCGGGTCACGCGCAAGTCCCCAGCGGGCTCGTCGACAGGATGTTCACGGTGAAGTTCGACGACGTGTTGAAGTTCGTGTTCGAGCGGGTCGTCAATACCTGCCGCGTGCCGTCGGTGACGCAGATCGCGAGGCTCGTGGCGTACGGGAAGCCGGGATCGCTCAGCACGCCGTTGGTCGTGGTCGTGCGCCGGTAGACCGTCCCGCACGGGGTCGTGACGCGCGCCGTCGCGCCGACCTGCGCCACGTTGTTCAGCGTGACCCGGATGTTCGGCGACGGTAGGCGCCGGACCGAGGTCACGGTCGTCTCGCCGGGCTTCACGATGCCCGTGACCGTCGGCGGCAGGGCCGCGGTGTCCGGGACCGGGGCCTCGGGGGTCGCCGGCACCTCGCCCGCGGCGCAGGTGTCGGGCTGCACCGTGTAGGCGGTCGAGAAGGGAAACAGCAGCCCGCTCGTGGCGGTCGAGCCCGTCACGTCGAATGCGACGGACACGCCGCCGCCACCGGAGTGCGTGACGTGGGCCTTCTCCGGGTTCGTGTCGATCAGCGTGCCGTTGGCGGCGCGCCAGGTCTTGAAGGTCGTCTGCACGCGACCGCCTTGGTCGTACTGCAGCGCGACGTTCGACGTCTGGTCGCCGACGACCGAGACCGGCTTGCTCACGACGTGCGAGCCGTCGGGCGTCACGTAATCCGGCGGGCGCGAGAAGCCCAGTGTGTAGGCGCTGGCGGCGTTCAGGTAGCCCCACAGCACGCAGCCGTTGGCGTTCGTCGCGTCGCTGAGCGTCGCGCCGCCCGAGAGGCTGAGCTGCAGGCCGCTCACGCCCACGCCGTTGCGGTCGGTGACTTGGACGGAGAGCGACCCCTGGTCGGCGCCGAAGGACCGCACGGCGGGCGTGATGATGCTCTCGAGCGAGACCGGCTTGCGCCGGCCCATGTTCGGCCACGTGACGACCGTCGTGAGCTTGAGGTAGTCGGCGCTCGACCCTGCCACCGTGCAGCCCGCGTCGCCGGTCGTGTCGTTGACCCAGTCGGCGCGCGAGTCGGCCGTATAGGTGACGCCGCCGGCGGTGAGCGGCGTCGAACGGCGCAGGCGGGACTGCTCGGCCAGCGACAGCGCGCGTATCTGCTCCTGCTCGGACTGCGCGAAGTTGCCCGCCACGGCCTGGCGCTTCTGCTCACCGCCGAGGGCCGTGCTGCGGTCGAGCACCTGGAGCACGCCGAAGCCGACGACGAGCACGATGAACGCGCCGACCATCGCCTCGACGAGGAAGGAGCCGCGCTCGGCGGCCGCGATCCGCCGCAGCGCTCGCGGCAGCGCCGGCGGGCACGAGGGGATGAACCGTCGGGGACGCATTGGCCTGCTCATCGGCCGCGCACCCGGCGCGCCTTAAGCGCATCGGGATCGCTCGGACGCAATGGCGACGGCGCGGCGGCGGCGGCGCGCGGCTCGGCGAGCGCTAGAAGGTGTTGAGGTAGAGCTGGAGCAGCGGGTCGCCCGCGAGGACGGCGACGACGCCGCCGAGCGCGAGGAACGGGCCGAACGGGACCGGCGTCTTGCGCGCGGTCGCCATGCCGACGCGCATCATGATCGCGACGCCGACGATGGTCCCTGCGAGGAAGGCGACGAGGAAGGCGGGCGCGACGGCCGCGCCGAGGTAGAGGCCGAGCACGGCGACGAGCTTCGCGTCGCCCATCCCCATGCCGGCGGGATGCAGCAGCGACGGCAGGGCCAGCACGCCGCCGGCGATCACGGCGGCGAGCAGCCGCTCGGGCTCGCCGCCCGGGTCCAGCGCCGTGCCGAGCACGACCGCGATGACCGCGGCCGGGAGCGTCAGCCGGTTCGGGATGATCTTGCTGTCGTAGTCGATCAGCGCGATCGGCACGAGGAAGGCGACGAGGACGATCCCGAGGACGAGCATCGTCGCGTCATGCGCGTGGACGACGGCGACGGCCGCGAAGAGCGCCGCGGTGGCGGCCTCCACGAGCGGGTAGCGCCGCGCGATCGGCTCCGAGCAGTCGCGGCAGCGGCCGCGAAGCAGGAGCCACGACAGGACCGGGATGTTGTCGTAGAAGCGCACGGGCGCGTCGCACGACGGGCAGTGCGAGCCGGGACGCGAGAGCGACTCGCGGCGCGGCAGCCGGTAGGCGACGACGTTCAGGAACGACCCGATGAGCAGGCCGAAGACGGCGGCTGGCAGAAGTGCGGCGGGCATGGCTGAGACGTCCTCGGGGTCGTGGTGAATCGGCAGGTGCTCCGAGGTCCGTATCGGCAGCGCCCCGCCGGCGCTTGAAGGGTTCGCTACCAGGTGCCGCCGACCGGGCAGCCGCCGCGATCGTTGCCCGCGGGGACGTCGCACTCGCGCGCGTAGCCGGTGCCCGAGCGGACGATCCGGAACGTGTTGCCCGACTGCGAGACCTGCTCCGCGACGTAGCCGGCGTCGGTCTGGCCGGTGATGGCCGCCGGCGCCGACGCGCAGCCGACGTAGGTCTCGGCGTCGACGAAGCAGCTCTCCATCTCGGTCACGGCGCTGCGGACGTCGGATTTGGCGCTCGCGTCGCTCCCCTTGTTGGCCTGCGAGAGGAACGTCGGCAGCGCGATCGCGGCGAGGATCCCGATGATGAGGATGACGACGAGCAGCTCGATGAGAGTGAAGCCTCGTTCGTCCATCCCCGGCGTCATCGGCGGCGGGCGGCGGCTCTTGAACGGACCCTGCCGCAATGTCATCCGTCCGTCCAACAACGACGAAGGGCGGGCCCGAAGGCCCGCCCTTGATGTCGACGTGTGAGTCGTCCTGACGTGCCTGTCACCAGCCCGAGGCGCCGCAGCCGCCGTTGCTGTGGGTGGTGCAGTCGCGCACCGCTGCTCCGCCGTTGGTCTTGGCGATCGTGAACGTGTTGCCCGACTTCGAGTGGCCGGTGACGCGGTAGGAGGCTGGCCGGTCGACGTCGACGTTGACCTCGACCTGGCCGGCCGCGCCGAAGTTCAGGCCGGTGCTGCGCGCCGAGGTCGGCCGTGAGGCACTGCCCGTAGTTCTGCGTGTCCGTGTAGCAGGACTCGACCTCGCTGACCGCGTTGCGGGCATCGGACTTGGCCGAGGAATCCTGCGCCTTCTGACGCTGACCGAGGAAGGTCGGCAGGGCGATCGCGGCCAGGATGCCGATGATCAAGATGACGACGAGAAGCTCGATGAGGGTGAAGCCCGACTCGTCCGACGCGCGGTTGCGCAGGTTCTGCAGCATGTGATCCCTCCGGGAATCCGTTTTATGTAGGTGTGCGAGCCCTCGCCGCTCAAACGTCAGCGGATGTCTGTGCCGACTCCGGCTGCTGCACAAGCCATCAATCGGCGCTGGGCAGCGGTCCGAATCGCAAACGGCGTGGCTTCTGGACGGATGGCGGACGCGCCCGCCCGGAGGCGGCGGGCGTCGCCGGAGCGCCGGCGGTCGGGGCCTACGCGGCGGCGGCGCGTGCGCGCCGGGCTGCCTGGGCGTCGTGGCCGGGCAGCTGCATGCCGCCGCCCTCACACCACGGGCACGTGACCGTGGACGGCTTGCCGCCGAGGTTCGAGATGACCTGCCCGCTGCCGCGGCAGGGCGCGCACGGCTTTGGATGCGTCGGGGCTTGGTCGTCGGCGGTGGCCATCGGGCGCATGACGCTAGCAGCGGCTCGCTCGCCCGCCACAATGGTCGCATCGCACCAACCGGTCGTTACGCACCATCGCCGACGGGCACGCTGCACCTCGGCAACCTGCGCACGGCGCTGCTGGCCTGGCTGTTCGCGCGGTCGCGGGGCGGGGCGTTCCTCATGCGCGTCGACGACCTCGATCGCTCGCGGGTCCGACCCGGCGTCGCCGAGGCCCAGCTCGCCGACCTCGCGGCGCTGGGCCTCGATTGGGACGGGCCCGTCGTGCGCCAGTCCGAGCGCCTCGAGCTCTACGGCGCGGCGATCGCCCGCCTCGACGCGGCCGGGCTGCTGTACCCCTGCTACTGCACGCGAGCGGAGATCCGGGAGGCGGCGTCCGCGCCGCACGGGCCGCTGCCGGAGGGCGCGTACCCCGGCACCTGCCGCGACCTGACCGCCGCGCAGCGGGCCGAGCGCGAGCGCTCCGGCCGGCCGCCGGCGCTGCGCCTGCGCGCCTCCGGTGCGGTCGTCACGTTCGCCGACCGGCTGCTCGGCACCCGTCGCGACAGCGTCGACGACCTCGTCGTGCGCCGCAACGATGGCGACCCGGCATACAATCTCGCCGTGGTCGTCGACGATGCAGCGCAGGGCGTGAACGAAGTCGTGCGCGGAGCGGACCTCCTCGACACGACCGCCCGCCAGCTGCATCTCGGCGGCTTGCTCGGCTTGCCCGCCCCCGTCCATGCCCACGTGCCGCTCGTGCTGGGCCCGGACGGGGCCCGCCTCGCCAAGCGCCACGGCGCCGTGACGCTCGCCGATCGAGCCGCGGTGGGAGAGACGCCGCTGGACGTCCGCGCGCGGCTCGCCGCCTCCGTCGGCCTCGCCGGGGACGGCGAGCGCCCGACGCTGGACGAGCTGCTCGAGCGCTTCGACCCGTCCGCCCTCCCGAGCGAGCCGAGCGTGCTGACGGCATGATCGCCGGCCTCGTCTGCCTGGCCATCATCGTCATAGCCGTGGTGGTGACGCTGCTGATCAGCCCGACCATCTACGGCGCGCTGTTCGCGGTCGTCGTGCTCGCGGGCGGTGCCTCGGTGTGGCTGCTGCGCGTGAACTACGCCGAGGTCGAGCGCGACCAGCACCACGATCAGGACTAGGACCTCCGCGCGACGTGCGGGCGCAGGAACCTTTCGGTAGCCACGGCTTCGGCTTCGGCCGATAGGGTCGCCCGCAGCATGAGCGATCTAGCCATCTCCGACGACGTCGCCCAGCTCGCCGAGCTGGCCCGCGCGAGCGGCCGGCTGTGCATCGACACGGAGTTCATGGGCGAGGGGCGCTACCGCACGCTGCTGTGCCTCGTGCAGGTCGCGGTCGAGGTGCCGGGCGAAGAGGTGCGGATCGAGGTGCTCGACCCGCTCGACGGCTCGCTCGATCCGACGCCGCTGGCCGAGCTGCTCGCCGACCCCGAGATCGAGGTCGTCATGCACGCCGGCCGCCAGGACGTCGCGCTGCTGCGCCGCGTCTGGGCGACGGACATCACGAACCTCTTCGACACCCAGCTCGCCGCGGGCTTCGCGGGGCTGCGCGCGCAGCTCGGCTACGAGGCGCTGCTGCACGAGCTGCTCGGCGTGCGGCTGGCGAAGAGCGCTTCGTTCACGCGCTGGGACGCGCGCCCGCTGAGCGCCGAGCAGATCGACTACGCCCGCGACGACGTGCGCCACCTGCTGCAGGCGACGACCGTCTTGCAGGACCGCCTCGCGGAGCTTGGCCGTCTCGACTGGGCGCGCGAGGAGTGCTTCGCGCTCGCGCAGGCGACCGACGAGCGCGACCCCGACGTCATCTTCGCCCGCCTTCCCCGCGTGAACTCGCTGGACCCGAAGCTGCGCGCGATCGCGCGCGAGCTCGTCGAGTGGCGCGAGGAGACCGCGCGCACGCAGGACCGCCCGATTCCCGCGGTGCTCTCGGACGCCGCGCTGATCGAGGTCGCCAAGCGGCGGCCGAGCGCGATCTCCCAGCTCGAGCAGATCCGCGGCATCAACGAGCCGACGCTGCGCCGCCGCGGCCGCCAGATCCTCGAGGCCGTCGAGAAGGGCCGCTCGCGCGCCGCCGATCTCCGTCGAGGGCGAGCGCCCCGCGCAGCCGAGCGCTTTGGACGCTCCGGTGATCGCGCTGGCGGAGTCGCTCGTGCGAACGCGCGCCTTGGAGTGCGGCCTGGCGTACGAGCTCATCGCCGCGCGCGCCGACCTCCAGCTCATCGTGCTCGCGATGCGCGACGGAGCACCGACGCCCGATGTCCGCACGCTGCGCGGCTGGCGCCGCGAGGTCGTCGGCGACGAGCTGCTCGAGCTGCTCGACGGCCGCCGCTCGCTGACGGTCGGCCCCGACCGCCACGTGGCGGTCACCGAGCGCTGAGCACCGCGCCTATCGCACCTTGACGCGGCGGACGGTGTCGCAGCGCCGCTGCTTGTCACGGGGGTCCAGCAGCGCGAAGTCGCGGCCGGGCCCACAGTCGACGGTGTCCTTCGTGTTGCCGGCGCTGCGGATGCGGTCGTTGCCGCTGCCTGCGTACAGGCGGTCGTTGCCGCGCCCTGAGAGGCTCATCTCGTCGAGCAGGTCGTCGCCGGTTCCGCCGTCGACGCGATCGTCGCCGTCGCCGCCGCCGGTGCGGTCGCGGCCGCTGCCACCGCGCAGGTCGTCCGCGCCGGCGCCGCCGAGCAGGCGGTCGTCGCCGGCCTCGCCGGAGAGCCGGTCGTCGCCGGCACCGCCACGGATGAGGTCGGCGCCACTGCCGCCCCGCACGGTGTCGTCGCCGCCGCCCGAGCAGATCGTGTCGTCCCCGCCGCGCCCGTCGATCGTGTCGGCCCCGGCGCCGGAGATGATTACGTCGGGACCCTGAGTGCCCCTGATCGTGGACTGTCTCGGGCCGGCGATGATCGTCGCGCGCTTGCCCTCGCACATCGCTGTCGCGGGATCGCCGTCGCTGGCGGCAGGCGCGGCAGGCGCGGTCGGTGCGGCCGGGGGCGTGGCCGGCGGCCGGTTGTCGATCGGGTCGCACAGATCGCCCCGCGCGTCACCGTCGACGTCTTCCTGGCCGGGATTGGCCAGCAGCGGGCAGTTGTCGACCGCGTCGGCACGTGCGTCGTTGTCGTCGTCGCCATCACACGCGTCGCCCGCGCCGTCGCGGTCCGTGTCGACCTGCGCGGGGTTCGCGACGTCGGGGCAGTTGTCACCCGCCCGCGTCGAGAGGGCGTCGATGTCAGGGTCGGGGCACCCGTCTGTCGCGGCGGGCATGCCAGCCGGCGTCGAGGCGCAGTCGTCGTCAATGTCGGCAACGGTGTCGTTGTCGTCATCGGGATCGCAGGCGTCACCGAGGGCGTCGGCGTCGGTGTTCTCCTGGTGGGGGTTCGCGATGTCGGGGCAGTTGTCGGCCGCGTGTGTCGAGACGCCGTCTGTGTCGGGGTCCGGGCACCCGTCCCGCGCGACCGCCGTCCCGGTCGGTGTCGCGGCGCAGTCGTCATCCTCGTCGTCGATGGTGTCGTTGTCGTCGTCGGGGTCGCAGGCATCGCCGAGGGCATCGCCGTCGGTGTTCTGCTGGCTCGGATTTGCCACGAACTGGCAGTTGTCGTTGGCGTCCGGGTCGTCGTCGTTGTCGTCGTCGGGATCGCACGCGTCGCCGAGGGCGTCGCCGTCGGTGTTCTGCTGGCCCACATTGGGCACGAACTGGCAGTTGTCCGCACCGTCCAGGTCGCCGTCGTTGTCGTCGTCGGGATCGCACGCGTCACCCGGGGCGTCGCCGTCAGCGTTGGCCTGGCTCGGGTTCGCGATGTCGGGGCAGTTGTCGAAGCGGTCGGCGTAGTTGTCGGCGTCGCGGTCTTCGAACCAGCTGATCACGACCACCGGCTCGTCATCGGAGACATCGAACGTCGCGCCGCCCGGGCCGAAGCTCGAACCGCCGCCACCACCACCGCCGCCGCCTTGCTCATCCGTGATCGACGATCCGCCGCCACCGCCGATGTAGCCGCCGCCACCCCCGCCGCCCCCGCTGCCGGTATGGAATCCGAACGTGCGCGAGCCGCTCCCGCCCGCGCCGCCGAGCGCCGGCGTGCCGTCCTCGCCGACGACGACGTCACCGCCGCAGTTGTTGTCGGCGGGCGGCCCGTCGGCGCCGGCGCCGCCGCCAGCTCCCACGCCGCCCGGCCCGCCCGGGCGGCCGGGTGGGTAGCCGGGCGGATCGGGAGCTTGAGCCGAGCCGTAGCAGCTGCTGTCGCCGCCGTCGCCGGCGCCAAGAACCGCGGCTTGGCCCGCGCTGCCGCCGTCGCCCGCGGTGTAGTTGCTCGTGTCGGGTCCGCCGCCGCCTCCACCGCCGCCCGCGACGACCAGGCGCGGATCGTCGGGCGCGGCGGTCTCCCCGCCGGCGGCCAGCGGCGTCGTCCTGATGGACGACGAGCCCCCGCCACCCCCGCCACCCGCGCTCTCGCCCGCGCAATCCCCCGTGCCACCACCGTCGCCGCCATCGCTGTCGCCGCCCGGCACGCCGGCGCACGCGTGCGGATACGCGCCCGGATCCTCACCCGGCGTGCCGTGCGCGCCGACCTCGACGTAGAGCGTGCCCGCGACCCCCGTCAGCGTCACCGCGACGCGCGCCCCCGCGCCGCCGAAGGTCGGAGGGCTGCCGGCGCCGCCGTCGCCGCCGCGACCGCCGATTGCGACGACGCTGATGCTGGTGACCGCGGCCGGTCGCGTGAACGTGTGCTCACCGGCTAACGCGTAGGTACACGTGAGCGTCCCGCCCGCCACGGAGAAGACGCCGGCGGCGCCGCACTCGGCCTGGGCGTGCGCGACGCCCGGGACGCACAGCGACGCGAGCATGGTTGCGCCGAGGAGGGCGACAACGCGGGCCGCAGCGTGCGGGACGCTCGCGCGAGACGCTCCGTGCGCGCTGTCAGGCATCCTGCGCTGTGCGCGACATCGTCGCATCCGCTTCCCCAGTCCGCTGCCGCGGCTTAGCTTCGCCTTCATCCCCTGGTACCGACATCGTGTCAGCCACCGCTGACCTTGCCTGCGTCGTCCCGAGCAGACCGGTCTGCGGCGCCGAACTGTACGCCGAGGCGGCGCCGCCGGCAACCACCACGCGCGGCGCAGGCACGCGGGAGAGCGGGAGGACCGACACCGAGATGGCACCCAAGCAGGAGAACGCGTTCTTCACCGATCCCGACAATCAAGTGCCTCAGGGACCACCGGTGCGGCGCAAGAGCAAGCTCGGCCAGCCTGGAGCGGCTCGCAGCGCGAGGGATCGCCGCCGGTCTGGTCGTCGCAGCGCCAGGCCCGCCGTCACCGACCGACCGGGGATGAATGGGGTGGCGGTTTGCGGGTGATGTGCTCGCAGTCGTCGGCGATCCTGTCGTTGGCGTCGGCGCGGACGCTGTCTTCGCCGCTGCCGCAGTGGATGGTGTCGGGCGTTCGGCGGTCGCGGGCTGAGTCGTCGCGTGCGTCGATGCGGTCCGCGCCGCTGCCGCCGCTGAGGGTTGCGCCGCCGCGACGGTCGGTGAGCTGGTCGTTGCCCGGTCCGCCGTCGAGGCGGTCACCGCCCTCGCCTTCACGCGCTTCGGCGCCGTCGAGGCGATCGCCGGCGCGGCGTTCGCCGTAGAGCTTGTCGTTGCCCTGCTCGCCGAAGATGCGGTCTCGACCGCGGCCGCCGTAGAGGCGGTCGTTGCCGCCGGAGCTTGACCGTGAAGGCCCGCAGCGCGGGCGTCTGGTCGGTGAGGCCGACCGCGTCGGTGCGCGGACCCGGAACGTGTGCTGGCCGAACGCGAGCTCACGCGTCGCGAGCGGCGTGCTGCACGCCATGAACGGCTCGCTGTCGATGCTGCAGCTGAACGTCGCGGCCGGCTCGTTGGGCGCGAACGCGAAGGCGGGGCGGCGCAGCAGCGTCGTTTCGCCGGGTCCGGCGCTGATCGTCGTGTCCGGGGCCGTCGTGTCGACGGTGAAGCTGCGGATCGCCGGCGTCGCGTCGGTGTTCGTGGCCGGGTCGGTCGCGCGGACCGCGAACGTGTGCTCACCGTCGAGCAGGCCGAGCGCCGGCGTGAACGTCGACGTCGACCCGCACGCCGCGAACATCGCCGCGTCAATACGACACTCAAACGTGGAGTCCGCCGTGTCGGCGCGGAACGTGAACGTCGGCGTCGGATCGTTCGTAAGCCCGCTCGGGCCGCTGTCGATCGTCGTGTCCAGCGCTGTCGTGTCCATCACCACGACGGTCGTGCCCGCATCGCCGCAGCCGCTTGCCGCCGCCTCGTTGCTGGCGTCGCCCGCGTAGCGCGCGATCCAGCGGTAGGTCCCGACCGCTGGCGGGGTCAGGGCCCCGGACGTGGCGGTCCCGCGCCGGCGATCGGGACGGTCGACGTCAGCGGCGTGCCGCCGCAGCTCGCGTCGCCCGGACCGTAGAGCTCGAACACGACATCGCCGCTCGTCGGGTTGTCCTCGCCCTCAAGCTGCGCCGTGGCGGTGACCGCGGCGCCGAGCTCGATCGCGCCCGAGGCCGTCGTCGCGAGCGATGGGGCGCTCTTGGGCGTGTAGAGCTCTGCGGTGGCCGTCGGACCGGAGGTGCGCCGGCAAGCAGGACCTTCCCGCTCGCGAGCAGGACCGGCCCGACGAAATAGCGCGGGACGACCATGTCGGCGGCCGACGACCATGTGCCGGTCGCCGGGTTGTAGAGCTCCGCGCTCGCGACCACCGACGTGCCGACGTAGCCGCCCATCGCGAGCACCTTCCCGCTCGCCAGCCGGATCGAGCCGGCCACGTAGCGGTCGGTCGACATGCTCCCGGTCGCCGACCATACCTTCGTGGCGGGATCGAAGGTCTCCGCCGTCGTGGTTTCGCCGCCGTGGACGAGCACGTTCCCGTCGGCCAGCAGCGTCGCCAGATGCCGATGGCGCCCCGTCGTGAGGCCGCCCACGGGCGACCATTTCGCCGTTGCCGGGTCGTAGGTCTCCGCGCTCGAGAGGGCGCCCGCGCAACAGCCGCCTGCCACCAGCACCTTGCCGCTGGCCAGCAGCGTCGCCGTCGGGTTCCGGCGAGTCGCGGCCATCGGGTCGGTTGTGGACCAAGTGCGTGTAGCCGGGTCACACAGCTCCGTGATCGCCGTGTCGGTGCTTGCGTCGCCCGCGACAAGGACCTTCCCGTTCGCCAGCAGCGTCGCCGTGTGGCCCGCTCGAACCCACGGCCATGCTGTCTGTCGGCGCCCACGTGTCGGCAACGGGGTCGTAGAGCTCCGCCGTCGCTCCCACCGAACCCGTGGAGCCGCCCGCGACGAGGACCCGGCGGTCTGCGAGCAGCGTGGCGGTGTGGTACTGACGCCCGGTCCCCATGGGCGCCGCGGGCATCCACGTCCCGGTCGCGGGGTCGTAGATCTCCGTGCTCGCGGTCGCGCCGCCGCCGGCGACGAGGACCTTCCCGTTCGCCAGCAGCGTCGACGTGCCCGACGCGCGCACGTGGTCATGGTCCCGGTGAGCGCCCAGCCGGCCACCGCATGCGCCGCGCCCGGAGCTCCGAGGAGCGCCAGCAGCGTCCCGCAGGCGGCGAGGGCCAGCCGTCCGCGCCGCGCCGCGCGCGCCGGGGTGCTCCTGCGGGCTCCGCCCGCTGGCACGAGAGGATTCTACGGTCGCTGGCCGCCGTCGGGAAGGGGTGCCGGTCCGAACTTCGGGTAGTTCGCGGTGAGTGGCCCGGCGGGCGCGCGCTCCCGCGAGCTGCATGGCGATTGCTCTCGCCCGACGGCGGCGTATCATCGCGGCGGTGGCCATCGACGTGCACCCCGAGGCGCTGCACCGGCTCAGCATCGACGAGTACCACGAGCTCATCCGCGCCGGGGGGTTCGACGAGGACGCGCGCATCGAGCTCCTCGACGGGCTGCTCGTCGACATGAGCCCCAAGACCCCACGGCACGAGCATGTCGTCGCGTGGCTCGCCGACTGGCTGCGCGATCATGTGGACCGCTCGACACACCAGGTGCGGGTCGGCGCGCCGTTGACGATCGGCAGCTCCGAACCCGAGCCCGATCTCTCGGTCGTAGCGCTCCCCCACACGCCCGACGCACACCCATCGACCGCGCAGCTCGTCATCGAGGTCTCGCACAGCTCGCTGCGTCGCGATCTTCACGAGAAGCCCGCGCTGTACGCGCAAGCCGGCGTGGACGAGTACTGGGTCGTCGACCTCGATGGCAGCCGCGCCGTTCGCCACCGCGATCCGCTGGATGGTGCCTACCGCGACCTCACCGAGTACCTCAGCGGTGCGAGCTGGCCGGGTGACGCGCTCGGCCTGCCGTGGCTGACCGTGGATGGGCTGTTCGAGGCCGCCCGCCTGTAGTCCGTCCGCGCCTCGCCGACGCGCCGCTCGGTCTGTCACCTCACGAGCAAGGCCTCGACGTCGCTGCTCGCGGCGATCGCACTCGCGAACCCGGCGTCGGTCGTGAGGAGCGCGCCGGGGGAATCGCTCAGCGCCTCCGCGAGCGCGAGGTACGTCGCGTCGTAGGCGGTCAGGGTCTCGCGCAGCTCCCACACCCGCGGCATGAGCGGTCCGTGCGCGTGGCGTGTGATGGGCTGCGCGAGCAGATCCTCGATGGCTTGCTCCGCACGCGTCGCGGGCGCCTCGCCCGAGCTCACCACGCGCCGCAGCGCGCTGACGACCTCGACGTCGAGCAGCGCCGGCGCGTGCAGCTGCGCGGCGTGAGCAACGAGGTGGCGCTCGACCTCCGGCGCGTGAGCCGCACGAGCAGTAGGTCGACGAGCGCGCTCGCATCAACTACGAGCATCGGCGCGCCTCTGGCGCGAGCATCAGCGCGCGTCGCGGTCCGCGCGCACGAGGTCCGCCCCGGCCGCCCCGCCGACGGCCGTGCGCGACCGGATCCGCGCCAGCACCTGCTCAGCCGACGGCTCCCGCGCGATCCGCGGCAGCTCGCGCAGGATGAGATGCGACATCGTCGTCCCGTCCCGCGCCGCGCGCTCCTTGAGCGAACGATGCAGATCGTCGGGGACGTTGCGAACCTGGATCATCTTCATGTGCTGCACAAACTACCATGTGCTAAGCATGTGAACGGAGGGCCGCACTACACTCGCCACGCATGGACCTCGCGGCCGTCACCCTTGCGACGTTCGAGCCGTGCGTCGGCGACACGTTCGCGATCGGCCTACCCACGGGTGCCATCGAGCTCGTGCTCTTCGAAGCCTCCAGCGCGGGCGAATGGCCCGGCGGCCGGCAGCCGTTCCGGCTGCACTTCCGCGGGCCGCGCGACCCGCTGCTGGCGCAGTCGATCTACCGCCTCGAGCACGCCGGGCTCGGCCCGCTGGAGATCTTCATCGTCCCGATCGGCCGGGACGCCGAGTCGACGACCTACGAGGCGATCTTCACATGACCGCCGGGTCCCACTCCATCCGCAGATAGACGCCGGTCTCGGCGACCGGCTTGAAGCCGAGCCGCTCGTAGAGCCCCAGCGCGCGGTTGGTGCGCTCGACGTGGATGCTCAACCGCTTGCCCATCTCCGTCGCCTCGTCCATGAGCTCGGCGAGCAGCTCGCTCCCGGCACCGCGGCCGCGAAACGGAGGCAGCAGCGCGATGTCGACGATCCGGATCTCCTCGCGCCACCGCGCGACGAGCAGCCGCCCGGCCCGCTCGCCGTCGACGAGGATCACGTCCGAGCTCAAGCCCGTGTAGTGCTGCGCGTAGTGCGCGCTCTGCGCCGCGAACTGCATCCCGACGAAGGCGGCCTTCTCCGCGTCGCTCCACGGCACCGGCGCGAGCTCTTCCTGGCGCGTCGACGCGTAGACCGACAGCGCGAACGGCTCGTCGTCGGCGGTCAGAGGCCGCAGCGCGACCTTCAACGCCGGGCCCCTACGTGCGCGGCGGGAAAACGCCCTGCAGCGCGATGTTGAAGTACAGCGTCAGGTACGGCTGGAGGTTGTTGTGCGGCTGGTCGCCGCCCGCGGGGGCGAGCGCGTTGGGGGCGAGCTGGGTGTTCTGAGTCGTCTGGTACAGCGTGCCGCCCGAGGACTGCGCGTAGGCGGCGTTCGGACTCGGGACGTTCGTGTCGCCAAGGTCGATCGTGTTCCCCCGCAGCCCGTGCGGGTGGGCCGGCATCTCGGACTCGAGCAGCGTCACGGTCTCCGAGCCGCCGGTCTCACCCAGGTCGTGGAGGCTGAGTCCCGGTCCTTGCCCGGGATGCATCGGGGCGCGGCCCTCGAGGTCGGGCAGCGCGAAGTTCGACTTCCCGTCACCGCCGTAGGTGGTTCCGAGCAGCGAGAACAGCGCGGTGTTCTGCGACAGCGGCAGGAGCTGCCCGTTGCACCAGGCCCAGCCCTTGGGCGCGAAGTTGAATGGGAAGATCCGGATCTCGGCAACGAACGGGTCAGCCATGCCAGGTCCTCACGAGAATCGGGGGAAGATGCCGAACAACGAGATGATGAAGTCGATGCAGAGGTACGGCTGGAAGTTCGTGTGCGGCTGGCTGCCGCCCGTCGGCGTGATCGCGCCGGGGTTGAACGCGCCGGTCGTCGAGTCGTTGATGAACGGCACGACGTTGAATGACCCTGCGGCGAGGTTGCCGGCCGGGCTGATCTGATCGCCGCGGTCGCTCGTGGCAATAAACGGGTGGCCATGCGCCGCGATCTGGTTGACGGTCAGCGTGATCTGCTCGGCCCCGCCGGTCTCGGCGAGGATGAAGCCGTTGCCCTGGTGGATCGGGATCCGGCCGCGCAGGTCGGGCAGGGCGAACGTCGACTCGCCGTCGCCGCCGTAGGTCGTGCCGAGGAGGACGAAGAGCGTCTCGTTTTCGGAGATCGGCAGGAGCTGACCCTCGCAGAACATCCAGCCGGCCGGCGCGAAGTTGCCCGCGAACATCCTGATCTCCCCGACGTATGGCTGTGCCATGGCTTGCGGGCCCCTCTCAGTTCGGGCTCGGGAAGATGCCGATGAGCGCGATGCCGAAGTTCAGCGTCAAGAACGGCTGCATGTTGAGGTGCGCCTGGCTTCCGCCGACGTTCGTGACGGTGTCCGGGCGCAGGTTCGTCAGCGTCCCGCTCGACTTGTAGACGTTGTTGCCGCCACCGAGGTACGCGTTGTTCGGCGTCGCCTGGCCGCCGCTCGAGGTCGTCGACGCCCGAACCGCGTGCGTGTGCTGCGGGAGCTCGGCGGTGCTCAGCGTATGCGCCTGCTCGCCGCCGCGCTCGCCGAGCGTGTGCCCGGCGCCGACGTGGATCGGCGTC
This sequence comes from uncultured Actinomycetes bacterium, assembly GCA_963766525.1. GTDB lineage: Bacteria > Actinomycetota > Thermoleophilia > Solirubrobacterales > Solirubrobacteraceae > CADCVQ01. The sequence continues at coordinate 247,888 of CAVYAX010000004.1, forward strand.
CGCGCGCGCAGGTCGGGCAGCCCGAAGTTCACGCGCCCGTCGCCGCCGAACGTCGTGCCGAGCAGGCTGAACAGCGCCTGGTTCTGGTTGATCGGCAAAAGTTGGCCGTTGCACTGCGCCCAGCCGTCGCCGGTCGGCACCTGGCTGTAGGGGAAGATCCTGATCTCGGAGAGGAATGGTTCGGCCATCGCGTCGTCCTTGGTCTCAGGGTCAGGGGCAGGTGGCGGGCGCGCCGCCGGTGAAGCCGCCGCCGGGCGGCGAGTTGACCTGGGCGAGGACCGCGGTCCCGCCGGGGTTGTTGGCGGCGACGAAGGCCTGGACGGCCGCGGTGTCGGTCGGCGATCCGGAGTAGCCGGGCAGGCGGATCGTCGTCGACTGGCGCTGGCGCAGGCGGACGTCCACGTTGACGCCGGTGGCCGGGACGCCGTCGACGCCGCCGGTGGCGATCGAGTTGCCGCTGATGACCGCGCATGCCGCGTACGTGTCGCCCGGCACGGTGCCGATGTTCAGGTGCACGGCCTGCTTGGGGATCGTGATCGTCCCCGCGGTGTTGCCGGGCGCGGTGATCGTGTTGCCGGTGATCGTCGCGTTGATCGCCCCGCCGCTCGCCGACGCGCCACCACCGGCGAGCACCTCGACGCCGAAGTTGTTGTAGCCGCGGATCGTGTTGCCCGTCACGGTCCAGTTGTCGCTGCCCTGGCCGACCGTCTGGAGCTTCAGCGCCGAGCCCTCGGCGGAGCCCGAGTTCGTCGCCGCGGCGACGCCGATGTCGTTGTTCGTGAACGTGCCGGTCTGGACCGACGCGCCGGTCGTCTTGACGATGAGCACGCCCGGGCCGACGGCGTCGCGGAACGTGTTGTCGTCGATCGTCATCGTCGTGTTGCCGCTCGTGCCGTTGTTGGACAGCGTCAGGCCGCCGCCGCCGGTCGCGATCGCCGGGTGGTTGTTGGAGAACGCGTTGGTCGTCAGCACGAGGTCGCCCGTGCCCGTGCCGTTGTGGTCGTAGTCGACGAGGTCGCCGGCCGCGCCCGTGAACGTGCTGCTCTGGACCGTCGCCTGCAGCGCGCCCGCGGCGGCAGACGACTGCAGCGAGACGCCGTCGTTGCCCTCGGCGGTGCTGTTGAGCCCGACGGTGTCGCTCGTGAACGTGATGCGGTTCAGCGAGCCGGAGGTGTTCGAGACCTTGAAGTTGTCCTCGCGACCGCCGCTGATGTGGGTGTCGCTGACGGTCGCCGACCCGGTGAGGTTGTCGAAGCGCACGCTCGAGTCGTCGAACGGGGTGGCGCCGTTCGTGCCGTTCGTGCCGTTGATGACGCTGTTTTGCAGCGTGAAGCCGGCGACGCTCGTGCCGCGGATCGCGTAGTTGGAGTGATCGTGGATCCACATCCGCGTGAGCGACGGGTTGAGCGTGTTGCTCAAGACGACGCCCGTGCCGCCGGGCGTCGCGCCCGAGTCGTCGCCGCCGGCGCCGTTGCGGATCTCGCCGCCCGTGCAGCCGCTCGTGACGGCGTTCGTGCAGGTGCCGCCGGTGCCCGTGACGATGAGACGGCCCTCGGCGCCGGTGGCGTTCAGGCGGATGCCGTTCGCGGCGCCGTTGGACGAGACGGAGTCGAAGTTCAGGCCGCCGGGCATGATCCGCGTCGTGTCGACGTTGAGGCCGGTGCCGGTGCCCGTCGTGATCGTGTTGCCGGTGCCGCCGACGGTCACGCGGCCGAAGTTCGACGAGGTCAAGCCCTGGCCGCTCGTGGTGTCGATGTCCAGGCCACCGGTGAACGAGACCTCGTGGCCGCTGGCGGGGTTGCCGTTGCTTGAGAGCGCGACCGCGTTGCTCGCGCCGGTGTTGAGGACCTTCGACGCGCCCGAGAACGTCGTCGAGCCGTCGCTGTTGCCGCTGACGACGATGCCGCCGCCGGCGTCGGCGGAGTCGGCGATGTTGCCGGAGAAGGTGACCCCGCCGCCGTCGCGGCCCGTGACCTCGACGGACTGGCCGGACCCGTCGTTGATCGCGCCGTCGTAGACCACGCCGCCGCCGCCGACGCCGCCGCCGTTGACGTCGAAGGCGATCCCGGCCGCGCCGGCGATCGTGCCCGCGTTGATCACGACCGGCGCCGTGAGGTTCGTGTCGAGGTTGACGCCGTCGCCGGCGCTGTTCGTCGAGCTGGCGGAGTCGAAGAAGTACTGCGAGCCGTTGGAGTTGCGGATGTCCATCGCGGGCCCGCCGGTGGCGGAGACCGTGTCGGTTCCGGCCGAGTCGACGGTGACGGTGTTCGAGCTCGCGATGTCCAGCGCCGCCGTCGCGCCGGAGGTCGTCTGAAGCGAGAGGTCCGTCCCGGAGCCGTCGCCGAGCACCGGCTGGCCGGTGACGCTGCTGAGCCGGATTGCGCCGGTGCCGGAGCCCGTCACCGTGATGTCGTTCCAACGGCTGGTCAGCAGGCTCGTGCTCGCGGCGTCGAGCGCCTTCGCGCCGGTCGTCGCGATCGTGTTCGTGGCGGTATTCGCGAACAGGACCCGGTCGGCGTTGTTGATCCGCACGCCGATCGCGGTCGCGCTGCCGCCGTTGGTCACCGTGACGCCGGTGAAGCGGTTGACGCCTGTTGTGCCGTCCATCTCGATGCCGGGCTGCGTGCCGGCCGTGCCGGTGTCGGTGACGTTGACGTTCTGGACGGTGACCGTGTCGGTTCCCGCGCCGCCGCTGATGCCGCCGCCGGTGCCGGACGGGTCGACGTCGACGCCGTCCACGAGCACGTTCGATGCGAGCACGATGACGTCCTCGTTGGATGCGGTGAGCGTCGGCTGCGCGCCGGAGGTGCCGGGGTGCAGCGGCGACGTCGGCAGCGGGCCGCCGCCGTCGGGGTCCAGCGCCAGCGGCCGGCTCTCGCCGATGAGCCGCTCGTTCGCGTTCATCGCGTAGCCCGTGTCGAGGTTCGTCGTCGTGTTGCTGCCGTCGAAGACGAAGGTCGTGTCGCCGGTGCCGCTCGCGGCCTCGGCCTCGGCGAGCGTGTCGAACGGCGTGTCGGACGTCCCGTCGCCGCCGGCGGGCTCGTTGTTGCGCACGTACCAGACCTGGCCGGCGATCGGCAGGCTCAGCGTGCCGGTCGCGCTCGCGACGCCGTCGGTGACGGTGTAGGTGAACGTGTCGGTGACACCCGTGTCCACGTCATCCGGGTGGTAGGTGAAGTTGCCGTCGGACTCGATCGTGATCGTGCCGCCGAGCGTGGTCGGCGCGTTCGTGACGGGTACGGCGCTCAGGCTCGCGTGCGGCGTGTCCGGGTCGGTGTCGTTGTCGAGCACCGAGCCGGTGATCTCCTTGCCCGCCTGCGTCGCGGGCCGCGTCGTGCCGACGAACAGGCCGGTGTTGCCGATCGCGTCGAACGAGTCGGCGACAGCCGTCGGGGCGTCGGAGATGCCGTTGATCGTGATGTTCACCGTCGCCGTGTCCTGCGCGCCGGCGCCGTCCTGCATCGTGTAGGTGAACGAGTCGCTCGCGGTCTGGCCGGTCGACAGGCCCTGGAACGCCGCCAGCGGGTTGTACGTGTAGGAGCCGTCCGCGTTGATCGTCACCGATGCGCCGCTCCCCAGCGTCTGCGTCAGCGTGCCGGTGCCGTTCAGCGCGACGACGGTCTTCGTGTCGCCGGGGTCGACGTCGGTGTCGTTGGCGAGAACGCCCGGCGGGATGACGGCGAGCGGCGTGTCCTCGTCGGTCGTGCCGCTGTCGTCGACGGCGTTCGGCGGGTCGTTGACGGCGGCGACCGTGATGCCGCGCGTCGCGGAGTCCGACAGCGCCGTCTCGTCGGTGACGGTGAACGTCACCGTGCGCGCGAGCGTCGACGGGCCCTCGGACGTGTTGACGTACGTCACGTCGCGCAGCGCGGCCTGGTAGGCGGCCGGCGTCGCGGTGCCGGTCAGCGTCAGCGTGCTGCCGATCTGCGGCCCGGCCGTGATCGGCGCGTGCAGCCCGGTCAGCGCCAGAACGTCCTGGGCGCCGGCGAAGTTCGCGGTGATCGCGACCGTCGCACCGGTGATCATCGCGCCCGCGTCGGGGTCGGTGACGGTCAGGCCGGGATCGATCGGCGTCGCCGGGTCGTTCTCGGTGTAGGCGAGCGAGCCGCCGGAGGTCGTGACGTCCGGCGGGTCGGCGACGCAGGTCACGGTCACCGAGACCGTCGCCGTCGAGCCGCCCGGCGTCAGCGTGTACGTGAACGTGTCCGGCGACGTCCCCGGCGGGTTGTTGCAGTAGTTGGCGTTCGGCGTATAGGTCACGTCGGTGCCGTTGTTCGAGACCGTGCCGTTCGCCGGCTGCGTGACCGACGAGACGGCGATCGGCCCGCCGTCGACGTCTGTGTCGTTCGTGAGCACGAAGATCAGCGTCGCGCCCGAGTCCTCGCCGACGGTCGTCGAGTCGTTCACCGCGACCGGGTTGTCGTCGACGGCGGTGACCTGGAGGCTCTTCGTATCCGAGCCGCTCAGCGCGGTGTCGTCGGTGACCGTGAACGTCACCGTCCGCAGCAGCGTCGAAGGGCTGTCGGAGCTGTTGGCGTACGTCACGTCGCGCAGGGCCGCCTCGTAGGCGGCGGCGCTCGCGGTGCCGCTCAAGGTCAGCGTGTCGCCGATCTGGATCGCGGTGATGCCCGGGTGCACGCCCGCGAGCGCGAGCACGTCCTGCGCCCCTGCGTAGTTCGCGCTGATCTGCACCGTCGCGCCGGTGATCGAGCTGGCGTCGGGATCGGTCACGGTCACCGCCGCGTCGATCGGCGTCGGCGCCGCGTTCTCGGTGTAGCCGGTCGTGCCGACCGACGTGTCGACGACGGGCGCGTCGGACCCGCAGATAACGGTCATCGACACCGTTGCGATCGACCCGCCGTTGAGGGTGTAGGTGAACGTGTCCGGCGTCGTCCCCGGTGGGTTGTTGCAGTAGTTCGCGTTCGGCGTGTAGCTCACGCCGGTGCCGCCGCCCGTGATGACGACCGCGCCGTTCGCGGGCTGCGTCACGGACTGCACGCTCTTCGGCCCGGCGTCGATGTCGGTGTCGTTGGCGAGCACGTCGACCGGGTTGGCGCTCGAGTCCTCGGCGACGGTCGCGGCGTCGTTGACCGCGACCGGTGGGTCGTCGACGCACGTCACGGTCACCGAGACCGTCGCCGTCGAGGTGCCCGGCGTCAGGGTGTACGTGAACGTGTCGGGCGTCCCTGCCGGGCTGTTGCAGTAGTTCGCGTTCGGCGTGTACGTCGACGTCCGTGCCGTTGTTGACGACCGTGCCGTTCGCCGGCTGCGTGACCGACGCCACCGAGATCGGGCCGCCGTCGATGTCCGTGTCGTTGGCGAGCACGTTGACGGTGCTGGCGCCCGAGTCCTCGCCGACGGTCACGATGTCGTTCACCGCGACCGGCGGGTCGTCGACGCACGTCACCGTCATCGAGACCGTCGCCGACGAGCCGCCCGGCGTCAGCGTGTACGTGAACGTGTCGAGCGTCGTCCCCGGCGGGCTGTTGCAGTAGTTCGCGTTCGGCGCGTAGGTCAGGCCGGTGCCGCCGCCCGTGATGACGACGGTGCCGTTGGCGGGCTGCGTGACGGAGGTGATCGAGATCGGCCCCGCGTCGACGTCGGTGTCGTTCGGCGAGCACCGGCACCGCGGTCGCGCCCGAGTCCTCGGCGACCGTCGCGCTGTCGTTCACCGCGACCGGCGGGTCGTCGACGGCCGCGATCGTGATGCCGTGCGTGTCGGGCGCGCCGAAGCCGCCGGCGTCGCGCGCCTGGTAGGTCACCGTGCGCGTCGCCGTGCTCGGGTTGTCGCTCGTGTTGCGGTAGCGGACCAGCTCGAGCGCCGACTCGTAGTCGGCGACGGACGCCGTCCCGCTGAGCGTCAGCCGGCCGGTCGGCGGATCGAACGACGACGTGATCCCGCCCGGCAGCGCCGGCAGCGTCGAGGACGTCCTCGCCCTGGACGTAGTTGCCGGTGATCTGGACGGTCGCGCCGGTGAGGTTCGCCGAGTCGACGTCGGTGACCGTGATCGTCGTGTCGATTGCCGTCGCCGGGTCGTTCTCCGTGTAGGCGAGAGCGCCGGCGGAGTTGTCGACGTCGGGCGCGTTGTCCGTCGCGTTGACGTTGATCGCGCGGGTCGCGACGTTGCTCGGCGCGCCGGCGCTGTCCGTCGCCTGGAAGGAGACCGTGCGCTGCAGCGCGCTCGGGTTCGAGGAGGTATCGCGGTAGGTGACCGCGCGCAGCGCAGCCTGGTAGTCGGCGACGGATGCTGTGCCGGAAAGCGTCAGCGTGCCCGGTGGCCGGGATGTAGGCCGCGACGGTGATGCCGGCGGGCGGCGACGTCAGTGCCAGCACGTCCTCGCCGCTCGCGAGGTTGCCGGTGATCTGGACGGTCGCGCCCGTGATCTGGCTGTCGGGGTCGGTGAGCACGAGCCCGGCGTCGACCGGCGTCGCCGGGTCGTTCTCGGTGTAGCTCAGCGGGCCCGCACTCGTCGTGATCTGCGGCGCGTCGTTGACCGGCGCGATCGTGATCGTGCGCGTCGCGGACGGGCCGAAGCCACCGGCGTCGCGCGAGCGGAACGTGACGGTCCGCGGCGCGTTGCCGGGGTTGTCGCTCGAGTTCTCGTACGTCACGGCGCGCAGCGCGGCCTGGTACGCCGCGACCGTCGCGCTGCCCGACAGCGTCAGCATGCCGGTGGGCGCGTCGAAGACCGCGGTGATGCCGGGCTGCGCCGGCAGCGCGAGGAGGTCGTCGGCGGCGACGTGGTTGGCCGTGACCTGCACCGTCGCGCCGGTGAGGTTCGCCGAGTCGACGTCCGTCACGGCGAGCGCTGGCGCGATCGGCGTCGGCGGGTCGTCCTCGGTGTAGGCCAGCGTGCCGGAGGCCGTCGTCACGGGCGGATCGTCGACGGGCGTCACCGTGATCGAGACGGTCGCGATCTCGGAGATCAGCGCGCCGTCGGAGACCGAGTACGCAAACGAGTCCGGGCCGTTGTAGTTGGGCGCGGGGACGTAGGTGAGGTTCGGCGCGGTGCCGGTCAGCGAGCCGTGCGCGGGGACGCCAACGATGTAGGTCAGCGCCGTCCCATCCGGATCGCTCGCACTCAAGGTGATAGCGACCGGCGTGTCCTCGGCGGTGGTGACGGACGACGCGGGCCCGACCGGGGCCCGGTTCGTCGGGCCCGGCGGCGTGGTCGGGAAGCGCTCGTACAGGCGCTGGGTCGCGCCGAGGTCGGCCGTGAAGTCGAACGGCCGGCTCAGGTTGAAGCCGCGGCCGATCATGTACGCGAGGAACGACGGCGCCCGGCCGGCCGCGACCTCGGTGGCGGCGTGCACGGTCTCGGCGTCGCTGGCGGCGAACGCCGCGGCGCCGAACAGCTGCGTCGTGAAGAAGCTCGAGTCCGCGCGCAGGCGCAGCGGGTTGCGCCGCACATCGCCGCCGATCGACTTCTGCGGCAGGTAGCGGAACGCCGTCTGGCCGGCGCTCGAGGACGTGGCGATCAGCAGGACGTTCGCGAGCGTCTTCAGCGGCTCGAGATAGGCACCCGAGCCCGGCCCGTCGAGCATGAGCTTGAAGGTCACCGACGGGTTGGACGCGACGATCGACCGCAGCACCGCGAGGTTCACGTGGTACTCGCGCATCCGCGAGCCCGACGTCGTCAAGCCTGTGCGCGTCGACGGCGGCGCCAGCGACCGGTACCCGTCGCCCGAGATCGCGATCAGGATGTCGCGGCATCCGCGCCGGCCGATGGCCTCTGTGCGCACGAAGGACGCCAGCGACGCGCTACCCGTCTGGTCGTAGATCAGCAGCGGCAGGACCGGCGTGCCCGTCGACGACCCGAGCGTCTCGAGCGTCTCGCCCCGGCGCCCGCCGACCGTGACGGTGCACGACTTCTCGGCCGCGAGGCTCGACGCGACGAGGCGCTCGGAAGCGGCGCTGCGCGGCGTCGCGGCGGACTCCGCGGCGCGCGCGCCGAACGGGCCGGGGCCGGCGCTGGCGGCCCGCGCGGCGCCACCGACCGAGTAGTCCTTGGCGAAGACCCGGTAGGCAGGCAGCTCATAGCCCTCGCGACTGCGCAGGAAGATCGGCAGGCGGCCGTCGATCGTCGGCGCGAACTGCAGCGTCCGGCTGCGGATCACCCTGCCGGAGCGCTGGCCGACGAGGATCACGCGCCCGGGGTGCTCGTATGCCTGATGGGCGCCGCGGTCCAGGTAGAAGAAGAACGCCCGCTCGCGGCCGACCGTCAGGACGCTGCGCATCGCGCGTGTGCTCGCGCCCGTCGGCGGCGGCCGGCGCCCGGCTTCGCGGATCGACGCGCGAGCGCGGATCGTGGCGCGCAGCCCGAAGAGGATCACGCCGCCGCGCGCGCCGCGCTCGGCCTGCGTGGCTTTCAGCGCCTTCGTGCGCGCGCCCTCGAGGGAGACCGCTCCAGCGACGGACGGCACCGCCCGCCAGCGCGGCCATGAGGACGACGAGACACCCCCACCGAGCGCAATGCGCCGGCGCTTCCGTGCGCCCCAAGGCCATTCGTCATCCCCCTCACGTTGCGCCCACCGTACTGCGCGGTCGGCGCGAAGGAAAGTCCTTACCGACGAACGCCCGCTTAGTCATACGAATGTCGTACAAAATCGGGCCGGAGCCGCGCCGTGCTGGCGCCCGCGGCCCGATCCGGCGATGCTGCACCCGCATGGCACCCATGAACTCGTCCCGTTCCGGCCGCGCACGCACGGCCGGGGTCGGCCTCGTGCTCGGCCTCGAGAGCGTGCTCGTGGCCGTGGACGTCGCCACGCCGGGCGGGGTCGTGTTCACCTCGGCATACCTCATCGCGCCGCTCGTGCTCGCCCTGTTCGCCGCGCCCCGAGTCGTCGTGGCGGCGGGCGCGCTGTCATTCGCGCTGGCGGTGGCCAGCGGCGCGTGGAACGACTACTTCCTGCACGGCGACCACCTCCTGCGCTGCTCGATCGTCGGGTTCGCGGGGCTGCTGGCGGTGCTCAGCGCGCGCTCGCGCCGCAGCGCGCTCGAGGCGCGCGCGCAGACCGAGGCCGCGCGGCGCGCCGCCGACTCGGCGCGCGAGCGCTTGGACGTCATGCTCGGCGCGCTCGCCGAGGCCGTCACCGTGCACGACGAGCGCGGCCAGACGATCTACGCCAACGACGCGGCCGTGCGCCTGCTCGGCGCCGCGTCGGTGGACGAGATCCTTGCCGCACAGCCCGGCGAGCTCGCCGGGCGCTTCCGGATGACCCGCGAGGACGGTGCGACGGTCGGCGTCGACGAGCTCCCCGGCCGCCGCGCGGTGCTCGGGGAGCTCGCCGAGCCGACGCTCACGCGCAGCGTCAACCTCGAGACCGGCGACCACTACTGGCTGCTGACGAAGGCGACGGTGGTCGACGACGAGAACGGGCGGCCGCTGGCGGTGAACATCATCGAAGACGTCACGATCGCGACCGAGAACGAGCGCCGCCAGCGCTTCCTCGCCGAGGCGGGCCGCGTGCTCGCGTCGTCGCTTGACTGCGAGCAGACGCTTGCGGAGGTGGCGCGGCTCGCGGTGCCCGAGCTCGGCGACTGGTGCGCGATCGACCTCGTCGACGAGGATGGCGAGCTGCGCCGCGTTGCGGTGTCGCACGCCGATCCCGCGAAGCGCGAGCTCGTCCGGCGGCTGCGCGAGGACTACGGGCCCGGCAACGCGGCGTCCCGCGTCGCCCGCTCCGGGCATCCCGAGCTGCACTCCAAGCTCACCGGCGAGATGCTCCAGGCCGCGGCCGTCGACGACGAGCAGCTCGCGCTCTGCCTGGAGCTCGGCCTGCGGTCGGCGGCGCTGGCGCCCATGCGCTCGGCCGAGCGCGTGCACGGGGTGATCTCGCTCGTCACCTCCGACAGCCTGCGCGAGCTGCAGGCGGGCGACCTCGCGTTCGTCGAGGACCTCGCCCTGCGCGCCGGCGCGGCCGTCGAGAACGCGCGCCTGTACCGCGAGCGGGCGCGCACGGCGCAGACGCTGCAGGACAGCCTGCTGCCGGCCCGCCTCCCCGACCTCCCCCGCTTCCGCGCCGCGTCCTCGTACCACGCCGGCAGCCTGCAAAGCACGGTCGGCGGGGACTTCTACGACCTCTTCGACGTG
>CAVYAX010000005.1:0-137938 GCA_963766525.1 uncultured Actinomycetes bacterium
TCGCGGCGTTTGCCGAAGCGGTTAGTCGAGTCGCTCCGGCCACGCTCTTCAACGGATCCGCTGGAGGAGCGCTTTGACAATTGGCGCCATTGGTTCACTGAGGACGTGGCGCATGCCCTAAGCACGCTCTCGCGCGCGTATCCGACGGCAACCGCGGGTGGCAACGCGCCGCTTCCTCTGGCTATGCCTCGCGGAGATCGATCCGTCTGACCAGCAACTCCCGCACGAGCACGGTCAAACTGCATCGCCGGCCCCCGGAGCAGATCGCTGCGCGCCCAGACCCAGGAGTCGTGTTTCGACGGGTTGCTAAGGCGAACCTGTCGCGCCTCGCCGTGGCCGCACACGAGTTGTCCCAAGCCGATGTGCTCTCCCGCGGAGGCTGGTATCGGGGCGACGTATCGCTCAAGCTGGGAGACACTCGGGAAATGAGCTGGAGTGGTCCTCGGAGCGCGGCGCTGGTCACGTCCCCGCCGTACGGCGACAATACGACGACCGTGCCGTACGGGCAGCACGCCTACTTGCCGCTGCAGTGGATAGACCTACGCGACATCGATCTCTGAGGCGAGCCGCGACGACCGCCTGTCCAGCACGTACGAGATCGACCGCCTAAGTTTCGGCGGCGACAAGCGCGTCGCCGCGGCGGACGCGGCGGGCCTCCGCGCCCAGATCTCCCGCGCTCGATCGCCTCATCGCGGCGCTGGACGGAGGAAAAGCGCGACCGCCGCAACCGCGTGCTTGCCTTCATGCGCGACCTCAATGACGCGCTGGCTGTGATCGCGGGCACAATCGAGCCCGGAGGGGATTGCCGCGTGGACGGTTGGATCTCGGCGGGTTGGCGGCCAGGTCGTGCCTCTGGAGCAGGGTGCTGGTTGACCCGCGCGTGCCCATGGCTTCTCGCGAGTCAAATCCTTGCACCGCGATATTCCCTCGCACCGCAAGCGGATGGCGTCGCGCAATCGCGCCGGCGCGACCATGCACCGAGAACATGTACCGTCGTTCTGCGGCGGTCCCCGCAGTGAACGAGGAGGGTCTGCGCGCAGCGCCCGAGCAGAGCCCGCCCACGTTCGACATCAGCCCTGAGGTGGAGTTCCCCCGGTTTCGTGGACACCTGACGGTTGGGCCATCTGGTCTGACCGAGAGGATGTCTATCGATGCCCAAGACCCCGCCGTATTCGCAGGAGTTCAAGCGTGAGGCCGTGCAGTTCGTCGAAAAGCAGCGGCCGGCCGACCCGCAGGCGGCGAGGAGCTCGGCGTGTCGCCGCAGTCGCTCCGAAACTGGGCGTCGCAGCGTGACGTCGACGAGGGCAAGGCTGAGGGCCTGAGTAGCGCCGAGCGCGACGAGTTGCGCCGGTTGCGCCGTGAGGTCGGGGGGCTCGCGGAGGAGCGCGAAGATTCTAAAAAAAAGCCGCGGCCTTCTTCGCCTCGGAGAGCAAGACCCGGTGAAGGTCTTCGGGCTCCGTGCTCGCGAGGAAGGCCAAACATTCCATCGCGCTGATGTGCCGCGTGCTCGAGGTGTCGCGGTCGGGCTATCACGCGTGGGCGGCGCGGCCGCTGAGCGCCGGGAAGCCGAGGATGCCCGGCTCAGCGCCCGGATCGGCGAGCTGCACGCGCTGCGCCGCGGTGTCGACCGGTTCGCCGCGGATCTGGGCTGACCTGGTCTGCGATGACGGCGAGCGGATCGGGCGCAAGCGCGTTGAGCGCCTCATGCGCCAGGCCGGCTTGTCGGGGCTGATCACCAAGAAGTACAAGGCGACGACGGTGCGGGTGCCGGGCGTCAGGGTCGCCGACGAACTCGCCGGACCGCGACTTCTCGGCCGACGCTCCCAACCAGCGATGGGTGGCCGACATCACCTACCTGCGGACCTGGGAGGGCTGGCTGTACCTCGTCGCGGTGCAGGACCTCTACAGCCGTCGGATCGTCGGCTGGAGCATGGCCGATCACATGCGCACCGAGCTCGTCAGCGACGCGCTGGCGATGGCGCTCGCGCGCCGGCGCCCGGACCGCGGGCTGATCTACCACTCAGATCAGGGCGGTCAGTTCGTGTCGCTGGCGTTCGGCAAGCAAGCCCGTGCTGCGGGGATCGCGCAGTCGATGGGCAGCAAGGGCGACTGCTTCGACAACGCCGTCGCCGAGTCGTTCTTCGCGACGATCAAGAAGGAGCTCATCCATCGTCGCGCGTGGCCAAGCAAGGCCGAGCTGCGCACCGAGGTCTTCGACTACATCGAAGTCTTCTACAACCGCGAGCGCCGCCACAGCACGCTCGGGCAACGATCCCCCGTCGACTACGAGAACAGCACTCTGAGCCCGAGCAGACCGATCGACGCCGCTTCGCGGCTCCCATCCCTTCCCAAGATCACCATCATGTCCGACTCCAGCAGCGGCCCAGGTCGCCTAATCACCCCGTGTCCACCGAAACGGGGGAGGTCCAGCCTGGGCCGCCATGGTGGTTGGGCCTCGAGCTGTCAATCGCACTCGCGGACGTTGCGACTGAGTCGGGCAGGCGAGCCCGGAAACAAAAACCGAACGACAAGGCGCCCGTCTGGGCTGATCCGGGACCGTTCTCCGGAGAACTCGACTCGTTCAGTCTCAGTCGCGACGCGGAAATTGGAACTGACCAGAACGCCATGTTCGACTCGTACGAGCTCTACAGTCGCTGGGTCCGCGACGTCCGCGGCGTCAAGGTCTTTCGAGACGGCTTTGGGATCAGGGTAGGCGACGACTTCCTTGGGCTGGGGTCGGCATTCACGAGCGGCCGCTCGTTTTGGGCGCTTCGCCCAGGCAACGTAGTCGGCTACGTTGCGCTCTCGGCTCGCGATAACGCTCAGCTGCAGGAGACCACTGATCGAGAGGGCTTCGTTTCGAACCCTGCTTATCGAACCTTCTCTGCCTTGATGAGGACGCTTGTCGACCGGATCAACATTGTCCAGACCCAGATCGGTCGCGAACTAACTGCGTGGGTGGACAAGTCGGGGACGCCGGTCCCTCAACCGCCCAGCCGCAAAGCCGCGGAGCTTGCTCGGGCGGCCGCCGCCCGAGACACCCGAACACGAGAGACGATGGCTGCGGTCGGCGCGGTCCAACGCACGCTTAACGATCTGGGGGACGGCGCGGCCTTGCTTACCCCGGTGCAGGCCAGCGAGGCGCGCAAGGCCGGCGAGTTGCTTGAGCGGCTACGAACTCTCATCGAGGAAGGTGAGACGCTTCGTCATGACCTCGACGAGCTGGCGAGCGCTAGCCGAGAGGTGGAGCAGGAGCGCGCGCAGCTTCGCGATCAGCTTCGCGTCGCCTATCAGACGGTCGGGCTGGGCATCGTTGCCGAGACCGTCGCCCACGAGATGACGAACATCACAGGGCGCCTTCAGGCACGCGCGGACGCGCTGTCGCCACAGTTCAAGGGCCCTGGGCACCGTGCCGCGCGCGCACTGGTGAGCGAAATCCGTTCAACGGTTCGGGCGATCCGTCTGCAACTGCGGCACCTGGAGCCTCAGCTGCGCTACCAGCGCACCCGCCGCGAGATCGTTGACGTCCTCGCCGCCGTCCGGCCGGTGGCTGACTACCACCGCGGGCGCCTTGAGTCGGCTGGCGTTGCCGTTGACGTTACCGGGACCGGATTTGACGCGCGCCTGAACCGCGGCCGACTGCAGCAGGCTCTAGACAACCTCCTCATCAACAGCGAGTTCTGGCTCGATCACGCGCGCACGGTGGATCCGCGGATCGAGATCATGGTGAAGTCGCCGTTGGTCACGGTCCGCGACAACGGACCGGGCGTCGATCCGGGGCTCGAAACCGCCATCTTCGAGCCATTCGTGTCCGGGCGTACCGGGGATCAGGGCCGGGGTCTGGGACTGTTCATCGCGCGTCAAGTTCTGAACGACGACGGCGCCTCGATTTATCTGGGCGAGCCGGAGCCGGACGGGCGCCGACGTGAGTTCATGCTCGATTTCTCCGGCGCGATCCCGGATCCCTCTGATGGCTGATACGCATCTTCCTGAGCTGCTCGGTCTCCTCGGCATCGAGCGGGTCATCGTCATCGACGATCAGTTCACTCCGCCGCCCTCGCTGTACACGCTCGCGTTCGACCAGGGCACGGGACCCGAGCTTGAGAACTTGCCGCCGCTGCCTGAGGGCGCCGACTACGACGATCACGTCAACGAGCATTGGCCTGCGGTACCGCTTGAAGCCAAGCTCGAGGTCCGCAAGCGGGCGTTAAAGGTGAAAGGATTCATCGATCCCACGGGCGACCCGACCGGGCTGAAGTGTCTCATCGGCGACCGGAGCTTCCGTGGCATGACGCTCCATGAGTGGGGCCGCGATGAGGAGCGACTCCTAGGCGTCTCCAAGCGGGCGCTCGTCCTGTTCGATGTCAACTTCCAGCTCGAAACGGGCGATGAGAACGATGAGGCGGGGCTCGGGCCCGCTGGGCGAGCCCTGAGAGCCACAAAGGATCACATCGTCGGCCTCCTGACCACGAAGACGGCCGCGGGCCATGAGGACGAAGCCGCGGACGCTTGGGCGCCGCGGGCCGGGGTGCAGCGTGCGGACCTAGTCGTCGTCAACAAGAACCTGCTCGTCGACCCGTCGAGCACTGATGACATCGCGCTCGCCGTTCAGCAGATCAGATCAGCGCTGCAGGCATCCCAGCTTGGTCGGCTTCGCGAGACGATCCACAAATCGCTCAAAGCTGGCCTTAGCGAGGCTGCCGAAGCGCTGGGCAAGCGTTCGCCGACCGCGCTCGAGGATCTCGTGTTCATGGCCTCGCGTGACGGCGGGGAGTGGGAGGGTGATACGTGGTTCCGCCTGTACGGCACCCTCGGCCTGGATCGCGCGCGTCGCAGCGTCGCGCTTGACAAACCGACACGTCGCGCGATTGCAGATGTGCGCAACCTGCTGCATTCGCGGCCCGTGGCGGCTCACGACCAGTCGGCTGCCCTCGCCGCGGAGATTGAGCAGGCGGAATGTTACGACGCCGCCGACTATCTGAACAACGCAGGACTGCCGATTGCCAATGGCGACATCTTCCAAGCCAGTGCGGGTCCGGCGTTCATTCTCGTCGGTCAGCCCTGCGACTTGTCGCTGCGCCCCGACGGGCGTTCGATGGACCCGTTGACGGCGACTGTGCTCCCGCTCAAGCGCAGGCGGCCGCACTCCGAAGCGCGCGAGCCCAGCGCGTACCGGCTGCCGCCTGGGTCACCGTTGGGCGAGGGCGATTGGGAGGTGCGCTTTAGGCCGGAGCACCACGTTGCGTTCGACGTGCTTGACCTTGTGAGTTTCAACACGGAGGGCCGGGCTACCCGCAGGCCAGTCCAGGACACGGGGCTGGCGCCTCTACTTCCGGGCCTACAGACGCGCTTTGACGCGATCAGCAAGAACGTCGACGCTCTCGGAAAACCATTGGCCGAGATACATAGGCTGCTCAAGGCCAAAGAACTCACGGCGGACATGGCGAGACGGCTGCGCAAGAGCGTCCTGCAAGGAGGAGGACCGTTCAAGCCGACACTGAGCGGCCACCCGACACCTTTTGCGTTTGACTGCAGGCGGGTCGGACGCTTGGCGGGTACCTACGCGGACGCCTTGCTCGCAGCCCATTCGAATGCACGGTCGCGGACCGCGCACGCCCACGAGCTCACCCGGATCGTCGCCGACGATGCTACGCCAGGGCTCCCGGCACCCGACGACCCTGCGCCCTAGCGACGAGGCTTGATGTCCGTGATGTCGACTTACAACTGCAGTGAGTTGGGACCAGTAGCCGCGCACTCGCTGCCCACCCCGGGTGCCGGGCCGTCGCGCCGCGGTCAAGCGGGCGGCTATATCGGATATGGCTAGCCTTGACGACCCTGGGCATGTGGCAGGCCGTCCCGCGGAACCGATAGCCGCGCTTGCTCGCGTCAATGCTGCCGGACTCCGCCGCCTGACGCCGCCGATGCTCGACGCGGTGCTGCTGCGCGCGCGAGCCCTGGCGAGGGACTGACCGTGCGGCGGCAGATCGCAAGCATCGGCCCGAGGTAGAACAGCGCGAGCGCGACGACGACGGGGCCCGAGTCGTTGGTCGCGAAGCCGACGGTCGCGAGCACGAGGTTGCCCGCGACGGCCGCGCTGATCGCGGGGCTCAGCCTGGTGCGCAGCAGCAGCGGCACGATCAGCACGACGATCAGCGCGAGCGACCACGGCGAGTGCAGCAGCAGGGTGAAGTTCGCGGACTCCTTGCGCACGACCGCATCCCACAGCGGCGCGGGGCCGGTTTGCAGCATCTCGGCGGCGAGCCGGCCGAGGTGCGTGCGCTGCGCGTCCGGACGCAGGAGGTCGACCGCCGCGAGCCCGATCAGGAGCGCGAACGCCAGCGCGGCGAGCACCGCGACGTGCTTCGCCCGCACCCGCCGCCCCGACAGGCCGATCCACGTGATCCCGAAGACCGGGGTCAGCGCCAGCAGGCCGCCGACGTCGCTGCCGAAGGCCGGCAGGCAGTTCAGCAGCGCGACGACGACGAACCCGAGCGCGACGCCCGGCAGCGCCGCCCGGCCGTAGCGCTCGACGACGAGCCCCGCGACGAGGACGGTCGCCGCGGCCAGCAGCGAGAACGTCGTGTTGGGCATCCCGTAGAAGCGCCCGCCGCCCGGCAGCGAGTAGCCGAGCATCGTCGTCGTGTGCAGCCAGCCGCCGGTCGCGCCGTCGAGCGCCAGCACGACCGCCGAGAGGCCCAGCACGACGGTGAGCCCCGCCCGTGGCTCGCGAGTCGCCGCTGCGGCCGCCGCGGCGACCGTCAGGGCGACGAGCGCCACGAGCCCCGCCGCGACGAGATCCGAGCCGGGGTTCGGGAGCACCCGCACGAGGTACGCGGCAAGCGGCAGCGCGGCCGCGGTGAGCGCCGCGCCGCTGGCGATGCCAAGGCGGCGGACGCGAGCGAGCGCGACCAGCGCGAGGAGCGCCGCGGCGGCGAGGTAGATGATCACGCGGTATGCGGTCGCCTGCCGCGCGCTGCGCGCATCGAGGTCGAGCAGGCGGTGAAGCTGCGCCGGCCCGGCGCGGGTGCGCAGCGCGCGGCCGGACATCCCGGCCGGCCGCGCGACGCCGAGCACGGCGAGGATCGTGGGCGCGACGTCGCCGAGCATGACGATCCCGTCGCGGCGCGTGGAGTCCGAGACGAGGCGGCCGGGCGGCACGCGCGCGCCGCGGATCAGCGCGGGCGTGAGCTGCCCGTCGGGCGCGGGCGAGACCGACACGAGCAGCACGAGGGTGCCGGCGGGCGGGGGCTTTGCGAGCAGCCGCGCGGCGGCCGCCGCGTCCGGCACGGCGGCGAAGACGACGTCATGCCGGCGCGCCAGCTCCAGCGGCGAGCCCCGGGCCACCGTCACCGCGCCGTCGCGGTCCATCGCGGCGAGCGCCACGGGCCCCTCGCCGGCCACCACGATGTCGCGCCCCACGGCCTTCAGCGCCGAGCCAAGCGCGCCGGGAGCGCTGCGCAGCCGCCGCCCGCGGTTCGCCGCGATGAGCGCGCCGATGGCGCCGACCCTCCCGCGCGCGACCTCGCCGCCGCGCCCGCCCGCGCCCGCGCCGCCGCGCCCGCCCGCGCCCTCGCCGTCGCGCCCGTGCCCGCCCTCGCCGCCGCTCGCCCGCTCGCGCGCGACCTCGCCGCGCCGCGCGGCGGGGACGGTCCGCGTGCGCACGCCGCTGCCGAGCGCGACGTAGCCCTCCGCCGGGTCGGGCCGCGTGTGCAGCGCGCGCACGCTCATCGCTCCCACGGCGCCGCGGGCGACGACGCGCCGCAGCGGCCCTTCGCGCAGCTCGTGCAGCGCGAGCCGTGGCGTCGCCACGACGAGGACGTGGCGCGCACGCGGCAGCGGATCGCCCGTCGCCTGCCAGCGGCCGCCAGCGCGGTCGCGAGCGCGAGCGGGCTCAGGAGCATCGCGACCACGAGCCACCGGCGCCAACGCATCTCGCGACGCTAACGGCGGGGGCGAGACCCGGTGATCGGAAACGCGACCGCCTAACACCACGGCCAGCCGCCGCTCAATCTCAGCACCGCATTTCGGCGGCTGGAAGACTGAGCACACCATGTCCGAGCACGCGTACGACGCGCTGGCGGAGGTCTACGACTGGCTCGTTCCCGACGAGCTGCTGACGCCCAAGGGCAGCGTCGCGGCGTTCGCGAGCGAGACCGTCGACGACCTCGAGCCGGGCGCGCGGGTGCTCGACTGCGCCTGCGGGACGGGCCAGCTCGCGGTCGGGCTCGCGCTGCGCGGCTTCGACGTCGTCGCGACGGACGCGAGTACCCGCATGACCGACGCCACGCGTGAGCTAGCGCGCAAGCACGGAGCCGAGCTGCAGGCGCTCGCGCTCGCGTGGGAGGACCTGGCGGAGCAGGGCTGGGAGGACGGCTTCGACGCGGTTCTCTGCATCGGCAACTCGATCACGCACGCAGAAGGCCGCGACGCCCGGCGTGCCGCGCTCGCGGCGATGGCCGGCGTGCTGCGCCCGGGCGGCACGCTCGTCGTGACCTCGCGCAACTGGGAGCTCGTGCGCGGCAGAGGCTCGGGACTGCACGTCGCCGACAAACTCGTCGAGCGCGCACGCGGGCGCGGCCTGGTCATCTACCACTGGACGATCCCCGAGGACGCCGAGGCGCCGCACTGGTTCGACGTCGCGGTCGCGCTCATCGGCGACGACGGCACCGCCACGACGCATGGTGAGCGCCTGCGCTTCTGGCCCTTCACCCGCGAGGAGCTCGAGGAGGACCTGCGCGCCGCCGCCCTCGAGCCGGCTTCGAGCACGTTCGCCCCCGACGCCGAGCGCTACCTCGTGCGGGCGCGATTGCGGTCGGAACCTGGCCTAGATCCTGGCTAGCCTGATTGCCCGTGCCGCTCTCGCAGTTCACACCTGCCGTCCGAGACTGGTTTCGCTCCGCCTTCGAGGGCCCGACCGAGGTCCAGGCGCAGGCCTGGCCGGCCATCGCCACCGGCGAGCACACGCTCATCACGGCCCCGACCGGGTCGGGCAAGACGCTGGCCGCGTTCCTGTGGGCGCTCGACACCCTGTCCCGCGAGCCCGCCGACCACACGCGTCTTGTCTACGTCTCGCCGCTGAAGGCGCTCGCCTACGACATCGACCGCAACCTGCGCGCCCCCCTGCGCGGCATCGGCGCGGACCTCACCGTCGGCGTCCGCACCGGCGACACGCCGCAGAAAGACCGCGCCGCGATGCGCCGCCACCCGCCGGACATCCTCATCACGACGCCCGAGTCGCTGTACCTCATGCTCTCCAGCGGCGCGCGCGAGATCCTCACGAACGTCGAGGCGGTCATCGTCGACGAGATCCACGCGGTCGCCGCGACGAAGCGCGGGTCGCACCTCGCGCTGACGCTCGAGCGCCTCGCCGCGCTCCAGCACGACGGGAACGAGCCGCAGCGCATCGGGCTCTCCGCCACGCAGAACCCGCTCGAAGAGGTCGGGCGCTTCATGGTCGGCCCGCGCCGCTCGTGCACGATCGTCGACGCGGGCGTGCGCAAGCCGCTCGACCTGCAGATCCACGTCCCGGTCGAGTCGATGAAGGAACCGGAGCAGGGCCTCAGCACCGCGACGACGGACCCGCTCGAGCCGCTCATCTCCGGCGAGGCCACCCGCCAGTCGATCTGGCCCGCGATCTATCCCGAGATCCTGCGCCTGGTCAAGGAGCACCGCTCGACGATCGTCTTCGTCAACGCGCGCCGCGGCGCCGAGCGCCTCGCGATCCGCCTGAACGAGCTCGCCAACAAGGACCTCCCCGAAGGCGAGACCCCGAAGGACATCGCCCGCGCCCACCACGGATCGCTCGCGCACGAGGAGCGGCTCGTCGTCGAGGAGATGCTCAAGGCCGGCGAGCTGCCGTGCCTCGTCGCCACCTCCTCGCTCGAGCTCGGCATCGACATGGGCGCCGTCGACCTCGTCTTGCAGGTCGAGTCGCCGAAGTCCGTCGCGCGCGGGCTGCAGCGCATCGGCCGCGCCGGCCACAACGTCGGCGACACGTCCAAGGGCCGCATCTTCCCGAAGTTCCGCGCCGACCTGCTCGAGTGCGCGGTCGTCTGCAAGCTCATGCGCGGCGGCGAGATCGAGCCGACGGTCGTGCCGCGCAACGCGCTCGACGTGCTCGCCCAGCAGATCGTCTCGATCGCGACGTCCACCGCCGAGGAAGAGCCAGTCTCCGTCGACGACCTCTACGCGCTCGTCACGCGCACCCACTCCTACGCGGAGCTGTCGCCGCGCGCTGCTCGAGAACGTCCTCGACATGCTCGACGGCCGCTACCCGTCGGCCGAGTTCGGCGAGCTGCGCGCCCGCATCGTCTGGGACCGCGTCGCGGGCACGATCCGCGCCCGCAAGGGCTCGCGCCAGCTCGTCGTGACGAACGCCGGCACGATCCCCGACCGCGGCCTGTTCAGCGTCGTCCTGCCCGACGGCCGCCGCGTCGGCGAGCTCGACGAGGAGATGGTCTACGAGGCGCGCGCGGGCCAGACGTTCCTGCTCGGCGCGTCGACCTGGCGGATCGAGGAGATCGGCCGCGACCGCGTGATCGTCACGCCGGCGCCGGGTGCGCCGGGCGCGGTGCCGTTCTGGAGAGGCGACGGCGTCGGCCGGCCCAAGGAGCTCGGCAAGGCGATCGGCGCGTTCAGCCGCTGGGCCGTCGGCCAGGACGCCGAGACGCTCGAAGCCGACTACGACCTCGACCCGTTCGCCGCCTCGAACCTGCTCGCCTTCCTCAGAGAGCAGGAGGACGCGACGCGCGTCGTGCCGTCGGATCGCACGATCGTCGTCGAGCGCTTCCGCGACGAGATCGGCGACTGGCGGCTATGCGTCCTGTCGCCGTACGGCGGACGCGTGCACGCGGCGTGGGGCCTGGCGCTCAGCCGCAGGATCCGCGAGCAGTACGGCCTCGAGTCCGACGCGATCTGGTCCGACGACGGGATCATCGTCCACCTGCCCGACGCCGACGAGCCGCCGGGCGCGGAGCTCGTCATGCTCGAGCCCGACGAGATCGAGGACGCGGTCGTCGCGGAGCTGGCATCGAGCGCGCTGTTCGGCGCGCGCTTCCGCGAGAACGCCGGCCGCGCGCTGCTCATCCCGCGCGCCTATCCCGGCAAGCGCACGCCGCTGTGGCAGCAGCGGCTGAAGTCGCAGTCGCTGCTCGAGGTCGCCAAGCGCTACCCCGACTTCCCGATCATCCTCGAGACCTACCGCGAGTGCCTGCGCGACGTGCTCGACGTCCCCGGCCTCGTCGAGATCGTGCGCGGCCTGCACTCGCGCGAGCTGTCGCTGGTCGAAGTCGAGACGCCGACCGCGTCGCCGTTCGCCTCGTCGCTGCTGTTCGACTACGTCGCGACGTACATGTACGAGGGCGACGCGCCCAACGCCGAGCGGCGCGCCGCCGCGCTGTCGCTGGACCGCGACCTGCTGCGCGAGCTGCTCGGCCAGGAGGAGCTGCGCGAGCTCATCGACGGGCCGGCGCTCGAGCAGGTCGAGGCCGACCTCCAGCACCGCTCGAGCCGCACGCGCGCCGAGACGCGCGACGCGCTCGCCGACGTGTTCCGGCGCGTCGGCGATCTCACGATGCGACGAGGTGCGCGACCGCGTGATCGCGCCCGAAGAGGCCGACGCGATGCTCGCCGCGCTCGTCGACGAGCGCCGCGCCGTGCGCCTGCGGATCGGCGGCGAGCCGCGCTGGGTCGCCGCCGACGACGCGGGGCTCTACCGCGACGCGCTCGGCGCCGTGCCGCCGGGCGGGCTGCCGGACGCGTTCACGGCCGACGTCCCGGACGCCCTGTGCAAGCTCGTCGCGCGCTACGCCCGCACGCACGGGCCGTTCACGACGGACGAGCTGCGCGCGCGCTACGGCGTCGATCCGACGGCGGTCTTGCAGGCGCTCGAGCGCGACGGCGAGGTCGTCCGCGGGGAGCTGCGCCCCGGCGGGCGGCCGGGTGAGCCCGAGTGGTGCGACGTCGAGGTCCTGCGCCGGTTGCGCCGCGCGTCGCTGGCGGCCTTGCGCAAGGAGATCGAGCCCGCCGACCAGCGGGCGCTCGCGGGCTTTTTGCCGTCGTGGCAGGGCGTCGACCGCCACCCCGCGGCGGGCGCCGGGATCGACCGGCTGCGCGAGGTGCTCGTCCCGCTGCAGGGCCTGGCGCTGCCCGCGCAGGTATGGGAGCAGGACGTGCTGCCGCGCCGTACGGGCGCCTACTCGCCGACGTGGATGGACCAGCTTTGCGCGTCGGGCGAGGTCGTGTGGCTCGGCGCCGGCACGCTGGGGCGCACGACGGGCCGCGTCGCGCTGTACTTCCGCGAGGACGCCGAGGCCATCGGCAGGCCCGGCATGCCGCCGGCGGCGCGCGGCGCCCCGCAGCCGTCCGAGCCCGAGCACGACCTGCTGCGCGAGCGCCTCGCCGCCTCGCCCTGCTTCTTCACGGACCTGCTCGCCGAAGTCCCGCTGTCGCCCGAGCAGATCCAGGAGGCGCTGTGGGACCTCGTCTGGGCGGGCGAGGTGACCAACGACGCGTTCGCGCCGCTGCGCGCCCCGCGGCTGACGCTCGCCCGCGCCCAGAAGGCGCCGCGGCATGGCACGACGCGCCGCTTCGGCTCACGCCGCGGCAGCGGGCAGGCGACGGTCCAAGGCCGCTGGGCGCTTACCGACACGATCTTCCGGCGCGGGGTGGGCGGGGTCGAAATCAGCCAGCGCCGCCGCACGCAGGCCGAGCTGCTGCTCGAGCGCTACGGGATCGTCACCCGCGAGCAGGTGCTCGCGGAGGGCATCGCCGGCGGCTTCTCGATCCTCTACGACGCGCTGTCGCAGCTCGAGACGCTGGGCGTCTGCCGCCGCGGCTACTTCGTCGAGGGCCTCGGCGGGGCGCAGTTCGCGCTGCCCGGCGCGGTGGAGCGGCTGCGAGCGCAGAAGGCGGTCGAAGAGGCGCCGCCGCTCGTGCTCGCCGCGACCGACCCCGCGCAGCCGTACGGCGCGGCGCTGCCGTGGCCGCGCCGCGCTGAGGACTCGCGTCGCCCTGCACGCGTGCGCGGCGCCTACGTCGTCCTCGCCGGCGCCGAGCCGGTCCTTTACGTCGAGAAGGGCGGCCGCGGGATCGCGACGCTCGTCGAGCCCGGCGACCCGCGCCTCTACGCGGCCTTCGCAGCGCTCGCCGACTTCGTCACCGCCGGCCGCGGCCGCAAGCTCTCGCTCGAGCGGGTCGACGGCGAGCCGGTCGTCGGGTCCCGCCACGAGCCGGTGCTCATCGAGCTCGGCTTCCGCGCCGGGCCGAGCAAGCTGACGCTCAGCGCGTAGCCCGCCCCGCGCCCGGCCGAGCAAGCTGACCCTCAGCGCGTAGCCCGCCACGCCTCGGCCGGAGCCGCCGGCGCTTGTAGTGTTCTCGCATGTTGGGCCAGGCCAGCTCGGGCGCGCTCCCCGTGCCGCCCACCGTCCTCGTCGGACGCGAGGCCGATCTGGACGCGCTCACCGCGTCGATCGCCGAGCTGGCGCCGTGCGTCGTGACGCTCCTCGGCCCTGGAGGCGTCGGCAAGACGCGCCTCGCCATCGCGGCGGCCGAGCGACTGAACGGCGACTTCGCCGACGGCGCGCGGTTCGTCTCGCTGGCGGCGGTCGCACGATCCGCGGATCTCGTCCCGGCGATCGGGCGCGCGCTGGCGGTGCCCGGCAGGGAGGGCGACACGCCGATGGCCGCGCTGTGCAGGTTCCTCGGCGATCGGCGCATGCTGCTCGTCCTCGACAACTTCGAGCAGCTCGTGGACGGGGCGCCGCTGGTCGCGGAGCTGCTCGCCGCGTGCCCCGCACTCAGCATCCTCATGACCAGCCGCGAGCCGACCCGCCTCGCGGCGGAGCGGCTGTATCCGGTGCGCCCGCTGGACGTGCCCGACACGACCGGCGCGGCGTCGGCGAGCGAGCTCGCGCGCTACGGCGCGGTGTCGATGTTCGTCGATCGAGCGCGAGCGCGCGATCCCGGCTTCGCCCTGGATGACGTCACGGCGCCTCACGTCGGCGAGATCTGCCGGCGGCTCGACGGCCTGCCGCTGGCGCTGGAGCTCGCCGCCGCGCGGATCGGGCTGCTGACGCCGGCTGAGCTCGCGGCGCGCTTGGACAAGGCGCTCGCGGTGCTGGCCGGCGGGGCACGCGACGCCCCGGAGCGCCACCGCACGCTGCGCGCGACGATCGACTGGAGCTTCGGGCTGCTCGGCGACAGCGAGCGCGAGACGTTCGCGCACTTCGCGGTCTTCGCCGGTGGCGCCACCGTCGCGGCTGCCGAACGGGTGACCGGCGCGACGCTGGACACCCTGGCTTCGCTCGTGGCCAAGCAGCTGCTGGTCCGTCGTGGCGACCGGCTGCTGATGCTCGAGACCGTGCGCGAGTACGCGCTGGAGCGGCTTGCCGAGAGCCCCGGCTCCGATGCCGTCCACGAGCGGCTCGCCTCGTGGGCCCTCGACTTCGTTCGCGAGGCGACGCCGCATCTCGTCAAGGCCGACCGCACCGCGTGGCTGACGAGGCTCGACGCCGAGCTGCCAAACGTCCTCGCCGCGCTGTCTTGGGCGCTCGCCGGCCAGCGAGGCGAGCTGGCGCTTCACCTGTCGAGCGAGCTGGGCGCCTACTCGTGGCGCACGCGGCTGTGGGAACCCGGCCTCCTCTGGATCGATGCCACCCTCGAGCAGACCCCCGACGGGCCGGCCCGAGCGCGAGCCGCGGCGCTCCTCAATCGCGCGCGACTCGTCGGTGGCCGCCATCCGCGCTACCAGGCGGATCTGCAGGCCAGCCTAAAGCTCTTCCGGGGATGCGACGATCCGGGTGGGATCGCGGTATGTCTCGGCTGTCTCGCCAAGGTCGAGCTGTGGGAAGGTCGCCCGGCGCGAGCGCTGGCGCTCAGCGACGAGGCCGTGCTGCTCGCCACCGGCGCGCAGGACGAGGAGGTCATCGCCGACGTCTTCGCGCAGCGGGTGACCGTCGCGGGCGACTACGACGAGACCGCACGCGTCGCGGGCATCGCCCTGGGTCATCTGCGCCGGGTCGGCAATCTCCACGATGCCGCCAACATCTGTGACAACACCGGGTACATGGCGATCGCCGAGCACCGGTACGCGGAAGCGCTCCCGTGGCTGGCGGAGGCGCTCAAGGCGGCCGGCCCGCTGAGCGATCCGAAGCTCCTGTTCTTCATCCGCGGCAACCACGGCCTCGCCTTGCTGTTCCTCGACGAGCTCGACGAGAGCGAGCGAGCGTTTGGCGACGCGCTCGCGGTCTTCCGCGAAGGGGGCTGCGAGGACCTCGTCGACGAAGCGCTGCGCGGGCTGGCCGCGGTGTCCGCCCGTCGCCGAGCGCTCGACCGCGCCGCGCGCCTCTCAGGAGCTGCAGAGCGTCACACCCCGTCGGCAAGGGCTCCCGTAGAGATCGCGATCGACTCACGGCTCAACGACGAGCTCGCCGCGGCCCGCGAGGCTTACGGGCCCGAGAGCTGGGACCGGGCCTGCGGCGAGGGAGCGTCGCTGACGGCCCACGAGGCGATCGACCTCGCGCTCGGCCGGCCCGCCCCCACCGATGACGCGCCCACCGTCGCCTCCGCGTCCCGCGGACTGGAACGCCGGGTGGTGGCAGGTCGCTACCGGCTGCTGGCCAGGCTCGGCCGCGGCGCGATGAAGGAGGTGTACCTCGCCTACGACGAGCGGCTGGACCGCGAGGTCGCGCTCGGCATCGGCGTCGGCGCGGGGGCCAGCGAGGCGGCACGGGACCGCTTCGCGCGCGAAGCCCGGGTGACGGGTCGCCTCGGCGATCACCCCAACGTGATCACGGTCCACGACACAGGCGACCACGAGGGCGTCCCCTACCTCGTCCTGCGCGCGATGAAAGGAGGGTCGCTCGCGGATCTCATCGAGCGCGGCACGCCGAGCATCCCCGACACGCTGCGGCTCGGGCGCCAGATCGCCGCCGCGCTCGCGCACGCCCACGCGCACGGCGTGGTGCATCGCGACGTCAAGCCCGACAACGTGTGGCTTGCCGCGGACGGCGTCGCGGCGCTCGGCGACTTCGGGATCGCCAAGCAGCCCGGCGGCCGGGCCTTGACCAAGGAGGGCGTCGTCCTCGGGACCGTGCGGTACCTCTCGCCCGAGCAGATCCGCGGCGATGACGCCGTCGCCGCCAGCGATCTGTACGCGCTCGGCGTCACGCTGTACGAGCTCGTCAGCGGGCGGCCGCCGTTCACGGCGCCGGATCCCGGGCTCGTGCTCACCCAGCATCTGAGCGCTACCCCCGTCGCGCCTTCGGACCACGATCCGGCCGTGCCCCGGGCGCTCGAGCGGCTGATCCTCGAGCTGCTCGCCAAGGACCCCGCGCGGCGGCCGCCGTCGGCGGCGCGGGTCGAGCAGGAGCTGGCCGGGATGCTGGCGGCGCCGCGCGGGGCTACGGCTCCTTCTTGCCCGGGTTGAACAGGCCCTTCGGGTCGAGCGCCACTTTGATTGCGCGATGCGCGGCGACCGCGGCCGGCGTCCACTGCCGCGAGAGCTGACCGCGCTTGAGAACGCCGATGCCGTGCTCCCCGCTGACGGTCCCGCCGAGCCGGAGCGCGAGGTCGAAGAGCTCGCCCGCGGCCTCGCCGGCACGCGTCCGGGCGGCGGCGTCGCCGGGCTCGAGCAGGAACGACGCGTGCAGGTTGCCGTCGCCGGCGTGGCCCCACGAGCACGCTTCGAGGTCGTGCCGCGCGCCGATCGCGACGACCTCGTCGATCGCCTCCGCGAGCCGGTCGAGCGGCACGGCGATGTCCTCGGAGAGCTTCGCCCCGCGCGCCGCCGTCACCGCGTGCGACATGCCTGCACGCCAACGCCACACGGCGCGGATCTCGCCGGCGTCCGAAGGGACGTGGACGGCCACCGCGCCCTCGGAGAGGGCTTCGACGAGCTCGCCGCGCACGCGCAGGGACTCCGCGGCGCAGCCGTCAGCCTCGGCGAGCACTGCGAAGCCGGGTCGCGCCGTCTCGCCGGGCGCCGCGAAGCCGCGCCGCGTTGCCTCGCCGGGCGGCGCGAAGCCGCGCCGCGCTGCCTCGGCGGGCGCCGCGAAGCCGCGCCGCGCTGCCTCGGCGGACGGCGCGGAGCCCGCCGTCGCGCCGGCCGCGCGGAGCTGCGCTTCGAAGGGGGCGTGGCCCACGGCCGCCGCGTCCGCGTACTCGAGCACCGCCACCTCGATCCCGCTGGCCAGCACCCGAGCGATCGCCGCGCAGCCCGCCGCCGTGTCGGGATAGGAGGCGAGCACCGGCAGCTGCGCCTCGGGCGCCGGGATCAGCCGCAGCCACGCCGCCGTGATGATCCCGAGCGTCCCCTCCGAGCCGACCAGCAGCCCGCGCAGGTCGTAGCCCGCGACGTCCTTGCGCACCGGCCCGCCGAAGCGCACGAGCTCGCCACCCGCCAGCACGGCCTCCACGCCCGTCACCCAGTCGCCGGTCACGCCGTACTTCAGCGAGTGCGGCCCGCCCGCGTTGCATGCGATCATCCCGCCGAGCTGCGACTGCTCCGGCGCGCCCGGGTCCGGCGGAAACCACAGCCCGTTCTCTCGCGCGCGTCGCGCGACGTGCTGAGTCGTCAGGCCGGCCTCGGCCTCCATCCGCCACAGCGCGGCGTCGAAGCTCCGGACCGTCCGCAACCGATCCAGCGAGATGGCGACGACCGAGCCGTCCAGCACGGCCGCCCCGCCGGCCAGCCCGCTGCGCCCGCCCACCGCGACCATCGGGACGTCGTGCGCGTAGCACCACGCCACGACCGCCGCCACCTCCCCCGCGCTCCCCGGCCGCACGAGGGCCCGCGCCGCCACGCCAGCAACGGCCGTATCACCCACGACGACGTCGCTCTGCACGTGTGCGCTGCCGACGATCCGGGCGAGTTCGTCCACGATCGGCACGCTAGCCGCTCGCGCGGCCCGGGCGGGTGCGCCGCGGCGAGGGCGACGAGGCGGTGCGCCTACGCTGAGCACATGCCCGAGGGCGACACGATCCACTACGCCGCGCGCCGCATCCGCCCGCTCGTCGTGGGGCTCGTCCCCGAGATCGCCCACCCGAGCCCGCGCCTGCGCGGCGAGCGCTGGCCCGAGAAGCTCGCGGATCGCCCCGTCAAGAGCGTCGACGCCCACGGCAAGCACCTCTTCCTGAGGTTCGACGGCGGCCTCACGATCCACTCGCACCTGCGGATGACCGGCTCGTGGGGCACGTACAAGGATGGCCAGCGCTGGCGCCGCGCCGCCCGCCGCGCATGGCTCGTCCTGAGGACCGACCGCGGCGAGGTCGTGCAGTTCGACGGCCCCGTGCTCGAGCTGCTCACCGACTCGCGCACGCGCTTCGACCCACGTCTCTCGCAGCTCGGACCCGACATCCTCGCGCCCGAGCTCGACGAGCGGCGCTTCCTCCGCAAGCTGCGCGACGACGACCCGACGCGCGCGATCGGCGACGCCCTGCTCGACCAGCGCACGATCGCCGGCATCGGCAACATGTGGAAGTGCGAGGGCTGCTTCGCGGCCGGCATCGACCCGTGGCGCCCGACGAAGGACGTCTCCGACGACGAGGCGCTCGCCATCGTGCGAAAGACCCGCCCCGGGATGCAGCAGTCCGCGCGCGACGGCATGCAGGATCTGCACCGCGTCATCTACGCCAAGGCCGGGCGCCCCTGCCCGCGCTGCGGCGAGCCGATCCAAAGCCGCGGCCAGGGCGACGACAACCGCATCACGTACTGGTGCGCCGGATGCCAGGCATGAGGCGCGTCGGCCACAAGGGCGCCGACCACATCGCACCGGGCAACACCTTCGCTTCGTTTGAGGCGGCGCTCCAGGCGGGCGTCGACACGATCGAGTTCGACGTCATCGCCGAGCACCCCGACGGCAGCGGCGAGCTGCTGCTCGCGCACGACGTCCAGGACGCACACGGGCGCACGCCGCACACGCTCGACGAGGGCCTCGCCCACTTCGCGGCCTCCGGCGCCCCCTACCACGGCGTCGACTTCATCGTCGACCTCAAGGCGCAGGGCTACGAGACGCGCGTCGTGCGAGCGATCGAGCGTCACGGGCTGACGCGGCGCAGCCTCGTCTCGACGATGGAGGAGCCCTCGTTGAAGCTCCTGCGCGCCGAGCACCCGCAGATCCGGCTCGGCTGGTCGGTCCCGCGGCTGCGGCGCGACCCGCTGCGCAACCCGGTCGTCGCGCTACCGGCGGTCGTCCTCATGCACTACATGCGCCAGGCGCTGCCGTCGGTCGCGTCCAACCGCATCCGCCGCGGCGAGATCGACGCGCTCATGGCCCACTGGCGCCTGGCCACGCCGCGCCTGGCCAGGGCGATCGACCAAGCAGGAGGCGAGCTCTACGTCTGGACCGTCGACGACGCCAAGCAGATCGCCCGGCTCGAGCGCATGGGCGTCAGCGGCGTGATCTCCAACGACCCCCGGCTGTTCGCGCCGGCTACGCCGTGATCGTGCAGGTCGCCTCGGAGTAGCCGGGAGGGAACGAGCCGGCGCTGGACTTGTGGCCCTTCGTCGTGAGCTTGGCGGCCCGCCGCGTGACCTCGCCCTTCAGGCGCCACTCGAAGTTCACCTTGCCGCGGAGCTGCACGGTCGGGCTGCCGGCGGGCGGCTCGAAGCGGAAGTAGCGACCCGACTGGCGCGCCTTGTAGCGGGCCCAGCCGGCGCGCTGCCAGCCGGAGTCGCCGCCCTTGACGACGTTGTGCCACTTCTGGTCGGATTCCTTGAAGTACTGGACGCGGAAGCGCATGTACATGATCTCCTGGCCATTGGCCGAGCCCGGCATCGAGGCCCGGATCCCGATCGTGTCCGGGCCGATCTCCGACGGCGGGTCGGCGGGATCGCAGACGTTCACCGTCGCCCACAGATGGCGCGACCCGTCGACGGTCACGACGCGCTTCTGCGCCCCGGCCGTGCCCAGCGGCAGCGCAAGCGCCGCCAGCAGTACTACGACCATCCCCGTTTTCGACGACACGGGCGCAGCGTAGCGCCCCTCCGGGTGGCGCCGAGCCGCCAGGCCCGCGCCCTCGTCGCGAGTTCGCGTGATGATCTCCGCAGAGCGGCGTAGTACTCGCATGAACGGCGTTCTGACCATGGACGAACCCCTCAACACGGCGACCACGAGCTTCGATGCGCTGTATCGCGACTGCGCACGGGATCTCTACGCGTACGTCCGGACGTTGCTGGGAGACGACGCGAGCGCCGAGGACGTCACGGCGCTGGCATTCGAACGCGCCTACAGACGGCGCGCCACCTTCGACGACCGGCGGGGCAGCCGGCGCGGCTGGCTGTTCGGGATCGCGCGCAACGCGGCGCTCGACGAGCTGCGCCAGCGCAAGCGCTCGGCGCCGCTCATCGGCGACCTGCCCGACGAGGGCGCCGCGGCGCCCGAGGAGGAGGCGGATCTCGCCATTCGCCGCAGCACCGTCCGCGTCGCGCTCGCCAAGCTCGATCCCCGCGATCGCGAGCTCGTCGCCCTGAAGTTCCACGGCGGGCTGTCGAACGCCGAGATCGCGACGCTGCTCGGAACGAGCGAGTCCAACGCCGGTACCCGAGTCCATCGGGCCGTCACCAAGCTGAGAAAGGCCTGCCATGCGCCAGCGTGATTCCCTGAGCCCCGAGGACGAGCGCGAGCTCGACGCGCTCGACCGTGCGCTCGCCGGCGAGCCCGTCGACGCCGACCTGCGCGACTTCGAAGACCTCGTCCACGACATCCGCGCGACCGCGCCGGAGATGAGCCCCGGCTTCGCGGCGAGCCTCGAGCACCGCGTGAGCGAGGGCTTCCCGGCCACCGACGAGCATCCAGCGCCGCGCAGCCCGCGGCGCTGGGTCTTGTTTCCTGCCGCAGGCGCGCTGTGCGCCGCGCTCGTGGCACTCGTCGTCGTGCTCGGCACCATCGGCGGCGGCGAGGATCAGTCCGCGACGCCGCTGGCGGACACCTCGGTGGCCACATCCGATCCGGCAGCGGGCTCGGGCCTCGCGGGGAGCCCGAAGGAGTCCGCGCCGCAGGCCGCCGCGCCGCCCTCCGCCGATCAGTCCGCGTCGCCCGCCCAAGGCGGCTCGTCGGGCAGCGTCGCGCCCGCGCCCGCGCCCAGCCGCGCCCGCCGCGACCCCGCCGCGGTCGTCCCGCGAAGCGGCGAGCGCAAGGTGCAGCGCACGGCCGACCTCGTCCTGCGCGTCCCGAACGCCAAGGTCGCCGACGCCACGGACGGCGTCATCCGCACGGTCGACCGCTTCGGCGGGATCGTCGCCTCGTCGCAGAGCCGCAGCGAGGGGCGCCACGCCGAGTCGAGCTTCGACCTGCGCATCCCAACCGAGCGCCTCGACGACGCGCTCGCGGCGCTGTCCAAGCTCGGCCACGTCGCCTCGCGCAGCCAGGACCTCGTCGACATCACCGGCTCGTTCACGTCCGCCCAGGATCGCCTGTCCGACGCCCGCGCCGAGCGCCGCGGCCTGCTCAAGGCACTGGGCCGCGCGAGCACGCAGCGGCAGATCGACAGCCTCCGGGGCCGGCTGCGCAACGTGCGCAGCCAGATCGCGCGCCTCAACGGCGATCTCGCGGCGCTGCGCCGGCGCGCCGACCTGTCGACCGTCAGCGTCACCGTGCGCGGCACCGCGAGCGTGGCGAGCGATGACGACGGCTCCGGCGGAACCTGGTCGCCCGGCGACGCGGCCCGCGACGCCGTCCGCGTCCTCGAGGTCATCGCCGGCGTCCTGCTGATCGCGCTTGCGATCGTCGCGCCGCTGGGCATCCTCGCGCTGCTCGGGGCGCTCGGCGTCCGCGCCGCGCGCCGCCGCCGGCGCGAGGCCGCGCTCGATCCGGCGTAGCGAAAAAGACGGGGCATCCGGCCGCTCCGGGTGCGGCGTGTGGTATTGCTCAGGCATGGACGCGCGCGAGCAGCCGGCGATCGAACTGCTCGCGCACGTCCCGGTGTTCGAGACGCTGGGGCCGCGCGAGCTCGCTCAGGTGGCCGCCGTCACGGTCCCGCGCTCGTTCGACGCGGGCCACGTGATCTTCCGCGAGGGCGACTCCTCGGACACGTGCTACGTCGTCCGCAACGGCCACGCGCGGGCGGTCCGCGAGCACGGCGACGGCCGCACGCTGACGCTCGCGCACTTCGGGCCCGGCGACATCTTCGGCGAGCTCGCGATGTTCGACGACGAGCGCCGCTCGGCGACCGTCGAGACGCTCGACCGCGTCGACTGCGTCGCGGTGCTCGGCCCGGACATGCGCCGCCTGCTGCGCGAGCACTCCGACATCGCGGTGAAGCTCGTGATCTCGCTCGGCCGCCGGCTGCGCGAGGCCAACGAGCGCATCTCGCGCCAGTCCTTCCAGACCGTCCAGAGCCGCGTGGCGGGGGTGCTCGGCCAGCTCGTCATCCAGGCGCAGAACGAGGGCGCGGGCGAGGCCGACGTGCTCGTGACCGTCACGCAGTCCGACGTCGCGCAGCTCGCGGGCTCCTCGCGCGAGTCCGCCAGCCGCTTCCTGGCCGTCCTCGAGCGCGCCGGCGTCGTGACGCAGGGGCGCGGCCGCGTGACGGTCCACGACCCGGCGGCGCTGCAGCGCTACGTCTACTAGCAAGTGGCCCGTCCCGCGACAGACCACCCGAATCTCCGGGCGCCGATCACCGACCAACGGCGATCCGTCGGCACGCCGCCGGCTCGCCGTCGGTGCCCGCGGCGTCCTCGGATCTCGATGTGGCAGAGCCACACCTTCGATCCTGCGTCCTTGCCAGTCGGCGCCGGCATCCCGGATCTTCGGACGGTCTGCCACGAGACGGACCACTGATGCCTTCCGAGTTCTCCGCCGGCGGCGTCGTCATGAACGACGCGGGCGAGGTCATCGTGATCGTGCCGACGCGGCGGGCCGCCGACGGCTCGAAGGTCCTCGCGCTTCCCAAGGGGCACCCGGACGGCGAGGAGTC
Organism: uncultured Actinomycetes bacterium; assembly: GCA_963766525.1. Taxonomy (GTDB): domain Bacteria; phylum Actinomycetota; class Thermoleophilia; order Solirubrobacterales; family Solirubrobacteraceae; genus CADCVQ01. The sequence continues at coordinate 22,915 of CAVYAX010000005.1, forward strand.
CCCGCTGGAGGCTGCCTTGCGCGAGGTCCGCGAGGAAGCCGGCGTGGACGCCGAGGTCGTCGACTCGCTCGGGCAGGTCAAGTACTGGTATCAACGCGGCGGCCGCCGGATCGCGAAGGTCGTCGAGTTCTTCTTGCTGCGCTACGTCTCGGGAGACGTCTCAGACCACGACCACGAGGTCGAGCAGGCCCGCTGGATGCCGGCCGAGGAGGCCGTCGCGACGCTCACCTACGCGGGCGAGCGCGACATGGTCCGCCGCGCGCTTTCACAGGTGCAGCGGGCCAAGTAGTCTGCCGACCGTGCGCGTTCTCAACTTCTACTCGACGATCTTCGCCGACCAGCTCAAGCGCGGTCGCAAGACGGCGACGATCCGCCTCGGCGACAAGTCGCACAAGTACCAGAAGAACCAGGCGATCCTCGTCACGATCGGCTACCAGCACTCGCCCCGCGAGAAGGTCTTCATGGCGGTCATCGACTCGGTCGAGGTCAAGCGCGTCAAGGAGCTCTCGCCGCGCGACATCGAGCACGACAACCCCGAGTTCCGCCGCACCGACGAGATGATCCACTTCCTCGAGCAGATCTACGGCCGCGACGTGACGCTCGACGACACGGTCACCGTGGTCCGCTTCTCGCAGATCGTCGAGAACCCGCCGACGATGACCGAGCGCCTGCACGGGATCGGCGGCGCGCAGAACTAAGCCGTCCACGCGCCGCCGGGGCCGTCAGTCCTTGGCGATGAACTTCACCGCTCCGGTGTCGCACGTGACGGTGTTGCCGTCAGGGGTCTTGATCGCCAGCGTCGTCCGCGCCGTGCCGACGATCCTGGTGGCGGCCTTGTTCAGGAGGCCGCTGAAGGAGTGTGTGAGGGTGACCGTCACCCCCGGCGTCGCCGTGCTGGCCTGCGGGCCGCTGTTGTACTGGTAGCTGAACTTGCGGCTGGCCGAGATCGGGATGTCCTGGTAGCCGTCGAAGTCGTAGAACGTGTCCGCGTCGCTGCACTTCTGCTTGTAGGCGAAGAGCGCCGTGCGAACCTGGCGGCGGTCGTTGGAAAGGACGAGGTGCACGCCGCCGTCGGCGGTGTCCGCGGCGAAGGCCGTCCCGGCGGGCTGGCTCTTGATCGCCGCGCCGGCGCTTGTCAGCGCGAACGCCGTCGGCGCGATGCATGCCGCCGTGAGCGCGGCCAGTGTCTTGATCGTCTTGCGTTGCATGTGGTGACCCCCTGCGTTTCCGTGATTTGTGGTGAGGGCGACCATGCAGCAGCGCGCGGGCGAAGATAAGCCCTCCAAGGGTGACGCGCTCACACCTGCGCTGTCGTCAAACGGCGCTATCCGCCAGCCGCCTCGGCGATCGTGACTACGCCCGCGCGCTCACCGATGAGCTCGAGATCGCGCGATGCTTCGGCGCGCGTGAGCGCCGGGTCGCGGTGCTCGCTGTCGTGGCGCGCCCTCAGAACGGAGCGAAGGACTCGGCCGGGTCCTTGCCCGGCGCCGTCGGCTTCGTCCAGTCCGGCGGCGGTGCGACCGCTGCGACCGGCCGCTGCGAGCGCATCCGCGACGCCCCGGCGATCGCCAGCGCGGCGGCGAGCGCGAGCCACGCGCCCCACTTCAGGGAGACGAGCTCGCCGGGTCCCGGAGGGTCGAGCATCGCCAGCACGACCGTGCCGGCCGCGGCGGCGCCCGCGATCGCGACGACGTCCATGCGGTCGATGAGCGCGGCCATCACGGCGACGATCGCGCACGCGAAGAGGATCACGTCGGCCTTGTCGAAGGCCTGCCACGCGGTCGCCTCGATGTGCGTCGGGACGAGGGTCAGCATCTGGCGCGCGAAGTCGCCGATGACGCCTGGTAGCTGATCGGTCTGCCGGCCGATCGCGCTGCGCGCCGCCGGCCCGAAGTCGATCGCGTACCACGGCGCCCACAGCGATCCGACCAGGACCGCAGCCGAGGCGACGATGGCGGACGTGCGCGACTCGCTCACCCCGACTTCGTCGGCCCCTCGTTCACCGATCCGCAACCCGGCCTGCCGAAGCTGGACGGATGATGGCTCTTGGCACTCCCTTGCCAAGAGTGCCAAGTGCGCTAGAGTGCGCAGAGCAACTTGGCACTCTCCACCTGAGAGTGCCAACGGATCTTGATTTCAACCTCTGGAGGTCAGCACAACATGAAGCTCAAGCCCCTGGGCGACAGGCTCATCGTGCGGGCGATCGAGGAAGAGGAGACCACCGCCAGCGGTCTCGTCCTTCCCGACACCGCGAAGGAGAAGCCGCAGAAGGGTCTCGTCATCGCCGTTGGCGATGGCAAGTTCGACGAGGACGGCGACAAGCGCATCCCGCTCGACGTGGCCGAGGGCGACGAGGTCCTCTACTCGAAGTACGGCGGCACGGAAATCAAGGTCGACGGCGAGGAGCTGCTCGTGCTCCGCGAGTCCGACATCCTCGCCAAGATCCTTTAGGAACAGGAGACTTCATGCACAAGGAAATTCTTTACGACGTCGAGGCACGCAACGCGCTGCAGAGCGGCGTCGACGCGGTCGCCAACGCCGTCAAGGTCACGCTCGGCCCCAAGGGCCGCTACGTCGTCCTCGACAAGAAGTTCGGCGCTCCCACGATCACGAACGACGGCGTCACCATCGCCCGTGAGATCGAGGTCGAGGACGTCTTCCAGAACCAGGGCGCCCAGCTCGTCCGCGAGGTCGCCACGGCGACCAACGACGTGGCAGGCGACGGCACGACGACGGCCACCGTGCTCGCCCAGTCGATCGTCCGCAGCGGCCTGAAGAACGTCACGGCCGGCGCCAACCCGCTCGCGCTCAAGCGCGGCATCGAGCGTGCTGTCGACGAGGTCGTCGCCAACATCGCCAAGCAGGCCAAGGACGTCGCGGGCAAGGACCAGATCGCTCGCGTCGCCACCATCTCGGCCGGCGACGAGGAGATCGGCGACGTCATCGCCGACGCCATCGAGAAGGTCGGCAAGGACGGCGTCGTGAACGTCGAGGAGGGCCAGACGTTCGGCATGGACCTCGAGTTCACCGAGGGCATGCTCTTCGACAAGGGCTACATCTCGCCGTACATGGTGACCGACCAGGAGCGCATGGAGGCGGTTCTCGAGAACCCCTACATCCTGATCGCGAACTCCAAGATCACCTCGGTTCGCGACGTGCTGCCGGTCCTCGAGGCCGTCATCCAGTCGGGCAAGCCGCTGCTGATCATCGCCGAGGACGTCGAGGGCGAGTCCCTCGCGACGCTCGTCGTGAACAAGCTGCGCGGCACCTTCACGGGCGTCGCCGTCAAGGCCCCCGGGTTCGGCGACCGCCGCAAGCGGATGCTCGAGGACATCGCGATCCTCACGAACGCCGAGGTCATCACCGAGGAGATGGGTCTCAAGCTCGAGAACACCACCATCTCGCAGCTCGGTACCGCTCGCCGCGTCGTCGTCGCGAAGGACAACACGACGATCGTCGACGGTGACGGGGATCCGGCCGCCATCAAGGGCCGCATCAACCAGATCAAGAACGAGATCGAGACCACCGACTCGGACTTCGACCGCGAGAAGCTCCAGGAGCGCCTCGCCAAGCTGTCCGGCGGCGTCGCGGTCGTCAAGGTCGGCGCGGCCACCGAGACCGAGATGCGCGAGAAGAAGCACCGCGTCGAGGACGCCCTCCAGGCGACCCGCGCAGCGCTCGAAGAGGGCATCGTCCCCGGCGGCGGCGTCGCACTGCTGCAGGCCGAGGGCGCCATCGACCTCGACACGTACGAGGACGACGAGAAGACCGGCGCGAAGATCGTGCTGCGCGCACTCGAGGAGCCGCTGCGCCAGATCGCGCACAACGCCGGCCTCGAGGGCTCGGTCGTCATCAACGACGTCCGCAAGGCCAAGAAGGGCTACGGCCTGAACGCCGCGACGAACGAGATCGAGGATCTCGTCGCAGCCGGCGTCATCGATCCGGCCATGGTCACGCGCTCGGCGCTGCAGAACGCAGCCTCGATCGCCAAGAACATCCTCACCACCGAGGCCATCGTCTGCGAGATCGAGGGCAAGGAAATGTCCCTCGGCGGCATGGGCGGCGGCGACGGCGGCATGGGCGGCATGGGCGGCATGATGTAAGAGGCGCCCGCCTCCGCAGTTCGTCGTGATTTCGAAGGGCTCGGCCAGTGCGCCGGGCCCTTCGTCGTTCCACGGGCCGCGCCGGGAGGAAGGGCTCGCCGCGCCGGGGGAAGGGCTCGGAGGTCGCGCCGGGGAAAGGCTCGGAGGGCCGCGCCGGGGGAAGGGCTCGGCGGGCGAGTCAGGCCGCGCGCGCGGCGGGATCGGCTTGCAGCCAGGCGCGCGTCGCCAGCACCCGCGCGTGGACCGCGGCGCTCCGGGGCAGGGCGAGCTTGAGGAAGATGCTGCGCACGTGGCTCTCCACGGTCTTCGGGCTCACGAACAGGGCGTCGCAGATGCCCTCGTTCGAGCACCCCGCCGCGATCAGCGCGAGCACCTCGCGCTCGCGCGGCGTCAGGCGCGAGATCGCATCCCCGCCGTCGCCGCAGTCTGCAACCGCGCGCAGGGCCGGACGGATCGGCTGCGTTCGGTCTGTCGCGTTGGTCACGAACACCGGGCGTGACCGCAACGTGAACGTCGTTCACCGGATGTGCACGAAGTCGCCGGGCGCTACGGTGTCGGCCACGGGGAGCCGTCGCAGCGCCGCCGAACCCATGCCACTGCACTTTCGCCGACCCCGCCTCGGGACGGCCCTCTCCGGGGCTGCGCTCGCGCTCGCGCTCGCCGCGCCTCCGGCCGGCGCGCAGTGGGTGCTCGAGCCGATCGGCGCGTCCGAGGGCGTCCGCGAGCTGCACGACCTCGGCTTCGATGCGATGGGCCGCGGCCTGCTGAGCTGGGACGCCGCGCTCGACGGCCACCTGCCGCGGATCTTCGCCGGCCTCGCAGCCCGCGACCCGGCGGGCGGCTGGCAGCGCCCGCCCGATCTCGCCGGCGTGGACGCGGTCACCGCGCAGATCCACATGTGGTCGCAGGAGCGAGCGCTGCTCGTCGGCCGAGAGGGCGGCGTGGGCGGTCCCGGGAACAGGCGGCTCGTCGTCGCCGACGGCCGGTCCGACGGCGGCTTCGGCGCGCTGCGCACGCTCGGCCGGTTCACCGCGAGCTCGTGGTCGGCATCCAACGCCTCCGGCGACGCGATCGTCGCCTGGACGCGCGAGCGCTCCCCGTTCGTGGCCGTCAGCGAGCGCCAGGACGGCCACGGCTTCGGCCCGCCGCGCGACCTCGCGATCGCGCGCTCGGCGACCGTCGCCATCAACGCTCGCGGCGACCGCCTGCTGGCCTGGCCCGAGGGCCGGCGCATCGGCGTGCGGGTCCGCCGCGCCGGCGGCCGCTGGAGCGCGACGCGGCGCATCGGCCGGCTGCCATCCGACCGCGACCGCCGGCTGTCGGCGCTCGTGGCTCCGAACGGGCGCATGCTCGTCACCTGGGGCCGCGATCGCGGGCACTGCGGCGTCGCGGTCGGCGATGGCCGCGGCGCGTGGCGCGTCCGGCGCCTCGAGCTGCGCTGCGGCCCGGCGTCGGTCGGACGGCGCGAGGCGCCCGTCCTGCCGCTCGCCGACTCGAGCGGGGCGACGTACGTCGCCTGGACGCACGCGACCCGCCAGGCGAACTCCGTGACGCTTGCGCGCGTCGGCGCGAACGGCCCCGTGAGCCGCAGCGTCGTCTCGCGCCAGCGCGGCGCGATGCTCGACGACGTGGCAGCCGGCCCCGACGGCGCGATCGCCGTGGTGTGGGCGGCCGTCCTGTCGACGGCCAACCCGCTGCTGACGGCGACGTACGCGGGCGTCCGCAGAACGAGCGGAGGATTCGCCGTGGAGCGCTTGTCGCCGGCGAGCGCGATCGTCGCCCGCGGCAGCCGCGTCGCGTTTCACCCGCTCACGGGACAGGCCGTCGTCGCCATCCCCTACGTCGTCGGCCGCACGCTCGCGGTCGGCTCGGCGATCAGCCCGCGCGCCGCGCCCTGAGAGCGGCGTGCGTTCAGCGTGGCCAGCGACGCCGACCTGATGCAGCGCCCGGTCACGGACCTCGCCGCGCTCGTGCGCGACGGCGAGATCTCCGCGCTCGAGCTCGTCGACGCCTCCCTGCGGCGCGTCGACGAGCTCGATCCGACGCTGAACGCGTTCGTCGACGTCGACCGGGAGGGCGCCCGCGCGGTGGCCGCCGCGATCGACCCCGGCGACGAGCGCCCATTCGCGGGCGTGCCGATCGCGATCAAGAACAACCGACCGGTCGAGGGTCTCCGCCTGACCCGTTGCGCCGATCTCATGGCGGACTTCGTCGCCCCGCACGACCACAACGTGGTCCGGCGGCTGCGCGAAGCCGGCTTCGTCATCGTCGGCACGACGACGCTGCCGGAGTGGGGGATCCTGCCCGTCACCGAGCCGCGACGCTGCGGGCCGGCGCGCAATCCGTGGGACCTCGAGCGCACGCCGGGGGGCTCGTCGGGCGGGTCGGCCGCGGCCGTCGCCGCGGGCATGGTCCCGCTCGCGCACGGCAACGACGGCGGCGGCTCGCTGCGGATCCCCGCCGCCTGCTGCGGCCTCGTCGGCCTGAAGCCCTCGCGCGGGCGCATCTCGCTCGCGCCGGATGCCGGCGAGAGCTTCCTCCTGCAGGAGGGCGTCCTGACGCGCACCGTCCGCGAGACCGCGCTGCTGCTCGACATCCTCGCCGGCCCGGAGCCCGGCGACGCTTCGTGGGCGCCGTTGCCGCCGGAGCCGTTCGCCGTCACCGCCGCGCGGGAGCCCGCCTCGCTGCGGATCGGCCTCACGACGCTGCCGCCCCTGAACGCCGACCTGGACCCCGTCTGCGAGCGGGCGGCGCACGACGCCGCGTCGCTCCTGCGCGAGCTCGGACACGAGGTCGAGGAGGTCGAGCTGCCCGTGGCGCCGGCCCGAGATGCTCGCCCGCTTCACCTCGGCCTTCGGTCCCGCGGTCTGCCTGCAGATCGCGGCGGCGGCGCGCCTCGCCGGGCGCGAGCCGGTCGCGGAGGACATGGAAGCGCTGAGCTGGTGGCTCTGGCAGCGGTGCAAGGACCTCGACGCCGTCCAAGCGGCGACAGACGCCCTCGAGCTACAGGCGTTCGCGCGTGCGATCGTCGTCGCGGCCGCGCCCTACGACGCGATCCTCACCCCCGCGCTCGCGCAAGCGCCGCTGCGCCACGGCGAGCTCGACACGAGCGGGCCCGATCCCGCCGCGACGTTCCGGCGATCGGGCAGCTTCACGCCGTTCACCGCGATCTGCAACGTCACCGGCCAGCCCGCGATCTCGCTGCCGCTCTACGCCCGCGACGACGGCCTGCCGCTCGCCGTCCAGCTCATCGGCCGCCCGGCCGGCGAGGGCCCACTGCTCGCGCTCGCGGCACAGCTCGAGCAGGCGCTGCCGTGGGCCGGGCGCCGCCCCGCGCTCGCGGCGCTCTGAGCCGGGCTCAGATGCCGAGCACCGCCGCCATCGGGCGCGGCGTGACGCGCAGCCCGTTGACGTCGGCCGTCCCGCCCGCGCTCGTCATCGAGACCTCGAGCAGCTCGGCCTCGTCCCAGGTCGCCGGCGTGCGCGACTTGAGCAGCATCTCGCCGGCCCGGAGCGCGCGGCACACGAGCGGCGACGGCACATGGACCATCCGCCGCGACCGCCCCGCGGCGCGGAGCACGAGCGCGACGATCTCGCGATGCGAGAGGGTCTGCGGGCCAGCGAGCTCGAAGCGCTCGTGGCCGCCGGACCCGGAGCCGGACGCGCCCGGAGCCTGCTGGAGCTGGTTCATGACGCAGTCGGCGACGTCCTCCGCCCAGATCGGCTGGTAGCGCGCCTCGCCGCGGCCGCTGATCGGCATGACGGGCGAGAGCAGCGCGAGCCGCTCGAGCAGCGTCAGCAGGCGGTCGCCGGGGGCGTAGACGAGCGACGGGGCGAAGATCGTGTGGCGCACGTCGGATGCGAGCACCGCGCGCTCGGCGAGCGCCTTCGCGCGCAGGACGCGCGTGCGATCGTGGCTCGACGCGCCGAGCGAGCTGAAGAACACGAAGTGCTCGACGCCGGCGCGCTCGGCGGCCTGGACCATGCGCCACGTCGCGATCCCGTTGAGCTCCTCGATCGACCCGGCGCGCTGGTCGCGGATCGCCGCGGCGAGGTGCACGACGGTCTTCACGCCCCGCAGCGCGTTGCGAAACGACGGCGGGTCGGCGAGGTCGCCGAGCGCGATCTGCACGCGCACGCGATCCGATCCCAGCCCCCGGGGGTCGCGTACGAGACAGCGGACGGGCTGCCCGGCGGCCGTCAGGCGGCGCAGCAGCGCGCTGCCGACGAGGCCTGTGGCACCGGTCAGCAGGAGCACGCCTGGATACTATGTCCGGCCGCCCGAAAATCAGCTAGAGCGAAGGAAGCGACCTCTTCATGGCCTACGTCATCGCGGAGCCCTGCATCGGCACGAAGGACAACTCGTGTGTCGAGGTGTGCCCCGTCGACTGCATCCACCCGACCACCGACGAGCCCGACTACGACAAGGTCGAGATGCTCTACATCGACCCGGAAGAGTGCATCGACTGCGATGCGTGCGTCGAAGCCTGCCCGGTGGACGCGTGCTTCGCCGAGGACCAGCTCCCGGAGGAGTGGTCCCAGTACGTGAAGATCAACTCGGAGTACTTCTCCAAGGGCGTCTGACGGATCCGCCAGCCTGAATCACAGAATTGTCGATCAGATTAGGCTGGTATAGTCGCGAGACCGTCCAGTCCCCGACGATTCGGAGATCCTGCATGTCCGTGCACGACGAAGTTCTCGCAGCCAACGAGGAGTACGCGTCCAGCTTCGACAAGGGCGACCTCGGCATGCCGCCCGCCCGCCGCTTCGCGATCCTGACCTGCATGGACGCGCGCCTCGACCCGGCGAAGTACGCCGGCCTGTCCGAGGGCGACGCCCACGTCATCCGCAACGCCGGCGGCCGCGCGAGCGACGACGCGATCCGCTCGCTCGTCATCTCCTACAAGCTGCTCGGCACGCAGGAGTGGTTCGTCGTGCACCACACGAACTGCGGCATGGAGTTCTTCACGAGCGAGCTCATGGGCAGCCTCCTCGAGAGCAGCCTCGAGACCGCCGCGCTCGGCGACGAGGGCTTCCACGACGTCGGCGAGGGCCCCGGCTCGCCCGAGGGTCACAAGATCGACTGGCTGACGATCTCCAACCTCGAGGACAGCGTGACCGAGGACGTCCAGAAGATCCGCGACAGCCCGCTCGTCCCTGGCAGCATCCCGATCTACGGCTACATCTACGACGTCGCCACGGGCCGGCTCGTCGAGGTCCCGGCGGCGACCGAGGCCGGCCGCGCGGCCGACACCGCCGACAGCGGCGCCTGACGGAGGAGCTCGCCGAGTCAGCCGACCATCGGCAGGCTGAAGCCTGTCGGTGGTGGCGGCTCGGCGCTCTGCAGGACCGGCAGCTCGATCGGCGACAGCGCGATGATCCCGCGCGCGGTGCGCACGATCGCCTGCGCGGCCGGGTCGTCGGGCTCGGTGAAGACCAGCGGCGTGCCGTCGTCGGCCTGCGCGCGCAGCGGCATCGTCAGCGGGACCTTGCCCAGCAGCGGCACGTCGAGCTCGTCGGCGAGCGCCTGCCCGCCGCCCTCGCCGAAGATCGCGAAGCGCTCGCCGGACGGGGTCGTGAAGCCGGCCATGTTCTCGACGATGCCCGCGATCTCCAGGCTGACCTTGCCCGCCATCTGCGCGGCGCGGCGCGCGACCTTCTGCGCGGTCGGCTGCGGCGTCGTCACGATGACGAACTTCGCCTGCGGGAGCAGCTGGGCGAGCGTCATCGACACGTCGCCGGTGCCGGGCGGCAGGTCGACGAGCAGGTAGTCGAGCTCGCCCCACGCGACGTCCTCGAGGAACTGCGTCAGGGCCTTGTGCAGCATCGGGCCGCGCCAGACGACGGCCGCGTCCTCCTCGACGAAGAAGCCGATCGACATGACCTTCACGCCGTGGGCCTCCATCGGGAGGATCTTGCGGTCCGGGGAGATCGGCGGGCGCTCGCCGCCGAGGCCGAACATGCGCGGGATCGAGTAGCCCCAGACGTCGGCGTCGAGGATGCCGACGCGCTTGCCCTCGAGCGTCAGCGCCGCGGCGATGTTCGACGTCAGCGTGGACTTGCCGACGCCGCCCTTGCCCGAGCCGATGCACAGGACGTTGGTCACCTGCGCGAGCGCGCCCGCCGGCAGCGATCCGCGGCCGAGCGTCTTCTGCAGCTTGCCCTTCTCGGCGTCGGAGAGCACGTCGAACGCGACGGCGACCTTCGTCACGCCTTCGACCGAGCTCGCCTCGCGCGTCACGGCCTCGACGAAGTGGTTGCGGATCGGGCAGCCCGCGGTCGTGAGCGAGACCATGACGTCGACGGCGCCCGCATCGGAGATCTCGATCGAGCGGACCATCCCGAGCTCGACGATGGACTTGCGCAGCTCCGGGTCGATGACGCGCTCGAGCGCGCTGAGGATCTCGGCGTTGGTCGGCATGGTCATCCAGTGTAGAAGGGTGAAATGGCGGTCCGGCTGGTGCGCGCGCCACTAGCATCGCGCCCATGGCCCGCCCCGTCGTCGGCATCTACGCGAGCATCGCGCCGGCGAGCTGGGGGCCGTGGCACGACCGGCCTTCTGTCGTGGCGCCGGCCGCGCTCGGGTACGCCGTCCAGCGCGCCGGCGCGATGGCCGTGATGCTCGCGCCCGACCCGGGCCTCGAGCGGTCCGAGCTGCTCGGGGCGCTCGACGCCTTGGTCGTCTTCGACGACGTCGAGGAGCTCGACGGGCTGCTCGCCGCCGCCCGCGACGCGGGCGTGGCCGTGCGCGTCGTTGACGTCGCAGGGCTCACGCCCGACGCCTCGGTCGAGGACTTCGAGGGCGAGCTCGCAGGCTTGCTCTGACGCGCACCTCGCGTGCGCGGCGCGGTTAGACCAGCGAGGCGAGGCGCTCCTGCACGCTTGCGGAGGCCTGCGTCGCGCGGGTCCTGCCGCCCTGCACGGCGTTCTCGACGCGCGCGCTGACGAGCTCGACGTTCTTCGAGACGGCGCCGCGCTTCTCGATGCCGTCGATGATCGCGCGGACCTCCTTCTCGATGCGGCTGCCGCTCTCGCGCAGCTCCTGCTCGACGCGGTCGGCCGTCTTGCGGAGCGGCTTCAGCGCGGTGTTGCCGCGGCGCTCGAAGCGCTTGAGCTCGGCCTCGGTCTTCTTGCGCGTCGAGTACGTCGAGCGCAGCTCGTCGATCGCGGCGACGACCTTGTCGCGGGTGACCAGCGCGGCGCCGATCGGCACGAGGACGGACTTCTCGGCGACCTCGGCCGCCTGCTCGACACGCGTCTTGACGACGGACTCGGCCTCCGCGGCCTCCTTGGCGGCCGTCGTGCGGGTGCGAGTGGCGCTCGCCTTCGCCTTGGTGCCAGCCGTCTCGCGGGCGGCGGAGGCGCGGTTGGCGGCGCGCGTCTGCGCGGCCTTCTTCGCGGTCGTCGAGCGCTTGACGGCGTTGGTCTTGCGGGTCGTTGCCGCCTTCTTCGCGGTAGCGGAGCGGTCAGCGGCGGTGGTGGTGGTCTCGGCCATGCTGGCGTCGCCTCCTTGTGTGTTGAGGACTAAGGATATTAGTTCTAAGCGATGTCGACCACGATACTACCCGAACACGTGTTTGTAAACCCGGCATTCGGGAGCGAACGAATGACATGCCACCGCCGCGACCCCGAGGCCGGCACGGCAGTTCCGACTACTGCACTCACCCGCCCGCGGGCATGATGTGAAAGGAAGGACCCCTGTGTTCGATTTCGTCCAGCGGCCAGCCACCTCGCAGGTGCTGCCCAGCCTGTTGGCCATCGCGGTGGTGGCGGTCGCTCTCATCTGGACGCCGCCGACCGGACTCATCCTTCCGGTCGTCATGATCGTGGCCGGCACGTACCTGCGAACCTCGACGCGACGCGCGCGGCTAGGCACCTACCTTCTGTGGGTCGGCGTGGCGCTCGCGATGCTCACTGCGATCCTGTCCTACGGCGCCAACGGCGGGGCCGGTACCCCGGTCATCGAGCCCATCCACGTTGGGTCGCCGCCGTGATGGCCGCCGCCACGGGTCTTTAGACGGGCTGCCCCGCCCCAGACCAACCGCACCGGCGTGGCTCAACATCACGCCGCGCGGCCCGGCTGCGCCGCGTCGTCGTCGAGCGCGTCGCGCTCACGCGGCGGCGAGGATGCCGGTGCGGCGCATCCACGCGTCGGGATCCTGCAGCTCGGCGGCCGTCGGCAGCTGCTCCGGCCCGTCGAAGACGCTGTGCAGCGCCGCGGGCCCGGCGGCCGCCGCGATCGCGTCGCAGAAGCGCTTGCCGTCCTCGTACTGGCGCAGCTTGGCGTCCAAGCCGATGAGCTTCTCGAGCAAGGCCATGAGCGGCGGGCGCTCGTGGCGGCGCCGGTCCAGCGCCGACCGCAGCGCGGCCAGCGACGGCAGCGCCTCGGCCCCGACGACGTCCATGACGTGCTCGGCATGGCCTTCGACGACGCCCATCGTGGCCTGGATGCGCTCGAGCAGCTCTCGCCGGCGCGCCCCGCCGATCGCCGCGACGAGCCCGCCCTCGCGGAGGGCGGCGACCATCGCCTTGACGTCGTCGGCGCCCGGCATGCGCAGCAGCGCGCTCGGGTCGACCTTCAGCTCGAGCGACGCCAGCAGCTCTTCGAGCAGGCCCGCGAGGTGGGGGCGCAGCCACGGGACGGCCGTGAACTGGACGGCGTGCGTGACCTCGTGGAAGGCGATCCAGGTCAGCAGCTCCTCGGGGTCCGCGTCCAGGCGGACCGCGGCGGAGGAGATGTTCGGCGCGACGAAGAGCAGCCGCGCCGGCGCGAGCGGATCGACGATGACGAACTCGAACTGCCCCAGCACGCGCTGCGAGAGATACCCGGTGAGCGCGCCCGCCTCGGCCGACAGCAGCGCGCTCGTCGCGCTGCGCGCGGAGCCGCGCAGGAAGGCGGCGAGCCCGCCCGCCTCGCCTGCGCCGGCGGTCAGGCGCTCGCCGATCGGGTCGAGCACCGCGCCCATCGAGGTGACGTTCGCCGCGATCCAATCCTTGCGCTGCACGGCTTCCGGGACGGGCAGCGCGACCCGCGGCCGCAAGCCCGTGTAGGTCACGACGCGCAGCTGGGCGTCGGTGCAGATCGCGACGAGATCGCCCGTCAGCGCGGGCAGGTCGGCGGGCTGCGAGCCGGTCCCGCGGGAGACGGCGTTGGCGATTCGCTGGGCCAGGGCGCGATCGAGCACGACGTCCATCATGGCGAACCCGACCTCCCGGCCCGCCGGGCCGGCCGCGCGGCGCCCTCGTCCCCGCTGCGCCGAACCGCCCGCGAAGGGCGCCTGCGCCCCGGCGTCCGGCCGCCCTCAGGCGACGATCGAGCGCAGGCGCTGCAGCCCGTCGGCCGACCGCGCGGCGACCACGGCCGAGTGCGGCGAGAGGTCCAGCGGGGCGCCGAGCGGCGTGTCGAACGCCGGGAACTCGACGATCCCGCCCGCCTCGCGGACGATGAGCTGCGCGGCCGCGACGTCGACCGCACGCGTGCGCCACAGCGTCAGCATCCCTTCCACGCGCCCGGCCGCGACCTGGCAGCAGGAGATCGCGATCGACCCGATCGCCCGCACGCGGTGCACGTGCTCGACGAGGCCGTCCATCGCGGGCGCCATGTACTGCGGGTCGGAGGACTCGATCGTGATGAGCTCGAGGCGGCCGTCGCTCATCCGGCGCTCCGGCGGCGGGTCGAGGATCTGCTTGCTGTTGAGATACGCGCCCTCGCCGCGGCGCGCCGTCCACTCCTCGCCATAGCCGAAGTCGTAGACGTAGCCGAAGAAGACGTCCGCCATCGTCGGGCCGTCGGCGACCGCGATCGACAGCGCGTAGCTGCGCATCCCGCGCTTGGCGTTCAGCGAGCCGTCGAGCGGGTCGATGACGACGCGCACGTCCTCGCTGCCGTAGTCGACGATCCCGCGCTCCTCGCTGATCGCGACGAAGCGCGCGCCGGCGGCGTGCATCGCGTCGAGCTGGGCGAAGACCGCGTCCTCGGCCTGCTGGTCGATGACGAGCGTGCGGTCGCCGCCCTCGCCGCGGTCGCCGGTCTCGACGACCCGCTCACGGCTCGTCGGATGCTCGAGCAGGACCTCGCGCAGGCCCTGAGCCGCCGTGCGGCAGGCCGTCAGCCAGTCGGCCTGAAGCGCGGTCGATGTCGACATCGACCGCATCCTAGTGGCCTGTCTCGACCACTTTGGCGGGCGGCGACGAACGACGGCGGGGCGCGTCGCCCCGCGCCCGCGGGGCGGCGGCGATCGACGCGGCGGAGGGCATACTTGGCAGGTGTCCTCGCCGTCGGTCCCCGCCGCGCCCGCGGTGCTCACCGAAGCGCAGACGCGCGCGGTCGAGCACCCCGGCGGCGCGGTGCTCGTGCTCGGCGCCGCGGGCACCGGAAAGACGACGGTCCTCGTCGCGCGCTTCGGCTGGCTCGTCGCGCAAGGCGCGGCGCCGGAGTCGATCCTCGCGCTGAGCCCGTCGAGCGCGGCCGCCGCCGCGATGCGCCGCCAAGTCGAGGACGTGCTCGACCGGCCGTACGAGGAGCTCGCCGTCCACAGCGTGCGCGAGCTGTGCACGCGGCTGCTGCGCGCGGAGACCGCCGAGGCGGGCGTCGACCCGTTCTTCGCGCCCGTCACCCGCGCCGACCGGCTCGCGCTGCTGCTCGACCGGATGGACGACCTGCACCTGCGCCAGCACGACATCGGCGGCCGGCCCGCCGTGCTGCTCGCGGGCGTCATCGACCGCATCGACCGGCTGAAGGACGAGCTCGTGAGCGCCGCCGACTACGCCGCCTGGGCGGAGGCCCTGCCCGCCGAGGACGACGCGGGCCGTGCGCGGCGGGCGCGGGAGGTCGAGTTCGCGCAGCTGTACGTCGACCACGACCGGCTGCTCGCGCGGGAGGGCGCGCTGGATGCCGGCGAGCTCGTCCTGCGCACGATCGCCATGTTGCGCGAGCGCCCGCACGTCCGCGCGCGGGTCGCCGAGCGCTACCGCCACGTCCTCGTCGACGAGCTCGCCGACCTCGGCTTCACGGGGACGCTCCTGGTCGAGCTGCTCGCCGCCGAGCACGGCAGCCTGACCGCCGCCGCCGACGACGACCAGGCCGCGCGGCGCCTGCGCGCCGCGGCGACCAAGAACGTGCGCGACTTCGAGCTCGCCCACCCCGACGCCGAGGTCGTGCGGCTGGAGCGCTCGCTGCGCTGTCCGCAGGCGGTGCTCGACGCCGCCCGCGCGGTCGTCGCGCCGATCGCGGACAGGCTCGGCATCCCGGTCGCCGGCGAGCCCGGCGGCAGCGTGCGCTTCTGGCGTGCGGCCGACGAGCGCGCACAGGCGCAGGCGGTGGCGGCGGAGGTCGAGCGGCTCGTGCGCGGCGGGTGCGCGCCCGAGCGCATCGGCGTGCTCGTGCGCTCGCTGCGCGACGAGGGCCGCGATGTCGGGGTCGCCTTCGAGGAGCGGGCGATCGGCTTCCGGACCGTGGGCGAGGCGGACTTCTTCGCACGCGCCGAGGTGCGCGACGTGCTCGCCTGGCTGCGCCTGCTCGCCGACCCGAACGACGCGGGCGCGGTCGTCCGGGCGCTCGGCCGACCGCCGGTCTCGCTGAAGTCCGTCGACCTCGCGCGCTGCGTGCAGATCGCCCGCCGGCGCAAGCTCGACATGGTCTCGGCGCTCAAGGCCGCGACCGAGGCGCCGCAGCTCGAGTACGAGGCGCGCGAGCGCATCCACGTCTTCCTCAAGCTCTACCGCGAGTCGTCGGCGGCGCTGGATTCCGACCGGCCCGACCTCTACCTGCACCGGCTCGTCGAGCGGCTCGGCCTGCGCCGCCAGCAGGTCTTCAGCGCGCAGGCGGACGTCGTCGAGCGGCTCGTGCACCTCGCGCGCCTCGGCGAGCTCGCGAGCTCCTACGCGCGCCGCGCGCCGCACGCGACGCCGCGCGACTTCGCGCGCTACGTCGCCGCCGTCGCGGAGACCGAGCTGCGCGACGAGGACGGCGCCGCGCCGCGCGAGGGCGCCGTGCAGGTCATGGCGCTCGACGCCGCCGGCGGGCGCGAGCTCGACCACGTCTTCGTCCTCGGGCTGGCGTCGGCGCGGATGCCGGGCGCGCGCCTGCGGGCGGCCGAGCCGATCCCCGACGCGCTGCTGCGCGAGGAGCTCGGCCCCGACGATCGCGCGGCGCACGTCGCGTCGATGCGCCGGCTGCTGCACACCGCGATGACGCGCGCCCGCACAGGCCTCGTCCTCGCCTACCCGGCACGCGCCGCGACCGGGGCGGTGCAGCCGCCGTCGCCGTTCGCGGAGGAGGCGCGCGCCGCGGTCGGGGGCGAGTGGGAGGAGCTCGAGGAGGAGCTGTTCGGCCCCGCCGAGGCGCTGCACGCGACGTTCCAGGCGCTGCGCGACGAGCTGCTCGCCGGCCTGCCGAAGGTCGCCAAGGGGCTCGGCGAGCTGCGGCTGGACACCGACCTCGACGTCACGCACGCCGTCGTCCGCTACCTCGAGCTCATCAAGCTCGCGGCGCTGCTCGAGCGCCCGGCGGGGCAGTCGGTGGCCGAGGCGCTGGCGCCGGTCAACGAGCGTCTCGCCGCCTCGGTCTCGCCGCTTCAGCGCGAGGTGCTGCAGACCTCGACGCTGGACGAGCTGCTGCTCGACGCCGAGCGCGACGACCGTGCTCGGGCGGCGGCGCGCGCGGCGCGGGCGGAGCCATCGCTGATCGCGTTCCTGCCGCGCCGGGGCGCGGGGCTCGCGCTGTCGGCGTCGGACATCGAGACCTACCGCGCGTGCCCGCTGCGCTACAAGTTCGCGCGCGTGCTGCGGGTGCCGCAGGAGCCGACGATCAACCAGCGCTTCGGGATCCTCGTGCACCAGGTGCTCGAGCGCTACCACCGCGGGCCCGAGGACATCCTCGGCCTGCTCGACGGCGCGTGGCCGCGGCACGGGTTCGGCGACTCCGACGAGGAGCGCCAGCTACGCGTGAAGGCGACGGCTTCGCTGCGCCGCTACGAGCAGCGCCTCGCCGAGGAGCCGGTGCACCCGGTCTGGTTCGAGCGCGCGTTCTCGTTTCGGATGGGCCCGCACACGCTGCGCGGGCGCGTCGACCGCGTCGACCGGCTGGCCGACGGCGGCTATGAGCTCATCGACTACAAGACCGGCCGCCCGCGCTCGCTGGCCGCGCTCAAGGAGGACGTGCAGCTCTCGCTCTACGCGGTCGGCGCGCGCGAGGCGTGGCACCTCGAAGCGGCCCAGCAGGCCTACGTCTACGTGCTCGACGACGAGAAGGTGCGCGTCCCGAGCGACGAGATCGACGCGGCCTGGATCGCCGACACGGTCGACGAGGTCGGCGCCGGGATCCTCGCGCAGGACTTCGAGCCAACGCCTTCGCACAGCGCCTGCTCGATGTGCGACTTCCGGATCGCCTGCCCGGCGTCCGAGCGATGAGCATCCGCCGCGCGATCCCCATCGTCGTCACCGAGGACCCGGCGGGGACCCGCGCGTTCTACGAGGAGTTCCTCGGCTTCCGCGTCGGCTTCGAGCAGACCGGCTTCCTCATGCTCGTCTCGCCGAGCGAGCCGACGACCCAGGTCATCGTGGCGTGGGACGCCGAGGGGGCCATGGACCCGTCGGTGCAGCGCATCGACATTCGGTCGAGGTCGCGAACGTCGACGAGGCCCACGCGGACGCGCTTGCCCGCGGCCTCGACATCGTCTACCCGCTGACCGACGAGCCGTGGGGGATCCGCAGGTTCTTCGTCCGCGAGCCGAGCGGCACCGTCGTCAACGTCGCGACGCACATCAGGGATTTGCCACGCTCGTCGTAGCGGTGGAGGACGCGCGTACGCACCGTGGACGACTGCGAGACCGCTCCATCCGTCGAAACCCCGGTAGCCACCACGTGCGGCGATGGTCGAGCATCGTGTCGAATTTGGCCCGCATAGAGGGTCAAATTCGACATTACGAGCAACCACTAACCATCTGCTCCAGCGGCCGACAGCGCGCGGAGCACCGCGAGCGCCTGCTGGCCGCGCCCCGCGCTGACGAAGACGTGGTCGTGGTGCAGGCCGGCGATGACGTTCGCGCTCAAGCCCGCGACCCCGAGCGCCGTGCTGAACGCCGCGGTCAGGCCGACGGCGTCCAGCGCGGAGTGCACGCGCAGCGTGATCCACTGCATCGCGCCGGCGTGCTCGAGGCCGAGGCGGTCGGCGTCCTCGAGCGCAGGACGAGCGTCAGACCCTCCTCCTCGCGCATCGTCGCGACAGGGTCGACGCCGGGCGGCACGGCAGCCGTCAGGGGCGAGCGCGAAGACGAACAGGCCGGGATGAAGCTCGGGCTCGAGCGTGGCGAGCAGGACCGCGAGGTCGCGCTCGCCGCCAGCCATCGGCGCTAGCGCTCGGGGCCCTGCTGCTTGAGGAAGCGCTGGAACTCCGACGGCGATCGCGTCGCCGGAGGGCAGGTCGCCCGGGCCGAGCGTGGTGGTGTCCTGCCCGGCGGCCTCCTCCAGCCGCTCGACGAACGCCTGCACCTCGGGATCGGACTGCACGGCGCGCGAGACCTGGCGCTCGTAGTCGCCGGTCGCGTTCTCGAGGTCCGTCGCGTCGACCGACACCGCGACGAGGCTCTCGATCTTGCGCACCAGGGCGAGCGCGGCCTTCGGGTTCGGCGCGGCGGCGACGTAGTGCGGGACGCTCGCCCACAGGCTCGCCGACGGCAGGCCGGCGTCGGTGCAGGCGGTGTGCAGGACGCCGACGATCCCCGTCGGGCCCTCGTACGTCGTCTCGGGGACGCTCGAGCTTCTCGACGAGCGATGGATCGGACGCCAGGCCGGTGATCGACACCGGATGGGAGTGCGGGACGTCCGCGAGCAGGGCGCCCATCGTCACGACGAGCTGCGTCCCGAGCGCCTCGGCGAGGTCGATGATGTGCTGGCAGAACGTGCGCCAGCGCATCGACGGCTCCGGGCCCTGGACGAGGATGAGGTCGCGCGGCGCCCGCGGCACGCGCGCGGCGAAGATCTCGATGCCCGGCCACGTGACCTCGCGCTTGCCCTCGTCGCCGAAGCTGATCTGCGGGCGCGTGGACTGGAAGTCGTAGAAGTCCTCGGGGTCGATCCGCGCGAAGCGCTCGGCGCCGAGCGACTCGCCGATGAACGTCAGCGCGGCCGACGCGGCGTCGCCCGCGTCGTTCCAGCCGCTGAAGGCGCAGATGATGGCTGGGGCGCGAAGTCCGTCGGGACGGCTCTCCCAGATCAAAGGCTGCATCCGATTCAAGGTACATCATGGGCCGATGCGGTTGGCCACCTTTCTCCGATGACCGTCGCGACGCTGCGCGCCGGCCAGGAGGTCGACGGGATCTTCGCGTGCACCCGCAAGGACCGCCTGATGTCGCGCGGCGGCTCGCCGTACCTCGCGGTCGAGCTGCGCGATCGCACGGGCGCGGTCCAGGGCCGCGTGTTCCGCGACGCCGACGTGATCGCGGGGCGCTTCGACCGCGGCGACATCGTCCACGTCGCCGGCCGCGTCGAGCGCTTCCGCGACGAGCTGCAGGTCGAGCTGCGCACGATCGGCCGCGCGCCCGCCGGCGGCATCGATCCGGCGTCGTTCTTGCCCGTCGCCTACCGCGACCTCGACGAGCTCGACGGCTTCCTCGAGCACCTGGCGCGCGAGGTCCACGACCCCGGCCTGAAGGCGCTGCTCGACGCGCTGCTCGGCGACGCGGCGCTGCGCGAGCAGTGGCGCCGCGCGCCGTGCACGCGCAACGGCCACCACGCCTACCTCGGCGGCCTGCTCGAGCACACGGTCGCCGTCGGGACGCTCGCGCTCGAGACCTGCCAGCTGCACCCGCGCCTGGACTCCGACCTGCTCGTGACGGCGGCGCTCGTCCACGACCTCGGCAAGACGCGCGAGTTCACCTACGGCGCGGAGATCGGCGCTGACCGAGGCCGGCCGGCTGCTCGGCCACGTCGAGCTCGGGATCGCGCTGCTGCGCGACCGCGCCGCGCACGATCTCGCAGCTCGACAACGGCCGCTTCGTCGCGCTCGCGCACTGCGTCCTCACGCACCACGGCGCGGACGCCGCGCCCGGGCCGGCGCTTCGGCTCGCCCGAGGCGCTCGCGCTGCATCGCCTGAACGCGCTCGACGCGTCGGTCAAGGAGGCGCTCGAGCACGGGCTCGGCGCCGCGAACGATTTCCCTGACGCGCGGCCGCCGGGCGGCGTAGGTTGCCTCGCAGATGCTGCGAGCCGCACTGCCGCTGTCGGTCGCATTGCTCGTGTTGCCTCGGCGCGGCGACGCTCGCGTCCGCGTCGCGGACGGTGCTGCAGGTGGACGGCGAGGTCCGCGCGCTCGCCTTCAGCGGCGACGCGCTCGCTCGTCGCGCGCCTCCCGCTGCGCGGGGGCTGGTGCTCGAGCGCGTCGTCGCCGGCGCGCCCACCCGGACGATCCTCACCACGACCTTCCAGGACGACGACGACGAGGTCTCGCTCGCGGCATCGCCGCAGGCGGTCGCGCTCGGGCTTGAAGCCCGACGTCGACGAGAGCGCGGTCCGAGCAAGGTCATGATCGGCCCGCCGGCCGGGCCGCTGCGCGAGGTCGGGACGTGCACGACGGCCGTGACCGTCTCGCCCGTCGCGGTGTTCGGTCCGCGGATCGCATGGCGCGAGGGCGGCTGCGGCAAGCCGGAGACGACGCCGAACAGCCTCACGGCGTCGGCGATCGCGGTCGGCGGCGCCGAGCCGGGCACCCCGCTGCGCACCACCGCCGGTGAGCGGCGGCGGGCTGCCCGTCTCGCTCGTCCTGGGGGCGGGCGACAGCGGGCCTCGCCGGGGATGCTGCTGCCGTCGTTCTTCGCCGTCGACGGCGAGCTGCGGCCGTTCTCCCCGGCGGGCATCGGCGCGGCGATCGCATCGGAGCGCAGCCGCATCCTCGCGCCCGTCGGGATCCTCGGCGACGGCACGCGCGTCGTCGTGCTCGGCGCCACCGACGACGAGGAGGCCTGCGACGCGACGCAGGTGTTCGCGCTCGCGCCGGGATCGACCGAGCGGCGGCAGATCGCCTTCGGCGGCTGCGTCATCTCCGAGCTGGCGCCCGGCCCGCTCACGGGCGGCGGGCCGCTGACCGCCGGCGACCGGATCCTGGCGTTCGTGGCGCCGCGCCCCTCCGGCGACTCGGCGCCGAGCCAGCCGGCCTCGCTCGTCAGCGTGGGCAGCGACGGCGGCGACCGGCGCGAGCTCGTCCGCGGGACCTTCCGGCGCCCGCTCGGCTTCGCGGCCGACGGCGACCGGGTCGCGTGGTGGCAGCCGGCTTGCGCCGGCGGGCGCGAGATCGTCGTCCAGCAGGGCGCCGAGCCGCGCTTGCGGCTGGCGTCGTGCCGCGCGGAGATCCTGACGCGCCGCGCGCGGGTGCGCGCGGGCAGGATCGCCCTGCGCGTGCGGTGCGCGGCGGGCTGCACCGGCAGGATCTTCGGCCGCCGGGTCGTCGACGGAGCGCGCGCGTTCTCGTTCGATCGCGGGACGCACACGCTGCGAGTGCCGGTGGCGCTCGGGCGCGCCCGCAGCGCGCGGCTGCGTCTCGAGGTCGCGGTCGAGTACGGCCCGGGCTACGGCCTGACGGTCAGCGTGCGTCGCTGACGGGCTGCAGCGCGCGGCGGACGAGCTGCGTAGCGATGAGCACGGGCTCGGATGAGAGAACATTCCCTGAGGGGCTGTCGGGCCATTAGGTTGGCTCGCATGCTGCGAGCCGCATTGCCGCTGTCGGTCGCATTGCTCGTGCTGCTTGGCTGCGGTGAGCGCGCGTCAGCGACCCGGACGGTCATCCCGGTGGACGGCGAGGTCCGCGCGCTGGCATTCAGCGGCGATGCGATCGTCGTCGCGCGCGTGGCCAAAAACCGGGGACTGGTGCTCGAGCGGCTCGTTGCCGGCGCACCGGCCCAGACGCTCCTGGTCACCGCGTTGGAGAGCGAAAGCGACGACTACGAAGCGCAGGTCGTGCTCGCCGCGTCCCCGCAGGCGATCGCGCTGAGCGTCAAGTCCGGCTTCTTGGAGGAAGGTCCGAGCATGGTCCTGATCGGCTCGCCGCTGGGCCCACTGCGCGAGGTCGCCAGATGCTCCCCGGCGATGACCGTCGCGCCGGTCGCGGTGGCCGGCTCGCGGATCGCATGGCGCGACGGCGGCTGTGGCGACGCACGACGCGGCCCGACCCGCGGGACGCCCTCGGCGATCGTGCTCGGCGATGCCGACCCGAGTGGCCCGGCCCGCAGGATCGCGCTGAGCCCGAACCGCGTGCCGGTGGCGCTCGCTCTCGCGCCCGGCGACACGGGCATCGCCGGTATGTTGCTTCCACCGTACGGGATCGACGGCCAGCTGGTGCCGTTCTCGGCGGCGGGCCCGGGCAACGCGATCGTCACGCAGCGAGCGGGCGTGTTGGCGCCCGCCGGGATCCTTGGTGACGGCACGCGCGTCTACCTGCGCGGACCCAACGAGGACGAGCGGGAATGCGACGACTCAAAGCGGGTGTTCAGCGTCGCGCCGGGCGCGACGAAGCCGCGGCTCGTCCGGCTCGGCGCGTGCGTGAACGCGATCATTGCGCCGGCGCCGCTCACCGGCAGCGGCCCGGTAGCCGCGGGCGATCGGATCCTGGCGTTCGCCGGCGCCGGTCGGCTGTCCGAGGCGCCCGACGTCGTCTCGCTCGTCAGCGTGCGCGGAGACGGCGGCGACCGTCGCGAGCTCGTGCGCGGGACCTACCGCCGGCCATACGGGGTCGCGACCGACGGCACCCGCGTCGCGTGGTGGCAGCCGGGCTGTACGGTCGGAGGCGAGATCGTCGTCCAGGACAGCCCGCAGGCGCGCACGACGCTCGCGTCCTGTCGCGCCGGCATCCTGACCCGCAGCGCTCGTCTTCGCGCCGGCCGGATCACCGTCCGCCTGCGCTGTCCGTCCGGCTGCGCCGGCAAGGCCGTCGCCAGACGCCTGCCCGACGGCCGGCCCAATCTCCGCGAAGACCCGCCCGCGTTCTCGTTCCCCGCGGGGACGCATCCACTGCGAGTGCCGATCGCCTTGGGCAGGCACCGCAGCGCGCGCGTGCGCGTCGACCTGTCGATCGAACACGGCCCGACGAGTCGCGCGACGATCAGCGTGCGTCGCTGACGGGCTGCAGCGCGCGGCGGACGAGCTGCGCCGCGACGATGAGGATCAAGATCGCGAAGCCGACCTCGAGCGCCCGCTGTGGGACCGCGTTGGCGATCGCCACGCCGGCGCCGGCGCCGGCGACGCCGAGCACGCCGAGGGCGAGGCCGGTGCGCACGTCGACGTTGCCCTTGGAGCGCTGACGCCACGCGCCGACGAGCGCCACCGGGATGATCGCGAGCAGCGACGTGGCCTCGGCATCGACGTGGCTCAGGCCGAGGCCGATCGCCAGGGCGGGAACGAACAGCGCGCCCCCGCCGACCCCGAGCAGCCCGGCCACCACCCCAGCGGCCAGCCCGATGAGCATCGCCTCGATCATCCGAGCAGCAGCTCGATCGCGGTGGCGACGAGCATGGCCGCGAAGATCAGCGAGATCGCCCGCGTCGAGACGCGCCGCTGAAGCTCCGTGCCCGCGAGGACGCCGGCGACCGCCGGCAGGCCGACGAGCAGCCCCTCGCGCAGGTGCACGTTGCCGTAGGCGCCGTGCACGGCCGTCGCGACGCCGGCGATGATCACGATCGCCGCGAGCGAGGTGCCGGTCGCCTTGCGCTCGTCGAATCCCAGCCAGAGCACGAGCAGCGGCACGATCACGACCCCGCCGCCGACCCCGAACAGCCCGCTGAAGAGGCCCGCGAGCGTGCCGATCGCCGTGAGTGCAAGCGTTCGGCGCGACGCCATGCGCGGCATACTAGAAGCCATGTCAGCCGCCGCCACGCTGGTCGAGGCGCTCGCGCCGCTGCGAGCCGACCCGGCCCGCGCGGGCATCCTGCTCGACATCGACGGCACGCTCGCGCCGATCGTCCGCCATGCCGACGACGCGCATGTCCCCGAGCCCACGCGCGCGCAGCTCATCGCGATCGCCAAGCGCTACGCGATCGTCGGCTGCATCAGCGGACGCCAGGCCCAGGTCGCGCGCCGGATCGTCTCGCTCGGGACGATCGCCTACGTCGGCAACCACGGCTCCGAGCTGCTGCGCCCCGGCGGCGGGGACGTCGAGATCGATCCCGAGATCGCCGAGCACGAGCCGGCCGTGCGGCGGTTCGCGAGCGAGGCCTACACGCAGGAGCTGCAGCGCCTGCGCGTGCGGACCGAGGACAAGCAGGCGATCGCCGCCTTCCACTGGCGCGGCGCGCCCGACGAGGCCGCCGCCGAGGAGGCCGTCCGCGCCGTCGCCGAGCAGGCCGAGGCCGAGGGCCTCTACGTCCACTGGGGCCGCAAGGTGCTCGAGATCCGGCCGCCGGTGACGATCAACAAGGGCCGCGGGGCGCGCCGCTTGCTGGGCGGCCAGGGGCTCGCGGCCGCGCTGTACGTCGGCGACGACAAGACGGACATCGACGCCTTCGACGGCCTGCACGAGCTCGTCGAGGAGGGCGAGCTCGGCGCGGCCGTCTGCGTCGGGGTGCGCTCGGACGAGACGCCGCCGGAGCTCGAGGAGGCCGCGGACGTGCTCGTCGACGGGCCGGTCGGCGTCCGCGAGCTGCTGACGGCGCTGAATCAGTAGTGCGGTTCGTCGACTTCCTTCGCTCCGCGGTCTTGCTGTGTGCGGGCTCGGCTACGGCGCTCGCCGCGGTCACCGTCCTCTCGTCGGGGCGCAACGAGACCGGCGACGTGTTCGTGCTCGTCATCGCGGGCTGGTGGCTCATCGCCGCGCTCATCGGCGCGTGGATGGGCCGCCAGGCGCAGACGAACTCGCCGATCGCGCGCCTGCTCGCGACCGCGAAGTCGACCGCGTCGCTGCCCGAGCAGCGGCCGGGCGCGCTGCTGCTCAACCGGATGTGGCCGCTGCTGCTGTCGACGCTCCTCGCGCTCGGCCTGGGCCTGATCGCGCCGCAGATCCCCGGCATCGCGACCGGCTTCGCGATCGTCGGGGCGCTCGCGTGGCGCCGCCAGGAGGCCGCGGTGTCCGCGATCGAGGAGCGCGACGGGGTCGCGTTCTACGTCGAGCCGACGCCGCCGCTGAAGCCGATCAAGCTCATCCGCGCGCCGGGCTTCCGCCGCGACATGGTCTCCGTCAACGGCGCCGCGCGCTGAGCCGCCACTTTTCGCGCGTCGCACCGTTTTAGGGCTCATGCGCCGCATCGCCCTCGCGCTCGCTCTTGTCGTGCTGTCGCCGTGCACGGCGGCGGCGGTCCCCGCCGACGCGGCCACGCGTTCGAAGTGCCAGCGGCTGAAGGGCGCAGACCTCGCGCCCGCCCCGTCCGTGAAGCTCGTCCGGCGGCGCAACGCCGACGACGGGACGGACCTCGTCGGCTGCGCCCTGCCACGCGGCCGGGTGCGGACGGTCGTCTCCAGCGAGGACTACTACACGACGACCTACACGTACGACATCCGCCAGGTCGCGGGGCCGTTCGTGCTCTTCAGCAGCGCGTACAACAGCCAGTACGCCTCCAGCGTCACCACGCGCGTGGCCGACATCCGCAACGGGCGCTTCTACGGCATCGCGTCGCAGTGCTTCGAGATCGGCGGATACCCGTGCGGCGGGGAGCCAACAGCCGCGCCGGCCGCGTTCATGACGAAGCGCGGGCGCGTGGTCGCCGCGATCGTGTCGTCGCCCGGCGGCCCGATGACGCCCGCTGTCGTCACGGTCGCGGCGTTCGATCCCGCCGGCACGCGCCGCGACCTCGACAGCGGCTCCCTCGTCGAGATCCCGGTTGCGTCGCTCGCCCTCACCGGCCTCGTCGCGACATGGACGCACGCCGGCGCGCCGCGCAGCGCCGGCATCAGCTCACCAGGCTGACGAGCCCCACGAGCAGCGGCGCGAGCACGAGCGCCGGCAGGAAGTTGCCGACCTTCACGTCCTTGAGGTCGAGGAGCTTCAGCGCGATCCCGATGATCAGGACGCCGCCGGTCGAGGTCATCGCGGCGAGCGCCTCGCCGCGCAGGACGTCCTCGAACAGGCCGGCGCCGAGCGTCAGCGCGCCCTGCACGAGCAGCACGGTGATCGCGGCGAACGCGACGCCGAAGCCGAGCGTCGAGGCAAGCGCGATCGACGCGAACCCGTCGAGCATGGACTTCGTCGCGAGCGGCTCGAGGTTGCCGTTGAGGCCGTCCTCGAACGAGCCGATGACCGTCAGCGGGCCGACGCAGAACAGCAGGCTCGCGGTGAAGAACGCCTCGCTCACGGTCGACGGGCGTGTGCGCCCGCGCTGGACGCGCGCTTGGAGGCGGTCGCCGAGCCGGCTCAGGCGGCCCTCGATGTTCAGCGCCTCGCCGATCAGGCCGCCGAGGAGGACCGCGCCGAGGACGTAGAGCGCGCTCGTGTCGCGCCAGGCGAGCGCGAGGTCGATCCCGATGACCGCGGTGACGAGCCCGAGCCCGGCGAGGACGCGCTGCTGCAGGCCGGGCGGGAGGCGCCCGCCGGCCGCCACGCCGATCGCCGTTCCCGCGAGGACGGCGGCGACGTTGATGAGCGTGCCGGCGATCGGCACCTGCGCCGCGAGCATCGCCGTGTCGTGGAGTCCGGTGCCGATCATCGCGGATGCGAGAGGATGCCAGGGGTGGGTGGGAACCGATAGCTACGGACGTCCTGATCGTCTCGCTCGGGTCGACGCCCGGGCTGCGCGTCGACGTCGAGGAGCTGCGCGGAGCGATGCTGCGCGCGGGGGCGGCCGTCGCGGTCGTGACGGCGCAGCCGCCGCGCGAGGTGCGGACGTTCGCGCTCACGGACCTCGCGTGGGCGCGGGCCGCGCGGGCGGCGGCGCAGGCGGGCATCGCCGAGCACGAGCCGCGGGCCCTGCTCTACCACACCGTCACGTCCGCGCTGCTGTGGCCGCGGCCGGGCGCGATCCGCTTCGACGCGCCGGCGGCGGCGAACCGGCCGGGCCGCCACGGCCTGTGGCAGCGGCCCGTCGAGCGGCGCCGCCTCGCGGCCGCGCCGCTGCTCGTGCCGGTGGACCCGGTCACGCTCGCCGAGGCTCCGTCGCCGCATGCGCAGGCGCTCGTGGTCCCGATCCCGGTCGAGCCGTCCGCGGGCGCTCACGCGGCGCCGCGCGACATCGCCGCGATCACGTACGCGGCGAACCCCGAGAAGAAGGGCCTCGATCTCGTGCTGGCCGCCTGGAGGAAGGCACGACGCGAGGGCGAGGAGCTGATCGTCGCCGGGGCCGACCTGCGGCTCGACGCCCCCGGCGTACGGGCTGTCGGCCGCCTCGACGCCGCGGAGTACCGCGCGCTGCTGCGCCGCTCGCGGGTGTTCGTCTGCGCCCCGCGGCGCGAGGACTACGGGATCGCCCAGCTCGAGGCGCTTGCCGACGGCTGCGTGCTGGTGACCACGGCGGCGCCCGGCCCGTACGCCGCGCTCCCGCTCGCCCGCGCGCTCGACCGCCGGCTCGTCGTCGAGAGCCCGGCCGCCCTCGACGTCGCGCTGCGCGTCGCGCTCGACGTGCCGCCCGCGGGCTACGCGGAGCGGGCCGCGATCGCGCTGGCGCCGTTTCGCCGGGCGGCTGTCGACGCGGTCGTGCGCGACGAGCTGCTGCCGCGGCTGCTGTCCTGACGAGCCCGGCGGCCGCCACGGCTCGGCGGCGGCGCCCGCGTCCGACAGGCCCTTGGGCTCTTCCCGTTGGCCCTCGGCGGCTTCTCGCCGTGGAGAATCCAGTCGGGCGGCGGCACGCGAGCGACCGTAGCGCGGATCAGGCGGCGCCCGGCTCCTCGGGGACGCCCGTGTAGAAGGCCGTGGTCCGGTCCGCGGCCGCGCGCGCGGCCGCGGGATCGGTGCCTCCCGCGACGCTCGCGTCGCACCAGGCATCGCTGCTCAGCGTCATCAGCCTTCGGCCCTCGTCGGACGCCGCCCATGCCGCGTTCTCCTCCGGGTCGACGACGGCGCCCGCCGGCAGATGCAGGGCCAGGGCCACGACGGTGAGGTCCCACCCGACGCCCACAGCGCCCGGGCCGTACTCCGCCCAGCGGGTGTCGGCGACGTGCGCGATGTGCTCGAGCTCAAAGCGCGTTCCCTCCGCCTCGGCGGTCAGCCGGAGCTCGATCCAGCTGACCTCGTCGCCGTACTCCCACGTCGCGAAGAAGCCGTGCGGCGGGTCGCAGCCCTCGATCGTGCCGTGGGCGTTGCCTTCGAGCTGATACGAGCCGCCCGGGCGCAGGTCGCCGGAGACCGGAAGAAACCAGCGCGGGATCCGCTCGGGGTTCGTGCAGGCATCCCAGAGGTCTTCGACGGTCGTGTCGTAGACCTGGCTGATCGTGACGGTCCGCGCCTCGCCCGCTTCGAGCGCCCGCGTCCCCACCACGCGCCGGACGGTGTTGATCTGGTGGTCCACGTCGATCATGACTCGCTCCCTTCGTCGGATGCCTGTAGCCGGCGCTGGCGCTTGCCGCGCGCGACCTCGGTGCCGAGCGCGTCGAGGTGCGGCGTCCATGCGCGCCGGATCCGGTGCAGCCACGCGTCCACGTCGTCGAGCGGGTCGGGCGCGACGGCATACAGGCGCCGGGCGCCTTCGGGCCGCACGGTGGCGAAGCCGTTCTCGCGCAGGACCTTCAGCTGCTGCGAGACCGCCGGCTGCGAGATGCCGAACTCGTCCTGGATGACGGAGCAGACCGCGCCGGACGTCCGCTCGCCGTCGGCGAGGAGCTCGAGGATCCTGCGCCGGACCGGGTCTCCGAGGACGTTGAACGCGTGCATGCCGCGCAGAGTATCAGGCAAGGCTTATATAAGCGAGGACCTAGGTCCGGCAGCGACCCGCGCCGAACGAGACGCGGCGGTGCGCGGCCGGCTGCCCGGCGACGCGTCCCTCGAGCGGCACGCAGCCGGGCCGCTTCAGGACGAAGCCGCCGGAGAAGCCCGTGATCGGGCCGACCGGGCCGCCGTAGCTGAACGCCGGGTGGTCGGCCGCGCATGCCTGCAAGCGGACGGCGGCGTCCTCGCGCTGCACCTTGCCGGGCTCCCGCGGCGCGTAGGCCAGCGCCGCCCAGCCGCGGGCGCTGCGGCCGATCGTCAGGGTGGCCCGCACACCAGCCGGCACGCCCACCCCGGCCTTGACGCGGTACACGTCGCCCGAGCGGTTGATCGCGAGCGCGCGCGGGCTCGCCTCCCCCGCGAGGCCGGCGAAGCGCAGCGGACCGACGACGACCTGTCCTCCGAACGGCGCCGTCGTGGACGGCCCGGGTCCCTCGACGTGGTCGGCGCAGCCGCGCAGCGGCGGCGGCTTGGCGCAGCGACGACCCAGCTCGATCTTCACGCGGCGCGGCCGGGTCGCGCCGTCGAGGTAGACGTCGAGCACGACACACGCCGGCTCGCGCACGAGGACAAAGCCCGACCAGAACGTCACCGGCCCGTCGGCGCTGCTGCGGGCGACTTGGTCCGGCGTGCAGGCGACGAACGTCACCGTGTGGTGGCCGTCGAGCCCATCCAGGGACTCGCCCTGCGGCAGCGGGCCGTACCCGAGCGAGACGGTGCGCCGCGCGCTCGCGGGCACCGACAGCGTCACCGTGTGGCCGACGCGCACGAGCAAGGGGTACTTGTTGCCGTGGAAGCGCCGCGCGGTGGCGGCGTCGGTGAACGTGCCGCCGCCGATGAGCGCGAGCGGCCCGGCGACGCGGTTGCGCTTGTCGGTGTAGGTGTCCTGCGGGAAACGGTGGCCGGACTGGTGCGAGCAGCCGGTCTGCACGGCGCCCGGCTGCGCGCGCGGGTCGGCCGCCGGCGACGGGTCGGGGCTGCCGAGCAGCCCGAACGCGAGCGCCGCGACCGCGGCCAAGGCGGCGCCCGCTGCGAGGGCTCGTGTCCGAAGCGTCATCCACAGCATCTACACGCCGGCGAGCGCAAAGGTTCCCCGGCCGTCCGCTGCGCTCAAGCGGCGGAGCCCCGGCGCCGATGCTCGCTTGAGTGCTTCGCACCCTGCGCCTGACCCTGCTCGCCGCCGTGCTCCTCGCGGGCGGCCTCGCGCGCGACGCGGCCGCCGCGACGTGTCCGGGCGCGACGACGCCCGTCTGCCCGTACGAGCGCATCGGCGTGCTCGGTTCGGCCGATCCGGGCGAGTTGCACCAGCCGCTGGGCCTCGCGCTCGGCCCTGCCGGGCAGATCTACGTCGCCGACTCGCAGACGGGCGGCGGCCGTCTCGGCCGCCTGCTTGTGTACGACCGCGCGGGCACCTATCGCGGCGACCTGCAGCCCGGGCCCGCTGACGAGTACCGCTTCCAGCCCGAGGACGTCGCGGTCACGCCGTCCGGCGCCGTGTTCGCCCTCGACACGCTCGGCATGAACCTCTGGAGCTTCGACGCGCATGGCCGCTACACGGGCGAGCAGTCGCTGCCGCAGGAGCCGCCCGACCTGCGCACCGAGTCGCTCGCCGCGGCGCCCGACGGCACGCTGTGGCTGCGCGACCGCGTCGGGACGGTCACCCATCGCAGCGCCAGCGGCGCGATCCTCGGCTCGTTCGCCCTCGCACCCGGAGGAGGGAATGCGCTCGCCGTGGCGCCGGACGGTCATGTGCTTGCTTCCACGTCGGGCGGCGTCGTGGAGCTCGACGCCGCGGGGCGTCAGATCGCCACGCTGCCGCTCTTCTCGGCCACCACGATCGCCCTCGCCCCCGACGGCGACGTCCTCGGTGCGTTCGCTGAATGGATCCAGCGCGTGCATCGCGACGGGACCGGCCTCACGGGGATCGAAGGAACGCGAGGCCCTGCTCCCGGCGAGTTCAACCAGATCGATGCGCTCGCCGTCGCGCCGCCGGGCGCCCTCGCGGCGGCGCGGCCCGATGAGGAGGCGATCGTCGTCGCCGATCGCGAGAACCACCGCGTGCAGGTCCTCGCGCGCGATTGGTCGCCGCTGCAGGTCCTCGGCGAGCCGTCGGGCGGCTCGTTCGTGCGTCCGCAAGCTGCCTGGGGAATGCCAGACGGCGGCCTGCTCGTGGCTGACGCGTTCCGGCGCCGGATCGCCCGGTTCGACGCGACGGGCGCGTTCGCCGGCCGCGCGGACGGCGGGCGCGACCACTGGATCGACGCGGGGGCGCTGATCCCCGGCACGTCCGAGAGCGTCGTGCTCGGATCGCAGGTCTGGCGCCTGGGAGCGCAGGGCGAGGAGCTCGCGGCGTGGACCCCGCCCGACGGCGGCACCTCCTACGCGATGGCCCGCTCGCTCACCGCCGGCCCCGACGGGACGATCTACGTCGCCGACGCGAGCGTCGTCGGAGGCGGCAGGGTCGTCGCGTACGCCGCCGACGGCCGCGTGCTGCAGTCGATCGCCGGCCCGCCCTCGGGCCCCGGCCACGTGAACCGGCCATCGGCGCTCGCCGTGACTCCCGGTCGCGAGCTGCTCGTCGCCAACGGCAACCACCCGGAGTACTACGGGGACTCGATCGACGTCTACGGGCCGGACGGCTCGTACCGGCGCACGCTCTCGCCGCGCGGCTGCCTCGTGGCACGCAGCTTGGCCACGGATGCCGCGGGCCGGGTCTACGTCGGCGACGGGTCGAAGGTCACGGTGCTCAGCAGCGCCGGCGCGCTGCTCGCCCGCTTCGGGACCGCCGGCGCCGCGATCGGGCAGTTCGACGGCACGGCCCTGAGCATGCTCGGCGACGTCCTCACGATCACCGAGCTCGACAACAACCGCGTGACCCGCGTGCGGATGAGCCAAGCCGCGCTGGCGGGCCCGGGCGAGCCTTCGCCATGCGGCTCGGTCGGCATCGCGACCGCCACGCTGCGGGTCAGCGGGGCCTCCGCGCGTGCGCCCGTGCAGTGTCGCGGAAGCCTCGCCGGCAAGTGCACCGGGACGATCGCGCTGGTCAAGCGCCGCGCGAAGGCGCGCAAGCTGCGCCGCAGCGACATCCTCGCGAGCACGCCGTTTCAGGTCGGGGCGCGGAACACGAAGAGCGTCGCGCTGAAGCTCCGCCGCGCCGAGCGCAAGGTGCTGCGATCCAAGCGCGTGCTCAAGCTGCGCCTCGTGATCGCGCCGGTGCGCGGCGGCCGCATCGAACGTCGCGGTCACCCTGCGCCTGCCGAGGAAAGCGGCGGCGAAGAAGCGCCGCTGAGCGTTCACGGCTCGGCGCGGGGGCGCCGGCCTCAGGCCGCGCCCGCGCGCTTGCGCAGCGCCGCGAACTCCGGCCACGGGCGCGTGTTCGCGACGTGCCGGGGCTCGAGCCAGGCGCGGCGCGCCGTCGCGACGCCCCAGCGCACGTGCTCCAGCCGCTCCGCGCCGTGGGCGTCGGAGTCGATGAGGATCGGCACGCCCGCCTGCATCGCCGCGCGGGCGTGGACGTCGTTGAGGTCGCGGCGGTCCGGCGCCGAGTTGATCTCGAGCATCGTGCCGGTGCGCGCCGCGGCCAAGATGACCGCGTCGATGTCGACCGCGTAGGGCTGGCGGGACGTGATCTTGCGGCCCGTCGGGTGGCCGATCGCGTCGATCCACGGATGCTCGATCGCCGCGACGATGCGCTTGGTCATCTCGGCCGTCGGCATCCCGAACGAGGTGTGCACGGACCCCACGACCCAGTCCAGCCGCGCGAGCAGGTCGTCGTCGTAGTCCGGCGAGCCGTCGGGCAGGATGTTGGTCTCGGTGCCGACCAGCACCTGGATGCCGTCGAGGCGGGCGTTGACCTCCGCCACGCGCTCGATCTGGCGCTCGAGCTCGGCGGGCGTGACGTGGTCGCCGAAGCCGTGCGTCGCGGAGTGGTCGGTGATGGCGATGTACTCGTAGCCGCGCGCCAGCCCCGCGCGCGCCATCTCCTCGATCGTGTTGCGCCCGTCCGAGGCGATCGTGTGCATGTGCAGGTCGCCGCGCAGGTCCTCGACGCGGATGAGCGCCGGCGCCTCGAACCCCGCCGCGAGCTCGCCGCGGTTCTCGCGCAGCTCCGGCTCGGGGAACGTCAGCCCGAGGCGCTCGTAGACCTCCTCCTCGGTTGCGCAGTGCAGCGTCTCGCCGGTCGCGTCGTCGAGGATCCCGTACTCGCTCACGTGCAGCCCACGCCGGACCGCGGCCTCGCGCAGCGCGACGTTGTGTGCGGCGGAGCCCGTGAAGTGCTGCAGGAGGTTGCCGAAGTTCGCCGGCTCGACGACGCGCAGGTCGACGGGCAGGCCCGTGTGCGTGCGCCCGCGCGCGGCGTGCTCGTTGGGCGCCGACGCCGACTCGATGAGGTCGAGATCGCCGAGCGCCCGGACCAGGGCGCCGGGGTCCGAGGCCGTCGCGATGATGTCGAGATCCTTGACCGAGTCTGCCTGGCGGCGGGCCGACCCCGCGAGCTCGACGCGCTCGGACGCCGGGTGCCTGCGCAGCGCGTCGACGATCGCGTCCCCGATGGTCAGCGCGCGGCTCAGGAGCACGCGCTGCGGCGGCCGCTCGCCGATGCCGGCGTCGATCGACGACAGCACCGACGCCTCGAACTTCGGCCCGAAGCCCTTGACGTCGCGCAGCTTGTGGCCCTCCGCGGCGGCTCGCAGCATCGCGAGCGAGTCGATCTGAAGCTCCGTGAAGAGCTTGCGCGCGCGCTTGGGCCCGAGCCCCGGCAGGCGGGTCATCTCGAGGAGGCCGGGCGGGTACTTCGCGCGCAGCTTCTCGGCCGCGGGGATCGTCCCCGTGTCGAGCAGCGCGACGAGCTTCTCCTCGAGCGTCTTGCCGATCCCCGGCAGCGACGTCACCGTCCCGGCGCGCGTCAGCGCCGACACGGACACCGTCGCCTCGCGTGTCGCCTTGGCCGCCGAGCGGTAGGCGAGCACGCGATGCACGATCGCGCCGTCGAGCTCGTACAGGTCGCCGAGCTCGTCGAAGGCGGCTGCGATCTCGAGGTTCGAGGGGTCGGAGGCCACGGTGCCCGTAGGGTACGCGCGGCTGATGTCCGGACACGCCTGGCTCATCCTTCCCACGTTCGACGAGGCCGAGAACATCGAGTCGATCGTGCGCGCGTCGCTGGGCGTCCTCGAGCGCGCGGCGCCGGACGCGCATCGCATCCTGATCGTCGACGACGACTCGCCCGACGGGACCGGCAGGATCGCGGACCGGCTCGCGGCCGAGCTGCCCGCCGTCGAGGTGCTGCACCGCACCCTGCGCGAGGGCCTCGGCCCCGCGTACCTCGCCGGCTTTGCCCGCGCGCTGGACGGCGGCGCGGCGTTCGTGCTCGAGATGGACTCGGACTTCTCCCACGACCCCGCCGACCTGGCCCGCCTGCTCGCCGCCGCGCAGGACGCCGACCTCGTCCTGGGCTCGCGCTACGTGGCCGGCGGCGGCGTCACCGATTGGGGGCTCGTGCGCCGGCTCGTCAGCCGCGGTGGGTCGTGGTACTCGCAGATCGTCCTCGGCCTGCGGGTGCGCGACCTCACCGGGGGCTTCAAGTGCTTTCGCCGCGAGGTGCTCGAGGCGATCGACCTGCCGACGATCCGCGCGCGCGGCTACGCCTTTCAGGTCGAGCTGACCAACCGCGCCGTGCACGCGGGCTTTCGCGTCGTCGAGCTGCCGATCGTCTTCCGCGACCGCCAGCACGGCACCTCGAAGATGACGCCGCGGATCGCCGTCGAAGCCGCCCTGCTCGTGCCGCAGCTGCGCTTCGGACGGCGTCGCACATCCGGCCAGCGCGCCCGCCGCTGAGCGATCGCGGGGCCGTGCGCGCCGATGGAGGCGCTGTGCATGCGTCGGATCTGGTGCTGGTCAGGGGAATCGCGCACACGCGCGCCACGCTCGACACGTGGAACGCGCATCCGTGGCGGGTGCTTGGCGGGTGGCTCGCCGGCTCGGTGGCGATCACCGCGCTGCTGCTCGTCTCCGTGTGGGTCGTGGCGATCAACTCGACCCCCGACACGATCCCCTTCACGCTGCCGGGCCTGCACACCGAGCCGAGCTTCGAGGAAGTGCGCTACGTGCTGTTTCGCAACGGGCTCGTCCTCGCGCTGCACGCGATGGCGTGCGTGGCGGGCTTCATCGCCGGCAGCTCGCTGCCGCTGGAGGCCCAGCGCTACAGCGGCGCGTGGCGCTGGATCCACGACAAGGCGGGTCCGCTGGCGATCGCCTTCGTCGGCGCCGCGACGGCGTTCTCGCTGGCGACGCAGTCCTACGCGCTCGGCCGCGCGACGAGCGCGCTCGCCGACCAGGGCGGCATCTCGCCGGGCCTGCTGCTGCTCGGCTTGCTGCCGCACGCGCTGCCGGAGCTCGTCGCGCTGTTCCTCCCGCTCGCGGCGTGGATCATCGCCAGCCGCCGCGGGCAGTGGCACGAGCTGCTCGCTGCGACCTTCGTAACCGTCGTGCTCGCGATCCCCGTGCTCGTCGCAGCGGCGTTCGTCGAGGTCTACTTCACGCCGGACGTGTTGCGCGCCCTCGCCGGGTAGACCGCTTCATTTTGTATAGTGGACGGTCCAACACTTCGAAGGAGCCCGACACATGGCGAATCTGGCAGAGGTCACCGACAGCAACTTCCAGGCAGAGGTCATCGAGTGCGAGACGGCGACGCTCGTCGACTTCTGGGCCCCGTGGTGCGGGCCTTGCCGCGTCGTCGGTCCCGTGCTGGAGGACATCGCCAGCGAGCGTGACGACCTGAAGATCGTGAAGATGAACGTCGATGACAACCAGCAGACCGCCGCGCAGTACCAGGTGCTGTCGATCCCCACGATGATCCTCTTCCGCAACGGCGCCGAGGCCAAGAGGCTCGTCGGCGCGTTGCCCAAGAAGCGGATCCTCGAGCAGCTCGAGCTCGAGCCGGCAGCGCAGTAGAGCGCGCGGGCGCCGGCACCGCCCGCGAGGCGGCGCCGGCACCCGGCAAGGGTCAGCCCGCGGCTGCCGCGCCCGCCGCCGCTGCGTCGGGCGCCGCGGAGGTGCCCGGCGTCACGCCGAGGCCCTCGGCGACCGCCGCGTCGATGCCGGCGACGAGCCGGGGAGGTCAGGCGCCGCGTGCGAGGCCGAACGAGGCCTCGAGCTCGAGGTCGCGCGGCGCGGCGACGGGCCAGTCGGCGAGGTGCACGCTGGGCTCTGCGCCTCCGAGCCCCACGTAGATCTCGTCGGCGACGAAGGGGGCGAGCGGCGCGAGGAGCTGCGCGAGCGTCATGAGGCAGTCGCGCAGCGTGGCTTCGGCGGCCTCGTCGCCGGCGCGCAGTCGCTCCCCGGCGTACGGGAGATACCAGCCGCACAGCTCGTCGGCGAACGCGGCGATGGTGCGGGCGGCGGCTGGCGCGTCGTACGCGTCGAGCTGCTCGCCGGCGAGGTCGACCGCGGCGCTGAGCCGCGAAGCGATCCAGCGGTCGTGCTCGCTGCGCGCCGGCTCGGCCGAAGCTTCGCCGCGCGCGGCCGCGAGCGCGTAGGCGCTCCAGAGCGCGGGCAGGAAGTCGGCGTACTGGCCGGTGAGCGCGTGCCAGCGCAGCGCGTCCGCGCCCTCGCGCTCGAGCAGGCCGGCGGGCGCGTCCGCGCTGCCCCGCCGCGGGCGACGTGGTCGATGACGCTCTCGCCGCCGCGCAGCAGGCCGGACACGGTGCGCAGCGCGTCGAGCCAGTCGCGTCGCCGGCCGTCGCAGGCCACGTCGGCGGGGTACAGCTCATCCAGCGTCAGCTGGCCGGCGAACGGCTCGTGGCGCCGGGCGAACGGCATCGCGCCGCGCTCAAACCACGGCTGGACGAGGTCCGGCACGCGCGCCGCGGGCAGCCCGCAGTCGCAGCGCAGCGAGATGTCGTCGACCCACGGCCTGTGCGGGTCCTCGACCCGCTCGCCCGAGCGCTGCTCGAGCTCGTCCAGCGAGCCGATGACGGTCACGTGCCCGTCGGGGCACAGCCAGACCGGCAGCGGCGTTCCCCACCAGCGCTCGCGCGACAGCAGCCGCTCGCCGTCGTCGGCACGGAAGCGGGCGGCGGCCGGCGACCGCCCGGTCGCGACGTACCAGGACGCCTTGGCATAGGACAGCAGCCGCGTCGCGCAGTAGGAGCAGTGCGGGGCGTCGTGCTCGCGCTCCTGGATGCGCAGCACCCGCCCGCGGAGCGCGCAGGTCGGCCAGCAGGCCGGCCCCCGCGTCCTCGACGTGCTTGCCCGCGTACCGGCCCGCGCGCTCGTCGAAGGTGCCGTCGGCGCAGACGGGGTTGACGACCGCCAGGCCGAAGCGCGCGCCGAGGCGCCGGTCGTCCTCGCCCAACGCCGTCGTGGCGCTGACGAGCCCGGTCCCCTCGCTCGCGGTCACGAAGCCGGCGAGCAGCACGCTGTGGCCGCGCTCCCCGAACGCGCTCGCCGGCAGATATCCGAACGGCGGCTCGTAGCGGACGCCGTCGATCGCGGCGCCGCGGAAGCGGTCGAGGATCCGCACGCCGGCGAGGTCGCCGAGGACCTGCTCGGCGAGCGCCTCGGCGACGACGACCGGCGGCTCCAGCGCGCCGGTCTTCGCGCGCACGTAGGTCAGCTCGGGATCGACGGCGACGGCGGCGTTGGCCAAGAGCGTCCACGGCGCGGCGGTCCAGATCGCGAGCTCGTCGCCGGCCTGCAGCGGGCCCCCGTCGCGGGCGACCCTGAAGCGCACGTACGCGGCGGCCTCGACGACGGCGCGGTGCGCGATCTCGCTGGCGCACAGCGCGGTGGCGCAGCTCGGGCAGTACGGCTCGGCCTTGACGGCTGAGTGCAGCAGTCCCTGGTCGGCGATCTCCTTGATCGCCCACCACACCGACTCGACGTAGCGCGGCTGGATGGTCGTGCAGGCGGGCGTGGCCTGCACCCCGATGCGCTCGCTCAGCGCGTCGCGCTCGGCCGCTGCCGCGAGCGCGGCCGCGCGGCAGCGCGCGGTGAGCTCGCCGACGCCATCGCGCGCGGCCTGCGCCGCGCACGGCAGCCCGAACCGGCGCTCGACGTCGAGCTCGACGTCGAGGCCGTGGAGGTCGCGCGCGCCGCGCCGCTCGACGGCCCAGCCGCGCATCGTCGCGTAGCGCGCGAAGACGTCGGCGAGCACGAGCCCCGGGACGTCTTCGAGGGGCCCGGGCCCGACAGCCGCCGCGGGCCGCTCCCAGACGACGCGGGCCGGAGCACCGGCGCGGCGGCGCTCGGCCTCACGCGCGACGTCGCGCTCGCGCCAGCGCGCGAGCACGCGCAGGTCGAGGTCGGGGAGCGACTGCTGCGGGTCGACCGGTGTAGCCATTGCCGGCGAAGTCTAGGAAGGCGGCCGGGAGACCCGACGGAGGCGCGAGTAGGTCGTCAGGCGGCGAGCTTGCGGCAGATCTGGGCGAGGGAGCGCTTCTCGGCCTCGTCGAGCACCGCGAAGGCCTCCGCGACGCGCACGGAGTGCTCGGGGAACAGCCGGTCGACGATCTCGCTGCCGCGCGGGGTGATCGCGACGGAAGCCGCGCGGCGATCGGAGAGCAGCCGCGTGCGGTCGACGAGCTGGCGCTGCTCGAGCGTCGTGACGACCTCCGTGGCGTTCGCCTTCGAGGTCCGCAGCCGCGCGCGCAGGACGCGCAGCTCGAGCTCACCCCCGGCCGTCGTCAGGATCACGAGCGTCGAGAAGCCGGTAGCCGAGAGGCCCTCGCGCTCGAGGTCCGCGCTCAACCTGCGCCGCACCGACGCCTCCGCGCGCAACAACGACTCGAGGGCGCGATGTGCGAGCGGATCCCCCGGAACGAGCGTCATCTCAGCTCAGAACCTAGTGTGCGGCTCGGACGGGTTCGCTACGAGATCTGCACCAGCGCCGGCCGGCCGCGAACGACGCTCTCGCCGGCGTTCAGGCGCGCGAGCAGCACGTCACGCGCGCCGATCGCGCTCGTCCCCAGGCGCGGGACGGACGTCACGTCGCACTCCGACAGCGCACCGCGGAACTCGAGCACGTCGACGACCTCGGTGGCGCGGCGCGACTGGTAGGAGATCCGCGACAGCGCTGCCAGCCACGCCGTGCGACGGCCCGTGAGCACGACGAGGCGCGGGCTGAGGACGCGCAGGACGTGCGCGAGCCGCGACGCATCGAGCTCCGCGGTCAGCATGAGCGTGCGCACGCCCGCGCGGCGCAGGCACAGCTCGAGCGCCTGGGCGTGCAGCGAGTCGATGTCGCACGCCCAGCTCGCATCGAAGATAAGGACGGCCTCGGGGCGCGTCGGTGACGGCGCGACGCGCTTGGCGGCGGCCAGCCAGCCGGTGGCCCAGCGCAGCGCGAAGCCGAGCTCCGCCGAGCGCGGCTCCCCTTCCCGCGGGATCAGGCCGTCGACGGCCGGCAGCAGCACCTCCTCCACGGTCCGCTCGACCGAGCGCACGGCCAGGCTCTCCTCGAGGATGCGATCGGCCTCGAGCTCCTCGAAGCGGCGCAGCGCGGAGCGCAGGCGCACCGGCGACGACGGGCCACTGCCGCGCTCGCGCGCGATCGAGATCGCTGAGGAGACGTTGTGGGTCTCCTCGAACGCCTGGCGCAGGGCCTCGATCTCGGTGAGGTCGAACTGGCGATGGCCGCCGGCTGTGCGGCGCGGGGTGGGATAGCCAAAGCGGCGCTCCCAGGACCGCAACGTGTTCGGGCTGACGCCCAACATTGCCGCGGCGGCATGGGTTCGGAGGACGCTCATCTGAGGATTCACGAGGCCCGCCCGACACGTTCGCACCGCTCAGCGAGCAGCACATCGCAGCGTTCGAGCTTCGAAGCTCGAAGGTTACGGACTTTCAGTCCGTGAGGACAAGCAGCGCGGCGTGCGGGGGGCCGCACGGCCCGATGCGTGCCCGGAACCGCACGCCGAACTCACTGCGCGGCCGCACGAACGCGGTTCGCGGCTCGCCCGACCCCGACGCCGCGTCCACGAGCAGCACCAGCAGGTTCTCGGCCGTCGGGGCGTTGGCGTCGGCCGGGACGATGAAGTCCGCGATGTGCTGGTTGACGGCGAGGGTCTCGTCGGTGCCGAGCAGCTCCTCCGCCGCCGCCGAGACGGCGCAGACCGAGAGCGCCGAGTCGATGACGAGGAACGGCTCGTCGCCGCGCGGCGCGACGTCGGCGGGCGCTTGGAGCACGAGCCCGAGCCCGCAGTGCCCGCAAACGCGCGAGCCGGAGGTCGGGGCGCCAGTCGCGGGCGGTATCCCGCAGTGCCCGCAGAACGAGACGAGCGCAAGGCCGCGCTCGTCGACCGCGAGCGGCCGGACGGCGTGCAGCCGCCTCACGCCTGCGCCTTCCGGCGCGCGATCTTGGCGGGGGCCGGCCGCAGGGCAGGCCCGGCGACCTCGGCGAAGCGCTCCTCGCGACGGTCGTCGACCAGCGCGAGCAGCTGGCGCTGCGCGCCGAACGGCGTGTCCGGCAGCACCCGCGCGCCGGCGGCGCTGCGGACGTTCGCGGACTGATGGGTGCGGCGGAACAGCGCGGTGGGCAGCTGGCCGGATGCCGCGCGGACGCGATAGGCCCAGCGGGCGACGTCGTCATCGGACGCGTAGCGGCCCGCGATGACGACGGCGTCGGGCGACAGCGACATCACGACGTCGCCCAGGCCGGCGACGCTCGCGATCGGCAGCGCCATCACGCGCGCCCCGGCACGGCCGCAGAAGAGCTCGAAGGCGCGCATCCCCAGCGCGTCGGGGTCGAGCTCGTTGCGCGTGGCGTCGCCGACGAGGATCGCAAGCGGCCGTGAGGGCGGCGGCGCCAGCCGCTGCGCGCGCCGCAGCCAGCCGTCGGCCCAGCGCGCGGCGAACGCCCACGGCGCGCTGTCGGTGCCGAAGCGCTCGCCGAGCTCGTCGAGCGACGGCAGCAGGACCTCTTCGACGGAGCGCTCCACGGAGCGCAGCGCGAGCGCGCACTCCATCGCGCTGTCGGCGCGGTCGAGCTCGAAGCCGGCGAGCGCGCCGACGAGCGTGTGCGTGTCTGTGCTGAGCGCCTCTCGTGCGCGGCTCACGGCGGAGGAGATCGACATTCCCTGCTGGAGCGCGTCGCGCAGCGCGGCGATCTCGCCATGGGTGTACAAGCGGTGGCGGCCGGCGGAGCGCTGCGGCTTCGGATATCCGAACCTGCGCTCCCAAGCCCGCAGGGTGTTCGGGCTCACGTTCAGCAGCGTGGCCGCTTCGCTCGTCTTCAGGGTGCGCATGCGCGTCCCATGATCGGGGCTACGCGTGCCAGTTGCAAATCCGTGCGTCGGGAAATGCACACCTTCACGGGCGAAAGCGTCGCAATAGCGTCGCGTCCGTTTGCGGGGCCGGCGCGCGGGGGAGTTCAGCGGACGGCTGTACGACGCGCGCCAACGCGGGCGCCGGACGTCTTCAGGGCAGGTTGCAGCTTAAGTATTATTGGTGAAACAGGCGGTGCGTTTCACACCTATGCAGACGCCGCCGCGGCCGTCAACGGCCGGGCGTCCAAATGGACGAATGTTCAGGTTTGGCCCTGGAAACTCGGGCACTTGGGGACCTGAAGAGCGGCACCACGCATATGTTCGTCCGCAGCTGTTTGCGCCCGTTTGAAGCGGCGCTACGTTGGCCTCCCGTTCACCACCCCGGAGGTCCCCATGTCCAGCTTCAAGACCCGCATGTACCCCGTGCTGTTCGCCGCCGTCGGCATCATCGCCGCCACTGGAGGTGTGTGGCGTATCGGCTGAGATCGGTCATTCGTCCAGGCGCCGGTCACGGGGAGGCCCAGTAGGGTTTCCCCGTGTCGGTCGCGCCCTCTGAAACGCACCGCCGCGCCGCCGTTGCCGTGGCGCTGGCCCTCCTCGCCGGCTGCGTTCCGATCCTGCTGGTCGCCCCGCACGGGGACCCCTTCTCGCCGCTGACCGTCGTCCTCGCCGCCGGCGCGGTCGTCAGCGTCCTCGGCGCCTCGAAGTGGGAAGGCTCGCTGCAGATCTCCGCGGCCTTCGTCTGCTTCATGCTCGCGGTCGCCTTCGTCGGCCCCGCCGGCGCCTTCGCCGTCGCGCTGGCCGCCGAGGTCGGCACGTGGGCGATCCAGCGCTACCGGCTCGTCGCGCTTCCGGTCAACCTCGCCGCGGCCGCGATCCCGACGCTGCTCGCCGGCATCGCCTTCGAGCTGCTCGTCGGCGTGCCGCTCGAGAGCCGCGTCGCCGACATCGCCGTCCTGGGTCTCGTCGGCGTCGGCTTGATCGCGCTGAACTTCCTGCTGCTGCGCTCGCTGGCGGTCCTCGTCGACGGCGGAAGCTTGCGGTCGGCGCTGCACCACCCGCGCGAGCTGCTGCCGTCGCTGGCGCTGACCGTCGGCCTGACGCTGTCGATCGCGGCCATCAGCGCGAGCTTCGACATCGGCGCAAGCCTGCTGGCGGTCCTGATCATCGTCGCGTTCAACTACATGTCGCGGCTGGTGGTGATCGCGCGCCAGCGCGCCGGCCAGTACGCGGCGCTGTCGTGGGGCGTGCTGTCGGCGCTCGTGCGCTCGCTGGATCGCCGCGACAGCCGCACCGCGCGCCACAGCGCCGCGGTGGCGGCGTTCGCGCGCGACATCGCGCTCGAGTGCGGGATGAGCAAGCGCGACGCCGAGCTCGCCCACACCGCCGGGCTGCTGCACGACATCGGGCGCTTCGCGCTGCCCGACCGCGTCATGGAGCGCCAGGGCACGCTGACCGAGGACGACTGGGAGGCGATCCGCCAGCACCCCGAGCTGGGGGCCGACATGCTCAAGGACCTCGGCGTCTATGGCCCGGTCGCGCAGATCGTCCGCGCGCACCACGAGCGCCTCGACGGCCGCGGCTACCCGGACCGCCTGAAGGGCGACGAGATCCCGGAGATCGCGCGGATCGTCGCGGTCGCGGAGGTCTACGACACGCTCACCGCCGAGGACACCTATCGCGACCGGATGACGTCGTTCCAGGCGATGACCGAGCTGCGGCGAGTCGCGGGCAAGCAGCTCGACGAGCGCTATGTCGAAGCGCTGGCGAAGCTCCTGACGGGCCGCGGCCTGGAGTACCGCCACGCCGACACCGCGGACTTCGACTCCGAGCTGAAGATCCAGAGCCGCATCGCGGACTCCGTCTCGACGGACTCGGTCGCCGGGTCGGGGCTCGGCGCGCTCGCGGCGAAGCCCCGCGGCAGCGAGCCGCTTACGCCCGGGCGACTGCCGCCCCGGTGACCGCCCAGCCTCCGCGCAAGAAGCGCGAGCCGATCGTGACGAGGCGCGCGGCGACGAACGCGAGCAGCCCCGCCCAGACGCCCGCGATGCCCCAGTCGAAGTGCAGCGCCAGCAGCGTGATCGGGACGTAGACGCCGACCCCGGCGAGCAGCATCGAGCTGGCGAGCCAGCGCGTGTCGCCGCCGCCGATCAGGACGCCGTCGAGGGCGAAGACGAGCGGGTTGTAGCGACGCGGCGGCCCACAGCAGCAGGACGCTCGCGTGCAGGCGCGGGTAGGCCTCGAGCAGGTCGGACTGCGCGCCCGCGGGCTAGCGGCGCACCCAGCGCGACGAGGGCGGGCAGCAGCCCGAGCGCACTGATGCGCAGGTAGCGCTCGGCCATCGCGGCGGTCTCGCCGCGGCCGCCGAGCAGGGCGACGAGCGGGCCGGCGAGCACGACGCACACGAGCGCGAGAACGGCGCCGAGCCCGCACGCCAGCCACAGCGACTGCGCGGCGAGCTGCGCCGCGCGGGCGTCGTCGCCGGCGCCCGACAGCCGCGCGACGCGCGCGGTCGTGCCGTAGGTGAGGAAGATGCACAGCGAGACGAGCGTCGTCAGGGCCGTCGCGGCGATCGCGAGCGCGGCGAGCTGCGGCGTCCCGAGGTGGCCGACGATCGCGGTGTCGACCAGCAGGTACAGCGGCTCGGCCGCGAGTGCGCCCAGCGCGGGCACCGCGAGCCGCAGGATCTCGCGATCGTGAGCGGATCGCAGCACCCCCCGGACTCTACGATGAGCCTCATGGCCGGCCGGAGGAGTCCGTCTGCAACGTCCTTGGACCTCCGAGGACCTGCTCGACAGGCTCGAAGAGCTCAGGTGGCGGCGATCGGGGCGCTGCTGATCGCCGGCTGCGGCTCGACCCAGCGCGAGCAGGTGCCCGTCGCCTGCCTCGGCGGCCCGGCGACGATCTCGCGCGCGCTCGAGCGCGCCCCCGCGAAGGTGACGCTCGAGGACGGCACACCGCTGTCGCACTGCGTACGCGTCGCCGCGCACCGCGACGGCGATCTGCAGACGCTCGGCGCCTCGCTCATGCGCGTCGCCGACGACCTGCGCTTCGCGACGAAGGCCGACCCGGAGGCCGCGCAGCGCCTCGGCTACCTCATCGGCGCCGTGCGACGGGGAGCGGCGAAGACGCCGGGGCTGGCAGCCCAGCTCGCGCGGCGCATCGAGCAGACCGCCGCGCTGGAGCAGGACGACGCCGTCGCGCGCGGGGCCCTGCTGCGCGGCGTGATGTCCGGCGAGGCGAGCGGGTGAAGCTCCGGCTCTACCACCACCACGACGGGGCGCGCATCGCCTATCGCGAGGCGGGGGTGGGGCCGAGCCTCTGCCTCGTCCACAGCGCGGCGCTGTCACATCGCGAGTTCGTCCCGCTCGTCGAGCACCTCACCGATCGCTTCCGGCTCGTCCTGCCGGACCTGCCGCTGCACGGCGACTCCGAGGACCGCCCGCGCCATCCGTACACGATCGACTGGCTGGCCGAGGTCATGGCGGACTTCTGCCGCGAGACCTGCGGCGCACGCCCGATCGTGGGCGGACACGGCGCGGGCGCGGAGATCC
The DNA here is from genome assembly GCA_963766525.1 of uncultured Actinomycetes bacterium. Lineage (GTDB taxonomy): Bacteria > Actinomycetota > Thermoleophilia > Solirubrobacterales > Solirubrobacteraceae > CADCVQ01. The sequence goes on from CAVYAX010000005.1 coordinate 67,661, forward strand.
TGCTGCGCGCCGTCGTGACCGGGCAGCTTCGGCCGGCGCGGCTCGTGCTCATGCCCAACCGCCTGCACCGGCCGCCCGAGCGCTCGCGCGTGCCGGTGCCCGTGCGGGTGTTCGCCCCCGCCGCGACGCTGCCGGGCCTCGACCGTGCCGCGTCGCGCGTCGTGCGCTTCGCCTACCGGCCGGAGCACGGCATGAAGCTCACGGCTCGCGGCAACCCGGCCGCGCGCGACCTCATCCGCCACGCCACCGCGGACGTCGCCGGCAACGCGAACCTCGCGCGGTCGTGGTCGCGCTGGGTGCGCCGCTGGCCCTCGGGCGCGCAGTCCGACCTGCTCGAGGCCTACCCGCGCCTGCACGCGAGCGTCCTGCTGCTGTGGGCCGACCGCGATCGCTACCACCCGCTCGCCGGCGCCGAGGAGGCGCGCGACCTGCTGCCCGACGCGCTGCTGCGCGTCCTGCCGGGGACGGGCTTTCTCATCGCCTACGACGACCCGGTGGGCGTCGCGCGCGAGCTGACGGCGTTCTGCTCCTAAGGCACGCCGATGCTCTTCGGCGGCCAGTACGTAGCGACGGCCTTGCCGATGATCCACGCGCGCGGGACCGGTCCCCAGAAGCGGCTGTCGTTCGAGTTGTCGCGGTTGTCGCCCATGAAGAAGTACTCGCCGCGGCCGATGACGATCGGCTCGAGGTTGCAGACGGGGTCCGAGCAGGCGTTGGCGAACGGCTCGGACGCGCGGCGGCCGTTGCGGATCACGTGCCCGTTGCGGACCTCGATGCGATCGCCCGGCATGCCGACGAGGCGCTTGATGTAGGTCTTCTCCGCGCGATCGGCGGTCGGGCGCGAGCACGAGCGCGTGCTGCCGGGGCCGTAGTCGTACGACGGTCCCTCGCCCGTGGCTCCGCACTGGCCGCCGTTGGAGTCGGACTCCGCGCCGCTCGGCGGGCGGAAGACCGTGATGTCGCCGAGCTTGGGGTTGCCGCCGAGCGTGTGCGAGAAGCGGTCGACGAGGACGCGCTGGCCGGGCTTGAGCGTCGGCGTCATCGACTCCGACGGGATGACGTATGGCTTGACCGCGTACGCCTGGATCGCGAGCGCGAAGAACAGCGCCCCCGCGACGAGCAGGACGAGCTCGAGCTTCGAGCCTGGCCGACGCCGTGTGATGGCCGAGCGCCGGGTGGAGGGCACGCGTTCGAGGGTACCGACCGCCGCGCGCGGGCTCGCCGCGTCGTGGCCCATATCCTTAGGTCACCGTGACCGACGAATCGAAGGACGTGTGGCGATGAGCGTGGCCGACGGACAGCTCTGGGGTGGGGAGACGACCAAGGCCGTCGAGAACTTCCCGGTCTCCGGGGAGCGCGTCCCGGTGGGGGTCGTGCGCTGGCTCGCGGCGATCAAGGGCGCCGCCGCGCGCGTCAACGCCGACCTCGGCAAGCTCGATCCCGAGCTCGCCGAGCGCATCGGCGCCGCCGCGGACGAGATCGTGGCGGGCAAGCACGACGACCAGTTCCCGATCGACGTCTTCCAGACGGGCTCGGGCACGTCGACGAACATGAACGCCAACGAGGTCATCGCGAACCTCGCGGGCGAGGGGGCGCACCCCAACGACCACGTGAACATGGGGCAGTCCTCCAACGACGTCTTCCCGAGCGCCGTCCACCTCGCCGCGCTGGACGACGCCACGAACCGGCTGCTGCCCGCTCTAAAGACGCTCGAGGCCGCGTTCGCCGCGAAGGCGACCGAGTTCGAGGACGTCGTCAAGGCCGGCCGCACGCACCTCATGGACGCGGTGCCCGTGACGCTCGGCCAGGAGTTCGCCGGCTACGCCGCGCAGGTCCGTCTCGGCGCCAAGCGCGTGCGCAACGCGCTGCCGCAGGTCGCGCAGATCCCGCTCGGCGGCACGGCGGTCGGCAACGGGCTCAACACGCACCCCGACTTCGCGGAGAAGATCCGCGCGCTGCTGAGCGACGCGTCGGGCTTGACCATCTCGCCGCCGGAGGACCCGTTCGAGGCGCAGGCCAACCGCGACGCGCTCGTGGAGCTGTCGGGCGCGCTCAAGGTCATCGCCGTATCGCTCACGAAGATCGCGATGGACCTCGCGCTGATGGGCTCCGGCCCGCGCGCCGGGATCGGCGAGATCCTCCTGCCCGAGCTGCAGAAGGGCTCCTCGATCATGCCGGGCAAGGTCAACCCGGTGATCCCGGAGGTCGTCATGCAGGTCGGCGCGCAGGTCATCGGCAACGACACCGCGATCACGATCGGCGGGCTGCAGGGCAACTACGAGCTCAACGTGCGGATCCCGCTGATCGCGCGCAACCTGCTGCAGTCGATCCACCTGCTGACCACGGCGAGCGAGCTGCTCGCGTCGCGCTGCGTCTCCGGGATCGAAGCGAACCTCGCCGGCTGCGAGCGCTCCTCGCAGTCGACCCTGGCTGCCGCGACGGCGCTGAATCCGTACATCGGCTACGACAAGGGCGCGGCGATCGTCAAGGAGGCGGCGTCCTCCGGGCGGATGCTGCGCGAGGTCGCGCTGGAGCACGGCGTCGACGAGGAGACCTACGACAAGGCCATGGATCTACGCAAGATGGCGCGCGGTTCGTCACAGTGAGCGCGCACATGACCGCTTGCGCTCGCTCCAAGGCCTGTCTCATCGTCGCGGCGCTCGTCGCCGCCATCGCCCTGTCCGCCTGCGGCGGCGGCGATTCGTCGTCGTCGGGCTCGGGCGACAAGGGCGAGTCGGCCGCCGACAAGGCCGCGAACCGCAAGGCGGTCAGCAAGCTCGCCAAGCAGGCCTTCGGGCCCAACGCGAAGGCGCGCTCCGGCGAGGTCAACGCGACGATCGACGTCGACGTCACGGGCGTGAAGCGCTGGAAGGACCCGATCGAGATCACGCTGGACGGCGCCTACGAGCTCGCGGACGGCGCGGACGTCCCGGACTTCAAGCTCGAGGCGGGGCTGCTGCTGCGCGACCAGGCCTACGGCGGCGCGATCCTGCTCAACGAGGGCAAGGCCTACCTCCAGGTCGGCACGACGGGCTATGAGCAGTCCGACGCGATCTCGACGACCCTCGCGGCGCCGGCGCCGAAGTACGACAACGGCATGACGAAGACCGCGGGGATGTTCTTCATCAACCCGAACTCGTGGCGCAAGAACACGAAGATCATCGGGGACGCCGACGTCGCGGGCGAGCCGACGACCCACGTGACCGCCGACATCCGCGCGGACCGCTTCTTCGCCGACATGGCCAAGCTCGTCGACCTGCTGACGTCGCTGCGCATCACCGAGATCTCCGGGCTGCCGACGGTCATCACCCCCAAGCAGCAGGCCGCGCTCGTGCGCTCGGTGAAGAGCGCGAAGGCCGACGTCTACTTCGGCAAGGACGACCATGTCCTGCGCAAGGCCCGCCTCGTCGGGAACATCGTCGTCGCCAAGCGCGACCGCAAGATCCTCGGCGGGATGCGCACCGCGAAGGCGACCGCGGACTTCAACCTGTCGGAGGTCGGCGAGCCGCAGGCCGAGGACATCAAGGTCCCATCGGACCTCGGCTCCGATCGCGACCTGCAGCTCACCCTCGACGCTCTCGAGGAGTCGATCGACAGAGCACGCGGCACAGAGTGACGCCGGCGGAGTCCGTGGCGCACGAGGCGCCGTCGCTCATCGTCAAGGGAGTCTCGAAGAGCTTCGGCGAGCGCCTGGCGGTGCGCGACGTGAGCTTCGAGGTGGCGCCCGGAGAGCTCGTGGCGATCATCGGGCCCAACGGCGCGGGCAAGACGACGCTGCTGACGATGCTCGCCGGCATCCGCGTTCCCGACACCGGCAGCGTCCAGCAGCAAGGGCCGAACGCCGACAAGCGGATCGGCTGGGTGCCGCAGCAGGCGGCCGTCTACCAGAAGCTCACGGTCGCCCAGAACCTGCGCCTGTTCGCGCGCCTCGAGAAGGTCGAGGATCCCGACGCCGTGGTGGCGCGCATGCTCGAGCAGACCGGCCTCGAGGAGCGCGCCGACGACGAGCTCGGCAGCCTGTCGGGCGGCAACCGCCAGCGCGTGAACATCGCCGTCGGCCTGCTCGCAGATCCCCCCGTGCTGCTGCTCGACGAGCCGTCGGGCGCGCTGGACCCGCGCCAGCGCCAGCGCTTGTGGAGGTTCATCAACGCCTTGACCGAGCGCGGCACGAGCGTGCTCTTCGCGACGCACGACATCTCCGAGGCCGAGCGCCACGGCGACCGCGTGCTCGTGCTCGCCGACGGCGAGATGCTCTTCAACGGCACGTCCGCGGAGCTCAAGCGCGCGGCGAACGCGACCGACGGCCAAGACCTCGAGCAGGCGTTCGTCGGCTTCCTCGAGGACCGAGGTCACTGAGCGCCATGCGCTGGATGCTCCTCAAGGATCTCCAGATCCTGCGGCGATCGAAGCTGCTCGTCGGCCTCTTGATCGTCTATCCGATCGCGATCGCGACGCTCATGGGCTTCGCGCTGTCGAGCGGCCCCGACAAGCCGCGCGTGGCGTTCCTCAACCAGGTCCCCGAGAACCGCGAGACGATCCGCATCGGCGGCGAGAAGATCTCGGTTTCGACGTACACCGACGAGCTGTTCAAGGCGATCGAGAAGGTCGAGGTGCCCGGCCGCAGGCAGGCGCTCCAGAAGGTCCGCTCCGGCGAGGCGCTCGCGGCGGTGGTGATCCCGCCGGACTTCACGACGAAGCTCTCCACCGGCGGCTTCTCGTCGGCCGAGGTCGAGGTGATCTACAACGGCGATGCGCTGAAGCAGTCCTTCGTGCGCTCGACGATCCAGTCGAAGCTCGCGCTGGCCGACGCCGCGCTGGCCAAGAAGGTCAACCAGCTCGCCGGGACCTACGTCGACATCATCATGAACGGCGGCACGATCAACGTCCTCGGCGCGGACTTCGACCTGCTCGGCCTGCGCAAGGCGCAGACGCGGCTCGACACCGCCACGAGCTCGCCGTCGCTGTCGCCGCAGCTCAAGCGGCTGCTGGAGCCGGTGCGGAACTTCGCCGAGATCGGGGTCGCGAACGCCAACCGCGTGAAGGACGTCCTGAACACCGTCGAGAACCCGGTCAAGGTCCAGGAGACCGTGCTGAGCGGGCGGCGCACGCCGCTGGACGCGTTCGCCGTCGCGGTCGCGGTGACCGTCTCGCTGATGTTCGTCTGCGTCCTGCTCGCGTCCGGGCTGCTGGCGCTGGAGCGCGAGGAGAACACGTTCACGCGCCTGGCGCGCGGCCTCGTGCCCGGCGGTCAGCTGCTGGCCGGCAAGATCCTGCTCGCCGCGGCGTGCTCGTTCGCGGTGACGCTCGTGATGCTCATAGGGGTGAGCCTCTTCGTGCCCCTCGATTGGGGGCGCTTCGGCCTGTGGCTGCTCGCCCTGGGCGGCGGCGCGACGGCGTTCGCGGCGATGGGGGTCGCGATCGGCTGCCTGGCGCGCGAGGTGCGGGCGGCGTCGCTGCTGGCGTTCCTGCTGTCGCTGCCGCTGGCGTTCCTCGCGCTGGTGCCGAGCGGTGGCGTCTCGCCGCTGCTCTACGACATCATCCAGGTGATCTCGGCGATCTTCCCGTTCAAGCCGTCGCTGCAGGCGATCGACGCGGCGATCAACGGCTCGGACCCGGCGATCGGCCAGTCGCTCGCGCACCTGGCCGCCCTGATCGTGCTGTTCGGCCTGGCCGCCCGCACGGGCCTGAAGCGCTTCGCGTAGCCGGCCGTTGTCGAGTTTGCAGCCCATGGCGCTGCATAGACGCCACGGACGGCCGCAGGTCGTAGGCTGAGAGCGTGGCCGAGCAAGCAGCGGGGCGGCTGGACCTCGCGACGCTGCTCGCGGCCGTCGAGAACGCCCCACCCGTCGCGGCCGCGGACGTGCTCGGGGCCTGGCTCGCGGAAGCGATCGGCGCGACCGAGGTCTCGTTTCTCGTCGTCGACTTCAGCGGGCGCGCGCTCTTCCGGCTGGGTCATGCGGGCGCGGCGGCCACGCGGACGCAGGGGCGGGAGACCGCCGAGCGCGTGCCGCTCGCCGGCAGCCCGCACGGTCTCGCGCTGCGCCATCAGACCGTCGAGGTCGAGGAGGCCGACGGCGAGACGCGCATGTACGCGCCGGTGACCAACCGCGGCGAGGCGATCGGCGTGCTCGAGCTGCGCCTGCCCGGGCCGCCGGACGAGCAGACGCACGCGGACGTCGCGCTCGCAGCGCACGCGCTCGCATACATCGTCATCGCCAACCGCCGGTTCACCGACCTGTTCGAGTGGGGGCAGCGCTCCGTCCGGCTCTCGCTCGCCGCCGAGATCCAGCACCGCCTGCTGCCCGGCGCGTTCACCTGCGAGAGCGGGCAGTTCACGCTCGCCGCGTGGCTGGAGCCCGCGGGCGAGATCGCCGGCGACAGCTTCGACTTCGCGATCGAGCGCGACACGCTGCACCTCTCGATGTCCGATGCCAGGGGCCACGCCGTCGGCGCCGCGGTGCTGGCGACGCTGCTCGTCGGCGCGCTGCGCAACGCGCGCCGCGCCGGCGTCGGGCTGGCCGAGCAGGCGCGCCTGGCCAACGAGGGGCTCGGCGACTACGTGCGGTGGGGCGACTTCGTGACGGGGCAGGTCGCCCGCATCGACCTGCGGCGCGGCACCGCGACGATCGTCAACGCCGGCCACGAGCCGCCGCTGCGCTTGCGCGACGGGCGGGTCGAGCCGATCGCGCTGATCGCCGACCCGCCGTTCGGGCTCGTGCGCGGCCACCGCTACCAAGTGCAGGAGCTGCCGCTACAGCCCGGCGACCGCCTGATGTTCCTCACGGACGGCATGCTCGAGCGCAACGCGGCGAGCGTCGACATCCGGGCGCTCATGGTCGAGGGCGCGGATTTGCACCCGCGCGAAGCCGTGCAGCACGTCGTGCTCGCGCTGCTGAAGGCCGCCGACGGCGAGCTCAAGGACGACGCGACCGCGATGTGCGTCGACTGGCACGGCGGCCCGCCGCGCGAGCGGGAGACCGACTCGGGCGCGAACCAGTGACGCGCCCCAGGAGCAGCTAGGAGCGGGTCGGCCCGAGGATGTCGTCGACGGTGGGTTGCCCGTCGACGATGTCCGCGGCGCTCTCCGCGTCTTCGACGACGTCCTCGGTCGAGGGGACGCTCTCGAGCACCTCCTCCGGCGGAGGGCTCTCGACCTCGGGCAGCTTCGGCGGCGGCTGGACGGGAGGCGGCCGGCGGCGGCGTCGCTCATCGCAGCTCGCGAGCCGCGACGGTCACGGTCTTGACGACGTACATCAGCGCGAGCACGAAGAACAGCGCGCCGACCGCCGCCCTGACCTGCTCGCCGCTCAGCGGGGTGCGCTGCGCAAGCGGGTCGGCCACCGCGTCGCCGACCTTTGCTCGCCAGCCCTGAAGTCCTGCGGTTCCGATCTGGGTCGCCGTTGCCACGGTTCCTCCTCGAGTCGTTGTCCACAACAGCGTTCCCGTGCCGCGCGCGCTTTGCACGTGCCATGACCGTCACGCTGAGAACTCCCGCCGGGAGATCCGCCGCGCGCCGATAGCCCGCGCGGCAGGACCAGGCAAGCGAAAGCGCGGTGCCGGCGTGGGCCCACTGCGTCGCGGTCAGGACCTCCTCGGACAGCGGGCCGACGGCGCGCACGGTGTCCAGCCACGGAGCGACCCCGGAGAAGACCGACAGCGACGCCACGGCCGCCCACGCGATCGGGAGCGCGAAGTTCGCGACGATCGCGGGCGCCGAGGCGAGCAGGATCGCGCCGAGCGCGACGCCGGTGACCATCCCGGAGACCAGGTAGACCGCCGCCTGGCCGACCATCGGCCCGGAGTCCGACCATGTGCCGTCCACGCCCGGGGCGGCGACCAGCACGCCGGCCGCGACGACGGCCACCGCCACGACGAGCATCGCGACCGTGAGGACGACGCTCGCGATGAGCTTCGCGGTCAGGACGCGCGAGCGCACGGGCACGAGCACGAACGTGATCAGGCCGGTGCGCTGCGTCCACTCCGACGTGACGAGCAGGATGCCGACGATCGGCAGCAGGGCTGCCGCCGGCTGCAGCCCGACGTTGAGGATCGAGACGAAGGTGTGGTCGGCCGCGTCGCCGACCGCCGCGCGGACGGCCACGGCGATCACCGTGATCGCGACGATCGCGACCTGCAGCCAGAAGCCGGCACGCGTGTCGACCATCTTGCGCAGCTCGACGGCGACGAGGCGGCCGAGGCCGGGGCGGGTACCCGCGCCGGCGATGTCGATGCGGATCGGTGGGGAGAGGGCGATCGTGCTCATGCGGTTGCTCCTGCCAGCTCGGGGTGGGTGAAGAGGGGCTGCGGCGCGGCCGCCTCGCCGCCTGCGGTCAGCTCGAAGAAGAGGCGCTCGAGCCCGGCGTCCTCGGCGGGCGTGAGCCTGCGCAGGACGACGCCGCCGGCCATCGCGGCACGCGCGACCTGCTCGGGCTCGGCCTCCACGAGCCTGCGGCCGCCGACCGCGGGATGCGTGGCGAGGCCGGCCCGCCGCAGCGCGTCGTCCAGGCCGGCGAGGTCGCCCGCCTCGACGAGCGTCCCGGACTCCGTGAGCAGCTCGGCGCGCGTGCCCTGGGCGCGGATCCGGCCACCGCCGATGATCATCATCCGGTCGGCGACCGCCTCGACCTCGGCGAGCAGGTGCGAGGAGAGCAGCACGGTGCCGCCGCGGTCGGCGAATCCGCGCAGCAGGCCGCGCATCCAGCGCATCCCCTCCGGATCGAGGCCGTTGGCCGGCTCGTCGAGGATCAGGACCTCCGGGTCGCCGAGCAGGGCGTGGGCGAACCCGAGGCGCTGGCGCATGCCGAGCGAGTACTTGCCGACCCGCCGCCGGGCGGCGACGGCGTCCAGCCCGACGAGCGTCAGCAGCTCGTCGACGCGCTCCTCGCGCACGCCCATGGTCTGTGCGGAGACGGCCAGCGCCTCGCGGCCGCGGCGCCCGGCGTGCTGGGCGGAGGCGTCGAGCAGGATGCCGACGCGGCGGCCCGGGTTCGGGAGGTCGCGGTAGCGCCCGCCGAGGATCCGGGCGCTTCCGCCGTCCGGCTCGGAGAGGCCGACGAGCATGCGCAGCGTCGTGGTCTTGCCGGCGCCGTTGGGGCCGAGGAAGCCCGAGACGGTGCCCGAGCGATGGCGCCCCCGGCGACAGCGCGCTCCACTCCGGCAAGCGCGCCACGCTGGATCCGCTCGGCGCTGCCGGGGATCCTCATCGACGGGCGCGCGGAGAACCGCAGCCGCCGCGACCGCGCCGGTCGACGCGGCGATGTACGTCGGCGCGTTCGCGGTCGGTGCCGCCGCGCTCGTCGACACGTGGGAGCTGCACCCCTCGAGGTTTCGCGTCGTGGCGCTCGTGATCGGGCTCGCGAAGGTCGCCGTCGCTGCACTGGCGGCGTACCCACCCGGCCGCCGTCGGGATCGTCTTCGCGGCCGCCTCGATCGTGATCATCACGGCCTCGGGAGCGAACCTCGTCGCGACCTTCAACGCGGCGATCCGCGCTCGCGGGCGAGCCTCGCGGTCGTGGCGGCCCTCTCGATCGCGTCGTGCTTCGCGATCCCGATGATGTACCCGAGCGGCGACGGCTACTGGTTCGGAGCCGGTATCGGCCTGCTGTGCACGGGCGTCGTCTTCGGCTGGGGGCTGTTCGTGCGCGCGCGGCGCGAGCTCGTGCGGTCGCTGGTCGCGCAGGCGGATCGCGCCGGCGAGGAGGCCCGCGCGGCGGAGCGGCGGCGGATCGCGCGCGAGATGCACGACGTCCTCGCCCACCGCATCTCGCTGCTGTCCGTGCACGCCGGCGCGCTGGAGTTTAACCCCGACGCGCCGCCCGCGGAGGTCGCGGAGGCCGCGGGCGTCATCCGCGCGAGCGCGCGGGCCGCGCTCGCCGAGCTGCGCGACGTGATCGGCGTCCTGCGCGAGGAGGACGGCGCGGACCTCACGGCGCGGCCCCAGCCGACGCTCGCCGACCTCGACACGCTCGTCGAGGAGTCGCGGGCCGCCGGGATGCGGCTGACCGCGCGGATCGAGCTGGGCGGCGAGGCGCCGTCCGACCGGCGCCGGCCGGACCGCCTACCGGATCGCCCAGGAGGGGCTGACCAACGCGCGCAAGCATGCGCCCGGCGCGGCGGTGACGCTCGCCGTGAAGGCGCCCGGCGGAGCGCTCGAGATCGAGGTCCGCAGCCTGGCGCCCGTGGGCGTCGCGGCGGTAGCGTCGCTGCCGGGCGCGGGGACCGGCCTGATCGGGCTCGCGGAGCGCGTGTAGCTCGCGGGCGGCGAGCTCGAGCACGGCGTCGACGAGGACGGCGCGTTCGTCCTGCGCGCGAGGCTGCCGCGATGATCCGCGTGCTGCTCGTCGACGACGACCCGCTCGTGCGCTCGGGCCTGCGGATCATGCTCGCCGGCGCCAAGCAGCTCGAGGTGGTGGCGCGAGGCCGACGACGGCCGCCACGTGCTGGGCGCGGTGGACCTCCACCGGCCCGACGTCGTGCTCATGGACATCCGCATGCCGAAGCTCGACGGCATCGCCGCCACGCGCCTGCTCGTCGCGCAGCCCGACCCGCCCGCGATCCTCGTCCTGACGACCTTCGACGCCGACGAGCTCGTCATGCGCGCGCTGCAGGCCGGCGCGGCGGGCTTCCTGCTCAAGGACACGCCGCCCGCGGAGATCGTGCGGGCGATCGAGCTCGTCCACGCTGGCGAGGGGATGCTCTCGCCGTCGGTCACCCGCCGGCTCATCGCGCTCGTGGCCGGCGACTCCGACGCGGGCGCTCGCACCGAGCACGCCCGCGACCGCCTCGCGACGCTCAGCCCGCGCGAGCACGACTCGAGCTGGCGGTCGGCCGTCGGCCACGGCGACGAGGAGATCGCCGCGAGCTGCACTCTACGCCGAGGTCAAAGGCCACGTCGCGCGCCTGCGCGAGAAGCTCGAGGCCGACATCCGCGTCGCGATCGCCCTGCTCGTCCAGGTGGCCGTCGGCCGGTAGTCCCACGGAGAGCGACGCCGCGTATAGCCTCCGCCCCGGCTGATCCGGCAAGCGAAAGGGAGATCGAAGGTGGCCGCCGAGCGCTCAGAGGGCTCGGCGTACGCCGGCCGGACCGCGTGGGCGCGGAACCTCGCCGCGCCCGTTCGCGACTTCCTGAGCACGGAGACGGGCGGCGCGGTCGCGCTGCTGAGCGCGACGATCGTCGCGCTGCTGTGGGCCAACTCGCCGTGGTCGAGCTCCTACGAGGAGCTGTGGACCACCGAGCTCGCGATCACGATCGCCGACAGCGCCATCGCGACGGACTTGCGCCACTGGGTCAACGAGGGGCTGATGACGTTCTTCTTCCTCGTCGTCGGCCTGGAGGCCAAGCGCGAGCTCGACCTCGGCGAGCTGCGCGAGCGTCGCCGGCTGGCGATCCCGGCGATCGCGGCGATCGGCGGGATGGTCGTGCCGGTCGCGATCTACCTGGCGTTCAACGCCGGTGGCCCCGGCGCCCACGGCTGGGGCGCCGCGATGTCGACCGACACCGCGTTCGCCCTGGGCGCCCTCGCGCTGCTGACGCCGCGCGCGGCCACGCGAACGCGCGTGTTCCTCCTCTCGCTCGCGGTCGTCGACGACCTCTGCGCCCTGCTCGTCATCGCGCTCGTCTACACCGAGCACGTCGAGATCATGCCGCTGGCGATCGCCTGCGCGCTCTACGGCGTCCTGCTCGCGCTCAGATACGCGCCGATGGCCTGGCGGCGCCCGGTGTTCGTCCTCGTCGCGGCCGGCCTCTGGGTCGCCCTCTTCAAATCGGGCGTCGACCCGATCATCTCGGGGCTTGCCATCGGGCTTGCGACGAGCGCGTACCCGCCGTCGCGCGACGACCTCGAGCGCGCGACCGAGCTCGCGCGCTCGTTTCGCGAGCAGCCGACGCCGGAGCTTGCGCGCTCCGCCCAGCGCGGCGTCCTGTCGGCGATCTCGCCCAACGAGCGCCTCCAGTACAGCCTGCATCCGTGGACGAGCTACGTCGTCGTGCCGCTGTTCGCGCTCGCCAACGCGGGCGTCCACATCACCGGTGACCTGATCTCCCGGGCGGCCCGGTCGCCGATCACGCTCGGCATCCTCGTGGGCTACGTCGTCGGCAAGCCGCTGGGCATCGCGGGCGCGTCGTGGATCGCGTCGCGGCCGGCGCTGCGCGGCCCGCGCGCACCGCTGAGCGGCCCGCTGCTCGCCGCCGGCGGGGCGGTCGCGGGCGTCGGCTTCACGATCTCGCTGCTCGTCGCGACCAAGGCGTTCAGCGGGCAGCAGCTCGAGGAGGCCAAGCTCGGCGCGCTCGCGACCGTGGTCGTGGCGCCGGTCGTCGCCTGGGCGCTGCTGCGCGTGGTCCGGCGCATGCCGGCGGGGATGCGCGCGCGCCAGCTCGCGCGCACGGCCGAGGACATCCTCGACCTCGCCGACGACGTCGATCCCGAGCGCGACCACATCCGCGGTCACGAGGACGCGCCCGTGACGCTCGTCGAGTACGGCGACTTCGCGTGCACGTACTGCGGGCAGGCCGAGAGCGTGATTCGCGAGCTGCTGGCGTCGGCGTCCGACGACGTGCGCTACGTCTGGCGCCACCTGCCGCTCAACGACGTCCACCCGCAGGCGCAGCTCGCGGCCGAGGCCTCCGAAGCCGCGGCGGAGCAAGGCGCCTTCTGGGAGATGTACGACACGCTCCTCAGCCACCCCGGGGAGCTGCGCCTCGAGGACGTCGTGCGCTACGCCGAGGAGCTCGGCCTCGACGCCGGCCGCATCGTGGAGGACCTGCGCCACCGCGCCCACGCGCAGCGCGTCGCCGAGGATGTGGCGAGCGCCGACGAGAGCGGCGTCTCCGGGACGCCGACGTTCTTCGTCAACGGACGCCGCCACTACGGCGCCTACGACGTCGGCACGCTCACCGAGACGGTGCGCGCCGCGCGCAGCCGGCAGCGGCGGGCGGCACGAGCGTGACCGGCTGCTCGCGCGCTCAGGGGTTCTCGGCGGCGGCTTGCGCGGAGAAGCGGCCGTTGACCACTTCGACGGACGGCTTGGCCTTGTAGCGCACGTCGAACAGGCCCTTCTGGTTCAGGCCGCGCACGAGGATGATGCCCGGCACCTGGCGCTTGATCGAGCCTCCGAAGAACGACGGGGCGACGGCGAAGTCGCGCAGGTTCCAGATCAGCGCGCCGGAGAGGTTCGGGATGCTCGCGTACGTCGACAGGTGGATGTCGAGCAGGTGCGCCTGGAAGGCGTAGCCGCCGGGCGCGGTCGTCACGTTGCGGCTGTTGGCCTCGGCGCCGAACTCCGTCACCGCGAGGACCTTGTTCGGGAAGACCTGGCGAAGCTCGCCCAGGCGCGTCCGGATCTCGGAGCGGATCTGGTCGGCGCTGGCGTTCGTCGACTCGTACCAGCCGATGTAGTTCGTCCAGCCGATCATGTCGATGTGGCTGTAGATCCGCGAGGGCTCACGCGGCGGGTGTGCGCCCCAGATGTCCAGCGCGATCGGCCGGCTCGGATCGGTCCGGTTGAGCTCGGCGGCCATGCTGTCGATGTACTCGATCTGGTCCTCGTCGTGGCCCTTGCCGGCCACCTCGTTGGCGAGGTTCCACGTGATGATCGACGGGTTGAGCTGGGCCTGGCGGACGTTCGCGCGCACGCGAGTCTTCGCCTGACGCACGAGCCGCTCCCCGCGCGAGGTGAAGTTGCCGGGCGCGTCGGTCGGCCCGACGCCCTGCCAGACCATGATCCCGGCGGCGTCGAGGCGCTCGACCAGCCCGGGGTCGAGCGGGTGCTGAGACCGCGTCGCGTTGGCGTCGATCGCCTTGAGATGGCCGATCATGCGATCCTGGTCGACGGGCCGCAGGCCGTCGCCGCGCCCGAAGACGTCCTCGTGGATCGAGGCGCCGCGCAGGCGGATCGGCTTGCCGTTGAGCAGCAGGTCGGCGCCGACGGCGCGCACCTCGCGGATACCGGCCCGCGCGCGGTACGTCGACTCGCCGGGGACCTCGAGCTCGAGCTCCCAGAGGTTCGGGGCGCTCGGCGACCACAGCTCGGGGCTCTCGACGCGCACCTGCGTCTGCAGGACCTCGGTGCCGAACTTCGCCAGCGGCTCGGCGGGGAACTCGATCGGGATCTTCCGGTCGCCGCGCGTCAGCGCGCCCTTCACGCCGAGCGCCCGCGGCTCGAGGTTGTTGCGCAGGTGGACCTTGAGGTCGATGACCGCGGCGCCGTCGACGAGCTTCGTGTTCATCTCGGGATAGCTGATCTCGCTCGCCCCGATCCGGCGGATGCTCACCCCGCGGTTGATGCCGCCGTAGTTGAACCACAGCCGGTGCCAGCCGTCGGCCTTCATCGCCGCGGGACCGCGCCAGTCGGCGCGCACGACGAGCTTGTGGCGGGTGCCGGCCGTCAGCGGGACGCGCGCCTCGAACGGCAGGTACTCGCCCTTGTGCTCGGCCTCGAGCTTGCCGTCGACCCACACCCGGGCGCGGTGGTTGACGGACTCGAAGCGAATCGCGTACATGCCGTCGACCGGGACGTCGATGTGGGTGCGGTACCAGCCGATGCTGCCGCGGAAGGCCCGCTGGCCCTTCTCGCCGTTGATCTTCGTGGCGTCCGGGACGAACGGCGTCTTGACGAGCTCGCCGCCGCCGTACTGGCCGGCCTGGTAGCCCTTGTCGTAGCCGAGGTTGTCGGGGTCCTTCTTGAAGCGCCACAGCGAGCTGACCTGCTCGCGGTCGCCCGGGCCGGCGTAGATCGTCGGCGGGCCGCCGTGAGGCGCCAGCACGATCGAGTTCGAAACGGGGTCCGGCGCGGCGGACGAAACGGCCACGAACCATGCCACGGCCGCGAGCACGGTCGTGGCGAGGAGACCGGCGATCCCCGCGGTCTGCTGCCTGCTCACTCGTCCCTGTTTCGTGTCATCTCACGTCTCCAGCGCCGCGGGCACGCTCGGCGCAAACGAGTGCCGGCGCGGGGGGATCTTGCGCCGCGTGAACACGGCGGCCCGAGGAATGTAGCGTTCCATGTAGATGCATACGCCACCGACGAGCCCATCCAACGCCGGGCGCGACTGATCCATGGGCCGCGTCTACGACGAGATCGACGATCGCCTCGCCACATGGATTGGCGCGCAGGCGCTGTTCTTCGTGGGCACCGCGCCGCTTGCCGAGGACGGTCATGTCAACGTCTCCCCGAAGGGCCCGATCGGGTCGCTGCGCGTGCTCGGGCCGCACGAGGTCGCGTACCTCGACATCGTCGGCAGCGGCGCCGAGACGATCGCCCACCTGCGCGAGAACGGCCGCATCGTCGTGATGCTCTGCGCGTTCGAGGGCCCGCCGCGGATCCTGCGCCTGCACGGCGAGGGCACCGTCCTGCGGGCCGGCGAGGAGGGGTTTGACGACCTGCTCGAGCAAGCCGGGTTCGAGGATCCCGCGATTCCGGAGTCGCGCCGCGCGATCGTGCGCGTGGCGGTCTCGCGGATCGCCGACTCGTGCGGGTACGGCGTGCCGCTGATGTCGCTGGACGGCCATCGCCCCCACTCAACGCTCTCGGGGCAGAAGAGGTTGCGCAGCGGGGGGCCGGGCGCGATCGAGGACTACATCGTCGAGAAGAACACCGTGAGCATCGACGGGCTGCCCGCGGTGCAGCCGGCCGCCAAGCCCCGTTGAGCGATGGCCAAGCGCGACAACGCGAAGGTCGTGTGGTCGTCGAGCGACGGCGACCTGCGCAAGGCGCGCGACCCGCGCGTGGCGGAGCGGATGGCCGGCGGCGGGCGCGTGAAGGTCCGCCGCGAGACCGCCGGGCGCCGCGGCAAGGCCGTGACGACGGTGTCCGGCGTGCCGCTCGACGACGCCGCGCTGCGCGAGCTGGCGGGGCGGCTCAAGAAGCGCTGCGGCGTCGGCGGGTCGGCGAAGGACGGGGTGATCGAGCTGCAAGGCGATCATCGAGACGTGGTGGTGGAGCTGTTGCGCGGCGACGGCTACGACGTCGTGCTAGCGGGCGGCTGAGGACGCGCCACTACTCGCCCGCGAGGTTGTGGATGACGGCCGTGAGGTCGTCGGCGACGATGACGAGGTCGGGCTCGCCGACCGGCCGCAGAACCTGGATCGCCGCGCGCATGACCGGCATCGTCTCGCGCATGACGTCGCCGACGCGCTGGATGAGGAGGTTGCCGCCGGCCGCCGGGTCGACGCTCACCAGGGCCCCCGCTCCCGCGATGTGCTCGTCGTAGCCCGCCGCCAGCGCCGGGCTGATCTGTGGCGCGGCGACGCCCTCGGCCTCGCGCGACGCGCGGCGCCACACATGGCCGCAGCCCCACAGCGCCCGCGCGAGGCGGTCGCGGTGCTCGGCGAGGTCAGGCAGCGCGAACTGCGGGCGCTCGCCGACGTCCTTCGACAGGACCTGCGCCGTCCGGCGGGTGTGGTCGAACACCATCTGCCCGCTCTCGAAGACCGCGCGGATGCGACACAGCGCGACGATCGCGTCCGCGCACCGCTCGCCGACGACCTCCCACTCCGCGACGCCCGCGGCGCTCACGGCGACGCCATCGCGACGTACTTGACCTCGAGGTACTCCTCGATGCCCTCGGGGCCGCCCTCGCGGCCGAAGCCCGAGTGCTTGATCCCGCCGAACGGCGCGCCGGCGTTCGACACGAGCCCCTGGTTCAGGCCGACCATGCCGACCTCCAGACGCTCGCTGACGCGCATCGCCCGCGCGTGGTCGGACGTGTAGAGGTAGGCGACGAGCCCGAACTCCGTGTCGTTGGCCTCGGCGATCGCCTGCTCCTCGGTCGCGAACGACCGCACCGGCGCGACCGGGCCGAAGATCTCCTCGCGCAGCAGGCGCGCGTCGGACGGCACGTCGGCGAGGACCGTCGGCTCGTAGAAGTGGCCCGGTCCGTCGATGCGCGAGCCGCCGCACAGCACGCGGGCGCCGCGCTTCACGGCATCGTCGACCAGCTCCTCGACCTTGCTGAGCTGGTCTTCGTCGATCAGCGGCCCGACCTCGACGCCCTCCTCGGTGCCGCGGCCGATCTTCAGCGAGCCCATGATCCGGGCGAGCCCGCCGGCGAACTCCTCGGCCAGCGACTCGTGCACGTAGAAGCGGTTCGCCGCCGTGCAGGCCTCGCCGATGTTGCGCATCTTGGCGATCATGGCGCCCTCCAGCGCGTCGTCGCAGTCCGCGTCGTCGAAGACGAGGAACGGGGCGTTGCCGCCGAGCTCCATCGAGAGGCGCAGGAGCTGCTCGGAGGACTGCTCCATGAGCTTGCGCCCGACCTCGGTCGAGCCGGTGAACGACAGCTTGCGCGTGCGCGGGTCGCGGATCAGCGGCTCCATGACGCGACCCGACGAGGACGACGTGATGACGTTGAGCACGCCCGCGGGCAGCCCCGCCTCCTCGAGGATCTTCGCGAGCGCGAGCATCGACAGCGGCGTGAGCTTCGCCGGCTTGACGACCATCGTGCAGCCCGCCGCGATCGCCGGGCCGAGCTTGCGCGTGCCCATCGCCAGCGGGAAGTTCCACGGCGTGATGAAGACGCACGGCCCGACGGGCTGCTTCATCGTCAGCAGCCGCCCCTGGCCCGCCATGTGGGTCGTGTAGCGGCCGTTGATGCGCACGGCCTCCTCGGAGTACCAGCGCAGGAACTCCGCCGCGTAGATCACCTCTGCGCGCGACTCGGCCACGGTCTTGCCCATCTCGAGGGTCATGAGCAGCGCGAGCTCGTCGGCGCGAGCGACGACGGCCTCGTAGGCGCGGCGCAGGATCTCCCCGCGCTCGCGCGGCGCCGTCTCGCGCCACTCGGGGAAGGCCTCGTCCGCCGCGGCGAGGGCGTCGAGCGCGTCGCCGGCGGTGCCGTCGGCGACCTGCGCGATCGTCTCGCCCGTCGCCGGGTCCTCGACGGCGACGGTCTTGCCCTCCGCGCCGTCGCGCCACGCGCCGGCGATGCAGAGCTGCTTGGGGACCGCGTCCAGGACGGCCTGCTCGTTTGCGTCAAGGGTCGTCGTCATGTGCGGATCACCGTCTCCTCTCCAAGCTCGTCCGAGATCGCGACGTCGATCGAGTAGTCGATCGGCAGCACGATCACCGAGGGTACGTCGAGCGACAGCGCGTGCCGCAGCCGGCGCCCGAGATCGCCCGCCGACTCGCAGCGCCAGGCCGGCATGCCGAACGCGCCGGCGAGCGCGACGAAGTCGGGGTTGCCGAAGTCCACGCCGGCCGCGAGCCGAAGCGCAGCTCCTGCTTGGAGGCGATCGAGCCGAAGCGGCCGTCCTCCCAGACGACGCACACGACCGCCGTGCGCTCGGGGCGCACGAGCTTCGCCGCATCGCGCACGGCAGCGCGAAGCCCATGCCGGCGAGACCGTTGGCGATCAGCACCGTGTTGGGCTCGTGGGCTCCGAACATGCGGCCGATCCAGAGCTTGTGCAGGCCTACGTCCGAGACGAGGATGTCGTCGCGTCCCAGCGCGCGGCGCAGCTCCCACAGGGCGCGCGGCGGCTGCATCGGGAAGTGGTCGTCCTCGCGGGCGGACTCCAGGCGGCCGGCGTCGGCGAAGCCCGCGAGCTCGTAGCCGCGGTCGTGGACGCCGACCGTGCCGAGCGCCTGCGGGTCCTCGTAATCGATGGCGCCCTTGCCCATGAACGTCTCGGCGACGCCGATCCCGGTGGCGCGGGCGAACTCGCGCAGGGCGGGCGCGGCGCCGTTTCGCAGCACGCCGTTGCCCGCGAGCACGACCGGGTTCGAGGCGCCGCACACGAGCTCCGCGGCCCGCACGAGCTCGCGCATCGCCGGCTCGGGCTGCACGGGCGCGCGATGCGGCAGCGGCTGCGCGTCGACCGCCCGCTGGCCGGTGAGCGCGACGAGCGGGGCGCGGTCGAGGTCGGCGTCGGCGATCGCCGTGACGAGGTTCAGCGCGCCCGGCCCGAGGGTCCCGAGGCAGACGCCGGCGCGCCCGGTGAGGCGCCCGACCATGTTGGCCATGTAGGCCCCGCCCTGCTCGTGGCGAACCGGTACGAACGTGATCGACGAGCGTTCCAGCGCGTGGTTGAGGTCCAGCGTCTCCTCGCCGGGGACGCCGAAGACGCGGGTCACTCCCTCCGCCTCGAGGCACTCGACGAAGACGTCGGCGGCGCGACGATCGGTCATCTGCCGTCCGGTAGGTCCCTAGGCTGAGAATGCACGTGAGCGAGCTACCCATCTGCGCGCGCGGCGCAACTCCGGCCGCGCCGACGTGTCCGGTTCACAGCATGAAGGCATGGACGACCCTCTTGGCGGCGGTCGCGGCGCTCTTGTGCGCGGCCGCGGCTGCGGCGCCTGCGCATGGCGCGTCGCGCGTGATCGTCCGGGGCGCCGGCTTCGGCCACGGCGTCGGGATGAGCCAGTACGGCGCGTACGGCTTCGCTCGGCGTGGCCGCGACCACGCGTTCATCCTCGCCCACTACTACTCGGGCACGCAGATCGGCCAGCTCACGGGGCCGGCGGAGACGCGCGTGCTGCTGCGCAACGCGGGGCGCGCGCTGTTTCGCGGCGTGACCGGGCGTCGCCGGCGGCCGCTCGCTGGATCCCGCGCAGACGTACGTCGCGACGCGGGCGCTCGGGGGCGCGGTCCAGCTGAGCTCCGCCGGCGGGCGCGCGCTCGGGACCTACAAGGTGCCGCTGCGCGTCACCGGCGCGCCCGGCGGCGTGCTGCTGCGCGGCCAGGCGGCCAACGGCGTGACCGACGGGCGCTACCGCGGGTCGCTCGAGCTGCGGCCGGGCCCGCTGGGGCTGTCGGCGATCAACGCCGTGAGCCTCGAGGACTACCTCAAGGGCGTCGTTCCCGGCGAGGTCCCGACGAGCTGGCCGGCCGCGGCGCTCCGCGCGCAGGCCGTCGCTGCGCGCACCTACGCGATCGCGACGAGCAAGAACGGGGCGGGCTTCGACCAGTACGCCGACACGCGCTCGCAGATGTACGTCGGGATGTCCGGCGAGCGCGCGAGCACGAACGCCGCGGTCGCGGCGACGGGCGGCCAGGTCGTGGCGTACGAGGGCAAGCCGATCGTGACGTACTACTTCTCGACGTCCGGCGGGCGAACCGAGAACGTCGAGAACTCGTTCTTGGGCGCGGAGCCGGCGCCGTACCTGAGGTCGGTCGCGGATCCGTTCGACACCGAGTCGCCGCGCCATCGCTGGACCGTGCGGATGACGCTGGGTCAGGCGAGCGCGCGGCTGGGCGGCCTGGTGAAGGGCTCGCTGCGCCAGATCCGGGTGCTGTCGCGCGGGACCTCGCCGCGGGTCGTGCGGGCGCAGGTCGTCGGGTCGGGCGGGCGCACGAGCGTCACCGGGCCGCAGCTGCGCTCGAGGCTCGGGCTCTTCGACACGTGGGCGCGGTTCACGGTCATCACGGCGAGCGCGGTGCGCGGGGACGGCAACACGCCGAAGCCCGCGGGCGACGGCGGCGGCGGTACCGGGCCGGGGACGGGCGGCGCGGAGCCGCGGACGGGCGGGGCGACGCCGCGCGCCGTCTTGCGCGAGGCGTCGGACCTCGCGGTCGTGGGCGCCGTCGCGGGGCGGGTGTCGCCGGCGGTCGCCGGGCGCTGGATCACGCTCGAGCGCTTCGACGGCCGGCGCTGGGTCGCGCAGTTCGAGACGCCGGCGGCGGCGGGCGGGCGCTACCGCGCGAACGTGTCTGTCGCGGGGCTGTACCGCGTGCGCTACGCCGGCGAGCCGGGCCCGCCGGTGCGGGTCACTCGTAGACGCGGGTGAGCGACTCGGCGACGCAGACGGGCTTGAGCGCGCCCTCGCCTTCGAACGTGAGCTTCATCGTGATCTGGGCGCCGCCGAGCACGTCCTCGACGTCGACGAGCACGACGCGCATGCGCACGCGGTTGCCGACCGGCAGCGGCGCCGGGAAGCGCACGCGGTTGAGGCCGTAGTTCACGGCGAACGAGAAGCCGTCGAACGTGAAGACCTGCCTGGCGAGGACCGGGTGCAGGGAGAGCGTGTAGTAGCCGTGGGCGATGGTCCCGCCGAACGGCGTCTGCGTGGCCCGCTGCGGATCGACGTGGATCCACTGGTCGTCGCCGGTGACCTTGGCGAAGGCGTCGATGGCGTCCTGCGTGACGTCGTGCCAGTCGCTGAGGCCCAGCTCCTCGCCCTTCTTCGCGCGCAGCTCGTCGAGGTCGGAGATCGTCAGCACCGGCGGGAGTCTAAGCGGGCTCATCCTTTCGGCAGGTACTGCGTCCAGTCGATGGCCGGGCCCTTGTGCTCGGAGTCGTCGACGAGCTGGCGGCCGAGCTCGCGGCCCATGGCGTCGTAGGCGACGACGGCCCGCGGGGAGCGGTCGGGCTCGGCGAGCAGGACGAAGCCGCCTTGGACGCCGTCGACGCGTAACGGCTGGCCCTTCTCGTACGTCAGCTCGACGCGCGCGACCGAGCGCGCGGTGAGCCCGAACAGCGGCACGTGCCCGTAGGAGTCCTTGAACCGGGACCTCTCGCGGGCTCTCGCTCGTATCTGGATGTGTGGCGTGTGCGCAGCGCATCGCTTGCGTGCCCGATCGCGGCCTGCGAGCGTCAGCGGATCGAGAGAGGAGCGGGGTGTCCAGCACGGCGGCAGAAGCCGATCACGCCGGTGCCGTTGCAGCGACGACGTTGCTTGACGGCTACCGGCGCGCCGTGACGCCCCGAGGTCGCGTCAGCGAGGCCGCGCTCGTGCGCGCCGCCCGGCGCGGCTCGGAGGATGCCGTCGCCGAGCTCTTCGACCGCCACTGGGATGCCGCTTACCGTGCTGCGGTGCTCGTCACCGGCGACCGCGCCGCCGCCGAGGACATCGCGCAGGAGGCGTTCCTCGCGGCCCTTCGCGCGCTGCCGAGCTTCGACCTTCGGCGCCCGCTGCGGCCGTGGTTGCACCGGATCGTCGTCAACCGGGCGATCGACTGGTCGCGCTCGCGAACGCTGCGTGCCGAGGTGGGCGCGGAGGTCGTGGCGGAGATCGCGGAACCTGGCGACGGCGGGGAGGGCCTCGGCGACGACGTCATCGCCGCGCTCATGGGCCTCGCCCCCGAGCAGCGGGCGGTCGTCGTGCTGCGCTACGTCCTCGAGTTCACGCCCGGCGAGATCGGGAAGCTCCTCGGCCTGCCGCGGGGCACCGTCAACTCGCGCCTGCGGCGCGGCCTCGACGCCCTCGAAGGCGTGATCGAGCGATGAGCCGCCGGCCAAGGCTTCGCGACGCGCTACGGCGCGGCCCGCGCAGCGAGGAGGCTCGCGAGGGCCGGGTCCGCGGGAGGCGCGGCGACGAGCCTCGCGAGGGCGCGGTCCGCGCGACGCGCGGCGAGGAGCTTCGCCACGGCGCACGCCGCGGCTCCCGCGACGAGCAGCTCCGCGACGCCCTTCGCCGCGCGGTGCCCGACGACGACGGCGCGCGGGAGCGGTCGTGGCGCGTGGTGCGGGCGTCCTTCGCGGCGCGCGAGGAGCCTCCGCGCCGCCGGCGCTGGGCCTGGCTCTTCGTGGCCGCCGCGCTCACGCCCGTCGCCGTCGCGGGCGTCGCTGCCGCGAGCGCGCCGCAGAGCGACGTCGGGCGCTGGGTGCGCGGCGTGCTCGGCGCCGGCGAGCCCGATGCTCGGCCCGTGCTCGGCAGCGTCCCCGGCGGCGGGCGGCTGCTCGTGCAGGCGGGCGGGAGCGCATGGGTCGTCGCGAGCGACGGCGCCAAGCGGCGCCTGGGCGCCTATCACGGGACCTCCTGGTCGCCGAACGGCTTGTTCGTCGTCGGCTGGCGCGGCCGCGAGCTCACTGCGCTCGACCCCGGCGGCAACGTGCGCTGGTCGCTGTCGCCGCGCGAGCGCGTCGCCTCCGCGCGCTGGGGACCGGTCGACGGCTTCCGCATCGCGTACGTCGCCGGCTCCCGGCTGCGGATCGTCAACGGCGACGGCAGCGGCGACCACGGCTACGGCGCGGCTCGCGCGGCGGTCGCACCCGCGTGGCGGCCCGACAACAGGCACGTGCTCGCCTACGTCGACGCGCGCGGACGCGTGAGCGTCGTCGCCGTCGACTCGCGCACGCGACTGTGGCGCCGGACGGTCGCAGGCGTGCGCTCGCTGGCGTGGTCGCCGAGCGGCCAGCGCCTGCTCGTCGTGACCGGGCGCAGCCTCGAGCTGTTCGACCGCCGCGGCCGGCTCGTGTCGTCGCGCGCGATCCCCTCGACGTTCGTCGTGACGTCGGCGGCGTGGTCGCCGCGCCGCGGCGAGCTTGCGATCGCCCGCTACTCGGCCCCGCTGGACCGCGGCGAGCTCGTGCTCGCCGACGCCGAGCGCGACCTCGCCGAGCGCGCGCTGTTCACCGGCCCCGGCCGCTTCGGCGCGCCCGCCTGGTCGCCCGGCGGGGGCCGCCTGCTGCTGCCCTGGCCCGACGCCGACCAGTGGCTGTTCCTGCGCCCGCACGGCGGCGCCCGCGTGGCCGCCGTGGCGAACATCGCCGGCCAGTTCGGCCCCGGCCGGCAGCGGCCCGCGTTCCCGCACGCCGTTCAGTGGTGTTGTTAGTGGGCCACTCGCGAACGTTTCACGCACAACGTTCACGAAAGACCCACATCGGGACCTGAGGTGCCGGCGGCAGCGTATGCCCTGCATGCGAAGGACACGCTGGATGCTCGCCGCCGTCACGGCGGCGGGCACGACGAGCCTGGTCGCCGGCGTCGTGGCCGGGAGCCGGGCGCAGGCGGGCGGCGACGCGGCTCACCGCGTCACCGACGCGAGCGCCGGCATCGCCGTCACCCAGCCGGGCGGCTGGCACCTCGCCACACCGCCGATCACGAGCCTGTCCTCTCCGCGCGACCGCCTCCTGCTGACCTCATATCGCGCCGAGCGCGGCGGCAACTGCGGCCCCGATCGCGCCGCGCGCGACCTGCCGCCGGGCGGCGCGCTCGTCTACCTCATGGAGTACCGCCCGAGCGCCGGCGATCCGTGGCAGGGCCTCAAGCGCAGCGCCTTCCCGCCACGACCGGCCCGCTTCGCGCTGCGCCGCAGCGCGCTGGCGAGCTACGAGTGCTGGCCGGTCCCGAGCTACCTCATCCGCTTCCGCGACGCCGACCGCCCGTTTCAGCTGCACGTCGCGCTCGGGCCGCGCGCGACCGCGGCTCGGCGCGCGCAGGTGCTCCGCGTGCTCGACAGCCTGCGGTTCGAGCCGCTTCCCCCGCCGCCACCCGACCCCTACGCCGGCTGGCGAGTGGTCACCGAGGAGCTCGGCGACAGCCTGCGCGTGCCGCCGGGGTGGAGCGCGGGGGTCACGACGTCGCCGCGCCGCTACGCCCGTCCGCGCTCGCTGCTCTTCGCGAGCAGCCACGCGCTGAACAACCTGCCGCCGCGAGCCAAGCGCACCCCGCGCCGCCTGCCGGACCGCATCCCCGCGACCGAGCTCGAGCCGGATGGCGTCCTGTTGTGGATCCGGGAGGAACGCAAGGGGCCCGCCGCGCCCGCCTTCCCGCCGCTCCCCAAGCGCCTGTGGCCCGCTCCCGAGGACTTCCACGCCGTCGATCGCGCGCCCGGCGTGCGCTGGGAGCGCGCCGGCGCGACGGCGGGCCGCCATCGCTTCACGATCTGGATCGCCAGCGGCCTCGCCGCGAGCGAGGCCGACAGAGAGCTCGCCCGCAAGGCCGCGGCCACGTTCGGCTTCTCGACCGGGCGCTTCCGCGACCGGCCGTGCCGCGGCGCCTGCCGGACGGGCTGAGCCTGAAGCCGGCGAGGACCCCTTCGGCCGGGCTGAGCCTCGCCGGCGAGGAACCCTTCGGCCGAGGACCAGCGACCGTCGTCCGAACGAAGCCCTTGGCCGCCGGCGGCCGCAGCCGCATGACGGGCTCCGCACCGCGTGGTAGAACCCGCACATGAGGCGCCTCACGATCGGGCTGCTCGTGCTCGCCGCCGCCACCGGCGCGGCCGCGGCGCCCGCCGCGACTCCGGACGTCCGGATCGCCAACGGGGTCGTCCTGACGCGCGCCGACGGAACCGTCGTGCCGATCAAGCAGACGATCCGCGTGTGGTGCGGGCCGTGGGCGTCCGACGTGCGCACGCCGGCCGTGCACGTGCTGGCCGGCTCCAGGCGTGCCGTCTGGACGATGAGCGCCGTCCTCGCCGACGTCCGGCGCAACCCGGTCGTCCGATTCCCCCACAGCTTCGTCTTCGACAAGCCGACCAAGGCCCAGCTGTTCGCCGCCGAGGCGAGGAACGAGGCATCGACCGCCGAGGAGGAGTCCAGCGGGAAGATCACGTTCACGAAGGTCCAGTGCGGCAAGCGCCTCGACCTCCGCTTCAAGGTCGACGCCGTCATGGGCAGCGAGTTCTCCGACGGCACCCCGCTCACCATCCGCGGATCGTTCAGCGCCCGCGGGTAACCGCCCGAGCGGCGACTAGGCTTCCCCACCGTGCCCGGCCCGCTGCTCGCAGTCGACGCCCCCTCGCTGCTCTACCGCGCGTTCTTCGCCCTGCCGAAGACCATCACCGACGACGACGGCCATCCCGTCAACGCGCTGCTCGGGGTGGCCAACCTCATCCTCTTCGAAGTCGAGCGCCACGGCCCGCGCGCGGTCGTGCTGTGCTTCGGCGCCGAGGCGGCGGACTACCGCACCGAGGCCTTCGAGCCCTACCACGCCGACCGCCCGCCGATGCCCGGCGAGCTCGAGCGCCAGTGGGCCGACGCACCAGCGTTCTTCAACGAGTTCGGCTGGACCACGCTGCACACGCCAGAGCTCGAGGCCGACGACCTGCTCGGCTCGCTCGCTAAGGTCGAGGCGAGCGCCGGCGGCGACGCGCTGCTCTTCACCGGCGACCGCGACATGTTCCAGTGCGTCGGCGAGCACGTCACGGTCCTCTTCCCGCGCGGCGGCAAGGACGGCCCCGAGATCGTCGGCCCCGACGAGGTCCGCGAGCGCTACGGGATCGAGCCCGAGCAGGTGCCCGACTTCATCGCCATCAGGGGCGACCCGTCCGACGGCCTGCCGGGCGCGAAGGGCATCGGGGCGAAGGGCGCGCGCGACCTCCTGCGCAAGCACGGCACACTCGAGGGCGTCATCGCCGCGGCGCGCAAGCCCGGCGCGATGACGCCGCGCCAAGCGGGTGCCCTGACCGGCGATCCGGACGCGCTCCGCGCCTTCCAGGACATCGCCACGCTGCGCGACGTCGACCTCGAACGACCCCCCGACGCCCCCACCGACGGCGCCGCCGCGGCAGCCGCCGCGAGGGCCCGCGGGATGAACCGCCTCGCCGAGCGTCTCGAGAAGCTGGCGTAGCCGGGCTCAAGGCGACCGGCCACTGCTGCCGATCTTTACGCCATCATGTTGGCCACGTTGTCGCGCGTCCTGCCTTTTGTGCTCGCGGTCGTCGTCCTCGTCGCGTGCCCGGCAGGCGCGACCGCCGCTGATCCGTCGCCGCCCGTGCCGCTCGCACAGGGCTGGCAATACTCGCCCGATCCCACCGACCGGGGCGTCGTCGCGAACTGGCAGAGCGGGCGGATGGGCGCCACCTGGGAGCCCACGACCGTCCCCAACGTCTTCGACGCGCGCCCCCTCGCACAGCTCTTCAAGGGCACCGTCGGCTGGTATCGCATCGGCTTCGCCGGGCCGGCGACGGCCGAGGGCACCGGCTGGTGGCTGCGTTTCGAGCAGATCCGGCGCAAGGCGCGCGTGTGGCTCAACGGCGTCGAGCTCGGCGCCCACGCCGACCCGTATACGCCGTTCGAGCTCCCCGCGACAGGCCTGAGGCCGGGCCAGCCAAACATGCTCGTCATCCGCGCCGACAACCGCCGCACGCCCGGCACCCGCGAGGGCTGGTGGAACTGGGGCGGGATCACGCGGCCGGTCTCGCTCGTCGCGCGCGGGCCGGTCGTCCTGCACGACGTCGGCGTCATGCCGCGCCAGACATGCGGCGAAGGCGAGAACGCCAAGTGCCGCTGGGACGCGATCGTCGACGGCTGGCTCGAGAACCGCAGCGCGCGCTCGCAGAGCCCGGCCGTCCGGCTGTCGCTGCGCTCGCCCGAAGGCGCGATCTCCGAGGGCAGCGGGCGTCCCCGCACGCTGCGTCCGGGCGAGCGCGTCCGCGTCCGGTACACGGTGCGCGTCAAGGGCGACCCCAAGCTCTGGGAGCCCGAGCACCCGAACCTTTACGAGGCGACCGTGCGCACGCTCGTCGGCGCCCGCGTCATCCAGTCCGACCGCCGGCGCGTCGGCTTGCGCACGGTCACCGTCGTCAACGGCGCGCTGCGCCTCAACGGCCGCGTGCTCGACCTGCGCGGCGCGTCGATCCAGGAGGACACCCCCGGCCGCGGGCCCGCGCATGACGGACGCCGACATCGAGACGACGATCGACGAGCTCAAGGAGCTCGGTGCGAACGTCACCCGCGCCCACTACCTGCTCGACGACCGGATGCTGCGGCGCTTCGACGAGGAGGGGATCCTCGTCTGGAGCCAGTCGCCCGTCTACCACCGCGACGCCAGGCTCAAGACGCCGGGCCAGCGCTCCTTCGAGCTCGACGTCGTGCGCAACACGATCCTGTCGGCGCGCAACCACCCGTCGGTCATCACGCACTCGATCGCCAACGAGCTGTCGCCGCAGCCCGACGAGGTCAAGACGACGCGCGTGTGGATGCTCAACGCCGCCGAGCTCGCCCGCGACCTCGATCCGACCCTGCCGGTCTCGGTCGACGTCCTGTCCTATCCCGGCATCGGCCGCCAGCGGACCTACGACGCGTTCGACGTCCTCGGCATCAACTCGTACTACGGCTGGTACGAGGGCAAGCCCGAGCGCTCGACCGCGAACCTCGCAGACCTCGAGCCGTACCTGCGCGCGATGCACGCGAAGTACCCCGGCAAGGCGCTCGTGATGACGGAGTTCGGCGCCGAGGCGACCGAGCCCGGCCCGTCCGACATCAAGCAGACCTACGCGTTCCAGTCGAAGTACCTCGAGGACAACCTCGACATCATCGACCGGCTCGGCTTCATGGGCGGCGCGATCTACTGGACGTCGCGCGAGTTCGCGGTCAAGCCGAAGTGGGACGGCGGCGCGCACCCGCTCGTGCGCGACGCGATCCACAACAAGGCGCTGATCGCCTACGACGGCAAGCCCAAGCCCGCGTTCGACGTCGCGCGCGATGCGTTCAAGGCCACGCCGCTGTACCGCGACGACCCGGCCGCGGTCGCGCGCGCCGAGCTGTCGGAGTCGACGTCGATCGTCACGCGCTCGCTGCTGATCATCGTCGTGCTCGGCGGCATCGTCGCGCTGCTCGTGCTCGACGCGATCTGCCTGCGCGACATCTGGCGCAACCGCCCGCGCGACGCGCCCGTCGTCGAGCTGCGCCGCCGCCCCGCCGCCTGACGGCGTTGCGAGACCACGGTCGCGCCGCGGGAGCTACGTGATCTCGCGAAGATCGGGAGGCGAGGCGTTTGGCGTCGTGCGGCCGCGCGACCAGTCGATCTGTCCCGTTACAAGCGCGATCGCGACGGCATGGGCCCGCGTGTGAGCCCCGAGTTTGGTCATCGCATTCTGCGCGTGGGTCTTGACCGTTTCGGACGAGAGGAACAGATCTGACGCGATGTCGCCGCTATGGCCGCCCGCGGCGATCAGCGTCATGATCTCTCGCTCGCGTTTGGTCAACTGCGCTCGCGCGCTGCCCTCGGCTGCGATGGCTGCCCACGCGGAGTGTCTCGCAGCCGTGCCCCGGGGCTGGACGATCGCCGTGTCGTCCGGCTCGATGAACACCGTCAGATGACGCCCGGCCAGCACGCTGGCGATGGCGCTGAACTCGACCGCCACGCGCCCGCGTCCCGGGAGGTCGAGCTGATACCAGCCCTCGGCCGCCCCGCTGCTCAAGAAGGAGCGCCACTGCTCGGCCAAGCGGCTGCGCTCGTCCGCGGGCGTGATGTCGTCCATCGTCCGCCATGGGATCGTTGCGCCGTCGATTCCCAGCAGTACGCTGGCCGGCTCGTTTGCCGTCACCCATCGGCGGTTGTCGTCGGCGATCAGCATCGCGTGTCGTGATCGCTCGAAACCGGCTTGCAAATGCACTGCCGTCTGCGCTCCGAACCGGCCCAGCGCACCCGCGTTCAGTGCAGACCCGGGTGGGCCCGACGACGCGGCGTCGGACGGCAGCCCGCCAGTGTCAGCAGCGCTAGCACCGCCGCAGCCGAGGGTCATTCGCGCGGGCGGTGCAACTCTTCGTGGTTGCGGCCGAGTCGCTCGGGCGCGGACATCCGGGCAGTATCGGGCCGTTCGAAGGGAAGCACCATCGGCCGAATGCACTACTAGAGAGCCATGCGCTACCGGATCACTCCGAGGCGCATCGCCTTGGCGACGGCCGCGGCGCGATTGCCCACACCCAATTTCTCGTAGCTGTTCGCCAGGTGCGTACGCACAGTTGCGAGACTGATGCGAAGCTCGCGGGCGACGGCGGGTCCGTTGAGTCCCTCCGCCGCGAGCGTGAGTACTTCGATCTCGCGGGGCGTGAGCGCGGCGGATGCGTCTGGGTGGTCGTCCGCAACCGCGTCGAGCTCGGACGCGGGCCAATCCGCGGGCGCGAACGCGAAGAGGTGCAGCCCCGGCAGGATGTGTGCGACTCCGCAGTAGACGAGGTCCACATCAGGTCTCGCTGGCGTGAGGTCGTCGACCGCGAACGGCCGCGCACCCTGCTGGCCGAGGCGAAACCACACCCGCGCGGGATCGTTGACTTCGACGAAGCGACGTTGCGCATCGGCCATCACCATCGGCACTCGGGTCTGCTCGAAGATCTGCTTGAGCTTCGGGAGGTGGCCGCGTGCATCGAGTACCGCCTCGACCGCCGCGGCGACGTTGCGACGGACATGCTCTGACCGAGCGTTGGGTTCAGTCATCCCCGATCCAGGTGTGTCAGTTGACATAGTCAACCGTACCAACGGGTATGATGCGTTGCATGTCGATCGCTTCTGGGGGATCGGAGCCCGCGTGCGAGCGGCGCGAGAACGACTCGGCTGGAGCAGGGAAGCCCTTGCGTTTCATGCCGACGTCAGCTGGTCGGCCATCGCGCAGGTGGAAACGGGCCGGCGCACGAACCCGCGGCCCAGCACGCTCGCGGCGCTCTCGCGAGCCCTGGGGGTCAGCACCGACTACCTCATCGATGGCGGCCTGCCGCGCCCGACCATGCTGAGCCATTCAGCATTTTGCTACCGCACCGACGAGCAGTTCCGAAGCCTCGCCGGACCGTATCTTGCCGAAGGAATCGAGCGCTCGGAAGCCACGCTCGCCGTGACCAGCGCCGCCAATATCGAGCTTCTCCGCGATTACCTCGGCACTGAGGCGCGAGGCGTCACGTTCGTCGATGCGAGCACTTGGTACAGCACACCCATCGCGGCTCTGCAGGCGTACAGATCCTTTGCCGACGCCAAGCTCAAAGCCGGCGCAAACTGGGTTCGGCTCGTCGGTCAGCCCGCGTGGAAGGAGCGGTCCGACGCCCAGGTTCGCCTCTGGACTCGATACGAGTCGCTCCTCAATCTCGTGTTCAGCGCTGCTCCCTTGACCGCTCTCTGCGCGTATGACGAGAGGTCGGTCGCCCCGGAGATCGTCGCACAGGCACATTGCACACATCCGCACACGATCGGAGACGCAGGGACGTCGCAAAGTCCCGACTACACCGACCCGGAACGATTCGCTTTGGAGTTGTGAACGCTCAGCCGAGGACGATCAGAGACACGGCTTGAACGTAATCTGCAGTTCCTCGCCGAGGCTCACGGTGAGTTGCTCGCCGTCCACTCGGGCATCGTAGAACTGCGCTCCATCGATGTTGACGCGAACGTCCGGCGCTCCGTCGAAGCTGAACGTGGGGATCGCAGCATGAGGGACGGCTCGCAGGATGCCGGTCGCCGCCATCGCCGCGTGGGGTCCGGTATCCCAATCGCCCCTGACGGACACGGTCACGCAGCGCCCGATGCGGTCATGGATGTGCCCGAGCGCTTCGTCGAAAGTCATGGTCCTACCGGGCAGTGCGTGTACCCACATTTCGCGGCTCAACCACGCACGACCTGGTGTACGCGATCGGCCATACCGGCCGGATGGCAGGATGTCGGCCATGGCAGCGCACCTCCCGAACGCGAGCGGCGTCCCGCGATCGTCGCCGTCGACGACGAGCCGGCGGTGCTCGCCGCCGTCGCGCGCGACCTGCGGCGCGCGTTCGCCGAGCGCTACCGGATCCTGCGCGCGCCGTCGGGCGCCGAGGCGCTGGACATCCTGCGCCAGCTGCGCACCCGCGGCGACCAGGTCGCGCTGCTCATCGCCGACCAGCGGATGCCCGGCATGTCCGGCACCGAGTACCTCGTCGAGGCGCGCAAGATCGTCCCCGACGCCAAGCGCGTCCTGCTGACCGCCTACGCCGACACCGAGGCCGCGATCGCCGCGATCAACGAGGTCGCGCTCGACTACTACCTCCTCAAGCCCTGGGACCCGCCCGAGGAGCAGCTCTTCCCCGTCGTCGAGGACCTGCTGACGACGTGGGAGTCCGGCGCCGCGCTCGAAGCCGGCGGCGTGCGCGTCATCGGCCACCGCTTCTCGAAGGACTCCCACGACCTTCGCGACTTCCTCGCGCGCAACCGCGTCCCGGCGCGCTGGCTGGACATCGAGCGCGAGGGCGAGGCGCGCGAGCTGCTGCGGGTCGCCGACGTCGCGACGACCGCCTGCCGGTCGTGCTGCTCGAGGACGGCGGCGTGCTCGAGCGCCCGACCGTGCTCGAGCTCGCCGAGCGCCTCGGCGTCAGCGCGGCGCCGTCGCAGGACCACTACGACCTCGTGATCGTCGGCGGCGGCCCCGCCGGGCTGGCCGCCGCGGTCTACGGCGCGTCGGAGGGCCTGCGGACGGTCATGATCGAGAGCGAGGCGCCGGGCGGCCAGGCGGGCCAGTCCAGCCGGATCGAGAACTACCTCGGCTTCCCGGCGGGACTGTCGGGGTCCGACCTCGCGCGACGCGCGACGGACCAGGCGCGCCGCCTCGGCGCGGAGCTGCTCACGATCAAGGACGCGGCCGGGCTGCGCGTCGAGGGCTCCGGGCGGATCGTCGAGCTGCGCGGCGGCGGCGAGCTGAGCGCGAACTGCGTGATCATCGCGTCGGGCGTCTCCTACCGCCAGTACGACGCGCCCGGGCTTCGGGAGCGCACCGGCTCGGGGATCTACTACGGCGCCGCGATGACCGAGGCGCGCTCGTGCGCCGACCAGCACGTCGTGATCATCGGCGCGGCGAACTCCGCCGGCCAGGCCGCGGTGTACTTCGCCGGCTACGCGCGGCAGGTGACGATGCTCGTGCGCGGCCGTCGCTCGAGAAGTCGATGTCGCACTACCTCGTCGAGCAGCTCGCCGCGCTGCCGAACGTCGACGTCCGCACGAGCACGTCGGCGATCTCCGCCCACGGCGAGGGCGACCGGCTGCGGGCGCTGACGATCCGCGACGGCGACGGCGCGGAGTCCTCGCTCGACGTCGACGCGTGCTTCGTCTTCATCGGCGCGTCACCGCGCACGGACTGGCTCGCCGGCGTCGTCAAGCGCGACGAGCGCGGCTTCATCCTCGCCGGGCTCGACGTCCAGGGCGACGGCTGGCCGCTACAGCGCGATCCCTACCTGCTCGAGACGAGCGTCCCCGGCGTGTTCGTCGCCGGCGACGTCCGCGCCCGCTCGATCAAGCGCGTGGCGAGCGCCGTCGGCGAGGGCTCGATGGCGGTGTCGCTCATCCACCAGTACCTGCTCGACGCATGAACGCGCACGGCGTCACGCTCGAGGACCTGCGCAGGATCGACCTGTTCGACGACCTCACCGACGCCGAGCTGTCGCTGTGGCTCGACGTCGTGACGTGCCGCAAGGTGCAGGCCGGCGACTGCCTGGCCGAGCAGGGGGCGCCGGCGCCGGGCCTTCAGCTGCTGCTGAACGGCAGCGCGCGCACGTTCCTCATGGACGGCGACCGCCCCGAGCCGGTCGGCCGCCAGCGGGCGCCGACGTGGATCGGGGCGATCGCGGTGCTGACCGGCGGGCTCATGGGCGTGCGCATGGTGGCCGAGACGACTGCCGGATGGCGCTGATCGCGGGCCCGGACTTCGAGCGGCTGATCATGTCCCAGCCGTGGTGCACAGGCGCGTCATGGCGCAGATCGCGCCGGTCGTGCGGCGCTTGAACGACATCGAGCAGAACCGCGAGCGCCTGGCGTCGCTCGGCGAGATGGCCGCGGGCCTCGCGCACGAGCTCAACAACCCCGCCGCGGCCGCCCAGCGCGCCGCCGACCAGCTCGCCCGCGCGCTGCACACGATCGACTACGCGTTGCGCGCGTTCGTCGAGGCGGGCGTCGAGCGGGTGGAAGCCGGGCAGCTGCTCGCGCTGCATCAGCAGGCGATGGACGGCGCGGCGCGGCGCTCGGCGCTCGCGGCCCTCGACGCCGCCGACGCGGAGGACGCGTTGCAGGACGCGCTCGAGGACCTCGGCGTGCCGTAGCCGTGGGAGATCGCCGAGCCGCTCGCGGCGGCGGGCGTCGACGTGGCATGGCTCGAGCAGGTCGCGGCGCTCGCGGGGCCCGCGACCCCGAAGGCGCTGAAGTGGGTCGCGGCGACGCTCACCGCGGACGACCTCGTCGCCGAGCTCAAGGACTCCACGCAGCGGATGTCCGACCTCGTCGGCGCGGTGAAGACGTATGCCTACATGGACCGCGGCGGGCTCGTCGAGGTCGACCTGCACGAGGGCCTCGAAAGCACGCTCGTGATCATGGGCCACAAGCTCAAGCACACGCGGATCCAGATCGTGCGCGACTACGACCGCAGCCTGCCGAAGCTCACGATCCGCGGCTCGGAGCTCAACCAGGTCTGGACGAACCTCATCCACAACGCGATCGACGCGCTCGGCGAAGCGGGCACGATCACGATCGCCACCCGGCGCGACGGCGAGTGCGCGATCGTCGACATCTCCGACGACGGCCCCGGCATCCCGCCGGAGGTCCGCGAGCACATCTTCGACTCGTTCTTCACGACGAAGGAGGTCGGCAAGGGCACGGGCCTCGGCCTCGACGACCGCGCGCCGGATCGTCGTCGACCGCCACGACGGCTCGATCACCGTCGACTCCGAGCCGGGCCGCACGACGTTCCACGTCTGGCTGCCGTTAAGCAGGCGTGACAGCGAGCAACTTTCGTCCGACTGGCATGCAATAAGTTGCTGAAGTAGCAACGACGTGCGATGCTGGTGCATCAGTGGACGAACGGGAAGGCTGGCGATGGGAAGAGTGGAGACGATCGGAGAGAGGGTGCGTGAGCTTCGGCTCGCACGAGGCGCATCGCAGGCTGAACTCGGTCAGCGGCTCGGGTTGACCAAGTGGTCGGCTGTCGCGGATCGAATCGGGCGATCGAGGGCTGGCGGCGCGGGAGGTTGCGCTGCTTGCGTCGTTTCTCGGAGTAGGCAGCGATCTCATCCTGTTTGGTGAGGTGAGGAGGCGTTGCTGCTGCGCGCGAAGGCGATCGACGGAGGCTGTGGAGTACGCGTGCGTGATCGACGATTTCGAGTACCTGCTGGCGCTCGGAGTCTGAGGTTGTCGCGTGCTCGCGGCCGCGCGAAATCGACGAGGAGAACGCGCAGAACGGGCGCGCGTGATCTGGGCCTTGGTGTAGAGGCTCCGCTTGGCGACATTCTCGCGCGGTTGAGGATCTTGCCGGGATCTCGGTCACGTGCGGCGCTGCCAAGCAGGTGCCGGCATGTATGTGCCGCGGGATGACGCCTACATCTTCGTCAACGGGGTTTCTGCCGGTGCGTAGCGGTTCACGCTGGCCCACGAGTTCGGACGCCGCTGTCTCGGCTATCGGCAGCGTGTGGACGCGAGTGGCGACGTTTCGGAAGTCCCGGCGACCTCGAGGAGGTTGCGGCCAACTACTTCGCCGGCGCGTTCCTGGCCCCGTGCCGGCGTGCGCAACTGGGTTGACCGGCATCCTGATCTCGCTCGAGATCTCGCGTTCGTGTGCGCGCGGGCGCGTTCTTCGGCATCGCGGTCAAGAGCATGTGCATTCGCCTGCAACGCGGGCTGTCTGAGCCAGGCGCAGGCCCGGCGCCTGCATGCGGAGATCGATACCGGCCAGCATCGCGGAATGTTGTCGGCACTCGGCGTCTCGCAGCTCACCGACGAGCTCGCGCGTCTGCATGAGCAAGGTGCTCTTCCCCGTCTTCCCGCACGGATGACTGCGACGGCACGTAGCGTGGCTAGCCTGGGGCTCATCGACGATGAAGAGCTTCAGCAGTTGCTTCAGGGTCGCCACGATGTCGTTGCACCGGGAGATAGCGGGCTCGAGGACGATCTGCCGCACTGATGGGGTTGATCCGCGAGGAGCCGCTCCTGCTGAGTGACGCGGGCCCGTTCTGGTTTCGCTGAGGTCGATGCTCTCGCGTGTCTGCGGGAGTACCTTGCCCCCAACTTGATGATCGTCCGCGAGGTCGAGGTCGAGCTGCGCTTCCGGTCCACGCAACCTCAGCACGGCGAGCTTGCCCGTTTCGCGGCCGACGAGCCACCGTTCGTGGCATTCGAGGCGATCGATCTCGACGCTGACACCATCCACCGGGTCATGATCCTGGCTGAGCGCTGGCGCGACCGCGCAGAGGCTCGAGGTAGAGGCGCTGCTAGCGAGATGGTGTGCTGGCGCTATCGGTGAGCGAATCGGTTTCCTCGTTACATCTGGGTTATGGTAGCGATGTGATGTATTGAAGTGGTGTGGTGGTAGTGAGGGTGGGTGGTGAGATGATTGATGGTTGATGTGGATGTGTTGGGTGGAGGGATGGGGATTGGTGTAAGGAGGCGGCCTGGAGACGGCGCGGCGGATCGTCGTCGACCGCCACGACGGCTCGATCACCGTCGACTCCGCGCCGGGTCGCACGACGTTCCACGTCTCGCTGCCGTTCAAGCAGTCGTAGATTGGGTGTAACCCGGAGAGCCGCTCGTGCGGTTACCGGTTAGATGATCGACACGCACACCGACGCTCAGTTGCTGGCAGCCGTCGCGGGCGGCGAGACGGGCGCGCTTGCGCCGCTGATCGATCGCCACCACGTCGCGCTGCATCGCTTCGTCGCACGGCGCATCGGCGCCGACGCGGAGGACGTCGTGGCCGAGACCTTCGAATGCGCGTGCCGCCGTGCGGGCTCGTTCCGCGCGAGCGGGCCGGACGCCCGGCCGTGGCTGTTCGGCATCGCCAACAACCTGCTGCGCGGCCACGCCCGGCGCGAGGCCGCCATGTACCGCGCCTACGCCCGCACCGGCGTGGACCCGGCGGCCGCGTCCGTCGAGGAGTCCGCGCACGTCGACGAGGGCCAGGGCCGGGCCCTGGCCCGCGCGCTGGCGAAGATGCGCACCGAGCATCGCGAGGCGCTGCTGCTGTATGCCGTCGCGGAGCTCTCCTACCAGGAGGTCGCCACGGCGCTGGAGGTGCCGGTCGGCACGGTCAAGGGCTGGCTGAGCCGCGCTCGGGCGGTCGCGACGCGCCAGCTGGCCGCGGCGGGGATCGTCCCGGAGACAACGGAGGCTGGATCATGAGCAACGTGGACGACCTGCTGCGCGAGTTTCGCGCGGACGTGCCCGATCCGGCCGAGGGCGCCGCCGAGCGCATCCTCGAGCGCGCGAGCGCCGCGCGGCCCGAGCCCGAGCCCGGGCCCGCGACCGGCGTCGCGCCGCCGCCGCGCCGCCGCATGCCGGGCCGGCGCTGGGTGCTGCTGCCCGTCGCCGTCGCCGCGGGCGTATGTCTCGCGATCGCGATCGCGCTCGCGCCGACCCGCGACGCGACGGACGGCGGCCCCACGCTGCTCGAGCGTGCCGAGGCGGCGATCACCGCCCCGAACCGCATCGTCGAGCTCTCGACGACCATCCGCTCGGACTCCAGCGGAACGGGCGCGATCAACCCGCGCCGGACGATCAACATGCGCCAGTGGACGCTGGCCGGCGCCGGCCAGGCGGTGCAGTTCCGCATCCTTATCAGCGAGGGGCCGCTCGACAAGCCGCCCACCGACGAGGACTCGACGACCATGACCGATCGCTCGGGTCGCATCATCGACTCGCGCTCGTGGAACCCGCTGCACGTCACCGCCCGCGACAACTACGACTACCCCCGGGGCGGCGGCCGCGGCGAGCTTCAGATCTGGCTGCCGAAGGGCCGGCTGCAGGGCCCGCTCACGCTCGTCGACCAGCTACGCGAGGCCTACCGCAGCGATGAGCTCAAGCCGGTCGGGCGCACCGCCGGCGGCGACCTGCGCTTCCGGATGGAGGCCGGCGACACGACCTGCACGCGCTGGGAGTACGTCCTCGACGCGCAGACGCTGCTGCCGCGCAGGATGGAGATCACCAACTGGTCGAAGCCGTGTGGCACCGGCGCGAAGCCGATCCAGCGCGAGGTCCAGACGTTCGGCGAAGCGCGGTCGCTGCCCGCCACCGCGGAGAACCGGCGGCTGCTCGCGATCGCGGACTGGCCGACGGAACGCATCCTGCAGGACGTCGCGAAGGGCGATTCCAAGCGCATCGACCGCGCGCCCCCGGTCCCGAAGCTCGACGAAGGCTGACGAGCGCCGACGAGGCTGCGCCGCCGCGTCGGAGAAAGGGACAGGCCGTGGCGGGTTTTCCCACGCGCCGGCCCGCCCGAGGTAGCTTGCACCCCCGAGGTGAAGGATCGTCTCGATGCTCCGTCGCCACGGGCGGCCAGGATCCGGGCCGCGGCAGTCGCCGCGGCGCTGCTGCCAGCGCTGGTCGCCGGCGCGTGGGCGGGTCCCGCGGTCGCGTCCGGCGCCACCGCGGACGTCGCGCTGGAGGTGAGCTTCGCGCCGGATGCCAAGCTGCGGCTGCGCGGAGACCGCTTCGCCGCAACGACGCGCGCCGCCGCGTCGGACGTCAACGCCGTCGTCGCGCGCCACGACGTCGTACGCGTCGAGCGCCTGGTCAGGGAGTCCGAGGCGAGCCTCGACGCGACCCGCCGCCGGCTGCTCGCAGCCGGCGTGCGCGACGTGCCCGACCTCAACCGCCACTACCGCATCGTCGCGTCGGGCGGCGACGAGCGCGACCGCCTGCTGGCCGCGCTCGACGCGCTGCCGGCCGTGGACGAGGTGGTCGCCGCGCGCAAGCCGCCACCGCCGCCCGCCAGCGGCGACTACACGTCGTTGCAGAGCTACGGCTTCGCCGCGCCCGGCGGCATCGGCGTCGCCGCGCTCGCGGGGCTCGCCGGTGGGACCGGACAGAACGTCAAGATCATCGACATCGAGTACGCGTGGAACACCGCGCACGAGGACCTCGCCAAGTCCGTCGGCGGCCTGATTCCCAACGGCACGCCCTCCGATCCGTTCCCCGGCGAGCAGGCGAGGCACGGAACGGCGGTCCTCGGCGAGATGATCGCGACGCCGAATGCGTTCGGCGTCACGGGGCTCGCGGCCGGCGCGGGCATCGGCATGGTCAACTCGAACTCGACGGCGGGCACCGGCGGCTTCTCGGTGGCCAACGCCATCAACGTCGCGCGCCTCAACCTCACGCCGGGCGACGTCATGCTCGTCGAGCAGCAGACGCCCGGCGTCCCGAACTCCGGGATTGACGGGCCTTCCTACGTGGCGCCCGAGTACGACACGCCGGAGTACGACGCGATCAAGCTCGCGACCCAGGCCGGGATCATCGTCGTCGAGACCGCCGGCAACGGCGGCGTGAACCTCGACGGCGCGGGATACGTCACGCCGTTTCCCCGGGGCAAGCCCGACTCCGGCGCGATCATCGTCGGCGCGGGCAGCGGGACCGGCGCGTGCACCGGGTCGCCCAACTCCCGCATGTCCTTCTCGACCTACGGCGCCCGGGTGGACCTTCAGGGCTGGGGGCAGTGCGTCACCACGACCGGCTACGGCAACCTCTACAACGCGGACGGCTTGAACGCCCACTACACCTCGACCTTCAGCGGGACGTCGAGCTCCGCGCCGATCGTCGCGTCCGCGGCCGCCCTCTTCTCGAGCATCTTCAAGGCGGTCACGGGCGGCCGGGCGCCGAGCCCGCTCGCCGTTCGCCAGCGCCTGATCGCGACCGGCACGCCGCAGTTCGCCGGCGACAGCACCCACATCGGGCCGCTCCCCAACGCCGCCGCGGCCGCCACGGGCTTCGACTTCACGCCGCCGACCGTCGCGTTCTCGGCCGGGCCCTCCGGCCCCGGGAACGACGCGACGCCGACCTTCGACTTCGCGGCGTCCGAGCCGGGCTCGACGCTTGAGTGCCGGGTCGGCGCGGCCGCGTTCGCGCCGTGCGGCTCGCCGTTCACGACGTCCTCGCTGCCCGACGGCGCGGCGACGTTCGAGGTGCGAGCCACCGACGCGGCGCTGAACCCCGGCACGGCCACCACCCGCGCGTTCACGGTCGACACGGTCGCGCCGGCGGTGTCGATCGTCGACGGTCCGCCGGAGCCGTCGACCACGGCCACGCCGACCTTCACGTTCGCCAGCGAGCCGGGCGCGACGCTCGCCTGCCGCGCGGGCGCGCCGCTGGCGCTGGGCGCGCCGGTCGCGTGCGCCTCGCCGCACACGACGCCGGCGCTCGCCGACGGGCCGAGCGTGTTCGAGGTCCAGGCGACGGACGCCGCCGGCAACGTGGGGGCCGCGTCGCGCGCGTTCACGGTCGCGGTGCCGGCGGTCCGTGTCGCCACCCCGCCGCCACCGCCGCCGCCCGTCGCGCCGCCGCCCGCGCCGCCGACGTTCGGACCGGGCGCCAAGCTGACCGTCAGCGCTGCCGGCAACGGAGCGCTGACGCTGCCGCGGCCGCGCATCACGTGTCCGAGCCTGCCGCCGAGCTGCTCGGTCTCCCTGACGGCGAAGCTCGTCTCGGGCCGCAAGACGCAGATCGGCACGGCGACGCGGACGATCGCCGCCGGCAAGTCCGCGACGATCGGCTTCCGGCTCAACGCGTCGGCCCGAGCGAGGCTCAGGCGTCTCGGCCGGATCAAGGCGAGCGCCGCGATCACGGCGCGCCACGGCAGCGCCCAAGCGAAGCGGACGGTCCAGCTGACGATCAATCGCCGGCGCTGAAGGTCCGACGCGCTACCGTCATCCTTCGAGATGACGGATCGTCTCGATGAGCAGCCGCTAAGAGTGGCGCGACGCTGGCTCCGCACGGGTGCCGCGGGCTTGCTCTGCTGCGGGCTGGCGCTGTCCGCGTGCGCGGGCACGGCTGGCGCCGCGGGCGCGTCCGCGGTCGGCGGCACGGCTGGCGCCGCGAGCGCGTCCGCGGTCGCCGGCACGGCTGGCGCGCGCCGATCCGGCGACGTCGCGTTGCAGCTGAGCTTCGACCCGGGCTCCGACGTGCGCTTGAGCGGCGAGCGCTTCGTCGCCGCGACGCGCGCTCGCGGCGCGGCCGTCAACGACGTCCTCGCGCGTCATCGCGTCGTGCGCGTCGAGCGGCTCTTCGAGCAGTCCGAAGCGAGCCTCGACGCCGGCCGCGCGCGGCTCCTCGCAGCCGGCAACCGCGACGTGCCGGACCTCACCCGCCACTTCCGCATCGTCGCTTCGGACGGCGCCGAGCGCGACGGGCTCGTGGCGGAGCTGAGCTCGCTTGCGGGCGTCGACAGCGTCATGCCCGAGCCGCGGCCGGCGCCGCCGCCGGCGACGCCGAGCTTCGTGGCCCGCCAGCGCTACCGCAACGCCGCGCCCGTGGGCATCGACGTCGGCGCGATCGCCGGGATGTCCGGCGGGCGGGGCGCGGAGGCGAAGATCGTCGACATCGAGTACTCGTGGAACTTCGAGCACGAGGACCTCGCCGCGGCGGCTGCCGCCCTGATCCCGAACGGCACCCCGCTGGATCCGTTCGACGACGACGACCACGGAACGGCCGTGCTCGGCGAGCTGATCGCGACCGACAACGCGTTCGGCGTCACCGGGCTGGCGACGGGGTCCGGGATCGGGGTGGTCAACGCCAGCTCCACCGCCGGCTACACCCTGCCCAACGCGGTGAACGTCGCGCGCCAGAGCCTGCAGCCGGGCGACGTCATCCTGATCGAGCAGCAGGCCTACGGCATCGCCGGCACCGGAAGCGAGATCGACCCCTTCGTCCCGAGCGAGTACTGGGACGCCGTCTACGACGCGGTCCGGCTGGCCACGCAGAGCGGGATCGTCGTCGTCGAGGCCGCGGGCAACGGCGGCGTCGACCTCGACCTGGCGGCGTACGGCTCGCCGTTTCCGGGCGGCAAGGCCGACTCGGGGGCGATCGTCGTCGGCGCCGGCGCCGGTAGCGGCGTGCCCGGCCTTACCTGTCCCGGAACCGCGAACGCGCGCCTGGGCTTCTCGACCTATGGCAGCAGGGTGGACCTCCAAGGCTGGGGGCAGTGCGTGACCACGACGGGCTACGGCAGCCTCTACAGCGCCGACGGCCGGAACGCCTACTACCGCGCCGCGTTCAACGGGACCTCGAGCGCGTCGCCGATCGTCGCGGCCGCCGCGGCGCTGTACTCGAGCGTGTTCCAGCGCGCGACGGGCGGCCGGGCTCCGACCCCGCTCGCGATCCGCAACCGGCTCGTCGCGACGGGCACGGCGCAGGCCGCGTCCCCCGCCGGCCACATCGGCCCGCTGCCCAACCTGCTCGCGGCGCTGACCGGCTTCGACTTCACCGCGCCGACGGTGTCCGTGTCGGGCGGCCCCTCCGGCCCGACCGCCGACCCGACGCCGACGTTCGAGTTCACGGCCTCGGAGGCCGGCTCGGCGTTTGAGTGCCGGGTCGACGTGGCGGCGTTCTCGTCCTGCGACTCGCCGTACACGCCGCCGGCGCTTGGCGACGGCGTGCACACCTTCGAGGTCAAGGCGACCGACACCGCGCTGAACCCCGGCGACCCGACCGTGCGGCCGTTCACCGTCGACACGATCGCGCCGGTGGCGTCGATCGCGGCCAGTCCGCCGGTCACCGGGCCGGCACCGACATTCACGGTCTCCGCGAGCGAGCCCGCCGTGACGCTCGCGTGCCGCGCGGGGACGCCGCTTGTCCCGGGTGTGTTCGCACCGTGCACGTCGCCGCACACGACGGCGCCGCTCGCCGACGGTGCGGCCGTGTTCGCGGTCCAGGCGACCGACGCGGCCGGCAACGCCGGCCCGGTCGCGGCGCGCGCGTTCACCGTCGACGGCGTCGCGCCGGCGGTCTCGATCGGCGACGGTCCCTCCGGCACGACGACCACTGCCACGCCGACGTTCACCTTCTCCTCGAGCGACGCGAGCGTGACGTTCGCGTGCCGCGCGGGCAGCGCGCCTGCGGGCGGCGCATTCAGCGCGTGCTCCTCGCCGTACACGACGCCTGCGCTGGCCGACGGCGCAGCGGTCTTCGAGGTCCGGGCAACGGACACCGTCGGCAACGTCGGCCCGGTCGCGTCGCGCGCCTTCACGGTTGCCGTCCCGGTGCCTCCGCCCCCGCCGCCTCCGCCGCCCCCGCCGGTTGCGCCCCCGGCCTCCCCGCCTCCGCCTCCGGTGCTCCCCGGCGTGCCGCCGCCACCCCCGGTGCCCCCGCCCGCGCCCTCGGTCCAGCGCGCACTACCGCCCGAGATCGGCCCCGGCACGCGCCTGACCGTCGGGGCTCCGGCCAGCGGGGCGGTGCGGCTCACGCGACCGAGGATCGCGTGCCCGGCGGTCGCGCCGAGCTGCACGGTCGTGGCCAGGGCCCGGCGCGTCGCCCCCGGCAGCCCGCAGATCGCCACCTCCACCACGACGATCGCCGCCGGCAAGTCCGCGACGATCCGCTTCACCCTGTCGCGGACGGCCCGCACCGCCCTACGCCGCGCGGGCCGGCTGAACGCGAGGGTCACGATCACGGCCCGCCACGCCGACCAAGCGCGCACCCGCACCGTGCGGCTGACGATCACGCGCAAGCGCTAGCCGCGGCCACGAGCGCGAAGGCCGCACGGGCGTGCGCTGCTTGTGTCGAGCGCCTTATCTGCGGCCGCGGCGCTGGATCCGGGGGAGCCAGTCCACGAGGATCCGTGCAAGCGGCCCGGTCGGTTCCAGCGCGCCGTCAGGGGCCACCTGCAACAGCGGCTTTGCCTTGCGGCGCAGCGCCTTCCAGCGCAGCTTGTCGGCCGCGCGCGCCGGGCCGAAGATCGGCGGCTCCTGCAAGGGCCAC
This sequence comes from uncultured Actinomycetes bacterium, assembly GCA_963766525.1. Lineage (GTDB taxonomy): Bacteria > Actinomycetota > Thermoleophilia > Solirubrobacterales > Solirubrobacteraceae > CADCVQ01. Next base: position 110,710 of record CAVYAX010000005.1, read on the forward strand.
ATCGAGCAGCGCGGCGCGCGCGAGCCGCTGCGTTCGAGGATCGCGTTGACGGCTCGGCGGGCGGCTTCGTTTGCGCCTTCCATCGTGGCGAGGTCGGTGTGCGTGCGAACGAAGTCCGACGCGAGGTAGAGGTTGGAGATCCGCGTCTTCGCGTCCGGCCGGTCCTGCCACGAGCCGGCCGTGTTGACGAGCAGCGGCTCGAGGTTCGTCGCGCTCGTCGGGTTCGGAAACACGATCGCCGGATCGAGGAACGAGGCGACGACGTTCTCGTCGCCCAGCGTCCCGTCGTCGAGATGGTCTTTGAGCTGCGCCCAGACCTCCGCGCGAATCTCCTGCGCCGAGGACTTCGAGGCGGTCTTGCCGGTGCGCTTCGACGGGCGCTCCCACTCCGACACGTCGACGGACAGGATCCCCTGCACGCGGCCGTCGCCGTAGCGCTCCAAGTCGACGCCGTCCCAGAACTGCGCCTGCGAGATCGACGTCAGCGACCATTCGGAGTCGATGTAGATCGCGTGGCCGTGCACGAGCGCGACGTCCTCGTCGAGATAGAACATGAGCCCGTTCATCCAGCGCGTGACGAGGCGCTCCAGACCGGTGAGCCGCGGCTCGGCGCGCCGCATCTCGGGGCTGACGAGCAGCCGCAGCTGCTCGACCGGGAGTGCCGCGATGTAGTGGTCGGCCTCGACGCGCTCGGCCGCACCGTCCTCGCCGCCGGCGATCGACACGCTCGCGATCCGCCGGTCGACGCACGCGATCCCGACGACGGGCGCGCCGAGGCGGAACGTGACTCCCAGGTCCTCGAGGTGCGCGATCCAGGGCGTGATCCACGCGTCGTTGGTGGGCGCGTTGAGCACGCGATCGGCGTTGCCGCCATGACGCGTCAAGTCGAGGAGCAGCTGCAGCAGGATGTACCCGCCGGTGCGCGCGCTCATCTCGCGCGCGCGGGCCGCCACGAGGCTGCGCGTGAGCCCGTCGGCGAGGAACTTCCCGAATGCCTCGCTGCGCTGCTCGGCGCCGCTGAACTCCCACCAGCTCAGCTGCTCCCACTGCTCGTAGCGGCGCTCGTCGCAGCTGGTCAGGAGGGTGAGCAAGCGCTCGGTGAAGGCGATCTGCTCCTGCAGCGGGATGCCGACCTGAACAGCCCAGTCGCGCAGAAAGCGGTTGAGCGCCGTCAGGTCTCCGATCGTCCGCGGCGCACGGGCGGGGCCGACGAGCTCGTTGCGTCCCTGCGCCTGCGCGAAGAGCACCCGCGTCGACCCGACGAGGTTGCCGGCGACGCCGTCAGCGCGACCCTCGACCGGGATGCGACGCATCGTGTCGGGCAAGTGACGGTAGAACCCGGGAAAGAAGCGAAAGCCATGCTCGGCGGGCAGGTCGGCGCGGCCGTCCGTGCCAGAGCCGGGAACGGACATGCTCCGCGCCTTGCCGCCCAGCTCCAGTCGCGACTCGTAGAGCGTGACATCGAAGCCGCGCTCGGCGAGCTCGTGGGCGGCGCTCAGACCGGCGACACCGCCACCGAGGTCGCCACCGAGTCGCCCACGAGCCTGAGCTTACGCGCCGACCACCGCCTTGTTGCGCGGTCGGATCCGTACGCTCAACGCTGAACGCCGATGACCGCGTCCCGACCCAGCTACGCCCCGAGGTCGCCCCGCCGCTGCCTGCCGACGACGCAACGTCTGCGGCTGCGCCTGCGTCATCGTGCAAGACGCGGCTGGTCGGTCCGAGCGCTCGTCGATGAGCGCCGGCAGCTGCTCGCCGCGCTCGAGGCGCTCGAGCAGACACAGGTGACGCTTGCGGCCAAGCTCCAGGGGCAAGCGATCAAGAAGCCCGCGGCTCGCGAGGCCATCGAGCAGGCCAACCGCAGGGCACAGAACGACGATCGAACTGCATGCCGAACGCGTGCGCCATCGACTCCTGCTCGACGACGGCATCCTCAACTCCCGCGGCCACAGACCGTGGGAGCAGAACAACAACGCCCCGTAGCCGCGAATCGCTCCGGCACTCGCGACGCTAGCGCGCTGCTCACACCGCGTCGCGTACGCACAACACTCGCCGGCGACAGAGCTGCTCCTCGCGCCCAGCGACACGAAGGCCGCTGCTTCGCTGCCGGTCCGCGCGCTCACTCTCGCCGGCGGGACTATGCCGTGCGCGGATGGCCCTCGCGGATCCGTCAGAAGCAGCGCTCCTGCGACGAGAGCACAGTGCTGCTCGGCATCCCGGCCGCGGTGGGCAACCGAGCGCGATCGATGTCGAATTGTGAGCGATATCCGCTCACTTCTCGACACTCGTGGTCGAGGAGACGATTGCACGACGCTTACTCTCGCGCACAGGAGCGCTCTGGTCACGGTCGATGTCGAATTTGCTGCGCTATGAGCTGCATAGGCGACATTTGCCGAGCCATCCCGTGGCGTGATGCGCGCAGCAGCCGAGTGGGGCGGGAGCGCCGCTGCTCGCGCAGAGCGATGGCGTTGGGATTTCTGTGGGCGGTGCGACGGTCAGTCGGCGCTGCCAGCGGGCACGATCCAATGACAGCGCTGACCGGTCAGTTCTGCGATCAGGTCAAAGTCGCCGTCGTAATGCAGGACGGTGAGATCGTGTTCCTCGGCAGCTGCTGCGACGAGCAGGTCGGGGATCTTCCGCCCGCGCTGGCTGCGTTGCGCAAGCAGGCGCTGGACCTGAAGCGCCCGACGCACGTGCGCCGCGGTGGTCTCCACGGCGGCGAACGCATCCAGTGAGCCGATCAGCCGATCCCATTCTGTGGCGTTTCGCGCCGAGTAGCCAACCTCGAGATCGCAGATCGTGGGGCGGCCAAGAACGCCAGCGGCTGCGAGCGGCTCGATCGCCGCCCGGACCTCGGGGCTGCCAAGTCGCTTGAGCGCGCTTGTGTCGACGAGGTGAGTCAGCGCCATGCGTCGGCGCGATCGTCCAGATCGGCGGCGGCCAGCGTGTCCAGCGCGGCGACGACGCGTGGGCGGCGACGCTGGATGGTGCGACGCAGCGCCTCGTTGACGGTGTCTTTGATCGTCGTTGTGCCCAGCTCGGCGCGAGCGGCGTTCAGCGCGTCTTCGTCGAGATCGACCAGGTGCTTCGTCACACGACGGAGCATATACCGCGTATCGCGCGTATATACAACTGTCCCCGGACCGGGCCGGAGCCTGGCCCCCGGCCGCGCCGACCGCTCTCGAAGTGCCCCGTTTCGGTCCGAGGGGCAGTCGCTACACGCTCAGTCGCTCCGGGCGCCAGTCGCTCGCTGAGAAGCGCTGCGATTTCGCTGCGCGGGCGTGGTCGTCGATGGCGACGCCCTCGGACCTGAGCTTTGCGACGGCGCTCGCAGGGTCGACGGGGGCGTCCCATCCGGCCGAGCGAAACGTGTCGGGCATGCGGCCGTCGACGGTGAGCACACGGTGGTCGAGGCGAATGCCGTGGCCCTCGCGGCGGAGCCACGTGCCGACGGCTCGGGCGCGCGTGAAGTCGATTGAACTCATCTATCTCCGCGCTGTCGAAGCCCTGCAGGTACACGGACGTGATTCCGAGATCGGCGTGTTGGATATGCGGGTGATATGGCTGCGCCGCCGAGGATCTCGTCGTGGACCTCTGGTCGTCGGGTTGGTGCTCGGCCTGGCTACGCGGTGGGCGCGTAGCGGAGGTCGCCCGGAGGGCGGCCGGAGCGCAGCGCCTACCGCGTGCGCGCCGTCCGGATGGGGGTCGATCGTTGCGTTCCGTTCCCGAGTTCAAGGAGCTGCGCGATGACGTTCGTGCCGTGTTTGGTCCGGTCGATGGACGGGCCGGATCTTGTCTCGATCACGTTGGGGCATCCGCTGGTGGATGGCTATCTCGAGTTCGTCGGCGCGCGGGGCGCGAGGAACACGTGGCTGGCGGTTGCCTACGACTTGAAGGTGTTCTTCGAGGTGGTCGCCAAGGAGCCGGCGGAGGTGACCGCGGCCGATGTCTTCGCGTTTCTGGCCCAGCAGCGCGCGCCGCGCCGCGGCGAGAGGGTGGTGCGGATCGAGGACGGCGAGGCGGGGTTGGCGGCGCGCACGATCGCCAGGCGGTTGTCGAGCGTGGCGGGCTTGTTTGAGTATCTGCTCGCGCGCGGCGATGCCGGGGTGGGGAGCAATCCGGTGCCGCGTGGGCTGGCGGGCCGCCGGGCCGGCCGTCGTGGCCGCGGTGGGGTGCGCCTGGTGCGCACGCCGCGGACGTTGCCGCGGGTGCTCTCGCCGGCCGAGGTCGACGCGCTGCTGGGAGCGCTGCGGACGCGCCGGGATCGGGCGATGGTGCTGGCGATGCTGCTGGGCGGGCTGCGTCGCTGCGAGGTGCTCGGCCTGCGGCTGGGTGACGTGCATGTCGGCGAGCGGCGGGTGCACATCTCGTGCGCGAAGGGCGGGCGCGAGCGGATCGTGCCGGTCTCGGGCCGGTTCTTCGCAGCGTTGGGCGAGTATCTCGAGCTGGAGCGACCGACGGACGCGGCGACCGACGCGTGCTTTGTGGTGCTGAAGGGGCGCCGACGCGGTCTGCCGTTGTCGCCGGCGGGGTTGGATGAGGTGCTGGCCGGCGCGCGGGCGCGCGCCGGGCTGTCGCGCTGCACGTGTCATCAGCTGCGGCATACGTGCTTGACGCGGCTGCGGGAGCAGGGGATGGCGTTGGAGGCGGTGCAGGCGCAGGCCGGGCACGCATCGATCGAGTCGACGCGGATCTATCTGCATCTCGCGAACGACTGGCTTGAGCGCGAGTATCTGGCTGCTGCCGAGGCGATCGATGCGCAGCTCGATCCGCTCGCCGGGGAGCTCGCGTCGTGAGCCGCCTGGCGCGCGACCCGCAGGTCGAGGCGCTGGTCGCCGCGTATCGCGCCGATCTGGAGGCGGCGGGCCAGTTCGCGGAGAACGAGGTCACTTCGCCGGCGCGCGCGTTCCTGCTGCGCGTCGGGGTCGACGGCTGGGCGGGTCTGTCGCTCGAGCAGCAGCTGGCGGTCCGGGGTCACGACCGGCGGCTGGTGGCGTGGCTGCTCGTCACCGGCCGCGTGCGTCCCACCGCCGAGTACCTGATCGCGAGCAAGCTGCGCGTCGGGAAGGTCGCGGCGTGGGTTCATCGCGAGTTCCACGGCCGGTTTCTGCAGGTAGCGGCCGAGCTGGGGTTCGATCCCAAGTCGGCGGAGTTGCAATGGTGGGCGGTCGCGAAGGTCGCGGCGCTCGCGGGCACGCCGCCGGCGCGCTTGACCAAGGCGCAGCTCGACGCGGGTCGACAGCAGCTGATCGCCGCCACCCGTCGGCTGCATCCCGACCATCCACTGCGAGCGCGTCCGCTGACGACGAGGCTCCACGGGGCTGAGGCGACGTTATTCCACGCGGGCGTGATCGACTCGCCGCCGCGCAAGCGTCACCCCGACAAGTCGGCAGTCCGCGAAAGGCAGTGGGCGGCGGTCCCGCCGTGCCTGCGCGCGACGCTTCAGGGCTATGTCGAGCAGATGCGCCTGTCGCTGCGTCCGGCGACGATGGTTCGCGTCGAGGCTGTCCTGCGCGAGTTCGCCAGCTGGGTGACCACGGCCGCGCCAGAGGTCGCGGCGGTCGCCGATCTGCGCCGCGAGCACATCGAGCGCTACAAGCGCCACCTCGCCGAGCGGCCGTCGGTCCGCGGCGGCCGGCTCTCCAAGATCGGGCTGGCCGAGCAGCTCGGCACGTTGCGCGTGTGCCTGGAGCGGCTCGGCGAGTGGGGCGGCGCGGACGCCCCAACGCGCGTGCTGATGTTCGCCGGCGACATCCCGCGACGCGATGAGCCGCTGCCGCGGTTCATCGACGACGCCGCTCGACGGCGTGCGCGTGACGCAGTGGGATGGGATCTGCTTCGCCCGTGTCTGGACTATCGCGTCCTGATTGCGGTCGGCCCACTGTTCAGAGTCATCGACGGGCGAACCCGAGGCCGGTCGCTGACGCCGAGAGAGGACGAGTCGCGCGGAGCCGCTTGCGCGTGTGTCCGAGGCAACCCGATTCGTCCTCCTTGAGCGGCTGGGGGCTGACGGTCGGGGCCCGCACGGTCGCGGCCCGACCTACCGGCGGCCAGGCCGGCTACGGCCCACCTCGCCGAACCGCTCAGTGGGTGCCGTGGCGCCGGCACCGCGACCCACGGCGCGACGCAGGTGGCGAGCACGAGCGCGCCGTGCGGGCTCTTACGTCAGCCGCCGCCGAAGCCGCCGAAGGTGCTGCCGATGGCTTGACGGCGGTCGTCGGCCGCCATCCGGGCTTCGGCGTTGAGACGGCCCATGTTCGCGCTCGACGCCCGCGGGTACATGCGTGCCTCGCGGCGTCGCTGGGCTGCGGCTCTGCGGGCTTCGCGCCAGCGTGCGACGCGGTTGCGCTTCGGCTTCATGACGTCCTCCTGGTAGCAGGCGGTGAGGCCACATCCTCGATGTCCCCGCCAGCGCGCGGTAGAGGCCCTTGGTGGCAAGCGCCACACCTTCGCGCTCACGGCGCGGCGCGAACGACGCCGATCCGCCAGCGCCCCGTAGGTCTAGTCTCACGGCGATGTTCGAGCTTGCCGGCCTGAGGATCCCGCCCGGCCCGCATCTCAGCCCCGAGATCTGCGACCAGCTCGCGAGCGGCAAGTACGAGGGGCCCGAGCTGGCAGCGCTGCGCGCGAAGCTGCGGCCCGACGACGTCGTCATGGAGCTCGGCTCGGGCATCGGCGTCCTGTCGGCGTACGCCGCGACCGTCGTCGGATCTGACAACGTCTTCACGTTCGAGGCGAACCCCGCGCTGGAGGCGCCGATCCGCGCGCTCTATCGCGCGAACGAGGTCGCGCCAACGCTTGAGATCTGCATGCTTGGCAACTGCCGGGGCGAGGCGCAGTTGCACGTCCACGACGCGTTCTGGGCGTCGTCGACGCTGGAATCGCAGGCGCGAGCATCGTCGTTCACGGTCGCGGTGCCCGTGCGGCCGTTCGCGGAGGCGCAGCGCGCGGTGCGCCCGACGCTGCTCGTCCTCGACATCGAGGGCGGCGAGCTCGAGCTGCTGCCGGCGTTGAGCTTCGACGGCGTGCGGACGATCGTCATCGAGCTGCATCCCGCGGTCATCGGCGAAGACGGCTGCGCGACCGTCCTCACCGCGATCGAGGACGCGGGCTTCGCCTTCGACCCCTCCTCGTCGGCGGAGGACGTCTTCGTTCTCGAGCGGCCAGCGCCCGGCAACGCTCCCGCGGAGCTCGCCACCGACTACCTGCCCGAGCGCCAGAAGGCGCGCGCCACGGAGGAGATCTGCGGCCTCGTCGCGCGCGAGGCGGCGTTCGTCCTCGTCGACACGGCCCTGTGGTGGGAAGGCGGCGAGTTCCCGGGCCGCCGGCGCAGGTTCCTGTTCGAGCGCGACGGCGAGGACTGGGGGCTGCCGGCGGACGCGAAGAGCGCCCTCGAGGAGATCGAGCTCCGGCGCGCGGAGGGCGCGCGCAGCCTCGTGTTCGCGTGGCCGGCGTTCTGGTGGTTCGATGAGCTGCCCGGGCTGCTCGATGCCCTCCGCGACGGCTTCGAGTGCGTGCTCGAGAATCGCCGGCTGCTCGCCTTCGACCTCGCCGGCCCGCGGCTACGGCGTGAACTTCACCGTGATGACGTCGCCGTCGCGCATCGCGTAGTCGCGGCCTTCGAGGCGCAGCGTGCCGCGGTCGCGGGCGCCGGAGTAGCCGCCGGCGTCGAGCAGCTCGTCCCAGCCGACGACCTCGGCGCGGACGAAGCCCTTCTGGATGTCCGAGTGGATCTGGCCCGCCGCGTGCCACGCCGTCTGGCCGCGCCGCAGGTGCCACGACTGCGCGGGCTTGTCCTCGCCGGCCGTGAAGAACGCGATGAGCTCGAGCAGCGAGAACGCTCCGTTGACCACGCGCTGCAGCCCGGACTCGGACACGCCGAGGTCCGCGCGCATCTCGGCGGCGTCCTCGTCCTCGAGCTCGGCGAGCTCCGCTTCGATGCGGCTCGAGATGGGGACGGCTATGGCGCCGACGGCAGCCGCGTGCTCGGCGACGGCCTGCGGCACCTCGTCGTCGCCCTCGTTGACGTTCGCGACGAACAGGACCGGCTTGGCGGTCAGCGGGCCGAGGTCGCGCAGCGCGTGCGGCGCGTCCTTCGGGGGCGGGACCGTGCGGGCGGGCTTGCCGGCGTGCAGCGCCTCGATGAGCTCGCGCAGCCACGCCTCTTCGGCGACCGCCGCGCGCTCGCCGCCGCGAGCGTCGCGGACGACCCGAGCATGCCGCCGCTCGGCCTGCTCGAGGTCGGCGAAGATCAGCTCGGTCTCGATCGTCTCGATGTCGGCGAGCGGGTCGACGCGGCCGTCGGGGTGGATGACGTTCGGATCCGTGTGCGCTCGCACGACGTGAACCAGCGCATCGGTCTCGCGGATGTTCGCGAGGAAGCGGTTGCCGAGGCCCTCGCCGGTGTGCGCCCCGGCGACGAGGCCCGCGATGTCGTGGAAGTCGATCGTGTCCGGCACGATGTTCGACGCGCCGAGCAGCGCGGCGACCTTGTCGAGCCGCTCGTCCTCCACCGCCACGACCGCGACGTTCGGCTCGATCGTCGTGAACGGGTAGTTCGCCGCCTCGACGCCGGCCTTCGTCAGCGCGTTGAACAGCGACGACTTGCCCGCGTTGGGCATCCCGACGATGCCGACCTTCATCGGCGTCCCGCCGCGCCCACGGCGGTCCCGAGCAGCGCGCCGGCGGCGATGTCCGACGGGTAGTGCACGCCGAGGTACACCCGCGAGAGCGCCATCGCCGTCGCGACCGCGTACAGCGGAGCGCCCGGCATCAGCGCCGAGTACGCGCGCGCCGCGGCGAACGAGGACGACGCGTGCGCGGACGGGAAGCTCAGCGACGTGGGTGTGGCGATCAGCGCCGGGAGGTTCTCGAGGTGCGGGCGCTTGCGCCGCACGAACAGCTTCAGCGCGGTGTTCAAGCAGGTACGCCGTCAGGACCGCGCCGGCTGCGCGCAGCCAGCGCTCGCGGCGCGGTGCGTCGACCGCGGCGCCGGTCGCGCCGAGCGCGAGCCACAGCCCGGCATGCTCGCCAAGGCTCGAGAAGCGGCGGATCGGGGTCTCGAAGCGCGCGCTCTGGGCGTCCTCGCGCAGCAGGCGGTAGAGGCGCACGTCGACGCGCGCGATCGCCCGCGCGATCGGCCCGCCGCGCAGGCGGGCGCGCAGCGAGCGGCGAGCGCCGGGATCGGCGACGGGCGGGGGCGAAGGGGCGGCGGTCACGCGCGGCAACGATAGAGCGCCCGCGTCCGCAGCTCGCGCCGGCGCAGCTCGCACCGCGGCCGCGCCGGGCGCCGGGGGCCGGATGGGCTCGGCGGCCGCCCCGCGCCTATGCTCCTTCGATGAAGCCAACACATGGCGAGGGCGAGCTCGTGACGGTCGCCGCCGGCGGGCCGAAGCTCGACGGGATCGTGTTCGACACGCCAAGCAGGTCCAAGGTCGTGGTGGCCGTCGCCGACCCCAGCCGCGGGCCCGTGATGCGCACCTTCCATCCGGACGCGCTCGCCGAGCGGACGGCACCGGGACCGAGCGACCAGGCGCTGCGCCTGCTCATCCGCCGCACGCCCGCGCCCGCCCGCGGCGGCGCCCGCGGCGGATCGAGCGGTGGCCAGGGCCGCGCCGGCCACACCCGCGGCGCGGTTCACCGCACGACCGGCAGGTAGTGCGTCGATCTAATCGGCTCTGGCCCGAGTAGATCGACGCAACCCTTCGTCCACCGCAGTTTCGCGTCGCCCCCGATGAGGGAGGATGCGGTGATGCGCCTAGCCCTCGTCGCCAATCCGAAGTCGGGCACGGCGCCCAAGCCGGAGCGCCTCGCCGAACTGCTGAGCGCCGACGGCGCGCAGGTCGGCGTCACGGCGATCCAGGACCTGGCGTCCGAGGACGGCGGCTTGGACAACGAAGGTCTGCAAAAGGCGCGCGCGCTCCTGAGCGAGGACGGCCCGCCCGACCGGATCGTCGTCGCCGGCGGCGACGGCTCGATCGGGCTGACGGCGCTCATCGCGGCGGAGATGGACGTCCCGCTGGCGGTCGTCGCCGCCGGCACGGCGAACGACTTCGCGCGCTCCCAAGGCCTACCGCTGGACATCGAGGAAGCGTGCGCGCTCGCCCGTGACCCGCACGCCACGATCCGCAAAGCCGAGCTCGCGCTCGCGGGCGCCCGCCCCTTCGTCAACGCCGCCGCGACGGGCCTGTCGGTCGTAGCCGCCAAGGAGGCGAGGCCCCACAAGTCGCGTCTCGGCCCGCTTGCCTACGCCGTCGGCGCGATCAAAGCGGCCGCGACCGCGAAGCCGCTGCCGTGCAGCGTTCGCTGCGACGACGCAGACTGCTGGGACGGCCGCGCCTGGCAGGTCGTCGTCGGCGCGACCGGCGCGTTCGGCGGCGGCAGCGAGATGGGCGGCACGAACCCGAGCGACGGCCTGCTCGACGTCGCTGTCGTGCCCGCCGGCTCGCGCGTCGGCCTCGCGCGCCGCGCCTTCGGCATGCGCCGCGGCAAGCTCACCGACCAGTCCGACGTCGCGCACCACCGCGCCGCGACCGTCGACGTCTCGGTGCAAGGCCGCTCACCGACCTTCAACGTCGACGGGGAGGTCTGCCCGTGCGAGCCGGCGCACTTCACGCTGCGCGACGGCGGCTTTCGGGTCGTCGTCGGATGAGCGTCAACAAGCGCTGGCCGGCCGCGATCGCCGCGCTCGCCGTCACGTGGTACGCCAGCGAGTCGCTGCGCCACCGCCGCGAGCAGGGCGACGGCTACGAGCTGCACGGCGAGGACCTCGAGGTCGGCTCGCCCGGCTTCCAGGCAGCCGCCGAGGCGATCACGAGCTCCCCGATCGCGCGCGGCAACCGCGCCGAGATCCTCATCAACGGCGACGAGATCTTCCCCGCCTTCATCGAGACGATCTCCGGCGCGAAGGAGTCGGTCAACCTCCTGACGTACGTCTACTGGCACGGCGAGATCGCGCGCGAGATCGCGGACGCCGTCTGCGAGCGGGCGAACGCGGGCGTCGAGGTCAACGTCCTGTTCGACGCCGTCGGGAGCGCGAAGATGGGCCGCGAGCTCACCCGCCAGATGCGCGACGCGGGCGTCAACCTCGCGATCTTCCGGCCGCCCAAGCCGTACGCGATCCGGCGCCTGAACAACCGCACCCACCGCAAGCTGTGCATCGTCGACGGCAAGGTCGGCCTCATCGGCGGCGTCGGGATCGCCGACGAGTGGACCGGGCACGCGCAGGACCCCGACCACTGGCGCGACACGCACGTCCGCGTACGCGGCCCCGTCGTCCGCGGCCTGCAGGGCGCGTTCGCCGAGAACTGGCTCGAGGCGACGGGCGACGTGCTCGTCGGCCCGCTGTACCTGCCCAAGCTGGAGCCGATCGAAGGTGGCTGCGCGATGCAGCTCGTGCGCTCGTCTGCCGGCGTCGGCGATACGAACGTCGAAGCGCTGTACTTCCTCGCGATCGCCTGCGCACGCAGCACCTTGCACCTGACGGCGGCCTACTTCGCGCCGCGCCCGGCGTTCATCGAGGCGCTCTGCGACGCCGCCGAGCGTGGTGTCGACGTGCGCCTGCTCGTTCCCGGCGAGCACATCGACAAGCCCTTCGTGCGCAAGGCCGGCCGCGGCACCTACGACGAGCTGCTGCGGTGCGGCGTGCGGATCTTCGAGTACTGCCCGACGATGCTGCACGCCAAGGCGCTGGCGATCGACGGCCGCTGGTCCTCGGTCGGCTCCGTGAACTTCGACAACCGCTCGTTTCAGCTCCAGGACGAGGCGACGCTGTGCGTCTCGTCGGAGTCGTTCACCGCCGCGCTCGACGCGCAGTTCAAGCGCGACCTCGAGCGCTCCGAGGAGATCGACCTCGACCGCTGGCGCGAGCGCTCGCTGAGGGCGAAGGCCAACGAGCGGCTGCTCACGCTGGCGCGACGGGAGCTGTAGCGCTCCCGCCGCGCTGCGTGCGGCTCGCGCGCGCTGCGCGCGAGGGCGGGTCAGCGGCAGACCGCGTAGGCGGTGCCGGTCACCGTCTCGCCCTTCACGCCGGGCGCCGAGCGGACATAGGTCGACTTGTGGTCGACGTACGGTCGATCGGCGGCGACGAGCGCGCGATCCCCGGTGGCGCCAAGCGTCTTCAGGCGCTTGCCGTCCGGGCACTTGAAGTACAGCGCGGCGCCGGCGCTCGCCTGGCCGCGCGCGTTCGTGACCTTCTGGCCGACGAGGACGTACCCGGACGGGATCGGCTTGCCGCGGCGGATCGCCTTGACGCCGCCGGCGTCGAACGGCGCGGTGTCGCCGGCCGACAGCGAGGCCACGGGCTCGACCGAGATCTGTGTCGCGGTGTCGGCGGCGACGGACACGCCGCCGGCCGCGAGGGCGGCGACGGCGACGGCTGCTGCGACGGTCTTGTGGGGGCTGAGCATTGGGGGCTCCTTTGGACGTTTGCTCTTTTCCGCATCCTGCGGCCTGGACGAGAAAGGTTCGAGGCCACCCAGGGCTAGAACCGTCACACCCCGCTACCGTCCGGGGCGGCTTCTATGAATGCGTCGGCGATGCCACCCGGAATGCACCGCTGGCGCGCGGCCCGCTGGGCCTGCCTGCTGTTCGTCGTCGCGCTGGGATGCGCGATCCCGCTCGCGCTCGGCGGTGGCGGCGGCGCTCCGCGCGCGGCCGGCGTCACGGTCCCGGCGGAGATCCGGGCCGACGCACGCGACACCGCGGGCAGCCCGCTGGACATGCTCGACGCGTCGCTCGTCCAGCGCGACGTGCGCATGGTCCTGCGCGTGAGCTTCGGGGCCGGCTGGAAGGCGGCCGACCTCGCCGCGGCGCCCGGTCGCGCGGTGTGTCTCGTGCTCGAGAGCGGCGCTCCCGCGGTCGCGGCCCCGACCGGGCGCCTCTGCATGACGCGCCTGGAGGGCCACCCCGCGCTCACCTACACGCCGCTCGCGGCGAACGGGAGGCCCGGCACGACCCGCAAGATCGGCGCGACGATCCAGCGCCCGCGCTCGAGCCTGCTCGAGGCGACGTTCCTGCCCGTGGCCGCCGGCTTGGCGGTCGGCACGTACTCGTGGTGGCTGCAGACCGACTGGACCGACGCGAGCTCGATCTCGTGCGTCACCACCTGCACCGACCGCCTGCCGGACGCCGGCGCCGTGCCCGCGAGGCTCGAGCTGCTCGGCGTCGTCCCGTGCTTCGGCGCCGCCGCGCGCGACCCGGCCCGCCCGTGCCGCAACCCCTCCCTGCGCCTCGCCGTGGAGCCGCCGCCCGGCCGGGCCGCGGACACGCTCGACCCGTACTGCGACGCCCGCGTGAAGACGCCGATCTCCGTCTGCGCGTTCGGCGCCGGCCCTGACGCGGCCGTCGAGACGTTCGCTGTGATCGGCGACAGCCACGCGGCCGCGCTGAAGACCGCCCTCGAGGTGCTCACCCTCGCCAAGCGCTGGCGTGGCGTGTCGATCGTGCTGTCCGCCTGTCCTGCGACACAGGCCGTGCCGATCCTGCCGACGCCCGAGCGCTCGCAGGACTGCGCGACCTGGAATCGCGGCGTGCTCGCGTGGCTGCGCACGCATCCCGGCGTGCACACCGCCTTCCTCTCGACGCACACGACCTCCGAGGTGAAGGTCATCCCCGGCAAGACGATGGCCGAGAGCGCGCGCGCGGGCTATCGCGCCGAGCTGTCCGCGTTGCTGCGCGTCGTCGATCGCGTGGTGGTCATCCGCGACACGACGTACGAGGCGCCGGGCCACCTGCGGTGCATCGAGCGCGCGATCTCCGCCGGGCGCTCGCCGGGGGCGGCGTGCGCGCGCTCCCGCGCGCTCGCCCTGGACCCCGACCCGCTCGCGGCCGCCGCGCGCGACATGCGCACGCCGCGCGTGCGGCTCGTCGACCTCACGCCGCACATCTGCGACGCCCGCCGCTGCTTCCCGGTCGTCGGCGGCGCGCTCGTGCACCGCGACCAGACGCACGTCACGCCCGCGTTCTCCGCGACGCTCGGGCCCTTCATCCTGCGCGCCCTGGACCGCTGATCGTGCGGTCGGGCGAGCTGGTGCGCGAGCTCGTCGCGATCGACTCGGTGAACCCGGCGCTCGTCCCCGGCGGCGCGGGCGAGCGGGAGATCGTGGCGTTCGTCGAGGGCTGGGCGCTGGCCGCGGGGCTGCAGGCCGAGGTGCTGGAGGGCACGCCGGGCCGGCCGAGCGTCGTCGTCCGCGCGCCGGGCTCGGGCGGCGGGCGGACGCTGCTGCTCTGCGGCCACGTCGACACCGTCGGCGTCGCGGGGATGTCCGACCCGCACGCGCCGCGCGTCGAAGGCGACCGCCTCTACGGCCGCGGCGCCTACGACATGAAGGCCGGCGTCGCCGCGGCGCTCATCGCCTGCCGCGAGGCGGCCGGCCTCGGCCTGCGCGGCGACGTCGTGGTCGCGGCGGTGGCCGACGAGGAGCACGCGAGCCTCGGGGTCCAGGAGGTGCTGGAGACCGTGCGCGCGGACGCCGCCGTCGTCACCGAGCCGACGGAGCTCGCGCTCGCCGTCGCGCACAAGGGCTTTGCGTGGTCGCGGGTCGAGGTCGAGGGCCGCGCCGCGCACGGCTCGCGGCCGCACCTCGGCGTCGACGCGATCGTCAAGGCCGGCGCGGTGCTGGCCGCGCTCGGCGAGCTCGACGCGGCACTCGGCGCGCGCACGCACCCGCTGCTCGGGCGCGGCTCGGTGCACGCCTCGCGGATCGAGGGCGGCGGCGAGCTGTCGAGCTACCCTGCGCGCTGCGTGATCGAGCTCGAGCGACGGACGCTGCCCGGCGAGAGCGTGGCGGACGTCGAGGCCGAGCTGGCCGCGCTGCTGGACGGCTGCCGCGCGCGCGACCCGCAGCTGCGCGCGACGTCGAGCACGCTGCTCGTGCGCGAGCCGTTTCAGATCGCGCCGGACCACGAGCTGGTCGGGCATGTCCTGGCGGCCGCGCGCGAGGCCGGCGGCGCGGAGCCGCAGGTCGGTGGCGTGAGCTACTGGGCCGACGCGGCGTTCATCGCCGCCGCCGGGATCCCGACGGTCTTGCTCGGCCCCGGCGGCGAGGGCGCCCACGCCGCCGACGAGTGGGTCAGCCTGTCCGACACGGACGCCGTCGCGCGCACGCTCGTCGCGCTCGCGCGCCGCGTCTGCGGCTGACCTACTTGTTGATGACCCCGAAGCCGACCTTGTGCTCGTCGAGGTTCGTGCGCACGTAGACCACCTGGCTGAGGTTCAGCCGGATCGTGCCGTCGTCGACGGTCAGGTCGTGCCACTCGCCGGACGCCAGCGCCTTCAGCAGGCCGTTGAGGTCGGCCTCCTCGAGGCGGATGCCGAGGACCTGGGTGCCGGTGAAGCCGATCGTGACGCGCTGGAGAGCCATGTTGGGTGTCAGTGTCCCTTCGCGGGTTGGACGATCTCGGTCAGCACCCCGCCCGACGACTTGGGGTGCAGGAAGGCGACGCGCGAATCGCGGATGCCGGTGCGCGGCGTCTCGTCGATGAGCCTGATCCCGGCCTCGCGCAGCGACGCCAGCGTGGCCTCGATGTCGGTCACTTGGTAGGCGACGTGGTGCATGCCCGGGCCGCGCTTGGCGAGGAACTTGCCGACGGGCGTGTCGGGTCCCAGCGGGGCCAGGAGCTCGACGTGGTTCTCGCCGACGTCGAGCAGCACCGCCTCGACGCCCTGCGACTCGACGACCTCCCGGTGCACGAGCGTCATCTCGTAGTCGCGCTCGTAGAGCGCGAGCGCCGCGTCGATGTCCTCGACGGCGACGCCGATGTGATCGACGCGGGTGAACACGCTGCGCATCGTAGTGGCACGGCGCCGATGTCGCAGGCGGCGGCATCGCGTTCGGTCGCAGCAGGACGTGTAGTGTCGCCTCCATCGCAAAGCCCCGCCGGCGACGCGGCTTGTGAGCGGTACCGATCTGTCGAGCTACGGATCCGAGGGGCCTCGATGACGAGCAGCGGGATCGAAGGCGGAGCGCGTGCGGATACCGTGCTGGCCGGCCGGATCGCGACGTCGCCCGGCCGCGGTCCGCTTGGGGTGTTGACGGTCGAGCTCGTCGCCGGCGAGCGCGTCACCGCCTCAGGCCTCACCTCACCCGACGGCCTGTTCGCCTTGATGGTGCCCACGGATCGCGGCGCGGCCGGCGTCCTATCGGTCCGGATCGTCGACGCGTGCCACGTGATCCTCGGCGAGGCGCCGGTGGACCCGTCTTGCGCCGCGGTGCATGTCGCGGTGTCCGAGGCAGCACTCGCGGAGGCGACACCCGTGCCGGTGGAGGGCCGAGCTCCGACGCTGGTTCCCGACGCCGCGGTTGGCCGTCTGCGCGAGCACGTCATCGAGCTGGTGCGCGTAGGGGAGCTTCCCGAGGGGAGCATCGACGCGCTCGAGGCGGGTATCGCGCCGCTGCGCTGGGCCGACGACCTGCTCGGCGACGCCGCCGGCGCTCTCGCCGGGGATCCCGACGCCGCGACGCGCGTCCGGATAGCGCTCCTCGGCCTCGGAGCGCCGTCGACGCGCGGTATCGAGTCCTACAGCCCGGATCTGTCACCGGCTCCGAATCGCGCGGGCACCGAGTCCGTGGCCCTGCTCGCGTCGGCGGCCGTGTGGGCGGCGGACGACCTCGACGAAGCCCAGGCCTTGCTGCACGGCCTCGCCGGCGCGCTGTGGTCGCGTCCGTGGCTCGACGCGCTGCTCAGCGTTGCTCCTGCCGCCGGCGCGCCTTCGCTGCGCATGCTCATGGCTGGGCCGAGCCTCGGCGGGCAGCCGGCGTTCCCCGGCGATCCGGGCGGACCCCTCGGCCCACAGATCCCGGGCCCGCATCTTGCCCCGATCGGCACCCTCCCGGGACTGCCGGGCCTGGCCGCTGCTCCCGCCGAAGGTTCCTCCGATCGTCCGCGACCGGGCCGTCCCCGGCGGGTTGCGCTTCGACGTCCCGATCTACGTCGAGCCGTGCGTGCTGCGCGCCATCGCGGCCGTCTCACAGGCGCGCGACGCCGCGCCGCGGTGGCGGATCGTCTCGATCTCCGATCCGAGCGCCTGCCCCGGCGCCGTGATCACGCTGAACGGCAGCGGGTTCGGCGCGGTCGGCGTCGTGTATTTCACCGGCGCCGCCGGCCGGGTCAACGCGCCGGACATCCTCGCGTGGAGCGACACCGCGATCGAGGTGCGCGTGCCCGCGGACGCGACGCCGGGCGAGATCAGGTTGACGGTTCCCGAGCGCCCCATCCGCATGTGCGGGGGCGTGTTCGTCGTCTATCGGCTCGGAGCGAGCGAGGTCCTCTTCGACGGTGGCATTCCCGCGATCACGCTGCTGAGCGTCGCCGAGATCGTCGCTCCCGGCACGGACGTGTCCATCGGCCTCGTCACGTCGGTGGGCGGCGGCGTGACCGCACGGGTGAGCGTGATGCGCGGTGCCAGCGCGGTCAAGAAGTGGTTCGGCTTGGACGGCGGGTCGCAGACGCTGACGTTCCGCGCACCGGCGACGACGACGCCGGTCGTCCTCGTGGTGATCGCCCGTGTCGACAACGGGTGCGGCTTCGACGAGGAGCGACGGTCGGTCACCGTGGCACAGACCTCGAACCTGAAGATCGCGGCCATCGAGCTGATCCAGGCCATCCAGCGGCCCGACCCGACGCTGGGCGGCGGCGACACGTCCGTGCGCCTCGCGGCCCGCAGGCGAACGGTGGTCCGCGTGTACGTGACCTCGGGGCTGACGGGCGGCTTCTCCTACGGCGCGAACGCGGGCGACCTGCCGATCGCGGGGACGGTCAACCTGGTCGGACCGCTTGGGACGGCCTTGGGATCACCCCGGTCGGTGCTGCTCTCGCGACGTCCACGGCCACCCGCGCCAACGCACTGGAGTTCGAGCTTCCCTGGGACAAGCTGTCCGGGAGCGTCTCGCTGCAGGTGACGGTGCGGCCCGCCGCCCCTCCGCTGCAGTCGCAGGGCTACCTGAGCGTGACGGCAGCCAAGAGCGCGACGTTCCAACCGCGGCGCTCCCTCACGCTCGTGCGGCTGCGGGTGCGCGACGACATCCTGAAGCTCCCTGCCCCGACCCCGGCGCAGTGGGCCGCGGACATCGGTGGGGCGCGAGACCGCTACCCCGTGGCCGAGGACCAGTTCATCGCGGCGATCGCGCCGGGATGGGATGAGTTCGGCACCGGCGACGACATCGACCTCCCGACGGAGGAAGGCTGGGAGGACCTCGTCGACGAGGTCGACGACATCGCGGACGAGTTCGACGCTCCGGGGCAGATCTGGGTGGCCGTGACGCCCAACGACAGCCGGTACAACCCCGTCAACGGAGCCGCACACGCGGCGTATGACTTCCCGTGGCCGCTCAGCGACGACCACCGGGTCATGACCGTGCGGACGGGTCTCCCCGCGACGTACGCCCACGAGATGGGACACACGCTCGGCCTCGACCATGCGCCCTGTGGCGGCCCGGACGACATCGACCCGCGCCTTCCGGGCGGCACCGAGGCGGGCACTCTCGGCAGGCGGGCCTCCGACGGTGCGCTCTTCACGCCGGGGTGGTCCGAGCTGATGTCGTACTGCCCGCCTCCATCGGGAATGTTCCAGGACCGCTGGCCGTCGGTCGCCTGCTGGGACATCCTCTTCGACACGATCGGCTGAGGGACGGACCGTGCCAATCGACGACCGCGGCGGCGTGCCGTTCCTACGCATCTTCGGGCGGGTGGGACCCGACAACCGCCTCGTGCTGCGGCCTTGCTATCTGATCGAGCGTCCGCGCGACGGGCGGTCGCGGCGTCCGCCCGTCCTGATCGCCGAGGTTCTCGGCGCGGACGGAGACGTGCTCGTGCGGACCCCGCTGTCCACGCGGTCCTACTGCGTGGAGGGCTCGGGCGACGCCACGCTCGCCGTGCGCGGCAGCGTGCCGCTCCCGCCCGAGGCGGCGCGCATCGTCATCCTGCGGCCGGACTCTTCGGGCCGCGACCCGATCGCGATCTCCGAGCTGGAGGTACCCGAGACGGCCCCGGCGGTTCGCATCGCGAAGGCGCCGGCCGGGGCCGCGGAAGGGTGCCAGGTCGTTGCCTGGGAGGCTGACGGCGACCCGCCGCCCGTCGAGTACCGCGTCAGCTACAGCCACGACGACGGGCGCACGTGGTTGCCCGTCGGGCGGCGGACCACGAGCCGCGAAGCCCTCTTCGACGTCGACGAGCTGCCCGGTGGCGAGCTGTGCAGGATCGCCGTCCGGGCCACCAACGGCATCCGCTCCGCGAGAGCCGTAAGCGACCCGTTCCGCGTCGCGCCGAAAGCTTGCCGGGCGCTGATCCAGCTGCCGCTCGACGGCCAGCGCCTCGACGGACAAGATGTGGTCCTCGCCGGCAACGGCTGGTGGCTGGAGGATGCGCGCCCGGAGCTCGAGCGGCTGAGCTGGTGTTCGGACCGCGACGGCGAACTGGGCCGCGGACAGACCGTTCGCACGACGCTCTCACCGGGCGAGCACAGACTGGTGCTCACGGCGGGCGACGGCGAGCGCGCCGGGGAGGAAGCGGTGACGGTGCACGTTGCCGCACCGGCCTCCTACGACGGCGCGCTCGACCTGTGACGGCCGGCCGGCCTACGACGCCCGCGCGAACAGCCCCATGCCCAGCAGGGCGGGGACGTCCTCGGTCCGCACGGCCTGGACGGGCTGCATCCCCGAGAACCCGTACGCGGTTGCGCTGCTCGCGCCGTGCACGACGAGCGGGTCGCTGCCGATGTAGCGCACGAGGGCCGTCGGCCCGGCGGGCGCGGCGACGGCTCGCGCCGCCGTTGGACGAGGCGCCCGGCCCCTGCCGGAGGTGTTGTTGGCCGCCGTCAACGCGGCGCGCTTGCTGCCACAGCATCCCATCGTGTCGTCACTCCTCTGGTGTGTCGTCGTGGAGCGCCTGCTCGGAATCGTGCAGGCGCTGAAGCAGGCAGGCCGCGCCCGACAGCGCGAGCAAGGTCGGGAGGACCTCGCCGCGCCGCCGGGTCACGGTCAGGCTGAGCGGCGCCGCCGCCCAGACGCTCGTGCACGCGAAGCAGTCCATGAGCGCGCCCGCCCAGCTCGAGCCGAGCCGGGCGCGCACACGGACCACCACGTCGCCGGGGCCGTCCTCGCACGCCAGCAGGTGCGAGACCCGCCAGGTCGCGAGGACGGCGACGGCGAAGCGCCGGCCGAAGGCCGCGTCGTGCATGGCTAGACCGCGCTCACGTGACCGTGAGCGTGAACGTGCTGCGGTTGCGGTGGGGATAGTCGTAGTTGCAGCCGTCGATCGTGCGCTTGTAGGCCCACAGGTCGAGCAGGTAGCAACACGGCTCCGGGAAGGCCTCCAGCACCTTGACCCGCAGGATGATCTCGCCGCCGTGCCAGACCGGCGCCGTGGCCGCAGGGATGTTCCCGAGGCCGTGCGTGGCGCTGCCCGACAGCGCGGCGCCGTAGCTCGGCCCGACCTGATCGGCCGTGACGCGCTCGAGCCTCGACGACGGCTGCCCCAGCAGGTTCCGGACCTGGTTCTCGCCCCAGTAGGCCTCCAGGTGGTAGTGCGAGAGGTGGCCGTTCGGGTCGTGCGCGAGGAACCTGATCTCGAGCTCGGCGTCCGGGTCGGCGAGGTTGCGTGCCACGTGCGCGCACGCATCCAGCGGCGCTCCGTCGAGCCTCACGGACACGAAGTCCGTATCCGGCTCGGTCGTGCAGACGTGCACGCCGCCGGCGCAGTCGTGCCCGGCCACGCTGACGTGGCCGGAAGCCGGACCGACGAGGCGGTTGTCGATCGTGAGCGTCAGCTCGTTGTCGACGTGCGGGGTCTGGTTGCACTGATGCGGCACGCCGAGATCCGTGAGCGTGTTCGGCGCGCTGAGCTTGTACGCGTGCAGCTGGAGGCTGTACGTGCCGTCGCTGAAGTTCGCCGTCGGGCCCGTGCTCGTCGGCGAGGGCTTCGTCGTGAGCCAGTGAAACAGCATCGTCCTGTCGCTGACCCAGAACCGCGGCCCGTTGACGAACTCCCAGTGCCCGAGCGTCTCGATCACGTTGCGCCCGCCGATCGACTGCACCGGGAAGGAGACCGGCGTGAACGTCGGCACCGGAGCGCTGAAGTCGAAGTGATAGAGCGTGTACCCGGCGATCGCGTCGGCCGGAAGCGGCTGGTGGGGGCCCGTTCCGGTGACGGGATCGACGGGCGCGATCTCGACCTCGTAGTAGTCGATCCAATCCGCGCAGGTGCCCTTGACCGACACGACGCCGGCGTACGGGCGGTCACCGCTGTAGTACCCCTCCGGCCCCGGCGCGCCGAGGTTGCCGCCGATCGAGGTCACGAGGCCCTCGCAGACCTTCGAGAACGTGATGCACCCGGGCTCGGGGCACTGCGGGGGCCGGCTGATGCAGACGGCCTCGTCGTTGGCCACGAGGCTGACGTCGAGCGTCGTCGGGATGTTCCAGCGGGTGTCGAAGTACCCCTCGTCGACGATGACCTTCTCGCCCTGCCCGTAGTCCTGCGTGACGTGGAAGATGATGTCGGGCGTGCAGTCCGCCCACGGCTGCCACGGGTGCCACGGCCAGATCTTCAGCGCGTCGAGCTCGGGGCGCACCGGCAGCTTCTCCAGCAGCTGCGGTCGCAGGATCGCGAGATCCGAGGGGTCCGCGATCGGTCCCTCCATCGGCGCCGCCGCCGGGCCGCGGGCGAGCAGCTGGTCGAAGACCGCGAAGTCGGGGGTGGGATCGGGCGTCGGGATCGGCCCGATCTGCGGGTCCTTTGCGAGCACCGTGTGGATGCGCTCGGAGACGTGCGGATCGATGCGCCACAGGCGCCGTGCGAACCACCACCACGGCCAGTAGCCACAGCACCACGTGAAGTTGATCTCGAAGGCGCCGTTGACGTCGGTCGTGGCGCACCCGACCTCCTGGCGACTGGTCCACCACCACCAGGTATCGATGTCCTGCGCGCAGACCTTCGCGCCCGGGACCGGGCTGCCGTCCGCGCACGTGACGACGCCGCGGATGGTGAACTTGCGACACCAGCGCAGCCAGTGGTACCAGTGATAGACCGGGATGAGCACCGGGTGCAGCACATGACGGTTGGCGGTCGCGAAGGCACGCGACGGCACGCCCGCGGCGAGCGTCTGCATGCCGGCGAGCTCCTCGTCGGCGACGGTCTCGGGGCCGATGATGACCTCCACGCCGCGCGGCTCCTCGGCAAGCTTGAACGTCGCCTCGGCCTTGCCGTCGGCCGCGAGCTTGACGACCTGCGAGGCGATCGGGCCGTCCGCGCCTTGGAGCAGGACCTTGACGCAGCTCGCGTCGCTGCGGTCCGGGATCTTCGAAGCGTCGAGCGGGACGACGAGAACGAATTCGCTGCTGGGCATGGTGCCACCTTCGAAATAGAGAGCGGATGGATAAACGCTCAGCGAAGCTAGTGGCGGTGCGGGTGTGACACATCGGGGTTAACCATGAGATTGCGTGAAGTTGGGGGCATGCCCCGATCTTCACGCAATTGCTGTATCAAATGCCGTCGACGGCCCTCCCCGTGAGCGCAATAGACGTTTGGCCGCGCTCGGTAGAAGGGCATCCTGCGAGGTCATGGACATCACCCTGCACGTCGACGGCGAGGCGCGGGCCCTGTCCGTCGACACCCGGACGACCGTGCTCGACGCACTTCGCGAGCAGCTCGGCGTCACATCCCCGAAGAAGGGCTGCGACCAAGGCCAGTGCGGCGCCTGCACGGTGCTCCTCGACGGGCGGCGCGTGACGACATGCCTGAGCCTCGCCGTCGCGTACGACGGCGCGTCGATCACGACGGCGGCCGGCCTTGCAACCGGCGGCCGGCTGCATCCGGTGCAGCAGGCGTTCGTCGATCACGACGGCTTGCAGTGCGGCTACTGCACGCCCGGCCAGATCTGCTCGGCGGTCGGGATGCTCGACGAGGCCGCCGCCGGCGCGCCGAGCCACGTCACCGCGGACCTGACCGCGCCTGTCCAGCTCGGCGACGACGAGATCCGCGAGCGGATGAGCGGCAACCTCTGTCGCTGCGGGGCGTACGTGAACATCGTCGCGGCCATCCGCGAGGTCGCGCCGTGAGGCCGTTCGCAGTACGAGCGCGCCGTGGACGCCGACGGCGCCGTCGCGGCTGTCGCCGGCCGGCGCGGCGCGGCCTTCCTCGCGGGCGGGACGAACCTCGTCGACCACATGAAGCTCGGGATCGAGAGCCCGGACCTGCTCGTCGACGTGTCGCGCGCGCTGCCGGCGACGATCGACGATCTCCCCGGCGGCGGGCTGCGCATCGGCGCCGGCGTGCGCAACGCCGACGTGGCCGCGGACATGCGCGTGCGCGAGCGCTATCCCGCGCTCGCGCAGGCGCTGCTGTCCGGCGCGTCCGGCCAGCTGCGCAACCTCGCGACGACCGGCGGCAACCTTCTGCAGCGCACCCGCTGCTCGTACTTCCGCGACCCGACGACGCCGTGCAACAAGCGCGAGCCTGGCTCGGGCTGCTCGGCGCTCGAGGGCTACTCGCGCTACCACGCCATCCTCGGCGCCTCGGAGGCGTGCGTCGCGACGCACCCCTCGGACATGGCCGTGGCGCTGCTCGCCTTCGACGCCGTCGTGCGCGTCCAGGGGCCCGGCGGCGCGCGCGAGGTCGCGCTCGCCGACCTGCACCGACTGCCCGGCGACGAGCCGCAGCGCGACACGACGCTCGAGCACGGCGAGCTCATCACGCACGTCGACCTGCCCGAGCTGCCGGTCGCCGCGCGCTCGGCGTACCGCAAGGCACGCGACCGGGCGTCGTTTGCGTTCGCGCTCGTGTCGGTCGCCGTGGTCGTGGAAATCGATGACGCGGGCGACATCGCCGGCGACGTGCGGATCGCGTTCGGCGGCCTCGCGCACAAGCCGTGGCGCGCGACGCGCGCCGAGGACGCGCTGCGCGGACGGGCCGCGACCGAGGACGCGTTCCGCGCCGCGGCCCACGCCGAGCTCGAACATGCACGGCCGCTGCGCGACAACGCCTTCAAGATCCCGATGGCGACGGGCGCCCTCGTCGCCACGCTCCGCGAGCTGACGGAGGCCGGTCGATGAGCGTCGCCACACGCCCGCTCGGTGCCGACATCGCCCGGATCGACGGGCCGCTGAAGGTCACCGGCGCCGCGACGTACGCCGACGAGCACCCCGTGGCCGACCCCGCCTACGTCGTGGCGCTCGTCTCGACGGTCGCGCGCGGCAGCGTCACGCGCGTCGACCGCGACGAGGCGCTGGCGCTGCCGGGCGTGCTCGCGGTCCTCACCCACGACAACGCGCCGCGCGTCGCCGATAACAGCGACGGGGAGCTCGCGATCCTCCAGTCGCCCGAGGTGCGCTTCCGCGGGCAGGTCGTGGGCGCGATCGTCGCCGAGAGCCTCGAGGTGTGCCGTGAGGCGGCCGGGCTCGTGCGCGTCGCGGAGCGGGCGTCGCCGCACAGCGTGCTCCTCGCGCTCGACGACCCCGGCATCTACAAGCCCGGGCAGATCAACGGCGGCGGGGAGACCGACACCTCGCAGGGCGACGTCGAGGCCGGCCTGCGCGAAGCGAGCACGACCGTCGACGCGACGTACCGCACGCCGATGCAGCACAACAACCCGCTCGAGCCGCACACGACCGTCGCGCTGTGGGACGGCGGCAAGCTGCGGCTGTACGAGTCGACGCAGAGCGTCCACGGCGTGCGCTCGTCGATCGCCGAGCTGTTCGGCCTCGACGAGGAGGACGTCGAGGTCAGCGCGCCGTACGTCGGCGGGGGCTTCGGCTGCAAGGGCACGATCCACGCGCCGGTCGTGCTCGCGGTGATGGCCGCTCGCGCGGTGCCGGGGCGCCCGGTCAAGCTCGCGCTCGAGCGCGCGCAGATGTTCACGCTGTCCGGCCACCGGACGCCGACGATCCAGCGCGTGCGCCTCGGCGCGGATGCCGGCGGCCGGCTGACGGCGCTGTCGCACGACGTCTGGGAGCACACCTCGCGCCTCAAGGAGTCGGCCGAGCAGACCGCCCTCGCGTCGCGGCTGATGTACGCGTCGCCCGCGATCGCGACGACGCACCGCCTCGCCGCGCTGGACGTCCCGGCGCCGTCGTGGATGCGGGCGCCGGGCGAGACGCCGGGGATGTACGCGCTGGAGTGCGCGATGGACGAGCTCGCGGTCGCGCTGGGCGTCGACCCGATCGAGCTGCGCGTCCGCAACGACCCGCAGCGAGATCCCGAGACCGGCAAGCCGTGGTCGAGCCGCAACCTCGTCGCCTGCCTGCGCGAGGGCGCCGAGCGCTTCGGCTGGGCTTCGCGCGACCCGTGGCCAGGCGCGCGGCGCGAAGGCCGCTGGCTCGCCGGGACCGGCGTCGCCGGCGCGACGTACCCGCGCTATCTCACGCCGGGCTCGCGAGCGCAGATCGAGGTGCGCCCCGACGGCCGCTACGCCGTGCGCATCGGCGCGATGGACATCGGGACCGGTACGTGGACGGCGCTGACCCAGATCTCCGCCGAGGCGCTTGGCGTCGCGATCGACGGCGTGGCCCTGGAGATCGGCGACACGGCGCTGCCGTACTCGGACGTCCCCGGCGGGTCGGCGGGCATCACGTCGTGGGGCTCGGCGATCTACGGCGCGGCCCGCGCCTTCCGCGACGAGCACGGCGACGACCCCGCGCCGGGCGCGTCGGTCACCGCGGGCGCTGCGGACAACCCCGCCGAGGACGAGTACGCGATGCACGCGTTCGGCGCGCACTTCGCCGAGGTGCGCGTCGACGCCGACACGGGCGAGGTGCGCGTGCCGCGGATGCTCGGGACGTTCGCCGTCGGCCGGATCGTCAACCCGCGGACGGCGCGCTCGCAGCTCATCGGCGGCATGACGATGGGGCTGGGGATGGCCTTGCACGAGGCCGGGGTCTTGGACGAGCGGCTCGGCGCGATCGTCACGCACGACCTCGCCGACTACCACGTCGCCGCATGCGCCGACGTCGGCGATCTGCAAGCGCACTGGATCGACGAGGTCGACCCGCACGTCAACCCGATGGGCACGAAGGGCATCGGCGAGATCGGCATCGTCGGCGCGGCTGCCGCGATCGCGAACGCCGTCTTTCACGCGACGGGCCTGCGCGTGCGCGACCTCCCGATCACGCCCGACAAGCTGCTGGCAGTGGCGTGAACGCCGGCGGTTTTCAGATGCGCGACGGCCGCCGCCCCCGGGAGGGCAGCGGCACGCGCGGCGGCTGGCGACGGGGTGCGCCTGCCGCTGGTCTTCGAGGTCAGGCGGTGGCGCTGCCGGCCAGCAGCGCGATCCCGTCGACCATCGATCCGGAGTCACCCGTGAAGCCGAGCAGGACCGTGCCGCTCGGCACAGTGAACGCGCCCAAGTACTGGCCCTGCTGCTTGCCGAACGTCTGCGGCTGACCCGACGAGAAGTTGATCGTGATCATGCCGAGACGCGGGGGGTCCCACTGCGTGGCGCCCCACAGCTGCACGTTGACGATCGACGCGATCTGCGTGGCGTTCAGCGTGTGCCCGCTGCCGCCGCCACCGTTGCCGTACTTCGTCAGCTTGATCGTCTGGCGGTCACTGGTGATGACGGTCATCTGGAGCTGGTCGATCGCTTCCCCGGAGGAGATGAAGAGGCTCACGGGCGACACCCCGCCGTCCTGGCAGATCAGCGTCAGCAGGGTCCCGGCATCGCTGTGCCAGGGGCTGCCCGAGTTGTTGTAGCCGAAGAACGGCGACTGCGTCAGGACGAACTGTGCGGCCGCGTCGAGGGTCTCGGCGTCGGCGATGGTTGCTGTGCTCATGGAAGCCTCACTTCGGTTGAGTGGATGGTGCTCAACCAACCTCCGCGGCGGCGGTTACACATCGCCTACACCGCGGCTACACCTGCGGCGGCCATCTAGGATCGGCCCATGGCGCCCGCGGCGGAGCACGACGGCCCCGACCTGAGCCTCCCCGCGTGGAGCCTTGACCGCGAGGCCGCGCGCGCGGCGACGCATCGCTCGCCGTTCCCGCTGACCGACGCGCGCGAGTGGGCGTGGGGCGGAGCGACGGGCGAAGGCGTTCGCGTCTGCATCATCGACAGCGGGATCGACGGCACGCATCCCGCCGTCGGCGGCGTGAACAAGGCGGTCTGGGTGCAGCTCGAGGAAGACGGCGAGACGACAACCATCCACGACGACGAGGAGGGCGACCTCTTCGGCCACGGCACCGCGTGCGCCGGGATCATCCGGTCGCTGGCACCCGACTGCGAGATCCACAGCGTCCGGACCCT
>CAVYAX010000006.1:0-185425 GCA_963766525.1 uncultured Actinomycetes bacterium
CCTGCCACCGCGCGGACGTCGAGGTCGTGCTCAATGTCCGGCCGGCGCAAGGTGACGGTCGCCCAGAACGCGCGCCTGTTCGCGCAGACGTCCTACATCTTCGAAGCCGGGTCCTGCCTCGTGCTCGACGGCGAGGAGCTGTGGCTCACCGGCGACTACCAGCCGCAGCCCGACGCTTCGATCGACGAGCAGATCGAAGCCTCGGGGGCGCCGAAGCTCCTGCTTAAGACGTACGCCGGCCGGCTCGAGTACCACGACCCGGGCATCGCGGCCGCGAGGTCTCCCACCTCTTCCGCGGACTCGTCGACGCGCGCGAGGTCGACGAGCTGCTCGAGCGCGAAGGCCACGGCGGGCTGCGGCTGGTCGACAACGGCGGCGTGCACCGGCGCTCGCCCGCGCTCGTGGGGCTCGAAGACGTCCGCGCGTACCACCTCGGCCGCGCGGGGCGTCGAAGGGCAACGCCGTCGCGCGGCACATGCGCGCCCGGATGATCGCCCCGAGGACGCGATCGCCGTCGGCGACTCGCGCGAGGATCTCGAGACCTGCGCCCACGTCGGCGCGTTCTGGTTCGTCGCCAACGCGGTCGAGCGCGACCCGACCTGCGCGACGTCATCGCCGGGCGCCCCAACGTCCACATCGCCGAAGACTCCCACGGCGCGGGGGTCTACGAAGCGGTCGTCACGACGCTCGCCAAGCGCGGGGGTTAAACCGGCGCGTCGCCGCGACGGCGCAGGCCGCGACTGCGCCCCACGACGCGCGTCCAGAAGCCCGGCGCCACGGGCCGCCAGCGCGTCGGCGACGGCGGCACGGTCGTGCGCACCAGCGCGACCCAGTCCTCCAGCGGCAGCTCGCCCGAGATGAGCTTGGCGAGCCCGTCGGTGACCGGCGCCTCGAGGCCCGCGTGGTTCAGCGCGCGGGCGAGCAGCGGCACGGACTCCAGCGACTCGACGGTCTGGCCGATGCGCTCCGGGATCTCCGCCGCCGGCACGCCCGCCGCGAGCAGCTCGCCCGCGCGGCGGTTGCGCGACTGCGGCGCCAGCACCGTCGCGACGAGGTCGCCGGTCCCCGCGAGCCCGAGCAGCGACTCGGGCCGCGCGCCCTGCCCGTCGGCGTAGCGCCAGACCTCGGCGAAGATGTGTCCCGCGGCCGCGCCGGCCGCGTTGAGCCCCTGCGCCTCGGTCGCGCCGGCCGCCAGGCCCGCGGCGTTCTTCGCCGCGCCCGCGAGCTCGACGCCGATCGGGTCGTTGGACTGCTCGCACACGACCCCGGCCCGGATGAAGACCCCGGCCAGCGCCCGCGCGAGATCCTCGTTCGTCGAAGCCGCGACGAGCCCGGCGCCCTCGCTGACCATCTCGCGCGCATGCGACGGCCCGCCGATGCAGGCCACCCGACCTTCGCCGAAGCGCTCGCGCAGCAGGATCGTCGGCGCCAGCCCGTGCGGCGGGGTCAGGCCCTTGGCCAGCGAGATCACGGCGCTGCGGCCCGTCAGGCCGGCCTTCGTCAGGCCCGCGATCGTCTCGCCGACGCCCGTCGACGGCACGCCGAGGAAGACGTAGTCCGCGCGGCCCAGCCCGGCGTCGATGCTCTCGATCCGCAGCTCCTTGGGCAGATCGACGCCCGCCAGGTACGTGCGGTTCTCGCGGTCCTCGAGCAGTGTTCGCGCCTGCTCGGGGGTGCGCGTCTGCAGCGTCGTGCGAAAGCCGCCGCGCGCGAGCAGCACGGCCACCGCGGTGCCGAACGACCCCGCGCCGACGACGATCGCGCGCCTCGTGGGCAGCGACAGCGTGGGTCGGGAGCGAACGTCGGGCACCGCGCGAGGGTACGGGACCCCGCGCGCGATGGGATCATGGCCGCTTGGCCGCCCTCGTCCTCCGCCATGCCGATCCGGGCCGCGACGGCGCCGGCTGCGCCGCGATCTACGCGCCGAACGTGGATGCGAGCGTGGCCTCGTTCGAGGAGATCGCGCCCGATGCGCAGCAGTTCACCGAGCGCATCGCGACGACGATGTGTACCCATCCGTGGCTCGTGCTCGAGGACGCGGCCCGTCGTCGCGGGGTTCGCCTACGCGTCCCAGCACCGCGCCCGCGCCGCGTACCGCTGGGCGGCCGACGTCGGGATCTACGTCGACCCCGCCTACCAGCGTCGGGGAGCGGGCCGGCGGCTGTACGACGCGCTGCTCGCGTGCATGCGCAGCCAGCACCTGCGCGTCGCGTGCGCGGGGATCACGCTGCCCAACGACGCAAGCGTCGCGTTGCACCGAGCCGTGGGGTTCGAGGAGGTCGGGATCTACCGCGACATCGGCTACAAGCGCGGCGCGTGGCACGACGTCGTCTGGATGCAGCTCGTGCTGAGCAGCGACGGTGGGTCGCCGGCCGAGCCGCTGGACCCGCCGTGGCACCCCGGTCAGGCCATCTGAAGCGAGCGCGGTCTATAGGCTGGCGCGTGACCGCTCGATCCGGAGGTGGATCCGATGGCACAGAGCCGCGAGCTTGGGGCCGGCGCATGGTCGTACTTCGGCGATCCGCGTGCGATCTCGCATGACGGGCACACGTTCACCGGCTGGATCTCGACGGTCGGGCACGTCTGGGTCGCCCGCCTGACGAAGGGCGGCCAGCTCTCCAAGCAGCTCATCTTCCGCGGCCTCGGGCGCGACGACCACAACAACCCGTCGCTCGTCTTCCTGCCCGACGGCCGCATCGTCGCGTTCTTCTCGCCGCACTCCGGGCGCTTCCTGCCGCCCGAGGGCATCCCGAGCGTCATGCGCTACCGGATCTCCGAGCATCCGTATTCGATCGCGAGCTGGGGACCGGTGCACACCGTGCCATCCAACGCCCCCGGCGACCTCGGCTACACGTACCCCAACCCGATGCAGCAGAAGCGGCAAGCTCTGGCTGTTCTGGCGCGGCGGCGGCTGGAACCCGACGTTCTCCTACTCGGAGGACCGCCTGCACTGGACCCCGGCGCGCGAGCTCGTGCGCTCGGCCGCCGGGCACCGCCCCTACGCGAAGTACGTCGGCGACGGCAGGACGAACATCCACGGCATCTTCTCCAACGGCCACGTCCACGACCTGAAGAACAGCCTGTACTACTTCCGCTACGAGGGCAGCGACCTGTTCGCCGCGGGCGGCGGGCGGATCGCGCGGCTGGCGAGCGTGCCGGTCGAGCTGACGAAGCTCGACCCCGTCTACCGCTACTCCGACAGCGGCGGGCGGGCCTGGCCGCACGACATCGCGCTGACATCCGAGGGCCGGCCGCGGATCGTCTACACGCGCCGGCTCGGCGGTGGCAGCGGCCGCGACACCTTCTGGTACGCCTACCACAACGGCGAGAAGTGGATCAGCCGCAAGATCGTCGAGGCGGGCGCCGGGCGCCAGTCGTTCACCTCGGGCGGCGCCACCCTCGACCACGAGGATCCGCGCTTCGTCTACCTCTCGCGGACGATCGGCCGCTGGAACCAGGTCGAGCAGTGGTTCACGCCCGACGAAGGACGCACGTGGACGACGGAGCGCCTCACCGACTTCGACGACCACTACGCGATCCGGCCCGTGACGCCGCGCGGCCTGCGCGGCGCAAACCGGGTCCTGTTCTCGAAGGGCGACGAGACGACGAAGGGCTACACGAACTACCGCACCCGGATCCACGCGCTGGATTTCTGATCCGCCGCAACTGCCGCCCCGCGCCGGCGTTTCGGGCTGCATGCGAACGCTGCTCGCCGGCTTGGCCCTCGCCTCGCTCCTCGCGAGCGTGACCGTGGCGCTGGGCGACGGCGGAACGCTCGTCGCGACGCCGCGGTTCGTGCCCGTCGCGGGGCCGGTGCTCGCTGGCCCGGGCGGGGTCGCGTGGGTCTCGCGCCGCGACGACGCGGTGCTCGACCTGTGGGTCGTGGACTCGGAGCGCGACAGCGGACCCCGTCGCGTGCAGCGCTTCTCCGGTGCGGAGAGCGAGCGCCTGCGCGCCCCGCGCCTGTCGGCATCGCCGTCGGCCGTCGGGCTCGAGCTCCGCGTCACCGACCTGCGCGGCCGCGCGGTCGGCACCCTCACCTACGCGGGAGCGTTCGGCGAGCCGCTGCGCCCCGGCGGCGAGCTCCCGGCCGCCGCGCGTGCGCAGGCCGTGCCCGTGACACGCGGCTGCGAGGCCGCCGAGATCCGGACCGGCGAGGTGGCCGCGACCGAGCCCGATTGCGAGCTGCGCCTGCGCAGCCCGCTGCGGCTGCGCGGCGATCGCCTGCGGCTCGGGATCTCTTGCGCCGGCTTTCGCATCGACTGCGCAGCCGAGGTGGTCGTGCGGGCCGGCGGGCGCGTGATCGCGAACGGGCCGGCGCGCTACAACCACACGACGCCGCCCTACGCGGCCGCCAGCTTGCCGATCGGCCCGCGAGGCCGCGCGCTGCTGCGCTCGGCGCGCAGGCCCGTGCGCGTGACCGCCCGGATCGACCGGACGGTCACGCGGCACACGACTGTTCAGTTTCCGGCCGCCCGGCGGTAGCGGGCGACGGCCAGCGGCGCGAAGATCACGAGGATCACCGCGGACCAGACGAACGCGCCCCAGACGTAGTTGCCGGCCGGCGCGCCGATCCACAGCGAGCGCATCGCCTCGACCACGATCGTGAACGGGTTGATCTCCGCGAACCACTCCAGCGCGCCCGGCATCGAGTCCGTCGGAACGAAGGCCGACGAGATGAACGTCAGCGGGAAGACGGCGATGAAGCCGAGCGAGTTCGCCGCTTCGGGCGAGCTGACCAGGATCCCGAGCAGCGCGAAGACCCACGAGAACGCATAGCCGAAGAACAGCAGCAGCACCAGCCCGCCGACAATCTCGATGAGGCTCGCGTCGAACGAGAACCCGATGATGAGGCCGGTCCCGAGCAACACGGTCACGGAGACGAGGTTCGTCACGACGTCGGAGAACGTGCGCCCGGCGAGCACCGCCGGGCGTGCCATCGGCAGCGAGCGGAAGCGGTCGATGAGGCCCTTCTTGAGGTCCTCGTTGAGGCCGAGCGCCGTGACGAACCCGCCGAACGCGATGTTCTGGACGATGATCCCCGGCAGCAGGAAGTCCTTGTAGTCGTAGCCCGGCGTGACGATCGCCCCGCCGAAGACGTAGACGAACAGCAGCAGGAACATGACCGGCTGGATCGTGAACGCGGTCACGAGGTCGGGGGCGCGGGTGAGCCTGACGAGGTTGCGTTCGGTGATGACCATCGTGTCCGTCACGAGCCGCCTCATGAGCCCATCTCCTCGTCGTTCTCGGCTGCCTTTACCGCGTGACCGGTGAGCGTCAGGAACACGTCGTCCAGCGTGGGCCGGCGCATGCCGAGGTCGTCGACCCCGACGCCGGCTTCGTCGAGCCGGCGCACGGCGTCGACGATCGCGCCGCTGCGCTGCCGCACGACGACGCGCACGACGTTGCCCTCGGCGACCGGCGGCTCGTCGGACATCGGGGTCAGCGCGCTGACGGCCTCGTCGGCGTCGCCCGAGTCGGCGAGCGTCACCTCGAGGCGCTCGCCGCCGACGCGGTCCTTGAGCTCGTCGGGCGTGCCGTCGGCGATGACCTTGCCGTGGTCGATGACCGCGATCCGGTCGGCGAGGCGGTCGGCCTCGTCGAGGTACTGCGTCGTGAGCAGCACGGTCGTCCCCTCGGCGACGAGCGACTCGATCGTCTCCCACAGCGCGATCCGGCTACGCGGATCGAGTCCCGTCGTCGGCTCGTCGAGGAACAGCACGGGCGGCTTGGCGACGAGGGCGTCGGCGAGGTCGAGCCGGCGGCGCATGCCACCGGAGTACGTCTTGGCGGGGCGGTCCGCGGCGTCGAGCAGGTCGAACGTCTCGAGCAGCTCGCGGCCGCGTGCCTTCGCCTTCGCGCGCGACATCCCGTAGAGGCGGCCGACCATGACGAGGTTCTCGAGACCGGTGAGGTTCTCGTCGATCGCCGCGTACTGGCCGGCGAGGCCGATCCGGTGGCGCAGCTTCTCCTCGTCGGCGACGACGTCCAGGCCGGCGACGCACGCGGTGCCCGAGTCGGGCTTGAGCAGCGTCGCGAGCACGCGCACGGCCGTGGTCTTGCCGGCGCCGTTGGGACCGAGCAGCCCGAGCACGGTTCCGGGCGCCGCCTCGAACGAGACGTCGTCGAGCGCGCGGACGTCGCCGAAGGACTTGCTGAGGCCGTGGACGGCGATCGCCGGCTCGCCCGGCGGCGGCGCCGGCCCCGCGCTGACGGGCGTGTCGTGGACCTGTGCTGTCGGAGGCATGCGATTCCCCTACTGATCGGTTGCAGCTACAGACGGCGGGCGGTGGCAGTTCTCATCGCTGCGCGCAGCCTAAGGTAGGTCTAGGCCAGTTTCTGGCCGCAATGTTTGCCAAGCTGCGAACACGATGCATGGAACCTCCGGACGGCTGTTGAAGCTCCTGTCGTTGCTGCAGACGCGGCGCGACTGGCCCGGCGGCGAGCTCGCGGATCGCCTCGACGTCTCGCCGCGGACGATCCGCCGCGACGTCGAGCGGCTGCGCGACCTCGGCTATCCGGTCGAGGCGTCGACGGGCCCGTTCGGCGGCTACCGCCTGCACGCGGGCACGGCGATGCCGCCGCTGCTGCTCGACGACGACGAGGCCGTGGCGATCGCCGTCGGCCTGCGCACGGCGGCGGGCGCGTCGGTGACGGGCATCGAGGAGACCGCGATCCGCGCGCTGGTGAAGCTCGAGCAGGTCTTGCCGACGCACCTGCGCCGGCGCGTCAACGCGCTGCAGTCGGTGACCGCGACGCTGCCCGCGACGGGCCCGCGCGTGGATCCGGAGGCGCTGACGACGATCGCCGGCGCCTGCCGCGACCGCGAGCGGCTGCGCTTCGACTACAGCGCGCGCGATGCGACGGAGTCGCGCCGCGTCGTCGAGCCGCTGAGCCTCGTGAACCTCGGCCGGCGCTGGTATCTCGTCGCGTGGGACTGCGACCGCGACGACTGGCGCACGTTCCGCGTCGACCGGCTCGAGCGTCCGCAGCCGGCGGGCGCGCGCTTCACTGCCCGCACGCTGCCCGGCGACGGCGACCCGGCCGCCTACGTCGCGTCCAACCTCCGCCAGTCCCCCAACCGCTACAACGCGCGGATCACGGTTCACGCGCCGGCGGCGCAGCTCGCGGAGCGCTGGCCGTGGATGCGCGACAGCCTCACGCCGATCGACGACGCGTCGTGCGAGTACCGCACGAGCGACGACTCGCTGGACTGGCTCGCGATGCGGGTCGGCATGATCGGCGCCGACTTCGAGATCCACGAGCCGCCCGAGCTCGTCGACGCGGTCCGCGCGCTCGGCAAGCGCCTCGCGCAAGCGGCCGGCTGAAGCGGCGCGCCGGGATACGGTGTGGCGGCCAATGGCCACGCCGCACCCCGAGGACGTCTCGACGCGCTGGATGTGGCTCGGCGTCGCGCTGCCGATCGGCCTCGGCGCCTGGGTCCCGCTCGTCGCGGGCTACCGCGCGCGCCACCGCGGCTGGATGGCGACCGGCGCGGCGCTGATCGTGTTCGCGGTCTTCGCGATGCTCGTCTCGAGCATCGAGGTCGAGACCAACCGCTACGGCGGGATGCTCCTGATCGTCTCGTGGATCGCGCACGGGGCGGTCTCGTTCGCGCTGCGGCGACCGTACGCGCGGCGCATGGCGATCCAGTCCGGCTACGACGACCGGGTCGCGATGGCCGAGCACGTCGCTTCGGAGCGGCGCGCGATGCTCGCGCTGGCGTCGTCCGATCCGGCGAGGGCCGTGGGCCTCGGCGTCGGGCGGCCCGACCTGCCGGGCTCCCGCCACGGGCACCTCGTCGACCTCAACCACGCTCCGGCCGCGGTCATCGCCGGGCTGCCGGGCGTGAGCCGCGACGCGGCCGTGGAGATCGTGGCGCTGCGCGACGAGCTCGGCGGCTTTGACTCGGTCGAGGATCTCGGCGCGCTCATGGAGCTGCATCCGCGCGTCGTCGAGGCGATGCGCACGCGCGCCGTCACGCTGCCCGACTGACTCAGCTCAGAGGAACGCCGCGATCCGCTCGCCGGCGTCCTCGAGCGCGGCGACGGTGCCCGCCTCGAGGATCGCTTGCAGGTCGAGGATGCGCGCATCGAAGCGGTCGATCGCGTTGCGCGCCACGACCGCGTGGCACGGCACGCCGACTTGGCGCGCGCGGGTCGCGGCCTCGCCGGCGGCGCGGCCCGCCAGCGTTCCGCGATCGAGGCACGCCTCGCCGACGACGAGCGCCCGCGCGGTCCGCATCCGCTCGTCGAAGCCGAGCTGCTCGAGGACGAAGGCCGGGCCGGGCACGAGCGCCGCGTCGTAGCTCGCCCACAGCGCGCCCGCGACGCCGCCGCCCGCGGCTGTCATCGGGATGCCGCGGGGGTCCCGGCGAAGGCGCGCCGCGGACGCTGCGCCCCACCCGCCGCGCGTCTCGCACAGCACGACGAGTGCGGCCCCGCGCGGGCCGCCGCCCTCCTCGATCGCTTCGATCAGGCCGGCGCCGGCGTCGAACTCGCCCGCGCCGCCCCCGCACACAAGCACGACCTCCGCGCCCGCGTCCACGGCCGCCGCGATTCGCGCGCCGGTCACGGCCGCGTCCGCGCCGAGCTCCACGAGCGCCGTCCCGCCGTCCTCGATCAGCGCGAACCCGTCGCCGGTCTCGCCGCCGAGCACCGGCAGCAGCACTTCGATCGTCCCCTTTCCGCCGCCCGCGAGCGGGCACAGGTCGGGCGGCCCGGCGCCGGCTCGCTCGAGGCCGCGGCCGATCGCCGCCGCCACCACCGGCGCACGCAGCGCCCCTCCGAACGCGGACGGTGCGACCAGGATCGGTGTGCTCTGCGCCGGCAGGCCTGACATCCTGACGAGGCGGTGCGCTCGGGGCGCGTGCAGCCTTCGAGCGCCCGGCAACTGACAACGGCGCGAGCCGGAAGGCCCGCGCCGCCGCCGCGCTCGTCCACGTCGTAGGACCCCATCACCGGCACCCCTGCCGGTGATGGGGCCATGTCTACGACCGTCTATCCCGTTCACACCACGGAGCCGCATGGGGGAATGCGACCCAGCCTCGGCGTGTGCTGCGATCTTGCCGCCGCGAGGCACGCCGCGCACTAGGGCAGCCCCCCAGGCTTTTGTCACCGCGGCGCGAGCTGCGGAAGACGATCCACAGTGCGACCGCACGGGGGTGTGGCGAATTTCGGCGGTCAGGCCGCCGATATTCGCCACACCCCCGGCGGTCGCACGGCGCGCGGCAGGTCACACTTCGTGACGTGGACGATTTGGTACCCGGTCAGCGCTTCGCGGGCTGCCGCATCGAGGCCGTGGCGGGGCGCGGCGGGATGGGCGTGGTGTACCGCGCGACGCAGCTCGCGCTGTCGCGGCGCGTCGCGCTGAAGGTCGTCGCGCCGGAGGGGGTTGCGGACCGCGACTTCACGGAGCGCTTCGGTCGTGAGGTGCGGATGGCGGCCTCGATCGACCACCCGAACATCGTCCCCGTCTACGGCGCGGGGGAGGAGGCGGGACGGCTGTACCTCGTCATGCGCTACGTCGACGGCACCGACCTGCACAAGCTCGTCCGCCGCGCCGGCCGGATCGAGCCGTCGCGCGCGGCGGCGATCGTCGCGCAGGTCGCCGCCGGCCTCGACGCGGCGCATGCCTCGGGGCTCGTGCACCGCGACGTCAAGCCCGCGAACGTCCTGCTGACGACATCGGGCGGCACGGACCACGTCTACCTCACGGACTTCGGTCTGACGGTCGAGGTCTCGTCGGGCACGCGCATGACGACGACCGGGCACTGGATCGGCAGCGTCGACTACATGGCGCCCGAGCAGCTGCGCGCCGAGCCCGTCGACGCCCGGACCGACGTCTACGCGCTCGGCGGCGTGCTCCACGCGGCGCTCACCGGAGAGGCGCCCTTCAGCCGCGGCACGGTCCCGCAGACGATCGCCGCGCACCTCAACGACCCGCCGCCGCGCCCGACCGCCCTCGCCCCGGTCGACCCGGCCTTCGACGCCGTCGTCGCGCGCGCGCTCGCGAAGGACCCGGCCGACCGCTACCGCTCCGCGGGCGACCTGGGCCGGGCCGCGCAGGCGGCGGCGCGCGGCGAGCGGGTGACGATCGGCGAGCGCACCGTCGCCCGCGGCCCCGCCGCGCCGAGCGAGGACGTCACGAGCAAGCTCCCACCGGCGTCGCGATCGGCTCGCACGGAGGCGATCGCGCCAGGGGTCTCCTCGCGGCGCCGCGGCAAGCGCGCACCGTCGGCGCCGCCGGCGGGAGCGCCTGCCGCGAACGGCGTCGCCGCTGGCGCGCCGCCGGCATCCGCCCGCGACCCCGGCGCGCCGCCGAGCCGCGACCTTGGCGCGCCGCCGAGCCGCGACGTCGACGCGCCGCCGAGCCGCGACCCCGGCGCGCCGCCGAGCCGCGACCCCGGCGCGCCGCCGAGCCGCGACCCCGGCGCGCCGCCGAGCCGCGACCCCGGCGCGCCGCCGAGCCGCGACCTTGACGCGCCGCCGAGCCGCGACCCCGGCGCCCTTCCGGCGTCGCCCGCGCGCAACGCCGGCGCGCCGCCGGCCCCCGCGGGCGACCCCGGCGCGCTGCCGACCTCGCCCGCGCGCGGCGCCGGCGCGCGGCCAAGCCCCGGCGGCGGCGCTCCGGCGGCCGCGCCCGTCAACCGCAAGCTGACCCCGAGCGCGCGGCGGATTCCCCCCACGCCGGCGCCGGCCCAGGCCCCGGCGCCGGCCCGGCGACGCTCCGGCGGCACGCCCGCCTCCGCCTCCGCCTCCGCCTCGGCCGAGCCCGTCCGCCGCCATCGATCACGCCGCCGCGTCGTGCTCGCGATCGCCGGCCTGCTCGCCATCGCGGCCGCGGGAGCGACGGCCGGCATCCTCGCCAACGCCGGCAGCGAGCCGCGCCGGGTCTCGGCCTACCTGTCCGCCGACGAGGTTCGCAGCGCCGCGGAGGCCTTCGCCGCCGCCTACGGCGCCGAGGACGCAGAGGCGCTGCGCTCGACGCTCGCGCGCAACGTGCAGCGCGTCGCCCCCGACGGCGGCCAGACCGGCCGCCAGGACGTCCTCGCGGTCTACCGCCGCCAGTTCGCCGCCGCCCATATCCGCGCCTACGACCTCGATGACCTCGGCGTCAAGCCAGGCGCGGCGGGACGCGTCGCCGGCAGCTACACCGTGCGCCGCGAGGGCCGCGACGACATCAAGGGCCGCGTCGCGTTCGGCGTCGTCCGCGAGGGCGCCAGGCCGAAGATCGCCCTTATCGCCACCCAGCCGGACTAGCTGGCTGATTCCACGACCGGCACCGCCATCTGCACCCGTCTCGCGGCGCAGGATCGCCACGGACCGAAGGAGTCCGTGCCGCTGGCACTGTCCTCCTTCGCCCCGCGGCGCACTGCATCCGCGATACGGGCACATCTGACGGCCCCGGCCGCGAAATCAACCATCTAGCAGGTCTTCGAAATCACGACCGTGACCTGCGCGCCGGCGTCGACCTGCGCGCCGGCCTGCGGGTCGGTCTCGCAGACGAGTCGCGGCCCGCGGCGAAACGCGTCCAACAGGTCGTCGCTGTTGACGACCCTGACCTTCAGGCCGAGGCTCTCGAGCGTCGTGCGTGCGGGGTCGGCCTCCTGACCGACGAGCTCCGGCACGTCGACCTTCGATCGCCGGGTCACCCGCAGCGCGCGCCACGTCGCGCGCATCCCCGGCGCCGACGCGCCGACGTCGACGACGTTCGCTCCCTCGCGCAGGTCGACCGTCGCCGAGAACACCCCGCCGTCGGCGGACACCTGCTCGCCGAGCACGATCACGCGAGCGCTCACGGGCGACACGCGCCCGCTGATCTGCACCGCCGCCTCACGCGTCGTCGCGCCGTCCGCCGGCGAGCTCAGCGTCAGCTGCACGGGTGCGCGCGGGGCCGGGGGAGGCGTATCGCCGCAGCCGGCGACGACGGCTGCGGCCGCCATCAGCGAGCACCGCAGCGCCCGCCGCAGGGTCGCATCCGCCCGTCGGTTGTGGCTTGCGTTCCGCACGGCGCCACCTATAGTGGCGCCGGTCGGCGTCAACCGGCGCACCCGCGGGTGCGACAGGGAGGGCACGGGTCGCGCAGGGATGCGCTCGATCTCTCCAAGAAGTTGGGGAGGTCAGCGACCATGCAGCGCTCTATCCGTTCCACGCCGGCCGCGCCGCGCCGCGCGAGCGCAGTACGCATGGCCCTCCTCGCGCTCGCCTTCGCGCTCGCCGCCGCCACCTCGGCCCCTGCCGCCACGCAGACCGTGACCGACCCGGTCGACCCCGGCTACGCCGACCACGCCTACTCGACGGACATCCGCACCGTCACGCTCGACGGCGACTCCACGCCCGGCAAGGTGCTGCTCAAGACGGAGCTCGAGTTCGCCGCCTCGCACGGTCTCGTCGGCTATGTCTTCCTCGACACCGACGCCGACAACACGGCGGACTACGCCATCCAGATCCACCCCGACCCGAGCCGCCATCCGAACCTCAGCGGCGCCGACGGCAACGTCGCCCACCTCCTGCGAGCGGTGACGACCAGCACGACCGCCTGCCAGGCCTACGACGACGGCGGGACCCTGCCAAACCCCTTAACGGACTTCGTCCAGACGCCGGCGTCGCTGCTCCTGCCGGCCACCCGCACGGCCTTCACGGTCCCGATCGACCTCGCCGCCATCGGCAACCCGGCGTCCTTCAGCTGGGCGATCGTCGGGGACTCGTCCTCCGGCGGGCCGCGCTTCTACGACTTCGTCCCCGACGTGGCCAACGGCCTGCCGGAGCTCGATCCGCACAACCCGCCGCTCGGCGAGCGCGACGAGTGGTTCTGCTCGCCGGCCGGCGACGGCCTGAGCGCCGGCTACCGCGTCGACATGAGCAACGCCATCCGCTTCGGCGCGCCCGTGCCGGTCGACCTGCCGCCGACGGTGTCGATCGCCGCGAGCACGGAGCAGGTGCGCCCCGGCCAGGCGTTCGGGCTGTCGGCGGTCGCGAGCGACCCCGACGGCACGATCGTCAGCTACGCGTGGGACCTCGACAACGACAACGAGTTCGACGACGCCGATCGGAAAGACATCACGCATGCGTTCCCGGTCGCCGGCACCTACCGCGTCGGCACGCGTGTGATCGACAACGGCGGCAACGCGGCTTTCGCCTACCGCACGATCGAGGTCGCGCGGCGGCCGCTCGCGCTGACCCTGACCGCGTCGAAGACCAGCCCCGCCGTGCGCGAGCAGATCACGCTGACGGCGAGCGTCGCGAGCGACGCGCCGTTTCACCCGGGCGCCATCGAGTGGGGGATCGACAGCGACAACAACGGCGACGAGCGCGAGCCGTACGTGACCAGCGGCCCCACGTGGACGCTCGGCTTCGGCGCTCCGCAGCTCTGGACGATCAAGGCGCGCGTCACCAACGCGGCCGGCGAGGTCGCGACCGCGCGACTGCAGATCACCGTGCCCAATCAGCCGCCGGTCTTCCGCGAGATCCGCACGCGCGTCAAGAAGGTCCCCGATCAGCCGTTCAACACCGAGTCGCTCGTCAAGGGCCAGCCCATCTACCTCGAGGCGCTGCTCTTCGACGACAACCTGACGCGCCCGCGCGTCGAATGGGACCTCGACGGCAACGGCGACTACGACGAGGCGGTCGGCGAGCGGATCGAGCGCACCTATCCGACGGCCGGCACGAAGACCGCCGCGGTGCGGATCGTCGATGCGGGCGGCCTGACAGCGTTCGGGAAGACCACGTTCGAGGTGCGCGAGAGCGCGGACGCGCCCTGCGGCGGCACGGCCGGCAGCGAAGGCATTCGCGCGGTCGGCTGCTTCAAGCCCGACCCGGTCACGCCGACGACGAAGTTCAGCAAGGAGCCGATCAAGGTCAACGGCCTGGACATCATCCCCAAGGACGGCGGGCAGATCAACGTGGGCGCCGGCGGCCTGCTGTTCACGAGCAAGCAGGGCAGCGTCCAGATCAAGGCCGGGTCCATCCTGCTGTTCGACGGCCGCTTCGCGATGGACGCCAACTGCAAGCCCACGCAGGAGGAGTGCCTGCTCGGGCGCTTCAACGTCCCGGCCTTCGCGCTGCTCAAGGGCTTTCCCCTCAAGGGCGACGTCGACGTCTACCTGACCCCGCAGGGGACCAGGGTCGTCGTCGACGTCGAGGTCTTCAAGGAGCTCGGCGGCTTCGTCGGCAAGGCGGACCTCGTCGTTACCGACAAGGGCGGCCTCGTGCTCAACGAGCTCGAGATCCAGACGCCGGAGTTCAAGATCGGCAAGTTCGAGATCGGGAGCTTCACGCTGGAGTACGAGGGCGCGACGCGGCGCTGGGCGGGCGGCGGCTCGCTCCTCATCCCGACCCCGATCGCCACCACGCTCGCCGGCGACTTCGCCTTCTCGGAGATCACCGGCTTCGAGCGCTTCCATGGCGAGGTCGACGGGGTCAGCATTCCGATCGACCCGTTCGGCGCGGCGTTCTTGCAGCGCATCGCGGCCACGCTGGAGGCGAAGGGCTTCGAGCCGGGCGGCTCGCCGCGGATCCGCATCGGCGGCGGCGTCGGGATCAGCGCCGGCCCGCGCGTCGCCGGCGTCGACATCGCCACGGTCGACGGCGACTTCCTGTTCACGCTGGGCGATCCCTTCGGCGTCGACGTCGAGGGCCGGATCAGCATCGGCGGCTTCGACATCATGGGCGGGACGATGGGCGCCCGCACGAACGGCCACGCCGAGATGTCGGGCTCGATCAAGATGGGCTTCCCGCTGCCCGCGTCG
The DNA here is from genome assembly GCA_963766525.1 of uncultured Actinomycetes bacterium. Lineage (GTDB taxonomy): Bacteria > Actinomycetota > Thermoleophilia > Solirubrobacterales > Solirubrobacteraceae > CADCVQ01. Next base: position 14,750 of record CAVYAX010000006.1, read on the forward strand.
TTCAAGGGCAAGCGCCAGGACGCGACGAAGACGAAGGTCTCCAAGGACAAGTCCAACGGCGCCGACGAGGGCGGTCCCGAGGACGTCATCAGCCTCTCGGGCAAGGCGGCCGCCTGGGTGGAGCCGCGCGCCTTCGACCTCGAGGCCGCGATCGACCTGACGGTGCTCAAGACGCGGATCGCGCGCGCCCAGCTCTTGATCTCGAGCATCGGCGTGGCGGGCTGCGGTGAGATCGTCGGGCTCAAGGCCGGCTTCGGCTACGACTGGGAGACCAAGCGGACGGACCTCTTCGCGCTGTCGTGCGACCTCGATCGCTGGCGCCCGGAGCAGGAGTTCGAGCCGCTGGACTCAAACGGCGCCGGCCGCGAGCCGGAGGATCCCGACGACGAGTTCTCCGCGCGCCCGAGCCGCCGCCCGGTGGCTCGCCAGGCCGTCGCGGGGACCGCGCCCGACGCCACGGCGATCGACGTCGGCGCCGGTGAGAAGGCGCTCATGCTCAAGCTCGACGGCGTCGGCGGCGACCCGGTGGTCACGCTCGTCGCGCCGGACCGCACGCGCTACGCGATGCAGGCGGCCGACCCCGCACGCCAGACCGCCGACGTCTTCTCGGCGCGCCATCCGCACGAGAACGTGACGTTCTTCGGCGTCCGCGCGCCGCAGGCGGGGCGCTGGCAGATCGAGCCGCAGCTCGGGTCGGTTCCGATCGCAAGGGTCTCGAGCGCGGCGGTGCTGCCGGCCGCGCAGGTCAAGGCGACCGTGCACGGCAGCGGCAGGACGCGCACGATCGACTACGACGTCAAGCCGATCCCGGGCCAGCAGGTCGCGTTCGTCGAGCAGGGCTCCGACACGCACCGCACCGTCGGCACCGCGAAGTCGCGGCGCGGGTCGCTGACGTTCGTGCCACAGGACGGGGCGGGCAGGTCGCGCGAGGTCATCGCGATCGTCACGCAGAACGGCCTCGTCCGCGATCGCATCACGGTCGCGCGGTTCACCGCGCCGCCGCTGCGGCGCGCGGGCCGCCCGCAGGGCCTGCGCGCACGGCGTGGCAGCGACGGCAGCGTCACCGCTACGTGGCGGCGCGTCGCGGGCGCGGATGGCTACGACGTGCGCGCACGGGTCGACGACGGGCGCACGCTGTTCGCCTCGCCGAGCGGCCCGCGGGTGCGGGTGCCGGGCATCGGCCGGGCGCACGCCGTGTCGCTCGAGGTGCGCGCCATCGACCCGCCGGCGCGGACGTCGCGTCCGGCGCGGGTCAGGCTGCGATCGGTGCTCGGGCCGACGATCGCACCGGACACCTCGGGGCGCACGGTGTCGACGCCGGCGATGGACTCGCTGCTGCTGCGCTGCGCCGGCGGGCCGGTCGTCATCTCCGACGTCTATCGCGACCGCGGCCACGTGCGCGTCACCGGCGCCGCGTCGCGTCGCAGCGTCGGCAAGCGGGTCGCGATCCGCCTGCTGGCGACCGGGGGCGTCGCCGGGCGCACGACCGTGCGCGCCGACGGCAGCTATGACGTCGCGCTCCCCCTGCCCGGTGCGAGCCGGCGCGGCAGCGACAGGACGCGCTACCGCGCCGAGATCGCCGGCGCGAAGCCGTCGCCTTGGGTCAAGCTCTCGCGGCGCGTGCGCTTCACGTCGATGTCGCGCGGCGCGACGCTGACGACGATCCGCGGCCACGTCGCGCGGCCGCTCGCCCGACCCGCTCAGAAGATCGTGTTGACGCGGCGGACGGGCTGCGGCGGCGGCGCGAAGGTCGTGGGGCGGGCCGAGCTCGGAGCGGACGGGCGCTTCGAGTTCAAGGTCAGGACGCCGCGCGGCGTCGGCGCGGTCGCCTACCGCCTGCGGACAAGCGTGCGCCGGCCCGGCAGCGCGCGCGAGTTTCAGACCTACAGCCAGCCGCACGACATGACGCTGCGCTAGCCGCGCCAGCCGTTACAGGTCCAGCTGGTCGAGCTTGCAGTCCGCCGGCGCCTTGTCGTCGCGCCAGCGCACGACCTTCGTGCCGTGGCGGATGCGCCCGTCGGAGACGTGGTCGTACGTGATCTCGACGACGAGCTCGGGCCGCAGCGCGACCCACTCGAGCTCGCGCCCGTGCGTCCAGCGCGAGGGCTCGCCGCTGCCGCGCTCGCCCGTCTCGTACGGCTGAAGCTCGGCGACCAGCTCGCGCTTGCGCTTCGCCGTGAACCCGCTGGAGTGGCCGATCTCGCGCAGCCGGCCGTCGTCGCCGTACAGCCCGAGGATGATCGCGCCGACCGTGCCCTCCTCCTTGCCCGGCCGCCAGCCCATGACGACCGTGTCGATCGTCCGCATGCGCTTGACCTTCACCATGCCCTTGCGCTCGCCGGGCAAATACGGGCAGGCGAGCTCCTTGGCGATCACGCCCTCCTCGTCCTGCAGCCATTGCGCGGCATCGGACGCCGAGTACACGACGGGCGTGAGCTCGATCCCGTCGATCGTCTCGAGGACGGCACGCCGCTCGCTGTAGGGAAGCTCGATCGTCACGTCGTCGTCGAGCGCAAGCACGTCGAAGGCGACGAACCGCGCCGGCGTCTCGACCGACAGCCGTTCGATTCGCGACGCCGCCGGGTGGATGCGCTGACCGAGCGTGCCGAACGTCGCCGCGACGAGCTCGCCGTCGACGACGTAGCGCCCCGCGGGGAACGTCACCTCCGGGAAGTAGCGCGACATCGGCTTGCCGTTGCGCGACTGCAGGTACACGTCGTCGCCGTCGACGAACGCGATCGTCCGGAAGCCGTCCCACTTGGGCTCGTACGCCCAGCCGTCGCCCTCAGGCAGCGTCGAACGCGGGCGTGCGAGCTGCGGCAGGATGGGCGGCTGGAGCGGGAGGCTCATCCAGCGCAACGCTAACGCCCCGCTCGGCGCGCCGCGACTGCAGCGCGATCACGGCGCCGATGACGAGCGCGCCGCCAAGCACCTGCGCCGGGCCGAGCGTCTCGCCGAGCAGCACCACCGCGAGCGAGACCGTCAGCAGCGGCTCGACCGTCGAGACGATCGACGCGGTCGGCGCGCCCACGCGCTCGAGACCGAGCAGGAAGGTGCTGACGGGCAGGACCGTCGAGACAAGTGCGATCGCGACGACCCACAGCCAAGCGCTGCCGTCCGGCAGCGCAAGCGAGCCGTTCACCACGCCGGCGCTCGTCACAGCGATCGCCGCGCCCGTCGTGACGAGCGCGCTGAACAGCCACGCGTCGATCCGCCCGACGATGCCGTCGGCGACGAGGATGTAGACGCTGTACGTCACGCCGGCGCCGAGGCCGAGCAGCACTCCGGTCGCATGCAACTCGCCCCCGCCGCCGCCAAGCAGCACGAGCGCGGTGCCCGCGCTGGCGAGGCCGAGCGCGAGCGCTTTCCACGGGCCGAGGCGCTCGCGGCCGAGCGCGACCGAGCCGATGCAGACGAGCGCGGGGAACGTGTAGAGCAGCAGCGACGTCAAGCCGACGTCGATGTGCTGCAGCGCCGAGAAGAAGAACCCGGACTGCGCGCTGTAGCCGGCGCCGAGCGCCAGCGCGCCGAGCGCGAGATGCCGCGGCGCGGCGGCGCGCCCGCGCTGCGCCTCGCCTGCGGGCGCCGGCGCGGTCGCACGGCGAACGGCCACGATCGCCCAGAAGACGGCCGCGGCCAGCGCGAAGCGCAGCGCGAGCAGGGTCGTGACGCCGAGCCCGGCGTCGTAGGCCTGCGTGGCGAAGATCGCCATGAGGCCGAACCCGCAGGCGGACGCCACGCACAGCGCGATGCCCGCGCGGCGACGGCTAGACGTTGCTGTGAGGGGCACGCACGGGGCGCTCGTCGAAGACCGGGCGGGAGTCAGCCCCGTAGCGAACGGCGAGCACCTCGAACAGCCCGAAGGCGGTGATGATGGAGGCGAGAAGGATCATGGCAAGCATTGTGCATGTTTGTGCGCTCCAGCGGTAGCCTTGATTGTCTTGAGAACCTCAAGGCATAGCCTATGACGCTCCAGCAGCTTCAGTACGTCCTCGCGGCGATCGAGCACGGCTCGTTCTCGGCCGCCGCCGAGTCGCTGCACATGGCGCAGCCGTCGCTCTCCGAGCAGGTCCGCCGGCTCGAGGCGGAGCTCGGCGTGCGGCTGTTTCAGCGCGTCGGCCGAGGGCTCGTGCTGACCGAGGCGGGCCGGGCGCTGCGCCCGCACGCCGAGGCCGCGCTGGCCGCCGTCGAGGAGGCGCGGCGATCGGTCGGCGCGATCCGCGAGCTGCGCGGCGGGCTCGCGGCGTTCGGCACGTTCGGCACCGCGCGGACCTACCTCGGCGCCGACCTCGTCGAGGACTTCCGTCGCAGTCACCCCGACGTGCGCGTCCGGATCGTCGGCCAGAACTCATCGGAGACCGCGGAGGCGATCCGCGCGGGCGAGCTGGAAGCGGGCCTCGTGGTGCTGCCGATCGACGACCGTCAGCTGGCCCTGCGGCCGGCCATGCGCGACGAGGTGCTCTACGTGTCGAGCGACGCCGGCCGCCTGAAGCAGCCGATGACGATCGCCCGCCTCGCGACCGCGCCGCTGATCCTGTCGGAGGCGAGCTGGGGCTCGGAGGACCCGACCCGCCGCCAGCTCTCCGAGCTCGCCCAGCGCGAGGGCGTCGCGATCGAGCCGCAGATCGACATCGAGGACATGGAGGTCGCGCTCGCGCTCACCGCCCGCGGCCTCGGCGACACGATCGCCCCGCGGGGGATGCTCCGCCAGCTCGCGCCCCCCGAGGTCGGCTGGGTGCCGTTCGCCGAGCCGATCTACGAGACGTTCGCCTTTACGTGGCGGCGCGGCGCCCAGCTCTCGCCGGCGACGCGCGAGTTCATGACGTTCGCCGCGCGCCGCCTCGACGCGCTCGCCGAGCAGCTGCGGACCAAGCCGCCGCGCCGCCGCGCGCCGGGCGGCTAGTACGGCCCGAAGACCCACTGCCCCGGATGCTCGGGGTCGTCGCCGATCCAGAACTCCGCCCACAGCTCGCGAAACTCCTCGCGCGAGAGGTAGCCGTCGCCGTTGAGGTCCATGCGCGCGAAGACCTCCTCCGTGCCGGCGTCGCTGCCTTTCCACGCCCGGACGACCTGCTTGTGCTCCTCGATCGTGACGTGCCCGTCGCCGTCCTCGTCGATCGCATCGAACATCGCGTCGGCCGTGGCGTCGACGCTGTCGCGCATCGCGGGTAGCTGATCGACGGTCCCCATCAGCTCGTCGAGCGTCACCTTGTTGTCGCGATTGAGGTCGGACATCGCGAGCAGCGCCTCCCACCAGCCCATCATGATCGCCCGCATCCGCTCGTAGCCGGGGGAGCCGGGCTCCCAGTCGCGGATGGCGACCCAGCGCTCGGTGAGCGCCTCGAAGTCCTCCTCCTCGAGAAAGCCGTCCTGGTCAACGTCCATCGCGTTCATCACAGCCGCGACCTTGCGTCGCTGAAACTCACTCGCCATGGGTCCCCCTACCGCTTCGCGTGGCTTGTCACCCAAAACCCTAAGCGACGACCGACCCGGCGTCGAGCGACGCGCCACGCCCGGGATGGCGCGCCGGCGCCCTCAAGCCCGGCGCCCACCCGCGCCGATAAGCCAGGTGGAGCCCTCATGCGCAACCACATCCCCACGCGCTCGCCGGACGTGCCGCCGGTCGCCTCGGCCGCCCGCCTCGAGGGCGCGGTGAAGCTCCCCGCCCGCCTCGCCGCGCTCGTGGCCGAGGGCCTGCTCGACGGCGGTCCCGAGCCGATCTTCGATCGCTTCGCCCGCGTCACGGCGTGCTCTGCGAACACGCCGGTCGCGCTGGTCTCGCTCGTCACCGACGACCGCCAGTACTTCGCGGGCATGCACGGGGTCCCGCAGCCGGTGGCCGACGAACGCGAGACGCCGCTGTCGCACTCCTTCTGCCAGCACGTCGTCGCGAACGAGGCGCCGCTCGTGATCTCCGACGCGCGCCTGGATCCCGTGCTCTGCTCGAACCTCGCGGTCGTCGACCTCGACGTCATCGCCTACGCCGGCTTTCCGATCGTCTCGCCGGAGGGCCACGTGCTCGGCAGCCTCTGCGCGATCGACGACACCCCGCGCGAATGGGACCCGGCCCACCTCGACGCTCTCGCCGATATCGCCGTGCTCGTCGGCAACGAGCTCGAGCGCCGCACGCTCGTGCGGCGCCTTGCGTCCGACGCGCGGACCGACGCGCTCACCGGCCTGGCCAACCGGCGCGCCTGGGACGAGCAGCTTCCGCTGGCGCTTGAGCACGCCGAGCGGCTCGGGCACGTGCTGACGGTGGCCCTGCTCGACGTCGACCACTTCAAGCTCTACAACGACCGCGACGGCCACCCCGCCGGCGACCTCGCCCTGCGCGAGCTCGGCGCCCGCTGGACCCGCGGCGTGCGCGCGATCGACGTCCTCGCCCGCATCGGCGGGGAGGAGTTCGGCCTCATCCTCCCCGGCTGCGACGCGACCGCCGCGCTCGAGGTCGTCGAGCGCCTGCGCGGCGACACGCCGGCCAAGCTCACCGCGTCCGCCGGCATCGCCACCTGGCAGGACGCCATGACCGCCGATGACCTCGTCGCCGTGGCCGACCGCGAGCTCTACCGAGCGAAGGCCGAAGGCCGCGACCGCGCCTGCGTCGCCCCCGTCGCGGCCGCAACCGGCTGAGTCAGTCGCGGCGCGGCGCCGCGCTCTTGCCGCGCAGCCGGCGCAGCACGCGGTCGGCGAGCCGGGGGGAGATGCCGTGCAGCAGGCCCATCCCCTTGACCGGCGCTTTCCAGTAGAGGGCGCGGCGATCGCGCTCGACCGCGCGGATGACGCGGACGGCGAGCTCCTCGGGCTGGCGCGGCGTCCTCGCCGCGGTACCAGTCGGGCATCGTGCGCTCGGGCTGGTGGTCGTGCAGGGAGGTCGCGATCTCGCCGGGGTACACGGCGGTCACGGACACGCCGCTGCCGGCCAGCTCGTGACGGATGGCCTCGGCGAACATGCGCTGCGCCGCCTTCGTCGCCGAGTACGCCGCCGCCTCGGGGAACGAGCGCAGCCCCGCGCCCGACGACATCACGACGATGTGACCCGAGCCGTGCTCGAGCATGTGCGGCAGCGCCGCCTTCACCGTGTAGACCGTGCCGAGCCAGTTGACCTCGGTCATGAGCTCGATCTTGTCGATGTCCTGGGTGGCGAGCGGCTCGTAGTGCGCGACGCCCGCGTTGACGATCAGCAGGTCCAGGCCGCCCGCGGCCGCGATGAAGTCCTCGACCGCGGCCTGGATCGACTCGCGCAGCGCGACGTCGCAGACGAGCACGTGATGCGAGCCCGGCAGCTCGGCCGCCAAGGCCTCGAGATCCGACACCGAGCGCGCGGCGAGGCCCACGGTCGCGCCACGCGACGCGAGCTCGACCGCGAGCGCGCGGCCGATCCCGCGCGAGGCGCCGGTCACCAACGCCCGCGTATCGGATCTGACAAGCAAGTCGGCGATGCTAACCCCACCCGGCCTATACCATCGGTCGCCATGACGACCGAGCACGCGACCGTCGCGGAGGAGGAGTACCTGCAGACGCTGTTCTGGCTGCAGGAGGCCCAGCTCCCGATGACCGGCGCGAACGTCGCGCGCGCCATGCAGCTCTCCGCGCCGACCGTCCACGAGATGATCGGCAGGCTCGAGCGCGACGGCTACATCACGCGCGGCACCGACAAGGCGATCAGCTTCACCGACAGCGGGTTCGACCACGCGGAGGGCGTCGTCCGCCGCCATCGCCTCATCGAGCGCTTCCTCACGGACGTCCTCGGCATCCCCTGGGACGAGGTCCACGAGGAGGCCGAGCGCCTCGAGCATGCGATGAGCCCGGTCCTCGAGGAGCGCATGCTCGCCGCGATCGGCGACGCGAAGACCTGCCCGCACGGCCACCCGATCATCGGCGGCGCGCGGCTGGAGGGCGTGCCGCTCGCCGACGTCGACGAGGGCGCGAACGTCAAGATCCTGCGCTTCGAGAACGAGGCCGAGGACCTCCTGCACTACCTCAAGGAGATCGGCATCGAGCCCGGCCTGAAGGGCATGCTCACGGTCTCCACCCCGGAGGTCGTGACCGTCACCAGCGAGGCCGGCGCCGAGATCTCGGTGACGTTCTCCGTCGCCGAGACCGTCTCGGTGATCGCCGACCCGTCGCCGCCGCCGCGGATCGCGCTGCCCGAGCAGCTCGTGCTCGCGCGCGAGCGCTACGGGCGCTAAGAATCGACCAGGGAGCACGAATGCGAACCCAGATGGTCTGTCTCGAGGATGGCATCACGTCGTGCGGCTTTCGCAAGATGGCCGCCTACGTCGCCCAGCTCGAGCCCGGAACGGAATCCGTCTACATCTCGACCGAGCGCTACCGCTCCGTCAAGGCCGCCGTGCGCGGGATGGGCGACAAGGGCGTCATGCCCGACGAGCAGGTCGACGAGATCGCCCAGGGCCTGAAGGACTCAGAGCTCGTCGGCTTCTCCTCGATGACCGGCTACGCCGACCTCACGCACCGCGTCATCAAGCGCCTGCGCGAGCTCAACCCCTCGACGTACATCGTGTGGGGCGGCATCCATCCGATCATCCAGCCCGAGGACGCGATCCTCGGCGACGTCGATGCCGTCTGCACCGGCGAGGGCGAGTTCGCGTTCGAGGAGCTGCTCTCCAACCTCGAGGAGGGCCGCGACCACACGGCCACCAAGAACTTCTGGTTCAAGCCATCCAACGGCAACGGCGGCCAGGAGATCATCAAGAACCACTTCCTGCCGCTCATGACCGTCCAGGAGATGGAGTCGCTGCCGTTCCCGCAGTACGGCGCGCCCAACGAGAAGATCTACCTTCCCGGCCGGGGCTTCGTCAAGACGACCGTCGAGGACTACCTCCTCAACGACGGCCTCGGCTACACGACGCTGTGGTCGATCGGCTGCCCGTTTCACTGCGCGTACTGCGGCAACACGAAGTTCATCGCCAACGACAAGACCTACAAGCGCATCCGCCACCCGAGCGCGCGCTACATGGTCGACCAGGTCAAGGACGCCCGCGCGCGCTTCCCGCACCTCTCGCAGGTCTCCTTCCACGACGACAGCTTCATGGCGATCCCGTACGGCCAGCTCGAGGAGTTCGCCGAGCTGTGGCACGACGAGCTGAAGCTCCCGTTCGCCGTCTACGGCGTCATCCCGAACTACGTGCGCCAGGACAAGTTCGAGCTCCTCTCATGGGCGGGGATGAACCGCATCCGCATGGGCATCCAGTCGGGCTCGAAGGACATGCTCGACTTCTACAAGCGCCCGACGCCGCCGGAGAAGATCCTGCGCGCGGGCGAGGTGATCGCGTCGTTCGCGCCGAAGTACCACATCCCGGCGGCCTACGACATCATCATGGACAACCCGATCGAGACTCGGGACGACGTGAAGTCGACGCTCCAGCTGCTGTACATGATGGACCGCCCGTACACGCTGTTCATCTACTCGCTGAAGGTCATCCCGAACACCGGCTTGGCCACGGCGATGGAGGAGCGCGGCGTCGACCTCGACGAGATCGACGACTCGTATCTCGCGATCCCGCCGAAGTGGGCGAACCTCATGCTCTACATCATCGCCCTCTGGCGCCCGCCCCCGTGGCTGTGGAACAGGCTCATGGGCCACGTCCGCGCGAGCCACGAGGAGCAGAAGCTCTATCCGCGGCTGGGGATGTTCCTGCGCACGCTGTACTTGACCAAGCGCGTGCTCTGCCACGTCCGGGTCATGGACTTCTCGATCACCCCCGGCAAGACCGGCTACTTCGCGTGGAAGGTCGGCCTCGTCGGCTTCTGGCAGAAGCACCTCACCCGCCGCCCGGCGCGGCCCGCGCGCACGGTCGTCAACAAGCCCGACGTCAAGGTCGGCGTGACGGTGATCCACCCGCCGGACCTGCTCGCCGACTGACCGTTGGCGTGCAATCGCGCGCCAACCTGCGACCCGGCGTGCGCGGGCGGCTACTCTGATGGCTATCCCGGCTGGGGAGCCTGACGGCGCCGGGGTCATCGTCTTATGAATCGCATCGCCATCATCGTCGCCGTCGTGCTCGCGACCCTCGCCGCCGCGAGCGTGGGCGCCCTCGCCTGGGCGGACGGCAGCGCGGCCGGCAAGCTGCCCGCCGGGGCCAAGGTCTCGGGCGTGGACGTCGGCGGCCTGACTCGCGAGGAGGCGCTTGGGCGCGCCAACCGCCGGATCGCGGCGCTCATCATGCGACCGGTCGTCGTCAAGCTCCGCGAGCGCACCTACACGCTCACCTCGGAGCAGGCGAGCGTGCGCGTCGACATCCGCCGCCCGGTGGCGCAGCTCTACGACGCGGGTCGTAAGGGCTCGTTCCTCCAGCGTGGCTTTCGCAAGATCACCGGCGAGAAGCTCAAGTCGAACCTGCCGGCGAACGTGACCCTCAACCGGTCTGCGATCGGGAGCTTCATCGGACGCATCGAGAAGGAGCAGGCGCTCAAGCCGGTCGATGCCGGCATCAGCCTCACGCTGACCAAGGTGACGGTGACGCCATCCAAGGCCGGCCGCCGGCTCGCGGCTCGCGACGCGCTCATGGCCCGCATCGCCCGCCGGCTCACCACGAGCACCGACGACCGCACGCTCCGCGCGAAGACGATCAAGACCAAGGCCAAGCTCACGGCGGACAAGGTCTTCGATGCCAACCCCGTCGCGGTCACGGTCTCGCGCAACGAGACCAAGGCGCGCGTCTTCCGTCGCGGCAAGCTCGTGAAGACCTACACGGTCGCGGTCGGCTCGGCGGAGTTCCCGACCCCGACAGGCCAGTTCGTCGTGCAGACGATGCAGAAGAACCCCTCGTGGAACGTCCCGAACTCCGCGTGGGCGGGCTCGCTCGCGGGCCAGACGATCCCGGGCGGAGCGCCGAACAACCCGCTCGTGGCCCGCTGGATCGGCTTCAACGGGTCGGTCGGCTTCCACGGCACCGCCAGCTCGGGGTCGCTCGGCAGCGCGGCGTCGCACGGCTGCATCCGGATGGCCCCCAACGACGTCATCGACCTCTTCACGCGCGTGAAGCTCGGCACGCCGGTGCTCGTCGCCTGACATTCACCTCGTGGTCTACGCGGGTGCCGGGGCTCCGCTGACCGAGCGGTAGGCGTCGGCGAGGCGGGCGACGCCCTCGTCGATGCGGTCCGCCGTGACGCCGGAGTAGGCGAGGCGCAGCATGTTGTGCCCGCCCTCGAGCAGGAAGTCCGACCCCTTGACGAACTGGACCCCGCGCTCCTTGCACGCCTCGAACATCGCGTCGACGTCGGCGTCCTCGGGCAGCGTGACCCACATGAAGTAGCCGCCCTCGGGCGCCTGGTACTCGGCCTCGGGAAGGTGCTGCTCGAGCGCCGCGGTCAGCCGCTGCACGCGCTCGGCGAGCGCCGCCTTGACGGTCTCGATCGAGCGGTTGATCGCGCCCGACGCGCAGAACTCGAACACGATCGCCTGCGACACCATGCTCGGCGAGATGTACGTGTTCGTCGCGAGCTTCTGGATCTTCGCGATGAGCGCCTTCGGGCCGACGAGGTAGCCGACGCGGATGCCCGGGCAGACGGTCTTCGAGAACGAGGACGCGTAGACGACCGTGTCGCTGGAGTCCATCTCGATCATCGTCGGGATGTCCTCGCCCGTGAAGCGGATGTGGCGGTACGGGTCGTCTTCGAAGATCACGAAGTCGTGCTGCTCGGCCAGTGCGAGCAGCGCCTCGCGCTTGGCGAGCGACAGCGTGTAGCCCGCCGGGTTCTGGAAGTTCGGGATGATGTGCACGAGCTTCGGCTTGACGCCCTCGTTCAGCAGCGTCTCGAGCTCGTCGGTGTCGATGCCGTCCGTCTGCAGCGAGACCATGCGCACGTCGGCGCCGAGGCTGCGGAGGTTCAGCAGCGTGCGGTCGTACGTCGGCTTCTCGACGACGACGGGGTCGCCGGCTTCGACGAGCGTCGCGAACAGGAACGCGTCGGCCTGCATCGAGCCGTTGGTGACGAGGACGTTGGCGTCGTCGACGCCGTGCTGCTCGGCGATCCAGTGGCGCAGCTTCGGGTAGCCGATGCTCGTGCCGTAGCCGGTCACGCCGCCGGGGTCGTTGGTGAACGCCGCCACGGCGCTGTCACGGAGACCGTCGACGTCGACGATGTCCAGCGACGGGGCGCCGCGGGCGAAGGAGATGGTGTCGGTAGGGGCCATGCGCCGAGGGTAGCGGGGCACCGTGCGCCGGTGGTTACCGCATGTGCGTGTCGGCGCCGCGGCGGTGTGAGAGGATCGGCGGCGAGAGGAGGCTCGATGACCGACTATCCCCCCGGAACCCCTTCATGGGTCGAGCTGTCGTCGCCCGACGTCGCCGCGTCAGCCGCGTTCTATGGCGAGCTCATGGGCTGGAGCGCGATCGCGCCCGGCCCCGACGAGGAGTCCGGCGGCTACCGCATCTTCGCCCAGGACGGCGCCAGCGTCGCCGGGCTGATCGGGCTCATGCAGGAGGGCCAGCCGACGGCGTGGGCCACGTACGTCACGGTCGCCGACGCCGACGAGACCGCGCAGCAGGCCGTCGCCGCGGGCGGCAGCGTCGTCGTCGAGCCGACGGACGTCATGGAGATCGGGCGCATGGCCTACTTCGCCGATCCGACGGGCGCCGTGTTCGCGGTCTGGCAGCCGCGCGCCTTCACGGGCGCGGACCTCGTCGACGAGCCCAACTCCCTGGCTTGGGTCGAGGTCATGACGCGCGACGCCGACGCGAACAAGGCCTTCTATCCCGCGGTGTTCGGGTGGGACGGCGTCCGCCCGGACTTCGAAGGCGCGCCCGAGACCTACACGGTCTGGGAGCTCGACGGCAAGCCCGTCGCCGGGATGATGGAGATGAGCGACGAGTACTGGCCGGCCGAGGTGCCGCCGCACTGGGGCATCTGCTTCGCCGTCGCGGACTGCGACGCGATCGTGGCGAAGGCCGCCGAGCTCGGCGCGACGATCACGTGGGAGCCGATGGACATGGCGATCGGGCGCTTCGCCGGGATCATGGACCCGCAGGGCGCGTCGTTCAGCGTGATGCAGGCGGCCCCCGACGGCGGGTGACCACGCGCTACGAGCAGCGGCGCGCCACCTCGCGCAGGTGCTCGACGTAGCACTCGGCGAACCGGCTGGCGGCGTCGGGGCCGAACATGCGATGCGGATAGCGCAGCGTCAGGTGCAGGCGCCCGGCAAGCGTGACCGTGCCGAGACACATGCACAGCGGTGCCCGCGACGGCGGCGAGAACCACAGCTCGAGGGTCTCGCCGGCTTCGGGCCCGAACGACGGTGGATCGTCGATCCAGCCGAGGTTGCACAGCATCACGCTGTCGACCATCCGGTTGTGCTCGACCGGCTGGAGCACCACGACCGACTGCTTGGCCCACAGGTCGAGCAGGCTCGATCGGCGTAGGCCCGCGATCAGCGCGATGCCGCTGCGCGTGCGCTTCGTGCGCGCGATCTGTCGGGCCGCGGCCCGCGCGGCCGCGCGTGCGCTGCGCCGCTCGAGGCGGCTCGTCGACACGCGCGTCGTGACCGAGAAGTTGCCGATCGTCGTCTCGTCCCAGTCCTCGGGCCGCATGTCCGTGGTCGCCAGCACGCCGACGGTCCCGCGCGGCGTGCCGCGGCGCCGGTTCCATTCGCCGATCGCGCGGTGCACCGCGGCCATCGGGACGTGCCGGTCGCTCGGCGCACCGTCGCCGCGCCCCACGTCCGCGGTCTCCTCGGCGGAGAGCGCGTGCAGGTGATAGCCATAGCCGTCGTCGTCGCTCGGGTCGTCGGCGATGAGACGCGCCGGGCGGGCGAGCGCGTCGCGCAGCCGCTCGGTCGCCGCGTGGTAGAGCCGCAGGAGCGCCGGCCTCGGGGCGGTCGACGGGCGCACCGGCAGCTCGCTCGACGCGAGCCAGTCGAGCTTCGTGACGGGCGGGCCGTCGCCGGCGTAGGCCCTGGCGAGGTGGCTAAGGACGTGCAACGCGCCGAAGCCGTCCGCCGCGGCGTGGTTGACGTTGAGCATCAGCACGTCCCCGCCCGGGTTGCGAGCCAGGCAGGCGCGCAGCGACGGGGCCGGCAGGATCCGCACGGCCATGCTCTGCAGCCGCTTGCGCGCCTCGTCGACGGCGTCGTCGTCGGGGCAGTCCACGACGTCGAGGCGATCGTCCTGCCCGTTGCCCAGCGCCGCGCGCAACCGCGCCGGGTCGAGCGTTCCGGCGACACGCGCCTCGAGCTGCACGCTCCACGCCGCCGTCGCGGGCTTCAGCAGCGCTTCGGGCCGTCCCGAGCTCTCCTCGCCGTGGGGTGCCCACTCACAGTCGAGCTCGGAGGCGTGGTCGCCCTGACGGCCGCGCAGCAGCGCGATCAGATCGTGCGCCATGCCGGCGAGGTTGTGCGCGATCGTCCGTGTCGCGGAGTAGCGCGACCCGCCGCTCGAGTCCGCGGTCAGCGGCGAGACGGCGTCGATGTGCGCGCGGATGCGATCGCCGTCGACCGAGATGTGGAGGCTGTCGGTCGGCTTGTTCTCGCGCAGCGACACCTGCCCGCGGTGGTAGATGCGCCCGATGCGCCCGTCGCGGTGAAACTGCCCGCTGACGTCCAGGTGGCGCAGGAGCGCGACCGGGTCGCCGATCGGTGGCCGCGGTGCGCGGGCGGGCGCCTGCACGCCGTCCGAATCACCGTCGGCGGCGTCCTCCAGATGCGATTGCAGGGTGGTCGTGTCGTCGGGGTCCGGCGACACGCGCGAGAAAGGGCCCACGCCGGGCCATTGCCCGCGCGGCCCGCTCCTTAGTCCACCCAGGGACGCGCCTGCTTGACGACGAGCTTGCCGGCGGTGTCGGTCTTGAACTCGATGTCCATCGCGAACGCCGGGTTGCGCTGCGCGCCGTAGATGATCTTGAAGCGTCCCTGGATCGTCTCCATCGCGCTCGTCAGGCCGGCGATCTGCTCGGGCGTCATGACGCTCTCGCCGCCGGTCGTCAGCGTCGAGCGGCGGATGTACTGGGTCTCGTATTCGCCGTTGGGGCCGATCGCCGAGACGAGCAGCTCGTCGGGCGTCGCGTTCGGATCGGGGTTCGTGACGAGTGACTCGCCGACCTGGACGTTGATGTAGAAGCCGTCCCAGTTGGGGTCGAACGGGTTCTTCGTGACCGCGACGCCGTTGGCGAGCTCGTCGTCGAAGTTCGGGTGCACGAGCACGCCCATCGCCGCGCTGAGGTGGTCGATGCGGTGAAACTCGCGCTCGTCGAACGCGCGCAGGTTCCACAGCGACGCCCACACCTGCTTGACGGTCTTGACGAGGTCGCCCTCGTCGGCGCGGTGGGTGAACGAGTCGTACAGGCCGGCGCCGTTGAAGCCCTCGAGGTCCTCGTTGTTGGTCGACGAGCGGCAGCGGATGCCCAAGCCCTCCGGGAACCTCGCCTGCAGCGCGGCGATCTTCTGCGCGATCTCCGCCGGGGCGTCGGCCTTCTTGATGTCCTTGCGCAGCTTCTCGAGCGCCTTGTCGCGCTTGGCCGCGTCGGCGGCGAGCTCGGGGTCGGCGATGATCGCGCGGGCGCGGTCGTAGAAGCCGCCCGCGGTCATGAACGCGTCGTAGAGCGCGAACGGGATCGCGTAGCCGTCGGGGACCATGCCGGCGGGGAGCATCT
This sequence comes from uncultured Actinomycetes bacterium, assembly GCA_963766525.1. Classification (GTDB taxonomy): domain Bacteria; phylum Actinomycetota; class Thermoleophilia; order Solirubrobacterales; family Solirubrobacteraceae; genus CADCVQ01. The sequence goes on from CAVYAX010000006.1 coordinate 30,356, forward strand.
TGCGCAGCTCGGCGACGTTCGCGGCCTTCGCGCCGACGCGCAGCACGTCGCCGTGGCCGAGCTCGTCGAGGTCCTTGATGTCCCTCAGCGACAGGTCGCGCGGCGGCGTCTGCGGCGTGGACGGCCGGATCTTGGCCAGCCACGCCTCGACCTGCTCGGGCGTCGCCTCCTCGAGCTCGAAGTCGTCCGCCGTGACGGCGTAGCGCACGACCTTGCCGAGCACCGCCGTGATCCGCGGGTCCGTGGCGGCGCCGCGGACGTAGGCGTTCGGCGTGTCGTTCTGCTTGGCCTTGAGGTTGATGTGCGACAGCGGCGTCTGCGGCGTCGCGCTGATGACGCCCGCGACGTGGCCGAGGTCGTTGGGCAGCGTCGTGAAGAGCGCGACGTCGCGGATCGTCGGCGGGCGCGAGGACGCCGGATCGATGGCGTTCAGGACGCCGTAGCCCTCGCCGAGGTTCAGCGCGACGTACGTGACGTTCGCGAACAGCTCGGACGTGAGGACCGTGCGGACGCCCGCCTCGCGCAGCTTGCCCTCGTCCTGCGCGAACAGCGCCTCCTGGGTGTCGCCGGCCGGGTGGTAGGCGATCTTGCCCCGCGCGAACGGCATCGCTTCGCTGACGAGCTCGAAGGCGAGCGCGACGTGCTTGGCGCGTACCGGGTCCGTCGGCCAGAACTCGAGCGCATACAGCCCCGCTTCGCTGCCGCCGGACTCGAAGCGGTCGTTGGCGATGATCGTGCCGGCGAGGTTCGAGCGGTCGTCGCGGAAGTACGTGACGCCGTTGAACTCGCCGAGCTCCATGCCGATCTCGAGCGCGCGCGTCGCGAAGTCGAAGTGGTACTGGAACTCCTTCGTGTTGAGGAAGTAGAGCTCCGGGGCGTCCGTGTCGACGCCGATGATGAGGATCTTCATCTCCTCGGCGCCGAGCTGGCCCGGGACGTCGTCGGCGCGCGAGAGCGTCTCGAACGTCGCGCGGTCGGGCACGAGGCGCGCGCCCAGCTCGATCGGCAGGTCGCGGCCGGGCGGGTCGAAGGGCGGCTGGTGGTCGACGGGCGGCGGGGGATCGACCGGCGGGGTGGTCGGGTCGACGGGCGGGACCGGGTCCTCGACGGGCGGGTCGGGATCGACGGGGTCGGGGCCGACGGGATCGGGATCGACGGGAGGGTCGATCGGAGGCGCGGGGCGCTCGCTGTAGGGGGTGCGCTGATAGCGGGGCATGCAAGCGACTCTAGGTCGCCGGTCGAGGGCCGTTGTGTGCTGTTGCGCACGCCGCGGCGAGCGACGCGCGCGCGCCTACCGGGCGCCGGGCGCCGGGCGCCGGGCTCGCAGTCGCGCGCGGCGAGCGAGCTGCGCGCGGCTACCGGAGGTGGGGCGCCGGGCGCCGCGTGACGTGCTCGCAGTCGCGCGCGGCGAGCGAGCTGCGCGCGGCTACCGGAGGTGGGGCGCCGGGCGCCGCGTGACGTGCTCGCAGTCGCCCGCGACCTTGTCGGCCTCGTCGGCGAGCACGGCGTCGTCGCCGGTGCCGCAGGCGATCGTGTCCGCCGTGCGGCGCTCGCGGCGCGAGGCGTCGCGCGCGTCGATCCAGTCGTTGCCGGTGCCGCCCGCGAGGATCGCGCTGCCGCGCTGGTCGGTGAGGCGGTCCTTCCCCGCTTCCCCGTAGAGCGCGTCGCCGCCGTGGCCCTCGTGTGCCGCTCCGCCGCCCAGCGTGTCGCCGGTGCCGTCCTCGCCGTCCAGCCGGTCCGCGCCGGCGCCGCCGAACAGGCGGTCGAGGCCGCGCCCGCCGATCAGGCGATCGTCGCCGTCGCCGCCGTAGAGGCAGTCTCGGCCGGCGTTGCCGGCGAGGAAGTCGTTGCCGGCGAGGCCGAACAGCACGTCGCTTCCGAGCGCGTTGCCCAGCAGCGTGTCGCCGGCCGGCGTGCCGACGGTCTGCCGCACGGCCCGCGGGCAGCCGGGCTGGGGGAGCGGAGCGGAGCGCGGTGGCCCGGCCGCTGGCGACGCGGTCGCCGCCGCGCCGCTCGCCGGGGCCGCCGGTTGCGCCGCTGCGGCGGGCAGCAGCGCCGCGATCGCGAGCGTCAGGGCGAGGGCTCCGGCGCGCCGGCGGGTCACGCGACGAACCTACCGCGACCGGCGTCCGCCGGGCGCGCTTGCAGCGGCGCGCTCCGTGCGCCCGTTTGCAGCGGCGCGCCCCGTGCCCCCGCCTGCGGCGGCGCGCCCGTCAGAACGCTGTCGCCAGCACGAGCGGGAAGACCGGCCCGCTGCCGCGGCGGCGCAGCTGGCCGCCGGTCATCGCCTGCGTCCAGCCGCTGAAGCGCAGGTCGTCGACGAGCAGGCAGCCGCCGGGCGGCGGGTCTTGGGTGACGGCGAAGGCGCCGCGCACGTTGGCGACCTGCTGGACGCTGTTGGCCATCTCGCGCTGGGAGGGGCGATCCTCGGCGCGCTCGAGCACGGCGCGGTGCTCCAGGCGCAGCGCGTCCGCGAGCCGGCGGGCGAAGTCCGGCACGAGGTCGCCGCTGCGGTGCGACGGCACGGCGGCGACCCACGTCACCGGCGGGCCCCAGTCGCGGACGAGCGCGGCGGCCGCCCGGACGAGCTCGTCGTCGAAGCGGCCCGAGCGGCGGCCGGCTTGCACGACCGGGTCCCAGCCGCCGTCGCCGATCCGCGCCAGCGCGCGGCCCTCCTCGACGAGCACGTCCGCGCCGATCTTGCGCATCTTGCCGTCCTCGTCGGGCGACATCTTCTTCGGCTCGAGCGTCAGCGGGCGCGAGCGCAGGTGCTCGAGCGCGGCGCGCACGAGCTCGCCCGCGGGCGGCGCGTCGTAGCGCGGGCCGGCGCAGACCGAGCAGCGGCCGCAGTCGCGGGGGTCGGGGTCGTCGAGCTCCTCCTGGAGCGCGCGCATGAGGCAGCGGCCGTCGGCGCCGAAGCTCGCCATGGTCGCCTGCTCGCGGCGGCGCAGCTCGGTGACCTTCGCGTAACGCTCAGCGTCGTAGACCCAGTCGCCGCCGCCGCGCATCCAGCGCGACCCGCTGCGCGTCACCGCGCCCTCGACGTCGAGCACCTTCAGCATCGCCTCGATGCGTCCGCGGCCGAGGTTGACCTGCGCGGTCAGCTCGGCGGTCGTCGCGCCTTCGTCGCCGGCGAAGTCCAGGTGCCCGAGCACCGTGTCGACGACCTCGCGGCGCGGGAACGCCTGCTCGATGAAGAAGTCCTGGATGCGGCGGTCCTCGCGCCCGCGCAGCAGGACGACCTCGGCCCGCTCGATCGCGCGGCCGGCGCGGCCGACCTGCTGGTAGTAGGCGATCACCGAGCCCGGCGCCTGGTAGTGCACGACGAAGCCGAGGTCGGGCTTGTCGTAGCCCATCCCCAGCGCGCTCGTCGCGACGACGCACTTCAGGTCGTTGGCGAGCAGGCGGTCCTCGACGCCGATCCGGCGCTCGGTCTCGCTCTCGCCGGTGTAGGCCTCCGCGGCGATCCCGCGGCCATGCAGCCACGCGGCGACCTGCTCGGCGTCGCGCTTGGTCAGCGTGTAGACGATGCCCGAGCCCGGCAGGTCTTCGAGGTGCGTCGCCAGCCAGGCCAGCCGCTCGGCCTGGCCGGGCAGCTCGACGACCTCCAGTCGCAGGCTCGAGCGCCCGAGCGGCCCGCGGTAGGCATGCAGCGCCGCTTCGCCGTGACCGGTGCGCAGCTGCTCCTCGACGTCGGCGACGACGCGGTCGTTCGCGGTTGCGGTCGTGCACAGCACGCCCACGCCGTCCGGCAGCCGCTCGAGCATCTCCGCGATCCGCCGGTAGTCGGGCCGGAAGTCATGGCCCCAATCGCTGATGCAGTGCGCCTCGTCGACGACGAGCAGCCCGACGCGCGCGGCGAACGCGGGCAGCATGCTCGACCGGAACTGCGGGTTGTTCAGCCGCTCGGGGCTGATCAGCAGCAGGTCGACCGCGTCGTCGTCGAGCAGCCCCGAGATCTCGTGCCAGGCGTCGCGGTTGGTCGAGTTGACCGTGTGCGCGCGGATCCCGATGCGCCGCGCCGCGGCGATCTGGTTGCGCATGAGCGCGAGCAGCGGCGAGACGATGAGGGTCGGCCCGGCCGGGCGGGCGGGATCGGATCTCAGGAGGGCCGTGGCGATGAAGTAGACGGCGGACTTGCCCCAGCCCGTGCGCTGCGACGCACAGCACCCGCGCGCGATCGTCGACGAGGTCGCGGATCGCCTCGAGCTGATGCTCGCGAAAGCTCGCGTCCGGGCCCGGCCAGCTCACGCAGCAGCTCACCGGCGCGCGTCTCGATGTCGGTCGTGGAAGGCACCTACTCACCATAGGCGCGGGCCGCCGGTTCTCGCCCCCCTCGGGGGGCGAACTTCCGTCGCTGGTTCCTATTGGAGGCATGGACGGCGAACCGAGGGAGACCTACGATGAAGAGCGTGGCAGCGACGACGTACATGACCGCGGACGAGTTCCTGGCGCTGCCGGAGGACTGGCGCGGGCACCGATCGCAGCTCATCGACGGTGAGGTCGTCATGAACGAGCCGACGGCGAGGCACAGTCACTCGCAGGTGAAGATCCTCGTCGCGCTGGAGAATTGGGATCTGGAAGCTCCCGGACGGGGGAACGTGTACGTCCCGCTCGACGTCAAGCTGAACGAGCGCAACGTCTATGCGCCCGACGTCGCGTGGTATCGCGACGACCGGGCGCCGGGACTCGACGACAGGCCGCCATATCCGATGCCGGACATCGCGGTCGAGGTCCGATCGCCTTCGTCCTGGCGCCGCGACGTCGGCATCAAGAAGCCGAACTACGAGCGACACGGTGTCGGAGAGCTGTGGCTCATCGACAACGTCGCGAGCGTCGTGCATGTCCTCCGGCGCTCAGTGCCGGGAGCGCCGCGGTTCGACATCAGCATCGACCTGCATCCCGGAGAGAAGCTGACGTCGCCGCTGCTGCCCGGCTTCGAGCTGCCCGTCGACGAGATCCTCGGGCTCTAACCGCCGAGGATCTCCATCGCGATCGCGGCGACCTGTGTCGGGGTCCGACCGACGCGAACGCCGACCGCTTCCAGCGCCGCGATCTTCGCCAAAGCGCCGCCGCTCGAGCCCGAGACGATCGCGCCCGCGTGGCCCATCGTCTTGCCGGGCGGGGCGCTGACGCCCGCGATGTACCCGACGACCGGCTTGGTCACATGCTCGGAGATGTAGGCGGCGGCCTCCTCCTCCGCGCTGCCGCCGATCTCGCCGCTCATGACGATCAGCTCGGTCTGCGGGTCGGCTTCGAACAGGGCGATGATGTCGACGAAGCTCGAGCCCGGCACCGGGTCGCCGCCGATGCCGACGATCGTCGAGTTGCCGAACCCGCGCTGGGCCAGCTCGTTGCCGATCTGGTAGGTCAGCGTGCCCGACCGCGACACCACGCCGACGTTGCCCTGCTTGAAGAACTGCGCCGGGATGATCCCGACGTTCGCCTCGCCCGGCGACAGCACGCCGGGGCAGTTGGGGCCGATCAGCTGCACGTCGGGCCGCGCGAGCAAGGCGTTGTAGACGAGCAGCTCGTCGTGCGCCGGGATGCCCTCGGTGATCGCGATGATCGTCGCGATCCCGGCGTCGGCCGCCTCGAGGATCGAGTCGGCCGCGAAGCGCGCGGGCACGAAGATCATCGCGGTGTTCGCGCCGGTCACCAAGACCGCGTCGTGGAACGTGTCGAAGACGGGGATGCCCTCGACATCCTGGCCGCCCTTGCCTGGCGTCACGCCGGAGACGACCTGCGTGCCGTACGCGCGGTTGTTCAGCGTGTGAAACGAGCCCTCGCGGCCCGTGATGCCCGCGACGCAGAGCCGCGTGTCCGTGCCGACGATGATGCTCATGCCGGCGACGCCTCCGCGGCCAGCTCGACGACCCGCGCCGCCGCGCCGTCCATCGTCGCCTCCGCATACACGCCGGGCAGCGCCGCCGCCGCCAGCAGCTCGCGCGCCTCGACGTCGTTCGTCCCGTCGAGCCGCACGACGAACGGGACCGTCGGCCTCAGCACGCGCGTCGCCTCGATGATCCCGCGCGCGACCTCGTCGCAGCGCGTGATCCCGCCGAAGACGTTGAACAGCACCGCGCGCACCTTCGCGTCGGACAGGATCACCTCGACCGCCGCGGCGATCGAGTCGGCCTTCGCGCCGCCGCCCGCGTCGAGGAAGTTCGCGGGCGAGCCGCCCGCCTGCGTGACGACGTCCAGCGTGCTCATGACGAGCCCCGCGCCGTTGCCGAAGATCCCGATGTCGCCGTCGAGCTTGACGTAGGTCAGCCCGCGCTCGGCGGCCATCGCCTCCTGCACGTCGACCGCGCTCGGGTCCGTCAAGACCGCGTTCTCGGGGTGGCGGTACAGCGCGTTGTCGTCGAGCGTGACCTTCGCGTCCAGCGCGATGACCTGGCGATCGGGCGTGATGACGACCGGGTTGACCTCGACGAGCATCGCCTCCTCACCGCGGAACGCCGCGTACATCTGCTCGAGCAGCGAAGCCACGCCGCGCACGACGTCCGGCGCGACCCCCGCCTCGTACGCCAGCCGCCGCCCGTGGAACGGCATGAAGCCCATGAGCGGGTCGACGTGCAGCGTCGCGATCGCCTCCGGCGTCTCCGCCGCGACCGCTTCGATGTCCATCCCGCCGCGCGTCGACAGCATCACGAGCGGCTGCTTCGCCGAGCGATCGAAGACGACCGCGGCGTAGTACTCCTCGGCGATCTGCGTCGCGCGCTGGATGAGCACCTCGTGGACCGTGAAGCCGCGGATGTCCATGCCGAGGATCTCACCCGCGTGCGAGCGCGCCTCGTCCACGTCGTGCGCGAGCTTGATCCCGCCCGCCTTGCCGCGCCCGCCGATCTTCACCTGCGCCTTGATGGCGCACGGGAAGCCGACTTCCTCGGCCAGCGCGATCGCCTCGTCCACGGTCCTGGCCGCACGGCCGGCCAGCGTCGGCATGCCGTAGCGCTCGAAGAGCTGCTTGCCCTGGTACTCGAGAAGGTCCATCGGCGGTCGGACAATAGTCGCTGCGCGACCCGAACTCCTATCATGGCGCCGCAATGGCGCTACCGAAGCAAATCAATCTCGTCACCTTCGATGTCTATGGAACGCTCATCGATTGGGAGCAGGGCATCGTCGATGCCTTCGCTACGGAAGCTGCCCGCGATGGCTTCACGATCGACCGCGAAGAGCTCGTTCGCAACTTCCACGAGATCGAGCGCGAGATCGAGGGCGGCTCCTACGAGCTCTACGCCGAGGTCCTCCGCCGCACGGCCGTCGAGATCTCCAAGCGCGTCGACTGGCCGCTCGAGCCCTCGCGCTCCGGCTTCTTGCCCGACAGCGTCCAGCGCTGGCCGCCGTTCAAGGAGACCAACACGCAGCTCAAGAAGGTCGTCAACAAGTACCAGACCGGCCTGATCTCGAACATCGACGACAAGCTCCTGGGTCAGACGCGGCGCCACATCCCGCACGACTTCGACCTCGTCGTCACCGCGCAGCAGGTGCGCTCGTACAAGCCCGACCTCGCGCACTTCACCGAGTGCGCGCGGCGGATGGGCACGAAGAAGGGCTGGGTCCACGTCTCGGCGAGCTACTACCACGACGTCGAGCCCGCGGTGAAGAACAAGATCCCCGTGATCTGGGTCAACCGCAGCAAGGAGACCCTCGAGCCGGGTCAGAAGAAGCCGACCGCCGAGGTCAAGAACCTCGCCGAGGCGGTCAAGCTGCTCGGGCTGTAGGGGCCCGCCCATGCGGGTCGTAGGCCTGCACCGCGACGTGCTCGTCGCATCCAGCCGCGTCTGGCAGACGACGTGCACGTTCGTGCGCAACGGCGACGAGTGCTTCGTGATCGACTCGCCGGTCCTGCCCGACGAGCTCGAGGTGCTGCCGGCGGTCCTCGAGCACTCCGGCTTCCCGTTCACCGGGCTGCTCGCGACGCATGCCGACTGGGACCACCTGCTTGGCCGGCTCGCCTTCGGTCAGGCGGCGCTCGGCGTCGCGGAGACCACCGCCGCGCGGCTGGCCGCGGAGCCCGGCGCGGCCGCCCGCGAGCTGCGCGCGTTCGACGACGAGTGGTACGTCCAGCGACCCACGCCCCTCTCGCTCGGCCAGGTCCAGGCGCTGCCGGTCCCCGGCCACTGCGCGATCGGCGACGCCGAGCTCGAGCTGCATCCCGCCGACGGCCACACCGCCGACGGCATGGCGATCTGGATCCCGTGGGCCAAGACGCTCGTGTGCGGCGACTACCTCTCGCCGGTCGAGATCCCGTGGATCTCCGAGGGCGGCTCGCGCGACGCGTACCTCGCGACGCTGCGCCGCCTCGAGCCGCTCGTCGAGCAGGCCGAGCACGTCGTGCCGGGCCACGGCGAGGTCCTGGACGGCGTCCGCGCCGCCGCGATCCTGCGCGAGGACGTCGCGTACCTCGAGGCGCTGCCCGGCGCCGACCTGCCGATCGCGCGGCGCTCGGCGGCGCAGCGCGCCATCCACGCGCAGAACCGGCAGCGGACGGGTGTGTAAGGCGCCGCAATCCAGAACAAACGTCCGCTCTTACGCCGGTCTTACGCAGGACGGCCACCAACTTAAGGATCATTGACGAATCCGTCCTACCGTGATCGCATGACCAGCGACCCATCGCCCGGGAGCCGGCCCGGCGAAGGCCGTCTGTGGACCGACCCTCGCGAGACCGAGGAGCACACCCCCTGGCTTGAGCCCAGGCGGGCCCCCGGCCCGCCGCCTCCGCCCTTTCAGCCTCGCGACCACGAGCCCGCCGACGACGACCGCGCCGTGCAGCGGCGCCGCCGCCTGCTCGGGGTGCTCGTCGGCACGCTCGTCGCCGCGCTGCTCGTCGGCGCCGGCGTCCTCGGCGCGAGCTTGCTCGGGGCCGACGCCCCGTCGCAGCCGGCCGCGCTGCCCGCCGTCCCCGGCGCGGCGCCCGCCGACCAGCGCAGCCGCTCGATCCGGGCGATCTACGCGACGGCGCGCAAGAGCGTCGTCCCCGTGCGCGTGCGCGGCCTGACGAGTGCCGGCAGCGGCACGGGCTTCGTCATCGACCGCGGCGGCGTGATCGTGACCAACGCGCACGTCGTCAAGGACGCCCAGCAGGTCCAGGTGCGACTCGACGACAAGGCGAGCTACGTCGACGCCGACGTCGTCGGCACGGACCTCTCCTCCGACCTCGCCGTCTTGCGGGTCGACTCCTCGGCCGCGTCGAAGCTCCAGCCGCTCGCGCTCGCCGACTCCGACAGCGTGCGCGTCGGCGACCAGACGGTCGCGATCGGCTATCCGCTCGGCCTCAACCGCTCCGCGTCGGCGTCCGCGGGCATCGTCTCGGGCCTCGGCCGCTCGATCGACGCCCAGAACCAGTTCTCGATCGACAAGGTCATCCAGACCGACGCCGCGATCAACCCCGGCAACTCCGGTGGGCCGCTGCTCGACTCGCTCGGCCGCGTGATCGGCGTCAACACCGCGATCCTCACGGCGGGCGGCGGCGGCAGCGTCGGCGTCGGCTTCGCCGTCCCGTCGAACACCGTGCGCCAGGTCGTGCCGCGCCTGGAGGCCGGGCGCAAGGTCGAGCGCGCCTACCTCGGCGTGCAGACGCGCGAGAACGCGAACGGCCCCGGCGCCTACGTCGGCAGCCTGACGGCGGGCGCCCCCGCGGCGGCCGGCGGCGTGATGGCCGGCGACGTCATCAAGCGCGTCGGCGGTCAGGAGATCACGACGCCCGAGGACATCAGCATCGCGATCGAGACGCGCAAGCCGGGCGAGCGGGTCACGATCGAGATCGAGCGCGCGGGCGGCCGCAAGACGCTGGACGTGACGCTCGGAACCCGCCCCGACATCGCCCCGTCGGCCCCCGGCGCCATCCCCCCGAGCACCCCTTAGGACGATGAGCTTCGCCCAGCCGGTCTTCCTCGTCGCGCTCGCGCTCGTGCCGCTCGGCCTCGCCGCGTACGTCCGCTACGAGCACACGCGCCGGCTGGCCGTCGACGCCTTCGCCGCGCCCGGCGTCCGCGCCTCCGTCGCTCCCAGCACACCGGGCTGGCGCCGCCACGTGCCGCTCGCCGTCTACGCCATCGCGCTGATCGTGTTGCTCGTCGCGCTGGCCAAGCCGCAGACGACCGTCGCCGTCCCGATCGAGCGCGCCTCGATCATGCTCACGACGGACTACTCCGGCTCGATGCAGGCGACCGACGTCGCGCCGACCCGCCTGCAGGCGGCGCGCGCCGCGGCCGAGCGCTTCCTCGACCAGGTGCCCGACAGCGTGCGCGTCGGCCTCGTCTCCTTCAACCAGGCGGCGCGGCTCGTTTCGAGCCCGACGACGGACCGCGACCTGCTCCGCGGCGCGATCTCGACGCTCACGCCTAGCGGCGGCACCGCGACCGGCGAGGCGATGGCGGTCGCGCTGACGGCGCTCGCGTCCGAGACCGACGACTCGGGCGCGCGCGCGCCGTCGGCTGTCGTGCTGCTGTCCGACGGCAAGTCGACGCGCGGCCGCACGCCGCAGGAGATCGCCCAGCGCGCCAAGGATCTGAAGATCCCCGTCTACACCGTGACGCTCGGCACCGCCGCCGGGACGATCACCGTGCAGAAGCCCGACGGCACGACCGAGACGCGCCCGGTCCCGCCGGACCCGGCCGAGATGCGCGACGTCGCGTCGATCTCCGGCGGGCGCGCGTTCACCGCCGACAACCTCGAGGAGCTGAGCACGGTCTACGAGCAGCTCGGCTCGCGCATCGGCTACCGCGAGGAGGAGCGCGAGCTGACCGCCGCCTTCAGCGGTGGCGCCCTCGTCCTGCTCGCCGCCGGCGCGCTCTTGTCCCTCTTCTGGTTCAGGCGCCTCGTCTGACCTTTGATCCATGCGAAAGGAATCCCTCCGATGAGCACCATGCACCCCTACCAACCTGACGACGACGACGCCGGGCGCGCGCCGCGTCAGGCGCTCGAGGAGGCGCTGTACGAGATCAAGCGCGTCATCGTCGGGCAGGACGCGATGCTCGAACGGCTGCTCGTCGCGCTGCTCGCGGGCGGTCACGTGTTGCTCGAGGGCGTTCCCGGCCTGGCGAAGACCCTGACCGTGCGGACCCTCGCAGACGTCATGGGCGGCACGTTCCGGCGCATCCAGTTCACGCCCGACCTCGTGCCGGCCGACCTCGTCGGGACGCGCATCTACCGGCCCGACTCCGGCCGCTTCGACGTCGAGCTCGGCCCGGTCTTCGGCAACTTCCTGCTCGCCGACGAGATCAACCGCGCGCCCGCGAAGGTCCAGTCGGCGCTGCTCGAGGTCATGCAGGAGCACCAGGTGACGATCGGGACGGAGAGCTTCCGCGTGCCCGCGCCGTTCCTCGTCATGGCGACGCAGAACCCGATCGAGTCCGAGGGCACCTACCCGCTGCCCGAGGCGCAGATCGACCGCTTCCTCTTCAAGGTGATCGTCGACTACCCGACGCTCGGCGAGGAGGCCTCGATCGTCGGCCGCTCGCTGCGGCCGCCCGAGGACGTCCAGGTGCGCTTGTCGATGTCCGAGCTCGTGCGCTTCCAGCAGGCGGCCACGGACATCTTCGTCGACCGCGAGGTCGTCGCCTACGCCGTGCAGCTCGTCGACGGCACGCGCCATCCCGAGCGCTACGGCCTCCACGACCTCGGGGAGCAGATCCAGTACGGCTCGAGCCCGCGCGGCGCGATCGGCATGGTCCAGGCCGCGCGCGCGCTCGCGCTCCTGCGCGGCCGGCGCCATGCGCTCTGCGACGACGTCCGCGACCTCGCCGCCGACGTCCTGCGCCACCGGATCGTGCTGTCCTACGACGCGCTGTCGGACGGCGTCACGACCGACGACATCCTCGACCGTATCCTCGGCGCGCTCGGCGACGGCCGCGCGACCCCGGTGCCCACGGAGTACGACGCGGCATAACGCGCATGATGACGTCCTCGCTACACGTGCCGCCCGCGCGCCAGGGGCCGGGGCCGATCCCGGCTCCGGTCGTCGACGCGCTCGCGCTGTCGCTCGCCCGCCGCGGCGGCGGCGTGCTGCCGGGCGACCGCATGGCGCCCGGCGTCGGCAGCGGCACCGAGCTCGCGCAGCTGCGGCCGTATCAGATCGGCGACGACGTCCGCCAGCTCGACCCGGCCGCGAGCGCGCGGACGGGGCAGGCCCACGTGCGACTCCAGGTCCCCGAGCGGATCCTCACGACCTGGCTCGTCCTCGACATCTCCGCGTCGATGGCGTTCGGCACCGCCGACCGGCTGAAGTCCGACGTGGCCGAGGGCGTCTCGCAGGTCGTCGCGCGGTCCGCGACGCGCCACGGCGGCCGGCTCGCCGTCTTCACCGCCGGCGTCGAGCGGATGCTGCCGCCGCGCGGCGGCCCGTACGCGAAGCTCGCGCTGCGCAAGCTGCTCGAGGAGGGCGTCGCGGTCGACGGCGCGCCCGACCGCGGCATCGGCCCGGTGCTGCACCGCGTCGGGCGCCTGGCGCGTCAGCCCGGCCTGGTCGTCGTCGTGTCGGACTTCCGCGGCGAGCTGAACTGGCAGCGCCCGCTGCGCGCGCTCGCCGCGCGCCACCGGACGCTCGCCGTCGAGATCCGCGATCCGCGCGAGGAGCGCCTCGAGCCCGCGGGCCGGCTGGCCCTCGTCGACCCGGAGACGGGCGGGCTCATCGAGGTCGATACGTCGCGTCGCAAGCTGCGCGAGCGCTTCGCGGAGGCCGCCGCGGAGGAGCGTGAGGGCGTCGCCGCCGCCGTGCGCCGCGCCGGCGCCGGCCACATCGTGCTGTCGACGCAGGGCGACTGGCTGCGCGCGCTGGGACGGGCGCTGCGATGAGGTTCGCCCCGCACGCCCCTCGGCCGCGCCCCCTTCCGTCGCACGCCGCTCTGCCGCGCCCCCTCCCGTCGCACGGCGCTCGGCTGCGCGCCTTCGGGCGGTCCTCGCGATGAGCTTCGCCGAGCCCCTCGCGCTGCTGTGCCTGTTCGCCGTCCCGCTGGCCGTGCTCGCGCACGTCTCCGCCCAGCGCCGCCGGCGGCGCTACCCCGTGCGCTACACGGCGCTCTCGACGCTGGCCGCGATCGCCGGCGAGGAGCCGCGCTGGCGCCGCCATCTGCCGTTCGCGCTGCTCGCCCTCGCGCTCGCCGCGCTGACGCTCTCGCTCGCGCGGCCCGAGCGCACGGTCGCCGTGCCCGTCGAGCGCGCGTCGGTCGTCCTCGTCACGGACGTCTCGCGCTCGATGTCGGCGACCGACGTCAGCCCGACGCGCCTCGAGGCCGCCCGCCGCGCGGCGCAGAGCTTCATCGAGAAGGTCCCGGAGGAGCTGCGCGTCGGGCTCGTCTCGTTCTCCGACGCGGCGCAGACCCTGAAAGCGCCGACCACCGATCGCGAGGTCGTGTCCAACGCGCTGAAGACGCTCCAGCCGATCTCGGGCACCGCGACCGGCGCCGGCTTGCGGACCGCCCTCGACGACCTGAAGGTCGGCGCCGACAACTCCGCGCAGCGCCCGCCGGCGGCGATCGTCCTGCTGTCGGACGGGTCGGCGACGGACGGCACCGCCGCCTACGAGGTGGCGACCGAGGCCAAGCGCCTGCGCGTGCCGATCTACACCGTCGCGCTCGGCACGCCCGACGGCACGATCGAGCTCGGCGGCCGAGTGCTGCGCGTCCCGCCCGATCCCGAGGCGCTCCAGCGGATCGCGTCCCTGTCGGGCGGCGACGCCTTCCGCGCCGAGGACTCCGACGAGCTCGGCGCCGTCTACGACCGTCTCGGCTCGCAGATCGGCACGAAGCCCGAGCAGCGCGAGATCACGGTGTTCTTCGCGGGCGGCGCGCTGCTGCTGCTCGCGGGCGCGATGGCGGCGTCGCTGGGCCTCGGCGGCCGCCTGCCGTAGCCCGCCTCCACACGGGCAGCCCTGGGATGGCGCCGGCGCGACGACACGGACGCACACGCCACTTGCTTTGTGTGAGTAAGAGTGGAGATACTCACATGGTCTCGTATGCGATCTCCCTGGAGTTGACGCATGTCCACGCCGCGACCAGCGAATATGAAGGTCCCGGTCGCGTTCATGAGCTATGCGCACCACGACGACGGCCAGGGCCGGCTGTCAAGATTTCGCGAGCGGCTTGAGGGAGAGCTGCGCTCGCAGACCGGTCTCGACCTGGAGATCTTCAAGGACAGCGAGGCGATCAACATCGGTGAGCAGTGGCGCCGTAGGCTCGACGAAGGCCTCGCAGCGTCCACGTTCCTGCTGCCGATCGTCACGCCGAGCTTTCTGATGAGCGCCTACTGCCGCGAGGAGCTCGAGACGTTCTGCCGTCATGAACGCGAGCTCGGCCGCGATGACCTCATCCTGCCGGTGTACTACATCGACTGTGAGGGATTCCTCTCTTCGGCGCCCGACGAGCGCGCCGCCGCGACGCTGCGGGTGATCCTCGAACGCCAGGTCTCCGACTGGCGCGACCTGCGCTCCCTGACGCCGTCGGATCGGCGCGTCGAGCAGGCGCGAACCAAGTTGGCCGGACAGATCCGGATTGCGATGATGCGGGCGGTACAACCGCCGCCGGAGACACAGAGCGATGTGCCGGCGGACGAGGTGCGGCACCAGCGCGAGACGTCCGCGTCGCAGCGCGACCCCCTGCCCGCATGCTGCGTGCGCATCGACGTCGGAGGGCGCCATGCGGGTTCCGGGTTCTTCGCGGCGCCCGGCGTCGTGGTGACGTGTCACCACGTCCTGCGGCTGGGAGACCTCGCGTCGGACGAGGCGGGCGCGACCGTGTCGGTGATCTCGCCGAGCGGCGGCTCCTACCGAGTGCTCGACACGCGTGAGCTCAGCCAGGCGGACGATCTGGCGATCCTGCGGGTGGAGCCGGCGCACGCGCACGAGCTGGTCCTGCTCGACACCGGGCTACGCGCACGCGATGCGCTCGCCACGTTCGGATTCTCGGATGAACACCCGAACGGGCACGCCGCAGCGCTCGTCGCTCAAGGCTGGCGTGAGGTTGAGACGATCCTCGACGTCGCGGACGTGGGGATCGCGCGCGGGATGAGCGGAAGTCCCGTGATCAACTTCCGCACCGGCGCGGTGTGCGGAATCCTCTCGCGCGCCGGCGCCGGTGGAGGATCCGGCGGCCACGTGATCTCGGCGCGACGGCTGTTTGCGCTCAGCCCGACGCTGAACAGCACGAACTTCCGCCATCACACCGCCCACCGCGCCAAGTGGTTCGACCTCCTCCCTGCCAAGCAACGAAAGCTGCTGCTCGCCGCGACATCCGGGCCGGCATCGCTGCCCGGCTGCCTGCTCGTGATCAGCGTCGACGAGATCGGCGATGAGTGGGAGGTCCGCGCGACCGTGCACCGTCGCGACGAGCTCAGCGCCGAATGGGTCGCCGAGGCGTCGCTAGGGCCGATCGAAGTCGACCTCAACAGCGTGCGCGCGCTCGTCGCGCGCGTGTTTCGCGACTGGGCGTCGCGAGACGCGACCGAGCAGGGCCGGGTCGGGCCCGGCGAGCAGATCCGGCTGCTTGGTCAGATCCTCTCCCACGCCCTGCTCACCGCCGAGATCGGGAGCAAGTTCGAGGAGCTCATCGCGACCGACGATCTCGGGTGGCTCGAGGTCGCGCTGCATTTCTCGGATGTTCTCGATCCCGACTTCGGTGAGTTCGTCCAGTTGCCGTGGGAGCACCTTTACGTGCCTCCGCGAGCTGCGCGCGGCGACTTCTACTTCGCTCGCGACCCGAAGCTCGCATTCGTGAGGACGCTGCACGCGGAGCCCGTCACACCCGAGCCGACGAGCGGGAAGATCTCGCTGCTTGTCGTCGCCGTCAGGCCCCGGCCGCAGGACGGTGTCGACGACGGCGTGGAGGTCGACGAGATCGCCGCCGGTCTCGTCGAGCTGGCGACGGAGCTGTCCGGGTCGCTAGAGGTGACGATGATCGAGTCGCCGGGGCTTGGTGGGCTGACGGACGCGGTGGCGTCCAGCAGTTACGACGCGGTGCACTACGTCGGCTTTGGTCGCTTCGACACCGGGACCGACGATCGCATCGCGCTGACGGTCAACGCCTCAAGTCGTGGCGGCTACCACGACGGCAGCGACCTTGGGACAAGCATGGCGGGCGACCGCAACCGCATGCCACGGCTCGTCGTCCTCCAGGTGTGCCGGCGTGGCCAAGCCGTCCCCCCCGACCTCGCCGGATTCGGGCCCGCCTTGCTGAAGAAGGAGGGGTGTCACGCGGTCGTGGCCAACCAGTATCCGGTCGGCTGCGACCTCACAAAGCGCTTCAATGCCGCGTTGTATACCGCGCTGGCGGACGGGACGCCGCTCGAGATGGCCGTGCAGCTGGCGCGCAAGAAGGTCTGGTCGAGCGATTCGGAAGGGCGGGCGTACCTCTCGCCCGCGGTCTTCGTCCGCAACCCGGGCGGTCTGCGGCTGACCCCGGAAGGCCGTGAGACGGCATCGCGCTCGCGCGTCGGCGCGCTGTCGGGTCATGGCTGACGAAGCGGTACCCGTGGCCGGCCTCGCCGTCGCTTTCGCGTCGTGGGGCTCGGCGTTCGATCGCATCTCCGGAGAGCTGGCCGATAGCTGGACGACGTTCGACGAGACCCTCGCGGACGCCGACTCGGAGGAGGCGCACACGGACGCGCTGGCGGAGCTCGCACGCGTCGGGGCTCACGGGGAGCAGTCGCTCCGGGCCGTGGCGGAGCTCACCCACCGCGTGGAAGCGCTACACACGGAGTGGCGCGCCGCGCGCCGCTATGACCCGGACGTGCTCTCCCGCTTGGCCGCGGAGCTGGGCGAGCGCATCGCCGCCGACCCCGTCGCGGGCGCGCAGGACTGGCTGACGGAGATCTTCGACGCGCTAGACACGCGGGAGTGGGATGGCGTCGGTCTCCTCGCGCGCGAGGTGTCATGGCCCGACGAGCTTGCCGGCGGAGCGCAGCGTCTGCAGACGTCGCTTGCGCGGTGGAGCGAGGGCAAGCACGTCGCGGGCCTCGAGCTCATGGAACAGCTCGGCGAGGGGGAGCTCGACGGCTGGCACGAGGTGCTCGACCCGGAGTTGCGCAGCCGCGCGTACCGGCTTGCCGCGTGGATCGCGCTGCGACGCCTCAAGCAGCCGCAGGACGCCGAGCGGTACCTCAGCCATGCGCTGGAGATCTGGCCCTACGCCGGTCGCATGCATGCCGAGCGCGCGGCGTACTTCCTGTCGGTCGGCGAGCTGGACCGCGCGGCGACGGATGCTCAGCGGTCGGTCGAGCTCGCGGAAGACGACGCGGCCGGCTATCTCGAGCTCGGCATCTGGGCGGAGCTCAGCGGGGACTACGAGGACGCCGACCAGTTCTATCGCAAGACGCTCACCCTGCTGCCGACGTTCGACGTCGTCCGGCTGAGCTCGCGCGTGTCGCTCATGGACCCGCCGGGCCGGCTCCTGACTCGCGCGGCGGAGGTGCTGCTCGAGTCGCGCCGGCCACGCGACGCTCTGCGTGTCGCGGAGCAGGCGCTGCATGCCGACCTCCGCGGGCCGGAGATTCACCCCCAGGCCGCCACGCACCGCGTGCGCGGCCTCGCGCTCGAGCAGTTGAAGGATCGCTCGGCCGACGCGGCGGCCGCCGCGGTCGACGCCGGGAAGCTGTACGCATGGAACGGCGACGTCGCTACGGCGATCGAGCGCTTCGAGCGCGCCGCCCAGCTCGACGACGAGCTCGCTGACGTGGGCTGGCTGCTGGCTGACGCCAGGCTCACCACGAGCCTGCCGCTGGGAGCGACGGTGACCGACCAAGCCGTCGTGACGCAGGCGCGCGAGACGTGGGAGCGGTGGGTGGCCAAGGTCGGTCCGCCGAAAGGCGAGGCGTCCTGGGCCTACCTCACCCGCGCCATGATCGCCGACCTCGGCACGCAGCATCCCGACGCGAACCGCCTCGAGGGCATCTGGGAAGCGCTGCTGTACGTCGAGAAGGCGATCCTTCAGGACCGGGTCGACGCGACGCGTTGGGGCTATGCCGCCCAGTACCTGCGCTACGTCCATCTCGATGAGCTGGCGATGGAGGCTGTCAAGCGGGGCTACGAGATGAGCTCGGGAGACCGCCAAGTCCTTGCCGAGCGCCTCGCGCAGTTCGCCTACCGCGGCATGCTCGAAGAGGCCGAGGACGTGGCCGAGGAGCTCGTGATCATGTTCGGCAACGACCCGTGGGTCAGCGCGGCGCGGGCGTGGCTGGCGATCCACAGCGCCGGCGACGCGCGCTACAGCCTGGGTCTCGAGCGCCTCGAGCTTCCAATCGCCGGGGGAAACGATCCCAGCTGGTACTACGAGATGCGGGCGCTGTGTCACGCGGGGCTGCAGGACATCGATGCGGCACGCGCCGATTGCCGCCACCTGCTCGAGCATGCGCTGCCCGTCGACGGGATGACGAAATGCCGGCTCGCGATGGCCGCCCTCGCCGTCGACGACGCCGAGGAGGCGGCACGCTGGTCGCGCGAGGCGTGGCGGGATCCCACCTCTCGCGCGGTCGCGTGCCTGACGGCCGACGCACTCATCGCGTTCGCTTGCGGCGAGACGGACGCGGCCGCGGGGCTCCTCGCGCGCGCGGCCGAGCAGGCCGCGAACCCCGTGGAGCTGCGCGATGTCATCGCCATGACGCGCCTGCGGCTGCGGTGGCTTGCGGCCGACGCCGAGCTGACGCAGGCGCGCGAGCACGCCATCGACGACGTCGCTGCCGGCCCGGTCGCAGAGCGCGTGCAGTCGCTTGAGCAGATGCCGCCGAGTGCCGACCAGGAGCTGGAGCACGCGATTGCCGGCTATGCGGGCCACGACGATACCCCGCCGGTCATCGGGGTGACCCTGCTGGCGATCAAGGCTCGGCGCGCCGCGCAGGCTGGCCGGCTGCGCGAGGCAGCGACGTGCTATCAGGAGCTGCTCAGCTCGAGCTTCGAGCCGGAGGCGACGCTCGGCCTGACGCGGGCGTTGCGTCGGCTGGCGCGCGAACAGGCCGCGGCGGGGGACGTCCAGGAGGTCAAGGAGCTCACCGAGCGGATGACGGCGCTCGGAAACGTCAGTGGTGCCGACGTCGCGACGACAGTGGCATCGGCCCTGGAGCAGAGCGGCAGCCCCCGACAAGCCCGCCAGCAGCTCGAGGACGCGATCGCGGCGGCGACCGACGACCGCGAAAAGGCAAAGCTGCGCCTGCGCGCCGGTGGACTGGCGTTGGCAGACGATGACCTCGATGCCGCCTCGGCCCATTTCCAGGCCGCGCTTGAGATCGCGCGCACGTCCGGGGAGCCTGGGCGCGCGGGCCAGGCTCAGATCAGGATGGCCCTCATCGGCATCCGGCGAGACGATCTCGCCGCGGCGCGCGAGCAGCTGCTGGCAGCCGCGCGCGCGTGGAAGGACGGCGGGGCGCTCGATCCGACCGCGGCGCTCGTCGGGGAGCTGCACGGCTTGGAGCGGCTGCGAGGCGGCCGCTGGCAGGACGCCGCGCGGCAGGCGCGCGGGCTTGTCGAGGCAGCCGTCGCCGAGGGAGGGGCGCCGGCTGAGCTCGAGCCGCTGCGTCGGGAGCTCCGCGTCGGGTAGGCACCGTCGCTCAGGCGCCCATTGAGCTTGCGGGGGCGCCACCTCAAGCTCGGCGCGCTTCGGCCGATGACCGGACGGCCTTGTCGCACACCCTTGCGAGCCCCGCGGCTGCCAGCGTCCCGGCCCCATCGGCCGCGGCGGCGCTGCGCGCGCTGACCGGCGCCGTCCAGCGCCTCGCGCTGGCGGAGGGGATGGCGGGCATCAAGGCGGTCGTGCGCGGCGCGGCGCGTCAGCTCACCGGCGCCGACGGCGCGGCGTTCGTGCTGCGTGAGGACGGGCAGTGCTTCTACGCCGACGAGGAGGCGATCGCGCCGCTGTGGAAGGGCAAGCGCTTCCCGCTGCAGGCGTGCATCTCCGGCTGGGCGATGCTCAACCGCAAGCCTGCGGCGATCGAGGACGTCGATGCCGACCCGCGCATCCCGCACGGCGCGTACCGGCCGACGTTCGTGCACAGCCTCGTGATGGTCCCGATCCGCACGCAGGACCCGATCGGCGCGATCGGGCTCTACTGGGCGAGGCGGCACGTCGCGACCGAGCAGGAGATCGGGCTCGCGCTTGCCCTCGCGGACAGCACGGCGCTGGCGCTGCAGAACGTCCGCGTGGCCGAGCGCTTCGACCGCGCCGCGCGGGACGGCGAGCACGCGCTGCGCGAGCGCGCGGACGCCGAGGCGGGCCCGCGCGCGCTCGGGGAGACCGACGCGCTGACCGGCCTGCCCGATCGCCGCCACTGGGACGGCGCCCTCGCCGAGGCGCTATGCCCGCGCGAGGAGCTGTGCGTCGCGCTGCTGGACGTCGATCGCTTCGGGGCCTACGACGACCTGCACGGCCACGCCGCGGGAGACAGCGCGCTCCGGCGCGTGGCGCAGACGTGGCGCGCGCAGCTGCGCCCGGGCGACCTGCTCGCGCGCTACGGCGGCGAGGAGTTCGCCGTGCTGCTGCGCCGCTGCGACGCGTCCGCCGCGCGGGCGATCGCAGAGCGCCTGCGGGCGGGGACGAGCGACGGGCTGACGGTGTCGATCGGCGTCGCGCAGTGGGACGGCGAGGAGGTCGCCGACAGCCTCGTCTGCCGGGCCGACGAGGCGCTGTACCGCGCCAAGGCCGCCGGCCGCGACCGCGTCGTGTTCTGACGCGGCCGCGCGCAGGGCCGCGACCGCGTCGCCTTCTAGTGCAGCTCTTTGATCGCCTGCGCGACGGCGCGCGCGGCGATCGCCGTGCCCGCGACGTTGAGGTGCACGCCGTCGGACTCGCGCACGCGGACCTCGCGCCCGCGGTACATCATCGTGTCGCTGTAGCCGTTGGGCGAGAACATGAGGTCGATGCGCAGGACCTTCACGCCCTTCAGGCCCTTGGCGGCCCGCTCGACCGCGACGTTCACCGCGTGGGTGATGGTCGCCCGCGGCCCGTAGCGCGGCTCGGGCGGGGTGAGCCACACGACGCGGCCGCGGCCCTCGCGCAGGAACGTCTGCATGACGCCGCGCACGCGGTTTGCGTACTGCTCGAGCCAGGGCTCGCCGCAGCACGGCTGCAGCACGCCGATCGCGTTCGGGATCGGAAGGCCGTCGGAAGCGGCGCCGACCGACATCACCGTGGCGCGCTGGCGCAGCCGCTTGGTCTGCGACTTCGCGTGCCACTCCCAGTAGACGCCGCGGCTGATGCCGCTGCCGGGGCGCGCGTCGCTGCGCACGTTCGCCCAGCCGGCGAGCTCGTCGGCGAGGAAGCTGTCGATGCCCTGCATCGTCGAGTCGCCGGTGGCAAGCACGATCGGCAGCGGCTTCGGTGCCGGCCCGCCCTCGCCGCCGACGTCGAACGCCGCACGGATGCGCTCGCGCCGGACGCGCAGCTCGACGCGCCAGCGGCCGCGCTCGCTCGCATGGAAGCGGCGGCTCGCGACCGTGACGGCGCGCGGGAACGCGAGCGTCTTGCAGCGCGGCTCGCCGCGGACGGGGCCGATGCACAGCTCGGGTCGGATGTCGCCGATGCCCCAGCGGTCGACGACGCGCACGCGGGACTTGGCGCCGGGCTTCATGCGACGCGGGGCGCTGAGCTCGAAGCGGCTCGCGCAGGACGTCGTCCGCACGCTGTAGGAGCCGAACGCGATCGTGCCGTCGGGCAGGATCGCGACCGCGGCGAAGCGCCGGGCCAGGCGGTCGCACGACCATGCCGCGGCGTCCTCGAACGTCGTCGGGCCGACTTCCGGGGCGGCCCGCCGCGCGCCGAGCCGCTTGAGGCGGTCGCCGACGCACTCGAAGAACACGACCCGCGCGCCCTTGGCGTTGTAGAAGAGGAGGTCGATCGTGCCGGGCTTGGTCGCGTCGGCGACGAGGTAGTTGGAGTCCGTCGGCGTCGCGCACGGATCGACGGGCGGGGCCTTCGGCGCGGCGGCGTGCGCGAAGCCCCCGCCGCACGCGACGGCGGCGACCGCGGCGAGCGCGACCCGCCAGCCTCGCGGGAGGAGTGAGTGAGTTCCCCTGATCGACGTCATGCCTTGCTCGCAATGTCGGCCGCGCGAGGCCGAAGCTTGAGCGCGTTGCCGCTCAACCGATCGGGCGGCCGAGGAACAGGTCGCGGCCCGTGCCGCCCTTCGCCCGCGCCGAGAAGCCGTTGCGCTCGTAGAGCGCGAGCGCGGACGCGTTGTCCTCGTTCGTGTCGAGCTCGATGCGCTTGGCGCCGCGCGCCGCCGCAGCGTCGATCGCGAGCGTGACGAGCGCGTCGCCGAGGCCGCGGCGGCGCGCGTCGGCGCGCACGAAGAGGTCCTCGACCCAGGCGTCGGGCGCGGCGGTCCAGACGCTGAAGCGAAAGCGCAGCTGCAGGACGCCGGCGGGCGGCGAGTCGTCGTCGGGCGACCCGAGCAGGTACTCGGCGTCGGGGTCCTCGAACAGCCGCTCGACCGACGCGAGAAACGCGTTCGCCGACGGCCAGTCGTGGCCCATGTGGTCGCGGAACTCGACGAGCAGCCCCGCCACGACCTCGGCCTCGTCCGGCTGCGCGACCCACGCGCGGGCGCTGGTCACGACGCGTCCTCGATGACCGCGAGCGTGTCGCCGCTGCGCACCGAGTCGCCGACCGAGATCGGCAGCTCGGCGATGACGCCCGCCTTGTGGGCGGTGATCTCGTTCTCCATCTTCATCGCCTCGATGATCGTGACGATGTCGCCCTCCGCGACCTTCTGGCCTTGCTGCACCTGCACCTTCCAGACGTTGCCTTGCATCGGCGAGGTCAGCGTGTTGCTGCCGGGCTTGGCGGCGCGCTGGCGCTTGGTCGGCGTGGCGCGCGCGGGCTTCGCGGGACCGCCGGCCGGCGCCGCCCCGTTGGCTTGCGGCGCCGCGCCGATCACGCGCACGTCGAAGCGCCGGCCCGACACCTCGACGGTGTAGGTCTGCTCGACGGGCTCGCCGTCGTCCTCGTCGCCCGCGGCCTTCGCCGCCGGCTCGACGGCCAGCGCCTTCAGCCACGAGCGATCCTCGAGCAGGTCGCGGCACGTCTCGCCACGCGCCCACTGCTCGCTCGCCAGCAGCGCCCGGTGAAACGGGATCAGCGTCTTCAGGCCCTCGATCTCGAACTCCGCGAGCGCACGCAGCATGCGCGCCGTCGCCTGCTCGCGATCGGCGTCCCAGACGATGAGCTTGGCGACCATCGGGTCGTACATCGGCGACACGACGCTCCCCGCGCGCACGCCCGAGTCCACGCGCACGCCCGGCCCCGACGGCTCGACGTAGGAGCCGATCGTGCCCGGCGCGGGGGCGAACGTCTTCGAAGCGTCCTCGGCGTTGATGCGGCACTCGATCGCGTGCCCGCGCAGCACCACGTCGCCCTGCCCGACCGACAGCGGCTCGCCGGCCGCGACGCGGATGCCCTCCTTGACGATGTCGATGCCCGTCGTCATCTCCGTGACGCAGTGCTCGACCTGCACCCGCGTGTTCATCTCCAGAAAGAAATAGTCGCTCGCACGCTCGCGCTCCGAGTGCACCAACAGACCCTCCACGGTGCCCGCGCCGCGGTAGGACACCGCCCGCGCGGCCTCCACCGCGATCTTCCCGATCCGCTCGCGCAGCTCGTCGTCCACGATCCACGACGGCGCCGGCGACTCCTCGACGAGCTTCTGATGGCGACGCTGGATCGAGCAGTCGCGCTCGCCGAGGTGGATGGTCGTGCCGTGCCCGTCCGCGAGGACCTGGACCTCGACGTGGCGCGGGTCGGGCAGGTAGCGCTCGAGGTAGACGGTCGCATCGGAGAAGAACTTCTCGCCCTCGCGCGCGGCCCCTTCGAACGCTGCCTGAAGCTCGTCCTCCGAGAGCGCGACGCGAAAGCCCTTGCCGCCACCGCCGCCCGCGGCCTTCACGGCGACGGGATAGCCGATCTCGTCGTCGACGATCTTCCGCGCGGCGTCGAGATCGGGCACCGGCTCGACCGTGCCCGGCACGATCGGCACGCCGGCGGCCTGCATGAGCTCGCGCGCCCGCGTCTTGGAGCCCATCGCGTCGATGGCGTCCGCCGGCGGCCCGATGAAGACGACGCCCGCGTCCTCGCAGGCGCGCGCGAACGCGGCGTTCTCCGCGAGGAAGCCGTAGCCCGGGTGCACGGCCTCGGCGCCCGACTCGCGCACGACCTCGAGGATCCGCTCGACGTTCAGGTAGGACTCCGACGGCGCCGGCCCGCCGAGCAGCCAGGCCTCGTCGGCGCGCGCGACGTGGGGCGCGTCGCGATCGAGCTCGGAGTACACAGCGACCGACGTCACCCCGAGCTCCGCGCACGCCCGGATGATCCTGACCGCGATCTCGCCCCGGTTGGCGATGAGGATCTTCGAGAACACGCGTCCAGAATACGCGCGGCTCCGATCGTGAGGGATACGTGAGAGCCGCGACCCGGGCCGCCTCCGAAAGGCAACTATGAAGGCATGACTTCCTTGAAGAAGGGCCATGCCACCTTCGCTGCGCTGGCCGCGGCAGGCACGATGATCGCCGCGCCCGCGATCGCGCCCGCGAAGATGCGCCATGAGACGAGCAAGGGCAAGGGCAACGCCCAGAGCTGCGCGAAGGCGCACCATGCTCCGTTCGGCGTGGCCGGCACGCTCGTCAGCGTGACGCCGGACAACCCGGCCACGGCCGCGAGCGAGGCGACGGTCACGCTGAAGCTCACCGCCGCGAACCGCCACGCCCGCCGGTCGGGCGAGATCGTCGATCGGGACGCCGTGAAGAAGGGCGTGCAACCCAAGGGCTTCGAGTACACGGTGCCCGCGGGCGACGCCTACAGGCTGCGCCTCCGCGGCTACGAGGGCACGGACACACCGTCCGTCGGCGACCGTGTCAGGGTGCTCGGACGAGTCGCCGTGACGAAGAAGCGCTGCGCCGCGCCGGGCACGAGCGTCGCCGACCGCTACGGCGCGGTCGACGTGCGCCGCGTGTCGATCGGCGATCGCGACGCCGACTGAGCACCCAGGACACCACTGAGCGGCATGCGGCCGCCCTCCGGGGCGGCCGCGGTCGTTCCTAGCCCTTGACCACCGCTTCCTCGCGCCAGCGCGGCTCGGCGATCGGGACGGGCCGGCCGATGTGGAAGCCCTGCGCGTGGTCGATGCCCTGCTCGCGCAGGAACGCCTCGAGCTCCGCGCTCTCGACGAACTCCGCGATCGTCTCCTTGCCGAGGCCGCGAGCGATCCGCACGACGGCCTCGATGACGAGCTGGTCCGTGCGGTTGGCGAGGCAGCCCGACACGAACTCGCCGTCGATCTTGAGGTAGTCGAAGGGCAGGTGCTTGAGGTAATAGAAGCTGCCGAAGCCCGCGCCGAAGTCGTCGAGCGCGAAGCGGCAGCCGAGCGCCATGAGCCGCTCCGCGAAGCGCCGGGCGAGCGGGATGTTCGCAACCGCCGCGGTCTCCGTGACCTCGAAGCTCAGGCGCCGGGGATCGACGTCCAGGCTCGCGAGGCCGTCCTCGACGAGGTGCAGCAGCGCCGTGTCGTTCAGCGACGGCCCCGACAGGTTCACCTCGAGCGAGCGGTCGCCGTCGGGATCGTCGGCCAGCAGCTCGATCGCGCGCTCGGTCACCCAGCGGTCGATCTCGGGCGTCAGGCCGAAGCGCTCGGCGATCGGCAGGAACGCGGCGGGCGGGATGAGCTCGCCGCCGTCGCCGACCATCCGCAACAGCAGCTCGTGGTGGCCGATCTCGCCGGTGTGCAGGTTGCGGATCGGCTGGGCGTGCAGCACGAAGCCGTCGTCGGCGAGCGCGTCGCGGATGCGCTCGAGCCAGTTGACTCGCGCTTGCACGCGGTCGGGCCTGGACGCGTCGCGCGAGACGACGGCGAAGCGATCGCGCCCGGCCTCCTTGGCTTCGTACATCGCGAGGTCGGCTGCGATGAGCAGCTCCTCGCCGGTCATGTCGCCGGCGCGAAACGGCGCGATGCCGACGCTCGTCGTCACGCGCCGCTGGCCCGTCGAGCTGCCGACGGAGGCCTCGTCGCGGATCGCCTTCACGAGGTCGGCGCCGACGCGCTGGGCGCCCTGCTCGTCGGCGTTCGGCAGCAGCACCGCGAACTCGTCGCCGCCGAGGCGGGCGAGGATGTCCGACGTCAGCGGGTCGTGGTCGGCGAGGTGGCGCAGCTCGTGCTCGAAGCTCCGGCGCTCGGTGATGTCCTGGACCTGGTCGAGGAAGTGCACCGGCACGCCCTGCGAGTCGCGCACGACGGTCGCGGTGCGCGTCCTCAGACGACGCCGCCGTCGGCACGCAGGTAGCGCTTCTCGGTCTGCGACGAGCGCTTGTCGCCGGCGAGCAGCGCCCTGATGTCGGTGAGGTCGCCGGCGAGGTCGTCGGAGTGGGTGATCGCCGAGAAGTGCATGCCGCACAGCTCCTCCGAGGCGTAGCCCGTGATCGCGCAAAGCGCCTGGTTGACCTCGAGGTAGTTGCCGTCGAGGTCGGCGACGGCCATGCCGATCGGCGCGTCCTCGAACGCGCGGCGGAAGCGCTCCTGCGCCTCACCGATCTCGCGCTCGTGCTCGACGCGCTCGTGGACGTCTTGGGCGATGAGCATCGCGCCGACGATCTCGTCGCCGTCGCCGCGCAGCGGGCTCGTCCGAACCCACAGCGCGATGCCCTCCTTCCGCCGAGACCATGTCGAAGCCGCGCTCCTCGCCGGCGAGCGCGGCGCTGCACGCGTCGGCGACGGTGCTGCCGAACGCCGGTGGCAGCAGGTCGCGCACGTGCGTGCCCGTGAGCTCGCCGGGCGGGGGCGCGCCGGCGCGCAGGCTCTTGCCCGCCGCGAACTCGAGCTCCAGCTTGCGGTCGACGAGGAAGACCGCCGTGCCCGGCAGGCCGTGGACGAGCGCGCGGTAGCGGCTCTCGCTGGCGGCGAGCGCGCGCTCGTCGTCGCGGCGCTGCGTGACGTCGCGGCCGGAGGCGTAGATCAGGCCCTCGTCGACGTCGTGCGCAGCGTCCAGTCGATCCAGCGCCACGTGCCGTCCTTGTGGCGCCAGCGCGTCGTCGCGTGCGCGCCACGGGCGCCCTTCGCGCTGGCGGCGCGCGACGCCTCGCCCATGAGCTCGTGGTCGTCATGGTCCATGAGCCCCGCGACGTGGCGGCCGATGAGCTCGCGCTGGCTCCAGCCGAGCGCCTTCTGCCACTCGCCGTTGACGCGCCGCAGGAAGCCGTCGAAGTCGACCGTGCAGAGCATGTCGCCCGACAGGTCGAAGAAGCGGGTGCTCTCGGCTTGGAGGCGGCGCTGCTCGGTGACGTCGCGAGCGATGCCGAGCGCGCCGATCGTCGCGCCGGTCGTGTCGCGAAACGGGCTCTTCGTGACCGACAGGATGTGGCTGCCGGAGCCGAAGGCGCCGCTGATCTCATACGCATCGGGCGTGTCGCGCTCGATGACGCCGGCGTCCCGGCGGGCGATCTCCTCGGCGACCTCGGGCAGCAGCTCGCTGTTCGTGTGGCCGAGGATCTCGCGGCCCGGCTGCCCGATGAGGCGCGCGGCGGCGCTGTTGACGAGCAGGTAGCGGCCGTCGACGTCCTTGAGGTAGATCGCGTCGGGCGTCGCCTCGAGCACCGTCTCGAGCATGCGGCGGCTCTTGGCCGCGCGGTCCGACAGGCGGCCGACGACGTAGGCGAGGAAGAGCAGCGCGAGCGAGCGAGCCACCACGGTCGTCGCGCCGTCGCTCGACCAGACGGTCGACGGCAGCACGACCAGCGTGGCCAGGCTCAGCAGCGCGCACAGCAGCCCGGCGCGCGTGACCGAGCTCCGCGGCGACGAGCACGACCGGCATGATGAAGATGACGTTGAGCGCCGGCGGCGGGGTCGGCACGAGCAGGGCGCGGCGCTTGTGGCGGCGAACAGCAGGCCCGCGAGCGCGAGCACGATGGCACGGCGCTCGCCTTGGACACCGAGAAAACGCGTCAGCCCGGCCGGCGCGAGGCGCTGGTCGATGACCACGCCCGCGTTCCTCGTGCTCGCACGCATGCACGCTCGGTATCGACCGCACGCGAACGAAAGCTTAGGGGTGCCCGCCGACTACGATGGCGCGGGTGTCCACGCTCTACGAATGGGCCGGCGGAGGCGCGGCGTTCGAGCGCCTGATCGACGCCTTCTACGACCGCGTCGAGGGCGACGACCTCGTGTCCGGGCTCTTTCCCGGCGGGGTGAGCGAGGAGCATCGGCGTCAACGTCGTCGCGTGGTGGTCGGAGGTCTTCGGCGGGCCGGCGCGCTACACGGAGGAGCTCGGCGGCTACGAGCGGATGCTCGGCAAGCACCGCGGCCTCGCCATCACGCCCGAGCAGCGCTTCCGCTTCGCCTCCTTGATGAGCCGCGCCGCGGACGACGCCGCGCTGCCCGCCGACCCCGAGTTCCGCTCGGCGTTCATGGCGTACGTCGAGTGGGGCACGCGCCTGGCGCTCGGCAACTCGCAGCCCGGCGCCCCGGTCGTCGAGCACGCGCCGGTCCCGCGCTGGGGCTGGGGCGAAGCGCCGCCGTACGTGCCGTAGCGCTTAGAAGATCCCCGGGCCCGGGGTGAGGATGGTGTCGGGGTCGTAGCGGCGCTTGATCTTCTTGAGGCGCGGCCACTGGTCGCCGTAGTGGCGCTTCCAGTCCTCGCGATCGAAGTCGAGCGAGCCGATCGGGTAGCGCGTGGCGCCGAGCTCACGCGCGCGGTCGAACCAGCGGCGGTTGCGATCGAGCATCTTGCGGGCGAAGGTGGGGTTCGGGCCCGGGAGCGGCGAGGCGTTGAGGATGTCGAAGAGGTAGACCCACTCGCCGAGCTCGGGCGC
Source organism: uncultured Actinomycetes bacterium (assembly GCA_963766525.1). GTDB lineage: Bacteria > Actinomycetota > Thermoleophilia > Solirubrobacterales > Solirubrobacteraceae > CADCVQ01. The sequence goes on from CAVYAX010000006.1 coordinate 59,129, forward strand.
CGGCATGCGCAGGAACGGCCGCGTGAGCTTCGAACGGCGCTGTGCGAAGAGCAGGATGAAGCCCGTGGGCGCGATGTCCTCCGGCTTGAGATGGGCGAGGACGTCGGTGACGTAGGCCTCGGCCGCGGGCTCGGGCAGCCAGACGTCGAACCACGGTTTGACGAGCTGGTCCCACTGCGTGAGCTGAAGCGCCGCGACCTGGGTGTCGACGAACTGCGTGTAGGTGACGTAGGGCAGGTCGAGCGGGACGGCAGCGATCGCCGGCAGCGTGAGGCCGCGCATGAGGTGCGCGTTGTCGGGCGGGTCGGCCGGATCGAAGAAGACCGTCGCGTTGATCTGGTAGACGAAGACGCTCGAGCCCGGCGGCATGCAGACGTTGTAGACGTCGTTGCACTCGCCCCGGCGGGCAAGCGTGCGGAAGTCCTTCCAGAACGCCTTCGGGTCCACGTAGTGCAGCAGGAACTGGCGGGCCATCGGCTTGGCGGGCACGAGGTCCAGGCGCGCGCGGACGATGATGGAGCACTGGCCGAGACCGCCCAGCGCGGCCTCGAACAGGTCGCGGCTGTGGGTCGCCGAGCAGCGCACGAGATCGCCCTTGCCGGTGACGACGGTCAGCTCGCGCACGCTGTCGACGATCGCGCCCTCGTTGTTGGAGCCCGGGCAGCCGCCGACCGACAGCACGCCGCCGACCGACAGGCCCGTGTACCCGGTGAGGCCGGGACGACGCAGCCCCTTGGCGAACGCCGCCTTGATGAGGTCGCGCCACAGCACGCCCGCGTCGACGTCGGCGCCGTCCGGCCCGATCGAGTGGATCGTGCTCAGCGCGCGCATCTCGATGACGAGCCCGTCGGTCAAGCCTTGCCCGTGGGTCGTGTGGTGCTCGCCGCGGGCGGCGACCTTGATCCCGCAGCGCCGGCAGAAGCGCACCATCGCCTGGATGTCTCGCACCGACCCCGGTTGCAGGACGGCCGCGGGCGTGTGGAAGACCATGTTCCCGCGGTCGGTCCGATCGCGGGTCCGCGAGGCCGCGTCGAGCAGCAGCTTGCCGTCGAGCTGCGGCGCGCCTTCGAACGGACGGCACGACGCGGCCTCCGCGACATCGACCCACCGCCGCGCGAGCGTGTCGTACCCGGCGACGACGACCGCGCCCGTCGCCGCGGCGAGCAGCTCCCGTCGTGTGACGCTCGCTGTGGTCACGGCGAGACTCTCCCACGCCCGGCACCGAGTTGCCATGACCCAATGGCGAAAAGTGACCGGATAGCGGTCACGATTCGCCATCCGCGCCGCTGGTCGGGCTCAGCGCCCCCAGGGCTCGAAGGTGCCCGCCGCGTGCCCGCTCGCCTCGAGCAGCCCGGCGCGCGCCCAGGCGGGCTGCCCGGGCGGGGGCGTCGGAGCGGGCTTCGGCGCGGTGTCGCGCATGAACTGCTCGAGCGCGGCGACGATCGCCGCGGCCTCCTCGGGCGACGCGGCCGGTGCGACGATGCGCAGCTTCGGGCGGCGGTTCACGGTGACGAGGCTAGCGGCGCCGCGGCGTGCGGCGCCGCGGGGTACGGTGGGGAGACGTCTTGCGTGCCCGAGATCAGGACCGCGACGTGGCGGCCCTCGGTCAGCCAGCCGATCAGGGGCGAGGGCTCGGTGTGCTCGACGTCCACGCGCGCGAGCCGGGCGCGGCCGCGCATGCGCACCGAGAATCCGCGCACGCCGCCGTCGTCCCACACCTGGGCGCTGCGCACGGTGAGCGAGAGCGGAACTCGGCGGGGGCGGGCGGTCGCGCGTACGCGCACGGCCCAGCCGTCGCCGCGCGCAGCCACCTCACCCGGCACACCCGGCGTGCCGTCGAACGTGGTGAGCACCTTCGGCAGCGCCCAGTTGCCGCGCCCGCCAGCGACGCTGCGCTCGGAATCGACCGCCATGAACGCCACGTGGCTGAGCATCGCGGCGCCGCGCAACATCAGCGGGGCGCCGAAGATCTCGCCGTACGGGCCGACGGGCCCCTCGTGGTAGGAGATGAGCCCGCCCATCGTGACCGGCATGCCCGCCCGCCCGGCGAGCTGCGACGGCAGGGCGTCGCGTGCAGCGGGCGTCGCCGGATGCAGCCACAGCAGCGCGTCGATCCGGCTGTGCCACGGGGCGGCAGGGATCGCGGACGAACCTGACATGAGGCCAGCGAGGCTACCGGCGCGCCGCGTCAACCCAGCGGAAACCGTGCGCTGCGTGCTATCAACCGAAGGCGATGATCGGCGCGTCCGCGCCCACTCCCAAGGATCCCGAAGCCGGCAAGCTCGCGGCCCACGGGCGCAGCGCGGAGCAGGGCGGCGCGACACAGGTCGCCCAGCGACCGGCGACCCGCTTGAGGACCGCCGGCATCGCGGCCAACGACGCGCTCGCGCCGCTGCTCGCGAGATCGGTGCAGGCCCGCGCAAGCGGGGCCGCGGGCGTCCCGTGGCCGACGCCGGCCACGCCCACGCTCCTGCGCTGGGAGAGCTTCGAGCACCTGGATCTGGGCGACACCGCCGCCGGCGGCCCGGCGAAGCTCATCACGCTGACCTGCCACGACACGGACTTCCCCGAGCGCGCGGACCGCGCGCGCTGGCCCGAGAAGTGGCGCAAGCGCCTAAAGGGCGCGACGGCCGCCCAGATTCGCGTCGCGACGAAGGGCCTCACGTACGGGGAGATCCTCGCGCTCTCCGGCGACGCGTACGGCGCCTTCACCGACCGCACCGGCAAGGCGCGCAGCACGTTCGAAGCGCTCGACATCGCGCCGCTCTCGGAGATCGTCGAGCTCATCCCGCTGATGCACGGCAAGCACACCACCAGCGCCCAGCTCGAGGACGCCACCGGCGGCCGTTACATGCGCCTCGCCAAGCTGAACATCCCGCACTTCTCCAGCGTGCCCGTGGGGCAGCGCAACGTCGACGTCTGGCGCGCCATGCATCGCGACGCGATCATGCTCGCCATGCAGGCGCGAACGGACCCGCGCTTCGAGAACCGCGCCTGGGGCCTGAACGCCGCCTCCGACCACTTCCTGACGGACGCCTTCTCCGCCGGGCACATGCGCACGCCGCGCGCCGCGCTGCTCGCGCAGGGCGACCTCGGCAACTTCGAGTCGAAGATCCTGCACGACCTCGACAACACCTTCGGCGTCGAGGTCACCAACCGGCGTGGCGACAAGTCGTGGATCGCGTACGGCGACGACCATCTCGACGCTCCGGAGAACGCCAAGAACCGCGCCTACGTGCGCGAGGCCGTCGAGCTCTCCAAGCAGGACATCGCCAATGCGGTCGTGCAGGGAACCGCGTTCGCGATGCCCCAGCGCTTCGCCGCCGAGCAGGTCGTGCCGGTTCCCGTCGACATGGCCAAGGACCGCTGGTCCGGGCGCGTGCCGACCTACGTCACGACCCCGGACGGCACGTCGGTCCGCCAGGCCGACGACTACACCCAGATGCGAAGCCGCATCGTCGCGGCCGAGGGCGGAGACATCGCGGCGGGCACGTACACCGACGACAACCGCGTCCGCGACTGGGTCACGAGGGTCGACGCAGCCGCCCTCGCGCGCCAGCCGGTCACCGACAAGCAGCGCCTGATCGACATCTTGCTCAGCGGCGTGACGCGCGAAGGCGATGTCGCCGCGATCGAGAAGATCGGCGCAAGCGCGACGGCGCCCGGCGAGCTCGCCGAGCTGCGCAAGCCGTTCGTCAAGCGGACCGGGAGCCTGAAGACGACGTCCCAGCGCCGGCGCGTCCGCGTCGCGCTGGGGATCGGGCCCACCGCCATGGACGGCGACAGCGAGACCCGCGAGTGGACGATGAACACCGACCCCGCGGTGCTCGGGAGCTATCCGGTCGCGGACAAGATCCACATGATCAAGATCCTGCTCGGCGGGTGGATCAGCGACGACGACGTGGCGGCGATCGAGCGGATCTGCGCGAGCTCGCCAAGCGACCTCGCGGATCTGCGCAAGAGCTTCGAGGCGGGCACGGCGGACATCAGCAACGACACGCAGCGCCGGCGCGTGCGCATCGCGCTTGGCTGCGGCCCGAGCGTCCTCAAGGATGACAACGAGGTCCGCGAGTGGGTGGCGAACGTCGACGCCCGGGTCATCGGGCGCTATCCCGTCGCCGGCAAGACCCGCATGATCCGGCTGCTGCTGGCCGGCTGGATCAGCGACGACGACGTCGCCGCGACCGAGAAGGTCTGCGCCGCGGTTCCCTCGGCCGAAGAGATGGCGCAGCTGCGCAAGGAGCTCCAGCCGCAGGTGTCGAGCATGAGCAAGGGCCAGGGCCGCCGCGTCCGCGCCGCCCTGTCGCGCCTTTGACCTCCAAGGACCCGGGCCGCGCCCGCGTGTGCGTGATCAATCTCACAGGCAGCGCCACGCCCACGGACTTACGTTAAGTCATCCGCTGCGGCTGCCCTCCGGGTGCCCGCGAGCCGGTGTTATCTGGGCGGTCGTCGCCGGCGACCGCGACCTCGCCATGGGAAGGAACCATCGTGCCCGCAGTTCCGAAGACCACCGCACTGCAGCAGATCATCTTCATCGGCCAGGAAGGCTCGGACGCCGGGGGCTTCCGGATCGTCCCGGACGGCAAGGGCGGCTGGAAGATCGAGAAGGTGCCGGGCTGGAACCCGGAGGGGATGAGCGAGGTCGGCGCCGCGCTGCAGGTTCTCGGCCGTGCCGCGGTGCTGAAGAACGCCCGCGTCTCGAAGTCGATCCTCAAGAGCGCGGCGAACCTCGCAAACGAGGAGCTCGAGGCCGGCGGCGTCAAGGCCGCCACCATCGTTGTCATCGGCGGCTGACGGTCGCGCGCGCCGGATGGCCGGCGACGTCGGCCTCGACACCCTCCTTGCCGAGGGCGGTCGCGGCCTGTGTCTGCCGGCCGACTGGTTCGCGTTGCGCGCACGGCTGCGCGACGTTCCCGCGGACGCCGATCTGACCGCGATCCTCGATCCTGCCGTCGAGCCCGACGAGCGGCTGCTTCGCGCGTGGATCGCGGATGGGTGCCCGCGGCGGCCCGGGCGCGCGTACGCGGACTTCTTGTTCGAGCTCGACGCGTGGAGCGAGTACTGGGACCTCTACCACCCCGAGACCAAGGGCCGGTTTCATTTCGGTGACGGCACCGAGCCGGGCTACCTCGGTGCGTTCCTGCCGACGCCGGGAGGGCCGCGATCGCCCACGTTCGACGCATGGAAGCGCATGGCGCTCACCCCGCCGCACGAGGCCTGGGCGCCGGCCTTGCGCGGCACGTTCGAGGAGCGGGCGCGAGAGCCCTCCGTCGCCGCGGCCGCGATGGCGGTCGACGAGCTCGTTCGCGGGCTCGTCCGCGAGCACTTCGCCGGGCTCGGCGGGGAGCTCGACGGCGAGGCGTACCTCGACGCCATGGAGCGCTTCGCGCACGACACGCTGCCCGCCTGCCCGGAGCGCACCGCCGCGCTGGCGCCCGACGACTCGCGGGTGCCGTTCTCCGACTCGCACCGGATGGCCGGCGACATCATGTGGTTCGGCTGGGCCATCCACCTCGAGTGCGCGCAGCTCGTGGCGCCGCCCTCCGATCAAGAGCGCGCCGAGCGCGCGCTGTGCATGGCCGGGATCGCGCTGGGCAGCTCGATGGACTTCGCCTTCAGCGGACGCTGCCGCACGCGCGCGGAGTACGAGTCCGCGGACACCGCGGCCTGGCGGCGCATCTGGGAGCGGGCGCGCGAGTGCGCCGCCGACTTCGACCGCGCAGCGGCCGAGGTCCGCGAGCTGTTCTTCATCCGGGCCTACGGGGACGGCTGAGCGCGTCCGACCGGGCGCTCAGCAGATCATGCCCGCGCCGACGGTGTCGTTCGTGGCCTCGTCGATGAGGATGAACGAGCCGGTGGCGCGGTTGCGCGCGTAGGGGTCGAACGCGAGCGGCTTGGAGGTGCGAATCCGGACGCGGCCGATGTCGTTGAGCGCGAGCTCGCCGGCATCCGCGTCGGGCTCGAGCGTGTGGACGTCGACGCGGTCGACGATCTCGTCGATCACCGCGCGGGCCGCGTGGGTGGAGTGCTTGATCGCGTACCTCGCGCCGGCGCGCAGCGGCGCGTCGGTCATCCAGCAGACGGTCGCCTCGACCTCGCGCGCGAGCTCGGGCGCGCCGTCCACGGCGCAGATGAGGTCGCCGCGCGAGACGTCGATCTCGTCCTCGAGCAGCAGCGTCACGGACATCGGCGCGAAGGCCTCGTCGACCGGGCCGTCGAAGGTGTCGATCTTCGCGATCCGCGAGCGCGCGCCGGACGGCAGCACCTGGATCTCGTCGCCCGGCCGCAGTATGCCACCGGCCACGACGCCGGCGTAGCCGCGGTAGTCGGTGTCGTGGTCGCGGATGACCCATTGCACGGGGAAGCGGACGTCGTCCATGTTGCGGTCGTCGGCGACCTGCACGGACTCGAGGTGCTCGAGCAGCGGCACGCCGCCGTACCAGGGCATCCGCTCCGAGCGGTCGACGACGTTGTCGCCGTGCTTGGCGGAGATCGGCAGGTAGGCGATGTCGCGCACGCCGCCGAGCCCCCGCGCGAACTCCGAGAACTCGCGCACGATCGTGTCGAACACCTCCTCGGAGAAGTCGACGAGGTCCATCTTGTTGACCGCGACCGCCATGTGCGGGATCCCGAGCAGCGACGAGATGTACGCATGCCTCTTGCTCTGTTCCAGCACGCCCTTGCGGGCGTCGACGAGGATCACGGCGAGGTCGGCCGTCGACGCGCCCGTGACCATGTTGCGGGTGTACTGCACGTGGCCGGGGGTGTCGGCGATGATGAACGTCCGCCGCGCGGTCGCGAAGTAGCGGTACGCGACGTCGATCGTGATGCCCTGCTCGCGCTCGGCGCGCAGGCCGTCGACGAGCAGCGACAGGTCGACCATGCCGTCGCCGCCGCGGCGCTTGCTCGCTTCCTCGACGTGCTCGAGCTGATCGGTCAGCACCTGCTTGGAGTCGAACAGCAAGCGCCCGATCAGCGTCGACTTGCCGTCGTCGACCGAGCCGGCGGTCGCGAGGCGCATGAGATCTGCGGCTGCGAGTCCCACTAGAAGTACCCCGCGATCTTGCGGTCTTCCATGGCGGCTTCGCTCACCCGGTCGTCGGCGCGCGTCTCGCCGCGCTCGGTGATCCGCGTCTTGGCGATCTCCGCGACGACCGAGCCGAGGTCGATCGCCGTCGACTGGACCGCGCCCGTGCAGCTCATGTCGCCGACCGTCCGGTAGCGCACCCACGCGTTGAACGGCTTCTCGTCGGGCAGCAGCTCGACCGCGTCCGACACGGCGTAGAGCATGTTGTCGCGGGCGAACACCTCGCGCTCGTGGGCGAAGTAGATGTTCGGCACCTCGAGGCTCTCCTCGGCGATGTACTCCCAGACGTCGAGCTCGGTCCAGTTGGAGATCGGGAACACCCGCACGCTCTCGCCGCGCCGGATCCGGCCGTTGTAGATGCTCCACAGCTCGGGGCGCTGGTTCTTCGGATCCCAGCCGCCGAAGTCGTCGCGGAAGGAGAAGATGCGCTCCTTCGCCCGCGCGCGCTCCTCGTCGCGCCGCGCGCCGCCGAACGCGGCGTCGAAGCCGTGCTCCTCGATCGCGTCGAGCAGCGTCGTGGTCTGCAGGCGGTTGCGCGACGCCCGCGGCCCGGTCTCCTCCTTGACCCGTCCGGCGTCGATCGACTCCTGCACCGACGCGACGATCAGCCGCTCGCCGAGCTCGGCCACCCGCCGGTCGCGGAACTCGATGACCTCGGGGAAGTTGTGTCCCGTGTCGACGTGCATGAGCGGGAACGGGAAGCGCCCCGGCCGGAACGCCTTCTCGGCCAGGCGCAGCAGCACGATCGAGTCCTTGCCGCCGCTGAACAGCAGCACGGGCTTCGACAGCTCCGCGGCGACCTCGCGCATGACGTGGATCGCCTCGGACTCGAGCGCCTGCAGATGCGTCAGCCGTGCGGTCATGCGGGCACCACCTCTACGTCGGTCGGGGTCACGCGGCGACCGCGCGAAAGCATCCAGGCGAAGGTTCCCACGACGATCGGCACGCCGACGAGCGCCGCGGCCGGGACCTCGACGCCGGCCTTCTTCAGCACGCCGAGGCCGGAGCCGAGCAGCACGCAGCCGAGCACGGGGCGCAGCACGTTGGCGGGCACGCGCCCGATCAGCGCCGTCCCGACGAGCACGCCCGGCAAGGAGCCGACGAGGATCGTGCCCATCAGCAGGAAGTCGACGTTGCCGCTCGCGAAGTGCGCGAGCCCGGCGGCCCACAGGAGGATCGCGGCGTGGAAGACGTCGGTGCCCACGACGCGGTGCGGCGTGAGCTGGAAGACGAGGATCAGCGCGAGGCCGATGAGCGCGCCGCTGCCGACGGAGGTCACGCCGAGGATCAGCCCGAGAACCGCGCCGATGCCGACCGCGGTGACCTTCGTGCGGCGGGTCTGATCGACCGCGTGGCGCTCGCGCGCGACGAGCTTGGGCATGAACAGCGCGCGCCCGAGGATCGTCAGCGAGACGATCAGCAGCGCGATGGCGATGACGATCAGCAGCGTCGGCTCGAAGCTCTTGCCGTAGGCGGTGTGCAGGCGGTCGAGCAGCCAGACGCCGACCAGGGCGCCGGGCACGCTGCCGACGGCAAGCCACTTCGACACGCCGAGGTCGACCGTGCCCTTGCGCAGGTGGCGCCAGCCGCCGAGGGTCTTCGTGACGGCGCCGTAGGCGAGGTCGGTGCCGATCGCGACGACGGGGGGGACGCCGGCGAACAGCACGAGCAGCGGCGTCATGAGCGACCCGCCGCCGATCCCGGTCAGGCCGATGAGGATGCCGACGCCGAAGCCGAAGGCGATGACCATCGGGTCCATCAGACGTGCAGCCCGCACTCGGTCTTGTCGGTCCCCGCCCAGCGGCCGTCGCGGCCGCTGCCCGGGTTCGTGCACGGCGCGCAGCCGATCGACTCGTAGCCGGCGTCGTGCAGCGGGTGGTAGGGCAGGCCGCGCTCGTGGATGCGCTTCCACAGGTCGCGCTCGGTCCAGTGCGCGAGCGGCGAGTACTTCGCGATCCCGCCGCGCTTCTCGTCGACCTCGACGCATTCCGTGGCGGCACGGGTCGGCCCTTGCTCGCGGCGCAGGCCCGTGATCCAGGCGTCGGCGCCGGCCAAGGCGCGGTTCAGCGCGGCCACCTTTTGCGAGCCGCAGCAGTGCTCGGGGCCCGTCCACGGCGGCGTGCCGAAGGCCTCCTCGACGTCGATCTTCACCCCGAAGCGCTCCTCGAACGCGCGCCACGTCGCGAGCGTCTCCGCGAAGAGGACGCCGGTGTCGATCGTCACGACGCGGACGTGCGGCGCGATCTGAAGCAGCTCGTCGAGGATCACCGACTCCTCCTTCTGAAACGAGCAGAGGAAGACGAGCCGCTCGTGGGCGGCCGCGGCGCGCAGGGTCTCGGTGAGAGACCCGGCGACGTCGACCTCTAGACCGCGCACTCGCCCTCGCCACGCTCGACCGCGAAGGGCGTGTCCTTGCTCCAGTCGATGAACGTGTTCATCGTGTCCAGGCCGAACTCGGCGGGCAGCGAGAGGTCGCGGACGAGGTCCTCGAACGCCTTCGCCCCGACGCGCGACGCGAAGTCGTTGAACGGCTCGTCGTCGAGCCGGTCGGCCTCGTACCAGCGCAGCCAGCGCTCGACCGCGTCCGGGATGCGCTTGGACGGAAGGCGCACCTTCAGGCGCGTCCCGTACACGATCTCGCCGCCCTCGAAGTTGCCGGCGATGTGCGCGACGTACGCCGGGATCGTGTGCTCGCCGACCTTGATCGACGCGCCGTAGAAGCCGATGTTCGCGATGTGGTGCTGGCTGCAGCCGTTCGGGCAGCCGCTCATCTTGATGTGCATCGCACGCGTGAGCGGGTCGGTGATCTGCATCTCCTCGAGGCGCTGCTGCAACGCAGCGTTGAGCCCCATCGACGACGTGATCCCGAGCTTGCACGAGTCCGTGCCCGGGCACGAGACGACGTCGGTGATCGTGTCGGGGCCGACGTCGGCGAGGCCGAGCGCGTCGAGCTCCTGCCAGACCTCGTACACGGTCTCGTCGCGGACCCAGCGCAGCAGGAAGTTCTGATGCACGGTCGTGCGCATGAACCCGCTGCAGTAGCGGCGCATGATCTCGCCGATCCCGCGTAGCTGCTCGGGCGACAGGTCGCCGCGGGTGACCTTCACGTGGATCGTGGAGAAGCCCGCCTGGCGCTGAGCCTGCACGTTGTCGGCGGCGAAGCGCTCGAACGCCGACAGGTCCCCATTCGGAGAGGCGTACTCCGCGGGCGCGGGCGGGGCCAGCGCCTCCTCGTCGACGTCGAAGCGCAGGCCGGCGACGTCGAAGTCGCGCTCGGCGACCCAGTCGCCGGCGAGCTCCTCGTCGACCATCTCGCGGAAGCGGTCCATGCCGACCTTGTCGACGAGCACCTTGATGCGCGCCCTCGCGCGATTGACGCGGAGGAAGTCCGTGCGGTCGAAGATCCGGAAGCACGCCTCGGCGACCTTGAGGTACTCGCCGTCGTCCAGGCCGACGAACTCGTAGAGCGTCGGGGCGACGCGCGGCATGATCGACGTGCCGCCGCCGACGCGGACCTCGACGCCCTGCACGCCGTCGCGCTCGCGTGCGAGGAAGGCGATGTCGTGGATGCCGGTGAGCGAGCGGTCAGCGTCGGGCGCGCCGTCGAAGGCCGTCTTGATCTTGCGCGGCATCATCTGCGTCGTCGGGTGGCGGACGAAGTAGCGCACGTAGGCGCCCGCGTACGGGGTGAGGTCGAAGAGCTCGTCGGCCGCGACGCCGGCCCACGGGTCGCCGGTGACGTTGCGGACGGTGTTGCCGCAGCCCTCGCGCGAGGACAGGCCGGCATCCGAGAGCTCGCGGATCGCGGCGGCGGCGTCGGGCAGCGGCACGTGGTGCAGCTGGATGTTCTGGCGCGTCGTGATGTGCCCCTTGTTCAGCGGCACGTACTTCTCGATGACGTCGGCGAAGGCGTCGAGCTGGTCGGGCGTGATGCCGCCCCACGGGAGCTTGACGCGGATCATCTGCACGGCGGGCTGGCGCTGGCCGTAGACGCCCTGCTTCAGGCGGAACTTGATGAACTCCGGCTCTTCGATCTCACCCCGGAGGAAGCGCTGGGACTCCGTGTCGAAGTCGTCGAACTCGCGCTGGATGATCGGGATGATGTGACCCGGGACATCCTCGCGAACCTCGGGGTTCTCGAGTGTGCCAGGGCGGCCGGCGGTTGAGCTGGGCTCCATGGGCGTCAGGACTCCGTGGTGGCGTGCTGGAACAGCGGATCATACAGGCTATTCCCGGTCCACATTTAGGAGTTTGAACCAGGGCATTCTAGGTATTGCAGAGCGAGTTAGTCTGCAAAGCTACGGCCACTACGCTCCCGGCGTGCCCGATCTCGCCGTCCTCGACCATGCCACGGTCCTCGCCGCCGTCTCGGCGGACGCCGCGATCGCGGCGACACGCGACGGCTTCCTCCATCACCACAGCGGCGAGTGGACGATGCCGGCGAAGATCTACGTCCAGAGCCCGCCGTATGGGGACTTCCGGGCGATGCCCGCGCTGGGCGGCGGCTTCGCGCTGCTGAAGTGGATCACGTCGTTCCCGGGGAACCTCGCGAAGGGCATGCCGACGGTCAACGGCGTGGTCTGCCTGTCCGACGCCACGACCGGCCTGCCGCTCGCGCTGCTCGACGCGCCCGCCGTCACGGCGCTGCGCACCGGCGCGGTCGCGGCCGTCGCGTCGCTCGCGCTCGCCAGGCCGGACGCGCGCACCGTCGGCCTCGTGGGCTGCGGGCTGAACGGCGCGTGGGTCGGGCGCTGCATGGCCGCCGCCGGCTACGGGCCGGGCGTCTGCTGCGATCCGCGCGCGGACGCGGCCGAGACGCTCGCCGCCGAGCTCGGCTGGGAGGCGGGCGACCGGGCGGCCGCGCTCGCGTGCGACATCGTCTGCTGCGTCACGCCGGGCGCGGAGCTCGTCGTCGACGAGGCTCACCTGCGCGTCGGCCAGCACCTCAACATGCTCGGCGCCGACGGGTCGGGCAAGGCCGAGGCGACGCTCGACGCGATCACGCGCTGTGAGCTGTACTGCGACGAGTGGGAGCAGGCCTCGCACGGGGGCGAGCTCGCCGGAGCGGTCGCGTCGGGGCTCGTCGCGCGCGAGCAGGTCACGCCGCTCGGCGCGGTGCTCGCGGGCGACGGGCCGGGGCGCAGCACGCCCGAGGCGGTGACGCTGTTCGACTCGACGGGCCTGGCGATCCAGGATCTCGCGGTCGCGATCGCGGCGCTGCAAGCCGCGCGCGACGGCGCCGTGCAGGCCGGGACGCTGCGCCTGTGACCGCGCGGCGGTAGCCAGCGGCTGCACCGCTGCGGAGCCTGCGCGCGCGGGCGCGCGACTCCTCGGCTGCACCGCGGCGGGCTGCGCAGGCCTCCGGCGCGGGGTGCTCAGCGCCGGACGGTGAAGCGGCGCGAGATCCGCGTCCGCTTGCCGCCGGGCTGGATGATGTCCGCGAACACCTCGAGCCGGGCCTTCGTGCGCCGTCGCAGCGCCGCGCGGCGCGCGGGGCGCGGCCGCAGCACGAACGCCTCGCGGATGTTGGGGCGCGCCGTCGCGTCGGAGAAGACGAGCACCCGCTTGACGAGCCGCAGCCCCACGACGGCGTAGCACGCGAACGACGGGCAGTCCACGTTCACGCGGACCCCGTTGCGGATGACGCTCTCGATCTTCCGCGGCGGCGACACCAGCGCGATCTTCGGCGCCGGCACGGTCTTGGGGTTCGGCGGCTTGTACGGCTCGCCGAGCACGGGCTTGTTGCTCGCCTCGGCCGGCGGGCGGCCGCCGCCGGGCCGCAGCGGCTTCGTCCTGTCGATGACCCAGACCTCCGACGACAGCGGGCCGCTGCCGCCGCGGCGGGCGTTGACCTTGACGAAGTACCGCCGGTCGCGCGCGACGCGATCGCCCGACCGGAACGCGGTCAGCGTCGGCGGTGCGAGGCAGCTCTCCTTCGGCGCCACGCACGCCGACGCGATGACGTTCCTGCCCGCGAAGGAGCCCGGCACGAACGGGTTGTAGATCGCGATCGACGAGAACTCGAGGAAGTCGAACGTCGTCCCCGGCTCCAGCGTCCAGCTGACGACGAAGCGGTCCGTCGCGTCGATGCCGGCCGCGACGATCTTCGGCTCGCCGGCCGCCAAGGCGGGCGCCGGCGCGACGCATGCGAGCGTCGCGATCGACGCCAGGGCGGCGGCGGCCAGGTTGCGCCGGGCGCGTGCCCGGCGTGGCGTGTGAGGCATCCCGAGGTCACGTCGCGTGCGGTCCACCCGGCGAACGTACAGCCGCGCGCCGACGGCGTGGGAATTCGCCTTCCAAGATCGTTCGATTGCATCACTCGCGCCGCCGCCGCCGGGAGCGGGGCGCACCACCGCTGCCGCGCCTCGTCAGACGGCCCTGCGCGTTACGGACCGGCCGCCGTCTCCACGACCCGTGCGCCGCCGCGGCCGCCGATCCAGACGACGCGCGCCCGGCCCGAGCCGCCGATCGCGATCGCCGGCTGGCGGGTGGGGCGACCCCGCGGCGACACTCGCACGGGCGCTCCCAGCTCCGCGGAGGGCGACAGCGAACGTGCCATGACGCTTGCCGAGCCGGAGTGCGACCACACGAGCAGCGCGCCCCCGCCGGGTCGCGCCGCGACCCGGACGGCCAGGTGACCGATGGTGAACGGCTCCTCCGTCGTGGAGACCTTGTTCGACGGCGACAGCGTGGCCGCGAGGATCTCGCCCTCTGGATCGATGTCGTAGAACCCCGTGGCGTAGACGGTCCCGTCGGCGCCGAGCGCGACGCCGGCGGCGAAGTCGCCGATCCCGAGCCGCCGGATCGGTCCGAGCGCGCCCGTCGCCGACCGCCGCCGTGCGTGCAGCAAGACGGCCGCGCGGTCGTGCGGCGAGGCGCCCCGGGCGACGATGCCCGCGCCGCCGGCCTGGAGCACGACCTGCGGCTTCTGCGAGTAGTCGCCCGGCTCGGAGACGACCGCGACGGCGTCGGGCGCCGCCGAGCGCGGCCACGGCCGCGTGAGGATGCGGAAGTCCTGCTCGACCTTCGCCTCCCATGCGAACAACGCGTCGCCGCCGGCGCCGACCGCGACGCTCGGCGGATTGAAGCCCGTGGCCGGGGCCGGCGCGGAGAGGTCGATCGCGGGGCCGAGCTCGCCGCCTGCCGGCCACCGGCGCGCCATCGTCGCGACGCCCTTGCCGGCGAACTGCGTCCACATGAGCACGGCGTTGCCGCTCGCGTCCAGCGCGATCCTTGGCCACGCCACCCGACGGGCGTCGTCGACGACCGTGACGACCGGGCCGGGCGTGCCGCTCGCCGGCAGCGCGCGCGCTCGGATCCCCGACGGGCCCTGCTTGCGATCGACGCTCCACAGCGCGACGGCGTGCCCGCTCGGCGCGACCGGCAGGGAAGTGGCGGTCGGGAGCTGCCACACACGCGGCCGGGTTGTCGTCCGTCAGACGGGCACGATCGGGATGTCTGCGAACCACGCCCACGCGAAGATCGCGGCGCACGCGAGCAGCACCGCGATCGTGGTCAGGACGCGCTCGGCCGTGGTCGACCGAGAGGCCCGCTGCTTCGCCTGCTCGCTCTTCTCGATCGCGGCGTCGAGCAGCCGCTCGGCCCATGCGAACTCGAGCGACAGCAGCGCCAGGCCCACCGGGATGACGACGAAGGCGGGACCCGGCGTGATGAGCATGATGAGCCCCGCGACGAGGATCGTGAAGCCCGCGACGACGTAGAGCGCCCGGATGGGCCGCGGTCGCCGGCTGTGCTTGTCTCGCTGCGCTTGCAGGCGCTCGACGATCGACGGCTTGTCAGCCTCGGCGGATTCGGTGCCCATCTGCCACCAAGCGTAGTAATCCCGCCGCGTCGCGGCGGCGGCTCAGTCGGCCAGCGCCGGGTCGGCCGCGTCGCGGCGGAGGCTCAGGCGGCCAGCGCCGGGTCGGCCGTGCCGCGAGCCGCGGGCTCGTCGGCGTCCGGCACGAAGCTCATCGCGCGCTCGGCGAGCGCGGTGATCGTCAGGCTGGGGTTGACGCCGACGTTCGCGGGCACGACCGAGCCGTCGCACACGAGCAGGTTGTCGTAGCCGAAGACGCGGTGGCGTGCGTCGACGACGCCTTCGTCGGGCGAGCGGCCGATGACGACGCCGCCGAGGACGTGGGCGGTCGTCGGGATGCTCGCGATCGCCTCCATGAGCGAGCTCTGCGGCACGCCGCCGATCTCCTTGGCGATCCACGCCGCGGCCTCGTTGGCGATCGGGATGAACGTCGGCGCGGGCTTGGTCGGGTCCTGCTCGGTCTGCAGCCGCATCGAGCCCCGGCGCCCGGGCCGCGGGCGCAGCGCGATCGCGTTGTCGAGCGTCTGCATGACGAGCAGGATGATCGTGCGCCGCGACCAGCCGCGCGGGTCGAACAGCCGGGCGAACTCGAGCGGATGGCGCACGGCGGCCATGACGAACTTCAGCGGCCGCGTGACCTTCGTCCCGTCGCCGACGAGCAGCGTGTGCAGGAGGCTCATGCCGTCGCCCGCGTGGCCGTAGCTCACGGTCTCGATGTGCGTGTTCTCGTCGGGGTAGATCGAGCCCGAGATCGCGACGCGCTTGGAGTAGTCGACGTCCTGGCTCCTGGCGGTGACGGCGAGGACGGCCTCGCTGTTCGTCCGCACGAGCTCGCCGAGGCGCTTGGAGACCTTCGGCAGCGAGCCGCTGTGCACGCAGCGCTGGAGCAGGCGGTTCGTGCCGAGCGGGCCACCGGCGAGCACGACCGCGCCGGCTGTGTGGGTCCGGCGCTCCTTGCGCCACCACGCGCCGGTGCGCTCGGTGACGATCTCGTAGCCGTCGGCGCCGTCGGCGGGCCCGAGCGGGCGGACGTCGACGACCGTGCGGCCGGGCAGCACCTGCGCGCCCGCCCGCTCGGCCATCCAGAGGTAGTTCTTGGGCAGCGTGTTCTTGGCGCCGGTCGGGCAGCCGACCATGCAGCGCCCGCAGCCGATGCAGCCCGTGCGCGGCGGGCCGTCGCCGCCGAAGTAGGGGTCGTCGACCGTGACACCGGGCTCGCCGAAGAACACGCCGACGCGCGTCTTGGCGTAGGACGCCTGCGCGCCGATGTGCTCGCCGAACGCGCGCAGCGTGTCGTCGGCGGCGTCGTCGGTCGTGACGGTCGTGACGCCGAGCATCCGCTCGGCCTCGTCGAAGTGCGGCGCGAGCGCGGCCTCCCAGTCGTCCTCGAGCCCCGCCCACTGCGCGTCCTCGTAGAAGCGCGGGCGGGCGCGGTACAGCGTGTTGGCGTAGCCGAGGCTGCCGCCGCCGACGCCCGCCCCGCTGACGATCGACACGTCCTTGAACAGCGACAGGCGGAAGATGCCGTGCAGGCCCAGCCTGGGCGCGAAGAAGTAGCGGCGCAGGTCCCATGTGGACTTCGGGAACTCGTGGTCCTCGAAGCGCCGCCCGGACTCGAAGACCCCGACGCGGTAGCCCTTCTCGGTCAGCCGGTGCGCCGAGACGCTGCCGCCGAACCCGGAGCCGACGACGATCCAGTCGAAGTCATGCGTGCTGGCCGACCGTGCCATGAACGTGAGCGTACTCTAAACATGACGGGGGCGTCACATTTGGAGTATGCGGGCCTACCTCGCCCCGACGAGCACCGCGCCCGCCCTGCCGTCGAGCCCGACGACGACCGCGGTCTTCGGGATCGGCAGCGTCGCCGGGCTGCGCAGCCGCAGGACCGTGAACGTGTCCGCTTCCCGGCGCGCGGTCAGGGCGAAGCCGGGGGCCGGCATCGGCGCCGCCCGCGGCCGTGGCGGCTTCGGCCGCTCGCCGGGGCTGCGCTCCGACACCGCGATGTAGTCGATCTCGGCCGTCGCGATCGCCGGCTCGGTGAGCGGACGGGCGCCGGGCAGGTAGTAGCGCAGCGGGGCGAGCGCCGAGGCGGGGCTGGCCACGAGGATCCGCTCCCCGGGGGCGGTGCCGAGGGCGCGGACGGCGCCGCGCCAGTCGTCGCGCTGGCTGCGCGGGTCGATCGCGACGCCGACGACCGCGACGAGCCCGAGCGCGCACGCGGAGGCGATCGCCGCCGGGCGCAGCGCCGGCCACAGGTGCTCGGCCTGCACGAGGCCCGCGCCCGCGAGCGCCGCGCCGAGCGGTGCGACCGCGAGCAGGTTGCGCGTGATGAGGTGGTCCTCGCCGGCGAGCGCCGCGAGCGCGGGGAGCACCAGCGCGGTCGTGAGCAGCGCGGCCAGCCGCACCGCGTCGTCGCGTGCCGGGACGCTCGGACCGCGCGTGACGAACGCCCACAGGCCCGCGAGCGCGACGAGCAGCACGATCGCCGACAGCACCGCGAGCAGCGGCTCGGTCGGCGAGTCGTAACCCACGAGCAGCTGCTTGGGCACCTGCAGGATCCGCGTACCGAGCGCGCTGTCGCCGATGAACGCGGCGCTGTCGTTGGCGCGCTGGCCGAGAGCGAGCGGCGAGAGCGCCGCGAGCATCACGACGACCGGGGTGAGCGCGGCGACGCGGGCCCGGCCGCGCGCGCCCGGCGCCCCGGCCAGCACGAGCCACAGCGCCTGCGGCGCGACGAGGAAGATCGCGTAGTAGTGCGTCGCGAGCGCGAGGGCGGCGACGATCCCCCACGCGGCCGCGCGACCGCCCCGCGGCTGCTCGAGCGCGCGCAGCCACAGCAGCGCCGACAGGGCGGCCAGCAGCACGAGCAGCCCGTACGCCCGGGCCTCCTGGCTGAACCACACGAGCATCGGGTTGACCGCGACGAGCGCGGCCGCGACGAGCGCGGCGCGATCGCCGCCGATTCGCCGGCCGAGCGCCCAGACGACGGGGATCGTCGCCGTCCCGAACAGCGCCGACAGCGATCGCATGCCGACCTCGCCCTGCCCGAGGAAGTGCGTCCAGAGCCACGCGAGGAGGTAGTACAGCGGCGGCGAGGACTCGCTGTCGGGGATCGCTTGGAGCAGCCCGCCGAGGTCCATCCGCAGCAGCTGCGCGGTGACCGCCTCGTCGTACCAGAGGCTCTGCGCGTCGAGCGTCGCGAACCGCAGCACCGCGCCGGCCACGCAGACGAGCGCCAGCGCGGGCGGGATGCGGCGGGCCATGCCGCTCAGGGTACGAGTCGCAGGCCCGCGGGGCGGCTAGGCCTCCCCGACGACGGAGCGCGCCGCCGGCAGGAGCGGCTCGAGGCGGCGCAGCAGCGGACGCTTCAGCGTTCGCGCGAACGCGAGGGTCATGTGGCCGCCGACGTCGAAGTTCACCAGCACGCCGCCGAGCACCGGATAGCACTGGGTCGGCGAGCACATGAGGTCGGTCATGTCCAGCGCCCGGTAGCGGGGCGCGTACAAGAAGAGCGCGGCGTGAAACGCGGCGTCGGCCACCGTCAGCGCCTGCCGGCGGGGCGTGGCGCACTGCGGGCCGGCGGGCGCGAGCGCGGCCCGCGCGACGCGGTCCAGGCAGTCGAACGTCGTTCCCGTGGCGTTCGGCGTGTCGCGCAGGACGATCACGCGGCGCACGTTGCGCGGGAAGCGCTTGAAGGTCTGCTGGAAGCCGCTGAACTTGCGCGACTCGATCGTCGCGGCGGGCCCCGGCAGCCCCTTGTCGACCTCCGCGGTCGTGATGACGAAGTCGATCTCCGGGTGCTGGCGCAACCAGCGCATCGTCGCTCGGTATGCGCTCACGCAGCGCGGGCCCGCGATCGAGCCCATCTCGTACACGGCCTCGGACATCACGCACCCGTGCCCGGTGAAGCGGGTTCCGCGCCAGCCGCGCTCCTGGCCAAGCTCGCCGAGCGCGGCCGACCACGCCTCGGTGTGGCTGTCGCCGATGAGCGCGAACTGCAGCCGCGCGCGGGATGCCCTCGCGCCGAAGACGCAGGCGCTGGCCGCCTTCGCCGCGCGGATCGGGCGGCACGGCGGCGGATCCTCCCAGCGCGGGCCGATCACGCTCGGCAACACGGTCGTGAGGCGGTCGACGCAGCCCGACGTCGGGTCGAGCGTCGCGGCGCCGACGCACGTCGGGGCATCGGTTTCCTCCGACGCCGCCGCGACGGGAGCGAACGCCAGCGACACGAGGCACGAGGCCAGCGCCAGCACGCGGAGCCGCAGGTGGTTGCGTGTCGAGGAGGGCATCGCGCGTCCACCATCTGGTCGGCAGCACCGCGCCGCAGCTCAATGAGAACTTCTCCGACGGTTCGCGCGCGACCCTTCGAACGAACCCGTTTACAGGGGGATGTTGCCGTGCTTGCGCTTGGGCGGCTGTGCGCGCTTGGTCTGCAGCGCTTGGAGCGCGGTGATGACCTTCGGGCGGGTCTCGTGCGGGACGATCACGTCGTCGACGTACCCGCGCTCCGCGGCCGAGTAGGGGTTGGCGAAGCGCGCGCGGTAGTCGTCCTCGAGGCGCTCACGGCGGGCTTCGGGCGTCGGTGACCCCGCGATGTCGCGTTTGTAGATGATGCCGACCGCGCCCTCGGGTCCCATCACCGCGACCTCCGCGGTCGGCCAGGCGAAGTTGAAGTCCGCGCCGAGGTGCTTGGAGGCCATGACGTCGTACGCGCCGCCATAGGCCTTGCGCGTGATGACCGTGATCTTCGGGACTGTCGCCTCGGTGAACGCGTACAGGAGCTTCGCCCCGTGGCGGATGATCCCGCCCCACTCCTGCTTGGTGCCGGGGAGGAAGCCCGGCACGTCGACGAACGTCAGCAGCGGGACGTTGAACGCGTCGCACGTGCGCACGAACCGCGCGGCCTTGACGCTCGCGTCGATGTCCAGGACGCCCGCCATGCTTGCCGGCTGGTTGCCGACGACGCCGATCGCGTAGCCGTCGAGGCGGGCGAAGCCGCAGATGATGTTGGTCGCGTAGTGCTCGTGCACCTCGTAGAACTCGCCGTCGTCGACGATCGGCCGCACGACGTCGCGCATGTCGTACGCCTTGTTCGGGGTCGGGGGGACCACGTGGTCGAGCTCTTCGTCCATCCGGTGCGGGTCGTCGGTCGGCAGCACGCGCGGCGCGGTCTCGAGGTTGTTGGACGGCAGGAAGCTCAGGAGATAGCGCGTGTCCGCGAGGCAGTGCTCCTCGTCCTCGCAGGCGAAATGCGCGACGCCGGAGGTGGTGTTGTGGGTCATCGCGCCCCCGAGATCCTCGAAGCCGACCTCCTCGTGCGTCACCGTGCGTATGACGTCGGGCCCGGTGATGAACATGTGCGACGTCTCCTTCACCATCGAGATGAAGTCGGTGATCGCGGGCGAGTAGACGGCGCCGCCGGCGCAGGGCCCCATGATGAGGCTGATCTGCGGAATCACCCCGGAGCAGCTCACGTTGCGCATGAAGACCTCGCCGTAGGCGCCGAGCGAGACGACGCCCTCCTGGATTCGCGCGCCACCGGAGTCGTTGATGCCGACGACCGGGCAGCCGATCTTGGCGGCGAGGTCCATGACCTTGCACACCTTCTCGGCCATGACCTCGCCGAGCGAGCCGCCGAAGATCGTGAAGTCCTGGCTGAACACGCAGACGCGGCGGCCGTCGACGGTGCCGTGCCCGGTGACGACCGCGTCGCCCCAGGGGCGGCGCTTCTGCATCTCGAAGTCGTGCGTGCGGTGGCGCGCGAACGTGTCGAGCTCCTGGAAGCTGCCGGGGTCCAGCAGCTTCTCGATGCGCTCGCGGGCGGTGAGGCGCCCGCGCTCGTGCTGCTTCTTCTCGGTCTCGCCGGTGACGCGGCCGGCCGCCGCGCGCAGCGCTTCGAGCTGGTCGCGCTTCTCCTCGGCGGTCTCGGGGCCCTTGGAGCGTTTCGACATGGCGATCGATGGTACGGAGCGGCGGCGCTCGCCTCGCCTCGGGGTGGGAGCGACGGCTCCCGAGGCGAGGCTCTGGCCCCGAAGGTCGGTGTCAGTCGCGCGAGAAGGGGCGGTGGTGCGCCGCGCCGAGGTCGTCGAGGACCTCGGCGAGGATGGCTTCGGTGCGCGCGGAGTCCAGCGCGCGGATCTGCGGCGGGGGCGGAGGGGCGGGGGCCGGCGTGGGCGGAACGGGATCGGGCGAGGCGGGCGGGAGCGGCCCCGGCTGCGGGGTCGGCGCGGGCGGCGCTGGGTCCGGGGCGGGCACCGGCGGCCCCGGGATCCCGGCGGCGGGGGCGGGCGCAGGCTTCGCCTCGGCACGGCGCTGCGCGACGGGCTGCGGCGCGGCGCTCGCGCGCTTGCGAAACAGCCGCGCGAAGAACCCTTGACGTCCCTCGACCGGCGCTGGCTCCACCTTCGGCGGGGGCGCGGAGGGTGCCGGGGCGGCGGGCGGTTCCACCTTGGGCGGCGCGGCGACGGCCGCGGGCTCCTCCGGCGGCTGCGCGGGTGTCGCGGTCAGGACGACCTTCGTTCCCCACCCGGTCGGGGCCAGCTCCACCGTGCCGCTTGCGCGATCGCCCTCCCAGGCGACGGTGGTCTCCGGCTTGACGCGGGTGATGCGGATGTCGCCGAACTCCGACAGGTGCCGGCCCAGCGTGTCTTCGCTGCTGAGCTCGGCCCACAACTCGGGCGGCGACTTGACGAGACGGCGCGTGGCCGTGGACTGCTTCATGGCTGCGGGGTTCGTGCGCCCACCCGGGACTCCTGCCTGGCACCGCGACGCGCCATCGCTCGGCTACCCTGACCGCAGGAGCTCACCATGGCCACGATCCGCGTCCTTCACTGCAACACCTCGGGCCACGAAGGCTGGACCGCCGACAGCCCCGACCTCAAGGGCTGGAGCGTCACCAGCGCGTCGTACGGGGAGTCCAAGCGCCAGGCGGAGCAGGCCGTCCGCGAGCGGCTGAAGGCCAGCGGCGACGTGCCCGAGATCACGCACCACATCGCCTGCTCGCGCTGACGCGTCAGGACCGCCTCTGGCGAAAAAGGCCCGTATAGAGGGTCATTCGCGCCATTGACGGATCGCAGGGCGACCCCGGGGGTTGGCCTCACCCGCGCCGCGGCGCAGGTGAGGGCCGTATCCCCGAGCTGGCGTCTTAGCGGCGCAGGCGGATCGCGCGCGACTTGCTGATCGCGGGCCGGACCGCGGACCACGTCGCCTGCATCGTGAGCCGCATGTTGCGCGCGCGCGCCAGGCGCCGCTTGGCGGTTGACGTCATCTGCACGCGGAACTTCTTCTGCCCCGGCCCGAGCGTCACCGAGCGCCGCCCGATCCGCCGCGACGGCAGCTTGTATGCCCGCTGCGTCGCGCGGTTGACGACGAGGTCGACGCGGACCACGCAGCGCCGGTTGCAGCCGAGCGTGGCCAGCACGCCTCTGCGCCGCGCGATCGTGATGTTCTGCGGGCTCCGCGCCGCCAGGTTCATCTGCGGGGCCGGAGGCGGCGGAGGCGGCGGTGGTGGTGGTGGCGGCGGTGGCGGTGGTGGCGGCGGCGGGTTCTCGAGCACCGGCGTCGGCGCGTCGATCACCGGCTTGGTCGGCGCGCCGAGGTGCGTCAGCACGGCCGACATCAACGCGTTGCGGTTCGCCGCGCCCGTGACCGCCTCGAACGCGAAGCCCGTGTACACCGTGTCGGTCGTCGTCACGATCGGAGCCTCGACGAACGGCGCCGACTGCACGCGCTCCCAGCCCGTGGCGTCGGACTGGCCGCCGGGGCCGACGGGACCGGGGGGCCCCGGAAGCGTCCAGCCGTCCATCCCGAGCTCGAACGAGGGATCGGCCGAGTTGACCGGAGCGTCCGCCGCGTCGACGACCCGCAACTGATCGATCCACGTGCCGAGGCCCAGCGTGCCCGCGTCGGACGCCACGGTCACCGCGATCTGGACGGGCTGACCGGCGTACGCCGCCGGGATCGGCAGCGACCACTCCTGCCAGCCGCCGGAGTTGCCCGTGGCCGCGTTCCACTCGCCGGTCGTGCCGGTCGGGTCGCAGTCGTCGGGGTGCACCGTCTGGTAGTGGGCCAGGAACGGGTGGTTGCTCTGCCATGCCGAGCCGACGCCGTCGGCGTCCGTCGGACAGGACAGGCCGGTGTCGTCGCTCGTATTGCCGTTCTCGTCCTCGAGCGTCGTCCAGTCGCCCGCGCCGCCCGCGACGGTGTGGATCTCGACGAACATGTAGTCGTAGTCCTGCTCGAGGTCGTACGAGGTCCAGAACTTCACCTTCCCGCCGGCCGGGACCGTGAAGGTCTTCTGGAGGCGCTTGTAGGCCTGGTCGTCGGTGCCCGCAGAGAGGAACCAGCTGCCGTCGTGCGGGTTGAACGGCGAGGCCCCCGGACGCTGCCACGCCGCTACGGCCTTCGAGTCGGCGTACAGCGGGAACTGCGCCGGTGGCAGGACGGAGGATGTCGTCAGCAGCGTTGCGGTGTGGTCGTTGTTCGCCGCCGAGTCGGGTCCGTTGAAGGTGAAGCTCAGCGGGGTGAACGGCCCAAACGTCCCCTGAACGGGGTACGGCGCGTTCGGGGCGGTCTCGCCGGCGCCGCCGACGTAGCGGTACGCGCCGAGGTAGTACTGGAGGAAGTCGTCCTGGACGACGATGCAGCTCGGGTTGGGGTTGTCGGCCGGGCAGTACTCGTGCTCCTCGGCCTGGAACGGGTTGTACTGGTAGGCCTCGGCGAACACGCGCCCCGCGTTCTTGCCCGTGAAGAAGAGCTTGCCGCCGTCGTTGATGAAGTCGCGAACGGCGTTCTGGGTGTCGACCGCCATCTTCGTCATGCCCGAGCCGCCGGGTGCGTCGGGCTCGCGCGGGACGTAGTCGTCGCCCGTGTACCAGACGACGTGCGAGTAGTGAGCGAGGATCCCGAGCGGGTCCGGGGCGCGGCGGCCATGCGCGTCGACGTCGTAGACGTCATAGCTCACGCCCGCCGCGTCGAGCGCTGCGGTGTAGGACTGCAGGTACTTCGGTCCCGGGTACGGACCTCCGGGCTGGTTCCCGGAGTAGTCCTCGTTGGACAGGATGAGCACGGGCTTGTTGGACTCGACCGCCGCCGAGTACGTGAAGTGCGCCGACGCCTTGCCGCCCGCGGTGAACCACACCTCGACCGAGTCGCCCGGCTTCGTGCCGACGACGTAGCCGCGGACGCGCTGGTAGTAGACGCCCGGGTCCTTGTAGTAGCGCTCGCCGCCGGTGTACGGCTTCGTCGGGGCGACCAGCGTCGCGCCGCCGTTGATCTTGAAGCGGATCTGGGAAGCGCCGAGCTTGCGCTTGACGACCGCCGCGACGGGCTGCGGGTCGCCGTAGGACTCGGCGAACGTGTCGACGGTGATGTCCTCGGCCGTGTTGTCCAGATGCGAGTCGGGCTCGGACGGGTCGTCCGCCGACTTCGCGAGGTCGAGCGCGAAGGGCAGGTGGCGGCGGAACTCTTGCTGGATCTGCTGCTCGGAGTCCGGGTACTCGAAGCCCGTGACGTTCGGGTCCTCGGCCTGCGTGCCCTCGGGCGTGTAGGACAGCGTGCCCTTGACGTTGTAGGCCCAGTCCGTGAAGTCGCCGTTGGTGATGTACAGGCCCGCCGACAGCTCGGGCAGGAAGCCCTCGATGCCCGGCTTGAACGGATCGCCCGCGAGCGCGGTGAAGATCTCGTGGTCGGCGCTCGGCGTGTCCTGCTGGAAGCCCTGCGGGTACAGCAGCAGCTCGGCGGCCGTGTGGTCGTTCTTCTGGAAGATGGGCTTGATCTCGTCGAAGAGGGCCTGCATCGCCGTCGTCTCGGGCTCGGATGCCGGCGACGGGCCGCGGTAGGTCTCGGACTCCGGCCGCGGGGAGGAGCCGTCGTTGTCGCGGCCCCAGTTCGACGAGAAGTTGCGGTTGGGATCGACGCCGTCGTCGTCGTTGATGACGCCGTTGTTGTCGTTGTCGGCCAGGTTCTTGCGGTGCAGGCGGTTGCCGGGCGTGAACGTGTACTCGTAGCCGTCGGGGTTGTTCACGCAGACGAACCACAGCTCGACCGAGTCGACGAGCGCCGTGACCTCCAGGCCCGCGCTCGTGCCCTTGCCGTAGTTGTCGACGAAGTAGTTCAGCGTGCGCCGGCAGGTCTCGCCCGCGAGCCACTCGCGGGCGTGCTGCATCGCGTTGTAGAGGACGGCCGGACGGCCCGGGATGTCTGACCCGGTTGCGCCCTTCGTGACCTGGAGCGCGACGATCTCGCGACCGCCGTACGTCGTGCCGGCGACGCGCTTCTTGACGAGCGTCGGGAAGTCGTCGATCAGGCGCTGGTACTGCTCGGTGTACTGCTCCTTGTCTCTCGTCGCCGGCTGTACCCCGTCGTACTTCGTCCAGACGTCGAACGCGGCGTCCGTCGCGCCGGCGGTGGCGTCGCTCTGGGCGCTGCGCGAGGTGTTGCGGGCGGCGCCGCGCGTGTAGCTCGTGAGCTTGCGGGCGTCGACCTTGGCGGCGCCGATCTGGGCGGCGGTGCCGACGACGTCGATCGTGCCGCGCTTGCTGTCGCGGCCCTCCGTGAGGTCGAAGCCCTGCGCCGCGAGCGCTTTGAGGTTCGCTCCGGTCGCCTTGACGCGATAGCCGTTCAGGCCGGCGGCGGCCTGTGCCGATCCGGCGAAGGCGGCGAGCGCCAAGACCGCGACGAGCGATGTGCGGACACTGCGAGCGACGAACCCATCCATGTGGAGACTCCCCTGGCGACCGATAAACGTTGCCGTTCCTTACCCAACATGGATCCACACCATCCGTGCGCTGTCAACCTCGATGCGCGAGGGCCCGCGAGCTTCGCTACTGCGCGGGCGGGCCCAGCACGGCCATCCAGCAGACGACGCCGAGCTCGTCGCTGGTGATCGGAACGGCGAGATCCGGTGCTCTGACTCCTCGTAGACCGAAGTCCGCAACGACGCTGACGATCTCCACAGCCGCTTCGTCCAGCGTGATTGAACTGTCCAGAACGCGTGACTCGATGAGGCCAAGCGCGCGACGCACCGCGGAGCTGCGACCCACCGACAGCGCCTCATCGGCGTCATCGGCTCCGACGGGGAAGGTCACGCCAGGATCGCGGAGCACGTCCAGGGCCCAGCGCTGGCGGGGGCCGATGGCCTCCTCCTCGGCGCGCAGGTCGGTGCGCGCGTTGTGCGTCGCGACGATGTCCGCGGCAGCGACCTGCCACGCACGCTCAAGATCGAGTTCTCGCTCGTCGCCGGCAGGGGCCGCGCCGGTGGGGTCGATTCGCCGAAGGATCTCGAGATCACCGGACACCAGCTCGTAGCTGCCGAGCTCGACGTAGCGCCAGTAGCGGCGGCCCGTCTCATCGCTGGCCGTCGGCAGCGTCCGCGTCGCGAAGAACACCCCCGGTGGCCGGGAATCGCCCTTCGGAGGACGGAATGCCGTCCCGATTCCCCACGGTAGCGCGAGCACGCGTGCGACCTCACCCTCGCGCAGTGCGCGCTCGACGAGCCGCCGGAGCTGCTCGCCGACAAAGGCGCCCGACTCGTCCTCGGCCTCGGCGAGCAGCTCGGGGTCGCCCCCGGCCAGTCGGTCCGCGTACGAGCGCAGCTCGTCGCGAAGCGTGCCCTCGATGACCTCGGACTCCATGCCGTAGACGGCGGCGGCCCGGATCTTCGCCTGGATGCGCGCCTCCAGGCCGAGCAGGCGCTCGAGGTCGCCGGGCTCTGGGAGCATCGTCGTCAGCAGCACCTCGTCGTGCGGCGAGCGCAGGCGTATGACGCGGCCGTTGCGCTGCACGACGCGCTGAGGGTTCCAGGGCATGTCGTAGGAGACCACGGCCTGCGCCTGCTGCAGGTTCTGGCCTTCGGAGAGGACGTCTGTGGACAGCAGCAGGCCCACCTCGCCGTCCCTCGGCACGTACCCGGGGCGCACGATCGTGTCCGGCGTGAACCTGGCCAGCGCCTCCGTGCGCTGGTCGGGGGTGGTGTCTTGCCCGATCACCGTCACGCGGTCGCGCCCGGCGAACGCGGGCAGATGCTCGTCGAGATAGCGCACCGTCGCTCCGAACGTTGCGAAGACGGCGATCTTCTCGGCCGGCGACGACTCGAGCAGGTCGCGCAGGAGCGCGAGCTTGGGGTCATCTGCGTGACTCGAATGCGGCGAGAAGGTCTCGCATCGCGGTCAGCCGCGCCCGGTCGGCGGTCACGTCGTCGCCGTACAGCGGGTCGAAGTCGGCCACCGGGCGCGCCCCGGCGTCGATCTCCAAGGCCTGCTCCACCCACCCGGCCATGCCGGTCTCGTCGAGCTCGGCGCGCGCCGCATCGCGCAGTGTCTCGCGCGAGGGCACCTCCCCGCGCTGCCAAGCCGGCGAGGAACGCGTCGTGCGCCGCGAGCATGTGCTCGACGGTCTCCAGGCAGGCGTGCCAGCAGGACTCGAAGCCGCTTGAGGATCCCGGACTTCAAGCAGCCCGCCGAGCTGGGCTTCCGCCGCGCGACTCCTCGGTGCCGCAGCTCGAAGCGCGCTGGGCGTGTAGCGCGCCATCGTCAGCGCGTCGATGTGTGCCGCGATCGCGGTCCACGAGGCCGGGATGCGCGGCGTCGAGGTCATAGCGGACGGTCGTCAGCCGCGGCCTGGGGAAGCGCACCGGCGTGCCGTCGGGGAACTGCTGGCCGGCGTACTCGCGCTCGATGAACGCGCGGTCGCGGCGCACGCTGACCGCGTCGGCGAGCGGGAACAGCACGTCGGGGTCGAGGTTCTCCGGGTCGCGCTCGTTGGCGCCCGCGGCGCGAAACAGCGTCGCGATCGAGTCGATGCCTGCCGAGCTGAGCGCGCGGTCGTGGCGCGCGAACAGCATCACGAGGTTGTAGAGGTCCCAGAGCCCGTTGTTGATCGGCGTCGCGGTGAGCAGCACGACGTCCTTGCGCGTGCCGCCGAGGAGGCGCTCCATCGCGCGATACCAGGTCGTGTCCTCGTTGCGCAGCGCGTGCGCCTCGTCGACGATCACGAGGCGGTAGGCGTCCTTCGTCATGGGCAGCACGCGCCGGCCGGCGATTCGCATCGCGGCGCGAGCTGCTCGTCGGCGTGCCAGCTGGTTGAACGAGATGACCTGGCCGGGAGCTTGGCTTGACTCGATGCGCTCGCGCCCAGCGCTTGGCGAGCTGGGCCGGGGCGATGACGAGCGCGTAGACGCCGTCCTCCTTGGTGCGCTCCTCGATGAACGCCAGGCCGATCTCGGTCTTGCCGGTGCCGACGCCGTCGGCGTAGACGACGCCGCCGTGGCGGCGAGCGATCGCGCGCGCGCGCTCGTAGCCGTCGCGCTGAAACGGCGCCAGCTCGAGGCCCGTCGGCCGCGTCGCGCGGTCCGGCTCGTCGAGATCGGTGGCTCTGAAGCTCGAGCAGCGCGCGCAGGTAGACGGTCGCCGGGTCGATCAGCCCGGGGTCGGGGAACAGGAGCGCGCGCAGGTCGTCCTCGTAGTCGACGGCCTCGATCCCACAGACCGTCGAACCACGACACCGCCTGGCCGGCGACAGCCGGCGTCGTAGTTGGTGAGCCCGAGCTCGAGGTTCGAGTACAGGCCGGCGCCGGTGAGGTTCGCCGAGGTGACGAGCGCGACGCGGGCGTCGGTCGCGTCGCCGAACAGGTACGCCTTGCCGTGCAGGAAGCGCTCGACGTAGCGGCGCACCTGGACCTCCGGGCGGTCGAGCCACGCCTCGACCGCCAGCAGCCGCCGCGCCGCGCGCGACGGCGGGAAGCGCGACAGGTCGCGCTCGTCGCGCAGCGCGTGCGCGGTGCGCCTCGAAGACGGTCAGCGGCGATGTCGGCGCCGAGACCCGGCATGAGGCTCGGCTCCGATCAGCAGCCGCGTCGGCCGTCCGTCGGCGAGCGTGGCGAGGTGATGCAGGCCGCCGAGGTTGACGTAGCCAGTGGCGACGGCGAGCGGGTGGCGCACGTCGGTGTCGCCGATGAGGTAGGCGAGCGCCTCGGCGTGCTCGCGCCCGGCGGGCGCGTTGTCGAGCAGGTGCGGGCGCGAGCGGCATCTACAGTGCTCGCGAACCGTGCGCGCACGCGCTCGCGGTAGGCGGGCGGCACGGCGTCCAGGGTGAAGTCGCGAGAAGACGACTTCGAGCTCCTCGCCGCTCAGCCCGTAGGCGTGGGCGACGCGCGCGTCGATGTCGGCTCGCAGCGCGTCGCGCTCGTCGGGCTCAAGCGGCCCGACCTCGACGCCGGTGGCCGCCGCGAATTCGGCGAAGCGCTCGTCGGGGCACGACAATCGTGCAGCGGGCTCGGCCAGCGCTCGCACGGCTTCCGTACTCGAACGCGGGAAGCCGCAGGCCTTCGAGGATGAAGAAGTTCAGGTGGATCTCGACGAAGCGGCGGGCCTGCCAGTCGAACGGGAGGCTGTTGAGCAGGGCCAGGCAGGCGGCTTCAGAAAGCGGATCGGCCTCCACGAAAGCCAGGTACGGCGCCGTATTCGTGAGGAAGTGCCTGGGTGGGACGAGGCAGGCGCGGACGGTGCGCGAGTCGGTCGCGCGGCTGATGTCGCGAAACGCGACTCGGGCCTGCAGCCGCGTTCGCTCCACGACGAGCGCTCGCTCGCGCTGCTCGGTTTCCTTGGCGAGCAGCGACTCGCCACCCGGCGCGCCGCTTCATCGCTCGCGCGAGCGCCTCCGCGGTGGGCGGGCACCAGCGCGCCTCCGCCCCGTGCGGCTCGAACTGGTCGAAGCTGGCGCCCTTCCACAGGGGCCATCCGGTCCGCGCACCTTGCCCACAGGTGCTTGTCATCGTCTCGTGGAACTCGCGCAGCGCGAAGCATCGCCAGCATCCGCCCCCGAACGGGAATGGCCGGCCGACCCGCAGCTTCGCGAGCAGGTCGGCGTCGGCCTGATGCGGCAGGAGCGGGACCTCGAGCAAGCGCCCGAGCGCCTCGCGCCGGAGCAGCAGCCCAGGCCGCTCGACCTGCGCCGCGAAGGCGCGCACGGAGTCCGCGACGCCGGCGACTTCGACAGCCCCGTCGCCGCCCGCGGGCTCGTGGCGAGCCAGCAGCAGGCAAACCGAGTAGCGCGGTTCCATGTCGAACGCCCACGATCCCGGTTGAGCAGGAAGTCGATCCGCTGCGGCGGCGCGTGCTCGAACAGCCAGTGGCGAAAGTCCGAGGACCCTCGCGCCAGCGAACGCGCTCCGGGGCAGCACGACACCCGAGGCAGCCGCCGGCCCGCACGAGTGCGCGGTAGCGCTGACAGAAGAACTTGTAGAGATCGGGATCCCCCGGCGAGGCGGCGAAGCCCTCGGCTGCTTCCAGATAGCTGTGGACCTGTTTGACGCGCGTCTGAGCGGCTTCGAGTCGCTCGACGAGCTCCGGCCGCTCGGCGAGTAGCTCGTCCACCGCCGCAACCCGGGACCCCTCGGCGAGCGCCCTAAGCCCCGGCCGGTACCTCGCGTAGAAGCCGAGCTCTTCGACACGTACCTCCTCCCACGGCGGGTTGCCCACGACAGCGTCGAACCCTGGCCGCTCGCGCGCGAAGACCTCGGCAAACGCCAGCGGCCAATGAAGGAAGCCCTCGCGGCGCGCGAGCTCGCCCGCCCGATCCGCGAGAAACGATGGCCGTTCCGCGAGCAGTGCGGCGCCGTTGAGCAGTGCCTCGTCGCGTGCGCCCGCCAGTCCGAGAGGCTCGGCGGTCCAGAGATCGAAGATCGTCCGTGCTCCGCGGACAGCTTCGCGCAGCTCGTCGTCCGCTAGACGGCTCGAATCGAAGTCACCCGGCGTGGAGTCGTCGATCCGGCGGATGACGGCGGCCTTCTCCGCGCCGAGCGCCATCGCCTCCGCGATGCCTTCGCCGAACAGCGCCACCTGGCCGCCGGGGCCGCCAGGAGTGACGACATCGGGGCTCGCGACCCCGATGAGCGAGTTGCCGCGCTGGATGTTGTGATCGAGGTACGCCAGCGACAGGCCGGGCACGAACGCGTGCAGCCACAGCGACACCTTGGCGATCTCGGCGCCCATCGGCGAGAGATCGACGCCGTACACGCAGCGCTTCAGGACGAGGCGCTTGAGCAGCGCCGTGTCCTCGATGCCGGCGCCCCAGGTCGCACCTGCGCTCGAGCGCAGGGCCTCAAGCTGTGCGCGGACGGCGGGCAGCGCGACCTCGCCGAGCAGCGTCGCGATCTTGTCGGCAAGCTCGTCGACGACCTCGACGAGGAAGTGCCCGCTGCCGCAGGCGGGATCCAGGACGTAGAAGTCGAACAGCAGCGAGGCCGCGCGACGCCGGGTCCTCGCGGGCGATGGCGCGGATCTCGTCGAGGTGGCGGTCGAACGCCGGCCCGACGGCGCCGCGCACGAGATGGCGCACGAGCTCGGTGCGCGTGTAGTAGACGCCGCCACCCTTGCGTCCGCCCTCGTTCGTGAGCCAGAGCAGCTCGCCGGCGCGCACGTCTGGCGCCTGCCCGGGGGCCACCGCGACGTAGCGGTCGCTCCTTGCGTCGTAGACGTAGTCGCGATCGGCTGGCGAGAGCCGCAGCGATAGCAGGCCCTCGTAGATGTAGCCGAGGTGCCCGATCTCCAGTCCGGAGAAGTCGACGCCCACCGACGGATCCTCGGCGTCCCGTGCGACCGCGACGAGCGCCGGCGCCAGCTCGGCATCAGTGAGCGCGGCACGCTCCAGCACCGCCGCGCCGAGGACGTCGCCGGCGGCGAAGAGGTCGCCGTTGTACGCGGGCAGGTCCCACGCGCGCTGGCCGGTCCGCATCTTCTTGACGAGCGACTGGACGTCGTCCCACAGCGACGTCGCACGCTCGTCGACATCGTCGAGCTCAAGCCAGGCGCGCTCTGCGACGCGCGTGAGGCTCTTGGCGCTGTAGGTCGTGTTGGCCATCGGCAGGTGCCCGGCGCTTTCGGCGTACAGCAGGAACAGCGCCCGGAAGACGAAGATGAGCGCCGCCGCCTCGAGCTCCTCGCGCGTGCGGTCGTCGTCCCGTGTCGAGGCCGTGCTCGCGCGCCCAGCGGCCGAGCCCGAGCCCGAGCCGGGGCAGGACCTCCTGGCGAAGCACGATGTCGAGCCGCTTGCGGATTCGCTGGCCGTAGTCGCGTGCTTCGGCCAGCAGGGCGCCGAACTCGCCGCCGGCGAGGTACTCCGGCGCGAGCAATCCGAGCAGCGGCCGGCGCTCGCGCTCGAGCGTGGCGGCGTCGAGCTCGAGGTATCGGGTCGCCGTGCCGGCATCCTCGTCGCCGGCGGTGAGCAGCCGCAGCCGGGGTCCGGCCGCGAGGATCCCGTACCGCGCGCCGTGAGCGCGGCAGTCGGCGATCAGGGCTCCCTCCGGCAGCCGCCCCTCCTCGTCGAGCCGCGCAAAGCGCGCCGCGGAGTCGTGCGGATGGACGACGACCGCCGGGCGTCCGCCGACGGCGCAGAGGTAGCCCTTGCGTGGAAGAGGAGAGATCTCGTATCCGAGATCGCCGAGCAGCTCCCGCCAGCCCGCGCGGCTGACGCCATCCGTGAGCTCCGTGAGCGTGCTCCAGCGCTCCTGGTTGGGCAACCGCTCGCCGTAGAGGTGCTCTGTGCCGAGCCCTCGAACCTTCAGGCCGGCGACCCGCTCCGCATCGAGCCGTTCGACCTCTTCGGCCACCAGGCGCACGGCTTGCAGGCGCTTGAGCGGCACCGTTCGCTGGACTACGCCGAGCATGGCGTCCGCTCGGACGCGCCGGAGCGGGCCGTCTTTCTGCGGGCCGAGCACGAGCACGTGCCCCTCGGCGTCGGGATCGTCCGCGACGAGCACCAGCGGAGATGCTCCGCCACCCTGGCGGCGCTTCCAGGTCGCGCGCAGCTTGGCCTCGGGAGCGCGCCGGGCGTGGGCGTACTCGATCCCGTTGAGCAGCCGGCTGGAAGCGATGCCGTTGCCATCGCCGCCCGACGACCGCGCCCCCGTCAACGCGCCGACGCCGGTGAGCAACTCGGATGCGTTCACGAGGCGTAGCTGGACAACGGCGGCACGGCAGGAGGCTAACTGACGAGTCGGCGGGGCCACCGTGGCAGCATCGCCGGGTCCGCGTTACAGGACTTCGCAGCACTGCAACAAGTCGCATGGGCGTGCCACGCAGGATTGCGCAGCGTCGCGAGATGGAGAGCGGCTATCCCCGCGGCTTGTAGGCGCCGAACACGTCCTTCATCGCGCCGCAGACCTCGCCCATCGAGCAGCGGTCCTTCAGCGCCGAGCGGATGTGCTCGACGAGGTTGTCGGTGCCGCGCGCCGCCTCCCGCAGCTCCGCGAGTCGCTGCGCGACGAGGTCGTGGTCGCGGTCGGCCTTGAACGCCGCCAGCCGCTCGAGCTGCTCGCGCTCGGACTCGGGGTCGACGCGCAGGATGTCCTCGATCTCGATCGAGTCCTCCTCGTACTTGTTGACGCCGACGACGATGTCCTGCTTCAGGCGGTAGCGCTCCTGGTAGCCCCACGCGGACTCGTCGATCTCGTTCGTGATGAACTCGATCGCGTTGACCGAGCCGCCGAGCTCGTCGACCTTCGCGATGAGCTCGTACGCGCGCGACTCGATCTCGTTCGTCAGCGACTCGACGTAGTACGAGCCCGCGAACGGGTCGACGGTGTCGGTCGCGCCGGACTCGTGCGCGATGACCTGCTGCGTGCGCAGCGCGATCTTGGCGGCGCGCTCGCTCGGCAGCGCCAGCGCCTCGTCGTAGCCGTTGGTGTGCAGCGACTGCGTGCCGCCGCAGACCGCGGCGAAGCCCTGCAGCGCCACGCGCACGACGTTGTTCTGCGGCTGCTGGGCGGTGAGCGTGACACCGCCGGTCTGCGTGTGGAAGCGCAGCTTCAGCGACTTCGGGTCCTTGGCGCCGAAGCGGTCGCGCATGATCGTCGCCCACATCCGCCGCGCCGCGCGGAACTTCGCGACCTCCTGGAAGACGTTGTTGTGGCCGTTGAAGAAGAACGCGAGCCGCGGCGCGAACTCGTCGACCTCGAGCCCGGCCTCGATCGCCGCCTCGACGTAGGCGATCGCGTCGCACAGCGTGAAGGCGATCTCCTGGACCGCCGAGCAGCCCTTCTCGCGGAAGTGATAGCCCGAGATCGAGATCGTGTTCCAGCGCGGGACGTTGGTCTTGCAGTACGCGAAGAGGTCCGTCGTCAGCCGCATCGACCCCTCGGGCGGGTAGATGAAGTTCCCGCGCGCGATGTACTCCTTGAGGATGTCGTTCTGCGTCGTGCCGCGCAGCTCGGTCGTCGGCACGCCCTGCTCCTCGCCGACGAGCGCGTACATCGACAGCAGCACGGCCGCCGGCGCGTTGATCGTCATCGACGTCGAGACCTTGTCGAGCGGGATGCCGTCGAAGCACAGCCGCATGTCGTCGAGCGTGTCGATCGCGACGCCGGTGCGGCCGACCTCGCCGAGGCAGCGCTGGTCGTCGGAGTCCAGGCCGAGCTGCGTCGGCAGGTCGAAGGCCATCGACAGCCCGGTCGAGCCGTGCGCGAGCAGGTACTTGTAGCGCTCGTTGGTCTCCTTCGCGGAGGCGTAGCCGGCGTACTGGCGCATCGTCCACGGGCGCGAGCGGTACATCTCGGGATGCACGCCGCGCGTGTAGGGGAAGTCGCCGGGGTCGCCGAGCTCGAGCTCGTCGGGGACGTCGCCGGCCGTGTAGGTCTGCTCGACCTCGATGCCCGAGTCGGTGAAGCGCCGCGGATCGTCCGGGCCGACGATCGGGGCGACGGTCAAGCGTTCTTCTGTGGCCATAGCGCCCTAGCGTATCGGCGCCAAAGGCCGCGCGGTCGCCCGCGCTCTCGCGCTTTTCTTACCCGCCGGTGAGGAGCGGTTCAGCGCACCGAGCTGTACTGACGGCCATGGCTACCGCTCCCCCCACCCGCGCACCCCGCACCTCCGACCTTCGCCGCTCGCATTTCTTCGCCGGGCTGCTCGGCGCCCTGGTCATCGCGCTGCCGATCTTCGGCCTCGCGATCGGCGGCGCCTTCACGACCTCGTCCGACACCTCCGGCGCCGGCGCCGCGGCAGCGGGCGGTCCCGCCGCCGCCGCGGCGCCGTCGTCGGCGCCGGCCGCCGCCCCCGCGCGCAGCGCGACCGACGTCTCCGCGCTGTACGAGCGCGTCAGCCCCGGCGTCGTGTCGGTCGAGGTCACGACGGCGGGCGGTGGCGGCACCGGCTCGGGCTTCGTGCTCGACCGCGAGGGCTACATCCTCACCAACGACCACGTCGTCGACGGCGCGCAGTCCGTGCGCGTGCGCTTCGCGGACTCGGGCGCCGGCGGCGTGACCGCGCGCGTCGCCGGCGTCGACCCGTCGACCGACCTCGCGCTGCTCAAGATCGACGCCGGCGATCGCAAGCTCACCCCGCTCGCGCTCGGCTCGTCGAAGGACCTCAAGGTCGGCCAGCCGGCGATCGCCATCGGCAGCCCGTTTCGCCTCGAAGGCACCCTGACGACCGGCGTGATCTCCGCGCTCGGCCGCTCGATCGAGGCGCCGAACAACTTCTCGATCGACAACGTCGTGCAGACCGACGCCGCGATCAACCCCGGCAACTCCGGCGGGCCGCTGCTCGACGCCAGCGGCAAGGTCGTCGGCATCAACGCCCAGATCGCGACCTCGACGCAGTCCAACAGCGGCGTCGGCTTCGCGATCCCGATCGACACCGCCAAGCAGGTGCTGGCGCAGCTCAAGACCGGTCAGGCGATCAAGCGCGCGTACCTCGGTATCGAGACGAGCGACCCGGACACGGGCTCCGGCGCCGTCGTGGCGGGCGTCGTGCCCGGCGGCCCGGCCGACGCGGCGGGGCTGCAGGCGGGCGATCGCGTGCTGTCGATCGACGGCAAGGCAGTGTCGAAGTCCGGCGACGTGGCGGCCGCCGTCGCCGGCCTGAAGCCGGGTCGCGACGTGAAGCTCGCGCTGCGTCGCGGCGACGGCGAGCGCTCGCTCACGATCACGCTCGGAACGCGTCCCGCGCGCGCCGGGGGCTGAGCCCGGACAAGTGGTGCGATTGCGATTTGCCTCTTGGAGGTAAATGGCGCATCATCCAGGTCGGCGCCAGGGGATACAGGGTGCGCCGCCACATAGGCAGGAAAGGGATTTCAGATGACGACGCGGATGTCGATGCGCTGGTGGGTGGGTGCGTTCTCAGGGGGCGTGCTGGCGTGCGCCAGCCTCGGCGGGGCCACAACGGCGTCCGCCGCGGTGGCGGTCGGCGTGTCGGCCTCGGTGCCCGAGGTCGTGGCGGTGGGCAACACGGTGCCGGCCTCGCTGACGGTCTCGAACGCCAACAGCGGCGACGAGGTGAGCCTCACCAACACGCTCTCGACGCTCGCGCTCGTGCCGAGCTGCGGTCAGCCGGCAGCCGGGCCTGACTGCGCCGTGCCCTTCCGCGACGCGGGCGTGCTCGTCCCGAGCGCGATCGGCACCGGACGCGTCGGAACCGCCTGCGCAAACGCGCAGTTCTCGATCTCGTTGCTTCCCGACGTGACGCACGGCAAGTACGCGTTCGCGTCGCAGCTGCCCGTCTTGATCCCCCCGTCGGCCGCCTGCAGCGTCGACTTCACCCTGAGCGTCGTCAGGGTCCCCGCGATCGACGCCAACGTCTCGCAGCCGGGCCTGCAGACGGACCAGCTTGCATCCGCGGCCGTCTCGGCTCCCGGCGGGCTCTTCGCCACGGGCTTCGGCGGGGACGAGACGACCGTCGGCAAGGGGCTGCCGGCGCTCTCGACGCAGGTCTCCCCGGCGCAGCTCACGCTCGGGCAGAGCTTCATCGACACCGCGACGATCGTCACCGGCGGCGCCGGCGCAGCCTCCGACCGGCACGGTGACGTTCAACGTGTTCCGGGACGCGTCGGGCTGCGAAGGCACCCCGGCCCTGACGTCGAGCAACGCCCTCAACGGTGCCGGGACCGGCGCGGTCTCCGGCCCCCTGAAGCCGGCCGCCATCGGGGGCTATCGCGTCGTCGCGACGTACAGCGGCGACGTCAACTACAACTCGGTCGTGACGTCCTGCGCGGACCCGTCGGAGGCCGTCACGGTGATCAACGAGCCGCCGCCTCCGCCGCCTCCGCCGCCGGTCCGCCGCCGCCTCCGCCGCCCCCGATCGCGGGATCGGCGACGCCGGTGATCACGACGATCGCCTCCGCGGGCATCGTCCTCGGCGGCCAGATCCGCGACACGGCGACGATCACCGGGCGCGCGAACCCGAGCGCGGGCGCGACCGTCGAGTTCCGGCTGTACGGACCCGGCGACTCGACCTGCGCGGGGATCCCGGCCTTCGTCACGACGGCCCCGGTGAGCGCCGTCGGCATCGCGACCTCGGCGTTCTTCACGCCGACCCGAGCCGGCGTGTACCGCTGGCGCGCCTTCTACAGCGGCGATGCGAACAACGTCGCGGTCTCAACCGCGTGCAACGCCCCCAACGAGACCGTGAGCGTGTCCTCGGCGGATGCGCCGCAGATCACCGCCACGTCCTTCGAGACGCCGCCCCGGGTCGGCCAGACGACGCTGCTCAAGGTCGAGGCGGTGGACCCGGGAGCGCCGATCAGCGGCCTGCAGGTGAACTTCGACGAGGCGCGCGGGCTCTCGGGGATGAGCGCATGCCGCGTCTCGGTCCTCGGGCCGTTCTCCACGAGCCCGGCGATCCTGCGGATCCCGCGCGTGTTCCGCGAGGCGGGCCAGCACGACATCACGATCGAGGTCCTCTCGGGCGACTGCACGGGCGCGCTGCGCCGCAGCGCGACGACGATGCGCGTCGACGTCCTGCCGCCGGCGACCGCGCGCCGGACGGCGCGCGGCGCGCGCGGCGGCGCCCTCGGCGCGCGTTCCGCCGCGGCGGCGAGCACCTGCAGGGACCGCTTCCTGAGCCCGACGTCGGCGGCGACGCGGGCCCGCGTGGCGAATGCCGTGCTGTGCCTGGTGAACGTCGAGCGGCGCAAGCGCGGGCGCAGGGCGCTCCTGCGCTCACCGCGCCTGCAGCGCGCATCCAGCGCGCACACCAGCGACATGATCCGGCGCAGGTACTTCGAGCACGAGCGCGCGCCCGGCGGCCCGCAGCTCGCCAGCCGCCTGCGCAGGGCCGGCTACCGCGGCCGGACGTACGCGGAGAACATCGGCTACGGCTCGGACTACAACGCGTCGCTCATGGTGGCGGCGTGGATGAACAGCCCCGGCCACAAGGGGAACATCCTGCACCCGCGGCTGCGCTACGCCGGCGTGGGCCTGACGACGGCGATCCCGGTGGCGCCGCAGCGTCCCGGCTCGACGTACACGATGGACTTCGGCGCGACGCTGCGCTGACCTGACTTCCCTGTTAATCGGTTGTGGTGCGCGGTGCGCCGCCGTTAGACTCGCGGCGCGGGGGCAAGCGCGCGGGCTGGCGCGCCACGATCAAACGAGGTCTGAGATGACGACGCGCACGCTTCCGTTACGCGCCCTTGCCGCGACGCTGACGTTCTGCGCAGTGCTGCTCGGCAGCGTCTCGGCGGCGTCCGCGGGCGTCGCGGTCGCAACGATTCCAGACGTGCCGACGACCGTAACGGTGGGCAGCGCGACGGTGCCGGCGCAGCTGACGATGATCAACACGAACACCCCGCCTCAGAATGGGCTGGACGACGCGGTGACGTCGATCAAGTTCGTTCCCGATTGCGGCGTCCAGGCACTGACCTGCTCGGTTGGGTTCGTCGACTCCGGCGTGTTGAAGCCCAGCGCGTCGGGCACCGGTCAAACCGGTTCGGCGTGCAGCAACGTGCCGTTCGCGATCACGCTCGTCGATATCGCAAAGGACGAGTACGAGTTTACCTTCCCGGGGTCGATCCTTCTCACCCCCACCGGCCCGACGCAGTCGTGCGTCATCGACTTCACGCTGTCCGTGGAGCGGTTCCCGACGTTCGACGCGAACCCCTCGCTGATGGGCGTGCAGACCGCCCAGATTGCCAGCGCCACGGTCACCGCGACCGGCGGCCTGACGGGCGGCGGCACCGGCACCGACGAGACGACCGTGCTCAAGGCGACGCCGATCGTCGTAAGCCAAGCCACGCCGCAGGCGATCTCGCTCGGCGCGACGTTCACCGACACGGCGACGGTGAGCGGCGTCAACCCGAGCGGCACGGTGCAGTTCGACGTCTACGGCCCGAACGACGTGACGTGCAGCGGGCCACGCGCGCTGACGTCGACGAACGCGATCGGCGAGGTGGGAGGGAGCGCGACGTCGTCCCCGCTCGCGCCGGCGGCCGTCGGGACCTACCGCGTGATCGCGCGCTACTCCGGCGACGCGAACAACGCTCCCGTCGCCACGGCGTGTGGCGATCCGCCGCAGGTCGTGACCGTGACCCAGGCCACGCCGCCGCCACCGCCACCCCCCCGCCTCCGCCTCCGCCTCCGCCGCTCGCCACGCCGTCGATCGCGACGGTCGCGTCGCCCGGCGTCGACCTCGGCGGCCAGGTGACCGACGCGGCGACGGTCAGCGGGCGGGTCAACCCGGTCGCGGGCGCGACCGTGGTGTTCCGCCTCTTCGGCCCCGCCGACACCGCGTGCGCCGGCCCGCCGGTCTTCACGTCGACCGTCGCGCTGAGCGCCGCGGGGACCGCCTCGTCGGCGCCGTTTGAGCCGACGGTGGCCGGGACGTACCGCTGGATCGCGTCCTACAGCGGGGACGCGAACAACAACCCGGCCAGCGGCGTCTGCAACGCGGCCGGCGAGAGCGTCGTCGTCGCGCCGGGGTCGCCCACAAAGATCACGGGCGCGGGCTTCCAGTCGCCTCCGCAGGCAGGCACCGCGACGAGCCTCGTCGTGACGGCCTCCGACCCGACGCTGCCGATCAGCGGGATCCAGGCGAGCTTCG
This sequence comes from uncultured Actinomycetes bacterium, assembly GCA_963766525.1. Lineage (GTDB taxonomy): Bacteria > Actinomycetota > Thermoleophilia > Solirubrobacterales > Solirubrobacteraceae > CADCVQ01. The sequence goes on from CAVYAX010000006.1 coordinate 98,841, forward strand.
GTGAGACGCGCGGCCTTTCGGGTCTCAGCGCATGCCACGTGCGGAGCCTCGGCGCGTCGGTCGCCCCCACGACGCTGCGCCTGCCCTACGAGTTCCGGACGCCCGGCGTGCACCACGTCGCCATCACCGTCCTGTCGGGCGACTGCACCGGCGCGCTGCGGCGAACGCAGAAGACGCTCGACGTCACGGTCGCGCCCGCGACCGCGACGCGGCGGGCGTCGCGCGGCTGGCGGGCCGTCGCGCGCACGGCGGCGGCGGGCGCCGCGGGCTGCAAGTACCGCTTCCTGACGCCGACGAACGCGACCCGCGTGAAGGTCGCCGCCGCCACGCTGTGCCTCGTCAACGCCGAGCGCCGCAAGCGCGGTCGCAGGCAGCTCATCCGCTCGCCGCGCCTGGCGCTCGCGTCGAGCGCGCACTCCGCGGACATGCTCCGGCGCAGGTACTTCGAGCACGAGCGCGTGCCGGGCGGGCCGAAGCTCGCGGCGCGGCTGCGCAGGGTCGGCTACCGCGGGCCGACGTACGCCGAGAACATCGGCTACGGCTCGACGAACACGCCGGTGCTCCAGGTGAGGGCCTGGATGAACAGCCCCGGCCATCGCGCGAACATCCTGCACCCGCGGCTGAAGTTCGCCGGCGTCGGCTTGGTCATCGGGATCCCGGTCACGCCGCAGCGGCCGGGCGCGCTCTACACGATGGACTTCGGCGCGACGCTCCGTTAGCTCTCGAGCCACGGCGTGAGGCCCGGGTCGGCGCTGCCGAGCAGCGTCGCACGGCTGATCGCCGCGGTGCCGAAGCGCTCGCGGACCTCGTCGAGCGTCGTGTCGAGCGCGTCCTCGGCGTGGCCGTGCAGCGGCAGCGCGAGCTGGCCGCTGTCGCGCTCGATGCCGGAAACCGTGATGCCGACGAGTGTCACGCCTCGGTTCGCGATGAGCGGTGCGGCGGCCGCGAGCAGCGCGCGCGCGACGAAGAGGATCGAGTCGGTGGCGGCCGTGGCGCGCACGAGCGTGCGCGAGCGCGACGCGCGCTTGAAGTCGTCGAAGCGCAGCCGCAGCACGACCGTGCGGCCCGTGATCTTGGCCCGGCGCATGCGGCGCGTGACCCGGTCCACGAGCGCCACGACCACGCCGTCGAGCTGCGCGAGCGAGAGCGCGTTGCGACCGAGCGCGCGCTGCGAGCCGATCGAGCGCCGCCGGCGCCCGCTGCGCACCGGCCGCACGTCGCGGTTGAACGCGGCGTTGTGCAGGTAGCGGCCCGACGATCGCCCGAGGATCGCGACGAGCGCGCCCTCGCCCGCGCGCGCGAGATCGCCCACGGTGGCGATGCCGCGGTCGTTCAGCTTGCGCCCGGTCACCGCGCCGACGCCCCACAGCCGCCCGACCGGGAGCGGGTGCAGGAACGCGAGCTCTTGCTCGGGGTCGACGAGCAGCAGCCCGTCGGGCTTCGCCACGCCGCTCGCCACCTTCGCGAGGAGCTTCGTCGTCGCGATCCCGACCGTCAGCGGCAGGCCGACCTCGTCGCGCACCGTGACGCGCAGCCGCGTCGCGATCTCCAGGGGCGTGCCGACGATCGTCTCGAGGCCGCGGACATCGAGGAACGCCTCGTCGATCGACACGCATTCGACGGTCGGGGCGGTGTTCTCGAAGATCGCGCGCACGGCCTTGCTGGCTTCGACGTACGCCGCGAAGCGCGGTGGCACGACGATCGCGTGCGGGCACAGGCGCCGCGCGCGGGCACCGCCCATCGCCGACCTGACGCCGAACGCGCGCGCCTCGTAGCTCGCCGCGAGCACGACGCCGCCCCCGACGATGACCGGGCGCGCCCGCAGGCCCGGGTCGTCGCGCTGCTCGACGGAGGCGAAGAACGCGTCGAGGTCGGCGTGGAGGATCGTCGCCGAGCGGGGCACGAACATATGTTCGCAGAGCGCCCGGATAAACCGGGATGGAGTGAGGAATGAGAGAGTCCGACATCGAAGGAGTAGCGATCCACGGTGGCCCCGAGTCATGCGTTGGCGTTGGTGAGGGCGTCGGCGAAGCGTTGACAGGGGTACACGTAGGCTGGGCTATTGAGCCGCGAAATTCATGGTTCCGGGGTGCCGACGTCGTTGCGAAAGGCGGAAGGCAACATCGGCGACAGCGCTATCGCGAGCTGTCGTCGGACCCCGCGCGGTCAGTGAACCTGTGCATGCGTGGAAGCTCCATCCGCGAGAACGGGGAGATCCCATGGTTGCTCGTGCCGGTCGATGATGCCCCGCCCTTGATGGTTCGCGGGGTGGCATGTCGGCGGGTGGCGGGCCGCGGGGGGAACGCCAAGGCGGTAAGCCCCTGATGAACGACGATGGGAAGTCAGACGGCCTCGTAGTACCTGCGAAGCTGCCGAACAAGCCCGCTTCGGCGGGGGCGGAGGTGGTGGAGGGAAGGGGGCCGGCCAAGGGAAACGCGGCCAGCAAAACGCGTCCCGGACACCGAGCCGGCTATGACGCGCCGAGTGCGCTGGATCGCGTGCGCCACAGCGCGCAGCAGGACAAGGAAGCACGGTTCACCGCGCTCCTGCACCACGTCGATGTCGATCGTCTCCGGGCGGCCTATCGGGCGTTGAACCCGAGGGCCGCGACGGGGACTGACGGCATGGCGTGGGCCGATTACGGCCGGGATCTCGAAGCGAACCTTCGCGATCTGCATGGTCGGGTGCATCGCGGGAGCTACCGGGCGAAGCCGACACGGAGGGTGTACATCCCGAAGTCAGACGGGCGTATGCGCCCGTTGGGGATCGCCGCGCTGGAGGACAAGATCGTCCAGCGCGCCGTCGTGGAGGTGCTCAACGGCATCTACGAGACGGATTTCCTCGGTTTCTCCTACGGGTTCCGGCCGGGTCGGTCAGCGCATGACGCGCTGGACGCGCTCGCGGCCGGGATCTATGGCCGGAAGGTGAGCTGGGTGCTCGACGCGGACATCCGCGACTTCTTCGGCCAGCTCGATCAGGGCTGGCTGAAGCGGTTTCTCGAGCACCGCATCGCAGACCGGAGGGTCCTGCGCCTGATCGACAAGTGGTTGGGCGCGGGAGTCATCGAGGACGGGAAATGGTCCAGGACCGATGGTGGGACGGCGCAGGGAGCATCGGCATCGCCGCTGCTGGCCAACGTCTACCTGCACTACGTCTTGGACCTCTGGGCCCATCAATGGAGAGGACGCAACGCGCACGGCGAGATGATCATCGTGCGCTACGCCGACGACTACATCGTGGGGTTTGAGCGCCAACACGATGCGCAACGGTTCCTCGCTGATCTTCGCGAACGTCTCGCGAAGTTCGCGCTGGAACTGGCGCCCGAGAAGACGCGGCTGATCGAGTTCGGGCGCTTCGCCGCCCGAGACCGCCGGCGGCGCGGACAGGGCAAGCCTGAGACGTTCGATTTCCTGGGCTTCAAGCATTGCTGCTCGAAGACCAAGAACGGGCGGTTCATGCTCAAGCGCATCACGATCGCCAAACGGATGCGGACCAAGCTGCGCGAGGTCAAGGAAGAGCTCAAACGGCGCCGTCATCTCCCGATCCCCGACCAAGGGCGCTGGCTGGGCAGCGTGATACGCGGTCACTACGCGTACTACGCCGTGCCCGGCAACAGCGACTCGATCAACGTGTTCTACAACGAGGTCACCCGGCACTGGTTCCGGGCGCTACGGCGCCGAAGCCAGCGCACACGGCTGACCTGGACGCGCATGAGACGCCTCAGCGCCCGATGGCTACCACCCCCCAAACGCATGCACCCCTTCCCCAACGCGCGCTTCGACGCCAGAACCCAAGGCAGGAGCCCAGTGCGCTAGCAGCGCACGCTGGGATCTGCGCGGGGGGCCGCCCGAAAGGGCGGTCCCTACCGCGATTGAACGCCCCGCTCCGACAACGCGAATCTCAGGCGACGACCTCCGCCACGCGTGCGTCCTCTGCCTGCTCCGCGTCGTGTGGCGGCTCGCCGCCGTGCGGCGGCATGGCGGCGTTGCGCAGCAGCCCGGCGCCGACGGCGGCCGCGGCGAACGCGAACAGGGCGCCGACGACGAACGCCAGGTGATAGCCGCCGGCGAGCGCGGAGAGCGAGCTCTCGCCGTCGGCGAGCAGGCTGCCCGTGCGCGAATCGGCGATGCTCGCCAGCACCGCGAGGCCGAGCGCGCCGCCCATCATGAACGCGGTGTTGACGACGCCGGAGGCGAGGCCGGCGTCCTGCGGCTCGACGTCGCTCATCGCCGCGAGCAGCACCGGGTTGAACGCGATGCCGGCGCCGAAGCCGAGCAGGAGCATCCCCGGAAGCACGTCGACGACGAAGTCCCCGCCGACGGGCGCGCGGGCGAACAGCAGCAGGCCGACCGCCGCGACGGCGAGCCCGACCCCGAGCGGCGCCCGGAAGCCGTAGCGCATGACGAGCCGCGCCGACACGAAGACCGACAGGAACATCATCACGAGGTTGCCGGGCAAAAACGCGAGGCCAACCTCGAGCGGGCTGTAGCCCAGCACGAGCTGCAGGTACAGCGCGGAGAGGAAGAACCACGCGAACATCGCCGCGGCCCACAGCACGCCGACGACGTTCGCGACCGCGACGTTGCGCTTGCGAAACAGGCCGAGCGGCATGAGCGGCGAGCGCGAGCGGGCCTCGATCGTGATGAACAGCGCGAACAGCACGGCGGCCACGCCGAGCAGGCCGAGCGTCTCGAGCGACGTCCAGCCGTTGTCGTTGCCGTTGACGATCGCGTAGACGGCGAGCATAAGCGCGATCGTCACGGTCACCGCGCCGCCGACGTCGAGCTGCATGTCGCTTCCGGGGCCGCGCTCGGCCGGCAGCAGCCGCATGGTCGCGATGACGACGCCCACGCCGATCGGGAGGTTGACGAGGAAGATCCAGTGCCAGTCGAGCACGTCCGTCAGGACGCCGCCGAGCACGACGCCGACGCTGCCGCCGCCGGCTGCGACGAAGCCGATCACGCCCATGGCCTTCGCGCGCTCAGCCGGCTCGGTGAAGAGCGTCATGACGAGCGACAGCGCGACGACCGCGACGACCGCGCCGCCGAGCCCTTGCACGGCGCGCGCCGCGACGAGGAACTCCTGGGACTGCGCCGTGCCGCAGGCGAGCGAGGCGATGGTGAACAGCACGAGGCCGATGACGAACAGCTTGCGATGCCCGAAGAGGTCCCCGAGGCGCCCGCCGAGCAGCAGGAAGCCGCCGAACGTGAGCAGGTACGCGTTGACGACCCACGCCAGCGACGTCTCGCTGAAGCCGAGGTCCTCGCGGATCGACGGCAGCGCGACGTTCACGATCGTGGTGTCGAGGACGATCATGAGGTCGCCCGCGCAGAGCACCATCAAGGCGATCCATTTGGTGCGGTTGTCCATCGTCACGGTGGCGTCATCCTCTCGCGGTCGGTGGCGGGCGTCGAGCTCTCGACACGGTAGGACAGCTCGCGCCCGCAAGCCATGGGCATTTGGTCCTAAGACCGACCGGCCGCGCCGAACTCATCGGCCGGGTTCGAATCCGCCCGCGCGCCGCTCGGTTCTGGCACGCTGGGTGGACCACTTCCGGCTTGGCAGCGCGCGACACGAACGTCGCAGGCAACGAAAAGAGTGCAGATGAGCACGTGGAATGGGCGTCACCGCATGCCGGTCGCGCTCGCAGGTGCACTCACGATCTGGGCCGTAGCGCTCGGTGGCGTCTCGCCAGCTTGGGCAGGCGTCGCGGTTTCCGCTCCGCCGGACATCCCCTCCAACCTCGTCGTCGGCACGACCGTGCCGTCCGCGATGACGATCCAGAACGCCAACAGCGCCCCCGAGGCGGGCGTCAGCGACACGCTGCTATCCGTCACGCTCGTGCCGAGCTGCGGCGCGGCGGCGGTGGGCGCGGACTGCCCGGCGGGCGCCTTGGATCCCGGGGTGCTGAGGCCAAGCCCGTCAGGCACCGGCCGCGCGGGGACCGCGTGCGCCGGGGTGTCGTTCACGATCGCCGTCATCGATCCCGTGCAGGCCAAGTACGGGTTCACATGGGCCGGCTCGGTCGTCCTCGCGCCGGCCGGGCCGACGAGCAGTTGCGTCATCGACTTCACCACCGACGTGGTCAAGCTGCCGTCGAAGGACTCCAGTCCAAACATCGGCGCTCCGGGTGTTCAGACCGATCAGGCGGCGTTTGCCTCCGTGCAGGGCGGGAGCTTGGGCGGCAGCGGCACCGGCAGTGACAGGGGCACCGTCCAGGCGCCGCTGGCGATCTCGACGCGTGTCACGCCGGGTGCTATCACGCTCGGCACCGCGTTCCAGGACACAGCGACGCTCGGGCCCGCGCCCGCGGGCGGCCCGGACCCGACCGGCACGGTGACGTTCGACGTGCACGGCCCGAACGACTCGAACTGCTCGGGTCCGCCGGCATTCACGTCGGCCAACGCGGTCAACGCGGGCAGCGCGACCTCGGATGGCTTCCAGCCGACGGTTGCCGGCACCTATCGCGTGGTCGCGGCCTACGGCGGCGATGCGACCTACCTCGCATCGGCGTCGGCCTGCGACGATCCGGCGGAGACGGTGATCGTGAGCGCACCGGGCCCGGTACCGCCTCCTCCGCCGCCGATCCCTCCGCCCCCGCCGGCGGGGCCGCCGCCCTCGCGGATCCTCTCCGCCGCCTTCGAATCGCGACCCCGCGTCGGGCGAGAAGCGATCCTGCGGGTCAGGGCGCTCGATCCGGCGCGGCCCATCCGGGGGCTCGAAGTCGGCTTCGGCGAAGGACGCGGGCTGGCGGGGTCGAGCGCGTGCAGCCAGCCCGGCGTCGGCCCGTCCGCAGCGGCGGTGCGGCTGCGCCTCCCGCACACCTTTCGCCGCGCCGGACGCCACCGCGTCGCGATCGCGGTCCTCGCGGGAGGGTGCGGCGCCGCGGTGCGCACCCAGACGGCGATCACCGTGAACGTCGCGCGCCGGGCGAGGACACCGGTGCCCCGGCAGCGCTCGACCTGCGCGGACGCGCAGCTCCTCCCGACGCTGGCCAACCTCGCACGCGTCACCGCGGCCGTGGTATGTCTCGTCAACGTCGAGCGCCGCAAGGCGAAGCTCTTGCCGCTGACGGCACTCGAGTCGCCTCGCGCTCGCCGCGCGCGGCCACTCGCGGGACATGGTCACGCGCCAGTTCTTCGATCACGAGGCCCGGGGCGGGCCGTCGCTCGAGCGCCGGCTGCGCAAGGTTGGCATCCGCGGGCTGACCTACGGCGAGAACATCCACTACGAGGAGGCCGAGGGGCCCGCGCGGGTCGTGCGTGCCTGGATGCTCAGCAAGGGCCACCGCGCCAACATCCTGCGCCGCAAGTACCGGTTCGAGGGCGTCGGCGTCATCAGGGGCATCCCGGTAGAGCGCGGCGCGCTGGGCGCCACGTACACGCAGGACTTCTCGGCCACGTCGCGGTGAGGTCGCTCAGCGCGCGACGACCGTCACGTGAAACGGGGTGCGGAACTCCTCGACGACCGCGAAGCCGCTGAGCGTCAGCATCGTGCGCAGCGCGGATGGCGCGATGCCCCAGTACCACGGTCCGAAGCCCTGCCCGGCGCCCGTCGCGGGCTCGGAGTTGGGGTGCTCGTCGCGACCCGGAGCGATGACGCACGTGTTGCGCCGGCCGGGCGTCTCGGCGACGGTCTCGGTGGCGAGCAGCAGCGTCTGGCCCGTGATCTCGCGCAGGCGCTCGAGCGTCAGCAGCGGGTGCGGCGCGTGGTACAGGACGCCCGAGCACCAGACGACGTCGTGGCGGCCGATCTCGGCGACGGTCGCCGGCTCGTGCAGGTCGCCGCGCACGAACCGCACCTTTGACCCGCGCCGCTCGCGCTCGCTCTGAAACTGCTCCGAGGGCGCCATGACGTCGACGCCCGTGACCGTCGCGGCGCCCGCGTCCTCGGCGGCGAAGCACAGCGCGCCGTGGATCGTCCACATGCAGCCGACGTCGACGAACGAGCGCCCGGCGACGTGCTTGGCGATGAGCTCCTCGCGCGGCGGCTTGGCCTTGCCCGCCCGCGCACGCAGCTGCGCGATCGCGGTGAGGGACCGGCCGAGCAGCGGCTTAGATCGCGCCGCCGGCCGCGGGCGGCGCGGTCGGGTCCGCGCCCTCGGAGGCGCCGAAGCCCTCGCGGGCGATGTACTCCTCGGCGAGCAGCGGGTTGTCGCGCGAGCGCTCGACGACCTTCAGCAGGTCGTTCATGGTCGCGACCTCTTCGACCTGCTCCTTGATGAACCACTGCATGAACTGCTCGCTCGTGTAGTCGCCCTGCTCGCGGGCGATCCCGGCCAGCGCGTTGATCTGCTCGCTGACGCGGCGCTCCTGGTCGAGCGCGAGCACGACGGGCGCGACGACGTCGTCGAAGTCGTTGAGCGGCCCCGCGACGCCCGGAATCGGCGCCTCGACGCCCGCGTCGAGCAGGTACTGGACCATCATCAACGCGTGGTTGCGCTCCTCGAGCGCCTGCGCGTAGAAGAACGCAGCGAGGCGTGGAAGTGTGTCGTCGTCGTAGTAGACGGCGATAGCGAGGTACTGCTGGGAAGCCGCGAGCTCATGGCCGATCTGCTCGTTGAGGCGTTCCACGAAGGGGGCTGCTGGCATGCGGCGCAACTTTACCTTGACACGCGTCGTCAAGGCGTTAGGTTGCCCTAATGGCTACGACATTCAAGCCGAAGAAGGGCTGCTGCAAGAGCAATCCGCGCTGCAAGCGATGCCCTGTCGTGGCCAAGCGCCTCGTCGTGAGCGGGCTTGCCAGGCGCCGCAAGAGCGGGATGATCGTCATCTCGCCCGACGCGACGAAGAAGCAGCTCAAGGCTGCCCGCGCGCGCCACTGACCGGCTCGCGGTAGCCTCATTCGCGATGGCCACCTGCCTTGTCACCGGTGGCGCAGGGTTCCTCGGCTCGCACCTGTGCGACGAGCTGCTGCGCCGTGGACACCGTGTCCTGTGCGTGGACAACCTCGAGACGGGCTCGCTGACGAACATCGAGCACATCCGCTCGACGGACTTCCGCTTCGAGCTGGTCGACATCGTCACGCCGTACTTCGTCGACGAGCCGGTCGACTTCGTCTACCACCTCGCCTCCCCGGCCTCGCCGATCGACTACCTCCGCCTGCCGCTGCACACGCTCAAGGTCGGCTCGCACGGCACGCACAACACGCTCGGCCTCGCCAAGAAGCACCGCGCGCGCTTCCTCATCGCCTCGACGAGCGAGGTCTACGGCGACCCGCAGGTGCACCCGCAGCCCGAGACCTACTGGGGGCACGTCAACCCGATCGGCCCGCGCGGCGTCTACGACGAGGCCAAGCGCTACGCCGAGGCCCTGACGATGGCCTACCACCGCCAGCAGGGCGTCGACACGGCGATCATGCGGATCTTCAACACCTACGGCAGCCGGATGCGCCCCTACGACGGCCGCGCGATCCCGACGTTCATGCGCCAGGCGCTGCAGAACCGGCCGATCACGATCTTCGGCGACGGCAGCCAGACGCGCTCGTTCTGCTACGTCGACGACCTCATCCGCGGGATGATCGCGCTCGCCGAGTCCGGCGAGGTCGGGCCGATCAACATCGGCAACCCGAACGAGTTCACCTTGCTGCAGCTCGCGGAGACGATCCTCGAGGTCACCGCGTCGGAGTCCGAGATCGTCTTCGAGGCGCTGCCGACCGACGACCCGCAGGTCCGCCAGCCCGACATCTCGCTGGCCCGCGAGCTGCTCGGCTGGGAGCCTGAGATCGAGCTGCGCGAGGGCCTGCTGCGGACGATCGAGTGCTCGGGCACCGACGCGCTCGTCGGCGCCCGCGGGAGTTGACGCAGGACACCGGCGTGGCCGGCGCCCTCAGGCCGCGGCCGATGCCGGTGCAGGAGTCCGGAACATCTGCGAAGGTGTCGCGTTAGGAGCAGGAGATGCCGTCGACGCAGCAGCAGCCACGGGAAGGCACGGGGGAAGCGCAGGAGCCAGGGCAAAAGCCCGGCTTCGAGCTATCCGTGCGCGACGTGCGCCGTAAGCGCCCGCCCGCGTTCGCCTTCCTGCTGAAGCTCGACACGCTGCGCAAGGTGCTGCGCCTCGGCGCGCTGCTGACGATCGACTACTTCGGCATCTACATGGCGATCCTCACGGCGCTGTGGCTGAAGGCCGGGCTGACCACGGGCGACTGGAACCCGCGCAGCCAGGACGTCCACATGAAGGACCTGTTCCCGTTCGCGCTGCTCGTGACGATCCTGCTGTTCGCGCGCTCGGGCCTGTACTCGTCGCGCAACGAGCGGCCGGGCATGACGAAGGTCGTCTCGTCGCTGTTTCAGGTCGCCGTCGTGGCGCTCGTCTTCGCGGTCGCGAGCGACAGCCACCAGTTCAGCTCGTACTACATCTTCTACGGCTCGCTGTTCTTCGCCGTCATCTACATCTCGCTGCTGCGGCTGAGCTACGAGAAGTTCACGGGGATGCTGCTGCGGCTCGCGGGCTACCAGCGGCGGGCGGTGCTCGTCGGCAGCGGCCAGCACATCGAGGCGGTCGGCCATGCGCTGCGCGATGCCGCGCAGCCGACGGTCAAGGTCGTCGGGTTCATCTCGCTGACGCCGCGGCCCAACAACGGCCTCCTGTCGCTCGGGACGCTCGACGAGCTGGCCACGGTGATCGTCGCGGAGCGCATCGACGAGGTCATCATCGCCGACCCGGACTTCCCCCAGCAGAAGGCCGTCGAGCTCGTCGACGTCTGCCACAACCAGGGCGTGCGCGTGCGGATCGCGCCGTCGACGATGGAGCTGCTCGTCCACCGCGCCGAGTTCGTGCCCGGCGAGGCGGTGCCGCTGTTCGAGCTCAAGCCGCCGGTCTTCGAGGGCTTCGACTACTTCCTCAAGCGGTCGTTCGACATCGCGGTGTCGTCGCTTCTGCTGATCATGATGAGCCCGCTGCTGGCGGCCGCGGCGCTCGCCGTCAGGCTCAGCTCCCGCGGGCCCGTCGTCTACCGCTCGATGCGGCCCGGGATCGGCGGCAAGCCGTTCGCGTGCCTGAAGTTCCGCACGATGTACCGCGACGCCGACCAGCGCCAGGCGGACCTCGAGTCGCTCAACGAGGCGACGGGCGCGCTGTTCAAGATGCGCGACGACCCGCGCATGACGCCCGTCGGCAAGCTCCTGCGCAAGTACTCGGTCGACGAGCTGCCGCAGCTCTTCAACGTGCTGCGCGGCGAGATGTCGCTCGTCGGGCCGCGGCCCCTGCCCGAGCGCGACTTCGAGCGCCTCGAGGAGTGGCACAAGAAGCGCTACCTCGTCACGCCCGGGATCACGGGCCTGTGGCAGGTCTCGGGCCGCTCGGAGCTCGACTTCGACGACCTCGTGCGGCTGGACTTCCTGTACCTCGAGCGCTGGTCGGTGTTCCTGGACCTCAGCATCCTCGTGAAGACCGTCCCGGCGGTGTTCTCGCGGAAGGGCGCGTTCTGACGCTCCACGGGCGCCGGTGAAGCCGCGCAACGTGGCCGTCGCGGCGCTGTTCGGCCTGGTGCTGATCGCCGCGACCGTCTGGGTCGTGCGCGGCGGGGGCGACGCCGAGCCGCTGCCCGGCAAGCCGCTGCGCGTCCTCGCCAAGGCGCGGGGGATGGAGCTCGGGACCGCCGTCCGCGGCGACGTGCTGAAGCGCAACCGCGCCTACCGCCAGCTCGTCGCGGCGCAGTTCTCGACGGTGACGCCCGAGAACGAGATGAAGTGGGATCTCGTCGAGCCGTCGCGCGGCGAGTACGAGTTCGGCCCGGGCGACGACATCGTCGAGCGCGCGCGCGAGGCATCCCAGAAGGTGCGCGGGCACACGCTCGTGTGGCACTTCCAGCTACCCGGCTGGGTGCGCAAGCTCGGCCCGAAGAGCCTGCGCCAGGCCACGCGCGAGCACATTCGCAACGTCATGACGCACTACGACGAGGACGTCGGCGTGTGGGACGTCGTCAACGAGCCGATCTCCGACAAGGGCGGCCTGCGCCCGTCGGTCTTCGCGCGCCGGCTTGGCCCGGGCTTCATCGAGGACGCGTTTCGCACCGCGCGCGCGGCCGACAGCGACGCGAAGCTCTACCTCAACGAGATCGGCGCCGAGGGGATCAACCCGAAGTCCAACCGCCTCTACGAGGTCGTGCGCGACCTCAAGGCCCGCGGCGTGCCGATCGACGGCGTCGGCTTTCAGACGCACGCGAACCTCACCGGCCTGCCCGCGGACTTCGTCGCGAACATGCAGCGCTTCCGCGCGCTCGGCCTGGACGTCGCGATCACCGAGGCCGACGTCGCGCTGAGGCTCGTCGCCAGCCCGGCGGACCTGCAACGGCAGGCGGACATCTACGCGCAGATCGTGCGCGCGTGCGAGACGGTCAAGTGCGCGTCGCTGACGTTCTGGGGCTTCACCGACGGGCGCTCGTGGATCTCCGAGACGCAGGCCGGGATGGGCGCGGCGACGCTGCTCGACGACGCGTTGCGGCCCAAGCCCGCGTTCGACGCGGTGCAGCGCGCGCTCGCCGGCTGAGCCCGCGGCGCGGCACGGTAGCGGCCCGCGCCGCGCGTGTCTGAGCGATCCCGCACACGCCGCGCGGCCGTGGGGTTGGCCGTACCGCGGTTGTGGAGTCTGCCCTCCTTGGGGGCCTGCGAGGGCCCCGCCACACTGGCTTGGCGTCGCACCAACTCACCTCACTCAAGGAGTCACCTGAAATGAAGTCCATCAAGATCCGCAAGGCCGGCAGCATTCGTCTCACCGCCGCGTACTGCTACGGCTGCTGCTGCTGCCTCTAGCGAGCGACCGGCTCCGCGGCGCGCTTGCTCGCGCCGCGGAGCCCCGCGTTCTAAGTCCCGTCTCCGTGTCTGCGTCGCTCCCACTGCACCCGCTGTCCTACCTCGAGGACGGCGACGAGGTCGTCATCGGTCGCCGTGACGTCGACAGCTACGCCTACTTCCCACCCGACGGCGCCGCGCTCGTGCGCCGCCTCGGCGACGGGGCCTCCCCCGCCCAGGCCGCGGCCTGGTACCGCGACACCTACGGCGAGGCGATCGACATCGACGACGTCGTCGCGACGCTGCACGAGCTCGGCTTCGTGTGCGACGCCGGCGCCCCGCCTGCCCCGGCGCCGCGCCGGCTGCGCTGGCAGCGCCTCGGCCGCGCGCTGTTCTCGCCGCTCGCTTGGGTGCTCTACGCGATCGCCGTGGCGGCCGCCGTCATCGCCTGCCTGCGCGACCCGGCGCTCACGCCGAGCGTCGCCGACGTCCGCTTCACCGACTCGCTCGTCATCGCCGGCGGCGCGCTGTTCGTCGGCCAGGCCCTGCTCGCGCTGGTCCATGAGTCGTTTCACGTGCTCGCCGGCCGGCGGCTCGGGCTGAACACGAGCGTGCGGATCTCGCGCCGCTTCTACTACGCCGTCTACGAGACGCGGCTGGACGGCCTCGTGAGCGTCCCGCGCCGCGCGCGCTACCTCGTGATCCTCGCCGGCCTGCTGGCCGACGTCCTCGTCGTGGCGGCGCTGATCCTGGTCGCGTCGGTCACCGGCGGCGTCGCGGCAGGCCTGTGCCTCGCGCTGGCGTTCACCACCCTGCCGCGGATCGTGTGGCAGTTCCTCTTTCACCTGCGCACGGACGTCTACTACCTCATCACGACCGTCCTCGGGCTCGACGACCTGGACGCCGCCGCGCGCCAGCGCCTGCGCGAGCTCGTGCGCCGTCCCGCCGCCACGCCGAGGGCCCTCGGCGAGCGCGACCGCCGCGCCGCGCGCTGGTACGCACCGCTCATGGTCGCGGGCTACGCGCTGTCGGTGGCGATGCTCGTGCTCGTCATCGTCCCGCTCGCGGCGCACTTCTTCGGCCCCGCGCTGGATTGGCTGTCCGGCGAGCCCGCGGGCTCGCAGACGCTCGGCTCGGCCTTCCTGCTGAGCATCTCCCTGTTCGAGCTCTCCCTCGCCTTCGCGGTCGCGCTCCGCGAGCGGCGGGTCTCCCGACAGAGCGCGGGGAGGTTCGCATGACCGCCACCACCGTCTCGTCCGCTGCCACCGTCGCTCAGCCGACGATCGCGACCGTCGACGCGCACCGCCGCCTGCGCGGGCCCTACACCGCCGCCGGCTCGATCCTGCGGGCGATCGTCCCCGAGGTCCTCGAGCGCCGCCCCGACCTCGTCGAGCGCCACGACTTCGAGATCCTCACCGCCGCGCCCGACCTCGACGGGCTCGTCGAGAACCGCCGCGCGACGCTGACGTCGTCGTCGTCGGGCGACGAGCGCACGCGCTTCTACCCCGACGCGCACACGCGCCGCGTCGCCCACGGGATCGCGGAGCTCTTGATGAGCTGGGCCGCGGAGCTCGGCGGCGCGACCATCGAGCTGCACCGCATGGAAGAGGCCGACGCCACCGACGCCGAGCTCGTCGCGATCCTGGCGCGCCGCGCCGACCCGGCCGTCCTGCGCATCATGACGGCGCCGCCCGCGGCGCCCGCGCCGCAGGCGGGCGACACGCGCGGCTACCACGAGCGCGCGCGGGCCTTCGTGGCCAGCGAGTGCACGAGCTCGAGCGCCGTCGAGGCCGCCGCATACGACGTGCTCTGCGACTGGGAGCGCGCGCTGCTGCACGACCTGCGCGCCGACGAGCTCGAGGCGCGCGGCGACCGCTCGCTCGAGCTCGGCGCGCTCGCCTTTCACCGCGAGCACGGCTCGGACCCGGCGGCCGGCGTCGCCGCGCTGCGCTCGGCGCTGGAGCGCTGCCTGCTCGTCGGCTGCTACGACGCGGTGCTCGAGCTCTGCCCGCGCGCGCTGGCGCTCATGGACTGGGCCAGCGACCCGCACCAGTGCTGGCTCGTCGTCGCCAAGCAGGTCACGGCCCTGACGGCGATGGGCCGCGCCGACGAGGCCGCGGCGCTCTACGACGACGCGTGCTCGCGCACCGCTGACCCACTCGTGCACCTCCAGGCCGCCTACGGCCGCGCGATGCTCCACACGCGCTTCTACGAGGCCGGCCGCCGCGACCACGCGAAGGCCAAGGCGGAGATCAACATCGCGATCGCGATCTCGAGCCTGCTCGACGACGACCGCCGCCGCGCATTTGCGCTGACCTTCAACGAGAACGGCCTCGCGCTCATCGAGATGCACCTCGGCGACCTGCGCGAGGCGCTGCGGCTGGTCGACGCCGGCTTGGAGCGGATCGAGCGCGAGTTCGAGCCGGGCCGGCACGCGCTGCACCGCTCGGTCCTGCGCTACAACCGCGCGCAGCTCCTCACGCGCCTGGAGGGCCTGCCGGCGGCGGTCGAGGAGTTCGAGCGGCTCATCGCCGAGGACCCGAACCACTCCGAGTACCACTTCGACCGCGCCGGGCTGTTGCGCAAGCTCGGCCGCTACGAGGAGGCGCTGGACGAGTACGACGAGGCGATCCGGCTCAGCCCGCCGTACCCCGAGGCGTACTACAACCGCGCCGACCTCGAGCTCGAGCTCGGCGAGCTCGAGCGCGCCGCCGGCGACTTCTCGCGGGTCCTCGAGCTCGATCCCGAGTTCCCCGACGCACGCCTGAACCGCGCGTCGGCGTTGCTCGAGCTCGGCGACGTCGAGGGCGCCGAGCGCGATGTGGCCGCCGGCCTGCGGGCCGCTCCCGGCGACGCGCACCTGCACGCCCTGCGCGGCGACATCCTCGGCCTGCACGGCGCGGTCGACGCGGCCGACGGCGCGTACGCGACGGCGCTCGAGCACGATCCGTCGCTCGCCGGCGCGTGGGCCAACCGCGCGGTGCTCGCCTTCGAGCGCGGCGACGTCGCGGCCGCGACCGACCTGTTGACGAGCGCGCTCGAGGCCGGCGGGCCGGACCCCACGATCCTCGCCAACCGCGCGCTGGCCTACGAGCACGCGGGGCGCCGCGAGGACGCGGCCGCCGACCTCGCGGCCGCACTCGAGCACGAGGCCGACCCGGACGAGCGCGCCGAGCTCGAGCAGCGCCTCGCGGCGCTGCGCTGACGCTCGCCGCGGCGCCGGCGGCAAGACCGCCGGCGCGCGAGGGCCATAATCGCCGCGTGGCCTATCGGTACCTGTTCGAGCAGATGGTCCGGCGCGAGCTGCGCCAGAAGTACAAGGGCTCCGCCCTCGGGGTCCTGTGGTACTTCATCAACCCGCTCGTGCTGATGGGCGCCTACTACCTCATGTTCGGCGTCCTGTTCAAGGTCGCCGGACCCGACCAGCCGCAGCACTACCCGCTGTTTCTGCTCGTCGGCTTGGTCGTGTGGATCTTCTTCAGCCAGGCCGTGCTGAGCTCCGCGCCGTCGCTCCTCGATCACGGCGCGCTCGTGCGCAAGGCGCGCTTTCCGCGCGAGACGATCCCGGCCTCCGTAGTGACCGTCCAGCTCGTGACGTTCCTCGCGCTCATCGCGCTGCTGACGCCGATCACGATCGCGATCCGCGGCACCGGCCCGGCCTTGCTCGCGCTCCCGCTCGTGCTCCTGTGCCTGTTCGCATTCGTGCTCGGCCTCGCGCTCGCGGTCAGCGTCCTGCACGCGTACTTCCGCGACGTCGCGCCGATCCTCTCGGCCGCGCTGCTGCCGTGGTTCTTTCTCTCGCCGATCTTCTTCGACCCTGCCACCCTCCCGCGCCTGAGCGACGAGAAGACCGCGATCTTCGTGCTCGAGTGGCTGAACCCCGTCGCGCCGTTCATCGTCGCCGTGCGCGACGTCGTCTACGGCGGTGTGCTGCCGTCGATCGGGGTCATCGTCTACGTCGTCGTGGCCTCCACGGCCGCGCTCGCCGGTGGGCTGGCGCTCTTCCGGCGCATGCAGGGCGAGCTGGCGGTGGTCGTGTGAGAAGCCGGCAACCCGCGCTCGACGAGGGCGTGCGGCCCGGCGAGATCGTTCTCGAGCACGCGTCGCGGTCCTTCAGCGTGAAGGCCGATCGCGGGCGGACGCTGAAGGAGATGCTCATCGGCCGGCGCCGCGCGGGCGGGCCGGCGCCCGTCGAGGCGCTGAAGGACGTGTCGCTGCGCATCGAGCCCGGCGAGACCGTCGGGATGGTGGGGCGCAACGGCGCGGGCAAGTCGTCGACGCTGCGGGTCCTGTCGGGGATCGTGCCGCTGAACTCCGGCCGTGTCGCCTGCGGCGGGCAGGTGGTGGCGCAGCTCGAGCTCGGCGCCGGCTTCGGCCGCGACTTCTCCGGGCGCGAGAACATCTTCCTCAACGGCGCCCTGCACGGGCTCGTCAAGGAGCAGATCGAGGAGCGGCTGGACGCGATCATCGAGTTCTCCGAGCTCGGCGACTTCATCGACGCGCCCGTCGCGACGTATTCGTCGGGCATGTTCCTGCGCCTGGGCTTCTCGATCGCGGCGCACCTGGACGCCGACGTGCTGCTCATCGACGAGGTGCTCGCCGTCGGCGACGAGGCGTTCCAGCGCAAGTGCGAGACGCGGATCGCGTCGCAGATCGAGGCGGGCGCGACGCTCGTGCTCGTCTCGCACGACCCGGCGCTGATCGAGCGCACGTGCCGGCGGGTCGTCGTGCTCGACGGCGGGCAGGTCGTGTTCGACGGGCCGGTCGGCGAGGGGATGCCGTTCTACCACCGCCTCATGGGCACCGCCGAGGAGGTGCCGGCGCCGTGAAGCCCGAGGATGCCTTGCCGGCCGCGCGCGCGGCCGCTGCGGCGCGCGACGACGAGCTGCCGCCGGGGATGGCGATCGAGCCGACCGAGCGCGTGTCGATCGAGCAGCTCATGGAGTGGGCGGCGATCGAGCCGGACATCGAGCTCATGGTGTCGACGCGCAAGCTCGGCGCGCCGATCACGTGGTTCAAGCGCAAGGTCATCCACTTCATGCGCCAGTACTTCCGCGAGCTGCAGTCCCAGCAGACGCGCTTCAACCTCAACGTCCTGATCCGGGTGGCGGAGCTCGAGGATCGCGTGGCGCGGCTGGAGGAGAAGCGAGAGCAGGAGGAGTGAAGGTCCACCAGGTCCTCAGCGGCGCGGGACCCTACGACGCCGTCACCACCCAGGCCTTCGCCTTCCGCGCGCTGTTCGGCGCGTGGGGCTGGGGCGGGCGCGACGTCGCGGCGGAGATCGACCCGCGCGTCGGCTCGCGGATCGCGCCGCTGCGCTCGCTCGACGCGGCGCCGGGCGACGTCCTCCTCATCCACTACTCCGCCTACGCGCCGAAGCTGCGCGCCGTGCTCGAGCTGCCCAACCGCAAGCTGTTGATCTCCCACAACATCACGCCCGCGCGCTGGTTCTGGGACCACGATCCGCAGGCCGCGGTCGTCTGCGCGCTCGGCCGCAAGCAGCTGCCGCAGTTCGCCTTGGCCGCCGACGTCGTCGCCGGCGTATCGCTCTACAACGCGCGCGAGATGGGCTCGGACGTCGTGATCCCGATCCTCTTCGACCCGGCCGAGCTGGGCGCCCCCCGTGCCGCCGAGGATCCTCTTGACGGCCCGCCCACGATCCTCTTCGTCGGCCGCCTCGCGCCGCACAAGCGCCAGGACGCGGTCATGCGCGCGTTCGAGCTCTACCGCCGGCGCCACGCGCCCGACGCGCGGCTCGTGCTCGTCGGCGCGCCCGTCAACTGGGCCTACGACGCCGCGATGCGCGAGCTCGCCGAGGAGCTGTCGCCGGGCGCGATCACGATCGAGTCGGGCCTGACGCGCGAGCAGCTCGCCGACCGCTACCGCCAAGCGCAGGCGTTCCTCTGCCTGTCCGAGCACGAGGGGTTCTGCATCCCGCTGCTCGAGGCCTTCCACTTCGGCGTGCCCGTGATCGCGCGGCCGGTGGGCGGCGTGCCCGAAGTCGCCGGCGACGCGGCGCTGCTGCTCGGCGAGGACGACGGCGAGAGCGTCATCGCCGAGCTGCTCGCGGTCGTGGCGGGCGACGCGGAGCTGCGCGCCGGGTTGCGCGAGCGCGCCGCCGGGCGGGTCGCCGCCTACGCGCCCGAGCCGACCGCGCGCAAGCTGCGCGCCGCGGTCGAGTCGCTCGCGCGCTGACCCTGCTCGCGAAGGCGTGCGTCGATCTACTGACGCTCCGCGTGATCAGATCGACACACCGCTCGCAAGTGGGGTCGCGACCCCACTTCAGACGCGCCAAGCCGCTGCCGATACAGGTGCGCAGATGGATGCCTCCTCCTCCCCGACCAGCGATGCCCGTCCCGCCGCCGGAGGAGCCCACGACTCCCCCGGCGGCTGGGAGGGGCGCATCGCCCGCGGGTTCCGGCTCGCGCGCGTCGCGCTGGAGGTGCTCGCAACAGATCGCCGGCTCATGCTGCTGCCGATGCTGTCCGCCTTCTGCGCGCTGCTCGCGCTCGTCGCCACCGCGACGCTCGCGCGCCGGCTGCACATCGGCTCCGACGCGGTGCAGGTCATCGCTCCGGTGTGGGTCGCCGCGTACGCCATCTCCTTCATCACGATCTTCTTCAACGTCTCGCTCGTGCACGTCATCGCCGCGCGCTGGCGCGGCGAGCCGGCGCGGCTGACGGACGGGATCGCCGCGGCGCGCCGCCGGATCGTCGCGATCGCCGGCTGGGCGATCCTCACGACGACCGTGGGCCTGTTGCTACAGCTCGTCGAGCGCTTGACGTTCGGCGTCGCCCGGCTCGTCCTCGGGATCGCCTGGTCCGTCGCGAGCTTCTTCGTCGTCCCGGTCCTGGTCGTCGAACGGCGCGGCCCGGTCCGCGCGGTGCGGCGCTCGGGGCAGATCGTGCGCGAGCGCTGGGCCGAGGGCCTCGGCGGCGCGACCCCGATCGCGCTCGCGACGCTCATGGTCGTGCTGCCGCTCGTCGGGCTGATCTTCATCGGCCTGGTCATGTACGTCACCGGCCTCACCGCCCCCGGCCTGCTCGCGATGACCGGCGGCGCGGTCGCGATCGTCGCGGTCTGCATCGTCAGCGGCGCGGTGACCCAGGTCTTCACGCTCGCGGTCTTCCAGCACGCGACGGGCGGCCTCTACTACGACGGCTTCCCCGCCGCGGACCTCGAGCGCCCGCGCGACGGCCGGCCGCTGCGCTGGCTGAAACGACTGAGGATCCGATGAGATTCGCGCTCCCAAACCGTCCATTGGGTGATCCAAGAGTGTGTGACCGTTCGCACGAATCAACACACCCCTCCAAAGCGTCTATAGAGCATGCCCTCCAACCACCCCCACCGGCCATGACCACGCCCCGTGTCACCGAGCTGCCGCGCCGTCTCGAGCCGAGCTCCCCGGACACGTTCTTGCGCGGGTGCGGAGACGGGCCCCTCGCCGACGTCGTCCAGCTTCGCCCGCGCGATCCGCTCGCCCCGCGCCGCCCGGCGATGCCGCGCCGCGCCGCCCGCGAGCGCCGTCTGGCCTTCGTGCCCGGCCCCGACACCGCGGCCTGAGCGCCCCTAGCCGCGCGGCCGCGCGAGCGCGTGCACCGCGCCCGCTCCGGCGACCTCCGCGGGACCGTCGAGGTTCGTCGTCTCGTAGCCGAGCTCGTCCATGAGCGCGACGAAGGCCGCGTTGGTGTCGTGCAGCTCGCAGACGATCGCGGGACGGTGCGCGGCGATCGTCGCGCGCGCGCCTTCGATCGCCTGAAGCTCGGCGCCCTCGGTGTCGATCTTCATGACGTCGGGCGGCGGGATCGTGCCCGCGGCGACGAGGCTGTCGATCGAGACGACCGCGACGTCGATCTCCTCGCGCACGTCGGCGTGGCGGCCCGTCGACTCGAGGTGCGACCAGCTCGCCTCGCCCACGACGAACAGCCGGGCGCTGCCGTCCGCCGCGCCCACGGCCTCGGCGCGGATCTCCGCGTGCTCGAAGCCGTTGAGCTCGATGTTGCGCCCGACGGCGTTCGCGCACCACGGCACGGGCTCGAACGCGACGACGCGTCCCGCCGGGCCCACGAGCCGTCCTCCGACGAGCGTGAAGAACCCGACGTTCGCCCCGATGTCGTAGAAGA
The DNA here is from genome assembly GCA_963766525.1 of uncultured Actinomycetes bacterium. GTDB lineage: Bacteria > Actinomycetota > Thermoleophilia > Solirubrobacterales > Solirubrobacteraceae > CADCVQ01. Next base: position 119,694 of record CAVYAX010000006.1, read on the forward strand.
CGTCGCCCGGGGCGAGCAGGCGGCGTAGCGCCTCCTGCACCGGCGGCTCGAGCGTGCCCCGCACGATGAGCCCCGCGTGCGCATGGTCCAGCGGGAGGTCGGCGGTCGAGACGTACAGCAGGTGCCCGAGCCCCCCGGCGATCGGCACGGGCGCCCGCCCGTACCAGCCCGACGCCTGCTTGAGCAGCGCCCGCGACACGCGGCCGGAGCGCACCCGCCGCGCGAGCTCGGCCCGCCGCTCCTCGGGCAGTCCCGTGATCGCGTGCGTCGCGCCGTTGCGCAGCCGGCCCGTCAGCTCCCGGCGCAGCTGGCGAAGTGGTGGCATCCGGCGCGGATCATGGCACCCGCGTCGCCCGCCCGAGCTACGAGCTAGCGGACGCGGTAGGGATCGATGAGGACGTCGTCGATGGCCCAGGCTGCCGAGCCATGCGGCGTGAAGCGCAGGCGGACGGACATCGCGTTGCCGCGCGCGGGCGCCATCGCGTTGACGACCATCGGCACGATGTCCGTCGGGGCCCAGTCGCCGGTGCCGGCGAGGGCGCCGATGGCGAGGTCGCGCGAGCGGCCGGCCGCGTCCGTGTAGAGCACGTCGATGTCGAGCGAGCCGTTGTCCGCGGCTTGCGCGAAGAAGCGCATCGTGCGGTGCTCGGCGCCGATGCAGAACGGCGTGCTGACGGCTGAGCTGCCGGCGGGCAGCCGCAGCGCGTGCGTGTCGGACGACGCGACGGCGCGGAAGGGCGCGTTGCCCGCCACGACCCCGGCGCCAGCACGCAGCGCCCAGCCGGTCGTGCCGGCCTCGAAGCTGCCGCCCGGTGCGAGGAAGTAGTCGGCGTTGTCGCCGAACGCCGCGAACGGCTGGGACACCGGCGTGTCGGCGCAGCCCGGGGCAGCCGCCGCGGGCGCGGCGACAGCGGCCGCGGGCGTGACAAGCAGCGCCGCGGCGGTGAGGCCGGCGAGCAGGAGACGGCAGCGAGCAGCGATCGAGGTCACGTCGGCGATCCTTCTCTTCGAGGGGCGAGGAGTGAGCGGGCTTCTCGGCGAAGGAGAGGCGGCTTCGCTCACGCAGCTCATCGGCCCTGGCCGGTCAGGCCGGAATCGGCCTCGGGCAAAGTCGGACATCCGTCCAGCCACCGACACGGGCTCGGTAGACAGCGAGTGGCCGGAAAGGCAAAGAAGCGGTGGGTCGATCCCTCGCCGGATACGCTGGCCCGTATGTCGGTGCCGATCCGGCTCATGGAGGAGTCGCGCGCACGTCCGAGCTCGCCGATGGAGGCCCGCGAGCGCAAGGTCTACGCCCTGATGGGGCTGCCGTTCGTCCTGATCGCGGTGGCGCTGCCGATGGTCGCTCTGGACCGGTCCGTCAACGCGCTCGACGTGCTGCTGTTCGTCCTGGCGACCGCCCTCATGGGACGTCTCGAGTTCGAGACGGGAGCCGGGCTCATGGTCCCGACGCAGCTGTTGTTCGTGCCGATGCTCTTCGTGCTGCCGCCGGCGATCGTCCCGCTCGTGATCCTGTCGGCGCAGGTGGTGGACCGGCTGCCGGAGGTGCTGACCGGTCGCTTGCACCCGCATCGCCTGCTCGCCGCACCGAGCGACGCGTGGTTCGCCGTCGGCCCGGCCGTCGTGTTCATCCTCGCCGGCGTCGACAAGCCCGAGTGGAGCGATTGGTACCTGTACCTGCTCGCGCTCGGCGCGCAGTTCGCCTGCGACACGCTGAGCTCGATCGCGCGCGAGCGGCTCGCCCACGGCGTCGCGCCGAAGCTCCAGTTCGACGTCCTGCGCGAGGTCTGGCTCGTCGACGCGCTGCTCGCCCCGCTCGGCCTGCTCGCGGCGTTCGCGAGCGTGACGCGCCACTACGCGTTCCTCTTCGTCCTCCCGCTCGCGCTGCTGCTGGCGATCTTCGCGCGCGAGCGGCGCGGGCGGATCGGCACGGCGATCGAGCTCAGCGCGACGTATCGCGGCACCGCGCTGCTGCTCGGCGACGTCATCTCCTCCGACGACGAGCTGACCGGCCTGCACAGCCAGGGCGCCGTCGTGCTCGCGCTGGCGATCGCCGACGAGCTGGAGCTCGACGAGGACCAGCGCCGGCTCGTCGAGCTCGCCTCGATGCTCCACGACATCGGCAAGATGGAGACGCCGCGCGAGATCCTCCACAAGCCCGGCCCGCTCAGCGACGAGGAGTGGGAGGAGATGCGCACGCACACGATCGCCGGGCAGCGGATGCTCGATCGCGTCGGCGGCACCCTGCACGACGTCGGCCTGATCGTGCGCTCCGCGCGCGAGCGCTATGCCGGCGACGGCTATCCCGACGCGCTCGCCGGCCGCCAGATCCCGATCGAAGCGCGCGTGGTCGCGGTGGCCGCGGCGTACAGCGCGATGACGACGCGGCGCCCGTACCGCCCGGCGCTGGCGCCTGGCGCCGCGCTCACCGAGCTGCGCGCCAACGGCGGCACGCAGTTCGACCCGCGGGTCGTCGACGCGGCGTGCGCGGTGCTCGCCCGCGGGCTGCCGGAGTCGCGCCGCGTCGTGGCCGACGCGCCGTGAGCAGGGCTGAGCGACCGCGCGGCTTCACTATCCAACGGCGCAATGTGGCGCGTAACATGGTCCCCGCGCTCGCGCCCGCTGTGCGACGACGTCACTTGAGAACTTCCGAGGAGCTGCTGGCATGACTGTGAGAGAGGCGCGGCTGGCAGCACTGTCGAAGATGCGCGACCGCCGCATCGAGGGCGGCCCGATGCACGCGGCCATGCCGATCGACCCGTGGCGCCTCGTCTCGCGGAGCTTCTCCTCCGAGGGCTTCGGCGAGTCCGAGACGATGTTCGCCGTCGCCAACGGCTACATGGGCATGCGCGGGACGCACGACGAGGGGCTGCCGTCGCACGACCCGGCGTTCTTCCTCAACGGCTTTCACGAGACGTGGCCGATCCCCTACGGCGAGTCGGCGTTCGGCTTCGCGACGACCGGCCAGACGATCGTCAGCGCGCCCGACGGCTCCGTCATGCGGCTGTACGTCGACGAGGAGCCGCTCGTCCTGTCGGAGTCCAAGCTGCTCGCCTACGAGCGCGTGCTCGACATGCGCGCCGGCGTGCTCAACCGCGCGGTGCGCTTCCGCACCGCGCGCGGCGCGGTCGTCGAGCTGAGCTCCACGCGGCTCGTGTCGCTGCACTGGCGCCACCTCGCGGCGATCTCCTACGAGGTCACGCTGGTCTCCGGCTCGGCTGAGCTCGCGATCGCGTCGGAGCTCGTCACCCACCTGCCCCGTCCCAAGGGCGAGGACGACCCGCGCGTCGGCGTCCGCATGACCGACTCCGCGCTCGAGCCGGTGGCACAGTCCTGCGACGGCACGCGCATCGTGCTCGAGCTGCGCACCCGCAAGAGCGGCATGGGGCTCGCGTGCGGCATGGAGCACTCGATCGAGACGCAGCTGCGCCACAGCGTCGAGTCCTCCGTCGAGGAGGACGAGGGCCGCGTCGTCTTCTTCCTCGACGCCGAGCCCGGCATCCCCGCGCGCGTGACGAAGCTGCTCGGCTACCACCACGCCGAGCGCGCCGCCGCCGGCGACCTCTGCCGCCGCGTCAACCGCACGCTCGACCGCGCCGCCAACGACGGCTTCGAGCGGATCGCCGAGATCCAGCGCGAGCGCCTCGACGCGTTCTGGGAGCACTCGGACATCGCGATCGAGGGGCCAGGCGACATCCAGCAGGCCGTGCGCTTCAACCTCTTCCAGCTGCGCCAGGCGTCGGCGCGCGTCGAAGGGCACGGCATCGCCGCGAAGGGCCTGACGGGACGCGGCTACGAGGGCCAGTACTTCTGGGACACGGAGATCTACGTTCTCCCGTGCCTGACCTATACGCAGCCGCACGTCGCCCGGCGCCTGCTGCACTTCCGCTACGAGATGCTCGACGCCGCACGCCGGCGCGCCAAGCAGCTCGGCCACCGCGGCGCGCTGTTTCCGTGGCGCACGATCTCCGGCGAGGAGGCCTCGGCCTACTACGCCGCCGGCACCGCGCAGTACCACATCAACGCGGCGATCTCGTACGCCGTGCGGCAGTTCGTGCGGGTCACCGGCGACCAGGAGTTCCTCGCTCGCGAGGGCGTGGAGATCCTCGTCGAGACCGCGCGCTTCTGGGCGGATCTCGGGTTCTTCTCGGCCCGCCGCGAGGGCAAGTTCTGCATCCAGGGCGTGACGGGGCCCGACGAGTACTCCGCCGTCGTCGACAACAACGCCTACACGAACCTCATGGCGCGCGAGAACCTCGCCGCCGCCGCCGAGTGCCTCGAGCTGCTGGAGGCCAGCGACCCGGAGGCGCACGCGCGGCTGGTCGCGCGGTTGAAGATCGAGCCGGACGAGCCTGCCGAGTGGTGCCGCGCCGCCGAGCTCATGTACGTGCCCTACGACGAGCGCGCGGGCGTGCTGCTCCAAGACGAGCACTTCCTCAACCGCAAGCCGTGGGACTTCGAGGGCACGCCGGTCGAGAAGTACCCGCTGCTGCTGCACTACCACCCGCTGAACATCTACCGCCACCAGGTCATCAAGCAGACCGACGTCGTGCTCGCGACGTTCCTCGCCGGCGACCAGTTCACGCTCGACGAGAAGAAGCGCGTGTTCGAGTACTACGACCCGCTCACGACCGCCGACTCGTCGCTGTCGTCGTGCGTGCAGAGCGTGATGGCGTCGGAGGTCGGCGACTGGCAGGCGGCCTACGACTACTTCCTCATCAGCGCCGCGATCGACCTCGCGAACCTGGCCGGGAACGTCGGCGACGGCATCCACGTCGCGTCGTGCGGCGGCGTCTGGATGGCGCTGGTGAACGGCTTCGCCGGGCTGCGCGACATCGAGGGCCACGACCTGCGCTTCGCCCCGCGGCTGCCGGTCGACTGGGAGTCGATGAGCTTCCGCGTGATCGCGCGCGGCAGCCGGCTCGAGGTCGAGATGACCGCCGACGCGACGACCTACCGCCTGCTCGACGGCGCGCCGCTGTCGCTGATCTCCGACGGGAAGCAGTTCACGGTCTCGCAGGAGTCGCCGGTCACGATCCCGGTGACGAGCGACCGCGCCGCGCCGCCCGAGCAGGCGCCGAGCTTGCGGCTCGTCGCGGAGTAGCCATTTCACCGCGGCTCGTCGCCGCTACACGGTCCTGAGCGCCTCGGTCGGCGAGAGGCGCGCGGCGCGCATCGACGGGTAGAGGCCGGCGACGGCGCCGATGACGAGCGCCGCGCCGACGCCCGCGCCGAGCGCCTCCGGCGGCACGACCGCGGGCAGGCCCTCGCTCGCCGCGTACGCGCCGGTGACGATCGCGCCGAGCAGCGCGCCCGCCGTGCCGCCGGCGGCGCCGAGCAGCAGCGACTCGGTCAAGAACTGCAGGCTGATGTGGCGCCGAGTCGCGCCGAGCGCGCGCCGCAGGCCGATCTCCGAGCGGCGCTCGAGCACCGAGATGACCATGACGTTCGCGATCCCCACGCCGCCGACGAGCAGCGCGACGGCGCCGAGCCCGAGCAGCAGCGACGTGAACGCGCCCTTGGCGGCGGCCCGCGCTTGCAGCGCGTCCGACGGGCGGCTGACCTCGACCTCCTCGGGATGCTCGGGGTTGGCCGCGGACGCGGCGAGCTCGCGGACGGCCGGCAGGGTCTCGGCTCGCGCGCGCAGGTAGATCGTCTGCGGGTTGGCGTCGATGCCGAGCAGCCGCCTCGCGACGGGTAGCCCGACGAGCGCGGCGCGGTCGATCGCGCTGTCGAGCGTGACGGGCTCGAGGATTCCGACGACCGTCCAGTAGCGGTCGGCGATCCAGACCTGCGGCTGCGCGGCGACCGAGCTGAGGCCGAGGCGCTTGGCGGCGACCGCGCCGAGCACGACCGCCGGGAAGCGCTCGGTGGCGGCGGTCGAGGAAGCTGCCGGAGGCGAGCCGCGCGCTCAGCGTCTGCGGCAGGCCGCGGTCGGCCGCCTGCACGCCGATGCCGCTCGTGTCGCCCTCGTCGACGAGCTTGTTGCGCCGGACGGTCGCGTCGCCGATCGCGTAGACGGACGCCGCCTGCTCGACGCCGCCGAGCGCCGCGATGCGCGGGCGGGCGGTCTGCGGCAGCTTGCTCTCGTCGCCGAAGAAGGACTCGCCGGCCTGGAGCGTGAGGAGGTTCGTGCCGAGGCGGTCGATCGTGGCGAGCAGCTCGGCCTGGCTGGAGGCGGAGATGCCGAGAACGGCGACCATCGATGCGATGCCGATCGCGACGCCGAGCGCCGAGAGCGCCGCGCGCAGTCGCCGCGTGCGCAGCCCGATGCTGCCGACGGCGAGGACGTCGCGGGGAAGCAGGCGGCTGGGCTCCAGCGCGCGCTCGCCGCCGGCGGCCTTCGCGCTGCGCCCGGCGCGCGCCGCGCCGCGCGGAGCCTTCGCGCTGCGCCCGGCGCGCGCCACGCCGCGCGGAGCCTTCGCGCGGGAGCCGCGCGGGCTCATGCGGCCTGCCGGTCGCTGACGACCTCGCCGTCGCGCAGCTCGACGCGGCGCGGGAACGCCTTCGCGACCTGGGGGTCGTGGGTGATGACGACGAGCGTCGTGCCGGCCTCGTTGAGCTCGCGCAGCAGGGCCACGATCCCGGCGCCGGTCTTCGAATCCAGCGCGCCGGTCGGCTCGTCGGCGAAGACGATCGCCGGCTTGGCGACGAGCGCCCGCGCGATCGCGGTGCGCTGGCGCTCGCCGCCGGAGAGCTGGGACGGGTGGTGGCTTGTGCGGTGGCCGAGCCCGACGCGGTCAAGCGCCTCGCGTGCGCGCTCGCGTCGCTGAGTCCTCGGGACCCCGGCGTACAGCAGCCCGCCGGCAACGTTGTCGAGCGCCGGCAGCCCGTCGAGCAGGTAGAACTGCTGGAAGACGAAGCCCATGCGGCGCGCGCGCAGGGCCGACAGCTCGCTGTCCGAGGCCGCGCCGGCGTCGAAGCCGTCGATCGTCACGTCGCCCGCGGTCGGGCGGTCGAGCGTGCCCATGATCTGCAGCAGCGTCGTCTTGCCCGAGCCCGACGGGCCGAGGATCGCGACGAGCTCGCCCGCCGCGATCTCGAGGTCGATCCCGCGGAGGGCGAGCACGTCGCCGGGGTAGGCCTTCGTGACGCCGCGCAGGCGCAGGACGTCCGCGCTCATCGCCGTCAGACCGCGGCGTTCGCGACGCGCGTGCCCGGCCGCAGCCCGGCGCCCTCGATCTCGACGAAGCCGCTCGTGAAGAGGCCGGTCGTGACGGGCACGACGCGGCGGCCGGACCCCTCGACGACCTCGACGGCGAACCTCCCGCCGCTGCGCGCCATGAGGGCGGTGACGGGGATCGCGAGCACGTCGCGGCGGCGGCTGCGCTCGAGCTGGACGGTGACGGGCGCCTGGTCGATCGCCTTCGCGCGCTCGGTGAGCTTGATCGTGAGCTTGATCGTCGGTGGGCCGGAGCTGCCGTCTTGGCTCTGCTCGCTCGTCGCCGTCGTGCCCACGCGAGCGATGCGCCCGTGGACGGCGTCGCCGGACGGCAGCTCGACGGTCACCCGCGCGCCCTTGACGGCGACGGACTCCTTCGTCGTGTCGAGCGCGACCGTGACGATGCGCCGCGTCGAGGTCGTCGTCATGAGGTTCGTCGAGGGGGCGGAGCCGGAGTCGCTGCCCGCGTCGTCGCCGCTGTCGCCCTTCGCGGCGGACGGGGACCCCGAGGAGGCGTCGCGGGCCGCGCCGGGCGAGCGGCCCGAAGCCGCGGGCGAGGCCGGCTTCGCGGCTTCGGGCTTAGGGGCTTCGGGCTTCGCGGAAGGTGCGGGGGTCGTCGTGGTGGGAGTGGTCGTGGTCTGCGGTGTCGTGGTCGCCGGAGGGGTCGTGGTGGTCGCAGGAGGGGTCGTCGTGGCGGGCGTCGTGGGCGTGGCGGCCGGAGGCTCGCCGGATCCGTCGCTCGCCGGAGCCTGCGCGGCGGCGCGCGAGGCCGCCTCCGCGGCCCCTTCGCGGGAGGGCGCCTCCGCGGACCCTTCGCCCGCGGCGGCCCGGTACGCGACGAGCTGCATCGCGCCGCTGCTCGCGTCGGCGCCGTCGTAGGCGGCGGGCCGAGCCGACCCTTCGTCGCCACCCGAAGACCCCGAGCCCGCGCTTGCACCGACCTTCAGCTCGAGCGACGACACGCGGCGGTCGCCGGGCGCGAAGACGACCCGGCCGAGCTCGATCGCGCCGGTCTCCTCGAGGCCTTTGTCGTGCTGCCAGCGCTTGACGGCGGCCGTCGTGCCGGTGTCCCACCGCCCGTCGACGCGCATCGCCCGCGCCGGGTCCTTGCCGAGCGCGCGCAGGTTGCGCTCCAGCGCGCGGACGTCCTTGCCGGCGATGCCCGCGGTGAGGTCGCGATACGCCGGGCTCGAGCCGTCGAGGAGGTACACCGCCTTGCCGTCGACCGCGTAGAGGCGCGCGTTCGTCCGCACCACCGCGCCGGCGCGCGGCAGCCACGTCACCGTGCCCGCCATCCGGTTGACGATCGTGCGGCTGTCGGCGTAGCCGAGCGTGCCGTCTTCCGTCTGCACTTCGACGAGGTCGCGCCGGGAGATCGTCGTCGTTGCCGTGCGCTCCTCGGCAGAGGCGCCCTCGCCGTCGGTGCCCGACCCGACGAACACGAACACGACGGCGCCGCCGATGATCGCGACGGCGGCACCGACCGCGAGCGCGAGCGGCCGCGGCCCGCGCCGCGTCGCCACGCGCCCGCGCCCGTCGGACGAGCGCCGACTTGCGCCCGTCCGGCCGAGCCCTGGCGCCCCGCCGGCCGGGGGGTGTGGCGAATAACCGACGCCTGGCGTCGTTTTTTCGCCACGCATCACTTCGCCTCGACCGGTCCGCCGAGCCTGATCCCGCCGCCGGGGCCGCCGCGCGGCAGCTTGTCCTCGCACGCCTTCATCGCCGCCTGCACCTTCGGGCTCTCGCGGTTCGCCTTGACGCCGGCGCCGGAGCCGGCCCTCCGCTGCACCTGCGGCCCACCGCCGCCACGACCGGATCGGGCATGTCGACGCCGTGCTGGCGCATGCAGGCGGCGAACTTCGTGGCCGCGTCCTGGAACTCCTGGCGCTGCTCGGGCGTGATGCTCCCGAACGCCTCCTGCTGGTACTTGCGGCATTTCTGCATCGCCGCCCGGCCCTTGCCGTTGTTGTCGCGCATCAGCGTGCGCCGGCCGCCGGCGCTGCTCTTCACCTCCATGCCGTTCTCGCGCAGGCACTGCTCGAGGCGCACCCGCGCCGCCTCGGCCTTCGCCTCGGCGTCGGCGGCCGACGCCGCGGGGTCGCCGCTGCCACAGGCCGCGAGGGTGACTGCGAGCCCGGCAAGCCACAGCAGCTCGAGGGTCCTGCCTGGAAGGGTGCTCGAACGTCTCACGTCGGCCTCCGCTCGTCGCGCGGGCGCTCTCATCGCCCGCCTTACGGCATCAAGCACGACGGATGGAAGGTGCGCGTGAGGGTCTGCGAAGAATCCCGTAAGGGCGGCGCCGCGGCCCGCGCTCAGGGCAGCCGCACGGTCCAGCGCCCGCTCGCGCGCGGCGTCTGGTCGACCCCGCCCGGGCCGGTGATCTTCCGACCGAAGCTCAGCAGCGCGACCTGGACGTCGAGCAGCGGCCGGCGGGCACGCGCGAGCGCGCGCCGGGCCGCGCGCCGCACCGTCACGCGCACGAAGCCGCTGGTCAAGGTCGGGATGACGAACCGCCGCGTGCCGAGCACGAGCGCGTTCAGGCCGGGCCGTCGCAGGCGCAGCGTCACCCGCCCGCCGCACTCGGTCAGCGGCTGCGCGAGCTTGTTGCAGCGCGCCGGAAGGCTGAGGACATTGCCCCGGCGGCGCGCCGGGACGGCAGCGATCTGGAACATGTCGAAGACGCCGAAGTGCACCTCCTCGCAGTCGTCGCCGACGCGCTCGCCCTTCTGCGGCGCCAATACGAGCGCGTCGTGTCCCTCGCCGCAGACCGGCGACGAGAACCGAGCGCCGAGCGCGGTGGCGAACGCGTCGTCGCCCGCGCCGCCGTCGAGCGCGGCGCGGGTGCCGCCGGTTAGCCTGTCGTCGCCGGCCTCGCCGAACGCCCGGTCGCCCCGGCTCGTCGCGGCGAGCCGGTCGGCGCCGCTGCCGCCGAGCAGCGTGTCCTCGCCCGCGCCGTCGTCGAGGCTGTCGTCGCCGTCGCGGCCGCGCAGCACGTCGTCGCCGTCGTTGCCCACGAGCCTGTTCGGTCCCGCGTCGCCGGTCGAGCGCGTCGGGGCCGCGCCCGCCGGTGACGTTCTCGATGCCGAGGAGCTGGTCGCGCTCGCCGGCCTGCCCGTCGGGCGTGCGATCGGCCAGGTCCACGCGCACGCCGGCGGTGCGACCGGCATAGCTCGCAACGTCGAGCCCGGGGCCGCCGTCGAGCAGGTCGTCGGCCGGCTCCGGCAGGCCCGACTCGCCGCCGTCGCCGTCGCCCAGCAGCTCGTCGTCGCCGCCGAGGCCGCGCAGGAGGTCGCCGCCGGCGCCGCCGCTCAGCCTGTCCTGCCCTTCGCTGCCGGTCAGGACATCCGGACCGGGCCCGCCGAGCAGGTGGCCCTGGCCGGTGAGCTCGTCGTGGCCGTCGCCGCCCTGGACCCTGAGCGCCGGGAACCCGGGCGCACCGGCGAACACGTCGTCGAGGTCGAGCAGGTCGAAGGACGCAGACGCGAACGGGTGGGCCGAGGCGCAGCGCGCGACGTTCGCGGTCAGGGCGCTGCAGCCGGCTCCGGGCGTGAGCGCAGCGCCGAGGTCGCGAACCAGCAGGCTCGCGCCGTCGCGGGCGAGGGCGACGTCGTTGCGCTCGCCCGCGGCGGCCGTGAAGGTCAGGTGCGCGGCGCCCGGGTCATACCTGCTGGGCGGATCGTCGCGGACGCTCACGGTTGCGGCCGATGCCGCGGCCGGCATGGCGGCGAGCAGGATCAGGCAGAGGAGGAGCACGCGCATCGGTACGGACACCAACGTGCCGCGTGCGGCGGAGTTCCGCCGGGCGTCAGGGAGCGGACGGCTGTCCGGCGCGCTCGTCCTCGCGCTGCGCTGCGTCACCCGTCGCGAGCGTGGGGAGCTTCAACACGAACAGCGAGCCGCCGCCCGCGCCTTCGTGCACGGCGATCGTGCCGCCGTGCGTGTCGGCCACCTGGCGCACGATCGCGAGGCCCAGGCCCGAGCCGGGCCGGCCGCGGGCGGTCGCGCCGCGGTAGAAGCGATCGAAGACGTGCGGCCGGTCGTCCTCCGGGATCCCCGGGCCGTGGTCGCGCACGTGCAGCTCGCCGTCCTGGAGGGAGACCTCGACCGCGGTCCCGTCCGGCGAGTACTTCGCCGCGTTGTCGACGAGGTTGGCGATCGCCCGGCCGAGGCGGTCGGGCAGGCCCTCGACGACGGTCGGCTCGAGCTCGGTGGTGAACGTCACGGCGGGCCGCCGGCGCCGCGCTCGCGCCACCGTCTCGGCGACGAGCGCGTCGAGCTGCACCTCCTCGACGCCCGACAGCGGCTCGTCCCCGCGGGCGAGCTCGATGACGTCAGTGATCAGCGCGCCCAGCTCCTCGGTCTCGGCGCGGACGTCCTCGAGCAGGCGGCGGCGGTCGTCCGCGGGCAGCTCGCCGCCCTCGAGCAGAACCTCGATGTTCGTGCGCAGCGACGTGACGGGCGTACGCAGCTCGTGCGACGCGTCGGCGACGAGCTGGCGCTGAGCGTCGACGGACTGATCGAGCGCGCGGCGCGAGCCCTCGAGCGTGTCGAGCATCGTGTTGAAGCCCGCCGCCATGCGGCCGACCTCGTCGTCGCCGGGGACCTCGATGCGGCGGCCGAGGTCCTCGGTCTGCGTGATGTGCTCGGCGGCGGCGGTGAGGTCGGCGACGGGCTGGATGACCTGCCGGCCGAACAACCGTCCGAACAGCGCGGCCAGCAGCATGCCCGCGAAGCACAGCAGCGCGAGCAGGAGCTTCAGGCGCGAGAGCGTGGCGTCGACGTTGCGCAGGCTGCGCACGAACTGGATCGCGCCCCCGCCGGGGACCGCGACCGTGAGCACGCGCAGGTGCACGCCGTCCGCGCGGGTGTCGCGCAGCACGGTCTGCTCGCGGCCGACGGCAACCAGCCGGTCGTCGCGGTCGACCGGCACGTCGATGTCGCCCTGCGCGGCGATGTAGATGTCGCCGTCGCTCGTGATGACCTGCACCGGCCCCGAGGGGCCGCCCGAGCGCGCGCTCGCCGCGGGGAACTGCAGGCCGGGTCGCACGATCAGGCGCCCGGTCTCGCGCACCTGCTGGTACTGCGCGTAGAGCGCGTCGTCGACCTGGCTGCGCAACTCGCTGCGCAGCGCGACGTACGCGACGATCGAGATGAGCACGACCGTGATCCCGACCGTCGCGGCGGTGAGGATCGTCAGCCGGTGTCGCAGCGCCATCATGGGTCGCGCAGGACGTAGCCGATGCCGCGCACGGTGTGCAGCAGCCGCCGCTCGCCCCCCTCCTCGGTCTTGCGCCGCAGGTAGCCGATGTAGACGCCGAGCGCGTTCGACGTGGCGCCGAAGTCATAGCCCCAAACGCGCTCGAAGAGCACCGAGCGCGTGAGCACCTGGCGCGGGTGCTCGAGGAACAGCTCGAGCAGCGAGAACTCCGTGCGCGAGAGCTCGATGCGGCGATCGCCGCGCCGGACCTCGTGCGCGGACGTGTCGAGGACGAGGTCGCCGAACGCGAGCGTCGGGCCGCCCGGATCGACGCGCCGCAGCAGCGCCCGCAGCCGCGCGTTGAGCTCGCGCAGCGCGAACGGCTTGACGAGGTAGTCGTCGGCGCCGGCGTCGAGGCCGTCGACGCGGTCGTCGATCGCGTCGCGCGCGGTGAGCATGAGCACCGGGGTGCGATCGCCCGCGGCGCGCAGCCGCCGGCAGACCTCGATGCCGTCGATCCGCGGCATCATGACGTCGAGCACGATCGCGTCGACGACGCCCTCGGCGAGGATGTCGAGCGCCTGCTGGCCGTCCTCGGCGAGCTGCACGTCGTAGCGCTCGAGCGCGAGCGCGCGCTGCAGCGCCGAGCGCACGCTCGGCTCGTCGTCGACCACCAGCACCTTCAACGTCTCGCCTTTGTCCGGGGGGCGTACGGATACAGCTCATCGCACCCGCGTAAGAGCCTACGAAGTCACGGCCTCACCAGAGGTCGTCGCCGCCGGAAAGCTCCTGCTCGAGCCGGTCGCCGTAGCTGACGGCCAGCCGCAGCGGCGCCTCGAAGCTCTCGGTGTGGAGGTTCGTGAGCAGGAACGCGTGCCGGAAGATCACGATCCCGGGGCCATGGAGGGCGAGGCCGCCGACGACCATCCTCCCGCTGCGGACGAGCGCGTCGCGCGCCACGATCTCGTCCTCGCGGCAGACGGCGGTCGAGATCTCGGCCCAGCCCGAGTCGCCGATCCTCGTGACCCGCACGGCCTGGGTGCGGCGGCCGGCGACGCGGAAGACGAGCTTCAGGCAGTCACGGCTGTCCTCGGCGATCTTGTAGTTGCGCTCGATGTAGCAGCGCAACGCGCTCCAGCCGTCCATGCCCATCCTCCGTTCGCGGTAAGGCCACGCCTTACTCACCCGAGGACCGGCCGGGTGTGACAACGTCAGTCAGGCCGCGGGCGCGTACGGCACAGCCGGGCCACGACGCTCGGTACGCCCCCTGCCCGCTCGAGCCGCGTGCGCTGACGGCCGATGATCTGCGTGATGCTGTTGCCCTGAAGCTGTCGTGCCCCGCCGCTCGCGAACTCGGTGTTCACGACGTCGGCGATCTCGTGGTGGCGCAGCTCGCTCGTGAGCGCGAGCTCGACGATCCGCACGTGGCGCTCCTGGACGTCCGCATCGCGGAGCATGGCGAGCGCGACGCGCTGCTCGTGAGCAAGCTCGTCGAGCTGCTCGCGAACCTCGACGAGGTCCTCGGTCCGTGGCCCGGGAGCGGCCACGATCTCGCCGAGCGTGCTGCTCGAGTCCGCTCCCATGGGGGCGTCGAGACGTTCGTACGAGCGCCTGGTCTGGTAGCGAAGCTCGTTGATCCAGCGCCGTTCGGTGACCGTGCTGATCCAGCCGCTGACGTCTTCGCCGCGAGCGATGATCTGGTCCTGGCGCTTGACGAAGTCCTCCAGCGCCTGGCCGGCGGCGCCGTACGCGTCGCCGCGGGAGTCGAGGCGATCGAGGATCGCCGCCTTGCGTAGCGCGGCGTCGATCGCCCTGCGGTGCACCCGGGCTCGTGCCGCACGAGGCACGAGCCCGGGAGACGCCGTCGGCGCTGGCGTGAGGGTGACGAGGAGTGACATCGGAGGAGATTGCAACTGTATCGAGTTTTTCCTGGTACATGGCAAAACTTTGCCACACCGCGTAGGAATCCTTGATCAGGCGGCTGCCAACTCGACGAACCGCTCCTCGGCGAGCGCGATCGTCGCCCGCATGAAGAGCCCGACCTCCCCGTAGTAGCTCCCGGTGACGAGCGTCCCGTCCACGACCACGTCCGCGCCCTCGACGACGATCGCCCCGGCGTGGACCATGTCGTCCTTCAGCCCGGGATAGGCGGCCACCTCACGGCCTCCGACGATGCCCGCGGATATCGCGATCCATGGGCCATGACAGAGCGCGGCCACGACCTTGCCGGCTCCGTCCATGGCCTTGACGAAGTCCTTCACGCGCTGGTCCTGGCGGACGCGGTCGGGGGCCTCGTGCCCGCCGGTCAGCACGACGAGGTCGTAGCTGTCGACGTCGAGGTCGTCGAACGTCACGCACGGCCGCGAGCGCCGGTCCAGCGGGACCTGCGCGCCGTACTTGCCGGTCACCGGCATCCCGTCGGCTGTGGCGAAGTCCACCTGAAAGTGGGCTTCGCGCAGGCGGTAGCCACAGTAAATGCAGTCGTGGTCCTGGAAGCCGGGGCCGGTGAGGATCACCGCGCGCGGGCGGTTCTCGAAGTCGACCTCGCGGTTGATCAGGATCATGCTCGCCATAAGTGGGTCACTGCTCCTTTGATGGTCAGTGCCGCGACGTTCGGCGCGGCGTAACAGTGACTATCGGTGCTGCGCGGGCGCGCGGACCGCCCGATTTCGCGGTCCGCGTGCCCGGATCTCCGGGTGGCGTCGTCAGCGCGCGGGCGCGCGCCGGATCGTCAGGTGCGGCTCACGATCGGCCGCGGCGAGCAGGTCCCCGGGGGTGACGACCGAGAACTCGCGGCGCATGATCGCGACGAGGTCGAGGGAGATCGCCGCGCACAGCCCCGCGGGGCGGGCCTTGACGTGCGCGCCGGTCTCCAAGCCGAACCGGTAGCTGTCGCCGGCGTCGCAGGCGCGCAGCCGTGCCCGCGGCGGCCCCGCCGGCACGGCGACGAGCGGCGCCGGCTCCGGGACCGCCGCGGTGTGCGCCTCCGCCGCGGTTTCGTAGGCGCTGCCGCGCGGCCGCGTGGGATCCTCGTAGCGGACAAGATCGAACTTGTCGGCGGGGCACTCGAACTCGATCAGCCTCATGCCCTTCCTCGTCGAGCTCTGGTGGCGGGCGCCCGGCATGATCTCGACGACCGTTCCCGGCAGAAGCTCGATCCGCTCCCCGTCGCCCGAGGTGAGCTCGCCCTCGCCGGCGACGCACACGAGGATCGTCGTCTTGCACGGGTGCGCATGCATCGAGGTGCAGGTCAACCGCTCGAGGACGAGCATCCACGCTTCGCTCAGCGCATCCTCGTAGATCTTCAGCTCATAGCCCCAGGGCTTGGAGACGCAGAGGTCGAGGTAGGTGTGCAGCCCGCGCTGCTCGCGCGCGATCGGCCCGAGCGCCAGCATCGGCGCGAGCGCGGCGACGTCGGCGCGCTCACACGCGATGACGTAATTCCGGGTCGAGGGTGCTGGTGATGAGACAACCGTTGCCATGTCGGCTCCCGAATGGAGTGAGGGTGAACGCCTCGATTGAGGTGACTTTCACTCTGCTTGCGGGGTGACCGACCTTCCAGTCGGATCGGCGGCCGGCGGCGGCCGGTTTCCCGAGCGCCTATTCGCGGTAGGCGAGCGGGACCCAGACGTGCCCGTGCTCCAAGGCGATCTGCGCGAGCGAGGTCGAGCGGCCGTTGACCACGAGCGGCTTGCCGCCCGGCAGCAGGCGGTCGGGTATCTGGTTGTTCATCGCCTCCACGAGCGCCTGCCTGCGGCCGTGGACGGCATCGGTGCTGATCCCGAGCGCCGCGGCGGTGTCCGCGGCGGGTACGTCGTCGGCGAGATACGGGAGCAGCGCGACGCATGACGGCGCAAGCGACAGCGTCGAGAACCCGTCTCTCGGGGCATGCGTCCAGTGCCCGTGACCGGCGACGTGCCACTCCCTGGCTTGCCAGATGGCATCGAACTGATCGGGCCAGGTCAACCGGCGGTCGACCGCTTGGATGCCGCCACGCTGCACGAAGGCCCAGGCGAGGCCGGGCTCGAAGCGCGTCGTCCAGAGCACGCAGGCGGGTGCTCTCATGGCACGGCGGGAGAACTCGTCGCGGATCCAGGTCATGAGGTGCAGCCCGCGCTCGGCGTACTTCTCCCGGCCATCGCCCTCGAGCATGTGGTCGATGAGCACGATGTCCGGCAGCGCGCCGTCGTTGGCGGCTGCCAGCAGCACGGCGCGCGCGGCACGGTCCGAGCCCACGACCGCGCCGAATCGCGCCAGGCGTGGCGGGTCGTCGCCCTCGTACCGGCAGCGGCCCGCGCGATCCCTCTCGAACGCGCGATCGAACGTCTCGGCGTCGTCGCGGTCATCGACGCACAGCACGGTCACGATCTCGCCCACAGCTCACCTCGCCCTTGGTCTACGTCGGATGATCCTCGATGGCTTCGAGCGCAGCGGTGCTGAACGACGCCTCCACGCCGAAGCGCTCCGTCTGGCCGGGAAGCTCGATGAACGATCCGGAGACCATCCCACGCGTGTCGATGCGCCCGCCGGGCAGCGACTGCGCGAGGCCGCGGAGGTTGGCGGCGCCGTTGCCCCGTCCCGGCCTCGCCGGGCCCGGCCGCACGCGGTTGGCGAAGCGCACGATCACGCGGTCGCCGTCGAGCCGGCAGACCGTGGTGAGCGGGCCGGTGCCGTGCCGGCGCGCCTCGCGGACGACCTCGGTGATGAGCAGGCGCAGCGCGTTCGCCTCGCGCCGGCGCCGGAAGCGCGCGGGCTTGAGCCGCCGCTGGTGGTAGGTCGGGTCCTCGAGCGTCACGGGCTCGGGGTCGCCGCTGCGCTCGGCCTCCTCGAGCAGCAACGTCGCCCGCGGCTCGCCGCTCATGACGCCCGCATCCTGCAGCGCGCGCTCGACGAGCTTCGCGAGGCCCAGCGGCGTGCGGTGCGCCCACCGCTCGCCGTCGCCGGTGCGCACGCCGAGCATTCGCGCGGACTCGCGCAGGACGCCGACGTCGCGCGCGGCCTGCGGGTCGTCGGGCGAGCGAAGCTCGATCGCGTGCGCGGCGTCCAGCAGATGGCGGATCGACTCGGCGATGCGGGCGTCCGCGCGGTCGCGGGCGCGGCGCGGCGCGAGCAGGCCGCCGATCAGCGTGCGCAGCAGCAGGCTCGTCGACAGCGGCAGCATCGCCCCGTAGCTCGCGCCGATGATCGCGACGACGGTCATCGCGACGACGAACTCCATCGCGACGTCCGTGGCGGTCGTGCCGCGGATCGCCATCCCGGCCGCGAGCAGCCCGCACACGACCGCCATCCACGTCCACAGGCGCAGCCACACGAACTCCGGGCGCTGCCACCAGTTCGTCCAGCCGGCGGCGAACGTCGCGACGGCCCAGCACGGCGTGAGCACGATCGCGCCGAGCGACAGCGGGATCTCGACGAGCAGCAGCCGGCGGCGCACCTGCGCGCCGCGCGCGTCGCGGCGCATGACCGTCGTCGCGATCCACGGCGCGCACAGCGCCGTCGCCGTCGACCAGGCGCTTGCCAGCGCCCACGGCAGGTCGCGCAGGCTCCAGCCGTCCTGCAACGGCACGTATCCCAGGGAGGCGGAAGCCAGGAGCGGCGCGCCGGCGACGAGCAACACGCGCGCCCAGAGCGTGAAGAGCAGCACCGCCCACTCGGTCTGCGGGGTGTTGAGGATGCGGACGTCGTCGAGCACCGCGCCGACGCGGGCGAGCACGTCGCGGCTGCGCGGGCCGAGCCGGTCGGGCAGGTTCGCGGGATCGCCGTAGAGGCGGATCAGCACGTCGGGATCCTCGGCCACGGCCGACTTGGCGAAGCTCCCCGACGCGCTCGCGGGGACGCGATCGCGCCACGCCCGGCGCTTGTCGCGCGAGCGGGCCAGGTCGACCTCGATCGCGCGGATGTCCGCGACGGCCCCGGCGATCGAGCGGCGATCGTCCGCCGTGGCCGATGGCAGGCTCGCGAAGCGCGACTCGGCCGCGACGAGCGCCTCGTGTGCTGCGGCGAGCCAGCCGTGCGTCGGCTTGTCGACGAACTGGTCGGCCAGCATCTGCTCGATCTGCAGGCGATGCGTGGCGACGCCGGCGCCGGCTTCGCCGAAGCGCTTGACGACGAGGGTCGCAACGAGGTCGCTGATGCCGGCCACGGCCCAGGCCAGGCCGAGCGCGACGGCGAGCACGGGCGAGAGCCCCAGCAGCGCGACGACAACCGTGACCACGCCGCTCGCGATGACCGTGAAGGCCCAGTGCCACGCGGTGTCCGTCGTGCGAAGGCGGCCGGCGCGCAGCGGCGCGGCGGACCGGAGGCGCGCCGGCGCGTCATCCGCCGGCGGGCGGTCGGCTGTGGGAGGCGTGCCGATCATGATCGGTGTCTACAGGGATCGAGGGCATCGGGGGCGGCGGGTCGCGGCATGGCTCTGCGGTCTTCTGCAGGCTACGAGCGCGGACGCTCCCCCTACGCCGCGATGTCCGGGCGCCCGCGCCCGGATTTCCGGGTGCCTACGGCTCGACGTCCGTGCCGCCCGCGTAGAGCTTCTTGACGGTCAGCACCATCTTGTGCGAGCAGCGGTCGCCCCTGGCGGGGTCGAGGCCGGGCCGCAGCTTGTACAGCAGGTAGCGGTCGAGCGTCATGAGCGGCGCCCCGGCGGCGTCGACGGGCTTGCGCCACGTGTCGTCGACGAGCACATAGTCCGCTTGGCGCGAGATCGGCACGTGCGGATAGCTCGTGTTCAGCAGCGGTCGCTGCGAGCACAGCGGCTGGTCGGAGAGCATGTTGCCCATCCAGAGCATCCGCCCGTCGGCGGGCACGTCGAGCCTGATCGACGCGTCGTCGGGCAGCTTCGCGCCGACCTGCTTGAGCTCGAGCATGCTCTTCGGCAGCTGGTCGAACGTCGTGCCGATCTCGTGCGCGGCGCCGTTGCGCGTCGCCCCGATGAGCAGCAGTGCCGCGACCACCGACACCCACCGCCAGCGCAGCTTCGACAGTCCGACCGCCGCGGCCGCGACCACCAAGGGGGCGACGAACGCCAAGGCCTTGAAGTGGAAGTACCACCCGTACTCGCGCGGGCGGAAGAACAGCGCGGCGAGCACGCCGAAGGCCACGATCGCGCCGAGCCCCCAGCGGATGTCCCGTGGCGCCCGGCGCAGCGCGATGAACAGCCCGAGCGCGATCAGCGGCACCCCGAAGATCGCGCTGTCGGCCTCGTCGAGCCCGAGGAAGAACCGCTCGGGGAAGAAGTGCGTGAGGTCGCCGCCCCAGTTGACGAGCGAGTAGCCGGGCGCGAGCACCCGCGTCGAGGCAGCCGTCTTCTCGAGCACGCCCTGCAGCGCGCTGATCAGCACGAGAAACAGCGGCACGATCCACAAGAGCTGCTTCTTGGAGCGCAGCCGCGGGATCCGCAGCAGCGACAGCCCCCGGCGGCGACGCTCGAACCCGGCGAAGACGATCGCGGCAAGCAGCGGCACGGGCAGCGCGAGCGGGTACGCGAACGCGACCACGCCGATGAACGACGCGAACAGCAGCACGCCGCCGCGCGATCGATGGCGCACGACATGCCAGGCGAGCACGATCGCAAAGGGCGTCGCCATGTAGCCCCACGTCTGGTTGAAGTAGGGGTGCATGCCGGTGAAGAGCTCGATGCGGTTCATGCCGACGAGCCCCATCGCGACGGCGGCCCCCCACGGCCCGGCGCCCAGCAGCTCGCGCGCCACGAGCCAGAAGCCGAGCGCCGCGAACGCCAGCAGGGCGGCCGACAGCGTCGCGATGACCGCGTAGGGCTCCATCCCGGCGGTCCGTGCCACCGCGCCGTAGGCGAGGTAGATCGGCGGCTTGGAGCGCCAGACGAGCGGGACCCGGTCGACCGCCTGCGATGCGTCGACGTCCTTCGGGCCGTTTTTCTGCAGGAACTCGGCGGTGCCGACGGCGAGGTGCGCGTCCGAGCCGTTGCCGATGACCGTCACGAAGCCGCCGCGGAACATCGGCAGCAGGGCGATCGCGCCGATGAGGATCGCGAGCACGAGCGGCACGGCGAGCATCCGCCACGACGCGGCGCCGGGCGGCGCGAGCCGCGAGCGCAGGCCGGGATCGCGGCGCCACGCGAACACCGCCAGGCCGGCGCTCCCGAGCGCGACGATCGCGAGCGCGAGGTCGAACGGGACCTGCACGTAGGCGAGCAGCGCGAGCTCGAGCGCCGTGCCGGCCGCGCCGATCGGCAGGATCCACAGCGCCTCGTGGCCG
The DNA here is from genome assembly GCA_963766525.1 of uncultured Actinomycetes bacterium. Classification (GTDB taxonomy): domain Bacteria; phylum Actinomycetota; class Thermoleophilia; order Solirubrobacterales; family Solirubrobacteraceae; genus CADCVQ01. Next base: position 140,285 of record CAVYAX010000006.1, read on the forward strand.
CGCAGGCGCGCGGGCAGCAGCAGCCGGGTCGGGCCGAAGCCCACGAGGCCGAACAGCACGACGATCGCGATCGTCACGCGCAGCGCGCTGCCGGTCCCGCCGCGGCCGACGACACCCGCGTACTGCGCCAAGCCGAGCGCGATCGCGCCCGCGCCGACCAGCCCGAGCCACGCGAGCGTCCGCTCGCTGCGCAGCCAGGCGATGACGCGCGCGCCGGGGCCGTTCAACGCTGGTGGCGCTGGCGGGCCTGCGCCATCACCCGGCTCAGGAACACCGGGTTGCCCACCAGGTACCTGCGCCACATCCGTTGCGGCTCGATCGCCAGCCTGAAGATCCATTCCAGGCCATTGTCGGACAAGGAGGCCGGAGCGCGCGGTACGCGTCCGGAGACGAAGTCGAACAGCGCGCCCACGCTCCACAGGACCGAGCAGTCCAGGCGGTCGACCGTGCGCTGCGCCCAGATCTCCTGCTTCGGCGTGCCCATGCCGACGAGCAGGATGTCCGGCTTGCGGCGGTTGATGTCCTCGATGACCCGCTCGTCGTGCCCGGAGCCCATCGCGAAGTAGCCGTGGTGGGTGCCGACGACGCGGAGCTTCGGGTGCGCGCGGCGCAGGCGCAGGCCGGCCTGGCGGGCGACGCCGGGCTCGCAGCCGAGCAGGTAGAGGGAGGTGTCGCGGGCCTCGCAGAGCGTCGCGAGATCCCAGATCCAGTCCGCTCCGGTCATGCGGTGCGGGATCTCGGCGCTCAGCGCCTTGGCCGCGAGGCGCACGCCGTAGCCGTCGCAGTAGACGAGGTCGGCGTCCTCGAGCGCGCTGCGCAGCGCCGGGTCTTCGCGCGACTGGTTGAGCACGTGCGCGTTGACGTACATGACGCGCTTGGTCGGCTCGTTCGTCCCGACCCAGCCGATGATCCGCTCCAGCAGCTCGTCGGGCTGGCCGAGCTCGATCGGCAGCTCGAAGATCCGCGACTGGCGCGGCGCCGACGTGGTGTCGTCCTTGACCTCTTGCACGGCCTCGCCATGGTAACCCGAGGTCACGGTGCGGGCTTCCGCCAGACGAAGAGGTGGCCGCGCGCCTCGCCCTTCAGGCCGAGCTTCTCGACGGCCTCGGTGACGCCGGGGTAGGCGTCGTCGGCGTAGTCGTGGAAGCCGACGATGCCGCCCGGCTCGAGCGCGGGCTTCCAGGTGCGAAACGTCGCGATGGTCTCCTCGAGCTCGTGCGAGGAGTCGATGAAGACGGCGTCGACGGGCGGCGGGTCGGCGGGGCCGAGGCCGCCCGGGCGGTCGTAGAGATGCACGCGTGCGCGGTCGGCGGGAGACAGCAGCGCCAGGTAGCGCTCGCGCTCGGGGTGGCGCTCGACGTCCCAGCTGTGCACCTCGCGGTCGGGCCGCGCCAGCGCGATGCAGGACGTGGTCCAGGCCGCCGCGGTCCCCACCTCGGCGACGCGGCGCGCCGGGCCGAGCGCGTCGAGCAGCACCCGCAGCTCGGCGGGGCGGCACGCGACGTCGATGCTCCACGTGTCGCGCTCGGCCTGCGCGCGGCGCAGCGCGCGCCACCAGAACAGCGCGACCGGCCGCGGGAGCTTCGCCAGGCTCGCGGCCTGCAGCCCGAGCCGCCGCGCCCGCTGCACGGGCGAGCGTTCGTCGTCGGTGCGAAACACGCCAAGGAAGCCGCGGCTCATGCCGCGCAAGCTAGCGGAGCAACCGTTCGCGGTCGGCGCCGGCGCGGGCATGGCATGGTTACCGGGTGCCGACCGTCGCCATCGACGCCCGCGACGCGTTCGCGCCACAGCTACGCGGCTGGGGTCGCTACGCGAAGGAGCTCATCGCGGCGCTCCCCGAGCACGAGGGCCTGGACTTCCGCTTCGTCTCGCACGGAGGCCCCGGGCCGGAGCTGCTGTTCGAGCAGGTCGGGCTGCCCGTGCGCCTGCGCCAGATGAAGGCGGACCTCATCCACACGCCCAACTGCTTCCTCCCGCTCGCGCGGCCGTGCATGGGCGTCGTGACGATCCACGACCTCGCGTTCGAGGTCTTCCCCGAGGACTTCAGCGGCCGCACCGGCTGGAAGTACCGCACGTTCACGCCGCGCGCCGCCCGCTCGGCACAGCGCGTGATCTGCGTCTCGGGCTACACGGCGAGCGACGTCGTGCGCCGCTACGACGTCGACGAGGCGCGCGTGCGGATCATCCCGAACGCGCCCTCGCTGCCGATCGGCGACGCGCCGCTGCCGCTCGACGACGGCCCGTACCTGCTCGCCGTCGGCGACCTGCGCCCGAAGAAGAACCTCCTCAGGCTCGTCGAGGCCTTCGCGCTGCTGCGCAAGGAGGGCCTCGAGCACCGGCTCGTGCTCGGCGGCGTCGACACGGGCGAGGGCGAGCGCGTCCGCGAGGCCGCGGGCGGCCACCCCGTCACGCTCACCGGCTACCTGCCCGACGGCGAGATGGACGCCCTCATGCGCGGCGCCGACGCGCTCGTGCACCCGTCGCTGTACGAGGGCTTCGGGCTCGTGCTCGTCGAGGCGATGGCGCGCGGCGTGCCCGTGCTCGCAGCCCGCGCGACGGCGCTGCCGGAGACCGGCGGCGACGCATGCGACTACTTCGACCCGCTCGACGTCGGCGACATCGCGCAAGCGATCCGCCGCGTGATCGACGACCGCGCGCACCACGCCGAGCTCGCGCGGCGCGGCCTCAAGCGCGCGGGAGCGCTGTCGTGGGCCAACAGCGCGGCGCTGACCGTCGGCGTCTACGAAGAGATGCTGTGAGCCAGCGCACGACGGTCCTCGTGCTGTCGGTCGACGAGGCGCCGCTGCTCGAGCACTCCCTCCCCGCGGCCGTCGCGCAGGACGGCGCCGACGTGCTCGTCATCGACAACGCCTGCACCGACGCGACGCGCTCCGTCGCCGAGGCGCACGGCGCGCGCGTCCTCGGGCTGCGCGAGCGCGTCTCCTACGCCGCCGCGATCAACGCCGGCATCCTCGCTTCGGAGGGCGACGCGGTGCTGCTGCTGAACGCCGACTGCGTGCTCGGCGAGGACTTCCTCGAGGTCGCCCGCAATCGCCTCGAGATGCGCGGCGTCGGCTCGGTCGCGCCGCGCCTCGTCCGCGCGACCGGGATGCGGCCCGACGACCGCCTCGACGTCCTCGACGCTGCCGGGATGGTCGTCGACCGCCGCCGCAAGAACACGCTCGTCGGCCACAACGAGCCGGCGTCGAGCTACGCGCATGCGGCCGAGGTCTTCGGCGGCGACGGCGCGTGCGTGCTGTACCGCCGCGAGGTCCTCGACGCCTGCGCCGTCGGCGGCGAGGTGCTCGACGAGCAGCTCGAGCTGTGGGCGTCGGACGTCGATCTCGCGTGGCGCGCGCGCCTGCAGGGCTGGCGCTGCATGTACGAGCCGCGCGCGGTCGCGTGGCACATGCGCTTCTACTCGCCGACGACGCGCTCCGGGCTGCCCGAGGTGCATCGCCGGCTGCAGTTCCGCAACCGCCTGCTGATGATGGTCAAGAACGACAGCTGGGCCGACATCCGCGGCGACCTGCACCGGATCGCCTTCTACGAGCTGCTCGCGATCGGCCACACGCTGCTGCGCGAGCGCCACCTGCTGCGCGCCTACGCCGACGCGTTCCGCGCGCTGCCCGGGGCGCGGGGCCGGCGCCGCATCGTGCAGGCCAAGCGCGCGCAGGGCGTCCGGCCGCCGTTCGGCCTGCGCGCACCGCGCTGACGCGTGGCGAAAAGTGACCGGATAGCGGTCACTATTCGACAGAGCAATGCGTTACTCGTACAGCAGCGCCGGCTCGCGCGAGCGCCGCCAGGCCGCCACGGCGCCGCGCTGGGAGGCCAGGATCGACTGGACCGAGGCGCCCCGGTCGAGGGCGAGCCGGAGGCGGCTGGTGCCGAGCAGCGTGTCGATCCGAGCGCCGCCAAGCTCCCACGCGAAGCCCGCCTGCTTGTGCAGGGCGTGCAGCAGCCGCAGGCCGAGCCCGAAGGTGTTGACGTCGTCGCCGGTCACGTCGATGGCGATGCCGGAGCAGCGCCGGCCTTCGAACTTCGGGTTCGGGACCGTCGGCGTCGCGCGCGGCGTGAAGCTGCGCGCCTGACGCGCTGACGCCCGGGACGTCCGCCGCCGCGAGCAGCGCGTCCACGCGCGCCCACGGCGCCCCGACGATCCGAAACGGCGCGGCGGTCCCGCGCCCCTCGCTGGCGTTCGTGCCCTCGAGCAGGGCGGTTCCCGGATACAGCAGCGCCGCCTGCGCCGAGCGCAGGCTCGGCGACGGCGCCAGCCAGCGGCGACCCGTGTCGGCCCACGTCATCGAGCGCCGCCAGCCCCGCATCGGCACGACGACGAGGCGGCCGCGCGGGCTGCTGCGCCGCTGGACGAGCCGCGCCATCTCGCCGGCCGTGAGGCCGTGCACGAGCGGCCCGGGGGCGACGCTCAGGACGGTGTCGCGGTTCTCCGCGACGGGGCCCGCCACCCGCTCGCCGCCCAGCGGGTTCGGGCGGTCGAGCACGACGAACGCCACCCCGGCCCTCGCAGCCGCCTGCTGCGCGTAGATCATCGTGCTGATGTACGTCCAGAAGCGCACGCCGACGTCCTGCAGGTCGTAGACGAGCGCGTCGAGTCCGCTCAGGTCGTCCCCTGTGGGCTGCTGGTGATCGCCGCAGAGGTTGACGACGTCCGCGCGGCCGCCGGGCTCGCAGCCGACAAGGCGTCCCGACAGCCCGTGCTCGGGGGCGAAGAACCGCACGACGCGGATGCCCTTCGCGCGCAGGACGGCGGCCGACGTCCGCCCGGCCCGCGTCACCGACAAGGCGTTGGCGATGAGGCCGACCCGCTTGCCGGCGAGCGAGCGGGCCTGCGGCGCGTCGAGGCGCTCGAGGCCGATCGTCACCCTGCTCGCCGGCTGTGCCGCGGGCGCCGCGGCGGGCGGCGGCGCGTCGGGCGGGACCGTCACGGTCGGCGTGGCCGCCTGCGTCACGGGCGCTTCGCCGGCGGTCGTGCTCGCCGCGCCGCCGCAGCCCGCGAGCGCGCCCAGGGCGAGCAGCATCGCGAGGCGGCCTGACAGCACGCCGCCATGTCTACTTCATCCAGAGGCGGCGCGGGCGGCGGCGAACAGCGCCGCGGTGTCGTCGTCGAGGTAGTAGTCCGTGCCGCCGTCGTCGCGGCCCTCCGTGGCGATCGGGAACTCGCGGCCGAGCTTGCGGCTGTAGCGGCCCGGCCAGGCGAGGATCCCCGCGACGCCGTGCGCGCCCTTGTCCAGGCGCAGGCGGGCGGCGATCTCGTTGCCCGAGAAGCGCCGGCCCGGCGCGTCGATCAGGACGTCGAAGAGCTCGCGCGCGGGTGGCGCGAGCTTCGCGTACAGCCAGGCGGCCTGGTCGGCGTCCCCGGCGGACCACGGCTCGGCGTCGAAGTGCGGGCGCGGCGGCCCGAAGCCGCGGCCGCGGCCGCCGCCGCGCGGGCCGGCCCATGGCGGGCCGCCGCGCGGCGGACCGCTGCCGGGATCGGCCGCGAGGAACTGCGCGAACCAGACGTAGAACTCCGGGACGCGCTCCTCGGGCACGGGGACGGTGACCTGCTTGTCGGCCATCAGACGGTCGCGGCCTCCGGGCCGGCTGCCTCCTCGGCGGGCTGCTCCTCGCGGTGGTGGCCGCAGCGGTGGCCGTGCGGGCGGTGGTGCGGCCCTCCGCGGCGCCGGCGCCCGACGGAGCCTGCGAGGAAGTGGCCGTAGAACGCGTAGAACTCGGCCACGCGGTCCTCCGGCACGTCGATGGTGATCTGCTTGTCCTGCGTTGTGGGCTCGACTGTCATGGTCGATGCTCCTTCTCTCTTGCTTACGGGGAGGAGCATAGCGCAAGTAAATACTTAAGTAAAGAGGAAGAACGCGAGACCCGCCGCGCCGAGCCCGACGACGATCGCCGCAGCCGCCCAGCGGGCGAATCCCGGACGCGGCGCGCCGGGAGCAGCCGCGTCCGGAACCCACTTCGGATGGTGCTCGGCGGCCCAGGCGGCCGGGACCGTCCCGCGCACGATCCCCTGGATCGACGGCAGCTTGCCGGGGCTGATCGCGATCCAGACGTGCCCGGCGACGAGCACCCCGGCCACGAGCGTCGCCCAGTCGTGCAGCGCGATCGTGCCGGGCAGGCGCAGGTCCGTGTTGCGCTCGCCGAGGAGCAGCAGCGTGCCGGAGACGGTGAACAGCATCGCCAGCGCCGCTTGAACTGCGGCATGGAGCTTCTGCCCGGCGTTGAAGCGCCCCTGCGGCACGCCGCCGCGCCGGCGTCGCAGCCACAGCAGGTCGTCGGCGTCGAGGCGCTCGAGCTCGCGGCGCGTCCGCCGCAGCGCGCGCCGATCGCCGAGGAGCGCCACGAGCGCAAGCGCCGTGAGCCACGCGACGGCGGCCGCGAGGTGGATCCCCTTCACGATCGGCCGGCTCGAGAAGATCTGCGCGAGCGCAGGCACGTACAGGACGAGCCCCGTCGCGAACATCACGCCGAAGGCCGACCCGTGAATCATGTGGAGGTGGCGCTCGGTCGCGCCGAAGCGCAGCACGCGCGCGGAGCCGGTGGCGGCGGCGGGCTCAGCGGCCATTGGAGCCCCCGATCCAGGCGTCGCGGTCGTAGCCGCGCTGTTGCCAGTAGCCATCCTCGACACGGTCGGTCACGACGATCCGCCGCACCCACTTCACGCCCTTGTAGCCGTACATCTTCGGCATCACGACGCGCGCCGGCGCACCGTGCTTGCGCTCGAGCGGGGCGCCGTCCATCGAGGTGGCGAGCATCGCGTCGGGCTCGCGCAGCTGCTCGAGCGAGAGCGAGTCGGCGTACGGCTCCTCGGCGGACTCGAAGCGCAGCGCCGTCGCCGCCGGCAGCGGGCGCGCGGCCGCGAGCAGGTCGGCGAAGCGCACGCCGCCCCAGCGGACGTCGTCGACGGACCAGCCCGTGACGCAGACGAAGTCGGAGGTCTGCTCGGCGCGCGGAAGCCCGAGCAGCTGAGCGTAGGTCAGGCTCAGCGGGCGCTCGACCATCCCGTCGACGCGCAGGCGCCACGTCGCGGGATCGAACGTCGGGTGCGGGGGGTTGACCGCGTAGATCCGCCAGCCCTTGCCGAACGGGACCGCGGCGCGCAGCTGCTCGGGCAGCAGCAGCGTGCTGCGGGCGGCGAGGTCGAGCGCGGCGCCGCCCCACGCCAGTGACGACAAGCCGACGCCGGCGACGCCGAGAAAGGCCCGCCGGCCGATCGGGCGGCCGGCCGGCTGCGGATCGCGGTCGGCCGGTCCGTCGCTCGGTGACACCACGACACCGTCGCAGCGCGACCTGAACGGACGCTTACAGCTGCGATCGGGCGAGCGGCGGTGCGCCATACTCCGCGCTGCATGTACATCTCCGTCTCACGGCTGCGCGTCGATGCGACCCGGGCGGACGAGCTCGTCGAGGCGTTCCGGCGCCGCAGCCATCTCGTCGAGGACGCGGACGGCTTCGTCGACCTCCAGGTCTGGCGCTCCGATCGCGACGCCGAGGAGATCTGGATGGTCAGCCGCTGGCGCGAGCGCAGCTGCTTCGCGGCGTACATGCGCAGCGACGAGCACGCGCGCTCGCACGACCGCATCCCGCAGGAGCTGAACGACGCGATCTCGCTACAGCGCCTCGAGCACATGCACACGTTCGACGCGGTGGCGGAATGAGCAGGCCCGGCCCGCCGAGCGGCGCACCGCCCCCGCGCGACGTCACGCTCGCCGACGGCAGCGTCGTGGCGCTCACGCCGCTAGCCGACCTCATCGCCCGGCGCTACCTCGAGACCTATCCCGACGAAGCCGAGCGCTACGGCCCCGCCGGCGAGGCCTGGTGCGTGCACGACAACCTCTACGTGCTGGCCTGGGCGTTCGGCGCGCAGCAGGGCGACGTCCGCTTCGAGGAGCAGATCCTGTGGCTCGCGCGCGTGCTGCACAGCCGCGGATACCCGCTCGACCGGCTCGCGCAGGACCTGCGCATCGCCGCTGAGGTCGTGCTCGCCGAGCAGGTCGCGCGGGCGGCGCCGGTCGCGGCGACGCTGCGCGACGGGGCGGCCTGCGTCGAGCGCTACGCGAGCGAGCTCGTGGCCCCTTAACGGGCAAGGCCGACCACCGCGAGCGCACGCGATGGCCGGCCGAGCCGAGGGTTGGTCCCCGGACAGGTGGAGGGTGCTGCTAGTCCGTGACCTTCTCCTCCTTGGGCGACTCCTGGGCATCCTCGGAGCGGCTCTCGCCGTTCCTCGGGGCCTGGCGCTGGACCTGCTCGCAGGAGCCGTTCGGGATTGCCGCCGTGGCGTCGGTGATGACGTCGACCCGGTCAAGCCGCGCGGTGTCGTTGCCGGGGCCGCAGGTGATGCGGTCGACCTCGCCGTCGCGCGTCCGGAAGGTGTCGTTGCCGTTGCCGCCGTCGAGCGTGTCGCCGACCTGGTCGACGCCGGGGCCGGGTGCGACATCGGCGCGGGCGAGCGCCCACAGGACGTCGTCGCCCTCGCCGCCGGACGAGGTGTCGGTACCGCGGTTGGCGAAGATGACGTCGTTGCCGGCGCCGCCGTCCTGGGCGTCGTCGCCCGTGCCACCGGACATGCGGTCGCGGCCGTTCTCGCCGAAGGACGTGTCGTTGCCCGCGCCGCCGGAGATGCGGTCGGCCGAGTCGCCGCCCTTGAGCGTGTCGTTGCCCGCCGCGCCGAAGATGCGGTCGAACGAGGTGACGTCGCCGGCGGCGTTCGTGTCGCCCGTGATGTTGTCGTTGCCGGGGCCGCCGTTGAGCAGGTCGTTGCCCTGGACGCCGGTGATCGTGTCGTTGCCGCGCATGCCGAAGACGCGGTCGTTGCCGGTGCCGCCGATGAGGCGGTCGTCGCCGGCACGGCCGTGGATGCGGTCGTTGCCGCCGTTGCCGTCGATCATGTCGGCGGTATTCGTGCCGCGCAGGTTCTCGCCGCCCGGTCCACCGATGATCGTCGCTGCCAGCGCACTGGCCGGCACGATGAGGCCGACTGACAGTGCTGCACCTACGAGCTGCGTCCGCTTGAAGTTCATGCTGCGTGCCTCCTGGGCGTTGGGGTGCTCGGGCTCTACTCTGCGCCCCGGGAGCCCTGCGCTCACCCCGATCTCACGCACTCCTCACCGACGGTGAGAACTCGATGAGACTGCGGCGGATCGACACGGGACGGGCACGCCGTGCGTCATGGTGTGCGTCATGTACCGCCGTCTGCTCGCAATCGCGCTCGTCCTCGTGCTTGGCACCGGGTCCGCCGCGCTCGCCGCGCAGAAGGGCACGCCGCGGAACGACACCCTCATCGGCACGGACGGGCCCGATCGCATCAACGGCAAGGGCGGCGACGACAAGATCTACGGCCGCGGCGGCAGCGACCGCCTGCTCGGCGGCCCCGGTGTCGACCTGATGCTGGGCGATGCCGGCAACGACACCCTCAACGGCGGCGCGGGCGCCGACACGATGCTCGGCGGTGCCGGCAACGACACGATCAACGCCCTCGACGGCCCCGGCGACATCGCCGTCGGCGGCGACGGCAAGGACGTCATCCGCGCCGACGACGGCGCGCGCGATCGCATCACCTGCGGCCGCGGGCGCGATCGCGTCTTCGCCGACCCCAACGACTCGGTCGCCCGCGACTGCGAGGTCGTCAGGCGTGGATGAGGCGGAGTCGTCCGGCCCCGAGGGGCCGGTCGTCCTGCTCGTCGACGACGACGCCGCGATCCGCCGCGCCGTCGGCGCCGGCCTCGAGCTCGAGGGATTTCGCGTCGTGCGCGCATCGGGTGGGCGTGCGGCGCTCGCCGCCAACGACTCCGTCCGCCCGGCGGTGATCCTGCTCGACCTCGCGATGCCCGACCTCGACGGGCTCGAGGTCCTCGCCCGGCTGCGCGGCGGCGGCGACGACGTCCCGGTCTGCATCCTCTCCGCACGCGACGAGGTCGACGACCGCGTGCGCGGCCTGCAGGCCGGCGCCGACGACTACGTCGTCAAGCCGTTCGCCCTCGAAGAGGTGACCGCGCGGCTGCACGCGCTGCTGCGCCGCCGCCCGGCGACGAACGACGCCGCGCTCACGGTCGGCGACCTCGCGATCGACCCGCGCTCGCACACGGCCACGCGCGCCGGTCGCGACCTCGAGCTCACCCGCCGCGAGTTCGACCTGCTGCACCTCTTCATGCGCCGGCCGGGCGAGGTCATCGACCGCAGCCACCTCCACGAGGAGGTCTGGGGCTACACGTTCGACCCCGGCACGAACGTCGCCGACGTCTTCGTCGGCTACCTGCGCCGCAAGCTCGAGTCCGCCAACGAGACCCGGGTGCTGCATACGGTGCGCGGCGTCGGGTTCATCCTGCGGCCCTGACAACCTGAGCGCATGCGCAGCCTTCGTGGCCGACTGACGCTCGGGGTCACGATCGTCCTCGCGCTCGTGCTGTCGGGTGCGGGCATCATGGTCTCGCGCTATGTCGACCGCTCCGAGCGCGAGGCGGTCGACGACCGGCTCAAGCGCACGGCGGCGCTGTCGCGCGACACGCTGCTACAGGTGCTGTCGGAGGGGGTGTCGAAGGACCAGCGCCTGGACAACGCGCTGACCGCCAACCGGACGTCGCTGCGCGTCATCCTCCGAAACGAGCCGCTGCCGTCGTTCGGGCCGCGCCCGCCTTCGACGAAGATCGCGCGCACGGACGGGCTGCACACGATCAGCGTCGGCGGCCGGCGCTACCGCACGTACATCACGGACGTGCCCGACTCGGGGCTCGGCGGCCTCGCCCGCCTGGAGGTCACGACCCCGCTGCGGCCGGTCGAGCGCAAGCTGGCGGCGCTCGATCGCCGGCTCGCGGGGTTCGGCCTCGCCGCGCTGCTCGCCGGAGGCCTCGGCACGTGGTTCGCGGCGACGCTGCTGCTCGCGCCGCTGCGGCGGCTGCGCGCGGGGACGTCGCGGATCGCGGGCACCGAGGACCTCGACCAGCGCGTGCCCGACGACGACGGCCCGCGGGAGCTGCGCTCGCTCGCGGCGAGCTTCAACGACATGCTCGCGCGGCTCGGACGGTCGGCCGCCGACCGCGAGCGCGCGCTGGCCGCCACGCGGCGCTTCACCGCCGATGCCGGGCACGAGCTGCGCACGCCGCTGACGAGCGTGCAGGCGACGCTGTCGGCGCTGAGCCGCCATCCGGACATCCCCGTGGCCAAGCGCACCGAGCTCGTGCACGACGCGCTGTCCGAGCACCGCCGGCTCGTCGACCTGCTCGACGGCCTGCAGGCGATGGCCCGCGGCGACGCGTCGCCGGGCGAGGTCGGCGACGTCGACCTGTGCGAGGTCGTGGCGGTGTCGCTGGACCAGGCGTCGTCGCGGCACCCCGCGCTGAAGTGGTCCTCGTCGCTGCCCGAGGAGCCCGTCTGCGTGCGCGGCTGGGAGCCCGGCATGCGGCTGCTCGTCGACAACCTGCTCGAGAACGCCGCGCGCCACGGACGGCCCGAGGGATCCGTCCGGGTGAGCGTCGATCCGGGGGCGGAGCCCGCGCTCGCCGTCGAGGACGACGGGCCGGGGATCGCCGAGGAGGACCGCGGGCGGATCTTCGAGCCGTTCGTCCGCGTCGGCGAGCCCGAGACGCCGGGCTCCGGGCTGGGCCTGGCACTCGTCGCCCAGCAGGCGCGGGCGCACGGCGCTCAGATCGAGGTCGGCACCTCGGAGCTGGGCGGCGCGCGCTTTCACGTGCGTTTCGGCTGACGCTGTCATAGACCCGCGGCGCCGGTTGTGGGAGGCTCCTGTCCTTCTTGCGTCGGATGATCCTTGCCACGGCTGGCCTGCTGCTCCTCGCGCTCCCCGCGGGCGCGTTCGCTCACGGCGGCGGGCTGACCGGCACGCTCGTGGAAGAGCACGGGCATCGCTTTAGCGGCAAGCAGGTCGGCAAGACCTACGCCCTGCGCTCCAGCGGCGGCATGCTGCCGCTCGCCGATCCCCAGCCCGAGCTGCTGATCGGGCAGCGGGTGCATCTCGACGACGCCGACGCGGCCTCGCCGGGCCTGCAGGGCCGGGTGCGCGCGGCGGGCGAGCAGCGCCTGACCGCAGCCGTCGCGCCGGGGCCGCGCTCGCTGCTCGTGATCATCGTGACGACGCCCGACGCCCCCACGCCGGTCATGACGGCCGACGCCGCGCGCGCCGCGGTCTTCACGGGCCCCTCGTCCGCGAACGCGCTCTACAAGCAGCAGTCCGCCGGCGCGACGAGCTTCGTCGGGCGCGTGCGCGCGGACGGCGACGTCGCCGGGCCGCTGTCGATCGGCGTCTCGACGATCGACTGCGAGCACTACGACATCGCCGACGCCGCCGACGTGGCCGCGCGGGCAGCGGGGTTCGCCGTCGAGGCCTACGACCACCTGCTCTATGCCCTGCCGGACACGGCGGAGTGCGACTTCGGCGGGCTCGGGCAGCTGCCGGGCCGGCGGACGTGGACGAACGGGTCGCTCAGCGCGTCGGTGGTCGGCCACGAGATCGGCCACAACCTCGGCGCCCACCACGCGAACTCGGCGCGCTGCACCTCCGGCGCCACGCCCGTGATGATGTCGCCGACCTGCGTCACCGACGAGTACGGCGATCCGTGGGACGTCATGGGCATCGTCAGCCGCCTCATGTCGAGCTGGCACCGCTCGCAGATCGGCCAGCTTCCCGCCGGCCAGGAGCTGCGGACGAAGGCCTCGCAGACCGTCTCGCTCGTCTCCTCGGACGACTTCACGACAGCGGGCCGGCGCCTGCTGATCGTGCCGCGCAAGGCCGCGGGCCAGCCGGTCGCGAGCTCGTTCGCCGTGGAGCTGCGGTCCTCGCTGGCGCCGTTCGACACCTTCGGGCTCGGCGATCCCGTCACCACGGGCCTGTCGATTCGCGGCGTGCCCAACGTGACGGCGGCGGTCCAGAGCAACCTGCTCGACGCGCGCCCGAACACCGCTCACCTTCAACGACGCGCCGCTACCTGTCGGCGAGACGATGGTCGACAGCGCGTACGGCATCTCCATCCGGCTGAACTCGATCGCCGGGACGACGGCGAACGTCAGCGTCACGATGCCGCCGTTCGTCGACGACGTCGCGCCCAAGGGGCCGACGGGCGTGAGCGTCGGGGGCAGCACCGCGGGCGTCTCCGTCCGCTGGGCGGCCGGCAGCGACGACGAGGCCGTCGACCACTACGAGATCGAGCGCAACGGCCAGATCGTCGGATCGACGCCGGGACTCGGGTTCGACGACTTCGGCGTCACGGCGCTGACCACCGTGGGCTACCGCGTCGTCACCGTCGACACGAGCGGCAACCGCGGCCCCTCGCTCGCGGTCAACGCGGTCCTGGCGGACGCGACGCCGCCGTCCGGCGTGCCGGGCCTCAGGCTCAGCGCGCGCGGCGGCCAGGTGACCGCGTCGTGGGGCCCGGCGGGCGACAACCGCGGGATCCGCACCTATCGGGTCCTGCGCGACGGCGCGATCAAGCGCGACGTCGCGGGCTTCTCGTTCAGCGAGCGGCCGCCGAAGGGCCGGCACACATACTCGGTCGCCGCGATCGACTTCTCGAACAACGCCGGCCCGCTGACCTCGGTGGTCATGCCGAGCGCGACGAACGGCTCGTCGGTCGCCAAGCCGCGGATCGTCCTGCTCAAGCGCAAGCACAAGGGACGGCTCGTGACGATGCGCTTCGTCGCGAAGGGCGCGACCGGGATGCGCGCCTACCGCGGCGCCAAGCGCGTCGCCCGCTCGAGCAAGGACCGCATCAGCGTCACGCTGAGCGTCCCGCGCCGGGGCCGGCGCGCGCGGGTGAGGATCGTCGCGTCGTCGTGGGCCGGCGACAGGGTGAAGCACTTCACGATCCGCTGAGGGGAGGCGGCCGATGGCGCACGAACCGATCAGGCCTTCGCACACGCAGCCGCTGCGAGCCGTCGACGACGTCGAGCGTGAGCGCTTGGCCACCGCGCGCCGCCTGGGGCCGTTCATCGCGTGGCGCGACGGGCCCGGGGCGTTGCGGGTGCTCGACCTCGTGCCGGGCGTGACCGTGACGGTCGGGCGCTCGGCCGAGAGCACGATCGCGTTCGCGCACGTGTTCTTGTCGCGCAGCCACGCGGAGATCGTGCTCCGCGTCCTGCAGGTGGCCGGCCAGCCGGCGAGCACCTCCGTGCTGCTGTGCGACATGCAGTCCAAGCACGGCATCGAGCACCGGCCGCTGAGCCTGCGCGACGACGAGGAGGTGGAGGCCACCGGCTCGCTCGAACAGGTGCCGAAGCTGCCGGCGCGCCCGTTTCAGCTCGACGCCGGCGACCACGACGTCCGGCTCGCGGGCGAGGTGTGGCTTCGCGTCGGCGCCGTGCCGGTGGACGGCGGGAGGACCAGCGGCCCGCCGGAGGCCGGGGTCCCGCCGCCCACGGCGCGCGAGCGGCAGGTGCTCGTTGAGCTGTGCCGGGCGCAGTTCTTCGCCGGCCGCAGGCCCGTGCCGAGCCCCAGCAACAGCGAGATCGCAAGCCACCTCACGCCGCCGATCGGCGGGGCGCGCGTGAGCGACCTCATCAGCCAGATGTACAGGAAGTACAAGCTCACGGGCACGAAGGAGCAGAACCGCTTCACGCTGGTCGACTTGGCGATCCAGCAACCGCTTGGTCCGGCCCGAGGATTACATGTGAGAACGCCGGCTTACCGAGTCGCAGCCTAAACGTCAAGCCCTCCCTTTGCGGATGTCACCCATCCCCGATGGGATGGGTGAGACGGACGAGGGTCCCGATGACAGGAGGTGAGCGTGCCGCAAGTATCGCGGCATGACCAATTCACACCTCACACAAACACCGGGCCCGGAGGGCATGAAGCGCGGATGGCAGCACATCCTCCCGTGCCTGGCGCAGGACGCCGTGGCGGTCGCGCGGCAGATGGCGATCTCCGGCCCGGTCAAGCGCGAGTCGCCGGGGTGCGTGCACCACCGGTACCTCGACGACCTCATCACGAAGCCGTGGGGCGACGAGCTCCGCGTCTACGACGACGCGTTCCTCGACGCGTGGCTCCTGCGCTTGGACCCCGGCATGCGCACCTCGACCCACGGCCATGCGCGCAAGGACACCGTCCTGCTGTGCTCGCGCGGCCGTGGCATGGTGACGGCCGGCGACGGGCGCAGCGTGCCGATCCGCGAGGGCAGCATGCTGCACATCGACCAGGGCGCCGTGCACTGCACGCTCGCCGAGACCGAGCTGCTGCTCGTGGAGATCGAGACCCCGCGCGACAAGTTCGACGTCGTCCGCATCAAGGACGACAACGGTCGAGCCGGCCGCCCGTACGAGCCGACGAGCCACCGCGACGATCGGCTGGGGCCGTTGCGGGAGGTCCCGCACGGGCCACCGCGGGCGCGGCTGCGCGATCACTGCCCGCACGGGCTTCACAGCTTCTCGCTCGAGCGGGGCGCGGAGCTCATCGGACAGGACGGGCTGCTGTTCGCGATCGACCTCGACGTCGAGTCGGTGCTGCGCCGCCAGCTCAGCGTCATCGGCCCGCGCGCGCACGGCGTGCCGGTCGACGGCCACACGTACATGACCATTCGCACTTCCAACAAGGAGAACTGACCATGACCCGCGCAGTTATCGTAACCGGCCCCGGCTTTCAGGACCACGACGTGATCTACACCTATTACCGCTCGCTCGAGGCCGGCTTCGACATCGAGGTCGCGACCGCGGGCGGCAAGCCGGTCACCGGCAAGTACGGGGTGAGCGTCCCGCTCGACAAGCGGGCGAAGGCGCCGATCGCCTTCGAGGACCTCGACGTCGACGCGTTCGATCTCGTGCTCATCACGGGCGGCCACGAGGCGCCCGACCGCGTGCGCCAGGACCGTCGCGTGCTGGACTTCGTGCGCGAGATGGACGCGCGCGGCAAGATCGTGGCGGGCCTCTGCCACGGGCCGTGGATCATGATCTCGGCCGGCATCATGCCCGGCCGCCGGGCGTGCGCCTACGTGGGCATGCGCGACGACATGGTCAACTCGCGCGCCATCGTCGTGGAGGCCGACGTCATCGTCGACCGCAACATGGTGACGTGCTCCTACTACGGCGCCGTCGGGGAGTTCATGCGCACGGTCGTCGCGCTCTGCGAGGAGCGCGCGCGGCTCGCGGTGAGCTGAGATCGCTTCGCGTTCGGCGCGCGCGGCGCTCCCGGTCGCTGACCGGGGGCGCCGTCGTCGTTGCGGCTCGCGTCAGGCGACGACGCTCTCCTGCGGCTCCCAGGACTTCGCGCTCTTGACCAAGACGTCGATGACCTTCTGGGCGGTATCGCTGCGGGGCTCGTCGCGGTAGGCGATGAAGAGCGTGTTGAACTTGCGGTTGGCGGGGGTGTAGAGCTCGAACAGGCGCTCCTCGCGCAGCGCGTCCGCGACGATGTAGCGCGGGATGACGGACACGCCGGCGCCCGTCTCCGCCACCTCCCGCAAGGCGCGGAAGTCGGGCATGATGAGCGGGACCTGCTTGAGCTTGTCCTCGGCGAACAGCGTGTTGCTGTGCTTGGACACCAGCGGGTGCTCGCGGATCACGGGGAGCGTGTCGTCGAATGCGAGGAACGGGGCGCCGGCGAGCGCTGCGACGGTCTTGCGCTCGATCTCCTCGTCGCTGTCGCCCGGCTGGAGCGCGTCCTGGATGCGCGCGTGCCAGGTGTTGTCGCCGACGAGGACGTACTCCTCGTCGAACAGCGTGTCGAAGATCGTCGGCGTGGCCTCGCGGAGGACCCGGCGGGTGGCGATGTACATGTCCAGCGTGTGGTCTTCGAGCTGGTCGTGCAGCTGCTCGGCGGTGCCGGGGCGGATGCGGATGTAGATGCCCGCGGCGTAGAGCGGGCGCAGCGCAGGCAGGACCTTGAGCGAGAGCAGGTCGGGTGGGCCGCCCAGCCCGATGTGGGCCTCCATCGGCGTGTCGGCGAAGGTCAGGCGGTCGAGCTGCTCGACCGAGGACTGCACGGTGCGCTTGAGCGCCTCGCCGGCGATCGTCAGCTCGACGCCGTTGGGCCCGCGCGTGAAGAGCGGCCGCTTGTAGCCCTCTTCGAGGCGCTGGATGTGCTCGGTGACCGTCGGCTGGCTCACGCCGAGCTCCGTGGCCGCCTTGCTGATCGACTTGTGGCGCGCGACGTAGAGGAAGCTGCGCAGGTGGGCGAGCTTGGGCGAGGTCTCGGGCGTCACGGCGCGGTCAGGGTCGCGGCTGGCATGCGCAGGAGATCTTCGACGCTCAGCGCCGGAATCTTGTGGCGCTCGGCCGTTCCGGCATCACCTTCGGCGTGATACCCCCAGGTCGCCCAGTACGCGCCGAAGCCGGCCTTGCGGGCGGCCACGCAGTTCTCGACGCTGTCGTCGACGAGGACGACGTCCGCGGGGTCGCGGGACTCGCGGGCGGCGACCTGCGTCAGCGCGTCGGTCTTGTCGCGCAGCGATCCGAACACGCGGCCGTCGTCGACCTCGAAGCCGTGCGCGCGGAGGATGTGGCCGACGGACGCGCTGTCGCGGGCGGTCGCGATGTACGCGCCGGCGACGAGTTCGCGCAGCTCGTCCTGCACGGTGTGCCGCGCGTGCCATGGCTCGGCGTGCTCGCTGCGAAGCTTCTTCCGGTAGTCGTTGGCAGCATCGGCGAAGCGCTCGACGTCGGCGGGCGGGAGTGCTTGGTACTGCGCGGCGAAGCCGGCGTGCGTGGTCGGGAGGTCGCTTGTGACGACGAGCGGCAGGAGGAAGTGCCCGAGGTGGCGCATGAACGGCCGGCAGCGCTGGAAGCGCTCGAGGACCTCCGGCGGGACGCCCTCCAGCGCCGGGTCGAGGAAGTGTCCGACCGGCTTGCTTTTGTAGGCGTACCAGGCGACCATCATGCATTCCTCGAGCGAGTCGCACAGCACGCCGTCGAAGTCGAAGACCAGCAGCGGCGGCGGGCGGTCGGACGGGGTAGCGGGCTGTGAGCTGACGGTCATGGTGGGTGTCCTTCGGCGCAGACGCTCACGATAGCACGTGGCATCGAAAAACTTGCCAGCAGCTAGCTGAGTTCGCGATGAGGGAGGGCGGACGGGCAATGCCTAGTGTCGGGGACGAGTTCGGCGGCTACCGAATCGAGCGAGTCCTCGGCAAGGGCGCGACGGGAATCGTCTACGCCGCGACGGACCTTGAGCTCAAACGCAAGGTCGCGATCAAGGTCCTCGCCCGCCAGCTGACCGCGGACGCGCAGTTCAGCGAGCGCTTTCGCCGCGAGGCGTCGGTCCAAGCCAGCTTCGAGCATCCGCACATCGTTGCCGTCCACGCGTTCGGCGAGGTCGATGGCGAGCTGTATCTCGTGATGCGGCTGATCCGCGGCGATCCGCTGTCCGCGCTGCTGCGGGGCGGCGCGCTAACTCGGGCGGAGTCGCTGACGCTCCTCGCGCAGGTCGCAGACGCGCTCGACACCGCTCACGGGGTCAGCCTCGTCCACCGCGACGTGAAGCCCGACAACATCCTCGTCTCCGACGGCGGCACCGCGTATCTCGCCGACTTTGGTCTGACGCGGGACATCACCGACGATGTCCGGCTGACCAACTCCGGCATGTTCATCGGCACGGTGAACTACGTGTCCCCGGAGCAGGCCTGCGGCCTTCCGGCGACAGCCGCAGCCGACGTCTATTCGCTGGCCGCCGTCCTGTTCGAGTGCATGACCGGCCGCGTGCCCTACGTGCGCGACGGCGCGGTCGCCGTCATGTATGCGCACATCCGCGACCCGATCCCGTCGGCGCGCGCGCTGGATCCCACGTTGCCGCGCGAGCTGGACGATGTGATCGCAGCCGGCCTGGCCAAGGACGCGCTCGACCGGCCCGGGTCGGCAACCGAGCTGATCGAGCTCGCGAGGGCGGCGTTGCCGGCGCCGCTGACGTTCCGGAGCCCTCCGCGGCCCGACGCCGCGGACCTCGGCGAGCGGGCCGGCGCGCCGGATCGCGTCGCCGAAGGGACGACCCTTGGGCCGACCGCGTCGCGAAGGATCCGTCGCATCGCCGGCAGGCCTCCCGGCGGGGCCGTCGTGCACGATCGTCGCTGGCGCCGGGCAGCCGCCCGAGTGGCAGCGTTCGTCCTCCTGGCTGCAGCCGCGTCATCGGTCGGGTTCGGCGCTTGGCGGGATGAGCCGCCCGTGACGAAGGGCGGAAGCCTCGCCATCGCGACGCTCGACCGTGCCAGCTTCGGGCAGTACCTCGACCGCATCGAGGGGACCCGGTCTGACTACCCGCGGGCGCAACTCGAGCGGGCGGGCGCACTACTTGGCCTGAACGTCGAAGTTGAGGGATATCGGGACGAAGCCCTGCCACTCCGGTGGCGAGTCATCGACGCGCGTACGGGCGATCAAGTTCTGCAATCGCGGGACCTCTCATACACCCCTGAGGCCAGCGAAGATCGAAACAGCTGGCCGCTCTGGGTACCCCTTCCACGCGGCAGTGACCGCCGCTTCTTCGTCGAGGTCGAGTTGCTCGACGACAAAGGTAAGACCCCGCTGGCAAGCGACCGCACCGATCGCGTCAAGGGAGCATGAGCCCGCACGCGCGCGCGGGCACGGATGTTCGGTTCGTATAGGCTCGCCGCGGGCAGCCGGAGGGGGGCTTGGGGAAGCCGCCGGCACACCTTGCTTCGGCGGATTGGGAGGGTGAGATGAAGAGCTGCCAACGACGCGTGACGCGCGCGGGCGTGCTGGTCATGGCGCTGTGTTTGCTGGGGTTCCCTGCGCCGTCTTCGGGCGCCCAGCTTGATCTTGTGACCAATGGGCCAGGATCGATCGTGGCGACGATCCCGGAGGCCAGTGCCCCCGAAAGCGCCAGGGTCGTCTGCGCGAAGGTCGGCGCTGAAGATCCTTATCGTGCCGGCCTATGTCCGGCGTACTACCTCCCGGGCCGGGTCGTGACGTTGACGGCGGAGCCCATGGCGATCGGCGCCGGCCTCTCCTCGTTCGGGGTGTGGAGCGACGACCGCTGCCCCCCGACGCCGGTGTGCGAGCTTCCGATCGACAGCGACAGCCAAACCGTTGCCGCGTCGTTCTCCCCGCAGAGGGTGGAGGTCGAGACGTCCAGCGCTCCGCAGGGGCCTGGCAGGGTCACGAGCATGCCGCCAGGATTAACCTGCGACGCGCTGCCCAACGCGCCGCGCATCTGCACCGCTGAGTTCCCGCTGTTCACCACGGTCGATTTGATCGCGGAGGGCGCGGGGGCCGAATGGCTGCCTGGCGGTTGCGATACGCGCGCCGGAGCTACATGCTCGGTCACCGCCGACCTGCGCCGAGTAGCGCAAGTGCGCTTTCCGGCAGGGTTCCTGGGCGGGCGCGGGGGCGGCTTTGGTGTGCATTTTCACGTCGCCAAGGATGGCTCGGGATCGGGGCTCGTCCAAGGGGAGCGCCTCAACTGCGGCGAGGTCTGCGAAGACCACGTCGGGTTCGGCACGCGTGACACCTTGGTGGCCCTTCCCGATGCTGGCTCACGCTTTGCGAGGTGGCGCGGTGCATGCGGCGAGAACCCTCGCTGCTCGCTTGCGGTCGGTCCCGTGACGCGCGTGACGGCTGTCTTCGAGCGTGCGCCGGCCGCAGGCTCGACGCCGCCACCCGCGCCACCGCCGGCACCTCCACCATCACCTCCGCCCGGGCCGGGTCCCGGGTCAACCTCTCCGTTCGTAGCCGTGGTGGATGGAGTCGGCGTGCGCGGAGCGCGCCCGCGGCAAATCCGCTTCGCCGTACGCGTCAGTGCGCGGGCATCGATCCGAGGCGTCCTTGAGACCGCACGCGGCGACCGCGTGACCGCCCGGACCTGGAAGATCCCGCGCGGCAGGCACGTACGGCAGTTGGCCGTGCCGCGGCGTGCGCCGCGGGGGACGTACGTGCTCCGGATCACGGCGCGCGACGGACACGGACACGTCAAGCGATTGGACCGCCGCGTACGGCTACGCCGGTGACCGGATCTACCCGGCGTCCGAAGGGACTGGACGGGATCGCGATCTAGCGCGTCCCGGCACGGTTCCTGCTCGTGCGGACCTCTGCGGCTCGCTGCGGAGCGGGAGCGACGGGACTCGAACCCGCGACCTCCGGCGTGACAGGCCGGCGCTCTAACCAACTGAGCTACGCCCCCGTGGATTGGGGAGCGGCAAGTATGCCAACACCGGGCGCCCAGGGCCGCGGGGCCCGGCGCCGCGCCGTAGATTGGCGCGGTGAGCTCGCGCCCCGCCGTCGATGTCGTGCTGCCCTTCCGCGGCTCGGACGCGGCGCTCGCGGAGGTGGTGGCGCGGCTTGCGACGCTCGAGCTGCGGCCTTGCGACACCGTGACGATCGCCGACAACCGGCCCGGCGCGGTGGATCAGGAGCGCGGGGCGGTCCGAGTCGTGCGCGCGGTGGGGCGCCAGACGTCGTACTTCGCGCGCAACTGCGCGGTCGCGGGCGGCGTCGCGCCGTGGATCGTCTTCCTCGATGCCGACGTCCACCCGCCGTCCGATCTGCTCGACCGCTATTTCGCGCGCCCGCCGGGCGAGTCGGTCGGCGTGCTGGCGGGGGCGGTCGTCGACGAGGCCCCGCCGGAGGATGGGACCGCGACGGCCGCGGAGCGCTACGCGTGGCTGAAGTCGTCGATGAGCCAGGAGGTGACGCTCGCGCACGGCGAGTTCGCGTTCGCCCAGACGGCGAATGCCGCGGTGCGCCGGGTCGCCTTGGAGCAGGCGGGCGGATTCGAGGAGGGCGTGCGCTCCGGCGGCGACGCCGACATGTGCTTCCGCGTCCGCGCGGCCGGGTGGGCGCTCGAGCGCCGCGAGGAGGCCGCGGTGACGCACCGCAACCGCGCGACGATCCCGCGCATGCTCGCCCAGCGCGCCCGCCACGGAGCGGGCGCCGCGTGGCTCGGGCGCCGCTGGCCGGGCGCGCTGCCGCGGCGTAGCTGGCCGGGACTCGCGTGGTGGAGCGCGCGACGGGCGGCCGGCGGGCTCCTCGCCGCCGCGAGGGGCGATCGCGACGCGGCGCTGCTCGGCCTGCTCGACGGGCCGGCGGTGTGGGCGTTCGAGCTCGGCCGCCTCATCCCGAACCGCCCACGGCCACGGCTCCGGCTCCGGCGAAGCTGAGGGGGTGCGACGGAAAAGTCGCTCATAGAGCGACTTTTCCGCCCCACCCCCCAACGAGGAGGGGCGCGGGGCGGGGGTCAGCGGCGGTAGGGATCCCTTTTCGGCAGGAGCGTGCGCAGGCCGCCGCGCGTTGCCGAGCGCAGCGCGGCTTCGTCGGCTGCGAGCGCGCGGTCGCGGATCTCCGGCGCCACCATCGCGCCGTGTGCGCGGTGCAGCTCGAGCTGGCAGCGCGCGAGCGCGGCGACGTCCGCGGTCAGGCCGCCGGGGTGGCGCCGGTAGCGCACGACCGCGTCCGGCGCGCACACGAACGCCTCCCCGCGCGCCGCGAGGCGCAGCCACAGGTCCCAATCCTCCGCGAGCCGGACCGGCGACTCGAAGCCCCCGGCCGCCTCGAGCGCGGCCCGCCGCATGACGACGCTTGACGTCGGGATCGGGTTGGACGCGTAGAGCATCGCCTGCAGCGCGGCGCCTGCGTGGACCTCCGCGGGGAGGGCCGCCCAGCGCTCCCCCGTCGGCCGGCCGTCCGCGCCGACGACGAGCGCGCGCCCGAAGCACAGCGCGGCCTCCGGGCGCGCCTCGAGGGCGGCGAGCTGCGTCGCGAGCTTGCCCTCCGTCCAGGCGTCGTCGGCGTCGCACAGCGCGACCACGTCGATCTCGTCGTCCAGCGCAGCGAGCCCCGTCGCCCGCGCCGCCGCCGGCCCGCCGCACCGCTCCCGGCGCACCAACGCGCACTCGCGCACGTGGTCGGGATGCAGCTTGACCGGCTCGGGCGAGGCGTCGTCGACCACCACCACCGCGGCCGGCGCGGGCTCCTGCGCGAGCACGCAGTCCAGCGCCTCGGCGAGATAGCCGGGGAACCCATGCACGGGGACGATGACCCCGACCGCCAAATCAGCGCGCCCAGTACGAGCGCAGGCCGCTCAGCTGCCCGGCGTGGATGACCGCGCGGTCGATCGCGTCGAAGAACGCGTCGTCATGCACGAGCGAGTCCAGCGGCGCGATCTTCGCCGCCGCGAGGTCGATCCCGGGACCGAGCTCCAAGGTCGGATCGTCCCACGGCTTGTCGGGCACCATCTGCAGGAGCTCGTCCTCGCCGCCCGCGCGCGCGATCGCGGATTCCTGCGCCGCAACCGCGTCCTCGCGCACGTGCTCCAGCGCGCTCACGACCTCGGCCCACGCCATGTCCGCGTCCTCGATGCGCTCGTCGCGCAGCGAGACCACGCGCTCCATCCCGCCTACCGAGATCGGCTCGGGCGCGACGGCTGCGCCCGCCGTCATGAGCGACGCCACGCCGTACATCGGATAGCCGTTGATCGCGACGAGCCGCACGTCGCGCTCGAGCGCGAGCACGAGGTTGCGGTAGACGTCGTCCTCGCGGCGGTCGACGATCACGAAATCGCCGCACAAGCCCTGCCGCAGGCGCCCGACGCGGGTCTCCCAGCCGAGTGCGTCGGCCGGGTTGGACGTCACCATCCGGCACAGGTCGAGGTCGGAGAGCAGGCCGTCGAGCGCCGAGCGGTTGTAGAGGTCGGCGACCTTCAGCTCGCCGAGCAGGCTCTTCGTTCCCGACGGCGCCCAGTCCGAGCCGAGACACAGCCGCAGGCCGCGCGCCCGCGCCGCCGCGACGTCCGTCGTCGCGCCGTACAGCCAGAGGTTCGAGAACGGCGACCACACGACCGAGCCGCCGCGCGGCGTCCAGTCGGCGAACTGCGGGTCGCCCAGCGCCGTGCAGTGGATCCCGACGAACCGCGGCGCGATGCAGCCGCGCGTGCCCATCGCCTCGTACTCGGAGCGCAGCGCCGGATCGGTTCCCTCGGACAGGTGGTAGATGAACGCGTCGCCGGCGTCGAGCTGGCGCTTGACCTTGCGGAAGTCCTTCTCGTCGTTGAGCGAGAACACCGCCTGGCGCACTCGCACGACGCCGGTCCGGAACGTCTCGTACTCGACGTTTCGCACCATCCAGCCCTCGAACGGCCGCCCGACCTTCGACGAGCCCTGGATCGCCGTGACGCCGCCGATCACGGCCTTCGTCTCGACGTACTTCAGCACGGCCTTGCCGTTCGCCGCGCAGAGCGCGTTGACCGGCAGCGTGATCGACGGCAGGTAGTCCGGGTCCTTCGGCCACTCGGCGCGCGAGGTCCACGGCGCGTCGCGGCCGGGCGCGATCCACAACGGCAAGCAGTTGTAGGCGATGTGGTTGTGCAGGTCGATCAGGCCGGGGTAGACGACCGCGTCCCGGCCCGCATCCACGCGGTTGGCCTGCTCGAAGCCCGGCGGCGGCGGATCCGCCGCGTCCGCGACGGCGACGATCGCCCCGTCGCGGTCGATGTAGAGCGCGCCGCTCGGGATCTCCGGCCGCGCGTCGTCGAACGTCACGAGATGGCCGAGGACGACGAGCGGCGCCGGCAGCAGCGGTGGCGGTGCGACGGTCACGCCGCAACCGTATCCCGCGGCGCCGCTGCGGACTACCGCAAACGCCCCCGCGCGGTGCTCGTGGTCGACGTGGCCAGCAGGTCGCGCGCGATCGCCCTGACGACGACCCGCAGGTTGCGATGCCGGCGCAGGAACGCGTAGCCGTGGCGCGTCAGCTCCACCGCCGCGCGCGTGCGGTCGGTGCCGAGGACGGCCACGACCGAGCTGGCGATCGCGCGGCGGCCGTGCGTGACCCTGATCTGGGCGAGCCCGATCGCCGAGGCCTGCACGTCGACGAGGATCGAGCGCCGGGCGCGTGCTCTCCTGGAGCTCTGGCGCACGAGCGTGGCCGCGAGGCGCAGCGGCGCGGCGGGTCCGCCGAAGCTCGGGTCGAGCTCGAACGCCGGCGTGAGCGCCGCGACGGCCCAGCGTCCCATCGCGCCGCTTCCGGGCAGGGTGATGTCGACGGCGCCGGCGACGAGGTACGAGCCGTCGGCCCGCTCGACGAGCGTCCCGCGGAAGCTGTCTTGATAGAGGCTCGGAGGCGCCACCGGCGGGACGCGGGGACTGGACGACACGCCGCCTCCGAACCGCAGGTCGACGCTGCGCGACTGCCGCGGGTCGATGCTTCCGTTCGCCAGCACCTTCATGACGCGAAGGCCGCCGGAGCCGAACCTGAAGCCGGCTGGTGCGCCGGTGACCAGCAGAGCACCGTCGCCGGCCGGCAGGATCTGCCCGAAGCCCTGCGATCCCAGCTCCGCGAAGCCACCGGACCCGTACGTGAAGTCATGCGCGCCGGAGGCGCCGTAGCGAGCGAGCCGCGCGGTGCTCGGTCCGCCCTGCGACACGGGCAGCGAGCCGGCGACCACCACCGCGCCGTCGGGCTGGGAGAAGAGCCTGCCGCCATCCGTGAGCGTCGGGACGTCGACCGGCGTGCCACCGGCGAACGACGGGTCCGGAGCGCCGGCGGTCGTCAGGCGCGTCAACAGGACCTTGCCGGCGAATTGCAGGGCCTCCCGATGGCCCGCCGACGTGAGGATCGTGCCGCCGGGACCGAGGGCGATGTCGCGGGCCGACGTGAAGCCGTTGGTCACGATCGTCGCGACGCCGTTCGTGCCGAAGGACCGGTCGAGCG
The DNA here is from genome assembly GCA_963766525.1 of uncultured Actinomycetes bacterium. Lineage (GTDB taxonomy): Bacteria > Actinomycetota > Thermoleophilia > Solirubrobacterales > Solirubrobacteraceae > CADCVQ01. The sequence goes on from CAVYAX010000006.1 coordinate 165,881, forward strand.
TGCCGCCGGCCGTGATGCGCGTCAGCGCCCACGGTCGCCACACCGTGGCGGGCCGCTCCGGCGTCGCGGGCAGCGGCACGGGCTCGCCTTGCCCGAGCAGCACGACCGCGCCGTCCGGCTGCTGCACCGCGCCCGCGGCGCTGTCCGTCGTGACGATAGGCGCCTTCGCGATGCCGTCGACGCCGTAGGTGCGGTCGAGCGAGAGGTCGGCGTTCATCCGCCGGACCTGAAGATCGAGGCCGCCGTCGTCGGGCGTGCCGACGAACAGGAGCTTGCCGTCGCGCTGCGGCAGGATCTGCCGGATGGTGAAGGACTGGCCGCCGGGCGCGTTGAGCACGTGCATGCCGCCGGCGCCGAACGTGCGGTCCAGCGCGCCGCCCGGCCCGATCTTCGTGACGTTTACGACCGGGTAGCCGGCGGTCCCGGTTCCGAACAACAGCGCGCTGCCGTCGGGCAGCGGCGTCACCTTCGTGATGCCGACGGTGGGCTGGAAGCCGCCGCCGATACCGCCCGTGCGCGGCAGCAGCCGGCCGTCGTCCACCTGCAGGACGATGCGCCCGGGGGCGCCTTGAGCGGCTGGCGGTGCGCCGGCCGCGGCAGCGGCCGCCGGGAGACCGAGTCCGACGATGAGTGCTGCGATGAGAGCGCGGCGAAGCTGTGGCATGGGGTCCCTTCCCGGTTACGGAGGCGGACCCTTAACGCTGCGATTTACACGGTGTGACGGTTAATGAGCGTGTGACATCGGTCACTCAGCCCTTGCGCACGACCTTGAAGGCGCGCTGTGCCGAGACGACCTTGGCGCCGTCGGCGTCGAAGCCGACGACGCGGAAGCGGTGGCTGCCGACGCGGGTCATGCGGCGCGAGACGCCGCCGGCCGTGGCGGGCAGGGTCTTGACGACGCGACCGTCGAGCGAGACGCGCCAGGTGGCGACGCTGTCCGTCGCGGTCGGCGTCCACTTCAGCGTGACCCTGGCGCCCGAGCGGACCTTGGACTTCACGTGGAGGCGGAGCGACGGACCGTTCGAAGCGACGACCTCGGCGGGGGCGGTCCGCCATGGGCGTCCGGCGAGCGCGCGGTGCATCGCGGCGCCGACGTCCAGCTCGCCGTCGCCCAGCAGCGACGTGAGGAGGTTCGTGCGCTTGCTCGAGTCGGCGACGACCGTGCGCAGGGCGCCCATCGAGAGATCGGGGCGCGCCGCCGACAGCAGCGCGAGCGAGCCGGCGACGAACGGCGCCGCCGCCGAGGTGCCGGTCCGCGACTGGTAGGAGGAGTTGCGCGCGGTGGACGCGATGTGCTCGCCCGGCGCGGCGAGGTCGACGCCCTGGCCGGTGTTCGAGAGCTTCCACAGCAGGCCGTTCTCGGACTCCGCGGCGATGCTGAAGACGGCGGGATCGGCGAGCGATGCCGGGAAGGACGGCTGAAGGTCGATGTTGCGGCCGTTGTTGCCGGCCGACGCGACGATGATCGCGCCGTGCTCGCCGGCGTAGCGCACGGCGGAGTCGACGGTTTCGGTCTGCGCGTCGGTGTTGACGGAGACGTTGAGGATCTTCGCGCCGCGGTCCACGGCGTAGCGGATGCCGAATGCGAGCGTGTCCGTGTTGCCGGCCATGTTCGAGTCGAGGATCTTGACGGGCAGGATCTTCGCGTCGGGCGCGACGCCCGAGCCGCCGATGCCGTTGCCCTGGCGTGCCGCGACGATCCCCGCGACGTGCGTGCCGTGGCCGTTGTCGTCCTCGACGTTGTTGTCGAAGTCGAACATGTTCGCGCCGTGGACGTCGTCGACGATGCGGTTGTTGTCGTCGTCGATGCCGTTCCCGGCGATCTCGCCCGGGTTCGTCCAGATGTTCGCGGCGAGGTCGGGGTGGTTGAGCTGCACGCCGGTGTCGAGCACGGCGACGAGCACGCCGGCGCCGGTCGACTGCGTCCAGGCCTCCGGGGCGCCGATCGCCGCGGGGTCGGCGAGGGCCCACTGCTCGGCGAGCAGCGGGTCCGGCGCGGCCGCGGCGCTTGCGAGCGGGCCGGCGAGACTGAGGGCTGCGCCGACGCAAAGGCTTCTCCAGATGATGCTGAGCCTTTTGTCCATGCCGAGGCCGTCGGCTGGTACTGGGGCTCAACCTGAGTTCTGCCACGCAAATCCGGTTCATGTGTCCAAGGACGCTCAAGTCGCGGCTGCCACGCGCCGATATCGGGCGTTTCGCCGCGGGGGTCAGGAACGGCGGAGCACGACGCGCGCGGTCTGGCGGTGACGCGTTCCGACCGCGCTGACGTCGCTGACGAGCTGCAGCGTGGCGGCCCCGAGCTTGCTGCGCGCGGCGCGCGTGAGGCGCACGGTGAGCGTTCCCTTTCCGCGCGAGGAGCGTCGCGAGGACCCGCGTCCGACGACGCGCGCCAGCCCGAGGCGGCGCGCCGCGGCTGCGCCGAGCTCCAGGCGCCCGGTCACCCTGCAGCGGACCGCGCAGGTGTAGCGCGCCCGCAGCCCGTTCGAACGGACGAGCCGTAGCCGCGCCGTGGCGGGTGCCGAGACGGCGCCGATCTCGAGCGGTGCGACGAGCGCCTGCTCGCGGGCGTAGAACCGCTGCAGCGCATCCTCGGAGACGAAGGCGTGCTCGAACGGCGCGGTGCCCGGATCCAAGCGCAGGACGTCGACGTAGGCGGCCCGGTCGCGCGCGCGCTGCGCGGCGGCGAAGGCGGTGGCTTGCTCGAACGGCACGAGCGTGTCGGCCGCGGCGATCGCGTACAGCACGCGAGCCGCGACCGGCGAGCCGGCCGCGCTGATCCCCGCGAGGCGGTCGACGCCGAACGCGGCCGTCGCGAGGTTGGCGACCGTCGACGGCCCGACCTTGCCGGTCGAGGTCGTCTGCGTGGCGAGCGCGGGCAGGTCGGCGATGCCGGCCTCGGCGACGACGCACCCGAGCGCCGGCCGGCGCGCGGCGAGCAGCAGCGACAGGTGTCCGCCGGCCGAGCGGCCGAAGGCGCAGATCGGCAGCGACGCGCCGTAGGTCCGGCGCACGCGGTCATAGAGGGTCAGCACGTCGGAGGCCGACGCGGCGCACGGCCGGTACGTCGAGTTGACCGTGCGCCAGCCACGTCCGCGCCAGCGCCGCGCGTCGTCGCGCGTGAGGCTGAGCTTCGCGCGCCCGACGCTCGACCACCCGCCGCCGTGCAGGATGAGCATGACGCCGCGCACCGGCCCCGCCGGCTCGCCGACCTCGTAGGCGAACGGCAGCTCGCCGAGCGCCGTGATGGAGCCCTCGTCCGGGGTCGTCGGTGCGACCTGGTCCTCGCGGCAGATCGAGTCCTGCGTGGCGGAGTTGATGCCGCCGCCGGGAAAGCCGGAGACCGCGAAGCCCTGCGGCGGGAGCAGGGCTCCGGAGAGCTGGTCGACCGCCGGCACCGCGTGCCCGGCCGCGGGCAGCCCCTCGGCGGGCCATGAGCTGGCGTAGGGGATCCAGCCGCCGCGGGAGACGTCGACGAGGACCGTCCCTGCGATCGTCGCCGCGGGCTGGCCGGCAGCGGGGCGCTCGACGGCCATGCGCGCGGAGGGGCCCGTCACGCCGGTGACGACCGTCAGCGCGTTGGGGCGCGTCTCGGCCTGCTCGCAGACCGACGAGGGGGCCTGCGCGGGCACCTTCGTCCAGACGCACGTGCGAATCCGGTAGACGCTGCCGATCGCCAGCCGCAACGGCCCCGGCGTCGCCACGCCGGTCGCGCCACCGTCCGTGTACGTGGTCGAGAAGGTCAACTGGCCGACGCCGCTGCCGCCGGGCTGGGTGACGACCTGATTGACGAGGGTCGCCGGCGACGGGGTCGCTGCGGGCGCGCTCGCCGGCAGCGCAAGCGCGCAGACCGCGGCCGCTGCCGTCAGCCACGCGCCCTGCGCTCGCACCGCGTCGACGGCCATTGCGCACGAGGGTAGCGGCGGCGAAGGCGCGATGCGCGCGGCCGGATTCGAACCGGCGACCCTCGCCTTGTAAGGGCGATGCTCTAGCCGCTGAGCTACGCGCGCCGGGGCAGGCTACTCATTCCCGGGCGGGTCGTGGCCGGCGTCCGCGAGTGCGGCCGTGGATTCGCGCCTAGAATGCTGCGGGCGCACGCCCCCATGGTGTAACGGTTAGCACGTGAGCCTTTCAAGCTCGAGGAGTGGGGTTCAACTCCCCCTGGGGGTATCTCGTCGTCGGCGGAGAGCTTCTCGGCGACGCCGGGCCCCGATCCCGGGCCGTTAGCTCAATTGGCAGAGCGAGAGGCTTTTAACCTCGAGGTTCTGGGTTCGAGTCCCAGACGGCCCACTCTCCGGGATCGCGCCGATTGACTTCGGCAGGCGGTCGTGGTCGGATCGGGTCGTGTTGCGCTGCGCCACGCTGCTGGCCCTCGGCCGGGCTGCTCGCCGTAGGGTCGGCGCCGGCGCCGGCCGCGAGCCTGCCGAACCCCGTCATCACGTTCGTGACGGCGCACAAGCAGCCCGACGGCGGCGAGATCCGCCGCGCGACGACGACGCTCATCGACGTCCCGACGCCGCTGCGCGTCGATGCCGGCGGGAGCGTCGACCTGCTCGCCACGGTCGTCGTGCTGAGCACGGACCGGATCACGCTGGTCGTCGACCGGATCGGCGGATCGCGGGCGCCGCTGCCGGCGTCCGTCGAGGTGGTCGCGCGCGATCCGACGGGCGGCGACCTGGGCCGCCAGCGGATCGCCGTCGGCTACGACGCGCGCACGAGCCGGGCGCCGCGCCGCTTCCGGGCGGCCGTGCTGCTCGGCGTCGGCGGCGACAAGAACCACTTCGCCGTGCAGCAGACCGTCGGCGGAGCGACGGACGGCCTGGTCACGATCGCCGAGCTGTTCGACCCCGGGTCGGGCGGCTCGCGGCTGCGCCCCGGGCGCGTGGCGGTCGGCTTCGCGCCGGTCGCGGAGCGCGTCCGTGTCGACGCGACGCTCGCAAGCCCGCGCATCGACGTCGGCGTGACGACGTCGCACCCGTCCGTGGCGACGATCGACGGGACGCTCGACGACGGCGCCAGCGCGCAGTCGCTGCATGCCGTCGTCGACAAGCTGCCCGATCGCGTGGCGGTCTCGTACGCGCAGGACGCCGCCGGCCGGCCGAACGTCGCCTACGACGCAGGCGCGCCGATCGCGTCGCTCCGGGCGCGCTACGAGCAGCGCTCGGGCGGGCGGCTGCGCGCGGTCGCCACGGCGGCGATCGCCGACCTTCCGGGCAGCCTGCGCTTCGCGCTCACGGGCGCGGCGGCGGGGACGTTCACGGCGAGCGGCCCGATCGGCCAGGTCGACGTGGCCGCGGCGAGCGGTGGCGGCGAGCCGCTCGCGGTGGCGGGGACCGAGCCGGGCGTGCGCGCCGACCGCCAAGGCGATTTCTTGTCGTTCGGCGCGCGGCTGCGGGGGCTGCAGTCGGCGAGCGTCGACGCCACCGGGCCCGTGGTGGTCGACGCGACGATCGCCCGGCAGCCGTTCTCTGTCGCGATCCGCGACGCCGTTCGCGGCCTGCGCGTGTCGGGGTCGATCGCCGACCTGCCCGCGCGCGTGAGCCTGCGCGCCGACCTGCCGGGCGGCGCGATCGACTACGACGGCCACGGCGACTCGATCGGCCGGATCGCGCTCGCGGCGCGCGGCCGGTTCGGTGCGCTGCGAAGGATCGCCGCGACGATCGACGGCCTGCCCACGGGCGGCGTGCGCTTCGCCACGGGGCGCAAGCGCGCGACAAGGATCTCGTTCAACGCGACGAAGCCGCTCGGCGCGATCGACCTCGTCGCGACGACGGGCCCCGCGCCGCCGCGCGCGCCGCGGGGGAGAGATGTCGTCTACTACCGCGACGTGGGCGTGGCCCGCGCCGCGAGCGGCGGCCGCGCGGCGTCCAGCGGCGGCGCGGCTTCGGGTGGCCGCGCGGCGAGCGGCGGCGGCGCGGCTTCGGGCGGCCGCGCCGCGAGCGGCGGCGGCGCGGCTTCCGGCCGCCGGGCGTCGCGGCTCGTCGCCCACCTGCGCATCTCGGGCCTGCGCGGGCTGCGGCTCGTGCTGCCCGTCGCCAGGCGCGGGGCGATCCGCGCGGCGCTCACCCGGTCGAGCGGCCGGCCGATCGACGTCGACGTGCGGGCGCGCTTCGGGTCCTCGCGGCCGCTCGTCCTGACGGGCACGCTGACGAAGCTTCCCGGCAAGATGGCGGTGCGGATCGAGAGCAGGCCCGCGCTGCACGTCGCCTACGACGCGACGCGCGCGCTCGGCTCGATCAAGCTCGCGGCCAGCGGCGGGCCGCTGCCCAAGCAGGCGCGCAGCGTGCGGCTGGACGTGCGCGACCTCCCGCGCCGCCTGCGCGTCGACCAGCTGCGCCGCGGCAAGGCGTTCGAGGCCGTCGCGGACAGGCCCGTCGGCACGCTGTCGGTGGCGATCGCCGCGCGCGGCAAGCCTCGCCCGGTCGCGGGCGAGCGCGCGGGGATGAGGATCGTCGGCTCGACCGCGGCGGCGATCCGGCTGCGCGGCCTGAAGCGCGTCCTCGTGCGGACGAGCCCGCTGCGCCTGGATGCCACGCTTGCGCGCCAGCGCTTCGCCATCACCTACGACGAGCCGCGTTCCGGCCTGCGCCTGACGGGCACGATCGCCGACCTGCCTGCGCGCATCGGGCTCGCGCTCGACCTGCCGCACGGGCGGATCGACTACGACGGCCACGGCCAAGCGATCGGCAGCATCGTGCTCGCTGCCAGTTCCCAACGGGCGATCTTCCAGCGCGCCCGGCGCGTCGACGTGCGGATCGCGGACTTCCCGTCGGCGAAGGTCCGCTTCGGCGGCGGTGGCGGCGGCTTTACGTTCGAGGCCTCCAAGCCGCTGGGCAGGGTCGACGTGTCGGCGACGGACGGGACGCCGGTGCCGGACCACCCGGCCGGCCGCGACGTCCTCTACTACCGCGACGTGCCCGGCGCCTACGCGGTGCACGCCCGCATCACCGGGATTCGCAAGGTCGCCTACGCGCCGCGCCCCGTCAGCGTCGCGTTCGGCCGCGCCGGCGGGCGCCCCGTCGACGTCGACGTGCGCGCGGCGCTCGGCGCCGCGGAGCCGCTCGTCCTCGCCGGCAGCCTCGAGGGCCTGCCGCGCGAGGTGCGCTTCGAGCTGCGCGGCGCGGGCGCCGCCACCCGGGCGCTGTACACCGCGTCCGACCGGCTGCGCGCGCTGCATCTCGCCGCGCACGGAGGTGGCCTGCCAGGCAACGTGCGGGTCGACATCCTCGACGTTCCCCGGCGCGTCGACGTGGACGTGCCCGGCGACGGCACGCTCGACGTCAGCGCGCCCGGCGCCGTGGGCTCGTTCGGCTTGGCGGTGGTCAAGCGCGGCGAGGCGCGGCCGGTGGCGGGGGCCGGATCGGGGCTGCGGATCGTGAGCGACGGGCCGAAGGAGGGGATCGCCGTGCGCCTGCGCGGGATCAGCCGCGTGCAGGTGCTGGGCTCGTCGCCGCTGGCGTTCCGGGCGTCGCTCGCGCGCCAGCCGTTCGCGTTCACCGTCGACCTCCCGCGGGCGGGGCAGCGCCTCACGGGGACGATCGCCGACCTTCCCGCGAGCGTCGGCCTGCGGATCGGGCCGGGCGCGAGCACGATCGACTACGACGGGGGCGGCGCGTCGATCGGCCGGATCGCGTTCGACGCGACCTCGCGGCGGCCGCTGTTCGCCTCCGCGCGGCGCGTGTCCGGCACGATCGACGGCCTGCCTTCGGGGCGCGTCGTGCTGCTGCGCGACCGCTCGCGCCTGACACGCTTCGCGTTCACCGCGTCACGGCCGATCGGGCAGATCGACGTGACCGCGACGGACGGGACCGCCGGCGTGCCCGCACCGGCGGACGGCCGCGACCGCGTCGTGTACCGCGACGAGCCGGGTCGCTACGCGGTCGCGGTGCGCGTGTCGGGCTTGCGCCGCGTCGCGTTCGCGGCGCCGCACGGTCCCAAGGGCCGGATCGTGGCGAGCATCGGGCGCAGCAGCGCGCGGCCGCTGGACGTCGACGTGCGGACGGTCGTGGCGCCGAAGCAGGGCCCGCTCGTCCTCAGGGGGGCCCTGGCCGGATTGCCCTCGGACTTGACGTTCGGGTTGAACACGAGCTCGGGCGTGCACGCCACGTACGCCGCGTCGAGCCCGCTGCGCTCGCTGCACCTCGTGGCCAGCGGACCGCCGCTGCCCCCGCGGCTACGCCGCGTCGCGCTGGACGCGCGCGACGTGCCCGAGCGCCTCGACCTGCGGCTGTCGCCGGGCAGCAACGCGGTGGCGTTCACCGCGTCGCGCCCGATCGGCCGGCTCGGCGTCATCGCCACGGACGGCTGCGGCGAGGCGCCGGCGCCGTTCCGCGACGGCGCCGACGGGCTCTACTTCCGAGACCTGCCGTCGCGCTACGCGGTGCGCGCGAGGCTGACCGGGCTGCGGCGAGCGAGCTACACCGCGAGCCCGCTGGTGGTCGGCATCGCGCGGCCCGGCGGGCGGAGGGTCCGGCTGGACGTCATCACGCAGCGCAAGCGCGAGGAGGGCGCGACCTCCGCGCGCCGCTGCGGCGGCTCGGGCGCGAAGGCGACGCGGGCGGGCGGCTCGGCGCGGCCGCTGCGCCTGCAGGGCAGCCTCGACGGGCTGCCCGGCGATCTGCGGGTGAAGGTCGCCGTCGCCAAGGACGTGCACGTCGGCTACGCGGCGTCCGGGCCGCTGCGCGGGCTGGCGCTTCTCGTCCGCGGCCTCGGCGACGAGGGCCGCAGGCACCTGCTCGTGCGCGCGCAACGCGTGCCGCGCCGGTTCAACGTCGACTACCAGGACGATCGCTGCGACGAGCGCCGCTGCGGCGCGTTCGTCCGCTCGGCGGGCGGCCCGGCGATCGGAGACGTGGAGTTCAAGCTGACCGGCGGGCGCTTCGTCGCGCTACAGCCCGGCGGCGACCGCATCACCGTGCTGACGGGCAAGGGCGGGACGGAGATCGCCGCGCGCGTCAGCAACCTGCGCGAGCTCGAGGCCGAGGTGATCCAGACGCCCTTCCGGCTGAAGTACGTCACCGACGGCCCGCCGCGCCAGCCCACGCTCGTCATCGACACGCGCCTCACGAGCCCGTCGGCGAAGTGGAGCGGCGCGCTCGCGCTGACGCTGCGCGACATCCCGAAGGTCCTGGGCGTGTGCTTCGACCGCGGCCCGGTCTGCGCCGAGTCGAAGGAGGAGGTCGTCGCCAACTCGCTGCGGATCGCCGGCGACGAGCGCCAGGACGGGCTGCCGCTGCGCGTCAGGGCGGTGCTGTGCTTCAAGCAGGTGCGCCCGCAGGACTGCAGGGGCCGCAGCTCGGCGAGGCTCGTCCTGTTCGCGAAGCTCCAGCGGCTCGGGATCGAAGTCACGCCGACGGAGGACGGGTACGTGTTCGTCAACACGGCGCCCGGCGGCACGGGCTCGCCGGCCCTGCCGATCAGCGGCGACATCGGCTACTTCTCCAGCGATCGCCAGCACGTGTGCTTCAAGCTCGGCAAGGGCGCGAAGTTCTTGCGGCGCAAGTACCTGAAGCCCCCGCCCGGCAAGCGAAACTACGGGCGCGGCGGCGGCCGCTCGATCACGTTCGGCCACGAACGACCGGACATCGTCTGCGACGAGGACAGGACGCGGGACGGGTTCAACCCCAGCAAGATGCCGCGCGAGGAGGTCCCGGCCGAACGGTTCACCCGCGCGCGCCCCGACGATTGAGCGCGGAGGGTCCGGACCCGCGCGGAGGGTCCGGACCCGCGCGGAGGGTCCGGGTTCTCTCGGCGCCGGGCGCGTTCAGCTCGCGCGCCGGCGGCTGAGCCGGTCGAGCTCGGCGAGCGCGAGCTCGATCGAGCGCTCGAGCTGCTCGATCGACGCGTCGCCGACGCTGCGCACGCCGGACACGCGGTTCAGCCACGCGTTGACCTCGCGATGCGAGCTGCCGTTGAACCCCGCCAGCGTCTTGACGAGGCCGTGGCGCTTGTCGCGCAGCCGGGCGCGGCGCTTGAACGCGGGCTCGGGCGGCGGCTCGGGCTCGGGCTCGGCCGCGCCCACAGCGCTCGCGAACGTCATCGGCTTGACGACCGGCGGCGGCGGGCCGCCCCCGAACAGCGCGAGCTGCGGCGCGACGTCGGCCGTGAGCGGGACGAACGCGTCGGCCGGGTCGGGCTCGGTCTGCACGCGCGCCTCGCGCAGCTCGTCGAGCTCACCGCCGTCGATCTCGTCCGGCGCCTTGAGGACGTGACGCAGCTCCTCCTCGACGTCGGCGGCATGCATCCGCAGCAGCCGGTCGGCCGGCAGGAAGAGGTAGCTCAGCTCGGCGGGCCGGCCTTGCAGGGTCCGCACGAACCGCCCGACGATCTGGCGGAAGATCAGCGGCGTCTTGGCCGCGGTCGCGTAGACGCCGACGCGCAGGCGCGGGATGTCGACGCCCTCGGAGACCATGTTCACCGCGACGATCCAGCGCTCGCGGCTCTTGCCGAACGCGCGCAGCTTCTGCGCCGCGCGCGCGTCGGTGTGCACCACGACGACGGGCGCCTTGCCCGTGATCTCCTTCAGCACGGCCGCGACGCGCCGGGCGTGGGCGCCGTCGGCGGTGACGACGAGCCCGCCCGCGTCGGGGTGCCCGGACGCGCGCACCTCCTCGAGCCGCTCGTGGGCGGAGCGCAGGATCCGCGGCAGGCCGTCGGCGAGCTCGGTCGAGATCGCGGTGCGGTAGCGGCGGCTCGCCTCGCGCGTGGAGAGGACGTCGTCGAACGAGGACTCGATGACGTCGTCGCCGGACTGCCACGAGAGCGTGCCGTCGTAGGGGATGAACGCGACCGGCCGGCAGATCCCGTCGCGCACGGCTTGGGCGTAGCTGTAGCTCACGTCGGGGATCGCGACGCCTGCGTCGTAGCGGACGCCGGCGATCGCGCAGTGGTCGGACCTGAAGGGCGTGCCGGACAGCAGCAGCCAGCGCGGCGTGGCCGAGAACGCCTTCGCGAAGCCCTCGCCCCAGGCGAGCTCGTCGCCCATGTGGTGGCACTCGTCGGCGATGACGAGCGTGCGCTCGCCGCACTGCGACGCCCAGCGCTTCGCCGACGACGCGACGCGCGCGTAGGTCGCTGCGATCCCGTGGAAGTCGCGCGGCGGGTGCAGCTCGATCGAGTCCGGCGCGAGCTGGACGCCGATGCGGCCGGCCGCCTCGGCCCATTGGCGCGTCAGCGGCGTCGTCGGGCAGACGACGTGGACACGGGTCACGATGCCGGCGTCGAGCAGCTTGCGCGCGTAGACGAGGCTCGGGATCGTCTTGCCGGCGCCGGGCGCCGCTGACAGCAGAAACGGTCCCTCGCGCCAGTCGGCCATCCGCTCGAGCGCGGCTTCCTGCCACGCCCGGAGGGTGAGGGCTTGGCCGCGCGCGGAGGGGCGGCTGGCTGGCTGAGCGGCGGTCACGAGCGGCGGAGTGTGGGCTACGGACCGGACGGATCGAGGTAGGCGACGGCCTCGATCTCCACGAGCATGCGGGGGTCGATGAGCGCCTCCACCTGCACCATCGTGGTTACCGGCGGATGCGCGGCGAAGCGCTCGCCGTGCGCGCGCCCGATCTCCTCGGAACGGCTGATGTCGGTGACGAACATCCGCGTTTGCACCACCTGATCGAGCCGCGCGCCGGCGCTCGCGAGCGCCCGCTCGATCGCGTCGATCACCGCGTGGACCTGGCCGGCGGCATCGCCCGGCGAGAGCACGACGCCGTCCTCGCTGATCGATGTCGTCCCTGCGACGAACACGAACTCGCCGCAGCGCACCGCACGCGAGTAGCCGAACGACGCCTCCCAGGGCGCCGCCCGAGGCGAAGCGCTCGACGCCGCTCATTCGGCCTCCTGCGCGGCGCGAGGGCGCGGCGTCAATGCCGGAAGTGGCGCCGGCTCGTGAAGACCATCGCGATGCCGGCGGCGTCGGCCGCCTCGCGCACCTGCGGGTCGTTGCGCGAGCCGCCCGGCTGGATGATCGCCGTGATGCCGGCGCCGATCGCGATCTCGGGACCATCGGAGAACGGGAAGAACGCGTCGGACGCGAGCACCGCGCCGTGCAGCGACTCCACGCGCGACTTGTCGACGGCCAGGCGCACGGAGTCGACGCGGCTCATCTGCCCGGCGCCGATGCCGACGGTCGTCTGGTCGCGCGCCAGCACGATCGCGTTGGAGCGCACGTGCTTGCAGATCTGCCACGCGAACAGCAAGTCGCGCCACTCGTCGTCGGTCGGCGCGCGCGCCGTCGCGACCTCCATCTCTGTCCGATCGGCGAACTCGATGTCGCGGTCCTGGACGAGCAGCCCGCCGAGGACCTGCTTGATGTCGGGCTCCGCGACCTGCGCGGTGCGGCGCTCGTTGTTCTCGAGGATCCGGATCGACGGCTTGCGGATCAGGATCTCCATGGCTTCCGGCGCGTAGCTCGGCGCGAACAGGACCTCGACGAACTGCTCGGAGAGCTTGTTCGCCGTCGCCTCGTCCACGGGCCGGTTGAACGCGATGACGCCGCCGAACGCGCTGAGAGGATCGGTCGCGAACGCGCGCTCGTAGGCCTGGAGCGGGCTGTCGCCGATGGCTGCGCCGCAGGGGTTGTTGTGCTTGACGATGACGCACGCCGGATCGTCGGGGAAGTCGGCGATCATCTTGCGCACGGCGTCGAGGTCGAGCAGGTTGTTGAAGGAGAGCTGCTTGCCGTGGTGCTGCTGGACCTGCGACAGCACGTGTGTGCGCGAGCCGACCTGCGAGTAGTAGGCGGCGCGCTGGTGCGGGTTCTCGCCGTAGGAGAGATCCGTCACCTTCTCGTAGGCGCGCACGTGCAGCGGCGGGAAGTCCTCGGACTTCTCGGCGAACCAGCGCGCGATCGCGGTGTCGTAGCGCGCGGTGTACGCGAAGGCCTCGGCGGCGAGCGACTCGCGCGTCGTGGTCGACAGCAGGCCGTCGCCCTCGCGCAGCTCGTCGAGCACCGCGTCGTAGGACTCCGGGCTCGTGACGACCGCCGCGTAGGCGTGGTTCTTCGCCGCCGCGCGGATCATCGTCGGGCCGCCGATGTCGATGTTCTCGACGATCTCGGCCTCGCCGACGTCGCGGCGCGCGGCGGTCGACTCGAACGGGTAGAGGTTGACGCAGACGAGGTCGACCTCCTCGATCTCGTGCTCGGAGATCGCGGCCATGTGCTCGGGGTCGCTGCGCACGGCGAGCAGCCCGGCGTACAGGCGCGGGTGCAGCGTCTTCACGCGGCCGTCCATCATCTCGGGGAAGCCCGTGAAGTCCTCGATCGAGCGGACGTCGAGGCCCGCGTCGAGCAGCGCCTTGGCGGTGCCGCCGGTCGAGACGAGCTCGACGCCGAGCTGCGCGAGCCCGCGCGCGAACTCGACGATGCCGCGCTTGTCGGAGACCGAGAGAAGCGCTCTGCGGACCTTCACCGCGCCCGGTGCGGTGGTCGTCTCGGGTGCTTCGCTGTCGGTTGTATCGGCGATGGGGCGAGCATATCGGCCTCCTCAGCCGCGCCGCTCGCAGTTCACCGCGGTGTCCGTGCGATCCATGATCACGCGGTCGTTGCCGGGCCCGCAGTCGATCCTGTCGCGGCCGCCCGAGACCGACGTGATGACGTCGTTGCCGCCGCCGCCGTCGAGCAGGTCGTCGCCGAAGCCGCCGTTGAGGCGGTCGCCGCCGTTGCCGCCGTCGAGCAGATCCTCGCCGCGGCCGCCCTCGAGCGTGTCGCGGCCGTCGCCGCCGTCGAGGACGTCGGAGCCGCCGCGCCCGTAGAGGCCGTCGTTGCCCGAGCCGCCGTAGAGCCGGTCGGAGCTGCTGTCGCCCTCGAGGCGGTCGTTGCCGGAGAGGCCGTAGAGGCCGCCGTCGGAGGCGAGCGACTTGGGGTTGCGGACGCTGAGCGAGTCGTTGCCGGAGGTCGCCTGGCCGTAGCGCGGGGCGGGCTGCGAGGAGTTGAAGGTGTTGACGAGCGCGATCGCCGCGGCGCCGGGCGCGCCGGCCTGCTCGAGGCCGGCGTTGCTCGCCCTGCCCTCCTGCTCGCGCCAGTCGACCCACTGCGAGTTGACCCGCTCCGGAGCGAGCGGGAAGTCGCGCACGCTGACGGCGATGAGCACCTCGCAGTTGTCGAAGCGCCACGGCTCGCGCACGAGCGGGTCCTGCACCTGCTCGGGCGTGCCGCGCTCGGCCCGCGCGAGCGAGACGTAGTCGCCATAGACCGTGTCGATGCCCTCGCCGCAGTCGACGTCGCCGGGGATGAAGCCGGTATGGATCGTGTCGTTGCCGGCGCCGCCGCGGATGGTGTTCGTCCCGCCGCCGCCGATGATGAGGTCGTCCTCGCCTTCGCCCTCGAGCAGGTCGTTGCCCGCGCCGCCCTCGAGCACGTCGTCGCCGCCACCGCCGTTGAGCGCGTCGGCGCCGTTGCCGGCGATGAGGATGTCGTCGCCGTCGCGCCCGAGCACCGCGCGGTCGCTGCCGCGGTTGCTGTTGAGGTAGTCGTCGCCGGGGCCGCCGTCGACGAGGATGTCGTTGCCGAAGCCCTTCTCGAGGATGAAGTCGTTGCCCTCGCCGCCGAGCAGCGTGTCGTCGCCGTCGCCGCCGTCGATGCGGTCGTCGTCGGGCCCGCCGTCGACCTTGTCGTTGCCGGTGCCGCCGTCGAGCTGGTCGACGCCGGCGCCGCCGATGAGCCGGTCGGTGCCCGAGTCGCCTTGCAGGCGGTCGTTGCCGTTGTCGCCGAGGAGGCGGTCGTTGCCGAAGTCGCCGATGAGGACGTCCTCGCCGCCACGTCCGACGAGGCGGTCCGAGCCGTGTCCGCCGCGCATCAGGTCGCGCATGTTCGTGCCGGTGAGCCGGTCGGGGCCGCCGCTGCCGTCGCGCACGACGGCGTCCGCGATCGGGACCGCGATCAGGCACGCGAGCAGCGCGCCGCAAAGGGCGGCGCGCAGCGTCATGCCGTCGGCTTGACCAGGGCCACGGCTTCATCATGGCTGGCGGCGGACGGCGCGTAAAGCCGCAACGGACGACCGTCGTAGGATCGATCCCGGTGAAGAGACCTCGGACAGCTCCAGGCCGCGCCCGCGAAGCCCACGCGCGGCTCGCAGGCGAGTACCCCGGCAGCGCGGCGGAGCTCTGCGAGCTCGACCATCGCAACCCCTACGAGCTGCTCGTCGCGACGATCCTGTCGGCGCAGAGCACCGACAAGATGATCAACTCGGTGACGCCGGCGCTGTTCGAGCGCTTCCCGGACGCCGAGGCGCTCGCGGGGGCCGACGAGGTCGAGCTGCAGGAGATGATCCGCTCGACCGGGTTCTTCAACGCGAAGTCGCGCAGCCTGCTGGGGATGGCGCGGGCGGTCGTCGATCGCCACGGCGGCGAGGTGCCGAGCACGATGAAGGAGCTCGTCGCGCTGCCTGGCGTGGGGCGCAAGACGGCGAACGTCGTGCTGAGCGTGGCGTTCGGCAAGCCCGGCTTGCCGGTCGACACGCACGTGCTGCGGCTGTCGCGGCGCCTCGGGCTGACCGAGCAGGACGACCCGGTGAAGGTCGAGCAGGAGCTCAACCCGATGGTGCCGGCGTCCGAGCGCGGGCTGCTGTCCTGCCGGCTGATCCTCCACGGGCGGCGGGTGTGCGACGCGAAGAAGCCGCGCTGCGAGGACTGCGTGCTCGCGGACTTCTGCCCGTCGTCGCAGTCGCCGGCCGTGCGCAAGCGGCGGTCGCGCGCGAAGGCCGCGCCGCCGCCGGCGCCGCCGGTCGGGAGCTGAGCCTCCGCGCGCTACGCCTCGGCGTCCACTTTCACGGGGGCGATGATCACCCTCCGCGGGTTGTCGGGGTCGCGGGTCACGGCGCCGCTGGCGATGAGCCGGACGGCCTCCGGGACGAGCGCGTGCTCGATCGGCCGCAGGTGCTCGTGGACCTCCTCGGGATCGCTCGCTCCCGGCAGCTCGATGCCGCGCTGCAGGATCACGGGCCCGGTGTCGACGCCGCCGTCGTCCTCGACGAAATGCACGGTGACGCCGAAGATCTTCACGCCGTAGTCCAGCGCCTGCTGGATCGCGCGCACGCCGGGGAACGCCGGCAGCAGCGACGGGTGGACGTTCACGATGGCGCCCGCGAAGCGCTGCAGGAAGGGGCTCGTGAGGATCGCCATGTAGCCCGCGAGCACGACGAGCTCGACGTCGCGCTCGGCCATCCAGTCGGCCATCGCCGTGTCCCGGGCGGCGCGATCCTCGTAGTCGGCGAGGACGAAGATGCCCGTCTCGATCCCGGCGCCCTCGGCGCGCTCGAGCGCGACCGCGCCCGGCCGGTCCGTCGCGACGCCGACGACCTCCGCCTCGCGGCCGTGGACGCCGTCGAGCAGCGCCTGCAGGTTCGTGCCGGTGCCGGAGGCCAGCACGCCGACGCGCAAGGGATCGCGGGGCACGGCTAGGCCGCCGCCCGCGCGCCAGCCGCAGGGGACGCGTCGCGCGCGGTTGCGGCAAGGGGTTCGGTTGCGGCCGGTGGCTCGGCGAGCGGGTCGGCCGCGGCCAGCGGGTCGGCCGCGGCGCGGGGCTCGGCGGCGACGGGCTGCTCGCACGGCTCGAGCTTCGGGAACGCGCCGCCCGTCGAGCGCAGGCGGCCCGCCTCGATGAGCTCGTCGACCCGCGTGAGCACCTCGGCCGCGCTCAGGTGGTCGAACGTGCCGTACTCGGGCAAGCCGTCGTAGCCGCGGGCAAGCAGCTCCTTCGCGCGCCCGCCGCGGAGGATCTCGACCGCCCGCGTTCGCCCGACCGGCGGCGTCGCGGACTCGACCACGCGCAGGATCGCGCCGTCGAGGTCGAGGTCGCCGGTGGGCGCACGTGCGCGCGCGCGCCGCGAGACCGGCGGCGCCGGGACCCAGCTCGCGTCGCACACGTCGCAGCAAGGCACATCCGGGTCCTGGTGCGGGACGCGCGCGCCCTTGTCGCCGAAGTGGCGCAGGATCGTCGTCCGGCGGCACGCCGACCCCTCCACGAACGCCCACACCGCGCGGTACTGGCGCCAGCGCGCGCGCTGGCCGTCGGCCGCGGACGCCCTGCACGCGGCGCGCGCCCGCGCGTCGTACGGCCCCTCGATCCGCCCGCGCACGCGGTCGGGCGACGACGGCGCCGGCCGCACGACCCCCGCTCGCACGAGGTGCCCGATGACCGAGCGGACCTGGTCGGCCTCCTCGCCGCGCGCGCCGAGGATCGCCGCGAGCTCGTCCGCGCCGATGTCGTAGCGCCCGTCGGTCGCGCGGGCCGCCAGCCGGTGGGCGACGGTCGTGATCGCCTGCTCGGACAGCTCGCCGCGCTGGATGAAGAACACGTGCAAGCCCTTGTCGCGGCTCTCCGCGAACAGCAGCGCGCGCGCCGGCCGGCCGTCGCGACCCGCGCGCCCCGCCTCCTGGTAGTACGCCTCGATCGAGCCGGGGACGGTCTCGTGGCAGACCGTCCGCACGTCCGCCTTGTCGATCCCCATGCCGAAGGCGTTCGTCGCTACGACGACGGACAGCTCGCCGTCCATGAACCGCCGCTGCACGGCCGCGCGCTGCTCGCGGCCGAGGCCCGCGTGATACGCCGCGACGCCGCCGTCGAGCGCCGTCGAGAGCTTCAGCGCGAGCTTGTCGGCGCCGGCACGGGTGCCGGCGTAGACGATCGCGGGCGTCGCGCCCGGCGCCGCGAGCGCCGCCGCGATGTGGCGGTGCTTGGTGGTCGTCGTCGCACACGGGATCACCGCGAACGAGAGGTTCGGCCGGTCGAAGCCCGTCGACACGCGCACCGGGTCGCGCAGGCCCAGCCGCGACTCGATGTCGCGCGCGACCTGCGGCGTGGCCGTCGCCGTCGACGCGATGATCGCCTCCGCCTCCAGCCAGCGCGCGGCATCCGCCAGCCGGAAGTAGTCCGGGCGGAAGTCGTGTCCCCACTGCGACACGCAGTGCGCCTCGTCGACGACGAACAGGCCGATCCGGCAACCCTTCATCGCGTCCAGGAACGGGGCGGAGGAGAACCGCTCGGGCGCCACGTACAGCAGCCGCAGCCCACCGGCCGCCGCGCGCTGCAGCGCGGCGCGGTTGTCGGCGCCGTCGCGCTGGGCGTTGACGAGCCCGACGCGGCCGGGAGCGATCGCCTCGAGCGCCTCGACCTGGTCCTGCATGAGCGACACGAGCGGCGACACGACGAGCGTCAGGTCGTCGCGCACGAGCGCGGGCAGCTGGTAGCACAGCGATTTGCCCGCCCCGGTTGGCATCACGACGAGCACGTCGCGTGCGGGCGGGCCGATGGCAGCCCGGACGGCCTCCTCCTGGCCGGGGCGGAAGGCGTCGAAGCCGAAGTGCTTGCGCAGGGCGGCGGCGGGATCCATAGCGCCGTCGACAGTACCGCCGATCGCCGCGGGCACCCCCGAGCTGCGCAGACTTGGCACAGAGATTTTGCAGTTCTGTCACATGGCTAGGCCGCTTGGTGTGCGCGCTAGGCTGATCGCGTGCCCTTGCGCTTCATCTTCCGGTGTCAGTTCTGCGACGCCGAGCCGGACCCGATGACCCAGCTCAGTCTCGAGACGGCCATGCGCGAGAACACCTGGGGCGCCTTTCAGAACGCGCTGCCGGGAAACTGGCTCGTCTTCCACGCGCGCGGGCTGTACGGCTCCCCGCGTTATGCCTGCACAGAGCACCGCGGCGATCTCGTCGCCTATCTGCGCGAGCACTTCGGCACGATCGGCTACCACGTCTGGAAGCGCCCGCCGTACCCGTCGAGCCTCCGCCACGCCGACACGGATCACGCCTGGTTCGCCGCGACGCGGCGCCAGGGCGGCTGGGGGTCCTGAGCCCGGGTCCCTGCGCACGCCCGCCGCGCGGGCCGGCGCGCTCGCGCATCCGGTTGTTGACCCATTAGGCGGCAGGGGTACCCTGATTGGGGACATGCCGTGTCGTCTCGTGTTCCGGTGTCAGTACTGCGATCGCCAACCCGATCCGCTGACGCAGGTGAGCCTCGAGCACACCGTCGCAGAGGTCGTGTGGGGCGCCTACCTCGACGCGATGCCCGAGCGGTGGCTCGTGTGGCATGGCAAGGGGCTCTACGGACCGACGCGCTACGCCTGCCCGGATCACCGCGGCGATCTCACCGCGTTCCTTCGCGCGCACTACGGCACGATCGGCTGGCACCCCTGGAAGCGCCCGCCGTACCCCACGACGCTGCGCAGCGCCGACACGGAGCGTGCTGTCGCGGTCGGCGCGCGGTCGGCGATGCCGAAGTGGGGCTACGGCCCGCAAATCAAATAGCGCCCGTTCCGCCTCGCTCCAAGGAATGACCGGCACGGCTATCGTGGCTGCGCTCTGACCCGCATGCCGATCGCGATCATCACCGGGTCCGGAGGGCTCATCGGCTCGGAGTCCGTCGTGTACTTCGCGCAGGCGGGCTGGACGGTCGTCGGCATCGAGAACGACATGCGCGCGCGGTTCTTCGGACCGGACGCGTCGACGGCGCCGATGAGCGAGATGCTCGCGCGGCGCTTTCCGGACGAGTTCATCCCCACGGAGCTCGACATCCGTGACAGCGCCGGCATCGACGAGGTGTTCGCACGGCATGCCGGC